>NZ_WKJJ01000019.1 GCF_009674485.1 Pseudoduganella rivuli | reverse complement strand
TGCGATGGCTTTGAAGCCCATGTCGCCAGCCAAGTATTGCTGGACCACATCCAGTTTGAATTGCTCTGAGTACTTCGCCAATGAAAAACCCCAAAAGTTGATGTCCAACTTTTGGGGTTCAGTTCAGATACCGGCGGGTTTTTCGTTACTGCTGAAGCCGATTACTTGGCGTTCATCAGCGCCACGGTGGTGTCCAGCATGCGGTTCGAGAAGCCCCACTCGTTGTCGTACCACGACGATACTTTCACCAGGCGGCCCGATACTTTGGTCAGGGTCGAATCGAAGTTCGACGATGCCGGGTTGTGGTTGAAGTCGACGGAAACCAGCGGTTCGGTCTGGTAGGTCAGCACTTCTTTCAGCTCGCCTTCGGCAGCGGCTTTCATCAGCGCGTTGACTTCGTCCACGGTGGTGTCGCGCGATGCGATGAACGACAGGTCAACCAGCGATACGTTGATGGTCGGAACGCGGATGGCGAAGCCGTCCAGCTTGCCGTTCAGTTCCGGCAGCACCAGGCCAACAGCGGCAGCGGCGCCGGTCTTGGTCGGGATCATCGACTGGGTGGCGGAACGGGCGCGGCGCAGGTCTTCGTGCATCACGTCGGACAGCACCTGGTCGTTGGTGTAAGCGTGCACGGTGGTCATCAGGCCGGTTTCCACGCCGATCGCGTCATGCAGCGGCTTGACCAGCGGGGCCAGGCAGTTGGTGGTGCACGATGCGTTCGAGATCACGGTGTCCGAAGCCTTCAGCACGTTGTGGTTCACGCCGTACACGACGGTTGCGTCCACGTCCTTGCCGCCTGGTGCGGAAATGATGACTTTCTTGGCGCCGCCTTTCAGGTGGGCCGACGCTTTTTCCTTGGTGGTGAAGAAACCGGTGCACTCCAGCACCACGTCCACGCCCAGCTCGCCCCATGGAATTTCAGCAGGGTTACGCTGCGCGAACACGCGGATCTTGTCGCCGTTGACGATCATGTTGTCGCCTTCGACGGTCACGGTGCCCGGGAATTTGCCGTGTGCGGTGTCATAACGGGTCAGGTGCGCATTCGCTTTGGCGTCGCCCAGGTCGTTGATCGCAACGATCTGGATGTCATGCTTCTTGCCGCCTTCGTAGAAAGCGCGCAGTACATTACGGCCGATACGGCCATAGCCATTGATTGCAACTTTGATCGTCATACTTAGCTCCTGATTGAATAAAAAATATTGTTATGCAACCACTACAGATTTAACCTTGGCCACGACGTTGTCCACCGTGAAGCCGAAGTGCTTGAACAGCACGCCTGCAGGCGCCGATTCGCCAAACGTATCGATACCGACGACGGCCCCTTCCAGGCCGACGTACTTGTACCAGAAATCGGTCACGCCGGCTTCGATGGCCACGCGTGGTACACCCTTGGTCAGAACGCTGGCCTTGTAAGCGGCGTCCTGGCGGTCAAATACTTCGGTCGACGGCATTGACACCACGCGCACATTGATGCCGTCGGCGGCCAGCGCGCTGGCGGCTTTGACAGCCAGTTCCACTTCGGAACCGGTGGCGATCAGGATGGCTTTGGCGTCCGCCACGTCGTTCAGCACATAGCCGCCGCGGGCGATATTGTCGATCACGGCCTGGCTGCGCTCCAGGTATGGCAGGTTCTGGCGCGAGAAGATCAAGGTGCTTGGACCGTTCTTGCGTTTGATGGATTCGCCCCACGCCACCATGGATTCCACGGTGTCGGCAGGACGCCAGTTGTCCAGGTTCGGGATCAGGCGCATCGACGATACGTGTTCCACCGACTGGTGGGTCGGGCCGTCTTCGCCCAGGCCGATCGAGTCGTGCGTGAAGACGAACAGCGCGCGCTGTTTCATCAGCGCAGCCATGCGCAATGCGTTGCGGCTGTAATCCGAGAAGGTCAGGAAGGTCGCGCCGAACGGGATGAAGCCGCCGTGCAGGGCCACGCCGTTCATGATGGCCGACATGCCGAATTCGCGCACGCCGTAGTTGATGTGGTTGCCAGGCTGGCCGGAACGCACTGGAACGATTTCCTTCCAGTTGGTCAGGTTCGAACCGGTCAGGTCGGCCGAGCCGCCCAGGAATTCCGGCAGCACCGGCGCCAGCGCCTGGATGGCGTTCTGGCTGGCTTTACGGGTGGCGATGGTTTCTTTCTTTTCCACGCAGGCTGCGATGGCGGCTTTCAGCACGTCATCGAAGTTGGCCGGCAGGTCGCCCGCCATGCGGCGCGCCAGTTCGGCGGCTTCCGCAGGGAATTGCGCCTTGTAGGCTTCCAGTTTGGCAACCCATTCAGCTTCGTGCTTGGCGCCCGCTTCTTTCGCGTCCCATGCGGCGTACACGCCGGCAGGAATTTCAAACGGTGCGGCGTCCCAGCCAATGTATTCACGGACGGCGGCCACTTCCTTGTCGCCCAGCGCGGCGCCGTGCACTTTGTCGCCACCTTGCAGGTTCGGCGAACCTTTGCCGATGACGGTCTTGCAGCAGATCAGGGTCGGCTTGTCGGCCTTTTTCGCGGCGGCGATGGCGGCGTCCACGGCAGCCACATCGTGGCCGTCGACGTCACGGATCACGTTCCAGCCATACGCTTCGAAGCGCTTCGGCGTGTCATCGGTGAACCAGCCTTCAACTTTACCGTCGATGGAAATGCCGTTGTCGTCGTACAGGGCGATCAGTTTTTTCAGGCCCAGGGTGCCGGCCAGCGAGCACACTTCGTGCGAAATACCTTCCATCAGGCAGCCGTCGCCCAGGAATGCATAGGTGTAGTGGTCGACGATGTCGAAGCCTGGCTTGTTGAATTCGTTTGCCAGCAGCCATTCAGCCAGTGCCATGCCGACCGCGTTGGCGATACCCTGGCCCAGCGGGCCGGTGGTGGTTTCCACGCCTGGCGTGATGTCGACTTCCGGGTGGCCCGGGGTCTTCGAATGCATCTGGCGGAAGGACTGGATGTCGTCCATCGTCACCGCATAGCCGGCCAGGTGCAGCAGCGCGTAGTGCAGCATCGAGCCGTGGCCGTTCGACAGCAGGAAGCGGTCGCGGTTCACCCATTTCGGGTTGGTCGGGTTGTGACGGTGGTGGCCGCTCCACAGCGCCACCGCAATCTCGGCCATGCCCATCGGCATGCCAGGGTGGCCGGAATTAGCTTTTTGTACAGCGTCCATTGCCAGTGCGCGGATCGCATTGGCCATCTGAGTGGTGGGGAGCGTAGTCGTCATCGTTGAATGAGTGCGGAAGGTTGGAAATCTCTGCCGCAGGGGCGAGCTTACTTGCAAGCCTGCTGGCAATAACCAAGTATTTTACCAGAGGCGGGGGCCGAGGCTTAAAATTGCGCGTTCACCCGCGCATTTACTTATTACTTTCGAGCTCTCCCATGCCCCGTTTTTACTGTCCCCAGCCCCTGGCCATCGGCCTGCACCTCGATTTGCCGGACACGGTCGCGCACCATGTCAACGTGGTGCGACTGGCGCCCGGTGACGCCATCACCCTGTTCAACGGGGAAGGCGGCGAATACACGGCAGTGCTGGAAACCGTGGAAAAACGCCGCGCCAGCGCCACCATCAAGGCCTACACCCCGCTCGATACGGAATTACCCTATGCCATCACCCTCGCTCAGGCCTTGCCCGAAGGGTCGAAAATGGACTGGATCGTGGAAAAAGCCGTGGAACTGGGCACCGCGGCCGTGCAGCCGCTGGCCGCGCGGCGCTGCGTGGTGAAACTGGCGGGCGACCGCGCAGAGAAAAAATTGTCGCATTGGCAAGGCATCATCATTGCCGCCAGCGAACAGTGCGGCCGCAACCGCGTGGCCCAGTTGGCGCCCGTGGCGGACTTCCGCGACTGGATCAGCCAGCAGGATTTGCACCGCCGCGTGCTGCTGACGCCGCGCGCCACGCAATCGCTGGCCGACTGGGCGCGCCACCAGCCGCCACAGGCGCTGACCATCATGGTGGGGCCGGAAGGCGGCTTTTCCGATGAGGAAGAAGATGCGGCCATGGCGCGCGGGGCGCTGGCATTGTCGATGGGGCCGCGCGTGCTGCGGACCGAGACGGCGGCGCTGGCGGCCATTGCCGCGCTTAACGCGGCGTGGGGCGGGATGTAAGGCAGCAGATATACAGCCAGATAAAAAAACGGCGGATTCGCAAGAATCCGCCGTTTTCGCTCCAGTCACACTACATTAAAACTTGTAGTTGGCCTTCAGCGTGAAGTAACGGCCACGCGCGTTGTGCAGCCCCGAGTTGTAGCCAGCAGTGCCGTACGAAGGATCGTATGGCGCCTTGGTGTTCAACACGTTGGCGATGTTGAAGTTGATCGTGGTGTTTTTGATGCCGGTGAAGGCATAGGCCAGGTCCAGCGTGGTCCATGCCTTCGTTTTGCAATCCGGATAGTACGTGGTGTACTTCGGATTGGTCGTGATCACGTCGCCGTAGTAGCAGCCCACCGGATCGTTCAAGCCCACGTTGCCATCGTCCTGCGTGGTGTACGCATTCCTGTAGCTGATCGACGACACGTAGTTGACGGTCGCCGTCAGGCTGTGGGTTGCAATGCTCCAGGTCGACGACAGCGAGGCACGTACGCGCGGGATTTCACCCACGCTGGTGGTGTCATTGTAGTAGCCGCCATTGGTGCCAACCAGGTCGATCATTGGGTCGCCATCGGCCTGCGCTTTCTTGTAGTGCAGGGTGTACGACGCGATCAGGCGGGAATCCAGCTTGCCATAGGCGCCCAGCGAGTTGCGCAGCGCCACGTCCAGGTCGATACCGTTGGTGCGGGTGCCGCCGGCATTGATGTATGGGGTTTCAATGCTGATCAGCGGGCCCGAGTTCGGGATCAGGTTGCCGTTGGCGTCGCGCAGCCACGTGCCCTGGTTCTGGTCACGCTTGACGCGGTAAGCCAGTTTCGGGTCCTGGATCACGGCCACTGCCGACATCAGGTCGGTTTCCTTTTCCTTGCGGATATCGTAGTAATCGATCGAGATGTCGACATTTTTCATTGGCGAGAAAATCACGCCTGCCGTGTAGCTCTTCGATTTTTCCGGTACCAGGTCCTTGTTGGATGCAGCCACGCCCGACAGGCTCTTCGCGCAGTCGGTGTTGTCCGCGCCAGGCTTGCCGCAACGCAGCTTGTCGTTGAAGCTGTTCAGGAAGTACTGAGTGCCGCCGTCCACCATTTGGGTCAGCGATGGCGCGCGGAAGCCTTCCGAGTACGTGCCGCGCAATGCGAATTCCGGGGTCGGGGTGAATTTCACGCCGACTTTCGGCGTGAAGCTGCCGGAGAAGCCGTCATATTTGTCGTAACGGCCGGCCGCTTCCACGTCCACCGTCTTCAGCACGGGCAAGCGCACCTCGGTAAACAGGGAACGCACATCGCGCTTGGCGTTCGAGAAGGTGTTGACCAGGCCAATGATCTTGCCGTCTACGGTCAACTGGTCCGGCACAATGTTCATTTTTTCCTGCTTCAGCTCACCACCGACCGCCAGGCCGATCGCGCCGCCAGGCAGCCGGCCGAGTTCCGTGGACGCCTTGGCGTCAAACTGGGTGATGCTCGATTTGCCGTCCAGGGTCACGTCGCGCGTGACGCCAGGCTGCGCAGCAACTTGTTTCAGCGGCATGTTTTCCGTGAACAGCTTTTGCACGAGCGGCAGATACAGGAAACCATTCGACAGCTGGTGGCGCTTCGATTCGTTGTACAGCAGGCCGGAATCCCAGTCCCAGCCCATGGTCGAGCCTTTCAGGCCGGCCAGGAAGCGGGTCGCCGTGTTTTCATTCGAGCTGCCGCCTTTGGCGTCGGTGAAGCGGTAGTTGACCGCCACAGGTACCGGAGATGCGGTGCCGCGGGTCGGGTTGTCCGGATGGTTCACGCCCAGGATAGGCTGGAAGCTGATGCCGGCGCCTTCTTTCGGGAACACGGTGGTCTTGGAGCGCGTCATGGTGCGCGACACGCCGCTGTATTCCAGTTCCGACTTGCTGTACGACGCTTCCGCGAAGGCGGTGATGTCGGCATTGACCTTGAACTCGCCGCGCGCCAGCAGGTTGCTGCTTTGGCTCTTGCCTTGCGCATCCTCCAGCTGCCAGCCGTCGTAGTTACAGAATTGCTTGCCGATCAGCGGATCGGAGGCCAGCATTGGTGCCAGGGCGGTGGAGCCGGTGCGGATCTGCGACGGGTCGCAGCTCAGGTCGGCGGAAACATAACGGTTGAAGTTGCCGCTGCCTTTGGTGGCTTCACGGTAGAACACCGGATATTGGCTGGTGCCGCTGTAGAAGTTGCTCAGGCGGCCGTCCATGATGCGCGATTCTTCTTTATGCGTCGCGCGGGCGTCATCCAGGCTGGCGCGCTGGCGGCGCGACACGTCGAATGCCACGAAAGCATTGAAGCGGTCCGTTTCCAGGTCGCCGAAACCGAAGCTGCCATTGACGTTTTCACGGCCGAAATTGCCGTAACCGTCGCTGCTGTATTGCGCGGAAATGTCGCCGCCCTTGTAATTGCTCTTGGTGATGAAGTTGATCACACCCGCGATAGCGTCGGAGCCGTACACGGCCGAACCGCCATCTTTCAGGATCTCAACGCGTTCCAGCGCCGACAGGGGAATCGAGTTCAAGTCGTACTGGGTCGACTGACCGGCGTTCGGGTCAGCGTAAGCGGCCGGCGAAATGCGACGGCCGTTGATCAGCACCAGCGTCGATGCCGAACCCAGGTTACGCAGCGATGCGGTGGCCAGGCCTTTGGAAAAGCCGCCGTCACGGTTGTCAACCTGCTGGCTGGAACCCAGCGCCGGCAGTTTGGCCATCAGGTCGGCAACACTGGTGGCGCCGGTTTTTTCAATATCCTTGCGGCTCAGCACCTGGATCGCTGCCGGGCTTTCCGTCAGCGTACGTTTCAGGTTGGAGCCGGTAATGACAACACGTTGCGGCTCGTCCGCATCGGCGGCGAATGCCGCGTAACTGAAGCCTGCACAACCAATCAATGCAAGCGCCTGCACAATCAATTTCTTTTGCACGTAATACTCCGGGTAGAAGGTGTAGTAATGATGGAATCAGCTTCAGTTCAAAGCCGTTACCGTTTCGTTGCCGCAGGCAGGTAGGCGCGCGGCAGACAATCCGACAGTATAAATAACAAATCAGAAACATTGTTATTACATAGTAGAAATTTTCTCAAAATTTAGACAAACTTAATGTTGACGTTGCTTCACATTTCCAGCCCCCACTGGCCTGGACGCGCATGCAGCGGTAAAATGACCGGTTTAGCCCGATAACTACGGACCGGAATCCTTATGCTGCGACTGAATGAAGTAAAACTCCCCCTCAACCACACCGAAGAAGAATTGCCGGCCGCGATCCTGGCCCGCCTGGGCATCACCGCCGAACAAATGAAGAGCTTCACGGTCTTCAAGCGCAGCTACGATGCGCGCAAGAAGGCCAATATCGTCCTGATCTACTCGGTGGACGTGGAAACCACGGACGACGCCGGCATTTTGAAACGCAACCAGCGCGACACGCATTTGATGCCGTCGCCGGACATGGAATACAAATTCGTCGCGCACGGCGTCAACGCGGATGGCAAGCAGCCCCGCCCCGTCGTGATCGGCATGGGCCCGTGCGGCCTGTTCGCCGCACTGATCCTGGCCCAGATGGGACTGAAACCCATCGTGCTGGAACGCGGTAAGACCGTGCGCGAGCGCACCAAGGACACGTTCGGCTTCTGGCGCAAGCGCGTGCTGAACCCGGAATCGAATGTGCAGTTCGGCGAAGGCGGCGCGGGCACGTTCTCGGACGGCAAACTGTACAGCCAGATCAAGGACCCGAAACATTACGGCCGCAAAGTGCTGACGGAATTCGTCAAGGCCGGCGCGCCGGAAGAAATCGTCTACGTCAGCAAGCCGCACATCGGCACATTCCGCCTGGTGAAAATGGTGGAAGCGATGCGCGAGGAAATCACGTCGCTGGGCGGTGAAATCCGCTTCGAACAGCGCGTCACCGATATCGACGTCGAGGAAATCAATGGCGAGCGCCACGTGCGCGGCCTGCACCTGGCGAGCGGCGAAAAGCTGGCCACCAACCACGTGGTGCTGGCCGTGGGCCACAGCGCGCGCGACACGTTCGAGATGCTGTATGAACGGGGCGTGTATATCGAAGCGAAACCGTTCTCGATCGGCTTCCGTGTCGAACACCCGCAATCGCTGATCGACCAGTGCCGCTTCGGCCCGAACGCCGGCCACCCTATCCTCGGCGCGGCCGACTACAAGCTGGTGCACCACGCATCCAATGGGCGCGCCGTGTACAGCTTCTGCATGTGCCCGGGCGGCACCGTGGTGGCGGCCGCATCGGAACCGGGCCGCGTCGTCACCAACGGCATGAGCCAGTATTCGCGCGCGGAACGCAATGCGAACAGCGCCATCGTGGTGTCGATTTCGCCGGAAGATTACCCGGGCCACCCGCTGGCCGGTATCGAATTCCAGCGCCGCCTGGAAGAAAAGGCATTCGTGTTGGGCGGCTCCAACTACAACGCGCCGGGCCAGTTGATGGGCGACTTCGTCGCGGGCCGTCCGTCGACGGAATTCGGCGCCGTGGTGCCGTCGTACAAGCCGCAACTGACGCTGACCGACCTGGCCACGATCTTGCCGGACTACGCGGTGACGGCGCTGCGCGAAGCGTTCCCCGCGTTCGACAAGCAAATCAAGGGTTACTTCAAGGCGGACGCCGTGCTGACGGGGCTGGAAACGCGCACGTCGTCGCCGATCCGCATCAAGCGCCGCGATGACGATTTCCAGAGCCTGAATACGCGCGGGTTGTTCCCGGCGGGTGAAGGCGCTGGTTATGCGGGCGGGATCTTGTCAGCGGGTGTCGATGGCATCAAGGTGGCAGAGGCTGTGGCGCTGGCCATGCAGGCTGCGGAGAGCCTGTAACGGCAAACTACATTTATGTGCCGCCGGGCTGCGCACAATGGCGGCTTCCGCGTTGCGGAAACCGCCCTACCGGTTCAACGGCAAGCGGACATGGAAACGGCACCCCTTTTCCACGTCCGCATCGGCCCACACCCTGCCGCCCATCTGGTGCACGATCGTATAAACGATATGCATGCCCAGCCCGGAACCGCCCTGCCCCCGCTTGGTGGTAAAGAACGGTTCAAACACGCGTTCGCGGATGTCCGGCGCCATGCCGACGCCATCATCGGCAAATTCCAGGTTCAGCCAGCGCACACCGTCCGCCGAGCCTTCACGGGCTGAGATGGTGACCGTGCCCGGCCCGCCATCCGGGTAGCCGTGCTTGGCTGAATTCATCAGGAAATTCGACAGGATTTGCGAGACCTTGCCGGCCGGCAGGCGGGGACGCAATGTCGCGGGGATATCCAGTTCCACCGTGATGGTCCCCTTGCGCAATTCCGGGCTGTGCGCGGACACCACGCTGTGCACATAGTCATGCAGCGCCAGGTCGGTCACGTGTTCGGAGCCCTGGTCCACCGCCAGTTGCTTGAAGTTGCCGATCAATTCCGCGGCACGCGCCAGGTTTTGCTCGATCAGCGCGGCCGCGCCTTGCAACCGCGTGGCCAGCGACACCAGTTCCGAACGGCTGACTTTGGGACCGTTGAGCATCTCCACCATTTGCTCCGCGTAGGCGCTCATGCCCGACGCGGCCGTCACAGCCACGCCGATCGGCGTATTGACTTCATGGGCAACGCCCGCCACCAGGGTGCCCAGCGCCGCCATCTTTTCCTGCTCCACCATGCTGGCCTGCGCCGCGCGCAGCGCTTCCGTGCGCTGCTGCACTTTGTGCTCCAGCAAGGCTTCGCGGTCCTGGTGCTGCAATTCCGCCGCGCAGCGGGCGGCAAAAATCGACAACAGCGACAGCGCCAGCAAGCGCTTGCTTTCATCCATCGGCTTGGTGTCGATGGCCGACAGGATGCCCAGCGTCTTGCCTTCCGTATCGATCATCGGCATGCCGACATAGCTTTCCGCGCGCATGTCGACCAGCAGCGTATCTTTCGGATAATCGGCCTGGATGCCGCACGCATGGAAGCACATGGTCTGGTCCGTCACATCCTGGCAGGGCGTGTGCATCAGGCTGTATTCCATGTTGGCGATGTGCTGGTCGCCCGCCCATACCGCCAGTGTACGAATGCCTTCGCCCCCGTCGGGCATCATGATCACCCGGCCCGCGATCACGTACGTCACATCGAGCACTTCGGCCAGGTCCTTGACCAATGTGCGCATGAACTCTTCGCCGCGCAGGCGCGACGTCGATGCCGTGATGCCGCGCAATGCCGCTTCCGCCAGCAGCCGGCCATCGTGTTCGTCAAATAATGCAGGGGTTTCCATGCAAGACTCCATCAGGCAGGGGGCAGGCGCGCATACAGGGCGCGCAAGGCATCGGCTTCGGCCAGCAACAGCTGGACCAGTGCAGGGTCGAAACGGCGGCCGCTTTCCTGCCGCACTTGTTCCAGCGTGTGCTCGAGCGGCCAGGCGGGCCGGTAACAGCGGGGGCTGACCATGGCGTCGACAAAATCGGCCAGCGCCGTGATGCGGCCGGCAATGCTGATACGCTCTCCCGGCAAGCCGCGCGGATAGCCGCTGCCATCCCACCGTTCGTGGTGTTCGTAGGCGATAGTGGCGGCCAGTTGCAGCACCGGCTGGGTCGAGCGGGCCAGCATGTCGCGGCCCGTCTGGCAATGGCTGCGCATCAGCGCCCATTGCTCGTCGTTCAGGGAACCGGCCATATGCAGCACCGTGTCCGGCACGCCGCTGTGGCCAATATCGTGCAAGCCTGCCGCCTGGCGCAACTGGCGCACCAATGCAGGCGGCAAGCCCGCCGCGCACGCCAGCATGCCGGCGATTTCACCGACCCGCACCACGTGGGCGCCCGCCACCGCCGAACGCCGCTCCAGCGCTTCGCCCAGGATGCCGATGATGGCGTCCTGCGTGGCGGCGCTCTCTTCGCGCTGCACCAGCTTTTCATAGGTGCTGGCAACGTTGGCGGAAAACAGCGCCAGCAATTCGCGCTCCTCGTCGCCGATCGGTTCGGAGAACGTCATGTACAGCAGGCTTTCATTGCCTTCCCGCGTGCGGTAATAACACGCGTACCAGCAATCGCCATGGTGGTCGCGCCGTTCCCGCATGCAACGCATGAAGGCGTGGCGCACCGGCACCGGCAAATGATCCAGCGTTTCTTCCGATTTCAATCCCGCGAAGGCCGGCGTGACGGCCAGCACCTTCAGGTTTTCCCCCTGCCTGGCGGCCGCATAGGCGTTGACCCGGCTGGCGCACAAGCCTTCGCCGTCATGGCCCAGCAGCGCGCTGGCCTGTTCCAGCACGGCCGAACAAAAACTGCGCATGTTGTCGGAATCGCAAACATGGGTAATCGCGTCGATCGAGCGCCGCAAGCCGCTGCGCGCGCGCTCCAGGCGCATCAGGTCGCGGTAGGCGCGCAGCGCGGAATAAAACACCGTGGACAGCTTGGCGTGCGTGAGGTCGGTCTTTTCGCGGTAATCGTTGATATCGAACGATTTCAGCACATAAGCCTGGGGCGCCTGCCCCGGCTGGCCGGTGCGCAGCACGATGCGCACGGTCGAATTGCCCAGCGTTTCGCGGATGTGGCGCACCAGCTCCAGGCCCGCGTGATCGCTTTCCATCACCACGTCGAGCAGGATCAGCGCAAACTGGTTCGGCCGGTCCAACAGGGCGCGCGCTTCGGCCGCCGAATAGCAATGGGTGAAGCGCATCGGCCGGCCGTCGAACGTGAAGTCGCCCATCACCAGTTCCGTCACCTGGTGCACGGACTTCTCATCGTCGACGACCAGGATATCCCACGGCGCCGGACCGCCGGCAGCCCCCTGCGACGGCGCATCGTCGTCGAACAGCATGTCATCGTCGTCATGGCTCATGGCGGCCTCTTGGCGGGCACTCGGGATGGGACTACGGAATGTCACAATTGTACATCCGCCAACTGGTCGTTTTCACTAGCTGGCAACAAGATTGTTGCCCCCGACAACAGCTGCCGCGCTACAGCCAGCCAGCCTTCCTGAAGCGGCGGTACAGCGCGTAAGAAGTCGAAAACATCAGGGTCAGCGCCATCGGATAGCCATATTTCCAGTCCAGCTCCGGCATGGACTTGAAATTCATGCCCCACAGCCCCGCCCACGCCGTCAGCACGGCAAAGATGGCGGCCCAGGCGGCCAGGCGCTTGTTGACTTCGCCCTCCTCCAGCGCCACCATCGACAGGTGCACCTGGATCGCCGTCACGATGGTGTCGCGGATGGCGTCCAGCGATGAGCTGATGCGGAATAAGTGGTCTTGCACGTCGCGGAAGTAATCCTGCGTGGCGTCGCAAATGGAGGGGACGCGGCCGCCATGCAGCTTGCCCACCGCATCGAGCATGGGGGTGACCACGTGGCGCAAGGTCATGACTTTGCGTTTCAGCGCATACAGCCGTTCGATATTGTCGCGCTGGGCCGATTTGGAAAAGATGCGCTCTTCCAGCGCTTCCATTTCCGATTCCATCGCATCGACCAGCGGGAAATAGCGGTCCACCACGGCATCCATCAGCGCATACAGCACGAACGACGGGCCCTGTTTCAGCAAGTGCGGTTCGTGTTCGGCGCGGGCGCGCACGCCCAGGAAATCCTGGCGGCTGTTCTGGCGGTTCGACAGCACATAATTGGGGCCGACGAAGATATCGACTTCGCCCACCACCAATTCGTCATTGTGCTGTTCCACGACTTTGACGACGGAAAACAGCGAATCGCCATATTCTTCGATTTTAGGGCGCTGATGGCCGCGGCTGGCGTCTTCCACGGCCAGCGCATGCAGGCCGAATTCCTCCTGCATTTTCGCCAGTTCCGCGGGCTCCGCATCGCGCAGCGCGACCCACACGAAGCAATCGCCCCGCTCGACGTAGTCGCTGATGGCTTCGACATCGATATCGGCCAGTTTGTGGCCATCCTTGTAGGCGACGCAGTTGATCAGCATGGGGAATTCTGAGGCAAAAGCGGGAGCTTATCACAGCGCATGGCGGCTTTGTAAAAGCCGCCCTACGGGATGACAGCCCCGGGCCATGCAACCGCCATGCATGCCAATCAATCGTCCTTGGCGCCGTCGATACCCAGCTCCGCAATCTTGCGGGTAATGGTGTTGCGGCCGATGCCCAGCCGCACGGCCGCATCGTTCTTGCGCCCGTGCGTGTGGCGCAGCGCCGTGCGGATCAGCGTGGATTCGAACTGGCGACCCAGCACATCCATCACGTCCTGCTGGCCGCTGGCCAGCATGCCCGCCGCCTGCAATTCCAGCAAGTTGAGCCAGCCGTCCGGGCCGCCATTGGCGTGGCTGCCATGGCTGCCGTTGGCCGCATCGGACACCGGCATCGGATGCACTGTGCCATGGTGCGTCAGGCCGCCATGCTCCTGCGCGTGCCAGGCCGCCGTCGGCGCGGGCGGCGCGCTGGGCGCGTGGGCGCCGCCGCCCTGCTCTTGCGACAGTTCGACCGGCAAATCCTTGATTTCCACCGTCTGGCCGGGCGCCATCACGGTAATCCAGTTGCACAGGTTTTCCAGCTGGCGCACGTTGCCGGGCAACTCCAGGCTGCACAGGAATTGCAGCGCGGAATCGCTCATGCGTTTCGCTTCCACGCCCAACTGTTTCGCACTTTGCACCAAGAAGTGGCGCACCAAAATGGGGATATCCTCGCGACGCTCCCTCAAAGAGGGCAGCCGCAGGCGAATCACGTTCAAACGGTGATACAAGTCTTCCCGGAACAGCCCATCGCGGACACGCTGCTCCAGATTTTGGTGCGTCGCCGTGATCACGCGCACATTGGCTTTCAATGGCTGGTGTCCACCGACGCGGTAAAAGTGGCCGTCGGACAGCACGCGCAGCAAGCGGGTTTGCAGATCGAACGGCATGTCGCCGATTTCATCCATGAACAGCGTGCCGTTTTCCGCCTGTTCAAAGCGGCCCCGGCGCGTGGTTTGCGCGCCCGTGAACGCGCCCCGCTCGTGGCCAAACAATTCGGATTCCAGCAAATCCTTCGGGATCGCGGCCGTATTGATGGCGACAAATGGTTGCGCCGCGCGGGGACTGTGCTTGTGCAGCGCGCGCGCCACCAGTTCCTTGCCGGTCCCGGATTCCCCCGTGATCAGCACGGTGACATTCGATTGCGACAAGCGGCCGATGGCGCGGAACACTTCCTGCATGGCGGGCGCCTGGCCCAGGATTTCCGGCGTATCCGCAGGGCCCGACTCGACGCTGGTTTCCCGCAAGCTTTCTTCCAGCGCGCGCCGGATCAGCTCCACCGCCTTGTCGATATCGAACGGCTTGGCCAGGTATTCAAACGCGCCCCCCTGGAACGCGGCGACCGCGGAATCCAGGTCGGAAAACGCCGTGATGATAATCACCGGCAGCGCCGGCAAGCGTTCCTTGACCACGGCCAGCAAATCCAGGCCGGAATCGCCCGGCATGCGGATATCGGACACCAGCACTTGCGGCGTCTCGCGGTCCAGTGCGGCGATCGCATCGCGCGCGTTGGCAAAGCTGCGGGTGGCGAGATTTTCCCGCGCCAGCGCTTTTTCCAATACCCAGCGGATCGATTCGTCGTCGTCTACTATCCAGATTGGCTTCATGTAGTGTTTTATTCCCGCAATATCGATCGTCAATGGACTGTGCTGCAACCGTTTATGGCAATGGCAGCAAAATCCGGAAATCCGTCAGTCCGGGCCGGCTTTCACACTCGATCACCCCCAGGTGCTGTTGCACGAAGGTTTGTGCCAGAGTCAGCCCCAAACCGCTGCCGCCATCCCGCCCGGATACCAGCGGATAAAAAATGCGGTCGCGGATCTGGGGTGGAATGCCCGGTCCGTTGTCGATGATATGCAAATCTAATGCCAGGTTATAGCGCACCTTCGCCAGGGTGACCTGGCGACCGATCCGCGTGCGGAGTATCAGTTCCGCGTCGCCCTGCGCGATGCGCTCGGACAGCGCTTGCGCGGCATTGTGCGCAATGTTCAGCACGGTCTGGATCAACTGTTCCTTGTCGCCCCGGAATTCGGGAATCGATGCATCGTAGTCGCGGCGGATCGTCAGCCCGGTGGGGAATTCCGCCAGGATCAGGCTGCGCACCCGTTCGCACACTTCATGGATATTCACGTCGCCCACGATGTGGGGGCGGCGGTGCGGCGCCAGCAAGCGGTCGACCAGGGTTTGCAGGCGGTCGGCTTCCTTGATGATCACTTGCGTGTATTCGCGCAATTCCGCCAGGTGCCGCGGCGGCAATTCCATTTCCAGCAATTGCGCGGCGCCCCGCAAGCCCCCCAGGGGATTCTTGATTTCATGGGCCAGGTTGCGGATCAACTCCTTGTTGACCTGGCTTTGGTCGAGGATGCGCTCCTCGCGGTCCAGCTTGAGTTGCTGCACATTTTCACGCAACTCGATGAGGACCAGGTCATCGTCATCCAGCGCGGCAACGATGGTATGCACTTGCAGCGGTTCCTTGCCGATCCGCTCCAGGGTCAAGTCTTGCCGCAAATCCGAATATTTATGCTGGCGCGCCTGGGTGATGATGTTGGCCAGTTCGTCGGGATTGGAAAACAGTGCGGACAATTTCTGGCGCGACAGCGCCTTCAGCGAACTTTCCAGCAAATTTTCCGCCGCCGCGTTGGCATAGACGATATGCCCGCCCGTATCGAGCAGGATGACGCCGGATGCCAGCAAATCCAGTCCCGCATAGGATGGGAGCCCGCCGCTGCGGGCGAGATTGGAAACTAGGCTCATGCTGTGCCTTCTTTCTGCATGGGATGCGGCTCCGCCTTGCATGGCGGATTGCGTGCGCGTTGCCCGCGCCGCGCGCCGCCACTTTCAGCGAATATTCGAAATTTCCCGCCTCAAGGCTTCCACATTTTTTTCCGACCGGCTGATGCTGTCTTTCAGGCTGGCGACCCGCTCCTGGTACTTCGCAAAATTGCGCTCGTCGCCGCGCCGTTCCGGTTCGCCATTGTTGTACTCGCGCTTCATCTCGGCCAGCTTGCTCAATTCCCCTGTCAATTCATCCTGCAGGATCTGGCGGCGGTCCGCGTCGCGCGCGCGCTGTTCGCTGGTGTCGACGCGGGGGAAGTCCGACGGCGCCGTGGCAACCGGGGCCGGCACGCGGGTGCGCTGCGAACCTTCCGCCCGGGCCTTCGGTGCGGCAATCTGCGCGCCAGGCACGTCGAGCGGCCGGCAATGCGGCCCCTTGCGTGTATCGGTCAGCTCTTTGTGGCCGCTCGCATCCACACACAGAAAAATTTGCTGCGCCTGCACTGCTTGCATCAACAACAATGAGACGGCGGCAATGACGGGTCGAATCCAGGTAGTCATGCCCCGACTATACAACATCCGGTAAAAAAAACGCGAGGAGAGCCGGGCTGTCCTCGCGTTGCTGTGGTGCCCATCCGTGTGCGTAGCGGGATGGGCGCCTGCTTCCGTTTCTTATACGGAGTAGTACATGTCGAATTCGACCGGGTGCGTGGTTTGACGCATGCGGGTCACTTCCGTCATCTTCAGTTCCAGGTAGGCATCGATCATCGAATCGGTGAACACGCCGCCACGGGTCAGGAACTCGCGATCCTTGTTCAGCGCGTCCAGCGCTTCTTCCAGCGATGCGCAGACGGTTGGGATCAGTGCGTCTTCTTCTGGTGGCAGGTGGTACAGGTCTTTCGATGCTGCTTCGCCTGGGTGGATCTTGTTCTGCACGCCGTCCAGACCCGCCATCATCAGTGCTGCGAAGCACAGGTATGGGTTGGCCAGTGGGTCAGGGAAACGGGTTTCGATACGGCGGCCTTTTGGATTGGCCACGTGTGGAATACGGATCGATGCGGAACGGTTACGTGCCGAGTACGCCAGTTTCACTGGAGCTTCGTAGCCTGGAACCAGACGCTTGTACGAGTTGGTGCCTGGGTTGGTGATCGCGTTCAGTGCTTTGGCGTGCTTGATGATGCCGCCAATGTAGTACAGCGCGAAGTCGGACAGGCCGGCATAGCCGTCGCCGGCGAACAGGTTTTTGCCGTCTTTCCAGATCGACTGGTGCACGTGCATACCGGAACCGTTGTCGCCAACGATAGGCTTCGGCATGAAGGTGGCGGTTTTGCCATACGAGTGAGCAACGTTCCACACCACGTATTTCAGGTTCTGGGTCCAGTCGGCGCGCTCAACCAGGGTCGAGAACTTGGTGCCGATTTCATTCTGGCCGGCGCCGGCCACTTCGTGGTGGTGCACTTCGACTGGAATGCCCAGGGATTCCAGGATCAGGCACATTTCCGAACGCATGTCCTGGAACGAATCCACTGGTGGCACTGGGAAGTAGCCGCCTTTGACGGTTGGACGGTGGCCGCTGTTGCCGCCTTCGATATCCTTGTCGGTCGACCACGAAGCTTCGTCGGAATCGATCTTGACCGAGCAACCCGACATATCGATTTTCCATTTAACGGAATCGAAGATGAAGAACTCTGGCTCTGGACCGAAGTAAGCGGTGTCGCCCAGGCCGGACGATTTCAGGTAGGCTTCAGCGCGCTTGGCGATGGAGCGTGGGTCACGGTCGTAGCCCTTGCCGTCCGACGGTTCGATCACGTCGCACTGCATGAACAGCGTGGTTTCTTCGAAGAATGGGTCGATACGGGCAGTGTTCGGGTCCGGCAGCAGGATCATGTCCGAAGCTTCGATACCTTTCCAGCCGGCGATCGACGAACCGTCGAAAGCGTGGCCCGATTCGAACTTGTCGATGTCGAAGTGCGACACCGGCACGGTGACGTGCTGTTCTTTACCACGGGTATCGGCAAAGCGGAAATCCACGAATTTGACTTCGTGTTCTTCAACCATTTTCAAGACTTCTGCGGCGGTAATTGCCATGCGTATCTCCTAGTGAAAAAGTGGGTCAGCCCACGCTGGTCAGTAGTGCGTGCGACTTAAAACTCGTAAAACGTATAAGCAGGAAGCGTGCCAGCATTAAGGATTTGATTGCCGAACAGACTGCTTTCATTCTGCAAACAACGACTTCCGGAATCGAACCGCGCAAAAACGCACTACTTTTGCACATCCTCAACATAGCACCAAAACAGTGCAACTTCAAAAAATTGCACAAGTTTAGTGCGAAAATTCATAGCCATCGAAAAATGCATCAATATGGTGCAACACATTTCAGCGATATCTGCAATGGATAGGCGCAGCCGATTCGCGCACTATAATAAACGCAATATTGTCATCTCCAGTGGGAAAATCTCCATGAGTACTATTGCTATCATTTTGGAACGCGCTCGCCAGCGCGACACGTCGCTGCCTTACGCGGGTGCGGTGACGCCGCAGGAAGCGTTTGAATTGCTGCAAGCCGATCCGAATGTGAAGCTGATCGACGTGCGCACTAACGCGGAGCGGGACTGGGTGGGCCGCGTAGTACTGCCGGAGGGCCAGCATGGTGCAGTCCAATGGAGTACCTATCCCGGCGGCGTGCCGAACCCGCAATTCGTCGAGCAGCTGGAGGCGGTGGCGGCGAAAGACCAGGTGCTGCTGTTCCTGTGCCGCTCCGGCGTCCGCTCGCGCCACTCGGCCAAGCTGGCCACCGAGCACGGCTATGCACAGTGCTACGACATCCTGGAGGGGTTTGAAGGCGACAAGGATGCGGCGGGACACCGCAAGACGGTGGGCGGCTGGTGCAAGGCCGGCTTGCCCTGGATGGGAGCCTGACCCCGTAACGACAAACCCCGGCGCTTGCCGGGGTTTTGCTTTGCAGCTTGTTGCGTGTCTTACAGCGTGTAGTTCAAGCGCGCATACACATACCGCCCCGAACGCCCGAACGGCGAGTAGTTCGAGAACGGCGCATTGCCCGTCGTGTTCAGGCTTGCCGGGAACGCGTCCGGATACTGGTCGAACAGGTTGTCCGCCCCCACCGCCAGCGACAGCTTCTTGGTGAACGCATAGCGGCCTTCCAGGTCCACCAGCGTCTTCGCGCCCAGCCAGAAGTCCAGCGCCGCCGTGGTGCCAGGCGCCAGCACCTTGCCGTAGCGGGTGGCGCGCGCCGTCAGGCCGAACGGACCGTTACTCCACGTGCTGCTGGCAATGAACTTGGTTTTCGGCGTGCCATCCGTGAAGGTCAGCACGTTGATGCGGTCAAACAGCACCGGCGCCGGCGACAACGCCGACAGCTGCGCCGTGGTCGGCACCTTGTCCACGTCCGTCTTCGTGTAGTTGGCCGCCAGCGTGAAGTCCAGCTTGCCGTAGCCGCCCGTATTGATCGGCCAGCTGCTGACCACATCGACGCCCTTGGTGGTGGTGTCGACGCCGTTGATGAAGAAGCGACCGCCGCCCACGCCAATGAAGCCCTGCTTGGTCAGGTAATCGCGCACGTTGGCCGCCGTCAAGTTTTCAGACAGCACGATGCGGTCTTTGATCTTGATGTGGAAGGCATCGACCGTGATGGTGCCCTTGCCCGCCTTGATCACGGAACCAAGCGAGAAGTTCACCGACTTTTCCGCGTCCAGCGGCTTCGCGCCCAACGCAATGGCTGCCGGTGCGCTTGGCTTGAACGTCGTGATTTCGAACGGCACGCCGTTGATGAAATTGGTCGACGTGGTGGTGAAGTTCTGCTGTTGCAGCGACGGTGCGCGGAAACCGTTTTGCACGGAGCCACGCAGCGCAAACTCCGGCGCGAAGTCATACCGGCCCGCCAGCTTGCCGGACAGGCTGTTACCGAAGTCCGAGTAGTGTTCGCCGCGGATCGCGACGGAGCCGAGGAAGTTCTTGCTCAGGTTCGCTTCCAGGTCGACATACGCGGATACCGCGGTGCGGTGCGTCTTCGATGCATCGGCGGGACGGAAGCCCGGGAACACCTGGGCGCCCGGCGCCGCCGGCGTGCCGTTGGCCAGCACCTGGCCGCCGTAGCGCCACGAATCCGGTTCGCCGGCAAACAGGTTATAGCCTTCGCGGCGCGCTTCCGCACCGACCGCCACGTTCAGCGGCGACGCCAGTCCCGCCTCGAAACTGCGCACGGCCGACAGGTTGGCCACCAGTTGGTCGTACCAGTAACCACCCGCATCGAATTCCGTCTTGCTGGCAGGGCCGATCGAACGGTTCAGCGTGTTCTTGATCGTGTACTCCATGCGGTTCTTGCCATACCCCAGCGACGCATCGAAGTCCCACTCGCCCACCGTCCACGTGACGCCGCCGGTGGCGGCAAAATCGTTCACGTCCGGCGCGATCAGCGGCAGGAAGCCGTCCGGGTAAATCGAAATGATGTTCTGGTCTTGCAGTGCGCGGCGGAAGAAACCGGCCGACGTGGCTTCGCGGCGCTGGTAGCTGGTCCAGCCATACAGTTTGGCGCCACCTGCCAGCGGGATGCCCGCGTTGACAAATACCGTCGATTGCTGCAGCTCAGGCTCGCCATACCAGGCGTTGAAGCGGTTGATGGTTTTTTCGCGGGGATCGAAGCCGCCCGACACCAGCGGATATTGCTGGCGGATGTCGTAGCCGCTGCGTTCCGTGTGGTCCTGGTCCTTGTATTCGGCGGCGATCACGAGGTAACCGCCCTCGCCCAGTTCCAGGCCTTTCCAGCCGCTGATGTTGGCGGTACCGCCGTCATGGCGCTTGCGCGACGTCTTCGCATCCCACGTGGCGCCGGCCGGCAGCGCGCCGGCAATGAAGTCATATTCCGTGCGGCGTTCGCCATAGCTGGCCGTGACTTCGCCGCCGGTTTTATCCGTGCGCAGGCGCAAGTTGACCACGCCGGCGATAGCATCGGAACCATACTGTGCGGACGCGCCGTCACGCAGCACTTCGATGTTCTTGATGATCGCGCTGGGGATCGTGTTCAAGTCCACCGACGACGAACCGCGGCCGATGGTCTGGTTGGTATTGACCAGCGACGAGCTGTGGCGGCGTTTGGAATTGACCAGCACCAGCGACTGGTCCGGCGCCAGGCCGCGCAGCGATGCGGGGCGCACGGTATCGGTGCCGTCCGACAAACCGGGACGGGGGAAGTTCATCGATGGCAACGAGACGGACAGTGCTTGCGAGACTTCCGAGACACCGGTGTTTTTCAGCGTTTCCGCGCTGATGATGTCGACCGGCGCGGCGGTGTCGGTGGCGGTGCGGTTGGCAACCCGGGTACCGGTCACCACCACGGTCACGGCTTCGTCCTGCTGAGCTTGTACGGTGGTGACGCTGGTCGCGCCAGTGATGAAGACTGCGGCAATGGCCAGTGCCATGCTGCGCTTGTTGGGGATAGCGTTTCTCTGCATTACTACCTCTTTTCTTATGGCTGCAATATGAAAGAACGTCCGCTTCTCTGCGTAAGCGTTTAACAATATTGCGAGGTCGTAAATGCCAAGTCAAAGTAAATTCCGTCATATGCATCGATAAACAACATTTATCGACGGAAATTACGTATTAATACTTACCCTATCAATCCGAAGACCGTTGATTATTTGGCATGCGTTGCCGCACCAGATTAATGTGGCTGCGCAAGCCGTACAGTTCGTCGGCGAATGCCAGTGGAATCGACACCTGGTTGACCTTGTCTTCGATGTCGTTCAGGTGCGCCAATTGTTCCGCGTGGACGGCATCGCGCCGGTCCGGCGGCGCGGCGGCCAGGGCCTGCTCCACCGCGCGCAACTGGCCATACCAGCGGAACACGCGCGACCGGATGCGCCACACGTACAGCGGCGGCACGATTTTCGACAGTGGCAGGATCAGCGCGCCCAGCGCCACCACCAGCACCCACATGCGGTCAAAGAAATTCGCCAGCCAGAAGCTCATGTAGCGCTGCAGCAGCGGCGGGCCATCCTTGTAAAAGCGGGCCGCTTCGTGCGCCACCGGGATTTCCGTGTAGCGCGGTGACGGGAACTGGCCCTGTTGCTGGAACCATCCCGCGCCGCCGTGGATTTGCGCGGCGGCCTGCACCAGCAAGTCCACCAGCGCCGGATGCAGATCGTCGCGCGCCACCAAGGTGGCCGTCGGCGCGATCAGGTGCACGTCATGCGGCGGCAAATCGCGTCCCAGGTCGACAATGCCGCGCGGCAGCACCACGTGCGACAGGAACGGCAGGCGGCGCGTGTAGGCTTCGGCCTGGGCAAAGTCGAACAGCCGGATTCCCGGTGTCATCAGCAGCATTTGCACCAGCGGCGCATCCGGGGCGGAACTGAAGACCAGGCCATCGATGCGCCCTTCCAGCAATTCCACGGTGGCCGGCGTATTTTCCAGCGCGCCGGCAGTAATGTCGCCGGGCGCCACGCCATTGGCATCGAGCACCTGGCGGAACAGGCGCGGCACGCCGCTGCCTTCCGGTCCCAGGTTCAGCTTCAAGCCTTTCAACTGTTTCAGCTCATTCGCCTTCACGCTGTCGCGCAGGAACAGCCACACGGGTTCCGTGAACAGGCTGCCGATCGACGTCAGCCCGCGCCGCCCCGCTTCATCTTCGCTGGTGGAGCCGCTTTGCACGAAGGCGATATCCGTGTTGCCGCTGTTGAGGCGCTGTAAATTGTCCAGCGAGCCCTGCGACGGCGCCAGCTTGAGCGTGATGCCATGCTTGAGCAGCGCCTGCGCATACTTTTTGCCGAAGACTTCATAGGCGCTGTTTTCCTGCCCGGTCGACATGGTCACGACACGGGGTGGCATCGGATCGACCAGCCAGTACGCCAGCAGGCACACCGCTGCCACGGCCAGTACGGCCGGCGCCGCTGTCACAACCAGATCACGCAGGGAAAAACGGGTAAAGGCAAGGATCTTGCTCATGTGGTGGCGCATGGGTTTCATGCCGACACGATGCCAACAAATGGCAAAAGATGCAAGGCGGGTTATCTTTGCGCGCCGATGCTGCGCGCGCCGGGGGCTGTGCTGGCATGTGGCGGCTTCCGCTGCGCGGAAACCGCCCTACGGGTTTTGCGTCCCGGGATTAACCGCCGCAGGCGGCCAGCGGGGCTTTCGGCATTGCCGCCTGCTTGGCGGGATTGTGGGACACGGCGATCACATTGCCCTTCGGCGGCGCATCCGGTTCGATCAGCGGCATCAGGCTGGGCGCCAGGACCGTCAGCAATTGCACCGGCAGTGCGCTGGTGAAATCGTAATTCTTCGATTCCGGACCATGCACATAGGCCGTCATGCTGCCGAAGAAGCGTTCGCCGATGTTGAACACGAACGTGGCGGAACGGTTCACGAAGCGCGACTCGATCACGCGGCCGCCGGCGGCATACACTTCGAAACGCTGGTCGCCGGTACCGGTCTTGCCGCCGACCGGAATCACCGTGCCATCCGATTTCACGAATGCCTGGCGCGCCCGCTTGGCGGTACCGTCCGACACCACTTCGCGGATGGCGGCGGCCACCGCGTGCGCCACTTCCGGCGACAGCACCTGTTCCTTGGTGGTGGTGCCGCCCCGCTTGACCATGGTTTCATACGGCGTACCGGACGCGAAGTGCAGCGACGAAATACGCTGCGTCGGCTGGCGCACGCCATCGTTGATGATAATGCCCATCATTTCAGCCAGCGCGGCGGGACGGTCGGCCGATGCACCCAGGGTCGTCGCATACGATGGCACCAGCGATTCAAACGGATAGCCCATCTTTTTCCACTGGCGGTGGATCGCCATGAAGCTTTCCATTTCCACCAGCCCGGCAATGCGCTTGTCCTGCGCGTGCTTGCGGTGCGTCTTGAACAGCCACTGGTACACTTCCTGCCGTTCCTTTTCGCTCGCCGCCACCACCTGCGCCAGGGTCGCCCCTTCGTTGGCGCGCATGTACGCCACCATCCACAGTTCCAGCGGGTGCACCGAGGCCAGGTAGCCGCGGTCCGCCAGCGACCATTTGTCCATCGCGTACTGGTCGTACATTTTCGCCAGGCGCTCATCCGGCACTTCGTTTTGCGACGGCAGGTTGTCCTTCAGGTACGCGGAAAACTCGGCCAGCGTGGCTTTCGGGAACACGGTGCGGTGGATATTGGCCAGGCGCACCGGCGTCGGGCGGATCGACCCCACCAGCACCTTGTCCAGTTCCGCCGCCGGTTTGCCCTTGTATTTGGCCCAGAAGCGGTACATGAATTCCTTGCCTTCCTTGTCCGCGAAGCGGGCCAGGTAGGCAGCGCGGCGGGGATCGTCCGCATCCTGCAGCAGCGACGCGGAAGAACCGGGCGCCTGGAACATGTAGTACTTGACGATGTCGCGCATCAGGCGCACGAACACCAGGTTGGTCGAGCGGCGCAGCGCTTCGCGCACCGGCATGATGCGGCTGTCGTCTTCCTTCGAGAAGTTGCCGAACGTGTGCACGCCGCCCCCCGTGAAGAAGGCTTCGCCGGGATTGCCGGAATACTTGCGGTCCAGCGCGGCCTGCAGCATGGCTTCCAGGCTCATGTCCTGCGGCTTGGCCAGGAAATATTCGACGCCCCACTGGCTCAGCTTATCCTGCGGCGCCACCACGGTTTTTTTCAGCTCTTCCGCGCTCAGCGGCGACAGGCGCTTGTGCAACTGGTCGACGATGTCGAGGTACGTCACCAGCGTGCGCAGCTTGGCGGTGGAACCCAGGTCCAGCTTGGCGCCTTCATTGATGTCCAGCGGCTGGTCATAGTTATCCGTTTGCAGGCGCAGGTAATTCACGTCCTTGCCCTTTTCCAGCAACGTGAAGCTGTACACCACGTTGGCCGGATCGCCGTTACCCAGCATGCCCTTGCCCGTCAGGCCCGCCTTTTGCGCGGTTTCCGGTGTGCGCAAATCCTGCAGCACTTGCGTGACGTTGCGCTGCGCCTGCGAATCCAGCGTACTGATCACGTTCAGGTCAAGGCGGTCCAGGTTGTACATGCGGTTATCACCCAGCAAGTTGGCCAGGTGGTTACGCACGGAATTCGAAGCCTTGCGTTCGACAAACGACATCGACGCGGCGGAAGCCAGGCCATTGCCGGGCGCCGGATGCAAGCGTTCCTTCAGCGCCGCGTCGCGCAGTTGCGGCGAGATGATGCCCGCCTGCGTCAGCACGCGCAAATGGCTGTTGGCCAGGTTTTCCAGGTCGGCGTCGCCATCGCCCAGGTAATAGCTGGGGCGGCGCTGCGCGATCAGCAGCGACAGCGCCTGCTTGAACGCCAGCGCGCTGCCCGGCTGGTCCATCTTGCCGGACAACAGGCTGTTGATTTCATTGAAATCGCGGCCATACCAGACCCACATGCCGTCGCCGATGCCATTGACTTCGCCATAGCCCGGCTTGGCCGACAGCGGCACGGTGTTGAGGTAATCGACGACGATCTGGCGCCGCACTTCGGTCGTATCCTCGCCCGACTGGTAGGCGCGCAGCGTGGCCGACACCATTTGCTGCAACTTGTCTTTCATCGAGCCGGTACGCCCTTCCGGCGAATGGCGGTATTTCTCGATCTGCGTGGCCAGCGTGCTGCCGCCGGCTGCACGGGCGCCGCCAGCCACCGTGCTGACGGTTTTTTCCAGCACGGCCTTGGACAGGCGGTCCCACTCCACGGCGGGATTGCGCTTCGGATAGGTGTTGTCCAGCAATTCGCGGTTCTCAATGAACAGCAGGCTTTGCACCAGCGCCGTCGGGGTTTGCTTGAAATTATCGTACGTCCGTTCGGGATACTTGGCGGAGAACAGCGTCTGTGCGCGGCAATCCGCGATATTCAGGCCGGTACGGGTTTTTTCGCGGTACGTGGTGAACACGCCCATGTCGGACAGTTCCACCATTTTCGGCGAGAACCGCGCCTGCGCCGTGACTTCGTAATCGCGCGCTTTCAACTTGCCCAGGTAATCCGGCATGTTGGCGTAGCCTAGCCGTTCGTCGTACGGGCTGTCGTGCGGGAAGCGGATCGATTTGCTGGGCCCTGGCTCCACCTTGTAGTGGACGTTGGCCATCAGTTCGGAAAAGAATTTCGCCTGCATGGCGGACGTGCGCATTTCATGCACGCCCCACCACACCGCCAGCGACAACAGCACCAGCAACACCAGGACGAAGGCATTGCGCGGCCGCCGGCTCTTGGGCGCGGGCGGCTCCGGCGCTGCGGGTTGCGCGTGCAGCAGCACGGCAGTCTGCGGTTTGACAACGCGCAGCCGTGGCTTGCGCTTGATGCCGAACGCGGCGGCGCCGGCACCCCGGATGTTGCGTAAGGTGCGCACGGCCCGCACAACAAGGCGGGGTTTGCGGAAACGTCGATTGCTTAACATATTGCTCAAACCGTCGTGAATCAGGGCGACTCGCCTGAGTTACATTGCACCACATCGGCAGCCTGTGCACGGGTCGCCCGGCAGAAATTTTGATGTAGTCGCAGACTTTTTTCGCAAAAAAACAACGTCAGTCCCAAAGCCCCCCGCTTCTCCCGTCATCCTGTTGTCATAAGGGTCGCTTGCGCGCGCACCGTTCCGGCGGGCATTGCGTCAGGCGAGACGGTATTCCGCAGACAGGCGGTCCAGCTGCGCGCGCATTTCCGCGAAGGCCAGTGCGGCCTGGCCCGGTTCGCCCTTGACGCCCAGTTCGATATGGCGGCGCGTGTGGGCGTCGCCCACGCTGGGCAGGCTGAAGACTTTAATCAGGGGAAATTGCGCTTCCAGCGCTTCCATCAGCGGCGTCAGCGCGGATTCCGCCTGTTCGTAGACAAACAGCGCATGTTCGGCACGGGGTTCGCGGTTGAACAGGTCCGCGTAATGGGTGTCCAGCACCCATTCGAGCATCGGCCACGCCATGACGGGAAAGCCCGGCACGAAATAATGCGTGCCCAGCGCAAAGCCGGCGATGCTGTTGTAGGGATTGGGGATCAGCGCCGCGCCGGCGGCGAATTCCGCCATGTGCAGGCGGTGCTGGTTTTCCGGCGAATCCAGGTCCGCCGCGTGTCCCGCCTCGGACGCCAGTTGCACGATGCGCTGCTGGATCAGGCGCTTGCCTTCTTCGTGCAGCACCAGCGGCACGCCCAGCGCATCGGCGGCGGCCTGGCGCGTATGGTCGTCCGGCGTGGCGCCGATACCGCCGCAGCAAAACACGATGTCGCCGCTGGCCATGGTGCGCTTCAGGGTAGCCGTGATGTGGGCGCGGTCATCGCCGAGGAATTCCGCCCAGCCCAGTTGCAAGCCCCGCGCCGCCAGCATTTGCACCACTTTGGGGAAATGCTGGTCCGCCCGTTTGCCGGACAGGATTTCGTCGCCAATGATGATCAAGCCTATCGCCACGTCCGTCTCCCCGGTGTCGTTATGCCGCGCGCTGTTTCGCCAGCGCTTCCAGGCAATAGTACTGGAACCACAAGCCCGTGAAGATAAAGATCAGCACATACAGCCAGATGGAAATCGCCGCCAGGAACGGGAACAGCACGATGCTGATGGCCGCGCCGGCCAGCCACACTACGCCGGGAATCGCGCCGGCGGCGCCGGATACGATGCCGATGGCGATCAGGCGCCAGCGGTGTTCGCGCCGCAGCGCGTGCAACTCTTCCGGGCTGGCGTAATCGGACAGCGCGTCATACGCCATCACGCGCGCTGTCAGCCAGCCCCACAGCAGTACCTGCAGCGCCAGCGCGGCCGGCGGGAAAGCATACAGCGGCAAGGTCACCAGCCAGATCAGCGCGAAGACGCAAAAGCCGCCCAGCGCCACGCCGACGCTGCCGGCCAGGCTGCCACCCTTCTTCATTTCCAGCTGCGGATAATGCTGGCCGCCCACGTGGCGAACGATGGCCGGCATGGCCGCCACGCCAATGAAGATCATCGCCGTCAGGATCATCAGCGGCACCAGCGCCAGGATCATGGCCAGCGGCACGATGATGTTTTTCACGGCTTCCAGGCCCAGTGTGGCCAGCCAGCTGCTGCTGTAACGGTACAGTTCATGCTCGAAGAACTGGCCCTGTACGTAATTGAACGCGGGATCCCAGCTGAAATACAGGATGGCGGCCCACAGCAGCAGCGACAGCACCGTCGGCACGATCGACAGCAACAGCATTTTGCCGCGCACCTGCGAACGCAGCGCGCGGCCATAAGCACTCAGTACAGCTCTCATCCTACGTGGGTTCCTTGCCGAAAAATTCAATCATGCGCTTCAATCCCAGCCACTGCTGGCGCCAGAAGCCCTTGCCGTAATCGCGGCCCGGCGTCACGGTGCCGTCCGGCGCCGTTTGCGGCAACTGGTCGCGCACGCCCGTGCGGGCGAATTCCGGCGAAAAGTTGGCGGTGCCGAACAGGATGTCCCAGATCGGGAACAGGACGGCGAAATTGCAGCCGCCCAGCGTGCCCTTGCCGTGCGATTCGTGGCCGACGCCGATCGCGTGGTGGAAACGGTGGTAGCGGGGCGACACCAGCAAGCGCTCGCCGATCTTGCCGAAATGGATGCGCACATTCGCGTGCTGCAAGCTTTGCACCATGCGCGACGCCGACACCAGCAGCACGTATTGCGCCGGCGGCACGCCGATGGCGATCGCCACCAGGCCCATGACGGTGTCGCGCAACAGGTCATCGAGCACGTGGTTGCGGTCATCGCTCCACAAGTTCATGTTTTGCTGGCTGTGATGCAGGCTGTGCAAGCCCCACCACCAGTTGAACTGGTGCGATGCCCGGTGGTACCAGTAATCGACGAAATCCAGGATCAGCAAATACAAGGCGAAACTGGCCAGCGGAGAAATATCGGGGAACAGGGTCTCCAGGCTGATGGGTTGCACATTTTCCAGGCGCAACCAGCCCATCAGCGCATCGAGCAGCGGATCCAGCGTAAAGAAGATCAGCACGGGGAACACACCGACACGCTGCAGCACCGTATAAATAAAGTCATTCCACCGCGCACGCCTGTCGGTGAACGGGTGCACGGGAATCAGCGCCTCCAGCGGGCGCAGCACGATGAACAGCACCACCAGTTCGCATAGGCCGATCAGCAGCCACTCGGTGCCTTCAAACGCTTCTTCGGTGATGTCGCCCCAGCCCAGGTGGAACAACAGGGGCTGCACCAGGGTTTCGAACAGCCAGCCCTGCGCAGTTCCCAGCCAGTCGATAAACAATTGCATCATGGGTGTTTTTTGTAATCAGGATGGTCGCGCAGCGTGGCAAAGCAAAAGCCCTTTTGTTTCAGCCCCGTGATCAGCGGGTCCAGGTTGGCGGGCGCCCACGGATCCTTGCGCGACCAGATGCCCATATGGGCCATGAAGATATCGCCGCCGCGCAAATCGCGCAGCGCCTTGTCCAGCAAGACCTTGTTGGGCCAGGTGTCGCTGGACGTTTCATCGCCGGAAAAGCCGGCCGGCGCCCAGCCCGCGTGCGCATAGCCGCAGGTTTTGGCCGCGGCCAGCGTATTGGCCGAAGTCTTGCCGCCCGGCGCGCGCCACAGCGGGTCCAGGTGGCGCCCCGTCAATTCAACGAAGCGCGTATCCACGCGGCGGATCTCGGCGCAATACTGCTGCGCGCTCCAGTCCTGCGCCTTGCCGGCCTGCGCGCCGAATTGCGGCTTGACGCGCATGCGTCCGCCCGGCAAGTCTTTCAGCCAGTACACGTGGTCGAACGTATGGGAACCGAACGCATGCCCTTCCGCCACGCGCGCCTGCCAGTATGGCGCCCACGCGGGATCGAGCGAATAGTCGCCCCGCACGGTTTTTTCACTGGCCAGGAAGAACGTGGCTTTGACGTGGTGCTTGTTGAGGACAGCGGCAATCAGGTCGGCCTGCGACTGGCTGCCCGTGTCGAACGTCAGGTAAATCGTGCCATGGCAGGCGGCGTCGCCCGCCAATGCCGTGGCGGCCGGCGCCGCCGCCAGCAGGACGCCGATGACCGCCCAACCGCGCATGGCCGACCTCACATGCGCGGCGCCGAGTTGGCGAAGAACACGCCGTGCGGCGAACGACCAACCGGGATCAGCTTGACGACCTTGCGGCTGGGCAGGTCGATCACGGCGACCTTCTTGATCCAGCGCAAGGTCACCCACATGGTTTTGCCGTCATCGGTGATTTCCATGCAATCCGGGCCGCCCGGCACGTTGATGGTGCCGACGTTTTCCAGGGTTTTCTGGTCGATGATGTTAATCGTGTTCGATACGCGGTTCGACACGTACGTATAGCGGTTGTCGCCCTGCGCGCGGAAATTGTGCGTGCCGTCGCCCGCCTTGATGCGCTTGACGGTTTTTTGCGTGCGCCAGTCGATCACTTCCACGTAATCGCTGCCCATGATGCCGACCAGCAGGTATTTATCGTCCGGCGTCACGGTGATGCCCGCCGGCAGCTTGCCGACCGGTATCGTCCATTTGACTTGCTGGGTTTTCAAGTCGATGCCGCTGACCTGGTCGCTGCCCTGCTGCGTAATGAACGCCATCGTGCTTTTTGCATCGAAGGCAATGTGGCTCGGCAGCTTGGGCATCGGGATGCGCTTGGACAGCGTCACGTTGCTGCCGTCGTATTTATAGATATCGACGCGGTCCAGGCGCAGCGAGGTGGCGACGAACCATTTCTGGTCCGGCGAAAAGCCGATCTGGTAAGGATCCAGCACGTCTTTCACGTGGCGCTGGATCTGGCCCGATTTCGGATCCAGGAAAATCAATTCATTGCCCACCGCGCTGGCCACGATCAGCGACTTGTTGTCCGGCGTCGGCATCAGGTGGTGCGGTTCCTTGCCGACCGAATACGTCTGCAAGCTTTTATGGGTAGCCTGGTCCAGCAGCTGGACGGTCGCGTCACGGGAATTGAGCACCACGACGACATTGGCTTGCGCACTGGCAGCGGCAAGACATACGGTGGAAAAAACGATACGGCGGAGACTGCGGAACATGACGGGAATCGCGGTTGATAAGCGCGGGTAAAAGCAAAACCCTATTTTAAGTGCAAACCGGACTGGACGACGGCCAATTGCCGACATAAATGGTGGGGCATGGCGGGGAAAATACTTAAATTTGACTTAGGTCAGGACAAAAATGGCGGATGTGCTGCGCAGCGTCTACAATAAATGGCTTACCTGTCAATCAAAAAGGAACATCATGTCCATTATTACCACGGCCTCCGGCCTGCAATACGACGAAATCAAAGTGGGCGACGGCGCCGAGGCGAAAGCTGGCCAGAATGTCACCGTGCATTACACCGGCTGGCTGCGCAACGACGACGGCTCCAAAGGCGCGAAATTCGATTCCAGCAAAGACCGCAACGACCCGTTCGAATTCGCGCTGGGCGCAGGCATGGTGATCCGCGGCTGGGATGAAGGCGTGCAAGGCATGAAAGTCGGCGGCACCCGCCAACTGATCATCCCGTCCGACCTGGGCTATGGCTCGCGCGGCGCGGGCGGCGTGATTCCGCCAAACGCCACGCTGATCTTCGACGTGGAACTGCTGGCTGTATAAGTTCCCCCCGCTTGTGGTGGATGACGCGGGCTTCGCCCGCTCTTAAGTCACTCCGGCAGGAGTGACGATTGTACGATGGGGCAACAGGCGGATGGCCGGCCCTGGCCGGCTAATCCGCCCTACCGCACCCATCCCTTCTGCAGGGCATCGTGCTCCGCCGCCGCGTCGAGCAACTGTCCCCCGCTACGCTGTTCCATCACGGCCTGTACCGCGGCCGGCAAGTCCAATCCTGCTTTCACGGCGCCAGCCTGCGCCGGCTTCGTGGTCTGCATCCAGATCGGTAATTTCCACGCGCCGCCACTCTTGCACGCCAGCCCCGCCATTTCCTGCCCGCTGCTGGTGGCGGTAAAGCCACGGCAATAGCTGCCATCCGTCGCCACGAAACTGGAGGCGATGCGCACCGTGCCGCCGTAGACGCCGGCCGCGCCGCCGGGCGCCTGGTCCAGCGCCAGCGCCAGCCGGCCCTGCGCGATCAGCGCGCCGTCGCGCCACGCGACGCTGGCCGGCGCCTGCGCTTCCGGCTGCCAGTCGGTCAGCAGGAACTTCCCCGCCGCCGCGCCCAGCGCCATCGCCATGAACACGGCGCTCCACTCCAGCCACGACCAGTGCTGGACCTTGCGCGCCCGCCGGGCCGCCTGCTGTGTCGCCGCCCGCGTGGCCCGCACCGCCGCCAGTTGCACTACCGTGGCGCCGCGCCGGGGCACGGCCATGCGCGGTTGCGCCTGGCGCTGCAATTGCGCCTGGTGCGCCGCCACGCGCTGCGCCAGCACGGCGTCGCGCTCCATGGCGGATTCGATCTCGGCGCGGGTTGCCTGGTCCAGGCCGCCGCCGGCATATGCCATCAGGATGTCATCGGAAAAGCCCATGTCTGTGTCCTCGCTACCATCGATCATAACTCCGCGCGCGACAAAGGTGCAGCCTGCGTTTGTATCAGCGTGGCGCAAAATCCTCGCAAGCCATACGGTATATGGGTTTCTTCCACAAATTCTGATCAAGGAAACTCACATCCGGCAATAATTCTGTGCTAATCTGCGCGCTCTATTAACCAAGGAGGTAGTAATGAAAAAAGGCGAACTGATCGCAGAATTTGCTAAGCGCACCGAACTGTCCGGCGCTGCCGCCAACGATGCAGTGAACACCCTGATTGCCATCATTACCGAGCGCCTGAAAAAAGGCGATACGGTTGGCATCACCGGCTTCGGCACCTTCTCCGTCGCCAAACGCGCTGCGCGCAAAGGCCGCAATCCTGCCACCGGCGAAGCGATCAAAATCGCTGCGTCGAAAACCCCTAAATTCTCGGCTGGCGCCACGCTGAAAGCAGCAGTGAACCCGCCTAAGAAGAAGTAATCGACATTCGCTTCTTCGGAAGCGGCGGTTCAAGGCAAGGCGCCATGCCCTGTTTTGAACCGCCGCTTTTTTTATGGGCAGCCGTCCATCAAAGCCAATAACACGAGCTTTTCAAATTCCGGTTCAAAGCGGGCAATCACGTTGTCCGGGTCGCGCACCAGTGCATCGTCCGTGACGATACCGAACTGCACGCCGCCGTTATACGACAGGATCGACACGCCGACACCGATATCGCCCGATTGCGGCACCCAGAACATGATCTGGTCCAGCTGGCTGCCGGCCAGGTACAGCGGCGTTTGCGGTCCCGGCACGTTACTCATCACGGCCGTCGCCTTACGGGCAAAGAAGTTCTGGATTTCGTTTTGCACCTGCTTCGGCGATGCGCCCAGCACGCCCAGCACCGACATCGCCACCAGCGCCGTATAGCTGCCCTTCAGTTCATTCATGCGGCGCTGCACCTCGGCCAGGCGCGCCACCGGATCTTCGATCCCGACCGGCAGCACCAGCGGCACCAGCCCGAACGCATTGCCCAGCCGCTGGCGCGGGCTGTCCTTGCGCAAGTTGACGGGCACCATGACCCGCACTTCGCAATCGCCCGCCACGCTGCCTCCGGCCGCCTGCAAGTAACCGCGCAGCGCCCCCGCCACGGCCGACATCAGGATATCGTTGACGGAACAGCCATACGCCTTGCTGACGGCCTTGACATCCGCCAGCGGCAGCGGCTCGCTCCACGACACGTGCTTCTTGCCGTTCGGCTTGCCCTTGAACAGGGTATGGCTGTCGTCGGCCATGGTGGTCAGCTTGACGGCGTCCGTGGTCAACTGGGCTGCCGTATGGCCATAGGTGGCCAGGCGCTCGGCCATCTTGTCCACGTCCGCCCACATCGACATGGATTTCACGAACATGGTCGACGACAGGTCGATGGCCTTGACGCTGGTGGCGGTGATCGGCGACAGGATCTGGTCCCACGGATTGGCTTCCGCCGCCTCCAGCGCGGCTTTGGGCGGCTGTTTCGGGTGTTCGTCAGGATGCTGGCCGAACATCGACATGAAGACCCGCACCAGCGCCACGCCGTCGGCGATGCAGTGGTGGATGCGCACGACCAGCGCTTGGCGCAGCTTGCCGTCTTCGCCGATGCAATTGTCGACCAGGTGCATTTGCCACAGGGGCTTGTCCGGATCCAGCGGCTGCTGCGACAGCTCGCCCACCAGCCGCTGCAACGCCGCCTTGTTCGACGTGCCATTGTGGCCATCGATGCGGGTGTGGATGACGTGGTCGTCCAGGTCGACTTCCTGCTCTTCCCACCACGCCCCCGCCAGATCCGTCACCGCGCGGCTGCGGAAGCGGCGGTAAGCCAGGAAGCGGGTTTCCAGCGCTTCTTTCAAGCCGTCCGGTGCGATCGGCTGCGCCATCATGGCCACGCCGACGATCATCATCTGGTTGCTGTCCGAATCCATGCGCAGCCAGGCTGTGTCGACCGCGGACATTTTTCTGCGGCCCAGGGCCGACAACGCTTTCGACAACATTCGAGCTTCTCCTCTATAGTTCCAGTTGGGCCTACCGTTTATAGAAATGTATTATCTCGTTATCGCACAGACGTGCGCAAAGTTTCTTTAGTGACATCACTCTAGCACGAGGAGAAGGACACATGAGCCTGCAAGCACAATTCGACCAAGCAATGGCCGATTCGAAAAACCTGCCGGAGCGCCCGGACAACATGACCCTGCTGAAAATCTACGCATTGTTCAAGCAAGGTTCCACCGGCGACGTCGAAGGTTCCCGTCCAGGCTTCACCGACATGGTCGGCCGCGCCAAATACGACGCGTGGGCCAACTTGAAAGGCACCTCGAAAGAAGACGCGCAACAGCAGTACATCGACCTGATCGAAGAACTCAAAGGCTGATCAAGCTGAAAACAAAAAGGGGCGGATGCAATATCCGCCCCTTTTTATTTATGCAGCCTTACCGCCGCCAAATATTTTCTGCATTTTTTCCGACGCTTTGGCCTGGATCACCGGCGCAAACGCGCCAAACAAAAATCCCAGCTTGATCAGCATTTCCGCCTTGTGCTTGGTCAGGGTCAGCGAACCGTTGACACCGCTGCGCTCGAAATGCAGCACGTCGCCGTCCCATGCATATTCCATTTCGAATTCCTCGGCCAATTTGATCGCGACCTTTTCCGCCGCTTCCCGGGCTTTTTTAGGCGTCAAGGTATGTTCCTGGACGATGTGTACGTTGGGCATTGCCTCTCTCCTCATTTAGCGGGCGCCATTGTACAGGCCCCGCAGGCCGCTGCGAACCATTCTACGCCCGAGCCCGTTTCCATGGAACGCAGCAACATGCTTTGCGCACGCGCAAGCAACACCCGCGCGGGCAAGGCGACCATGGCATACCGGCGCCGGCATGCCGCCAGCGCCACCGCCCCGGAGAAACCATGAAAACCGACATGTCCATTCCGCTGTGTTCTTCGCCCGCCACCGCCCCCGTCAGCTACGTTCCCACGCCATCCGCCCCCTACCGCGCCCACCGCAAAGCCGCGCAACTGACGCAGCAGCCGGGACAGCCCCGCCTCGGCGATGCCGCGGCCACCACCCCACTGGGCGCCCGTGTCCTGATCTGGAAGCAGGATCCGTCCGTGACGGAACTGGGCACGCGCAAAGCGTTCCTGCCGGGCGTGATCCTGGCCGGTCCGCGCGACGCCCGCATCGCCAACGGCGCGCCCGGCATCGCTCCCGTCAGTCCCAATGCCTTTGGCGACTTCATCCTGCCGCCCGACACGGAACAATTCGACGCCGTGCACACCTTTGCCGTGGTGCGCCAGACATTGACCCTGTACCAGCGCGCGCTGGCGCAGGCGTCCGGCGGGGCCCCGGCGCAACTGCCATGGCAGTGGAACTCGCAGCGCAATACCGATCCCCTGAAAGTGTTCCCCCACGGTTTGCCGGACGTCATGAACGCGTATTACAGCCGCAGCGAGCGGGCGCTGAAGTTCGGCGACTTCGTCCCCAGTGGCGAAGCCGGCCGTGTCTTCACGTGCCGCTCGTTCGACATCGTGGCCCATGAAACGGGCCATGCCGTACTCGATGGATTGAAACCGCGCTGGCTGTTGCGCCGCAATCCGCCGCAAACGGGCGGCCTGCACGAAGCCTTCGGCGATTTGACGGCGATATTCCTGGCGCTGTCGCAACTGGACCAGGCCGAAGCCGTCATTGCCCAGACCAAGGCCGACCTGCACGACAAGACCTTCCTGGCCGACATGGCGGAACAATTCGGCCTGGCGCTGGGCCGGCCCAACGGCTTGCGCAACGCCGACAATGACTTGACGCTGGCGGAAGCCGGCAATGAAGTGCACGCGCTGTCGCAGGTGTTTACCGGCGCCGTGTACGACATCCTGGCCGACATGTTCGCCTTCGAACGCAGTCCCGGCCTGCTGGACGATGCGGCGCTGCTGTACCGCACCGGCGAATACCTGTGCGGCCTGGTGTTGCGCGCGCTGATGGCCGCACCCGACTTTGGCGCCACCTATGCGCACGTGGCCAGCCACATGATGCTGCTGGCCGTCAGCGATGGCAAACCGCAGGCATACCGCGAATTCATCCAGCACCGCTTCACCGTGCGCGGCGTGAATGTGGCGGAAGACCCGAATACGCTGGCCCTGGCGGCGGACAGTCCCCTGCCGCAAGACCGCCGCAGTTGCTGCGGCACCATGAACCACGCCGAGTATTTCGAGCTGGAAGACGTGCTCGATGAAGAGCGCAAAGCACTGGCCGACTGGTGCCAGCAGCATTACACAGCCCGCAATAACACGTAGGCGCACGTCAACAGTCCTCAGCCAAAGCGGCCGGCGCAAGCCGGCCTGCGTATTTGCTTATGTGGATTGTATATAAGGGCGAATTGTTCTCACGTGCAAATTGCCTTAAAATCAGAGCTTTGCTGTAGGTGTATTGGCAGTTTTGCAGCACCATCGGCGCCGCAAATCATCTATAAGGACTGTTATGACCCACGTAGTTACCGAATCCTGCATCAGCTGTAAGTTTACCGATTGCGTGGATGTGTGCCCTGTGGATTGCTTCCGTGAAGGCCCGAACTTCCTGGCGATCGATCCAGACGAATGCATCGATTGCGCCGTGTGCGTAGCAGAATGCCCGGTCAACGCCATCTTTGCCGAAGAAGACACTCCGGCCGACCAGCAGCAGTACATCAAGATCAACGCCGACCTGTCCCGCAACTGGCCGTCGATCACCAAGACCAAGTCTCCGCTGCCGGACGCCGACCAGTTCCGCGACGTCAAAGACAAGCTGAAACTGCTGGTGCGCTAAGCAACTCTTGCATCATCTATAAGACACAGCCCCGCCTTATGCGGGGCTGTGTTTTTTTGCAGGCGCATAATGCGGAAAATCGCATAAGAAGCGACTTCGCATGAAAAATACTCACCAAGTTTGTGCGTCGCGCAACTGGGGAAAACCGCAGTGTTCGTCTGACGCCACACCTCGGAACCGTCCTACACAAATGCAGCCGAAACACTCTTTTCTTGTGGCTCTTCCAGTATTATCGTTTGAATCAGGACGGGCTCAGTCGAACTATTCCGAAAGGAAAACAACCTTTCTGTTGGTTACCGCAAAGTGCTTTACGTCATGTACAAATAACCTATAATGAGCTCATGATTTTGATCAATTCGATGGCAATTGACCCTTGACATCGAGATAACGACCGGGAATTACTATGCTTTACCAACTGCATGAAATGCAACGCACCCTCTTGACGCCGCTGATGCAGTGGGCCGACGCGTCAGCGAAATTGTTCAGCAATCCCGTCTCTCCGCTGGCGCACACGCCATTCTCGCAGCGGATCGCAGCAGGATATGAACTGATGTATCGCCTCGGCAAAGATTACGAAAAACCGGCATTCGAGATTGATAGCGTTACCGTCAAGGGCAAAGATGTCCGTATCATCGAGCACGTCGTCATCACCAAGCCGTTCTGCCGCCTGATTCACTTCAAGAAGGACTTGAGCGACAAGGAAATCCGCGCGCTGGAACAGCCCACCATCCTGCTGGTGGCGCCACTGTCGGGCCACCATTCGACCTTGCTGCGCGACACGGTGTCGGCGCTGCTGCAGGAACACGACGTCTACATCACCGACTGGACCGATGCGCGCATGGTGCCGCTGTCGGCCGGCCCGTTCCACCTGGACGATTACATTTTCTACGTGCAGGAATTCATCCGCCACCTGGGTCCGGACTTGCACGTGATTTCCGTGTGCCAGCCAACCGTCCCGGTATTGGCCGCAATTTCGTTGATGGCGTCTGCCAAGGATCCGAAACTGCCGAAAACCATGACGATGATGGGCGGTCCGATCGATCCCCGCAAATCGCCGACGTCCGTGAATAACCTGGCGACGGAAAAGAAATTCTCGTGGTTTGAAAACACGGTGATTTATTCCGTACCGCCGAATTACCCGGGCTTTGGCCGCAAGGTCTACCCTGGCTTCCTGCAGCACGCCGGCTTCATTGCCATGAACCCGGGCCGCCATGCGCAAAGCCACCGCGAGTTTTACATGCACCTGGTGAAAGGCGACGACGAGAGCGCGGAAAGCCACCGCCAGTTCTACGACGAATACAACGCCGTGCTGGACATGCCGGCCGAGTACTACCTCGACACTATCAAGACCGTGTTCCAGGACTTCTCGCTGCCGCAAGGGACGTGGAAAGTCGGCGGCCAACTGGTGCGCCCGCAGGACATCACCAACGTGGCGCTGTTTACGGTCGAAGGCGAACTGGATGACATTTCCGGCGCGGGCCAGACCCAGGCCGCGCATGAACTGTGCTGCAATATCCCGGCCGACATGCAGCAAGACTTCGTGGCGCCAGGTGCGGGCCACTACGGCATCTTCTCGGGCCGCCGCTGGCGCGAAATGATTTGCCCGAAAATCGGTGAATTCATCCGCAAGCACGGATAAGCAAGCCGCTCCGACATCAACACCCCGGCACTCCCGGGGTTTTTTTATGGCTGCTGCAACGTGCGCGCCTGCGCCCGCGCCAGCTCCACGCCGATGCGCCGCCAGTAATCGCGCTCCGCCTTTTGCAAATCGATGTCGCGCACGGCGTCGTTGAACGCGCGCTGCTGCGCCAGCCCTTGCGGCGTACGCTTGAAGCACACGTGGATGGAACGCTCGCGGAACAAGCCTTCCGCAAAGCCGATGCGTTCCCGCTCTTCACGCGTAAAACGTTCGCTGCCCAGCAAGTGGCGCAGCACGCGCTTTTCTATCACCATCGCGGGAAAGCGCTTTGTCAACAGCTTGCGCAAGTTCAGTTCATCGCTGTATGCCTCTTCCGTGTGCAGCACGCCGGCCGCCGCCATCGCGTCGAACTGGTCGCCGTTGGTATAACCGGCCACGGTGCCGATGCGGATGCCCTGCAAGTCCGCCAGGGTGGCGGGCTGTATCGGCGCATCCTTCAGGTAAGCCAGCACCGTCACGGTGTTGCCGATGGAATGGGAAAAGTGGCAGACCTTTTCCCGTTCCGGCGTGCGCCACACGGCCAGGAAGCCCGCATAGCGGGGATCGTTGAGGCCCAGTTCCATGGTGCGCTTCCACGGGAAGTATTCGATGTGGGCCGTCATGCCCATGCGTTCGTACACAGAGGTCAGCAGCGATCCAGCCATGCCATTGGCAGGCAGGGTACTGGTAACGAATGGCGGCCATTCGTTCGAAGCGAAATTCAGCGCGGCGGCGCCCTGGGACGCGGCGCCGGCCGGCGCGGCCAGCAGCACACTCCATCCCAGCAGCCGCAACTTGTTCAAAGCGTTTTTCATTTCATGCGGCACGTTCGGCAAACCCGCACATGCTCCCATAAATCCGTATTGTCGCCAAATTAATTGCAAAATTAGACACGATCAATGCAGGATTTCCACGCCCTGAAGGGCGCAGATGGCGGATAATGTGGCTTTACTGTTACAAACGACGTCAACGTGTCCCCATCCCTTGCAGACCGCATTGAAGATGTCCTGCCGCAGACGCAATGCACGAAGTGCGGCTATTCCGGCTGCCGCCCGTATGCCGAAGCGATTGCCTTTGGTACCGCCGGCATCAACCAGTGTCCGCCCGGCGGCGCGGAAGGCATCGCGCGCCTGTCCCGCGTGACCGGCTATCCCGTCATTCCACTGAACCCCGCCAATGGCGCCGAGCGCCCCCGCGCGGTGGCGTATATCGATGAATCGCTGTGCATCGGCTGCACCTTGTGCATCCAGGCCTGCCCGGTCGATGCAATTATCGGCGCGGCCAAGCACATGCACACCGTCGCGCCCTCGCTATGCACGGGCTGCGACCTGTGCCTGGCGCCCTGCCCCGTCGATTGCATCGTCATGTATCCCGTCACGGATGCGACGGGCTGGCAGGCCTGGACGCAGGCCGACGCCGACGCGGCGCGCGAACGCCACGATTTCCGGCTGGTGCGCCTGAAGCGCGACAAGGAAGAGAACGATGCGCGGCTGGCCGCCAAGGCGCAGGACAAGCTGAAAGCCGTGGAAGCCCTCGATCCGGCCACCGATGCGGAAGCCGCGGAGAAAGAGCGCAAGCGCGCGATTATCGCGGCGGCGATGGAACGCACGCGCCTGAAAAAAGAAGCGGAAGCCGCTGCCAAGAACAACACCGATGAATAACGCCAAACGCTACGAAATCTTTTCCCGCCTGCGGGAAGCCAACCCCCACCCCACCACGGAACTGGAATACACGACGCCTTTTGAACTGTTGATCGCCGTGCTGCTGTCCGCGCAAGCGACCGACGTGGGCGTCAACAAGGCCACGCGACGCCTGTACCCAGTGGCGAATACGCCGCAAGCCATGCTGGACCTGGGGCTCGACGAATTGATGAGCTATATCCAGACCATCAGCCTGTACAAGACCAAGGCAAAAAATGTGCTGGCCACCTGCCAGATCCTGGTCGACCAGCACGGCGGCGAAGTGCCGCGCGACCGTGAATCGCTGGAAGCCTTGCCCGGCGTGGGGCGCAAGACCGCCAACGTGGTGTTGAACACCGCGTTTGGCGAACCGACCATGGCGGTCGATACGCACATTTTCCGCGTCTCGAACCGCACCGGCCTGGCGCCCGGCAAGAACGTCGACATCGTCGAGCAAAAGCTGCTGAAATTCGTGCCGAAAGAATTCTTGCAGGATGCACACCATTGGCTGATCCTGCACGGCCGCTATACGTGCGTGGCCCGTACGCCGAAGTGCTGGAACTGCATCATTGCGGACCTGTGCGACTTCAGGCAAAAGACACCGGCGCCGGCCAACGCTTAAGAAAATGGCCCGCAAAACCGCGGGCCATGCAGTTCGCTTACACCACCGGATTTACTTGCCGGTCGCCGGCGCACCCGCCGCTGCCGCCTTCTTCGCGGCATTCGCGAAGTCACCCGCGTACACGTGGTACAGCTTGCTTGGGTCGATGTACTTGCGCAATGCGCCATTGACCTGGTCCAGCGTCAATGCCTGGATGGCCGCATCGACATTGCCATAGTACGCCATGGTGCGGTTGGCGCGCAGGTTATAGGTCTGGGTGCCCGCCATGGCATTGTCTTGCGCACGGTTGGTCTCGCGCTGCTGCATCAGCCCCTTTTTCGCATCGTCCAGTTCCTGCGCCGTGATGCCGTCGGCCAGGATGCGCGCCAGTTCTTCCTTGAAGCCCAGCTTGAGCTTGTCGAGGTTTTGCGGCGCATAGATAGCAAACAGCACGACTTTACCGTTCGGTTCAAATGCCGACGCGTTGAACTGGCTGCCGACGCCATAGCTCAGGCCATCCTTCTGGCGCAAACGCGCGTTCAGGCGCGACTGCGCGCCGCCGCCGAGGACACGGTTCACCACCAGCATCGCCGCATAGTCCGGCGCATTGTCCTGCATGGCCACCGGCAGCGCGGCGGCATAGAACGCGTTGGCCTTGTCGGCCGTTTCCAGCTGTTCGACACCCGCCTTGGCGGCCGGGCTTGGATCAGCCAGGCGCGCATACTTCGCCTTGCTGTTCCAGTTGCCGAACACTGCCTTGATTTGCTCTTGCATTTCCGCCGCATCGAAGTCGCCGACCAGCGCCACGCTGCCGTTGTTGGCGCCGTACATGATGTCATAGAACTTCCTGACGTCGGCCAGTTTGGCTTGCTTGTAGGCGTCCACAGCCTCGTCGATGGTCGCCTTGTAACGGATGTCGCCTTTCTTGAACTGGTTGAATGCCGCTTCCAGCACACGCGAACCAATGAATTGCGGCTCGTTGCGGTTCGCTTCCAGCGCGGTCAGGTTCTCGCTGCGCAATTGTTCAAATTCCGCTTGCGGGAACGTGGGCGCGCGCAGCACGTCCTTCAGCAAGGCCAGCAGTTGCGGCAAATTCTTGCGCACCGTGTCGAAATGAATGTAGACGGCTTGGCCGGACTGGTTGATGTGCACCTTGGCTTTCAGCTGGTCGAGCTGGGTGGAAATATCCGAACGGCTCAACTTCCCGGCGCCGCGCATCAGCATGTCCGCCGCCAGGTCCGCGTTGACCTGATTGCCGAACAAGGTCTTTTCATCGCCGAATTCCAGCACGATATTGCCGTTGACGGCATTCGCGCGGGTCTTCTTCGGCACCAGCGCCAGCTTCATGCCGTTGGGCAGCGTGCTGCGCACCGTGCGCTTGTCGATGTTGGCCGGGCTGACGTCGAATACTTCGCCTTCGGCCACGGCGGCGCGGCCCTTGTAGTCCGCCACCAGTTTGGCCACGTCCGGCGTGGCCGGGATCACGGTGCGGTCGACTTCCTTGATCGGCACGTACTGGCCGAAGGTGCGGTTGGTTTCCTTGAAATAGTTCACTGCCGCAGCCTGCACGTCCGCCACCGTCAGCGCTTCGACGCGGTCGCGCCGCAGGAAGAACAGGCGCCAGTCGCCCTTGCAGATCGATTCGGACAGTTGCACGGCCAAGCCTTGCGCGTCATTGATGGTCTTGTCGATTTCCGCCAGCATCGATGCCTTGGCGCGCGCCAGTTCCGCTTCCGTCACAGGCTTTTTGGCGAAGCCTTCGACCTGTTCCAGCAACAGCTTGCGGGCCTCGCCCATCGACTGGGACTTCGACAGCTCGGCCCAGAACAGGATATAACCCGGCTCGGCCAGGTCCAGCGTCCATGAATCCGTGCCGACCGCCTTCTTGGCCTGGACCATGCTCTTGTGCAGGCGGCCATTCGGGGTGTTGCCCAGGATTTCGCCCAGCGCGGCAATCGCAGCGCTGTCGGCATGGGCGCCGGCCGCCGTCGGGTACAGCGCGGCAACCAGGTGCGTATCGCCGATACGCTTGATGGTCAGTTCACGGGCGCCATCGCGCGGCGCATCTTGCGTATAAGTCGGCTCCAGCACGCGCGAAGGCTTGGCGATCGCGCCGAAATGCTTTTCAATCAGCGCCAGGGTTTTCACCGGATCGAACTTGCCCGTGACCACCAGCACGGCATTGTCCGGCTGGTAGTACTTGCGGTAGAACGCGTGCAGGTTGTCGATCTTGACGTTTTCCACGTCGCTGCGGGCGCCGATGGTGTTCTTGCCGTAGTTGTGCCAGTCGTAGGTGACCGCAGTCAATTGCTTCCACAGCACGCGGCGCGGATCATTCTCGCCCATCTCCATTTCATTGCGCACCACCGAAAACTCTTTGTCGAGTTCCGTCTTGGCGATGACGCTGTTGACCATGCGGTCCGCTTCCATCGACAGGGCCCAGGCCAGGTTTTCCTCGGAAGCTGCAAACGTCTCGAAGTAATTGGTGCGGTCCATGAACGTGGTGCCATTGAAGCGCATGCCGCGCTTGCCCAGCTCCTGGAAGATCGGGCCCTGGTTGGTGGTTTCCTTGAACACCATGTGCTCCAGCAAGTGGGCCATGCCCGTCTCGCCATAGTTCTCGTGGCGGCTGCCAACCAGGTACGTGATATTGACGGTGGTGGTGGGCTTGGAATCGTCCGGCGCCAGCAGGATGCGCATGCCGTTGGGCAGCTTGTATTCAGTGATGCCTTCAACCGTGCTCAGCTTGGTTGCCCTGGCGGCTGCGCCAGTGTTGGCGGTAGCGGTGGCGGGCGCCGCCGGTTGCGGCGCAGCGTCGGAAGCCAGCGCCGGGGCGCCGTAAGCGAGGGATATGGCAAGGGTCAGTGCAAGGGGCTGCAAACGCATGGAGTCTCCTGTTTCGGCCTTATGGGCCTGATTAAACGAATGCCGCATGACGCTGCGCTTGTGCAGCATCATGCGGCATCCGATTCAATCACGCGGAAACAGGGATGTCTAGAAAGAAATTATCTAAATTGTAAATATTTCTTACAATGTTTAGAGCAAGACCATATTGTCCCGGTGAATCAGTTCGTGGCCTTCGAGGAAGCCCAGGATCACTTCGATCTCCGCCGAGGGGCGGCGCATGATCTTGCGCGTTTCCGCGCTGGTATAGTTCGACATGCCGCGCGCCACCGCTGCGCCGTCTTCGCCGATGCACGTGATGACGGCGCCACGGCCAAACTCGCCCTTGACGTCGGTCACGCCGATCGGCAGCAGCGACTTGCCCTCGGTTTTCAATTTCTTCACGGCGCCCGCATCCAGCACCACCTGCCCCGCCGTGTGCAGATGATCCGCCATCCACTGCTTGCGGGCCGTCAGGTGGCCCGTTTGCGCCGCCAGTTCGGTGCCGATGGCTTCGCCCTCGGCCAGGCGCAGCAGCACATTGTCTTCGCGGCCAAATGCGATCACCGTGTGCGCGCCGGATTTCGCGGCGCGCTTGGCGGCCAGGATCTTGGTCAGCATGCCGCCACGGCCCAGCGACGAACCGGCGCCGCCCGCCATGGCTTCCAGCGCTTCGTCGCCGGCACGGCCATGGGTGATCAGGTACGCCTGCGGGTCCTTGCGCGGGTCGGCGCTGTACAAGCCACGCTGGTCGGTCAGGATGATCAGCGCATCGGCTTCGATCAGGTTGGCGACCAGCGCGCCCAGCGTATCGTTGTCGCCGAACTTGATTTCATCGGTGACCACCGTGTCGTTCTCGTTAATGATCGGCACCACGCCCATGCGCAGCAAGGTGGTCAGCGTCGAACGCGCATTCAGGTAGCGTTCGCGGTCAGCCAGGTCGGCGTGCGTCAGCAGCACTTGCGCCGTGCCGAGCTGGTGCGCGCGGAAACTGGTTTCATAGATTTGCGCCAGGCCCATCTGGCCAACGGCGGCGCACGCCTGCAATTCATGGATGTCGGTGGGACGCTTGTCGAAGCCCAGGCGCAGCATGCCTTCGGCAATGGCGCCGGACGACACCAGCACGACTTCTTTGCCCAATGCGCGCAGCGACGCGATCTGGGCGGCCCAGCGGGCAATGGCGGCATGGTCCAGGCCACGGCCATCGTTGGTGACCAGCGACGAACCCACCTTGATGATGACGCGGGTGGCTTTCTGTATGACGGAATTCATTTGTGCGGCAGTTCTCTAATCAATCGGCGGCGCATCCGGTATGCCCGCGCGGGGGTTGCCATGCTTGATTCGAAGGGTGGGTGACCCAGCTTGCCGCAGACAATATCGGCCCGCGGATGGCGGGCCGATGCTGTTGTGCGAAAGGCAAATCAGCGCTTAGCGGATTATGCCGGTGTTGCAGAGTGGTGGGAAGATTATTCCAGAACTTTAAAGCGCGGGTCGTTCGGATCGATCGACGAGATACCGCGCGCTTCTTCCGTCATCTGGGTTTCTTCGCTGCGCTGTTCCGCGTGGCGCTTGGCTTCCAGGTGTTTGTAGATTTCGTTGACCAGGTCTTGCGTGCCTTCGTGGCTCAGCGCGGAAATCTGGAACACGGGGCCCTTGTGGCCGAACTTCTTGACGAAGTCTTTCACGCGCTGTTCGCGCTCGTCTTCCGGGATCACGTCCAGCTTGTTCAGCACCAGCCAGCGCGGCTTGTCCGCCAGCGCAGGGTCGTACTTCTTCAATTCCTTGACCAGGGCCTTGGCTTCCTTGACCGGATCGACCGTCGCCTCGAACGGCGCCAGGTCGACGATGTGCAGCAGCAGGCCGGTGCGCGACAAATGGCGCAGGAACTGGTGGCCCAGGCCGGCGCCTTCCGCGGCGCCTTCGATCAGGCCGGGAATATCGGCGATCACGAAACTCTTTTCATGCGACACGCGCACCACGCCCAGGTTCGGGTGCAAGGTGGTGAACGGGTAATCCGCGATTTTCGGACGTGCATTCGACACGGCCGTGATGAAGGTGGACTTGCCCGCGTTCGGCATGCCCAGCAGGCCGACGTCGGCCAGCACTTTCAGTTCCAGGCGCAGTTCGCGGCGCTGGCCTTCGCGGCCTTCGGTTTTCTGGCGCGGCGCACGGTTCGTCGACGTTTTGAAGTGGATGTTGCCCCAGCCGCCCTCGCCGCCCTGCGCCAGCACTTCCATCTGGCCATGTTCGGTCATGTCGGCGATGATGTCGCCATTGACTTCGTCGATGATCAGGGTGCCGACCGGCATGCGCAAGATCATGTCTTCCGCGCCTTTGCCATAGCAGTCCGAGCCGCGGCCCGCTTCGCCATCCTTGGCGCGGTGGACCTTCGAGTAACGGTAGTCGACCAGCGTGTTGACGTTACGGTCTGCCACGGCCCAGATGGTGCCGCCTTTGCCGCCGTCGCCGCCGTCAGGACCGCCGAATGGACGGAACTTTTCCCGGCAGAAGGACGCGCAACCGTTGCCGCCAGAGCCGGCAATCACTTCGATTCGTGCTTCGTCGATAAACTTCATAATATGTGCCGCCTTAAATTAAAAAAGGCCCTACCGATGGCAGAGCCTTTCGATCGAAGGCTTGCGCCTTACTTTGCGACCTTGGGGTGGCTGATTAAGCAGCTACCACGGTCACGTACTGGTGATTGCTCGGGCCTTTGACCACGAACTTCACCTTGCCGTCCACCAGAGCGAACAGGGTGTGATCCTTGCCGGTGCCTACGCCTTCGCCGGCGCGCACTGGGGTGCCACGTTGACGGATGATGATGCCGCCAGCGTTGATCGATTGGCCGCCGTAAACTTTAACGCCCAGGCGTTTTGATTCCGAGTCACGGCCGTTGCGGGTAGTACCGCCGCCTTTTTTGTGTGCCATTTAGATACTCCTAAATATGACTTAATGGTTAAAAAATAGGCAGATTAGCCGTTGATCGAAACGATCTGGATTTCCGTGTAGTTCTGACGGTGACCCTGGTGTTTCTGGTAGTGCTTACGACGACGCATCTTGAAGATACGCACTTTGTCGTGACGACCTTGGGAAACTACTTTCACTTGAACCGTTGCACCTGCGACCAGTGGCGTGCCGAATTTAATGGCTTCGCCCGCGCCTACCGCGAGAACTTGATCGATGGTGAGTTCGGAACCGATGTCAGCAGGTATCTGTTCTACTTTGAGTTTTTCGCCAGCGACAACTTTATACTGTTTGCCACCGGTTTTTATGACCGCGTACATGATTTGAAACCTCATCAAATGTTGAAAAAACCTCTCCGTGCATGGCCAAACAAACTGCATGCAAAGCGATACACAACGGGGAGAACCTGCGATTATACACAGATTGAAAATTTACGTCAAAGACTATTCCAAAATTCCCACCGCCATGGTATGTCGCCAACAGGCCCCCGGAGCCAGACCGCGGACTGCGTGCTCCCCTGATCGCCAGCGGCAACTGGCTTGACGTATAATCGCGGCACTTATTACTAGCCCCTTCAGGTTTGCCTTGTCTGCCGCTACCCAACACGCCAACCAAAACACCATCATCCAGACCATCGCGACCGACATGGAAGCGGTCAATGGGGTGATCCGCCAGCGTTTGCACTCGGACGTGCCGCTGGTAAATCAGATCGCGGAATACATCATCAGCGCTGGCGGCAAGCGCATCCGCCCTGTCCTCGTCCTGCTGATGGCCAATGCCTATTCATACAAAGGCGCGGCCCATCACGAACTGGCCGCCGTGGTGGAATTCATCCACACCGCGACCCTGCTGCACGACGACGTGGTCGATGAATCGTCGCTGCGCCGCGGCCGCGCCACCGCCAACGCACTGTTCGGCAACGCCGCCTCGGTGCTGGTGGGTGACTTCCTGTATTCGCGCGCCTTCCAGATGATGGTGTCGCTCGATTCCATGCGCGTGATGAGCATCCTGTCGGACGCCACCAATGTGATCGCCGAAGGCGAAGTGCTGCAGTTGTTGAATATGCACGATCCGGACGTGACGGAAGAGCGCTACCTGCAGGTGATCCGCTCGAAGACGGCCAAGCTGTTTGAAGCGGCCGCGGAACTGGGCGCGCTGGTGGCCGGCGCCAACGACGACCAGATCGCCGCGGCGGGCGAATATGGCCGCTCACTGGGCACGGCATTCCAGCTGATCGACGACGTCCTCGATTACACGGGCGACGCGGCGGAAATCGGCAAGAACGTGGGCGACGACTTGCGTGAAGGCAAACCAACGTTGCCGCTGATCTGGCTGATGGCGCATGGCACCAGCGAACAGCGCGAGTTGGTGCGCTCGTGCATTGAAAATGGCGACGAACAGCATTTCGATGCGATCCTGTCCGCCATTACCAACAGCGGCGCGCTGGATTACACGCGCCGCGCGGCGGAAGAAGCGGGTGAGCGCGCACTGAACGCCGTGCAGGATCTGCCGGAAAGCGCGTACAAAACCGCGCTGCTGCAACTGGCGCGCTTCGCGCTGGACCGCAACCACTAAGCAGTCCCTTCCCCAGACAACGACGGCGCCGATGGCGCCGTTGGTTTTTCAGAGGATCTCTTTGACGGTTTCCGGCGGACGGCACAGGCGCACGCCCTTGTCCGTCACGACAAAGGGCCGGTTGATCAGCGCCGGATGCGCCATCATGGCGTCCAGCAGCGCATCGTCGGACAGCGACGGGTCTGCCAGGTTCAATTGTTCGTACAAGTCCCCCTTGTCGCGCATGGCGCCACGCGCCGTCAGGCCGGCCGCCTTGATCAGCGCAGCCAGACGTTCGCGGGTCGGCGGGTTGTTCAGGTAATCGATGATTTCCGGCTCGATGCCGGCTTCGCGGATCAGCGCCAGCGCGCCGCGCGAATTACTGCATGCATTGTTGTGGTAGATGGTGATGGCCATGGCAATTCCTGGATGAAGGCCGCCATGCTAGGCGATCCGGGCGGCGCGTGCAAGCCGCATCCCCCCGGTTCCCCCTATAGGTTCAGAAGCGCACGAAGCTGGCGTCGTCCACTTCATCTTCTTCATTGGCCGGGCGCTGCCGTACCTGCGGCCGCACGTTGCGGGCGGCCGCCGCCTGCTTGCGGTACGTGGCGCGGCGCGCTTCGGCGCCATTGACGCGGAAGAACGCCACCGCTTGCTGCAACTGCTCGGCCTGGCCACTCATTTCCTCGGCGGTGGCCGCCAGCTCTTCCGAACTGGATGCGTTTTGCTGCGTGGTCTGGCTCAGTTGCCCGATCGCGGAATTGATTTGCGCCACGCCCGACGATTGCTCTTCCGACGCCGCCGTGATTTCCTGCACCAGATCCGACGTGCGCTTGATCGACGGCACCATCTCGTCGAGCAGCTTGCCGGCTTTTTGCGCCAGGTCGACGCTGCTGCCCGCCACTTCGGAAATTTCCTGCGCCGCCACCTGGCTGCGTTCGGCCAGCTTGCGCACCTCGGCCGCCACCACGGCAAACCCTTTACCGTGCTCGCCGGCGCGGGCCGCTTCGATGGCGGCATTGAGCGCCAGCAAATTGGTTTGATACGCGATGTCGTCAATGATGCTGATCTTTTTCGCGATCTGCGTCATGGCTTCCACCGTCGACTTGACGGCGGAGCCGCCCTCCGCCGCTTCGTGCGCCGCCTTGCCGGCCATGCCATCGGTAACCTTGGCGTTTTCCGTATTTTGCGCAATCGACGCCGTCATTTCCTCGATCGATGCGCTGGTTTCCTCCACGCCGGCCGCCTGTTCCGACGCCGCCTGCGACAGCGATTGCGCCGTGGCGGAAATTTCCTCCGATGCATTGGCCAGCGAGACGGCGCCGCTCGACACTTCCGTCAGCACGGACGCCAGCTTGTCGACCATGGTCTTCATGGCAAACAGCAGGCTGGACTGGTCACCTGGACGCAGTTGCACATCCACCGTCAAATCCCCCTTCGCCACGTCGTTGACAATGCGCGACGCATAGGCGGGTTCGCCGCCGATTTGCGCCAGCAACTTGTCGACCATGACTTTCATCGAATACAGCAGCGACGACTGGTCGCCCTGCGCCAGTTTCACCTCCACGGCGAAATTGCCCTGCGCGACTTCGTGCACGATGCCAGCCGCATAGGCCGGTTCACCGCCCAACTGGCGCAGGATGCCCCGCAAGATCGCATAGCCCAGCGAAATCAGTCCCACCAGCGCAATGAAGGCAAAGATGTACATCAGCAGCAGCGAACGGTTCGACACCTCTTCGGCATGGGCCACCGACGCATCGCTGTTCTTCTGGTTCAGCTCGACCAGCTTGTCGATATCCGCCTCGGCCGCCAGGAATTGCGTACGCAAGTTGAACAGCGCCTTGTGCATGGCCTTGAACAACTCATCGCGCTTGTCTTCCGGCGCCTTGACGATTTCCTCGGCCATCGCATCGATCTTCTGGTCGAGCGCTTTCCACGCATCCCAGTCCTTCATGAATTGCTTCCACAGCGCGGCTTCCTCGCCATCCTGCGGCAGCGCGTCGTAAATCTTCCACGACTTTTCCGCATCCGCCCAGAATTCCTTCTTGCGCTTCAACTGGCGCTCGATTTCATTCATTTCACTGGGATAGGCGGCAATGCTGTCGATCACGCGGTTGGCCGAACGCAGCGAACCCTGCGCATTCTGGATGATCATCAGGTTCAGCACGGACGGCAATTTATCCTTGCCGATATCCCTGAGCGATTCCGCATCCTGCTTCATGCCATAGATGCCGACGCCCATCACCAGCACCAGGGCCGCCAGGCCCACACCGATCAGCAACATCAGCTTGGCGCGCACTGTCATGTTGTTCATCATCTTTCTCCCCTGGGATCACGGCGGCCATCCATCGCGGCCGCTTCGACTTGCAATCAGAACCGCACAAAACTGCCGTCTTCCACCGCCTCATCGTGCATCACCGGACGGTGATTGCTGTTGATGGTCTTACTGTGACCACCGCCGCGTGCCGGCTTGACGGGCGCGACAGGCCGGCGTTGCACATTGCCGGACACGCGGAAGAATGCGACCGCCTGCTGCAACTGCTCGGCCTGGCCGCTCATCTCTTCGGCAGTGGCGGCCAGTTCTTCCGAACTGGACGCGTTTTGCTGGGTGGTCTGGCTCAACTGGCTGATGGCGGAATTGATTTGCGCGACACCCGACGATTGCTCTTCCGAGGCCGCCGTGATTTCCTGCACCAGGTCCGACGTGCGCTTGATCGACGGCACCATTTCATCGAGCAGCTTGCCGGCCTTTTGCGCCAGGTCCACGCTGCTGCTCGCCACTTCGGAAATTTCCTGCGCGGCCACCTGGCTACGTTCCGCCAACTTGCGCACTTCCGCCGCCACCACGGCAAACCCTTTACCGTGTTCACCGGCACGCGCCGCTTCGATGGCGGCGTTCAGCGCCAGCAAATTGGTTTGATAAGCGATGTCGTCAATAATGCTGATCTTTTTCGCGATCTGCGTCATGGCTTCCACCGTGGACTTGACCGCCGCGCCGCCTTCATTGGCTTCCAGCGCCGCCTTGCCCGCCATGCCATCGGTGACTTTGGCGTTTTCCGTGTTTTGCGCAATCGACGCCGTCATTTCCTCGATCGACGCGCTGGTCTCCTCCACGCCCGACGCCTGCTCGGACGCCGCCTGCGACAGCGATTGCGCGGTGGCGGAAATCTCTTCCGACGCATTGGCCAGCGACACGGCGCCGGAACTGACTTCGCTCAGCACGGACGCCAGTTTATCGACCATGTTTTTCATCGCAAACAGCAGGCTGACCTGGTCCCCGGGGCGCAGTTGCACTTGCACCGTCAAGTCACCTTTGGCCACTTCACTGACGATACGGGACGCGTACGCCGGCTCGCCGCCGATCTGCTCCAGCAACTTGTCGACCATGTGCTTCATGGAATACAGCAGCGATGCCTGGTCGCCAGGGCGCAGTTTCACGTCCACCGCGAAATTACCCTGCGCCACCTGCTGCACCACGCCGGCCGCGTACGCCGGTTCGCCGCCGATCTGCGCCAGCAACTGGTCGACCATTTGCTTCATCGAATACAGCAGGCTGCCCTTGTCGCCATCGCGCAGGCGGACATCGATGTCGTAATTTCCTTTGGCCACTTCCTGCACAATGCCGGCCGCATATTTCGGCTCACCACCAATTTGCGCCAGCAAGTTGTCCACCATGGTTTTCATCGAATACAGCAAGCTGGCCTGGTCACCTTCACGCAACTTCACGTCCACCGCGTAATTGCCATGGGCGACTTCTTCCACGACCTTGGCCGCATAAGCCGGTTCGCCGCCCAGCTGGCGCATCAGCGAGCGGATGATGTAGATGCCGATGCCGAGCACCGCCAGCAGCGTCATCAGCCCGATGATCATCGCTTGCGTGGTGGCGTGGGTTTTCGCGGCTGCCGCTTCCTCCGCCGACTTCTTGCCGTTGTCCGCGTTGTACTGGCGGTGCGCTTCAAATGCGTCCCAGACCTTGGCCAGCAGCGCCTGGTTTTGCAAGATCAGGTCGCGTGCGTCATTCGGCTTGCCTGCGCGCGCCTGCGCCATCGCGCGGGCGCGGACAGCTTCATATTCCACGAAGCCAGCCTTGTCGGCCGCCAGCAGCGCCTTGTCCTTGTCGTCGGACACCATGGTACGCTCGTACTCGGCCAGCGCCGACTCCACGCCGCGCGCATTGGTGGCCATCTTGCCTTCCCACTCCGTGATCCTGGCCGGATCGGTCAGCATGATGTATTGCCACAACTGGGTGCGCAGCAGCGCCAGCGACGCAAAGCCCTTGTCCAGCATGAGGATGCTGGGCACGACATTGACGTTGGTGTAATTGGTGGTGGTGTAGACCTTGTCGGTCTGGTACAGGCCGACGCCGGCCAGGGTGCACAGCCCCAGCACGACGGCGCCAATCAGGATGGAAAGACGCTGGACAACAGTCATGGCAACAACTCCTTGTTCACGCAAAACAATGGAAGACCGCGCCCCAGGTGGGCCTGGGGCGGGAGATCGATGTTGCCGCTAGGTTTAGGTTTCCGCGCCGGCGAGGTTCGAGACCCCAGCCATGGCTTCAAGTTCGGAAACGGACAACACCTGGTCGGTATTGAGCAGGATGACGAACTTGCCGTTCACCTTGCCCATGCCCGAGATAAATTCACTACGAATCCGCGCGCCGAATTGGGGCGCTTTTTCAATGTCGGCCGGCGCGATATCGATCACGGCGTTCACGGCATCGACCATGACACCGACGACTTGCTGCTCGCCATCCGCATCGATCTCGACAATCACAATCGCAGTGCGCTTGCCGATCTGTGTCGCGGGACGGCCGAAGCGGGCCGCCAGGTCCATCACCGGCACCACCGCGCCACGCAGGTTGATCACACCACGCACGCATTCCGGCATCAGCGGCACCGTGGTCAGGCCCGAGTACTCGATGATTTCCTTGATCGCCAGGATACCGATGGCGAATACTTCGCCACCCAGCATGAAGGTGAGAAATTGCTGGCTATCTTCCACGGTGGGGGCCATTACGGCGCCACGATTGACTTGGGCTACTGCGGTCATAACATTCTCCTGAATATACAGTCGATTGATGCAGCCAACTCATGCGGCCAACTGAGGCACTTCGGCCGGGTTGCCGGATCCCTGGCCGACAATGGCCGGCACGTCCAGGATCAGCGCCACTTCACCGTTACCAAGGATGGTGGAACCGCTGATGCAGCGTAACTGGCTGAACATGCGGCCCAGCGGTTTGATCACGGTCTGGAATTCGCCTTGCAGGCTGTCGACCACGAGGCCGACGCGGTGGCCCGCATGCTTGACCACCACGATGCTTTCGCGCCGCGGCGGCGGCGTATCGACGCCGAACAGGTCGCGCAGCCGGATGAACGGCAGCACTTGCCCACGCAGGTTCGTATAGTCGTGGCCTGCTTCGGAAGCGAATTCGATGCACTCGTCGATCATGTCGAGCGGCACCACGAAGGTGGACGTGCCCAAGCCGACCAGGAAGCCGTCAATGATGGCGAGGGTCAGCGGCAGGCGCACCGTCACCGTGGTGCCGAGGCCGGGCGCGCTGTCGACCGATACGGTGCCGCGCAACGCCGTGATATTTTTCTTCACCACATCCATGCCGACGCCGCGGCCGGACAGGTTGGTGATCTTTTCCGCCGTCGAGAACCCCGGCTCAAAGATCAGGCCATAAATTTCCGTGTCGGACATCTTGCGGTCCGGCTCGACCAGCCCACGCTCAACGGCCTTGGCAAAGATGCGGTCGCGGTTCAAGCCGCCGCCATCGTCGGACACTTCGATGACGATGCTGCCGGAATCGTGGAATGCGTTCAGGCGCACGGTGCCACGCAGCGGCTTGCCCCGTTCGGCGCGCACTTCCGCCGGTTCGATGCCGTGGTCGATCGCATTGCGCACCAGGTGCGTCAGCGGATCGCCGATTTTTTCCACCACGGTTTTGTCCAGCTCGGTATCTTCGCCGCTGACAGCCAGGCCGATGTCCTTGCCGATTTCCCGCGCCACGTCATGCACGACGCGCTGGAAGCGGTTGAAGGTGGCGCCGATTTTCACCATGCGCAGCTGCAGCGCTGAATCGCGCACCTGCTCCACCAGGTCGGACAACATCGACGTGCATTCCAGCAGTTCGCTGTTGCGCACCTGGCGCGCGATCAAATTGGCCGAGGCGCCAACGATGATCAATTCGCCCACCAGGTTGATCAGCAAATCCAGCTTGTCGGCATCGACACGGATCGAACGGCTTTCCGCCGGCTTGGCGGTTTCCACCGATTGCTTTTGCTTGGTCAGCGCCGCTTCCACGATGGCGGGTTCGGCCGCGCCCTGCCCCACCAGCACAGCACCCAGCGGCGGCGTGGCGGCTGGTGTAGCGCTGGCCTGGGCCTGCGCTTGCAGCGCATTGTCCAGTTCGCGCTGCGTGATACAGCCGCAGCGCACCAGCATTTCGCCCAGCATGGCTTTTTGTTCAGGCAACTCGCGGATCAGGCGCACATACTCATCGATACGGCTGCGCGGCGGCAAGATGCGCAGCGTGCAATTGTCGGCCACGAATTCAAACACGCCTTCGATGGCGGCTTTGTCGGCTTCGGTTTCCAGCGCGATTTCAAAGCCCAGGTAGCAGGTTTCCGGGTCCATCTTGTCCGCCGCCGGAATCGCGTCCGCCAGGGTGACGATGCCGACAATGCGGCCAATCTGCCCCAGGTAGCGAATGAACGACAACGGGTCCATGCCGTCGCGCAGCACGTCGGGACCGAAGCGCAGCGACAAGTGCCACGCATCGCTGGAACCGCCACCGGGTTCGCCGATGCGCTCCACGCCTGGATGCTCGGGTTCCGCCACCAGCGCGCTGGCGGACTGGGCGCCATGACTGGTCTGTTCCGACTCGCCCATGTATGCGCGCAATTGCACCAGCAGCGGTGCGCCGGCGGCTTGCATGTCCGGGTCGGGCTCGGTCTGCCCCGCATCGATCGCATTGATCATGCCGGACAAATGGTCGCAGCACGACAGCAGCAGCACGATCAACTCATCCGTCATGGCCAGCTTGCCGTCCCGCACATCGTCCAGCAAGCTTTCCACCACGTGGGTGAACGCGACGATATGGTCCAGCCCGAACAAGCCTGCCGAGCCCTTGATGGTGTGGGCGGCACGGAAGATCGCGTGGACGGATTCATGGCCGCCCGCCTGCTCGGCATTGAGCAGCGCGTTTTCCATGTCTTCCAGCAGTTCGCGGCTTTCCAGGATAAATGTTTGCAGCGCCAGGTCCAGATCCATCGCATTCCTCCAGAGTCGGGATTACAGCCTGTTCAGGCAGCCCGGGGGCCGATCACCAGGGCGTCGCCAAACCACGCGCCCAGATCCAGCAATTCAAACACTTCCAGCACGGCCGGACTATGGCCGACCAGGCGCAGCTCGCGGTTTTCCGCGCGGGCCGTTTGCTTGGCCAGCATCAGTACCTGCAAGCCCGCACTGTCGACTTCCGTCACGCCCGCCAGGTCCACTTCCAGCACATTGCTGCGCGCCAGTTCGCCTTGCAGCAGCGTCTTCAAATCCGCCGCGCGATAAATGTTGAGTTCGCCGTCGATGGCGACACGGCCCGTGCTCATGGCAGCACCAGTTTCGCCACGGCGCCCAGCAAGACTTCGGGTTTGAACGGCTTGACCACCCACGCCTTGGCGCCAGCGGCCTGGCCTTCCTTCTTCTTGCCTTCCTGGGATTCCGTGGTCAGCATGATCACCGGCGTGAACTTGTAGTTCGGCAGTTGCTTGATTTCTTTGACGAAGGTGATGCCGTCCATGTTCGGCATGTTGACGTCGCACACGACCAGGTTGATTTTTTGCCCGGTGAGCTTGGACAGCGCATCCTTGCCGTCCATCGCTTCAACCACGTCGTAGCCCGCGCCTTTGAGCGCGATGCCGACGACCTGGCGCAGGGAAGCGGAATCGTCGATCACCATGATGGTTTTGGCCATAGTGTATTCCTAGAAAAAGGTGACTTCATCGGAGGCTTTGGCCGTAACCATTTCGCCACGGTGGATGGCGTGCTCCTCCGCCATTGCATACGTTTTTTCCAGCTCGCCCAGCAGCACTTGCGCATCGGGCGCCTGCAATCCGGCGCCGGCTTCATAGTTGCGCCGGTTTTCGTCGAGCACCACTGGCAGCATTTCCATGTTGTGGTGCACGTGCCCCAGCATCTGGCTGACGCGGTCCTGGAATTGCAGTTGTACCAGCGCCTCGCCCACTTCCCCTTTGATGGCCACGCTTTCCTGTTTCAGCAATTCAGACGATTGTGCCATGGCATCCGTGAGGTTGCGGAATTCACGCAACACGTTGTCGATCGTGCCTTCCGAAGATCGCATAGCTTCATCTTCCGCGGCGCTCGATTCGGTCGCGGCATGGCATGCCGACACAATGGCTGTGCTGATTTTGCCGACGCGATCGCTGATGCTGCGGCCGGTCTCTGCCGAGCGATTCGACAGGTGCCGCACTTCCTGCGCCACCACGGCGAAACCGCGTCCGGCCGGACCGGCGCGCGCCGCTTCAATGGCCGCGTTCAGCGCCAGCAAATTAGTCTGCGCGGCAATGCTGGCCACGCCTTCCGCCATGTCGCGCAATTCGCGCGTAAATTGTTCCAGCTCGCGGATCCGCGCCAGCATCGCGTGCTTGGATTGCAGCGCCGCTTTCATGGTGGCGACCACTTCGCCCAGCTGGGATTCACTGTGGGAAAACACTTGCGACAACGACGCTTCGCCGTGGTCGGTCGCGCTCGACAAATGCAGCGCCGCATCGAGCTTGTCGACGATGCCGGAAAAGCGCGTGGCCAGTTCCGCCACCGCGTCTTCCATCTGGCTGCGTGACGATTCGATATGGCGGCACCACACCGGCGTCACCGCTTCACTGAACGCCTGGCGTTGTTCGAGATAAGCCGGAATATCGTCGCGCCCCGCCGGCGCCGACACGCCCAGCTGTAGCCACGCGGCCACGCCGACACCGATGAATGCGAGGGCCCCCAACATCCCCAGCCAACCTGCGCCGGGCCAGAACAGCGCCATCAAAGCGCCTGCGATTGCGAGAGCGGCCGGGTAAAGACGGCCGCCAGAACTGTCCAGAAGTGAGCTCAATGGGAATCTTCTTTCGTAGGGTAAGAACCTTCTGACGCTGCCAGTTCATTCTACTCAAAAAGAAATTGGCGGTTTGCAATATCGACTGTCCTGTCCATAAAAAGCCACGGCTTGTTAAATCGAAGTGAGGGGGTGCGCTGGCTGAGCAACAATTAACACTGTCAACTTGCCAACGAAAATCAGTTTTGCTTACAATGTGCATCCATGAGCCTATGTACACCGTCGGGGTGTAGCTTAGCCCGGTAGAGCGCTACGTTCGGGACGTAGAGGCCGGAGGTTCGAATCCTCTCACCCCGACCATCAGGCCCAATCAACCCAACGCGCGCTTGCGGAGACGCTGTAGAGTCTCCTCGAAAACATCGGTTCGATCGAAAGCACGCGCCAAGACCAGGGCACCCTGGATTCCCCCCACGACTTCGTGTGACAAGGCGGCGGCCTCCTTCGGTTCGCGCCCAATGCGCACCAGTGCGGCGGCAAGCGCATCAATCCAGGCGGCAAAATAATCGCGGACCCTGGCGGCAAATCGGTCGCGCTCATTTCCAAGCGCGAATACGCCGACCAGGCAGACCCTGCGGCCAGAGCGGAAATAGCGCCCGACTTCGTCGAACATGGCGTTGATACCTTCGTGAGGATCCGCATGTGCGCTGAGCGATTCAAACACGTTTCGTTTGAACCACGCATCAACGTGGGCCAACACGGCTTCAGCCATTTCCTCCTTGCCGCCCGGGAAAAAGTGGTAAATGCTGCCCTTCCCCAGTTTCGTGCCTTCCGTGATCCGGGCCAGGCTGGCGCCTTCGAAACCATAGGTGCGGAAAACTTCCGCCAACAGCGGGACCACATCCTCCCGTTCCGCAACGATTCTTGCCATGTCGCTTCCTTAAAAACCAAAATCACTCAGGCCCGGGTGATCAGCGGGACGAGGGCCGCTCGCATCCCAGAAGAACTTGCGGTCTTCCGCCTTGATCGGATGTTCGTTGATGCTGGCGTGACGGTGGTGCATCAAGCCACGCTCGTCGAATTCCCAGTTCTCATTGCCGTAAGCACGATACCACTGGCCCGAATCGTCGTGGTATTCGTAGGCGAAGCGCACGGCAATGCGGGCGCCGTCGAAAGCCCACAACTCCTTGATCAGGCGATAGTCGAGTTCGCGCGTCCATTTGCGCTTGAGCAGTCCAACAATGGCTTCGCGGCCCTGCACGAATTCGCCACGATTGCGCCACCAGCTGTCTTCGGTATAGGCAAGCGCGACCTTTTCAGCATCGCGCGTATTCCAGCCGTTTTCAGCCAGGCGTACTTTCTCGATTGCGGTTTCACGGGTAAAGGGTGGCAGTGGTGGACGGGTAGACATCGCATTCTCCTCTTGTGTACCCATCGGAACACAATGTACCGATCGGTACAGAAACTATAAGACGATCGCATGCTGATTGCAAGAACTTTTCCGCCGATTCAATCGCGCCGACCTGTTGTAAATGTTTCGATATAATAATTTCATGCAAAATAAGCAACTACGAAATCGAGGCGCAATGCGAGCAGATGCAGCAAGGACGGCGGAATGAACTTCGAGGATTTGACGCACATCGTGACTGGCTTGTCCGAGGTGAATCGCCCTATCCGGTTGCGGCTGTCTGGGGAAGATGGCGTGCTCGATGACGTGCTGATGGTAAAGCGTGTCACCGGACATGAAACACTGTGCGGTGGCCTCGAATACCGGTTGCTGTGCGTATCGGCGCGCGCCGACCTTCCGTTGAAGGAATTCATGGCGCTGCCGGCCGAACTGCAATTCGTCACCGACAGCGGCGACCTGCGCGCCGTGTGCGGCATCGTTGCGCAAGCGGCGGCCGGCCAGAGCGATGGCGGCCTGGCCACGTACCAGCTGGTCCTTCGCGATGCGCTGGCGCTGATGGAACAGCGTACCAATACCCGCGTCTTCCGCAATCAGAACGAGCTGGAAATCACCGAGACCATCGTGAGCGAGTGGCGCCAGCACAATCCCGTGCTGGCCAAGGCATTCGACGCCGACTGGTCGCATGTGACGGGAACCTATCCGCCACGCGAATTCACCATGCAGCACAATGAATCCGATGCCGGCTTCCTGCGCCGCTTATGGAAGCGGCGCGGCATTGCATGGTTCATGCGGCCGGGGCAAGCCAGCGAACCCAACAGTTCCGACACGCCGGCCCATGCGCTGGTGTTGTTCGACGATGGTTTTACGCTGCCGCGGAACGCCGCAGGTACGGTCCGCTACCACCGGGACAGCGGCACCGAACAGCGGGACAGCATTACCGCCTGGAGTCCCGTGCGCGTGCTCAAGCCAGGCGCCGTAACGCGGCACAGCTGGGATTACCTGCAAGGCCAGCCGATGACCAGCGAGGTGCCGGCCCTGATGGACCAGGGAACCATGGGCAACCTGTTTGCCGCCAGCCTGGACGATTACCAGATCGACATGCCGCATGCCGGCGATGATGGCGACGATTACCGCACGCTGGGCCAGTTGCGCATGAAACGCCATGAATACGAATCCAAGTGTTTTGTCGGCGAAGGCAGCGTGCGCACGCTGTGTGTCGGGCAATGGATCGGCCTGGCCGGCCATCCCGAAATCGATACCCACCCTGGCCAGGAACGCGAATTTGTCATCACGCGGCTGGAGGTCGATGCGGAAAACAATTTGCCCAAGGCGCTCGACGACCGCATCCGGCGCCTGTTTGAGCTCAGCCGGTGGGACGATGCGCCGGCCGCCAACGTGCTGAAACAAGCCAGCGACGAGCGCGGCATGCGCTACACCAATCGTTTTTCGTGCGTCCGCCGCGGCGTCCCGATCGTCCCCGCGTTTGATCCCCGTACCGACCTGCCGCAGCCGCGCCTGCAAAGCGCGCTGGTGGTCGGTCCGGCCGGCGAAGAAGTGCACTGCGACGCATATGGACGGGTCAAGGTACGCTTTCCCGGCACGCGGGCGCAAGACCATCGCCATGCCCAGGACGCGGGCGCCAGCGACAGCGACCGCGACTCCGCCTGGGTACGGGTCGCCAGCACATGGGCCGGCAATCAATGGGGCACGATTACCCTGCCCCGCGTGGGCGACGAAGTCATCGTGGACTTCCTTGGCGGCGATCCCGACAAGCCCATCATCGTATCGCAGGTCTATGGCGGCAAAGCGCCGCCTCCGACGTTCAGCCATGCCGGCGCCCTGCCTGGAAACAAGTACCTGGCGGGCATGAAGAGCAAGGAAGTGCACGGGAACCGCTACAACCAGCTGCGGTTCGACGACACGCCGGCACAGATCAATGCGCAATTATCTTCGCAGCACGGCCACAGTGAATTGAACCTGGGCTGGCTGACGCATCCGCGCAGCGAAGGCCGGGGCCAGGCGCGTGGCGAAGGGGCGGAACTACGCAGCGACGGCGCCGTTGCCGTGCGCGGCGGGCAAGGCGTGCTGATCAGCGCAGACGCGCGCCCGCAAGCAAGCGGCAAGCAACTTGATCGCGCCGAGCTGATGGGCTTGGCCGAAGCGCTGCAAGGCGTGCAGAAACAATTATCAGAGCTGTCCGTTAAACACTTGGCCGACGACACTGACGACCAGGCGCTCAGCCAACTGATCGGCTATTTGCGGCAGTGGGACGCGGGCGCCAATGCCGGCGAGGCAAGCGCCACCGACGGCGGAAAACCTGTCATGGCGCTGTCCGCCCCGGCCGGGATTGCCGTCACCAGCCAGGAAAACATCGCGATCGGTGCGCAAACCCATGTCGACCTGGTCAGTATCGGCAACACGCAGCTGTCGGTCGGCAAAAAACTGAAGGCGCGGGTCTCGGAAGGCATCAGCCTGTTTGCCCACACGCTCGGCATCAAACTGATCGCCGCCAGTGGCAAGCTCGACATACAAACCCACGGCGGCGACATCGAGGTCACGTCCGCCAAACGCATCGTGCTCTCTGCCGCCGATGAAATCGTGCTGCAAGCGCCAAAAGTGCGTGTGGTGGCGCAAGGCGCGCAAGTCGACCTGGGCGGCGGCGCCATCACCCAGCAAAGCAGCGGCGCGCACACCATCAAATCCTCGAAATTCGCGCATCTCGGCCCGGGCGGCGGCAACGTGCCGGGGCTGGAGCTGCCGACCAGCGCCATGCAGACCGACGAGAAATTCATCCTGGCGCGCCGGGGCAGCGGCCGTCCCCACGCGAATCAGCGCTACCGGATCGAACTGGATGATGGCCGCACCATTGAAGGCGTGACGAACCAGCAGGGACACACGGAATTGACACAAGACATGGCGCTGAGGATCGCGCGCCTGACGCTGTTAAAAGAGTAAAGCATGAGCGACACGGAAACAATTACCGCCCCTGCGGCGGAAGCCACCCGCCTCGTGGGCATGGGCTGGAATGAACACGGCAATGAAACGGCGCAGTCCGCCCTCACCAGCACCAACCTGAAGGTGCGCGCATTGTGCCTGACCGCACCGGACCTGGTGGTGCCGCTCTTGTTTGTGCCGGGCATCATGGGAACGCGGCTGAAGATCAAAAACCGCGACAAGGGCTCCGCATGGTTTCCTCCGGAAGGAAAATGGGACGCCATCGTGCTGCTGCTGAAGCATCTGAACAAATCCGCCGCGGAACGGCAAAAGCTGCTGGATCCCAACAATACCGAGGTTGACGACAATGGCCCGGCACATCCGGATGAGTCCAGCAAGGCGCTGCTGGCGATCGCCGAGGGCAAGACCGACGCCGAACGCGCCAAGTGGCGTGGCTGGGGCCAGGTGTACGGCGCCAGCTACGGCGGGATTCTTTCCTTGCTGGAGAACACACTGGCATTGATATTCGACCCGGCCAGTCAGGGAACGCAACTGTCCACCACCTGGTCCACGTTAGTCATGGCGCAGCAGGACGCCGCCAAACTCGGCGCGCAAAAGCCCTTTGCGCCATTGGAGGAAACCCAGTTGCGCAATGCGGCCGATGTGCTGTACCCGGTGCACGGAGTCGGCTACAACTGGCTGCAAAGTAACAAGAATTCCGGCGAACGGCTGGCGCGGGAAATCGAACGGATTACCGCCCATTACCGCAGCAAAGGGAAGACCTGCGATAAAGTCATCATCGTCACGCACAGCATGGGCGGGCTAGTGGGACGCGCGTGCGCGCAAGTGCCCGGCATGGCCGACCGCATTCTCGGCATCGTGCACGGCGTCATGCCCGCAATCGGCGCACCGGCAACGTACAAGCGCATCCGTGCCGGCTTCGAAGGCGCCGAACAAGTCATCCTGGGACGCAACGCCGCCGACTGCACGGCCGTCATGGCGAACGCGCCGGGACCGCTGGAACTGCTCCCCACGGCGCAGTACAAAACAAAAACCGGCCAGGGAACCCGCCACTGGTTACGCGCCAGCTATACGGCTATGAATTCGGAAGGCCAGCAGCAGGAGCAGGACGTGTTGCTGGGCGATGGCGATCCTTATGCGGATATTTATTTGAACAATAGCGAGAGCTGGTGGAAGTTGGTGAAGGAGGAGTTGATTGATCCGGCGGCGCGGGCGGAGCGGGAGAAGGCGAAGCGGGAGGGGAAGGAAGTTGTTGAGGAAAATAGAAAGCAATCTGATTTCAAGAAATTTAAGAGAAATATGGATGTGGCCAACGAGCTTCATGATTTGATTCAGGATAAATATCACGCCAACACCTACGCATACTACGCAGCCGACCCTAAGCAACAAGCTTGGAATGAAGTTCACTGGAAGAGCGATGAAGCGATTGGCGGTGACATCAAAGCGGCCCTTCTGAGCGACGATGATTCCAACGGCACAGTGAAGCTAACCGTTGTCGAAACGGGTTCGGACAAGTTACGTGTTCAACCGCACCAAGAACCAATCCACAGCACACCTGACTCATTTATTGAACCCAATGTCGTCCAGGTTAACGGGCGGTTAAATCGATCTTTTGAGGAAAAGAGCAAGTATCGTTTCCAAATTCAAAAGGCGAAAGGCCCGGGTGACGGCACGGTACCTGAGGAGTCCGGCTCGGCGCCTACTCCTCATGTGGTCCAGATCTTCCGACACGAAGGCAAGGATAAAGGACATGAGAGCTACGACCACCAGAACTCGTACAACGCAAAAATCGCCCAGGCGGCGACGCTATACTCCATCGTTAAAATCGTAGCTGAATCAGATTGGCTGCAACAAAATTTATCAAGAACATGAAACCGTATTGCTCGCTGCCTACCGCGCTCACAGCCCTGACGCTGGGATTGAGTGCCTGCGTTGCAGCCCCCAATCATTCCGGATTACCGACTATGACGAATCACATTGCCCAAATCGCGACTTCTGCAACCATATCGACGTTTTGCGTGGGACGCTTTCTGATTGAAGCTCCGTCAGGTTCCAAGCTTAGCGGAGGAAACTACAAATACGACTTCGCCTCCATCGCTCCCTCCAAGCCGATGGCCTTCGAGGAATTTGAGAAAGAAGTGGCAAAACACGAATCGAAGTTGAACTCGGCCAGAAACAATCGCACAAAACAAAGCATGTTGCTGCGATCGGTTCAACCAGATAAGAACACCAGGATATTAGCTTCCTGGGAAGTAGAAGCCAGCACCGCTCAGATCAAGATTTCTGGTTATCGTTGGATCGATAGCAGTCAATTCCTATTGGAAGACATTGTTGACGACGACAAGCGAGATTTGGGAATTGAGGGCATGCGTGACACACTCTTACATCTCCGCCCCCGCGCTGACACAGAAATCCCCACCGACCCCGGCTACTGCTTCGCCGGCGGTTTCATCGCCAACCCGCGCTGGCGCAATGAAGAGGCCGGAGTCGACATCGATATCGCCGGCCACCCCGATGCCTTCGTGTCGGTCTGGATCTATCCACTCGCCAGCCACAAGAAAGACAGGCCGCTGCTGGAGCGCATGGGCGGGATCGCGCAGGCGCTCGGCAATCTCGCCACGTCGGTCCATGTGCTGCGCAAAGGGGACCGCCAGATCGGCCCGTACAAAGGCCAGGAACACCTGGCGTCCGCACCGAACAGCGGCGGCATGCGCGGCCATGCCTTCGTCTGGGAAACGCAGGGCGATGGCACGCTGGATACGCCGGCCATCAAGATCGAACTGACCACCGGTCACCAGGACAGCAATGGCAATCCGCAGCAAACCACGCTGACCGACCAGCAAGCCATCAAGCTGTGGGACGACATTCTCAATTCGTTCCGCCTGCGGCCGACCGGCCCCGTCAAAACCAGCGCATTGGCGCCCGAACCACAACCGCTGCTTCCGCTCGGCGAACTGGTCGCGACCGGCCGCGCGTGCCCGCAGACCGGATGGTGGCAGACAGTCGAGGCCGGAGAAATAGCGGGCGGCCGCCGGAAGCGCTTTACAGCTGGCGACCAAATGCCCGACGTCGTGTTGCTTGGTGCATCGTCCGTGTGGCAAAAACTCAAAGGCGAACGGCCATCCCACCGCACAGCGACACTATGGAAACTGGTCGACTACGACGAGGCCGACACAAATCCGGCCGTGGCCAAGGCTGGCCATAACGTGAACGCGGATGCGCGCCGCGACGGATAACGCAATCAACCATCAGGATACGAAAGTCGGTTCATGCCCAATGTCATTCGCTTAGGCGATCCTACCTCGCACGGCGGCAAAGTCGTCAGTGTCTCCGCCTCTCACTTTACTGTCGATGGCATCGCAGTCGCGCGGGTGGGCGATACCTGCATTTGCCCGGTGAAAGGCCACGACATATGCGTGATTGCAGAAGGCAGTGCAGTCCACACCATCGATGGCATCCCGGTGGCGTACGCGGGACATAAAACCAGTTGCGGCGCCACGCTGATTGCGACGATAGGGACTTTCGTTGAGTAATGAATTGGCGCGGCTTGGCAGCAGACGTCCAAAAATGATTCAACCGTCGGCAAGGGGCAGTTTTGGGAAATTTGCCCTGTGTGCAGCCCTGTCAGCAGGATGGAGTATCGGCACAGCGGCCCCCTCCACTGCAGAACCATCAATTATGACGGCATCCAGCGCCCATGCGGCGCCTTCCCCAACCATCTCCACGTTCTGCATAGGCCGTTTCCTGGTTGACGTACCGGCTGGATCAAAGCTTAGTGGCGGGAATTACAAATATGATTTTCTTGGCATAGAACCGGTAAAAGCGACGAGTCGTGCAGAGTTTGAGGAAGATGTCGACGGGAAGGAAACGAAGCTCGGTACAACAAAACACGAGGTTGATCCGAGTCTGTTGCGGTCGAGTCTTCGACCGCAACAAGACACGAGGATACTGGCATTCTGGGAAGAGGATGTCGTTACGAGCGTGGTCAATATTGAAGGGTATCGATGGATCAACGGCAATGGCTTCCAGCTAAAAGGCGAGGTATCCAATAACAGGCAAGAATCAGGTTTGAGCCGCATGCAAGACGCTTTATCTCGTCTCCGCCCCCGCGCTGACACCGAAATCCCCACCGCCCCCGGCTACTGCTTCGCCGGCGGTTTCATCGCGAATTCACGCTGGCGCAATGAAGAGGCCGGAGTCGACATCGATATCGCCGGCCACCCCGACGCCTTCGTGTCGGTCTGGATCTATCCACTCGCCAGCCACAAGAAAGACCGGCCGCTGCTGGAGCGCATGGGCGGGATCGCGCAGGCGCTGGGCAACCTCGTCACATCGGTGCGTGTGCTGCGCAAAGGGGACCGCCAGATCGGCCCGTATAAAGGCCAGGAACACCTGGCGTCCGCGCCGGACAGCGGCGGCATGCGCGGCCACGCCTTCGTTTGGGAAACGCAGGGCGATGGCACGCTGGATACGCCGGCCATCAAGATCGAACTGACCACCGGTCACCAGGACAGCAATGGCAATCCGCAGCAAACCACGCTGACCGACCAGCAAGCCATCAAGCTGTGGGATGACATGCTCAATTCGTTCCGCCTGCGGCCAACCGGCCCCGCCTGACATACAAAGATATTTCATAATCGCATAACTCATATTAAAGTTTTTGCATAAGAAATATGATTTGTGAATCATATTTATCGAAACTTAAAATTGGAGTTATATGCTGCGTCGCCGCATAATGTTTTCAACAGAGAACATTTTCAAAAGGAGAACAGCATGAACCTCAGCAAACACATGGAATTCATCTTCCTCGGCGCCCTGGCACTGATCGGTGCTTCCGCCGCGGCAACCGCAGCCGTTCCTGCTTTGATGGCTCCGCTGGCTCCAACGGCTTACATCGAAACCATTCAGCAAGACGATATCCCGGCTGTGGTGGTCGTCAGCGCCAAGCGCCTGACCGCTGAAGAAAAAGCTGCGCTGGGCAAATAAGAGGTTGAACGGGCGGGCCTGTCAGAACAGGTCCGCCTGGCGCGTCGTCAGCCGCGCAAAGCTGCTGTGCAGCGGCAGCAGGATGGAATCGGCAATGGGCTGCAATTGTTTGCCGAGGTAGTGGTCGTAATCGATTTTCGACCGCAGCGCTTCCAGCGGTTCCGGACCGTTCACGGTCATCACATAGCTGATCCAGCCGCCATTCTGGTAGCGCAGCGGCCGTTTCAATGAACGGTTCAACTCATCCGCAATGCGGGCCGCCCGCACTTGCGGCGGCACATTGACCTGGTATTCATCGAGCCGCTGCCGCAGGCGTTTGCGGTACACCAGCAACTCATCGAGCTCGCCGCTGGCGGTGCGGCGCACGTAATCCCGCACATATTGTTCATACGGCTCGGATTTGAAGATGCGGGTAAACAAGCCTTGCTGGAATTGCTGGGCCAGCGGCGTCCAGTCGCTGCGGGCCACTTCCAGCCCCCGGTAAATCACTTCCTCGCTGCCCTTGCCGTTGATCATCAAGCCCGCATAACGCTTCTTGCTGCCCATGTCCGTGCCGCGGATGGTCGGCATGAAGAAACGCTGGAAGTGCGTATCGAATTCGATTTCCAGGCAACTGTCGAGACCAAAGTCATTGCGCAACCGCGCCTGCCACCACGCATTGATCTTGCGCGCCAGCCCGTCACCAATGGCGATGGCTTCCTCGTTGGCATAGGAACGCTTGAGCCAGATGAAAATCGAATCGGTGTCGCCGTAAATCACGTCGTAACCTTCGGCTTCCACCAGTTCCCGCGTCAGCCGCATCATTTCATGGCCGCGCATGGTCACCGATGACACCAGGCGGGGATCGTAAAAGCGGCAATCCGGCGAGCCCAGCACGCCGCAAAACGAATTCATCAGCAGCTTCAGCGCCTGCGACAGCGGCTCGTTTTTTTCCCGCTTGGCCGCATCGCGCCCTTGCCACAATTGCGTGGTGATGGCGGGCAGGCAGTGGTGCTCGCGCGAAAACAGCGCGCCGCGGAAACCGGGGATCGCCGCCCCGGCATCGCCCGCCAGGCCTTCGATCATGCCGACCGGGTCGACCTGGAACGTGCGGATGATGGACGGATACAGGCTTTTATAGTCCAGCACCACCACCGAGTCATACAGGCCCGGCTTGGAATCCATGACGAAGCCGCCCGGCGACGGGCTGAACGGCACGTCGCCCGTATTCGGCGCCACGTAGCCTTCGCGGTGCATGCGCGGCAAATAATGGTGGGAAAACGCGGCAATGGAACCGCCCATGTGGTCGGCCTGCAAGCCCGTCACGTGGGCCCGCTCCAGCATGAATGCCATCAGCCGCGCCTTGGCGAAGATGCGCGTAACCAGTTCGCAATCGCGCAAGTTGTAATACGCGAGGCCCGGCTTGTCGTCGCGGAAACGTCGTTCGATTTCCGCCATCTTGTCGTACGCGTCGCCGATGTCCTTGCCTTCGCCCAGCATGGTTTGCGCCACGTTTTCCAGGCTGAACGACGGGAACGTCCACGATGCCGCGCGCAGCGCTTCGATGCCGTCGATGGCGATACGCCCCGGAACGGAGGCAAACACATAGCCGTCGCGAGCCTGGTGCGTGCGCCAGTCGATGGCTTTGCCTTCGCGGCCCAGCAGCAGCGGTACTTTGTATTTGTCCGCATTCTTTTGCAGCACGCGCAAGTCGAACTGTACGACACTCCAGCCGATGATGACGTCCGGGTCATGGCGCTGGAACCACGCGTTGAGCTGTTCGATCAGCTGGCGCGGCGTGGCGCAGTATTCCAGCGTGAAATCCAGTTCCGGCTGCTGCTCGGGGGCCTGCCCCAGCATGTACACGTGGCGCTGGCCGCAACCTTCCAGCGCAATCGAATACAGGTCTTCATACGCGCTGGTTTCAATGTCGAGCGACACCAGCTTCAGGGCGGGACGGTAATCCGGTTCCGGCTTCAGCTTGCAATCCGTGATGACCTGGCCTTGCACCGTTCCGCCCTCGATGCGCACCCCGGCCGTAATGAAGCGCTCCATCAGGTAGCGCTCCGGCGGGCGCACGTCCGCTTCGTAGAGCTTGATGCCGTGATCGCGCAACGTGCGTTCGAGCGCGGTCAATTGGCGGTACTGGCTCGCATAGAGGCCGACCACGGGTTCGCCGCTGAAGGTTTTCAGCGGCAGCTCGCGCAGCGCAATGGCGGCATTGGGCGCCAGTTGCGCTTCGATGGCGCCGCGCAGCGCCGCTTCGGCAAACGCCACCGATACCTGTTCCGTCAGGCGGATCTTGCGGGGACCGTCATCGGTCGCCACCCAGAACTCGATTTCCGTGCCTTGCCGGCCGTTGTGCCAAATGTCGCGCCAATGGCGGGTCAGGATAAAGCCAGCAGTGGATGACACGGGTTTGCCAGGGAAAGTTGGGAACGTCGGCTGGCATTATACTGTATGTATAACCAGCCAATATTCCCCCCGCCCGGGCAGCGCACCGGCTCAGTCGGCAACGGCGGTACTGCCTGCCGCCGGCGTGACAGACTGCGCCGGTTCCTCATGGGTCGTGGGCAAGACCGCCAGTGACGGAATCACGACCGGCGCCACGGCCAGCGGCAAGGTCAGCCAGAACGTACTGCCCAATCCCACCGTGCTGACCAGGCCCAGTTCACCGCCCATCTTTTCCACCAAATGCTTGGTCAGCACCAAGCCCAGGCCGCAACCATCCTGGCTGCCGCTCTCCTGCCCCAGCCGGTTGAACGGCTGGTACAACGCGGCCTGCTGTTCCGCCGACAGCCCGCAACCGGTATCCTGCACGGCGATACGCACCGTGTCATGCCCGGATTCCGTGCATTGCACGCTGATGGCGCCGTGGTCGCGGTTGTACTTGACGGCGTTCGACAGCAAATTGATCAGCACCTGCTTGAGCCGCATGCGGTCGGCCCGCACGCACAGGTGCTCGGCACTTGTACAGCGCATGCCGATGCCGCGCAGCCGCGCCTGCGGATCCACCAGCGTGCGGCACTCTTCCAGCACGTCGCCCACCGGCACCGCTTCCAGGTGCAGCTCGAGCCGCCCCGATTCGATCTTGGCCAGGTCCAGCACTTCATTGGACAGCTTCAGCAAATGGCGGGCGCCCGTCAGGATATTGCCGACGAATTGCTTTTTTTGCGCCTCCGTCGACGCGAGTTTTTCCGACAGCAGGATTTGCGCAAACCCCAGGATGGCGTTCAGCGGCGTGCGCAACTCATGGCTGAGGTGCGACAGGAAGGCGGACTTGGCTTGGTTGGCGCGGTCGGCCTGCTGCTGCGCCGTGCGCAAATCGTCGTTCATCCGGACCAGCTGCACCGCATGTTCGCGCAGCCGCGCTTCCAGCAGCACATTCTGGATGCGCAGGCGGCGCGTTTCCAGTGCGCGCGACAAAACCGGCAAGATCACGGACACGCGGAACGGTTTCAAAATATAGTCGAGCGCCCCCACCTGCATGGCCTGCACCGCGGAAGAAATCGAACCCTCTCCCGTCATGATCACGCACGCCAGGTCGGGATCCAGCGCACGCGCGGCCTGCACCAGCGCGATGCCGTCCATGCCAGGCAACATCAGATCGGCCAGCAGCAGGTGGTACGAATCGGCCCGCAACGCCTGCAACGCCGCCTCGCTGGAACTGCGTCCGATGGTTTCATAGCCATGCGCGCCCAGCGTGTCGCACAGCGCGCGCATCTGCGCCGGTTCATCGTCGACAATCAAGATCCGTACAGTCATTCATGCCTCCTCGCCGCAACACTCCGCCAGCGCCATCCGCAATTCTTCCAGCCTGGGCGGTTTGCCCAACACCTTGTCCACGTACGGCGGAGCGTCGTTTTCCGCCGCCATACGCTGCCCCCACCCGGTCAGCAGCAACACCGGTGTGGCGGGCGACAATGCCTTGACCGCCTGCGCCACCTTGCGCCCGTCGACATAAGGCATGCCCAGGTCCGTCACCACCAGCCCATATGGCTCGCCGCTGGCATGCGCGTCGCGGAACAAGTCGATGCCGGCCTGGCCGCCATCGGCCTCCGTCACGCGGTGGCCATCCCGCTCCAGGATCACCCGCAGCGAATCGAGCAGTTGCGGGTCGTCATCCACCGCAAGAATGCGCAATTGCCCTGCCCGCGTACCAGCCTTGCTGGCCACCGGCGCCGGCGCCGCGGACGGGGCGTCAAATCCCAGGCGCACCGTCGTGCCTTTGCCCGGTGCGGTGACGATATCAATATAACCGCCATGGCGCTCGGCCATGCCATACACCATGGCCAGCCCCAGTCCCGTGCCCCGTTCCCCCTTGGTGGTGAAGAATGGCTCCAGGCAACGGCGCTGGGTCGCTTCATCCATGCCGATGCCGGTATCGCTGACTTCAATGCTGATGCGGCGCACCCCCTGCCCTTCCTGCTCGCCCAATTCCAGCTGGCGGGCACGCAAGGTCAGGTGGCCGCCATCCGGCATCGCGTCGACGGCATTGAGCACCAGGTTGGTCAACGCTTCGCGGATATCGCTTTCCACTCCCATGAACGGCGGCAAATCCGGCATGGCTTCCACTGTCAGGCGGATCGTCGCGCCACGCTGCTGCGGCATGTCGTTCCAGCTGGCGCGCGTCAGGTCCGCCACCTGTTGCAGCACTTCCCCGGCGGCCACCGGCGCCTGCGCCAGGTGCGCATCGCGCATGCGGTAAAACTCGCGCATGCGCGCCACGGTGGCCGCCACGTCATCGACGGCGCGCCGAACGACTTCCAGGCAATGGCGCGCGTGGGGACTCAGCCCGGCCTCACCTTCCAGCAAGTATTCCGTGTACAGCGCAACGGGAGAAATCGCGTTATTGATGTCGTGCGCGATACCGCTGGCCATCTGCCCCAGTGCGCGCAAGCGTTCCTGTTGCAGGAATTTTTGCTGGGCCTGGCGCATATCGTCATAGGCGCGTTGCAGCGCCGCATACAGTTCGCCCTGGTGCACGGCCAGCGCCACGTGTTCGCTCAACTGTTGCAGGAAATCGCATTCGCCGCTGGAAAAGCCGTCGGGCGCGCGCCGTGCCGCCGCCAGGATACCGGCCACCCGCCCATCCACGGGCAACGGGGCCAGCACCAGCGAGCGCAAGCCGCAGGCGGCCAGCGACCTGGCAAACGGCGTATCCGCTTCGGCGATATCGGTTTCGTACACGAATTCTCCCTGGACGCAGCGCGTCAGCGCGGCGCCGTCGAGCTCGATCATGGTCCGTTCATGCAGCGGATGCCCCGCCGCAGCACTGTGCATGCCGATACAATTGACCATCAAATGGCCGCTGTCCCTGTCATACAGGCACGCGCAGCCAAACGCAATAGGCAACTGGTCTTCGAGGCAGCGTAGCACGACCTGAAAAATGCTGCGTAAATCTTGCCGGTCGCCGATGGACCGGGTGATCTGATGCAACAAGCGCAGGCGCGCCAATTGTTCCAGGTTGCGCGCTTCGGCTTGCTGGCGTTCGCGGATTTCCGACTGCAAGGCGGCATTGCTGGCAGCCAATTCGTTGCGCGAGACGCTGGTCTCCATCAGCCGCGCCGTCATGCCGTCGAACGCCCGCGCCAGGTCACCGATTTCGTCGCGTTCCATAATGTCGACACGGTAGGCCAGGTCGCCCGCGCCAACCCGCTGCGTGCCCTCGCGTAAACGTTGCAGCGACTGCACCACGCTGCGGTAACCCAGCCACGCCGTTGCCGCCACCACCAGCATCACCAGGCCGCCAAAGCCCAGCATTGCCGCCTGTTCCTGCCGCTGCGCTACCAGCACGCCTTCGCGGCTGGCGGCGGACAGCCGCATGGCATCCGCGATCATGCCCTGCATGCGGTTGGTGATCTGGCCGGACAGGCGCGCTTCAAACTCCGCCGCCACGGCTTGCTCGGCCCCATTGCGCGTGTAAGAACGCGGCGCCGACAACACGCCAAACTGGTTGTCGATACTGCTGAGCGTGATTTGTAAGCCGGCCACCACGGCGGCGTCGCTCCGATGGTCCATGGCTGCCACGTCAGCCAGCAACTGCGCCAATGACGTACAGCGCATGCGCCACTGCGTGCGCGTGCGCTCCTCGTGCTTCAATACATATTCCATGGTCAGGAAGCGCAGGCCGGTAATCGCACTGACCATCTCGCCAGCCATTTCATTGCGCTGCAATTCCTGCCGCACGCGCTGGGCGCTAATCAACAAGATCGCCACAGCCATGGCGACAATCGCGGCGGACAGCAGGCCCATCAGCTTGAAGCGCGTCGCCAGCCGCATAGTGTCTCCGCTAGTGGATGATGGTGACGGCGCCGGGAGCGACCGCTTTCAACGGTTTGAAATCAATGGCGTTCAGGTAATTCGGCATCGGCCCGCTGGCCAGCTTGTTGGCCAGCGCCCAGCGCGTTTCATCTTCCAGCGCCAGCAGCAAACCCTGGTCCAGGCTGACGCCGAAACGGTACGTGGGCCACAGCGCCCGCCATTGCTCGCCCTGCGGTTTCATCAGCTTGGCCACCAGCGCCTGGGCGGCAGCCGGTTCGTCGCGGCACCACGTGGCGCCCTGTATCACCGCGCGCAATACCTTTTTCAGCGTTTCCGGGTGGCTGACCACGTATTCGCGGCTGCCCGCCAGGTTATAGGGAATTTCATACAAGTCTTCCGCATAAAACACCGTGCCCTTGCCGCCCAACTGGCTCTGCACCGTGCCCAGGTACGGTTCCCACGTGGACACCACATCGACCTCCCCCTTGTCCAGCGCGGCGGCGAACTGGTCGGCCTGCATGTTGCGCAATGTGACATCGGTGGTCGCCAGCAACTGCCGGTTCAGTATGGCATTCAGGACGAAGTGCGCGGACGTGCCGAAACTGACGCCGATGCGCTTTCCTTTCAGGCTGGCCGGTCCGGTAACACCGCTGCCCGGCCGCGCCAGCAAGCCATGGTCCCGGTCCGACTTGAAAATGGTGGCAATCACCGACACGGGCTCTTGCTCCATGATGGCAAACATGATGGGGATGTCTGCCGCAGTCGCCAGCTGGGCTTTGCCCTGCATGGATGCCGCCAGTGCGGACTTGCCGCTGGGATGCGGCTGCAATTGCGCGTTTACACCGGCGCGCGAAAAAAAACCCCGTTCCTGCGCAGCCACCACGGGACAGCTGCCCACATAGCTGGCGCTGATGGCAATGACGACGGTTTCCGGCGGCAGGGATGAAGACCCGCCTTCCCGCCATGCGTAGATACCAGCGGCAGCCACGGCGGCAGCCAGCACCAGCGAAATCAACCGGCGTTGCAGGGTCCTGTCCAGCACACGGCCCTCCCCATGTAGCATGCAACTCGCAAGTAAGTTAACTTGCGGGAAATGAACCGTTCAAGGTTACACAAAATCAATACGCCGGGCAAACGCCAACTGTTGCCCAACAACAAAAGCAACACCACGCTGCCGTCATGCTAGTCACTTGAACTTTGCCTTAGGCAATTACGTGGGACTCTGCGCTGCGGACAAGCGCCTTCGCTGCGCCGGCGTAGCATGGCGGTATGGAACTGGCCAGGACAAATTGCCGCCGCACACTGTTGCGCCTCATTGCCGCATTGCCGGTGGCCATGCACGCGCCGGTATTCCTGTCGGCGGCATTGGCGCAAGCCATGCCTCCGGCTGTGCCGATGATGGTGGACATATTGGCGGTGGCCATGCCGCCGGCAGCCGTGCAGCAAGCGCTGATGGCCGCGATTGGACACCTGCCGCATGCGCACCCGCGCCGCCGCCGCTACCGGCTGGCGGTGCCGTTCGATACGCCGCTGTTCCCGCCGGACGATATGCTGCGCGACGCGCCTGGCGGGGAGCTGGAGGCATGGCTGGCGCTGCCGCGCAGCCAGCGCCGCCATGACGTGCTGTTGCTGCCAGATGAAGATTATTACTGGCCCGATGGCGGCGCCGGCGAGTACAGCACGCAATTCCTCGTGCACCTGGCTGCCCATGCGGCTGGTACCGCGCTGGCCATCGTGCAAGTCCATGCGCGGCGCCGCCATGGCAAGGCATTTCGCCTGCTGGGCCGCACCGGCCCCGGCTTTTACTGGGACATCCGGCCGTCAGCGCCATCGCCATCGGCCGCCGCCGCGCTGGCCGACGACCTGGCGCAGTGGCTGCCCGCCGTGCGCCGCATCGTTTGAGGGCGATTCACCTCCCGTTACTCGCCAGTGAAATGCGATGGCGGCCGAAAATGCCGCAACATCAGCAACAGCCACAGCAACCCGGCCCCCAGCAACGGCAAGGTCGCGGGTTCCGGCACGGCGCCGCCCGTCACTTGCACCACAAAGGGCGCCGATACCCGGTCGCTGGGCTGCAGCAACACGCCACCACCCAGCGGATCGCCGTTCCACCATTCACCGGCGAGCGTAAATTGCCCGCTTTCGCTTTGCCCCGGCAGTGCACCCGGATGCAACTGCAAGCCCAACAAGCCTTGTCCCGTGCCCGGGTTGAAGGCCAATGCCGCGCCCAGCCCCGGCGCCAGAATGGGAAAGTCGAAATAACTCGCATCGGGGGCGCCCAGCGCGAACGACGACGCGCTCAATTGCGTCGGCACGAACCAGTTGGCGGCATCGGTATTGGCCAGCTCGTAACCCCAGCCGACCAGCTGGCCCGGCGCACCGGTCACGACAGCACCGGGCGGTAACAACCCGAAAGTGAAGGTGAATGGCAGCGCATGGGCGGAGGGCGACAGCAGCAAGGCGCACAGTGCCGCCGCCAGCAATGATTTGATGGATTTCATGAGTTGTCCTCCCCTTCAGCGTGGCGTCACAGCCTGCGCATGCGAATACGCATACGTGGCGCCGTTGATATCCGACACCGTGCCGGTTTCATTGATGGAAAAACGCTGCAAGCCCGGCGGCGTATTGAATGTCAGCCGCACCGTGAAGTAATTACCCACGTCCACGTTCGGCGTCACGAACGGCAACGGCGGCGACAAGGCCGTATTCAGTGTCGCCGTGCCCGTGCCAGCCAGTGTGCGCAGCCGCAGTGCGGACAAGGTCATGCTGCGCGCCGTGCCGACACCGGTGTTGGTAAAGCGCAGGTCGACCGCCGTGACGCCGGGCGCCACGGTTTCCTGCCCCACGATATCGGCAATGAAGTCAGGCCGTCCCGCCACCTGCGCTTCGCCCGTGACAAAGCTGGTCAGCGTGGCGCTGTTGCGCGACAGTGCGTTGGACGCGCTTTGCACGGCGGCCGTGATGGTGTCGGCCACGCCCGCCGCCGTGCCGGCCGGCGGCTGCACCTGCACCATGACGTTGGCGGTCGCGCCCGTGTCCAATGTCAGCGACGCCGGTGAGACCCCGACGATGAAATGCTGGTCATCCGTGGCGGCAAAGTTGAAGGTATCAGGAGCCCCGAGGTTACGCACCTGGAACACCAGCGATGTCAGGATGCCGGGCCGTAAGTCTTGCGGTGGCGGCGCCTGGATCGCGACCTGTTGCGGCGACACCATCAGGCTGACGACACGCTGGTATTCCGTGCCCGCGCTGTCCATGCCCGTCACGTACGCGAGGAACGGTTCGGCCGGCACGGTCAGCGGACCGAACCATTTATTCGCATCCGTTTCGTCGCGCTCCAATGGCAGCGGCATGACGGACGTGTAATCCTTGCGGCGCAGTGTGAAGGCGGCATCGGCGGCGCCCGGCGTCAGCGAAGCCAGTGCATACAGTTTCTGGCCCGGCCCCGGTTCGCCATCCAGTGCAAACAAGCCCTGGTGCGGCGGCTGCCCCGCAAAGGTGGCCAGTTTGAACGAGCTGAATGCCAGGTCCGCCGTGCCGCCCACATTCACATAAGTCAAGCCGGGCGAACCGGCCACCTGCAATTGCCAGCGGCCCCGCATCGGCGTATCGATGGAAATGATGACGCCGCCTGTCAGTGTCAGGTAAGTCGACGCATCGGCTGGCTGCACCGTGACGCCGTCGGGCCGGATCAGCGTCACGGCCGGCGTCATGTAATCGATGCTGCTGACGGAAACCGTCAGTCTCGTCATGCTGGCGTCGACGGGGAAGGTATGCGTTTTCAACGCCGGATAACTGTCGTTGACGGACAGGATTTGCACGGCATTGTTCCGTCCCAGCAAATCGGCCAGGGTGGTCACGCTTTCCGCTTCCGACGAAAACAGGGAAATCGCCTGTCCGCCCGTTTCCGTCGCCAGTTGCAGGTAGCCCGGTTCGATCGGCGAACAACTGCCGAACAGGATGGCGAAGACCTTGATTTCCTTGGCCTTGGCCAGCCCGATGACGGCGCCCGCCAGTCCCGCATCCTTGGCGGACGCATCCGTGTACATGAACAGGCTGCCGCTGGGATTGGACAGCGACAGCCCGTTGTACATGCCCGTCATGGCCAGTTCCGGACAATCGCCGCCACCGGACGCGCCCAGGCCACTGATCGATGCCTTGAACGCGGCGGCGTCCGTGGTGGACGTGGTGGGGCCCGTGAACGGATCGTTGAATGGCGCCAGCACATATTGCAGCGGTTCTTCATCCGTACCCAGCCGCCGGTCGACGATGTTGATGGCGGAGTTGCGGACGCCGGCAATGATGCCGCCCATGCTGCCTGTGGTGTCGATGGCGAATGCCAGCGTCGGCCCGGCGCCCAGCAGCGCTTTCAGTTGCGTCACGGTGATCATCGCCTTGATGTCTTCGACGAATTGCTGGGTGCCCGCAATGGCGGCGGTGGCAGCCGCGTTGTGGAAACCGCTGTGCGGCGAGATGTCGCAATAGCGGGTGTCCTTGTTGATGCCTTCCCTGAAGTAGCCGAGCGGATCGCTGGACGGCGAACTTTTATCCAGCGGCCCGCCATGGCTGCACTTGAAGGCGCCCGGCTTGATGCGGTCTTCGCCGCCGTAATAGCCGCTGGTCAGCAAATCCGTCGCCAGGTTGGACGAATTCGCGCAGAAGGCGCCCGGATTGGTGAAACCGGAACACGTGGTGGCCAGCGGCCCGGCAAACGCCAGCGCGCCGGGCCGGCCGACACCGGGATGCGCACCGGCATTGCCCTGCTCGACCCAGTTGCTGTGCGAATAAAAATCCTGGATGGTGTGCAGCGCACTGCCCAGGTTGGCGCGCGCGCCGGTGGCGTTGATCGGATCGGCCTGCAGGGCGGCAATCACGTTGGCCTTCAGGATCGCCAGCCGCGCTTGGCCGCCCGCGCCATTTTCACCATCGAAATGCTTGGCGGACGTGACCTGGTCATCGTCGACCTTGGCGTTGGCTTCGATGATCTGGTCCAGCGCGGTCTGCATCGGCTTGGTCAGTTTTCCGACACCGAAGTAGCGTTTGTCGAGCGCTTCGATGGCGCGCTGGGTAATGTCCTGGTGTGTCAGGCTGCCGGACGACTTGGCCGTGACGGCGCATAGCAAGCCATTTTTCGGGCAAAACGCCCAACTGGGCAAGGCCAGCGTGGACGCCAGCAGCGCCAGCAACATGGCAGCCAGGGTGAACGGGATGGTACGCATGACGGTTCCTTTCCGTGGTGGTGACAACTCCCGTCACGGTGCATTTCGCATGCCATCCCGTATTTCCCCCGTAAAGCCTGCTTCTCCACTCCGGCGCCGGCATCCGCGCCGGCCGGATTGCGAAAATTCCCGACACCACGCTGTTACATGCTTATACATTTGCCGGCAGGCTCTTGCGCTAGAATGCCCGATCCGGGCCGGCACCCCTCGCCCCCTCCTCGTAACGAACCATACTTCCGATGCGAATTTTTTCCCTTACCGCGCTGGGCGCGGCACTGTGCGCAGCGCTGGCGATCCCGGCCGCGGCACAAACTCCGATCACGCTGGACCAGGCCATGTCCCACCCGGACTGGATCGGCAATCCCGTTGAAACCGCTTGGTGGAGCTGGGACGGCAAGCGCGTGTTTTACAAGCAAAAGCGCACCGGTTCGCCGCTGCGCGATACCTTTGAAGCAGGCACATCGGCCAGCGCCAAGGCACGCCAGGTGGGCGACGCGGAGCTGGCCAGCCAGGACTCGGCGACCGTCATCTACAACCGCGACCATACGCGCGCCATCCTGTTCCGCAGCGGCGACCTGTTCGAACGCGATTTGAAAACCGGCGCGCTGACGCAGATTACGCGCGGCGCCACGCCGCCCGCGTCGTTCGCCCGCTATGCGGCCGATGGCAAATCCGTGCAATTCCGCCAGGGTACGGACTGGTACGGCTGGAACCGCACGGACCGCCTGGTGACGCCGCTGGCGCTGGTGCGGGCAGCCAAGGACCCGGCCGCCACGCCGGACGCGGCGCAGTCAGACAATGCGCTGCGCGACATGCAGTTGCGCCTGATCGCCACGCTGAAACGGCAAAAGGATGACAAGGAAGCGTTGCGCGAACGCGCCGAGCAGGAACGCCGCGCCGACGCCACGCGCGCGCCGGGCCCGGTATACCTGGGCGACAAGGAAGGCATCGACTTGACGTCGCTGTCGCCGGATGGCCGCTACCTGCTGGTCATCACGTCGCCCAAGGGCGACAAGGGCCGCGTCGGCAAGATGCCCCGTTACGTGACGGAATCCGGTTACGAGGAGTTCGACGACGAGCGCACCCGCGTGGGCCGCGACTTGCCGAAGCAGCAATCGCTGAAACTGGTGGACCTGCAAACCCGCAAGATTACCGATCTGAGCTATGACGTTTTGCCTGGCGTCACCGTTGATCCGCTGGCGGCGCTGCGCGAGGCGCAGAAACTGCCGGCGCTGAAAGGCAACCGCGCCGTGCGCGTGGACGACGATATCGCGTGGACCGACAACGGCGCCCAGGTCGCCGTCATGCTGCGCGCGGTCGACAACAAGGACCGCTGGATCGCCACCGTCGGCCTGGCCGATGGCAAGCTGAAGCCGGTACACCGCCTGTCGGATGTGGCCTGGACCAATTACAGCTACAACGAATTCGGCTGGCTGCCGGACAACCAGACGCTGTGGTTCCTGTCCGAGGAAACGGGCTATTCGCACCTGTACACGCTGGGCGCCGACGGCAAGCAGCGCGCGCTGACGTCCGGCAACTGGGAAGCATCCGCCGTGAAATGGTCGGCCGACGGCGCCACCGCTTACCTGCTGTGCAACCGCAAGACGCCGGGTACCTATGAAGTGTGCGCGGTCGAGGCGAAAACCGCGGCCGTGCGCGAAGCGACGGCGCTCAATGGCGGCGTCGAACAATTCACGTTGTCGCCGGACGAGCGCAAGCTGCTGGTGCATTATTCGTCGTCGTACACGCCGGCGCAGCTGGCCACGGTAGCCGTGCAGGGCGGCGCGACCGTCAAGCTCACCGACACCCGTACGCCGGATTACAAGGCGCGCACGTGGATCGAACCCCAAATGGTGGCCGTGCCATCCACGCATGGCGGCGGTCCGATCTGGTCCAAGCTGTACCGCCCTGCGAACCTGGAGCCGGGCAGGAAATACCCGGTCGTGCTGTTCGTGCATGGCGCCGGCTACCTGCAAAACACCACCAACCGTTTCCCGAACTATTTCCGCGAACAGATGTTCCACAACCTGCTGGTGGAAAAAGGCTACATCGTGCTGGACATGGATTACCGCGCATCGAAAGGTTACGGGCGCGACTGGCGTACGGCGATTTACCGCCAGATGGGCCACCCGGAACTGGACGACTACGTCGATGGCGCGCACTGGATGGCGGCCAACCACCAGGGCGACATCGACAAGGTCGGCATCTATGGCGGCAGCTATGGCGGCTTCATGACGTTCATGGCGCTGCTGCGCCAGCCGGAATTGTTCAAGGCCGGCGCGGCGCTGCGTCCCGTGACGGACTGGACCACGTACAACCACGAATATACGGCCAACATCCTGAACACCCCGGACGTGGACCCGGAAGCGTATAAAAAATCGTCGCCGATCGAATATGCGGAAAACCTGAAAGGCAACCTGCTGATTGCCCACGGCATGGTGGACGACAACGTGTTCTACCAGGATTCCGTGCGCATGGCGCAGCGCTTCATCGAGCTGAAAAAAGACAACTGGGAACTGGCCAGCTACCCGCTCGAGCGCCACGCGTACGTGCAGCCGGAGAGCTGGTATGACCAGTACCGCCGCATTTACAAGCTGTTTGAAAGCACGCTGAAGAAGTAACGCACCGCTTTCAGCAGAACGGCCGGACTGCCCTCAAGCGGCCCGGCCGTTTGTTTTTGGGAGCGCGACCTCTGCTACGAGCGTTCATTCTTCCTTCTGTCCCATATCCGGGCAATATCGCAACCGCACTCCGCGGTACTGCAGGCCAAGTCCAATGGCACCGCATTGAACGGCAAGTCACACGCCAGCACATCGCACGGCAGATCGCAAAACCCGTGCTGTTGCCGCAACCCTTTTTGCGGCAGGCGGGCCGGAGCATGCAACCGGTGCTGCGTACCGCAATCAGCAAGCCGCCGCCGCAACAACGCCATGCCGGCCGGCACGCCATACCGGCTGATCACCCGGTAACCATATGCGGAACAACTGTCGCGTCCGGTATGGACCCGGAATGCGCAGACAAACCCTTTATGGGGCGACAGCCAGCGCTGGTAAACACGGATGGCAGCCAGCGCCAGGCGCTGCAGGATCGAAGAAAGCATTGCCACTCCGCAAAGTTCAGATATGGCAACTTTCGTCGATGCAACTTAGTTGATCCTTAAAGCTTCCACATCTCTCGTCACGCCAAAAAATCCGCCAAGGTCATCGCCACAATCTTGGTAGCCTTGCGCAAATCATCCAGCGCCAACCGCTCGTCGGCCTTCTTCGCATTCGATTCCGGCACCGAGCGGGGTCCCGCGCCATACAGCACGGCCGGGATGCCCTGCTCGCCATACAGGCGCGCATCGGCATACAGCGGCGTACCGACCGCCGGGATATCTTCGCCCAGGATGGTTTTCGCGTTTTTCTGCAGGTTGGCGACCAGCTTGTCCGTGCCCGGTTGCGGGCGCAGCGCATGCGACAGCAGGATGCGGCGGATGTCGACCGTGATGCCGGGTTCGCCCCGCACCGCGTCTTCGATCAGTGCGCGCACTTGCGCTTCCACCGCCACCGGATCTTCTTCCGGGATCATGCGGCGGTCCATTTTCATGACGACCTTGCCCGGCACCACATTGGTGTTGGTGCCGCCATCGATGCGCCCCACCAGCATGGTCGGGCTGTCGATGCCCGGCACCTTGGACTTGATCTTTTTCAGTTCCGGCAACTGGCCGTACAGCGCATTGAGAATTTTCGCCGCCGCTTGCAGCGCGTCGTGGCCCGTTTCCGGCATGGCGCCGTGGCCGGATTTGCCATTGACCGTGATTTCAAATTGCAGGCACGCGTTGTGCGCCGTGACGATGGCGTAACTGAAACCGGCCGCGATCACGAAGTCCGGCTTCGTCAATTTCTGTTGCAGGATCCAGCCCGGCCCCAGCAAGCCGCCGAATTCCTCGTCATACGTGAAATGCAGTTCCAGCTTGCCTTTCAATGGCACGCCGAGCGCTTCGAGTGCGCGCACGGCAAAGATGTAGGTCGCGAAGTCGCATTTCGACACGGCGGCCGCGCGGCCATAAATGTAGCCATTGTCGATCACGCCGCCATAGGGTGGATAGGTCCAGCCATCGCCGGGCGGCACCACGTCGCCATGGGCGTTGAGCGCCACGGTCGGGCCGCTCTCCGCATACGGGCGGCGGATGATCAGGTTGGTGATGGCTTCCATGCCATAGTCGCGCACCACCTGTTCCGGCACCACGTGTTTTTCCGCGGTCCAGCCATAGGCTTTGACGGCTTCCGCGATCATGTCGGCATGCGGCGCGTTGTTGCCGGGCGGGGTGTCGGTCGGCACGCGCAGCACTTGCTGCATGAACGCCACTTCCTCGTCGAAGTGGTCGTCGATCCACTTGATCAGCTTTTCTTCATTGCTCATTGAGCTTTCTCCTTATTTGGCGCCGCTTATTTGGCTCCGCCTTCATACCAGGTGGCCACGACAGCCCGTTCCGCATCGGTCATATTGGTGAGATTCCCGATCGGCATGGCCTTCAGTTGCACGGCTTGCTTGTAGATTTTTTCCGCGTTCTGGCGGATTTGCGCTTCGTTATCCAGCGTGATGCCCGATGGCGCGGTGGCGAATCCCGGCTGGGTCGGCGTGGCGGAGTGACAGGTGGCGCAGCGCTGTGCAATGACGCCCTGCACTTTCGCAAATTGCGCGGCCGGGTCGGCGCCGGCGGCGGGAGCGGCCGGCTTTTGCGGCGCGATCATGACGGCCACCACCAGCAGCAGGGCCACGCCGATCAGCGGGTAGATCGGTTCGATGCGCTCCTTGTGGCGCAGGTTGAAGAAGTGGCGGATGAACACGGCGGCAGCCATGATCAGCGCCAGCACCAGCCACGCCTTGTCGCTGCGGTACGTCATCGCATAGTGGTTGCTGATCATGATGAACAGCACCGGCAGCGTGAAGTAATTATTGTGGACGCTGCGCTGCTTGGCCTTGATGCCATGCACCGGGTCCGGCAAGCCGCCCGCGCGCATGGCTTCCACCATGCGGCGCTGGCCGGGAATGATCGACATCAGGACGTTGCCCACCATGATGGTGCCGATCATGGCGCCCACGTGGATGTAAGCGGCGCGGCCGCTGAGGAAGTGCGTCAGCACCCAGCAGGCAAAGGTCAGCAACAGGAAAATCACAACACCGAACGCCGCGTCGTGCTTGCCCAGCGGCGAGCGGCACAGCACGTCATATACGGTCCAGCCAATCACCAGCGACGCGATGCCGATGCCGACCGCCTGCAAGCCCGTCAGGTTCGCCACGCTCTTGTCGACCATCATGGCTTCCGCGTTGAAGTAATACGCGATGGTCAGCAGTGCGATGCCGGACAGCCAGGTGGTATACGCTTCCCATTTGAACCAGTGCAGTTCGGCCGGTAATTCCTTGGGGGCGACGAGATATTTTTGCGGGTTGTAGAAGCCGCCGCCGTGCACGGCCCACAGTTCGCCGGACACGCCTTTCTTGGCCAGTTCGGAACCGGGCGATGGCGGGCGGATCGAGTTATCCAGCCAGACGAAGTAAAACGATGCGCCGATCCATGCGATGCCCGTGATGATGTGCAGCCAGCGGACGATCAAGTTCAGCCATTCAAGGCCGTAAGGGATCAGATAGGCGAAGGCGTCCATGGATTCCTCAGATATGGATTAGCGGCAATTTACCGACAATAAACGGTTTTCGTGCCACGTCCGTGAAATATATCGTATATTTAACATATTCGATCCGATATAAAGGGGTGCGCATGAACAGCTTGCCAAAAAACCTCGACCTCCACCTGATCCGCATCCTCTACCTGCTGTTGGTGGAAAAAAATGTTTCGCGGGTGGCCCTCAAACTGAATCAGCCGCAACCATCGATTTCCGCGTCGCTGCGCAAGCTGCGCGAATTGACGGGCGATCCCCTGCTGGTGCGCGGTGCGCGCGGCATGGTGCCGACCCAGCACGGCGAAAGCCTGTTGAAACCGGCCAAGCGCATCCTCGATGAAACGGAGAGCCTGTTCGTCAAGAAAACGCCGTTCGTGCCACAGGAAGAAGCGCGCACTTTCCACATTGCCGCACCGGATTACCTCGACACGCAATTCCTGCCCAGCATCGTTTGCATGCTGCGCCGCGGTTCGCCGCTGAGCCGCGTGGTGATCCACAACCTGGGGCCGGACGTCGATTACGTGCGGCTGTTGTCCGACGGCGACATGGACCTGGTGATCGCCAACTGGGAAGAACCGCCGGAACACTTGCACATGTCGAAGCTGTTCGAAGACCCGATCGTGTGCGCGATGAATGCCAACAGCCCGTATGCGCGCCGCACGGAAAACGACGCCATGACGGTGGAAGACTACCTGGCGCTGCCGCACGTGGCGCCGTCGCAATTGCTGCCGGGTTATCATGGCGTCATCGATGAATTCCTGGAGCGCCAGGGCATGCGCCGCAATGTGCTGGTGGAATCCGCGTATTTCGGCCTGATTCCGTATATGGTCACGCAAACGGACCTGGTGCTGACCACCGGCCGCCAGTTCCTGCGCTTCCATGAAAAATCGCTGCCGCTGAAGATCTACAATGTGCCGATCAAATTCCCGCCGCTGCGCTTTTACCAGTTGTGGCACGAGCGGGTGCACCAGGCGCCGGAACACAAATGGCTGCGCGACCAGGTCAGCGCGGCCGCCAAGGCGCTCGGCAAGTAACGCACACGGTCGGTATGACTGTACGTATAAAGCTCATAGGAAAGTAACTATATCTCGCTTAAACGGGCGGTTATATCATCGAAGCTCCAAGGATGGATATAACGATGACTACACTCTCCGAACTGAATAGCTGCGACGTCAGCACCTTCACCGAACGCCTGCACGGCATCTATGAACATTCGCCATGGATTCCTCAGCGTGCGGCGGCCAAGCGTCCGTTTGCCACTGTGACCGCGCTGAAGCAGGCGTTGCAGGCGGAAGTCACGAACGCCTCGCTGGACGAACAACTGGGCCTGATCCGCGCCCACCCGGAATTGGCAGGCAAGGCCGCCGTCCGTGGTGAACTGACGGCGGAATCGACCAACGAACAGGCCACTTCCGGCCTGAACCAGTGCAGCGCGGAAGAATTCGCCACGCTGCAAAAGCTCAACGCCGACTACAACGCGAAGTTCGGCTTCCCCTTCATCCTGGCCGTCAAAGGCCCGACCGGCAAAGGCTTGAACCGCCAGCAAATCATCGCCACGTTCACGCGCCGTTCGCGCAACCAGCGCGACGACGAGCTGCACGAGTGCCTGCGCCAGATCCACCGCATCGCGGAAATGCGCATCAACGACCTGACCGGCAACAAGCTGGACTTCGGCCCCACCATCATGCAATGGTCGGAAGACCTGGCGCAGTGGAGCGACGAGGACGGCGGCCTGACGTGCGCCTACATGACCGATGCGCACCGCAAATCGGCGGAACAACTGGCGTCGTGGATGCGCGAAGCGGGCATGCAAGTGCACATCGACGACGTGGGCAACGTGGTGGGCCGCTACCTGTCCGGCAACCCGAACGCCAAGACCCTGCTGACCGGCTCGCACTACGATACCGTGCGCAATGGCGGCAAGTACGACGGCCGTCTGGGCATCCTGCTGCCGATCGCCATCGTCAAGCACTTGAACCAGCAAGGCGAAAAACTGCCGTTCGACTTTGAAATCATTGGTTTCGCGGAAGAAGAAGGCGTGCGTTTCCGTTCGACCTTCCTCGGCTCCAACGCGATTACCGGCCGCTTCGACCTGAACCTGCTGGACGCGAAAGATGCGGACGGCGTCACCATGCGTGAAGCCATCGAAGCTGCCGGCCACAATGTCGCCAACATTCCCGGCATCGCGCGCGATCCTTCGAAAATTGCCGCGTTCGTGGAAGTGCACATCGAACAGGGTCCGGTACTGGTCGGTAAAGGCTTGCCGCTGGGCGTGGTGACCGCGATTGCGGGCAGCTCGCGCTACCTGGTGGAACTGAAAGGCCTGGCATCGCACGCCGGCACCACGCCAATGTACATGCGCAAGGATGCTGCCGCCGCCGCCGCGGAAATCGTGCTGCTGGTGGAAAAACGCTGCGCCAACATCGAATCGCTGGTGGGCACCGTCGGCCAGTTGCAAGTACCGAACGGTTCCGTCAACGTGATTCCTGGCGCCTGCAAGCTGTCGCTGGACATCCGCGCTGCCGACGACAAGGTGCGCGAAGCCGCCGTGAAAGACATCCTGGACGGCATCAACGAAATCTGCGAACGCCGTTTCATCGAAGTCAAATTGGAAAAAGTCGTGGAAGCCAACGCCGCACCGTGCGCGCCATGGCTGATGGACCAACTGGGCGCCGCGGTGGAAACCACGGGCTTGCCGCGCTTCGACCTGCTGTCCGGCGCCGGCCACGATGCAATGGCGATCGCCCACCTGTGCGACCAGGCCATGCTGTTCACCCGCTGCGGCAATGGCGGCATCAGCCACAACCCGCTGGAAACCATGACCGCCGACGACGCGGAACTGGGCGCGCTGGCGCTGTTGCACTTCCTGCGTAACTTCAAGGCCAAAGCGTAAGTTTCTGCTTCCCCAACAAAAAACCGGACTCGACAGAGGTCCGGTTTTTTTTCGCCTGCAACAAAGCACTCGACAATTTGGGGCCTGGCCCCAAAAGCACTATCGTTCGCGTGGTTAGCGATAGGTTACGCTGCCGTTTTCTCCCAGCCACTCCAGGTGCGCGAAGTTATTGAAGTACGACACCCTGGTGCCGCTGCGGCGGTGCTGCAGCTTGGTGACGGAACCGTTGGCAATGGTCCAGTTCAGCTCCATGGTCTTGCGATCCGGCAGTCCCAGCAATTCCTTACACAGCACGGAAATCACACCGCCGGACGTAAACACGATGGTCGACGATTCCGCGGTTTCCGCTTCGTCCGTCAAGCGCTTCAACGCCGCCACGCAGCGGTCCTGGAAGCCCTGCCACGTTTCCGAGTAATCGCCATCGTGCCGGCCGCTCATCCAGCGCTCCATGGCCGCCACGAACACCTGTTCAAACACGCGCTTCTGGTCCGGCTGTTGCGCGGCATATGCCTTGAATTGCTCCGGGCTGGCAAACTCCGGGCAATGCTTGACGATGACTTCCACGTGATTGAATTCCGCGAAACCCGGATCGGTCACCCATTCGGTGTCCACCAGCGCCTGGCGCGGCATCGCGCCCAGGCACGTGTCGGCGGTCTGCCGGTGGCGCACCATGCCGCCGCAGACCACCCGCCCGAACGATTGGTGGTTATTGCCGAACCACTGGCCCAGCAGGCGCGCCTGCTCGAACCCCAGCGCGGATAACTGGTCGTAATTGGCGGAACCAAACGATGCCTGTCCGTGGCGTACCAGGTAAATCTGTCCCATGCTGTGCTCCCGACTGCAATTGATTAGCTTCCAGCTTATCGCGCACTGTAGAATTCATCAAATGAATAGTTTTTATGCGACGGAATTAATGCCATGCATATATCCAAGGTTGACCTGAACCTGTTCGTCGTGTTTGACGCGATCTACACGGAACGCAGCCTGACGCGCGCCAGCCAGAAAATGAACTTGACGCAGCCCGCCGTCAGCCACGCGCTGGGCCGTTTGCGCCAGTTGCTGGGCGATCCCCTGTTCGAGCGCCAGGGTCACGAAATGGCGCCGACGCCGCTGGCGCGCAATATCGTCAGCCAGGTGCGCAACGCGCTGCGGGGGCTGGAATTGACGGTCAACAGTGCCGAACGCTTCGATCCCGCCTCCAGCGAGCGGACCTTCACGCTGGCCATGCGCGACGTGGTGGAACCGAACCTGCTGCCGCCGCTGATGGCGGCCATTGCCGCGCAGGCGCCGATGGTGGGCGTCAACGTGCTGCGCATGGCGCGTACGGAACTGGAAAGTGAACTGGCGGCCGGCACGGTGGATGCGGGCATCGACGTGCTGTTGCCGCTGTCCGAACACATCCGCATGCTGCGCCTGCCAGGCGACGACACCGTGGTCTTTGCGCGCCGAGGCCACCCGTCAGTGCAGGGTGAACTGGACCTGGACCTGTACCTGCGCCAGCAGCATATTCAGGTCAGCGCGCGGCGCAGCGGCCCCAGCCTGGAAGACGTGGAATTGTCGCGGCGCGGCTTGCAGCGCCGCATCCGCATGCGCTGCCAGCACTATTTCACGGCGTGCAGCGTGGTCAGTCAGACAGATTTTCTGCTGACCATGCCGGCCCGCTATGGCCGCGTGCTGAACCAGCAATTCAATCACCAGATCCTGCCGCTGCCGCTGCCGCTGCCGTCGATCGACAACCATTTATACTGGCACGCCAACGTGGATCACGATCCCGCCCACATGTGGCTGCGGGAACGGATCGCCGACGTGATCCGCCTGCTGCCGCCCTGACGCCCTAGTGCCACGCCCACTGCAGCGCCAGGTGCATGCCCAGCACCACCAGCGCCAGCAGGAAGCAGCGCCGGAACAGCGCGGGCCGCATGCGGTCGCGCAACCGCTGGCCGATCAGCATGCCCGCCAGCGCCGGCAACTGGGCCAGGAACGACATGCCCGCCATGGCCGGCTGCCACGCGTCGCGCGCCGCCAGCGCCACGGCCAGCGCCACCGTCGACACCGTGAACGACAGCCCCATCGCCTGCACCAATTCATCCTTGTCCAGTTCCAGCGACTGCAAATATGGCACGGCCGGCACCACGAACACGCCGGTGGCGGCCGACAGAGCCCCCGTCATGGCGCCCGCCAACGGCGACAGCACGCCTTCCATGGCCGGCGCCACGCGCCAGCGCACCGCCGTCAATCCCAGCAAGGCATAGGCCACCAGCGCCATTCCCAGCGCGCCCACCGCCCACGGCGCATCCAGCGCCGCGGCGCCGGCCAGCAGCGTGCCGATGCAAATGCCCGCCATCATGGGCCACAGCCGGCGCAGCAGCGGCAACACCGGCGCGCCGGACAGCAATTGCCATACATTCGTTAAAAGCGAAGGCACGACCAGCAGCGCCGCCGCCTCCATCGGCCGCATGACCAGGCTGAGCAAGGCCACCGCGACCGTGGGCAAGCCCATGCCGGTCATGCCTTTGACGGCGCCTGCCAGTACGAAAACCAGCGTGATGTAGATGATGTTGTCCATGGATGCAGTCTGGCATGCGGGACAAGCCGTGGAAATGTGGCATATACTCAGGCTGGTTTCGTATTATCCGAAGGCAGGCCATCCATGCGGTTCGATCTCACCGACTTGAAACTGTTCCTGGCCGTGGCGGAAAGCGGCAGCATCACGGCCGGGGCCGAGCTGACGCACCTGGCGCTGGCGTCGGCCAGTGCGCGCATCCGGGGCATGGAAGACGTGCTGGGCGTGCCGCTGCTGGAGCGGGACCGGCGCGGCGTGGAACCCACCGATGCGGGCCGCACCTTGCTGCACCATGCACGCGTCATCACGCAGCAAATGCAGCGCATGCGGGCCGACCTGGGGCAGCATGCCTCCGGGCTGAAAGGGCAGATCCGTGTGCTGTGCAATACGTCGGCGCTGGCCGAATTCCTGCCCGAGGCACTGGCGGGTTTCATGGCGTCGCACCCGCAAGTCAATATCGACCTGGAAGAGCGGCTGTCCTACGACATCGTGCAGGCCATGCGCGACGGCCTGGCCGATATCGGCGTGATTGCCGACTCGGTCGACTACAGCGGATTGCAAACGTTCCCGTTCCGCGACGACCAGCTGGTGCTGGCCATGTCGCCCGGCCACCCGCTGGCGCTGCAACTGAAGCGCCGCCGCAGCGCCGCCTTTGAAGAAGCGCTGGGGTATGAATTCATCGGTCTGGCGGGCGACAGCGCGCTGCAAAAATACGTGGCGGAACAGGCGGCGAAGACCGGCAAGCGGTTGGCCTACCGCGTCCGCCTGCGCAGCCTGGACGCTGTCTGCCGCATGGCGGCCGGCGGCGCCGGTGTGGCGGTCCTGCCCGAATCAGCGGTCCTGCGCGCGCAGGGCGCGATGACGATCCGCCACGTCAAGCTGACGGACGCCTGGGCCGTCCGCAAATTACTGATCTGCGTACGGGAAGTCGACGCCCTGCCCGGCTACGCGCGCGAGCTGGTCGAATCGCTGAAAACCCCGTAGGGGTTGCCGCTCAGGGGCAGGCGTTGCCGCCGGCGGCCAGTGCCAGCACGCCCTTCGAGACGGCGGCCGCGATGCGCGCCATGGCGCGGCGGTGACCGGCAACCAGCGCGTCATAGTTGTCGGGCACCGGCTCTTCCGCCACCGTGCGGCACGCCAGTACCTTGGTCTGTCCCGCGCGGCGCACGCTCCAGACGGCGTCGATCAATGCCGATTTGCCCGGCGCCGATTCGAAGCGCTGGATGCTGGCGCTGATGCGGTAGACGGGAGCGGCGTCCGGCGCCGCCGTGCGGTACACGTCCACGGCGCCCAGTTCCGTGGTGATGCCCAGCGACAGCACCTGGCCGATTTCCGATGACAGCGGCGCGGACCAGCGCTGCTGTTCCAGCAATTCCACCCGTCCCTCGCCCACCGTCACCACCAGCTGGCTGCGGTTCACCTGCTGCGGCACGGCCACGGCAGCCAGCTCGAAATACAGCGGCGCGCGCGACGCGGCACTCGCCGGCGCCGCCGCAGGCATGCCGGAACTGAGGCTGTAAAAACGTTCCGGCGGCGTCGAATGCGCGCAGCCCGCCAGCGCGGCGGCGGATAACAGCATGGTCAATATCGATTTCACTTGTTGTCCCCTTTCTTGCCGCGCAACAGCGATTCCGGATGCCGCTCCAGGTAATCGGACAAGGCATTCAGCGATTGCATGGTTTGCGTCAGTTGCTGCAGCGCTTCGCGCAAGTCAGCCTGCACCGGCGCATCCTTTTGCAGCAATTGCTCGGCCGCCGCGAACGTTTGCTTGGCCGACGCCAGCGTCGACTTCATTTCCGGCATGGTTTCCTTGTCCAGCTGGCGCAGCAGCGCATTGGCATTTTTCAGCGTGGTGTTCAGGTTGTCGCCAATCTGGTCGAACGGCACCTTGTCCAGCTTGCGCGCAATGCTGGCCAGCTGCGTCTGCAATTCGTCCAGGCTGTTCGGGATGGTCGGCAACTCCAGCGGCGATTGCTCGATGTCCAGCTTGACGGACGGCGAATTCGGGAAGAAGTCCAGCGCGATATACAGCTGTCCCGTCAACAGGTTTCCGGTGCGCAGTTGCGCACGCAAGCCACGGCTGACCAGGCGCTCCAGTACTTCCGGCCCCACCTTGTCCGGGTCCGCCGCCAGCGCCTGGCGGAAGCGCTTGCCGAGGCGGGCCGGATACATGTCCACCGTGACCGGCATGCGGAAACTCTTCTTGGCCGGGTCGTATTCCACGCCCACCGAGCGCACTTCGCCCAGCACGATGCCCCGGAAGTCCACCGGCGCCCCCACCGCCAGCCCGCGCAGCGACTGGTCGAAGTAAAACACGCTGGTAATCGCTTCGCCATCCGGTTCGCGCAGCGCGCTGGCCTGGTCTTCCGCCAGCAGGAAATGCGCGCCGGCCGATGCCGCCGCTTCCGGCTTGCGCCCGCCCGGCGTTTCAAAGGCAATGCCGCCCACCAGCAGCGCCGCCAGCGATTGCGTGTTGACCTTGAAGCCGCTGGAGTCGAGCCGGACATCGACACCGCTCGCGTGCCACCAGCGCGTATTCCTGCCCACGTACTGGTCATATGGCGCATTCACAAAAACGCGCATCGACACGCCCATTCCTTCCGGGTCCAGCACGTAATCCGTCACCTGCCCCACCGGGATGCGGCGGTAAAACACGGGCGCCCCCACGTCGACCGATCCCAGGCTTTCCGCGTGCAGGCTGAAGACCGTGCCCTTCTGGTCCACCGTGACCGGCGGCGCCCGTTCCAGCCCCGTGAATTGCGTATGGCCCAGCGCCCCCTTGCCGGCGTCGACACCGATGTAGGCGCCCGACAGCAAGGTGCCCAGCCCCGACACACCGCTTGCGCCCACGCGCGGACGCACCACCCAGAAACGCGTATCGGCCGCCGTGAAGCGCTTCGCTTCCTTGCTCATTTCAATGGTGACCAGCACCTTCGACAAATCCGGGTCCAGCGCGATCGAGCGCACCAGGCCGATGTCGACGTCCTTGTATTTGACGCGCGTCTTGCCCGCTTCCAGCCCGTCACCGCTGCGGAAGCTGACCACCACGGTCGGGCCCTGGTCCAATACCGCCTGCACCACCAGCACCAGGCCGATCAGCGCGGCCAGCAGCGGCACCAGCCACACCAGCGACGGCAGGTAGCGGCCTTTTTTATCGACGTTCGGCTCCGGCAAGCCTTCCTGTTCAGACATGTCGTACTCCATTCTTGTTCTTGATCGGATCCCAGATCAGGCGGGGATCGAATTCCAGCGCCGCAAACATGGTCAGCACCACCACGGAGCAAAACGCCAGCGCACCGGGGCGCGGCGTCATCATCGCCATGGCATCGAAGCGCACCAGCGCCACGCTGACGGTAATCACAAAAATATCCAGCATCGACCAGCGGCCGATGAATTCCACCATCCGGTACAGCACCGTGCGCTGCATGGGCCGCCAGTGCGAGCGGCGCTGCGCGGTCCACGCCAGCAGCGACAATGCGGCCAGCTTCAGCATCGGCACCACGATACTGGCCACGAAAATAATCACGGCCAGTTCCGGCGCCCCCGTATCCCAGAAATACACCACGCCGGAAATAATCGTGTCGTCCTTGTTGCCATACAGGGAATCCGTGTTCAGCACGGGCAGCAGGTTGGCGGGAATATACAGGATGGCGGCGGCGATCAGGTAGGCCCAGGTGCGCATGATGCTGTCCGGTTTGCGGCGATGCAGCTTGCAGCCGCAACGCTGGCAGCGCTGCCCATCGCGGCCACGGTCGGCCGCCACCAGCCCGCAATCGTGGCAAGCCAGCATGGGCGCCTTGTTGTCCAGCGCATCGCGTTCGGCCTGCGCCAGCGGCACGCCGGCGCCCAGCCGGTCGCCGGCATTCCACAGCAGGCGCGGATCGAGCGACGCTTCCACCGCCATCATCAGGGTCAATGCGCCAAACGCCAGCAATCCGGGCTGGATGATCACCTTCGACATGCTGGTCATCTTGATCAGGCCAATCAGGATGCCGATCATCAGCACTTCCGTCATGCCCCATTCGCGCGCCTTGCGCACGGCCCGCAGCAGCCAGTCCATGCCGGGCGGACGAACCCCGCCGCGCAAACCCAGCGCCACGTACAGCACGGAACACAGTTCGATGGCGGGGAAAACAATGGTAAACAGCGCCACGCACACGGAAACCGCGCGCATGCCCTGCCCCCACATGATAGCAATCGCGCCCGGCAGCGTGGAGGTGGAACTGTTGCCATTCATTTCCAGCCGCACGATGGGCGACAGCTGCGCAATGATAAAGATAATCAGCGCGCCCAGCGTAATGGCGGCGATGCGGTTCAAGTCGGGATCCACGCCCCGGTACAGGACGGAGCGGCAGCGCACGCAGCGCGCCTTGTCGCGGGGAGCCAGGAGGCGGCGGCGATGCAGCACGCCGCAATCATGGCAGCTGATCAGGTCATATCGGTACACGGTGTCACGCTGGCTTGGGTCAGCCTGCATGATACGTGAAAGTTGCTCAACTGAGTGGAGCTTGGTGTTTTGACATCCATTCCGCCAGTTGCGGCATCGGCATCGGCCTGCAGTACAAATACCCCTGGTAGCCATGGCAGCCCGCCGCCGCGATGAAGGCGCGCTGGCGTTCCGTTTCCACGCCTTCGGCCATCACATCCAGGCACATGGCCTTACCTAGTCCCGCGATCGTGTGCACGATGGCGCCGCCATGGCGCTCATTGTCCGCGTCCCAGATGAATGAGCGGTCGATTTTCAATTCCGCCAGCGGCAGGCGGTGCAGGTACGCCAGCGATGAATAGCCGGTGCCGAAATCATCCAGCGCGCAGCCGACACCCGCGTCGCGCAACCGCGCCATTTTGCCGACCGTCCCTTCCACATCCGTCAACAGCAGGCTTTCCGTCAATTCCAGCATCAGCCGCTGCGGCGGCGCCCCGGTCGCAGCCAGCACCGCCAGTACTTGCTCGACAAAATCAGGCCGCTGGAATTGCTGCGCGCTGACATTGACCGCCACCCGCAAACCCGCCGTGCGCGGCGCGCCCGCCCATTGCGCCAGCAGCGTGCACGCGGTTTCCAGCACCCACCGTCCCAGCGGCACGATCAAGCCCGTTTCCTCCGTCACCGGGATGAATTCCACTGGCGGCACCAGGCCCCGTTGCGGGTGATTCCAGCGCACCAGCGCTTCCACACCGGTCATGCGTCCCTGCATATCGCACTGGGGCTGGTAATACAGTTCAAACTGGCCCTGGTTCAGCGCGTGGCGCAAATCCGCTTCCAGCGCCGCCCGCACGGCGACCCGCTGCTCCATGTCCGGTTCGAACCAGCACGCCATATTCCGCCCTGCCGCCTTGGCATGGTACATCGCGAGGTCGGCCCGCCTGACCAGCTGGTCGACGCTGGCGCCGCTCCCGTCCAGCATCGTCAGCCCCACGCTGGGCGTGCTGTATTGGTAGATGCCGTCCATGACAAACGGTGCGCTGAACGATTGCAGCACCCGGGACGCCACTGCCTGCGCACGCTGCGCGGCGGCCTGCACATCCGTCCCCAGGTCTTCCAGCAACATGACGAATTCATCGCCGCCAAAACGCGCCACGGTATCCGCTTCGCTGACCAGGCCTTGCAAGCGTTCGCCCACGAGGCGCAGCAAGTGATCGCCTTTTTCATGCCCATGGGCATCGTTGACGATCTTGAAGTGATCGAGGTCGAGAAACAGCATGGCGCCCGTTTCGCCCGATTGCCGGTGCCGCTGCAGCGCATGGCCGATACGCTCGGCCAGCAACTGGCGGTTGGGCAGACCGGTGAGGCGGTCATGGAATGCCAGGCGGTGCAACTCCGCTTCCTGCGCCTTGCGCTGGCTGATATCGAGGAAATAAATCGCCAGGCCATCGTCGCCGGGGTAGGCCCGCACTTCCGTCCACAAGTTCAGCGGTTCGTAATATTCCTCGAACCACGCTACTTGCCCTGTTTCAACGGCCTGATGGTAGGCACGGTAATACGGCCCGCCCACCGCTTCCGGAAAAACGTCCCAGACGTTGACACCCAGCACTTGCGCGCGCTGGCAGTGCAGCAAGCGTTCCGCTTCGCGGTTGATGAACGTCAGGCGCCAGTCACGGTCCAGCATCAGGAAAGCATCGGAAATGCTTTCCAAGGTGGCGGTCAGGCGCGCGCCCAACCGCTGTGCATCCTGTTCCAGTTGCTGCACGCGTGTGTCGTCGCTCATCGGTTTGTGCCCATGGGTAGTCGGACTGCGATAACCGATTATACCCATGCGCCGTCGCCGCTACGCGACGCTATGCCACGCCCGCCCGCTCCAGCATCGCATGCAGCAACACGTTGCACCCGGCTTCCAGATGTTCCGCTTTGGCATCTTCGATTTCATTGTGGCTGATGCCATCCTTGCACGGCACGAAAATCATGCCGGCCGGCGCCACGCGGGCCGCGTAAATCGCGTCGTGGCCGGCGCCGGACACCACATCCATCGTGGAGTACCCGAGCTTCGCCGTGGCCTTGCGTACGGCATCCACACAATCCGGGTGGAACGGGCATGGCGGGTAATATGACACGCGCTCGATCTGGATGCCCAAGCCGGTTTCCTGGCGCGTTTTTTCCACGAACGCCAGCATTTCCTCGTGCATGGTATTCAGCAACGCATCGTTGACGTTACGCAGGTCGATACTGAATTTTACTTCGCCGGGAATCACGTTGCGGCTGTTGGGGAACACTTGCATCATGCCCACCGTGCCTCGGCCATAGGGCGGATAGCGGTTGGCGATGGCCACCACTTCCTGGATGATGCGGGTCGACACTTGCATCGCATCCTTGCGCAAATGCATGGGCGTGGGACCCGCGTGGGCTTCCATGCCCGTCACCGTGCAGTCGTACCACGACAAACCCATCACGGCAGGCACCACACCGATCACCTTGTCCGCATCCTCCAGCACGGGGCCCTGCTCGATGTGCGCTTCGAAATACGCGCCGATCGGATGCTGGCCCGGCACCTGGTCGCCTTTGTAGCCGATCCGTTCCAGCTCGCCCTTGACGGTCTTGCCTTCGACATCCTTGGCCGCATACGCATGGTCCAGCGTGAACGCGCCGCAAAACACGCCGGAGCCCATCATCACGGGCACGAAGCGGGATCCCTCCTCGTTGGTCCAGAACGCCACTTCGATCGGCGCCCGGGTCTTGATGCCCTTGTCGTTCAGCGTGCGCACCACTTCCAGCCCGGCCAGCACGCCGTAATTGCCATCGAACTTGCCGCCCGTGGGCTGGGTGTCGATATGGCTGCCCGTCATGACGGGCGGCAGCGTATTGTCTTCGCCATCGCGGCGCATGAAGACATTGCCGATCTGGTCGATCGTGATGCTCAATCCCGCGTCACGCGCCCAGCCGGTGACCAGGTCGCGGCCCTGCTTGTCGAGGTCTGTCAGCGTCAGGCGCTTGACGCCGCCCTTTTCCGTGGCGCCGATCTTTGCCAGTTCCATCAGGGATGACCACAGGCGGTCGCCGTTGATATGTAAATCGTTCATGTTCGCTGCTCCTGCTTATTTTGCGCTGACGGGGACGAATGCGGGGCGGTCGATATGCCGGCCCGCGCCCTCCACCGCCATCAATTGGCCGCCACGCCAGACCACCTTGCCGGCGGCGACGGTCGTCGTGGGAATCCCCTTCACGGTGCGGCCTTCGAAGACATTGAAGCCGCCCTTGTTGTGCTGGGTCCTGGCGGAAATCGTGCGCGAACCTTCCGGGTCCCACACGACGATATCCGCGTCGGCGCCCACGGCCACCACGCCCTTGCGGGGATAAATGTTGAAGATTTGCGCCGCGTTGGCGGACGTGACCTTGACGAATTCCGACGGCGTCAGGCGTCCCGTATTGACGCCCGCATCCCAGATCACGGCCATGCGGTCTTCCACGCCGGCGCAGCCATTCGGGATTTTCGTGAAGTCGTTCTTGCCCGCCGCCTTTTGCTCCGCGCAGAACGTGCAGTGATCGGTGGCCGTCGTGTGCAGGTTGCCGCCCTGCAGGCCGTGCCACAGCGCATCCTGGTGATGCTTGCTGCGGAACGGCGGGCTCATGACGTGGCCCGCCGCGAAGTCGAAGTCGGGACTGGCGTACACGCTGTCGTCGACGATCAGGTGGCCCGCCAGCGCTTCGCCATACACGCGCTGCCCGTTGGCCCGCGCGCGCGTGATGGCTTCCAGCGATTCCGCGCACGACACGTGCACGATATACACGGGCGTGCCCAACACACCGGCAATGGCGATGGCGCGGTTGGCCGCTTCCGCTTCCACCATCGGCGGCCGAGACAACGGGTGCGACGACGGTCCCGTCAAGCCCCGTTTCAATAAGTCCTGCTGCAGCTGGTAGACCAGTTCGCCGTTTTCCGCATGCACGGTGGGGATTGCCCCCAGTTCCAGCGCGCGGCGGAAGCTTTTCACGAGGGTTTCATCGTCCGCCATGATGGCGTTCTTGTACGCCATGAAGTGCTTGAAACTGTTGACGCCATGGTCGCGCACGAGGATGCCCATGTCGCGGTGCACGGTGTCGTCCCACCACGTGATGGCGACGTGGAAGGTGTAGTCGCCCGCCGCCTTTTGCGCCCAGCCGCGCCATTGTTGGTACGCTTCGATCAGATTTTGCTGCGGGTTGGGGATGACGAAATCAATGATGGTCGTGTTGCCGCCGGCCAGGCCCGCCGCCGTGCCCGTGAAGAAATCGTCTTGCGTGACCGTGCCCATGAACGGCAAATTCATGTGCGTGTGCGGATCGATCCCGCCCGGCATCACGTACTGGCCGCCCGCGTCGATGATCCTCGCGCCGCTAGGGGCCTCCAGGCTGGTTCCGACCGCCACCACCTTGTCGCCATCGGTCAGCACATCGGCCCGGAACGCGCGGTCTGCATTGACGACGGTGCCGCCACGGATAAGTATGCTCATGCTGTATGTCTCCGGATTGATTATCGTTGCGTGGCGGGACGCAGCGCGGGCGCCGCCTTCCCTTTCATCATGACGCCATACACCAGCGCGGAAATCGCAATGCCGACGAACCACGCATAGGTATAAATCGTTTTAAAGCCATCGGCGACGCCGGGAAACGACGCCGGGAATGCCGCATTCAGGAAGCCCGGAATATTCGGCGCCACGCCCACCACGAAGGCCACGATGGCGGCCACGTTCCAGCCGCTGCCGTACGAATAGATGCCGTCGTTGCGGTACAGCTGTTCCACGTTCAGTTCCGTCTTGCGCACCAGGTAGTAATCGATGATCAGGATGCCCGCGATGGGACCCAGCAGCGCGGAATAGCCGATCAGCCACGTGAAGATGTAACCCTGCGTGGATTCCAGCAGTTTCCATGGCAGCATCAGGATGGCGATCGACGCGGTGATGTAGCCGCCCATGCGGTAGCTGATGTGCCGTGGCGCCAGCGCGGAAAAGTCATACGCGGGCCCCACCAGGTTGGCCGCCAGGTTGACGCTGACGGTATCGATCAGCAGGATCACCAGCGCCACCAGCACCGCCACGCCGGTCATGCGGCTGGCCAGGTCGACCGGATCCCACAGCGCCTTGCCATACAGGACAACGGTGGCGGACGTCACGATCACGGCCAGCGCGGCCAATAAACCCATCGGCACCGGCAAGCCGACGGTCTGGCCCAGCACCTGGTCGCGCTGCGACTTGGCAAAGCGGGTGAAATCGGGGATGTTCAGCGCCAGCGTGGCCCAGAAACCCACCATGGCCGTCAGCGATGGCCAGAACGTATTCCAGAATTGCCCGGCCTTCTTGCCGCCGTCGACGAATTGCGACGGCTGCTCCAGCAGCGGGCCGAAGCCGCCGGCTTTCTGGTAGACCCAGCCCAGCAGCACGAAGCAGATGATGATTTTCAGCGGCGCCGTGTAGGTTTCCAGTTTGCGGATCGCATCCATGCCGTGCACGATGTACCAGAACTGGATGCCCCAGAACGCCAGGAAGCACAGGAATTGCATGCCATTGATGCCGAGGCCGGAAATCTTCGCGCCGCCGATCTCGCCGCCCAGCATCACGCCGATCAGCGTGTAAATCATCTGGCCGCCAAACCACGTCTGGATGCCATACCAGCCGCACGCCACGATCGCGCGCATCAGCGCAGGCAAGCGGGCCCCGGACGTGCCGAACGACGCGCGCGCCAGCACCGCGTACGGAATGCCGTACTTGGTGCCCGCGTGGCCGATGGCCAGCATCGGCAACAGCACGATGGCGTTGGCGAGGAAGACCGTGAACACGGCTTGCCAGGCCGACATGCCGCCCTCGATCAAGCTGGCGGACAAGGTGTAAGCGGGGATGCACATCACCATGCCGACCCACAGGGCGGCAAAGTGATACCAGCGCCACGTGCGCTGGGCAGCGCTGGTGGGCGCGAGGTCTTCGTTCCAGAGCTGGGTATTGCCGGACAGGTCGTTATTCACTGCATCTCTCCAATATCGGGTGGAACGGGAATGAACTTGCCAACTGCCGCAAACGCGATCGTCATCCCGGCTTTCGCGGGGATGACGACGGGATTGCACTTGCCAACATGCTGCTGGATCAAGCCGCCTTGACCTCCCTGCGCGGATTACGCGGATCCTGCGTCCAGTTCATGTACGGCTTGCCGGTATCCTGCGGCACCATCGTGATGCAGCCCTGCACCGGACACGTGATTTCACACAGGTTGCAGCCCACGCATTCATCCTTGATGACTTCATAGGTGCGCACGCCGGCCGCGTCGATGGTTTGCGCAATCGACTGGTGCGACGTGTCTTCGCACGCCACGTAGCAGCGGCCGCACTTGATGCAGTCGTCCTGGTTGATCTGGGCAATGACCTTGTAATTCATGTCCAGGTATTTCCAGTCCGTCGTATTCGGCACCGCCTTGCCCATGAAATCGTCCAGCGACTTGTAGCCCTTTTCATCCATCCAGCGCGACAAGCCATCCTTCATTTCTTCGACGATGCGGAAGCCGTGCAACATGGCCGCCGTGCACACCTGAACGCAGCCGGCGCCCAGCGCAATGAATTCCGCCGCGTCGCGCCAGCTGCCGATGCCGCCTATGCCGGAAATCGGCAAGCCCTTGGTTTGCGGATCGCGGGCGATTTCCGCCACCATGTTCAGCGCGATGGGTTTCACGGCCGAGCCGCAATAGCCGCCGTGCGTGCTGGCGTTGCCCACGGCGGGGAACGCCACCATGCGGTCCAGGTCCAGGTGCGTGATGGAGTTGATCGTGTTAATCAGCGACACCGCATCGGCGCCGCCCTTGTGCGCGGCGCGGGCCGGCATGCGGATGTCCGTGATGTTCGGCGTCAGCTTGACGATCACCGGCAGTTTCGTGTGCTGCTTGCACCAGCGCGTCACCATTTCCACGTAATCCGGCACCTGGCCCACGGCGGAACCCATGCCCCGCTCCGGCATGCCGTGCGGGCAGCCGAAATTCAGTTCGATGCCATCGGCGCCGGTCGCCTCGATTTTCGGCAGGATGTCTGCCCATGCGGCTTCTTCGCATGGCAGCATCAGCGACACCACGATGGCGCGGTCCGGCCATGCTTTCTTGACTTCCGTGATTTCGCGCAGGTTGATGTCGAGGTCGCGGTCCGTGATCAGCTCGATATTGTTGAAGCCCAGGACTTCGCGGTTCTTGCCGTGGTGCGCGGAATAGCGCGACGACACGTTGACGGCGGGAGGGTCTTCGCCGAGGGTTTTCCAGACCACGCCGCCCCATCCCGCTTCGAATGCGCGCACCACGTTATACGCCTTGTCGGTCGGCGGCGCGGAGGCCAGCCAGAACGGGTTAGGCGCCTTGATGCCGCAGAAATTGATGCTCAGATCGGCCATTATGCAGCCTCCACTTTGGAAAGGATGTCTTGATGAATGGCCAGTGCGGCAAGTTTGCCGTGCTGTACCGCCTGCACCGTCAGGTCCTGCCCCGGCGCCACGCAATCGCCGCCCGCATAAATGCCGGGCACCGATGTGCGGAAATGCGAGTCGACGTGGATCTTTTCGCCGTCGCGCTGGACCGTGGCAGCCATCGCATCGGACAGGCTGGTATCGTCCATGCCCTGGCCGATGGCCTTGAAGACCGCGTCGGCGGGGATATCGAACGTCACGCCAGTCCCCACCAGTTTCGCGCCATCGAGCTTGGTGTTTTCAAAGCGCATGCCGCATACCTTGCCTCCGTCATCCAGCAACACCTGCTTCGGCGCGGCCCATGTGCGCATGCGCACCTGGTTGGCTTTGGCGATGTCCTGTTCGTGGCGGGTGGCGCTCATGTCGCCGAAACCGCGGCGATAGACCAGCGTGACTTCTTCCGCACCGAGGCGCTGGATTTGCACGGCCATATCGATGGCGGTATTGCCCGCGCCAATCACGACGGCGCGGCGCGGCACCGGCAGCTTGGCCAGGTCGGATGCCTGGCGCAATTCCGCGATGTAGTCGACGGCCGCCATCAGGCCGGGCGCATCTTCGCCCGTCAGGCCCAGCCGGCGCGACGCGCCCAGGCCGATGCCGAGGAAGACCGCGTCATATTGCGCATGCAAGTCTTTCAGCTGCAGGTTGTCGCCCAGGCGCTGGCCGTGGCGCACTTCGATGCCGCCGATACCCAGCAGGAAGTCCACTTCCTTTTGCGCGAAGTCGTCCGTCAGCTTGTACTTGGCGATGCCGTATTCATTGAGGCCGCCGGTTTTTTCCAGCGCTTCGTAAATCACCACGTCGTTGCCCAGCATGGCCAGACGGTGCGCGCACGACAGGCCTGCCGGACCGCCGCCCACCACGGCGATTTTCTTGCCGGTGGACGCCGCGCGCTGGAAGGGATGTTCGGTGAACGTCATGTGGTCCAGCGCATAGCGCTGCAGCAAGCCGATCTTCACCGGCTGGCCTTCCGCATCGTGGTTGCGCACGCACGCGTCTTCGCACAGGATTTCCGTCGGGCAGACGCGCGAGCAGCTGCCGCCCAGAATATTCTGTTTCAGGATGCCGGCCGCCGCGCCGTTGATATTCTGCTCGTGGATATTGCGGATAAAGCTGGCCACGTCGATTTCCGACGGGCAGATGCGGGTACAGGGCGCATCGTAGCAATACAGGCAGCGCGCGCTTTCAATGGCAGCCTGGCGCGCATTGAGTGGCGGAGCCAGGTCGGTGAACTGTTCGCCCAGCTCGGCGCTGGACGCCTTGGGCTGTGGCAGGTGCTGGAGTGAGGCTATCATTTTTTATCCCTGGCTTGGTTCGCTTGGTCATGCCGGCGGCTTGGCTGTGCCAATCCGCCCTACGTTTATTTCATCTGTGGGAATGCAAATTCCGCACCAGCGCTTGCCGTATTCGGCCAGCGCTGCATCACGGCCTTATGGCGCGTGTAGAAACGCACGCCTTCGGGACCATAAGCGTGGTGGTCGCCGAACAGGCTGCGCTTCCAGCCGCCGAAACTGTTGAACGCCATCGGCACCGGCAGCGGTACATTGACGCCCACCATGCCGACCTGGATTTGCCGCACGAATTCGCGCGCCACACCGCCATCGCGCGTAAACACCGCCACGCCATTGCCGAATTCATTGGCGTTGATCAGTTCCACCGCGTGGCCGATGTCCGGCAGGCGCACCACGCACAGCACGGGGCCGAAGATTTCTTCCTTGTAGATCGTCATGTCCGGCGTCACGTGGTCGAACAGGGTGCCGCCAATGAAGAAGCCGTTTTCACGGCCTGCCACCTTGTAGTTGCGGCCATCGACCACCAGCGTCGCGCCCTGTTCCACGCCCGTGCCGATCAAGCCTTCGATGCGCTGCTTGGCAGCCTGCGTCACCACCGGCCCCATTTCAGCGCCTGCTTCCATGCCGTCGCATACTTTCAGTGCGGCGGCGCGCGTTTTCAGTGCAGCCACCAGCTTGTCGCCCGCATCGCCGATGGCGACGGCCACCGAGATTGCCATGCAGCGTTCGCCGGCCGAACCGTACGCGGCGCCCATCAGCGCATCGACCGCCATGTCCATGTCGGCATCCGGCATCACGACCATGTGATTCTTCGCGCCGCCCAATGCCTGCACCCGCTTGCCGTGCGCACTGCCCCGCGCATAAATGTATTCGGCAATCGGGGTCGAGCCGACAAAGCTGATGGCCTGCACTTCCGGGTGATCCAGCAAGGCATCGACAGCGGTCTTGTCGCCCTGTACGACGTTGAACACGCCATCCGGCAAGCCGGCTTCCTTCAACAGTTTCGCGTGCAGCAAGGATGGCGACGGATCGCGCTCGGAAGGCTTCAATACAAAGGTGTTGCCGCACGCGATAGCGACGGGGAACATCCACATCGGCACCATCACGGGGAAGTTGAACGGCGTGATGCCGGCCACCACGCCCAGCGGCTGGCGCATCGACCACGCATCGATACCGCGCGCGATTTGATCGGTGAATTCGCCCTTCAGCATTTGCGGGATACCGACGGCGAATTCCACCATCTCGATGCCGCGTCCCACTTCGCCCTGCGCGTCGGAAAACGTCTTGCCGTGCTCGCGCGTCAGCATCGCGGCAAATTCGTCGGTATGCTGCTGGCACAGCTGCAGATACTTGAACAGCACGCGCGCACGGGTCAGCGGCGGCGTGGCGGACCAGGTGGGGAACGCGGCGGCGGCGGCTTGCACGGCCGCGTCGACTTCGTCCGTCGTGCCCAGCGCCACGCGCGCGACCGGCTCGCCCAGCGCCGGGTTGTACACATCGCCATAACGGCCGCCGCGCGTGTCGACTTTTTCGCCGTTGATGAAATGTGTGATGGTGTCTAAATTGCTCATGTTCAGGATCGTCCTTGTTCCGGTGAGGCCAACAGCGAGTCGGCCGAGACATACGGGTAGCCCAGGTCGCGGGCCACCGCTTCATACGTGACATTGCCCTGGCAAACGTTCAGCCCCGCTTTCAAATGGGGATTGCTCATGGCGGCTTTCCAGCCACGGTCGGCCAGCGCCACCGCGTGGCCGATGGTGGCGTTATTCAATGCAAAGGTGGACGTGCGCGCCACGGCGCCCGGCATGTTGGCCACGCAGTAATGCACGACGCCATCGACCACGTAGGTGGGCTTTTCATGCGTGGTCGCATGCGAGGTTTCAAAGCAACCGCCCTGGTCGATCGCCACGTCGACCACCACGGCGCCCTGCTTCATCTTCGAAATCATGTCCCTGGTGACCAGCTTGGGCGCCGCCGCGCCGGGCACCAGCACGCCGCCGATCACCAGGTCCGCATCCAGCACGGTTTCCTCGATGCTGGCGGCATTCGAATACAGTGTCGTCACGCGGTTGCCATAGACCAGGTCCAGCTGGCGCAGCCGGTCCACGTTCTTGTCGATGATGGTGACGCGCGCGCCGATGCCGACCGCCATTTGCAGCGCATTGGTGCCGACCACGCCGGCGCCGATGATGGCGATGTGGCCCGGCGCCACGCCCGGCACGCCGCCCAGCAGCAAGCCCATGCCGCCCTTGGATTTCTCCAGGTGCGCGGCGCCCGCCTGGATCGACATGCGGCCCGCCACTTCACTCATGGGCGCCAGCAGCGGCAAGCCGCCGTTCGGGCCCGTGATGGTTTCGTAGGCGATGCAGACCGCGCCGGATTTCACCAGCGCCGCCGTCTGTTCCGGGTCCGGCGCCAGGTGCAGGTACGTGTACAGGATCTGGTTTTCCCGCAGCATCGCGCATTCCTGCGGCTGCGGTTCCTTGACCTTGACGATCATGTCCGCGGTCGCGAAGATTTCCTCCGCCGTGTCGACGATGGCGGCGCCGGCCGCCATATACATCGCGTCGGTCAGGCCGATGGCCGCACCCGCGTTTTTCTGCACCATGACCTTGTGGCCGCGCAGCGTCAGTTCCTTGACGCTGGCCGGGGTCATGCCGACGCGCGATTCCTGGTTTTTGATCTCTTTCGGTACGCCTACTAACATGGTGGGTCTCCTTGTTATGTGGTGCAGGTTAGCCTTGTGGGCTGCTCCGGCGTGGCGGCTTTGTAAAAGCTGCCCTACTCCAATGTCTTCAATACCGTCGTCAATTTCCCGAACAATTCATCGATGTGCTTCTTCTCGAACGTCAGCGGCGGCGACAGCGCGATGATGTCGCCCGTCACGCGGATCAACACGCCGTCCGCGAACATTTTTTTGAACGCGGCGTAGGCGCGCGCACCGGGCTTGCCGGCAATGGGCGCCAGTTCGATCCCCGCCACCAGGCCGATGGTGCGGATATCGATCACGTGGGGCAATCCCTTCAGCGCATGCACCGCGTCTTCCCAGTACGGCTGGATGGCTTTCGCGTTGTCGAGGATGTTCTGCTCCCTGAACACTTCCAGCGTGGCCAGCGACGCCGCGCACGCCACCGGGTGGCCGGAATACGTGTAGCCGTGGAACAGTTCGATGCCGGGCGGCGCCTCCATGAACGCATCGTGGATGAACTTCTTGCTGAACACGGCGCCCATCGGGATCACGCCGTTGGTCAGGCCCTTGGCCGTGGTCATCATGTCCGGTTCCACGTCGAAGTAATCGGACGCGAATGGCGTCGTCAAACGGCCGAAGCCGGTGATGACTTCATCGAAGATCAGCAGGATGCCGTGCTTGGTGCACAGTTCGCGCAAGCGCTTCAAATAGCCCTTGGGCGGCACCAGCACGCCGGTGGAGCCGGCCACCGGTTCGACGATGACGGCGGCAATGGTGGAAGCGTCGTGCAGGGCGACGATGCGTTCCAGTTCGTCGGCCAGGTTCATGCCATGTTCCGGCTCGCCCCTGGTGAAGGCGTTCTTTTCCGGATTGTGCGTGTGCGGCAGGTGGTCGACGCCTGGCAGCATCACGCCGTACGGCTTGCGGTTGCCTGCGATGCCGCCAACGGAAATGCCGCCAAAGCCCACGCCGTGGTAAGCGCGCTCGCGGCCGATCAGGCGCGTGCGGCTCGCCTCTCCCCGCGCCTTGTGGTACGCCAGCGCGATTTTGAGCGCCGTGTCCACGGCTTCCGAGCCCGAGTTCGTATAGAACACGTGGCCGAAGCGGTGGTTGCTGTACTCCATCAGCTTTTCAGCGAGGTCGAAGGCGGCCGGATGGCCCATCTGGAAGGTCGGCGCGAAATCGAGCTGGCCGATCATTTCGCGCACGGCGGCGACGATCTTCGGCTGCGCGTGGCCGCAGGGGACGCACCACAGCCCGGCGGTACCGTCGAGGATGGGATTGCCATCCACGTCCTTGTAGTACACGCCCTCCGCGGACACCAGCAGCCGTGGGTTGGCCTTGAAGTCGCGGTTATTCGTAAACGGCATCCAGAAGGAATTCATGGATGCTGGCCTGGACTCGTTCATGCAACTCTCCTTTTTTTACAACCCGTAAAAATCTTTACCAGTTGGCAAAATGATGATGCAATAATAGACAGCGGTTCCACTATGGCACAGATACACAAATAGCAAAACTCACCAACCGTACAGGTAACAAAAACGATACAGTTGGCTGGCTGGCTTTTCAGAGGATTCAGGGGTATGCAACAGGCAGCGGCAATTGTCGAACAGGAATGTGGCCAGGGTGGCTGGCCCATGCTGGCCATCGAGCGGACGGCGGGCAAAATCCGCCTGGTCGACCAGATCGTGGCCGCCATTACGGGCCTAGTGGCGCGCCGTGAGTTGCGTGTCGGCACAAAAATGCCTTCCGTGCGCCAGTTCGCCAAGTGTAATGGCGTGTCCACCTTTACAGTTGTGGAAGCCTACGACCGCCTTGTCACGCTGGGCTTGCTGTCCTCGCGGCGCGGTTCCGGCTATTTTGTCGCGCGCCAGGAAGTGCCGGCGACGTTGTTGCCGCCCCACACCCACACCGCCGCGCCTGCCGCCATCGATGCGCTGACGCCGGACTTGTATTCCGGCGTGTCCGAAGCGCTGCCCGTGGGCGCCGGCTGGCTGCCGCCCGAATGGTATGGCGAAGACACGATCCTCGATGCGGTGCGGCAGGCGATGCGCATCCCCGCCAACCGCTTGCGCGGCTATGGCCATCCGATGGGTTTCCCCACGCTGCGCCAGCACATGGCCGCCCTGCTGACGGGCGACCTGTACCCGGTGGAGCCGGACCAGATCGTATTGACGCATGGCGCCACGCACGCTTTCGACCTGGTGCTGCGCACCCTCACCAAACCGGGCGACGCGGTGTTGGTGGAAGACCCGGGCTACAGTAATTTGCTGTCGCTGATCCGCCACCATGGCTGCATCCCGGTCGGCATCCCCCGTGGCGAAAACGGACTGGATATGGAGGTGCTGGCGGAGCGGGCCAAGGCCATGCAGCCCAAGCTCATGTTCGTCAACACGGTGCTGCAAAACCCGCTGGGCACGTCGCTGACGCACGCGCAGGCGCACCGCTTGCTGGCATTGGCGGAGCAATATGATTTCTGGCTGGTGGAAGACGACATCTACCGCGAACTGGCGCCGCACGGGGCCAGCTTCCCGTCGCTGGCCGCCATGGATGGCTTGCGGCGCGTGATCCGCGTCGGCAGTTTTTCCAAGACCCTGTCGCCGGTGCTGCGCGTGGGATCGATTTCCGCGTCGAATTCCCTGTTGCCGGAACTGTTGCGCGTCAAGATGCTGGCGGGACTGACCACGTCGGAAATCAATGAACGGGCCGTGTTCCATGCGATTACCGCGCGGCCCTATAAACGCATGGTGGAACGGCTGGCGTCGCAGCTGGAAGCGGGCCGCGCCCGTACCATGGAAAACCTGGCGCTGGCGGGATTAAAACCGCTGGCCACGCCCCGGGGCGGCATGTTCGTGTCAGCCGGGTGGGATGCGGCGCCGACGGCGGAATTCAATGGCAAGGCGATTGCCGATCAGGCGCTGAAGGCGGGCATCCTGCTGTCGCCGAACGAATTCTTCATGCTGCGCCCCAGCGACACCGTCTGGTTCCGCTTCAATTGCGCATACAGCGACAGCCCGCAGTTGCGCACTTTCCTGCAATCCGTACGACCTCGCTGAAGGAGCTAAAGATGCCTCCCAAGATCGGACTGGCCGCCGCCCCCACGCGCATCAAGCGGCGCGTCATCAACCGCGACCGGCTGGAAGCGGACATCGCGGAAGTGGCCGTACGCATCTTCGCCGAATGCGGCTATGAAGGCACGTCGATCGCCGCGATTGCCGAAGCGGCCGGCCTGTCCAAGCAAAACCTCATGTATTACTACCCCACCAAGCAGGCGCTGTATGAGCGCGTGCTGGACGACGTGCTGGACGACTGGCTGGCCCGCATGGACAGCCTGGCCCATGAAGAGCAAGACCCGCACAACGTGCTGCGCGCTTATATCCAGGCCAAGGTGCGCTTTTCGCGCGAACACCCGTGGGCGTCGCGCGTGTATGCGATGGAAGTCATCGGCGGCGCCAAGCTGTATGGGGAACAGATCCACGACCGCGTGGTGCCGCTGCTGCGCAAGGATATCGACGTGTTTGAAAAGTGGATCGCGGCCGGCCGCATCGCGCCCGTCAACGCCACGCATCTGATCTTCATGATCTGGGCCATGACGCAATCGTATGCGGATTTTTCCGCGCAAATGGCGCTGGTGCTGGGGCGCAAGCAACTGACGCGCAAGGATTACGACGACGGCGAGGAAACCATCGTGCGCATGGTGATGGCGGCCATCAGCCTGCAGGCCTGGCCGCATCATCATGCGCAAACGGAATAGGGTCATACCAAAGCCGCATAAACGCCCGGCAACGCGCGCCTAGACTCCGGAGAGTTCCCAAACTCTCAAGGAGACACAATGCGCAACATCAAACTCACCACCTGGATCATGGCCGGCATGGTCCTGGGGGTCGCAGTCGGCGCGCTATGCCATGCGCAAGCGCCCGATCCCGCCGCTGCCAAGGAAATCGCCGCTTACTTTTCACTGCTGACCGATATCTTCCTGCGGCTGATCAAAATGATCATCGCACCACTGGTGTTTGCGACGCTGGTGTCGGGCATCGCCAGCATGAATGACGGCGCCACGTTGGGACGCGTCGGCGTCAAGGCATTCGGCTGGTTCGTCACCGCGTCGTTCATTTCGCTGTTCCTCGGACTGCTGTTTTCCAACCTGTTCCAGCCCGGCCAGATGCTGGGACTGGCGTTGCCTGACAGCGGCGCCGCCACCAAGCTCGCCACCGGCAGTTTCAGCCTGAAGGATTTCATCACGCACCTGGTCCCCAGGAGCTTCGCCGAAGCCATGGCCAACAATGAAATCCTGCAAATCCTCGTGTTTTCCCTGTTTTTCGGCGTGGCGGCAGCCGCCGCGCGACGCGGCGGTGCGCTCAACGTCGTCAACCTGTGCGATGAACTGGTCCACATCATGCTGACCGTCACCGGCTACGTGATGCGCTTCGCCCCGGTCGGCGTATTCGCCGCGCTGGCCGCCGCCATCACCGTGCAAGGCTTCGGCGTGCTGACCACCTATGGCAAGCTGCTGGGCAGCTTTGTGCTGGCGCTGGCGACGCTGTGGGCCGTGCTGATTGGCGCCGGCGCCCTGTTCCTCGGGCCGCGCGTATTCACGCTGCTGAAGTTGCTGCGCGAACCCATCATGCTGGGATTTTCCACCGCCAGCAGCGAATCCGCGTATCCGAAACTGCTGACGCAGTTGGAGAAATTTGGCGTCAATAACAAGATCGCCGGCTTCGTGCTGCCGCTGGGCTATTCGTTCAACCTCGATGGTTCGATGCTGTACCAGGCGTTCGCCGCGCTGTTCATTGCGCAGGCTTACCACATCGACATGTCGTTGACCCAGCAATTGACCATGCTGCTGGTACTGATGGTCAGCAGCAAAGGCATGGCTGGCGTGCCGCGCGGTTCGCTGGTGGTAGTGGCCGCCGTCTTGCCGATGTTTGGGCTGCCGGAAGCGGGCCTGTTGCTGATCATGGGCGTCGACCAGTTGTTCGATATGGCGCGCACCGGCACCAATGTGCTGGGCAACGGCATCGCCACCGCGGTGGTGGCGAAATGGGAGGGCGCCGGCGCCAGCCATGCCACCCCGCTGCACGGCGAACGCGCCGCCGCCTGACGTCACCGGTTTTCCCGCTTGCCCTCTCCCCTTGATGCGCCGGTCCTGTACCGGCGCTTTTTTTTAACCGATGGAGTTCATCATGATCACCAAAACCACCCTGGCAACCTTGCTGTGCACCCTGCTCCCTTTGTCCTGCCACGCGCAGGCGCACGACGACACGCTGCAAAAAATCAAGGCCGGCACGCCCATCAAGGTGGGCTACCGCGCCGCCTCCGTGCCATTCTCCATGCGTGAAGGCAGCGCGCCGCCCACCGGCTATACCCTGGACCTGTGCGCCCGCATCATCGACAGCGTGCGCAAGGAACTGGCCATGCCGGACCTCGCCGTCGCCTACGTGGAAGTGAAATCCAGCGACCGGATTCAAAAGCTGACGGATGGCGAAATCGATATCGAATGCGGCTCCACCACCAACACGCGCGAACGCGCGGCGCAGGTGACGTTTTCCAACACGATTTTCGTCACCTCCAGCCGCATCCTGGCGCGCGTGGATTCGCCCGTGCGCGATATCGCCACGCTGAAGGGGCAAAGAGTCGCCATCGCACAGGGCGCCAGCGTGGCGCCGCTGCTGAGCGGCATCGACCGTGAGCGCGCACTCGGCATCCAGTACGTGCGCGTCAAGGATTTCAAAGAGGGATTTGACGCGCTGGAAAGCGGACGCGCGGCGGCATTCGTCAGCGACGATATCCAGTTTGCGGAATTTCTCGCCAGGTCCAGCCACCCGCAAGACTATGCGGTGGTGGGCGAAGCGCTGTCGGTCGATCCGCTCGGCATCATGATGCGCAAGCAGGATGTCCGCCTGCACGCGATTGCCAACCGCACGCTGGCCAGCCTGGCGGCCAGCGGCGAATTCGACAAGGTGTATGCCAGGTGGTTCCTGTCCTCCAAAATGAAATTCCCGATGGGGGACGCCATGAAGAAATTGCTGAAGGCGCCGAACAACACGCCAAATTATTGATACAGCAAGGGGCGCCGCGGCGCCCCTTGTACCGCGTAATATCAGAACACGTGGCGCAAGCCCAGGTTGATGGCGGTCGGTCCGCTGCCGGCATCGGTGCCATTGCCGGCCTTGAACGCGGCGCCATTGTCATTGATGATGTGGCCATATGCCGCATACAGGTCGGAGCGCTTCGACAGCGTGTACGAATACCCGGCGGCCCATTGCAGCGCGTGGCGTGCGGCGCTGCTTTCATCCCGGTGGGAAATCACCGATGCCAGCAACTTGCCGGTTCCCAGCGGCGCCGTCATGCCCAGCAACGTGTCGTGGCTGTCGGCGCCGGCCAGGCCGCGATTGCGCGCATGCGCCAGGCTGGCGCACAGCACGCCAAAATCATATTTCACCACCGCCATCCCATAGGCAGCGTGATCGGTTGCGGCGGCATTGTCGCGCCGGTGAAAAACCAGGACGGCTTGCAGCGCGCCATGCTGGTACGACAGCCCCGCGCCCAGGCTGCGGTTGCGCGCCGCGCCGCCCGCGGTTTCACCCGCGCCATAGGCCACGTCGGCCGACCAGCCGGCGTAACGCACGCTCTGGAATTCCACCATGTTGTCGACCCGCGTATTACCGACCATGACATTGATGGCATTGCCCGCCATGCCGATGCCGAACGGATCGGCCACGTCGCGGATCGCCTTGTACCACGGCGAATACTGGCGGCCCAGCGTCACTGTGCCTGCGGCGCCCGCCAGTCCGGCATAGGCCTGGCGGCCAAACAGCAAACCGCCCTGCCCGGCCGCGCCGGTGTCGATGCCATAACCGTTTTCCAGGTTGAAGATGGCGGCCAGCCCGCCCCCGAGGTCTTCGCGGCCCTTGAAGCCGAGGCGGTTGCCGGAAGCGACGCCGCTGCTGACGGCGGTCACGTTGCCGGCGGCGCCGCCCCGCTCCAGCACGAGGCCGGCGTCGGCGACGCCGTAGATGGTGACCGACGATTGGGCACAGGCGAACGACGAACTGCCGGCCAACAGTGCGGCCATGAGTATCCTGTGTTTCGGAAGCAGGCTGGCGCGGCGGCTTGAGGGAACGCCATTGACGGGGAAGTTTTCCGGGAGCAGCGTGCGCTCGCCGGGCATGGAGGTTGGCATGGTAGGTCCTTGTAGAATGTATGGGTGTCAGAAACGACCGATTCATTCTAGAAACAGGGCTACCGCAAACTATTCCGATCACACATAGATTGATGCGATCGGTGCAAGAGCCTCACTGCAGCGCATTCCACAACATGTCGACCATCGGCTTGTCGTTGCCCCTGGCGCGGAACAGGCGGATTTCCAGCTTCATCGTCCATTGCTCGCTGCCGGCGCGCACCAGTTTTCCTTCCGCCAGTTCGCGTGCAATCGAACTTTCCGGCAGCCAGGCCAGGCCCTGGCCTGCCAGCGCCATGGTCTTCAACAATTCCGCCATATCGCTTTCATAGCAATTCTGGAAACAACCGGCCTGGCCGATGCGCGACACGATACGCTGTACCACCCGGCCGAAATACGACGTGGCGGTATAGGCCAGGCATGGCAATGGCTGCGCCTTGCTGCCGGGCAGGCTGTAGGCGGGCGAACCGGCCCGGTTGGGGGTACATACCGGCATCACCACTTCATCCCCCAGGTGCACATATTCGAAGCGGGAGGCGTCCAGTTCGATCGGCAAGTCGGCATGGTGGTAACACAGCAGTAAATCGCAATTACCTTCAATCAGCGACAGCACGGAATCGTGCACGTTGGCTGGCAGGATGCGCGCCCTCAGCATGGCCTGGGGGCCGATGCGCGCCTGCACTCCCGCCAGCCAGCCGGGGAAAAAATTCAGCGACAGCGCGTGGCCGGCCGACACCCGCAATACCTGGTCGCTGGTTTCCTGTACCCGCAGCATGGCGCGCGCATCGTTCAGCAAGCGCATGGCTTCGCTGGCCGCGACGCTGAACATCTTGCCGGCCGGCGTCAACACCAGCGGATACGTGCTGCGGTCCACCAGGTCGGCGCCCACCCAGGCTTCCAGTGACTGGATGCGGCGGCTCAACGCCGATTGCGTCACGCTGCGGTCTTCCGCCGACCGGGAAAAATTGCGGGTCTGCGCCAGGCTCAGGAAATCATCCAGCCATTTGATGTCCATTTTTCCCCCAAGTATCGTGTGTTACTTCATTCTAAGTAGTTCAGCCATCCGCGCCTATACCGGAAACGCATGGTTCCAGTGCAAATCCGCATAACGGCGCCGCAGCGCCGCCTTATCGTAACGCCATCGATACGCGTCCACGGAGAATTCACGCCATGCCATCCACCATTGCACCGCAGCGGCCCGTCCGGCACCTCGCCATCATCGGCGGCCTGGGGACACTGGCCAGCCAGGACTTGTACAGCAAGCTGGCCGGTGCAATCGAAGCGCGCGGAGAAACCACGGACGGCCTGGGCCGCTATCGCCTGAGCCTGGACCGTCAGCCGTGCGGCACCCGCGCCGGCGGCGACGCGCTGCTGCCGCGCAAGCTGTACCTGTATGACCGTATCCACCGCTTCGAGGCAACGCGCGCCGACGGCGTCCTGCTGCCTTGCTTTATCAGCCACACGTTCCTCGATCAATTGCAGGCGGAGCTGGGCGTACGGGTATTTGACATGATGGCGGCACTGGCGGCCCATGTGGGCGATGCGCCGCTGCGCATCGGCGTGCTGTGCTCCACTTACGTGCGCGAACAGCGCCTGTTCGAACGCTACTTCCCCCATGCGGAACTGGTTTATCCGCAGCCGGCCATCCAGCGCGACTGCGTCATGCGCGCACTGTATGGCGCCGACGGCAACGTGCTGGCGCAGGCGGACCACCAGGTGTGCGCCCACTTGCGCCAGGCATGCGCGGACCTGGAGCGGCAAGGCGCCCAACTGATCATCCCCGGCGCCAGTGAATTTGCCGCGCTGGCCAGGCCGCTGCAAGTTGCCGGCCATGCCGTGGTCGACAGCCACCACATCTATGCCATGCATGTGCTGGCGCAGGACGCCGCGCTGCACCAGGCGCCCTTCAAGCTGGGCATCGTGGGCGGCATCGGGCCGGCCGCCACGGTCGACTTCATGCACAAGATCGTCCGCAATACGGATGCGGCGCGCGACCAGGAACACGTGCGCCTGATTGTCGAGCACAATCCGCAAATTCCAGACCGTACCGCCAACCTGGTCGGCAATGGCGACGATCCGACACTGGCGCTGTATTCCGCCTGCAAGCGGCTGGAAGAAAATGGCGCGGCGCTGATCGCGATGCCATGCAACACCGCCCACGCCTATATTGCGCGGATACAGGACAACCTGGCGGTGCCGATCGTGAACATGCTGGAAGAGACCATCCGCCATATCGGCCGCCACCATGCGGGTCACGCTACCGTCGGCTTGCTGGCCACCACCGGCACCGTCAGCAGCGGCGTCTACCATGCGGCAGCCCAGGGCAGCGGTTTCAGCCTGATCGTGCCGGACGCGCGCCACCAGCAAGACGTGATGGAAGCGATTTATGGCGAACATGGCGTGAAGGCCGGCCATACCGAAGGACCGGGTAAAGCGGCCCTGCTGCGCGCCGCCGCCCACCTGGCTGAACGGGGCGCCACGGTCATCATCCTGGGCTGCACGGAATTGCCGCTGCTATTGCCGCAGCATCGCGCCTTCGCCATTGCCGGCAAAAGCGTCGCGCTGCTCGATCCGACCGATATCCTGGCGCGGCGCTGCGTGGCCCTGGCGCAGGCAAACAGACAGAAAGTGGGATAGTATTGTTCAAATGAACACCTTTACACCTGTTACCTTGAAAACCGGCAGGCTGGTCCTGCGCTTCGTGCAGCCGGATGACGCCGGCGCGATTTACCGCCTGTTTACCGACCCGGAAGCATTGCGCTACTGGAGTTTTGCGCCCTGGACCGACGTGGCCCAGGCCGAAGAAAACGTGCGCGAGACGCTGGCGGCCTACGCCGACGGCAGCGTGCTGACCTTCGCCATCACGCTGGCCGGCAGCGGCGAGATGATCGGCAAATGCCGCCTGTCGAAATTCAGCGCACAAAACCGCCGCTGTGAAATCGGCTATATCCTGGACCGTGCCCACTGGGGCAAAGGCTATGCCCGGGAAGCGCTGGCGGCGCTGATCGGCCACGCCTTCGGCGCCCTCGACATGCTGCGCATCGAGGCCGATGTCGACCCGCGCAACAGCGCCTCCACCCAGTTGCTGGAACGCTTGCATTTTGTGCATGAAGGCCACCTGCGGCAGCGCTGGATCGTGGCGGGCGAAGTGTGCGACACGGATTTCTTTGGCTTGCTGCGCGCCGACTGGGAAGCCGGACAGCAAAAAGTTGCTTAAGAAAAAACATTGTGGTGCATCATGCACAATCGGCGCATACCATTGACGCCGCTCAAATGCAGCTTGCCCCCGATAAACGGCAATTCGTCGGATAGCACTCCCCTGCCGGGAAAGCGCTTGGTACATTAGCGCCATCCACACTCTCGGAGGCATCAATGAAAACCGTCAATCACAGCATCGGCGACGTATTCCGCGAAGTCGGCGCCGCCGCCAGCCATATCGGCCGCTACTTCATGCGCACGCTGTCGCGCATGTCGTGGCCTGCGCTGCTGGCCAGCTGCATCATGCTGGCGATCCTGCTGACCATCCTGCCGCTGGCGCTGACGTTGTTTGCCGTATTCCTGCTGGCCAAGATCGCCATTGCGCTGGTGGCCGGCTACCAGTACAAGAAGCGCCGCGGCGACTACACCCCGCACAAGGACGTTTGACATGGCTTTTGCCCGCACCAAGCAGGGGACCCGCAGCGCCCTGGCCTTCGTCCGCGAAATCGGGGAAACCGCCCGCACCTTGTGGTGGGAATTCTTCGACTGGCTGGCCATGGTCGAATGGCGCAAGCTGGTGGTCATCGATATCCTGGTGCTGATCGTGCTGGGCATGTTCCGGGCCGGCCAGGTGGGCGGGTGGTTTGTCTTCCTGTCGTTCTGCCTGAAAATCCTCGCCGGCGGCAAGCGGCGCGCGGAAGTCGAAGCCAAGGAAGCCACCGCGCACGCGGGCACGGAAAGCCTGGAACGCCGCTTGGCCGAAGCGCAACTGGCGGCGCTGCAGGCGCAGGTCGAACCGCATTTCCTGTTCAACACGCTGGCCCTGATCGGGCAACTGATCGAGACGGACCAGCAGCAGGCCGCCAAGGTCCATGCGCACTTGATCGATTACCTGCGCGCCACCATGCCGCAAATGCGTTCGCGCAGCAATAACACGCTGGGCCGCCAGGTGGAAATGTCGCGCGCCTACTTGGCCATCATGCAAGCCCGCATGAAAGAACGGCTGGCCGTCTACATCGACGTGGCGCCGGAACTGCTGAGCGCGTCGTTCCCGCCCATGATGCTGCAAACCCTGATTGAAAACGCCATCAAGCACGGGCTGGAACCGAAGATCGAGGGCGGCCGCATCGATATCCGCGCCACCACGTCGACCGGCCCCGGCGGCAACATGCTCGACGTGGAAGTGCACGATGACGGCATCGGTTTCGATGTCCATGCGGGCGAAGGCGTGGGACTGGCCAATATCCGCGAACGCCTGCGCCTACTGCACGGCAACCGCGCGCAACTGATCATCGAAACACCCCATGATGGGGGCGCCCGGGTCATCATCCGCCTGCCCTTCACACCGGATATTTTCGCAGGGAGCAAACTGTGAGCACTGAAACCCCTGCGGCCGGTCCCACCGCGCTGATCGCGGACGATGAAGAACCGATGCGCCAGTTGCTGCGGGCACGCTTGCAGGAAGTGTGGCCGCAATTGCGGATCGTGGCGGAAGCGGCCAACGGCATCGAAGCCATCGCGCTGACGGGCCTGCACCAGCCGGACATCGTGTTCCTCGATATCCGCATGCCGGGCCTGTCCGGCATCGAGGCGGCGCGCATGCTGTTCAACCGCTGCCATATCGTGTTCGTCACGGCTTACGACCAATATGCGATTGAAGCGTTCGAACAGGGGGCGCTGGATTATTTGCTGAAACCGGCGGGCGGCGAGCGCCTGAAGACCACGTGTGCGCGCCTGCAGGAACGGTTGGGCAAATCGCCCGCCAACATCGAACGCCAGCTGGCGCAATTGCTGCAAGGCGTCGGCGGCGCCAACCGTGGTTCGCCGGCCGCCAGGCCTCAGGAATACCTGCGCTGGATCCAGGCCATGGTGGGCAACAGCCTGCGCATGATTTCAACGAAAGAAGTACTGTTCTTCCGCGCCGATGAAAAATACACGCGCGTGCAAACCCTGCAAGGCGAAGTATTGATCCGCAAGACCTTGAAGGAACTGGAAGACGAACTGGATCCCGATGAATTCTGGCGCATCCACCGCTCCACCCTGGTGCGGGTCGATGCGATTGCCGAAGTGCGGCGCGATTTGCGGGGACGGCAAATGGTACGCGTGCGCAACTTCGACGAAGAGCTGGAAGTCAGCCGGGGCAACACCCACCTGTTCCAGCAGATGTAGCTCAGCTTGCCCCTGCCGGTGTGCTGAACTATATTGTCGGGATGACATCGACAGGAGGGGCAGATGACGAGCATACCGAAGGATACCCGCGCCACCATCATTCCCTGCCTGCGCTACCGAGACGCGCCGGCCGCCATTGCATGGCTGTGCGATACGCTGGGCTTTTCCGAAATACTGGTGGTGCCGAACGACGACGGCACCATCGCCCACGCCCAGCTCGGCTACGGTAACGGCATGATCATGCTCAGTTCCATTTTTGATACGGAATTCGGGCGCCTGATGGCGCATCCGTCGGAAACCGGCATGCGTGTGACACAGTGCAGCTACCTGGTCGTCAACGATGCCGATGCAGTCCATGCGCGCGCGGTCGAGGCCGGCGCTGTGATAGAAATGCCATTGCAAGATGAAGACTACGGCGGGCGCGGCTTCACGTGCCGCGACCCGGAAGGCAATCTCTGGAGTATAGGAACGTACGATCCATGGTGAACACGAACGATGAACAGGCGATCCGCGGCGTGATCGCGCGCTGGCTGGAGGCGACGCGCCAGGGCGATGTCGCGGCCATCCTGCCGCTGATGACGGAAGACGTGGTATTCCTGTTACCGGGACAAGCGCCCATGACGGGGCGCGACAGCTTTGCCGAAGGCATGCGCCGCATGGCGCACACGCACCGCGTCATGCCGGACAGCGTGGTGGAGGAAGTCGTCGTTTCCGGCGACCTCGCCTATAGCCGAACGCGGCTGGAAATCCGCGTGGAGCCGCTGGGTGGCGGCGTGGCGGTGCGGCGCGCGGGCCACACCTTGTCCGTGTTCCGCCGCAATGGCGCAGGCCAGTGGCAACTGGCGCGCGACGCCAATCTGCTGGCGCCCGTCACCGACGCGATGAGCGACGGTTAAGGAGCCGTGAAAAAATTTGAGCGGCTCCTATGCCTGCGCCGCCAGCGCCGCGATCAATTCCTCGTCATCGACCTGCGTGGGACCGATGCGGATCGTGTGGCGGTATAGCGGCGGCATGGCCGCGCACATTGCCTCCAGTTCGTTCTGCGGCTGCGACGGCAGCACGTACTGGAACTGGCGCGGATTCGATGCCGGCAACGGCCCTTCCATGGTCGACCCGTACGCGCCCAGTTCCATGAAGCTCAGCGCACCGCTGGCCGGTCCCCGGGCAAAGACAAACGTGCCATCTTTCGGATGTCCCAGGTATTGGCGGATTTCGTCACGCGGTTGCGGCGTGGCGCCTTCCATCAGCTTGTAGCGCAATTGCGCATAGGCCCGCGTGCACTCCATGAAGGCGGTACGGATGCCGGATTTGTTGCGCCGTCCCGGCATGCACAGCAACAGGTTGCCGAACGCATCCAGCAAGGCCACGGCATCGCCGTCGCCCCCCATCACCTTGTCGCGCGCGATCGCCTGCAACAGCGCGGGCGCCAGGCTGGCGTCGGGACGTTGCGGATCGCAGCGCGCCGTCAGCGCTTCGGGAAACGCCTTGCGCAAGGCGACGGCAATCGCATGGCGCGACGACAGCGTCGCCGGGTCTTTCAACTGGTCGCGGGGCGGGTCCGCATCGAATAGCGCCATCGCGCCTTTCGACGTCGCTTCGAACACCAGCGAACACAATGCTTCCGTCGGTTCGGCAATGTTTTTACCGATGAAGAACGGTTTGACCGGCGCGCCCCTGGCTTCCCGCGCATAAGCCGACTGGCCCAGCACGGCCGGATAGGAAAACGTGGAACGGGCCTGTTCCCGCAAGCCTGCCGGCAACGCATCGAAGGTGGCGCTGCCATCGTAATTGATGCCGGCGTTGGCGTCCGTGGCGGCAACCACCACATTGAAACCGGACGCCAGGATGGCGCCCGTGCACATGCAGCACGGGTCCAGCGACGTGACGATGGTGATCTCGTGCGGCTCGGGCAATTCGGTACCCTGCGCCCGCTCTTCGAAGTACCAGTCGATCAATTGCCGCTCGCCATGCGCGGTGGGATCGAACACCAGGCCGTCGCGGATCACATTGTTGTGCAGCGCTTTCAGCACGGCGCCGGAGGCGTCCACCATGATGCCGCCGACGCCGAACGTGCCCTGCGCCTTGGCGGAAATGGCTTCACTGGCGGCGACCGCCACCGCCGCCTGCACATCGATGACCTTCTTCACTTCTTTTTTAAGTCCGCGCCGCCGAACGCGTTGGGAAGCTGCTCGGCCGCAGTGGTTTCAAACACGTCGCCCTTCAGGTTGGACAACACCACGGGCAATTCATTGCCGCCCAGTTCTAGCACCACCTGGCGGCATGCGCCGCAGGGTGCGATGGGACCGTCGGTGTCGCCGATGACGGCGAGCCGGTCGAAGTCGCCCGGCTTGTAGCCGTGCGCCACCGCGCTGAAAAACGCCGTGCGTTCAGCGCAATTGCACAAGCCATACGATGCGTTTTCCACGTTACAGCCGTGGAACACGCGGCCATCGTTGCACAACAAGGCCGCGCCGACCTTGAAGTTCGAGTAAGGGGTGTACGCCTTCAGCCGCGCGGCAGCCGCTTCGGCGATCAGTTGTTCATTGTTCATGTTGCTCCCGTTATGGACGGATCGTGCGGTAAATGACCGGGTTGGCAGCCGGCTTGTCTTCCGCGATGGTGTAGGCCGCCTGGATTTCCGCGATCGCCTGCGCGGCGGCCGCCTCCGTGCGTGCGTGCACCATGGCCAGCGGCTGGCCCGCTTCGATGCGGTCGCCCAGTCCGGCCAGGTCCGTCAGGCCCACGGCGAAATCGATGGCATCGGTCGGACGGCGGCGGCCGCCGCCCAGGCTCACGACCGACAGGCCGATACCGCGGCAATTGGTGGCCGCCGCATAGCCGGATTTCAGCGCGGGCGCCGGCACCAGAATCGGCGCTTTCGCCAGGTACTGGTCCGGATTCTCGACCAGGTTGGCCGGGCCGCCCAGCGCCACCACCATGCGCGCAAAGCGTTCGGTGGCCGCGCCCGTGTCCAGCGCCGCCTGCAGCTTCTGGCGCGCTTCCACTTCGTCGGCCGCCAGCTTGCCCAGCACCAGCATTTCCGCGCACAGCGCCATCGTCACTTCGTGCAGGCGCGCGGGACGGGATTTGCCCGTCAGGTAATCGATCGCGCCCCGCACTTCCACGGCGTTGCCGGCATACGGCGCCAGCGATTCATTCATGTCCGTCAGGATGGCGGACGTCATCATGCCCGCGCCATTGCCCACCTTGACGATGGATTCCGCCAGTTCCACGGATTTGTCGTAGGTCGGCATGAAGGCGCCGGTGCCGGCTTTCACATCCATCACCAGCGCCTGCAAGCCCGCCGACAGTTTCTTCGACAGGATGGAACCGGTGATCATGGCCACCGATTCCACCGTCGCCGTCACGTCGCGGATGCTGTAGAAGCGCTTGTCCGACGGCGCCAGGTTCGACGTCTGGCCGATGATGGCCACGCCCACTTCCTTCACCACTTTACGGAACAAGTCATTGTCCGGCACCGTGTTGTAGCCGGGGATGGAATCGAACTTGTCCAGCGTGCCGCCCGTGTGGCCCAGGCCACGGCCGGAAATCATCGGCACATAGCCGCCGCAGGCCGCCACCATGGGGCCCAGCAGCAGCGACACCACATCGCCCACGCCGCCCGTGGAATGCTTGTCGACCACCGGACCAGGCAGGTTCAGGCCCGACCAGTCCAGCACCGCGCCGGAATCGCGCATGGCCAGCGTGAATGCAACGCGCTCGTCCATGTTCATGTCGTTGAAATACACGGCCATGGCCAGCGCGGCAATCTGCCCTTCGCTGACGCTGCCGTCCGTGATGCCGCGCACGAAGAACTGGATTTCTTCCGGCGTCAGCGCCCCCTTGTCGCGTTTTTTGCGGATGATTTCTTGGGTCAGGAACATTGTCGGTCTCTTGGAGTGTTGTCTTGTAAGGTATTCGGGCCGCATGTCCGATACGGACATGCGGCCCCTGCTATTGCAATTCCCGTATGGCGTTATTTATACGCCGTATGGAATCCAGATGTTTTTCACTTGCGAGGCATGCGCCAGCACCGTGCGGCCGCCCGCTTGCGCGGTGCTGAACCAGTCGCGGCCTTTTGCGCCGCCGGTCCACGTGCGCTTCAGCGAACCTGCCGACAGGCGTTCCACTTCGGCGCAGCCGGCGGCGGAACCGTCGTGGCGCCAGATGGCGTCGACGTCCGAGTGCGTTGCCAGCGTGCGCGCCAGTTCGTCCGCCGAGCCGGTCACGATGTTCACGACGCCGCCCGGCAGGTCGGACGTGTCGAACACCTGGTACAGGTCGGTCGCCGTCAGCGGATGCGCTTCCGACGGCACCACGACCACGCGGTTGCCCACGGCAATGGCCGGCGCCACCAGCGAAATGAAGCCCAGCAGCGGGTTTTCATTCGGCGCCACGATGCCGATCACGCCAATCGCTTCGTTCAGCGCCACGGTGATGCCGTGCATCGGCGGCTGGTGCGCCAAGCCGTCGTATTTGTCGGCCCACGCGGCCCAGTAGAACAGGCGCTCGACGGCGGCCTGCACTTCTTTTTCAGCATTCTTCGCGCCGGTCTGCGCCGCAATACGCTCGGCGAATTCCGCGCCGCGCGCCGCCAGGTTTTCAGCGATGTAGAACAGCACCTGTGCGCGGTTGTGCGCCGTGGCCTTGGTCCAGCCGGTGGCCTTGTGCGCAGCTTCTACCGCGTTACGGATATCCTTGCGGTTGCCCTCGCCGACTTCGCCGAGGAACTTGCCATCAAAGCCAGTGATCGCGCGGCTGTAGGCGCCGTCAGGGCGGGCCTGCTTGCCGCCGATGTACAGCTTGGCGGTACGGTCGATGGCGAACGGATCGGCCGACGGCGCGGCGGCTTTCGCCTTGCCCTTGTCTGCCGCGATCGGCGCGGCCGGACGCTGGTCTTCCGACAGCGGTACCAGGTATTCATACATGCCTTCGCGGCCGCCTTCACGGCCATAGCCGGATTCGCGGTAACCGCCGAAGCCGCAAGCGGCGTCGAACTGGTTGGCGGTGTTGATCCACACCACACCGGCCTTGATGGCGGGCGCGACGTCCAGCGCCAGCGAAATGTTTTCAGTCCACACGCACGATGCCAGGCCATACACGGTGTTGTTGGCCAGTTGCACGGCTTCGGCCGGGGTACGGAAGCTCATCGCCACCAGCACGGGGCCAAAGATTTCAGCCTGCGCCACGGCGGCGGACGTCGACGCGCCCGTGATCAGCGTCGGCGGGAACCACGAACCATCGGTCGGGATCACGCAGCCGGCCGGCTGGTACACGTCGCAACCTTCGCAGCGGGCCGCTTCCACCAGGCCGGCGATGCGCTGGCGCTGGATCGGGTCGACCAGCGCACCGATATCCATCGACTTGTCCAGCGGCGAACCGAGGCGCAGGTTATCCATGCGGGCGCGCAGCTTCGCCAGGAAGCGTTCCTCGACCGATTCCTGCACCAGCAGGCGCGAACCGGCGCAGCAGACCTGCCCCTGGTTGAACCAGATCGAATCGACCAGGCCTTCGACCGCCGCGTCCAGGTCCGCATCTTCGAACACGATGAACGGCGACTTGCCGCCCAGTTCCAGCGACAGCTTCTTGCCCGAACCGGCGGTGGCTTCGCGGATGATGCGGCCCACTTCGGTCGAGCCGGTGAATGCCAGCTTGTCGATGCCTTCATGCTTGACGATGGCTTCGCCCACGCGGCCGTCGCCGGTCACGATATTGACGACACCGGCCGGCACGCCGGCCTGCACGCAAATGTGCGCAAACAGCATCGCGGTCAGCGACGTGAATTCCGCCGGCTTGAACACGATGGTGTTGCCGGCAGCCAGTGCCGGCGCGACTTTCCATGCCAGCATCAGCAGCGGGAAGTTCCATGGCACGATCTGGCCCACCACGCCGACCGGGCGGTGGCCTGCGAATTCCTCGTCCTGCAGCTGGGCCCAGCCCGCGTGGTAGTAAAAGTGGCGCGCCACCAGCGGCAAGTCGGCATCGCGGGTTTCGCGGATGGTCTTGCCATTGTCCAGCGTTTCCAGCACGGCGAACAGGCGCGCATGCTTTTGCATCAGGCGCGCAATCGCGTACAGGATTTTTGCGCGGCCGTGGCCGCCCAGGCCTTGCCATGCCGGTTGCGCGCGGCGCGCGGCGTCGACGGCGCGGTTCACGTCGTCCGTCGTGGCCTGCGTCAGTTCCGCCAGTTGCTTGCCGTCGGCGGGATTGTTCGAAGCAAACAGTTCACCCGGCTCGCTCCACGCGTTGTCGATGAACAGGCCGAATTTGCGGCCTTGCTGGTCCAGCCATGCTTGCGCTTCTTTCTGGCTTTCTGGTGCGGGGCCGTATTCCATGGTCTTCAGGATGTCGTTGATAGTTGGCATGAATGGATCCTTAGGGTTGCGCGTGACGGTGGGCGGCCGAGTAATTGCCGGTGACATAATGTTCGAGCTGGCGCTCGATGTCAGTCAGCAGGCTCGATGCGCCGATACGGAACAGATGCGGTTCCAGCCATTCATTGCCCAGTTCTTCTTTCATCACGGTCATGTATTGCAGCGCGGCCTTGGCCGTGCCGACGCCGCCGGCCGGCTTGTAGCCGATCTGGAAACCCGTGCGTTCATGGTATTCGCGGATCGCGCGCACCATCACCAGCGACACGGGGATGGTGGCGTTGACACCCTCTTTACCGGTCGAGGTCTTGATGAAATCGGCGCCGGCCATCATGCAGACCCACGATGCCTTCGCCACGTTTTCCAGCGTCACCAGGTCGCCGGTGGCCAGGATGGCTTTCACGTGCGCTTCGCCGCACGCCTTGCGGTAAGCCAGCATTTCATCGTACAGCGCTTGCCAGTTGCCCGTCAGGACGTGCTGGCGCGTGATGACGATATCGATTTCCTTCGCGCCGGCCGCCACCGACAATTCGATTTCGCGCACCTTGGTTTCCATGCTGGTCAAACCGGCGGGGAAGCCGGTCGACACGGCGGCGATCGGCAAACGGCCTTTCAGCACTTTATCGGCGTGCTGGATCATTTCGTGGTACACGCACACGGCGCCCGTCATCAGGTTGCGGTCCTGCAGGCCCAACGCCTCCACCAGGTCGCTGCGCAGCGGACGCATGGCCTTCATGCACAGGCGCTCGACGCGGCCCGGCGTATCGTCGCCGGCCAGCGTGGTCAGGTCGATCAGTTCGATCGCCTTGACCAGCCACGCGGCCTGGTATTCCTTCTTGACGGTACGGCGGTTGGCCAGCGATTGAGCCCGGCGGTCGGCCGCGGCTTTGTTCACGTGGATATGGTTCAGCCAGCCCAGGTCGAGCGGCATCGCCTCATTGCGCTTGAAATGATCGATGGTCATAAGAGATTATTTCCGTTGGAAAGGGGTTGCACGCCGAGGTGGTGGGCAATGGTCTGGCCGATATCCGAGAACGTGTCGGAGATGCCGAGGGCGCGGCCCTGGACACCCGGGCCGAAGAAGATCACGGGGATATGTTCGCGCGTATGGTCGGAGCCTGGCGACGTCGGATCGCAGCCGTGATCGGCCGTGATGACGCACAGGTCGCCGTCCTTCATCTTCGCGAAGAATTCCGGCAGGCGCGCATCCATTTCATGCAGCGCGTTCGAGTAGCCGGCCACGTCGCGGCGATGGCCGAACGCCTGGTCGAAGTCGACGAAGTTCACGAACGTCAGCGACTTGTCGCCCGCTTCGTCCTGTACTTTCAGCAGCGCGTCGAACAGCGCCATATTGTCCGGGCCCTTGACGACGCGGGACACGCCCTGCCCCGCATAGATATCGCTGATCTTGCCCAGCGCGATCACTTCGCCGCCTTCGTTTTTCACGTGGTCCAGCAGGGTCGGCGCATGCGGCGGCACCGCGTAATCGTGGCGGTTCGACGTGCGCTTGTAGTTACCGTTTTCACCGACGAACGGACGGGCGATGATGCGGCCGATGTTGTACGGTTTGACGAGTTCATAGGCCTTTTCGCACATGTCGTACAAACGCTCCAGCCCGAAGTGCTGTTCGTGGCACGCGATCTGCAAGACCGAGTCGGCCGACGTGTACAGGATCGGCTTGCCGGTCGCCACGTGCTCGTCGCCCAGCTCATTGATGATGGTGGTGCCGGAAGCGTGGCAATTGCCGAGGAAGCCCGGCACGCCGGTCAGCGCCTGCAATTTGTCCGTCAACTCTTGCGGGAACGACGGCACGGTTTTCGGGAAGTAGCCCCAGTCGAACAGCACCGGCACGCCGGCGATTTCCCAGTGGCCCGATTGCGTATCCTTGCCCGTCGATTGCTCGCGTGCGGCGCCATAGGCAGCGGTAAACCCATCGCGCCGGCTGAAACCCGCGGCCCATTCGCCGCAAGCGGTATGGGCGGCGGCGGCCAGACCCAGTTTTTCCAGGTTCGGCAAGTCCATCGGCTTGCCTTCTTTTGCCGCCCAGGCGGCAATATGGCCAAAGGTGTTGGTGGCGGCGTCGCCATACTTGTCGGCGTCCGGCGTGGCGCCGAGGCCGAAGGAATCCAGCAGGAGAATGAAGGCGCGTGACATGATGGTGCTCGTCGGTTAAGTTAAGAGAATTCAGTGTAGGCCATGCAATGCAAAAGAGCGGTCGAGCCGCTCTTTTTCTGCTTGCTGCCGCGTTATGCGCGCGGCGTTTTCGCCACGTTGGCCAGGAAGGCCAGGATCAGTTTCACCAGGCTTTCCGCGCCGATGGCCGCGTATTTCAGCGTTTGCTCGTGCGACAGCTGGAATGGCGACATGCCTTCGGCCAGGTTGGTCACCACGGAGACGCCCATGACTTTCAGGCCACAGTGGCGGGCCGGAATGACTTCCGGTACCACGGACATGCCAACCACGTCGGCGCCCAGTACTTTAAAGGCGCGGATTTCCGCAGCGGTTTCAAAGTTCGGGCCGGAGTACGCGATGTACACGCCGTCGTGCAGCGTGATGCCGGTTTCCGCCGCCGTGGCTTTCAGCTGGTTGCGCAGGTCGGCGTCGTAGCAATTCGACATCGAGAAGAAGCGCGGGCCGAAACGCTCGTCGTTCGGGCCGATCATCGGCGTGCCCGGCAACAGGTTGATATGGTCGGTCAGCGCCACCAGCGAACCCGCATCCACTTCCGGACGCAGCGAACCGGCGGCATTGGTCACAAACAGGAAGTCCACACCCAGCAGTTTCAGGGTCCGCACGGCGGACGTCATCACGCCCAGGCCATAGCCTTCGTAGAAGTGGCCGCGGCCCTTCAGGCACACGACTTGTACACCGGACAGGGTGCCCAGCACCATCGCGCCGGCGTGGCCGTGCACGGTGCTGATCGGGAAACCTGGCAATTCATCGAACGGAATCGTCACCGCATCCTGCATCTGCTCGGCCAGCACGCCAAGGCCGGAGCCCAGCACCAGTGCGAGACGTGGCTGGAAGTTCGCCGGCATGCGGGAACGGACAAGGGCGGCGGCCTGGAATGGAGCGTTGTTAGACATGGGTTCCTCGTTATGGATGTTGGTATATACGTGCTGTTGCGCGCAACGGCTTGCGCCAGCATGGATTTCGAGTGAAGCGTTACTATGCAGTATTGGCTATATGTATGGCAAATACCATTTTTCTTCATCATTTATACGAACGAAGTATAAATAGGTGGTACCGTATTAGTGGAAATACTCAATTAGACACCGATTGACACGCGGCGGACATTTGTCCACAATGATCGACAAATGTTTACCCAACATGAAGACTGCCGTGAACGACCTATCCAAAAAGGAACAGTTATACGAGCTGATACGGGCCAACCCCTTTGTATCGCAGCAAGACCTGGCGGTCGAACTGCGCCTGTCACGGTCCGCCGTGGCAGGCCACATTGCCAGCCTTATCCGTGAACGCCGCCTGCTTGGCCGTGCCTACGTATTGCCGGACAAACGTCCGGTCATGTGCATCGGCGCCGCCTGCCTGGACCGCAAACTCCGCTCGATTGCCCCCCTGCAAATGGGGACTTCCAACCCTGCCACCGCTGAAGAAGTATTTGGCGGCGTGGCGCGCAATATCGCAGAAAATCTAGCCCGCCTGGGCTTGCCCTCTTCCCTGTTGACGGCCATTGGCGACGATGGCGCCGGACTGTCTCTGTTACAACATGGTGAAGATGCGGGTATCGATACGCGCGGCACGCTGAAACTCGCCAATACGTACAGCGGCACCTATACCGCCGTGCTCGACGAACGTGGAGAACTGCTGCTCGGCCTGGCCGATATGGCGCTGTTCGACCAGTTGACGCCCGGCTTCATTGCCAGCCGCGCACCGCAGCGCACCGCCGCCGCCATGGTGGTCGCCGACCTGAACCTGCCGGTCGACAGTGTCGCCACCTTGCTGGAAGACGCCCGTGTCGGCGCCGCGCCGCTGGTCATCGTCGCCGTTTCGCAGCCGAAAATGGCGCGCCTGCCGCAGGATTTGCACGGCTGCCGCCTGCTGATCCTGAACCGCGCGGAACTGGAAACCCGCGTGGGGCGCAAGCTGGCCGATGAAAACGACGTCGGCCAGGCGTGCCGCGACGTGCAGGCGCAAGGCGCGCAGGACGTGATCGTCACGTGCGGCGGCGAAGGCGTGTACTACACTCACAAAGATGGCGTGGCCTGGCTGCCTGCGCCGCAAGTGGACGTCATCGATGTCACCGGCGCCGGTGATGCGTTTTCCGCCGGCGTATGCTGGTCGCTGTACCAGGGCAACGGCGATTTGTCGCTGGCTTGCCGCCGTGGCCTGAAAGTCGCCGCGATGACCCTGGAAAGCCCGGATACCGTGTCGCCGTTGCTGGCCGCCGACATCCTCGACGAAATCAACGAATTCACACCCCTGCTCCAGGATTAACGCCATGCACCAGTTCCTTTTGTTCTCGCCCGAAGTCGCCAATGCCCGCGCGGCCGGCAAGCCGATCGTCGCGCTGGAATCGACCATCATTTCGCACGGCATGCCCTATCCGCAAAACGTGCAGACGGCGCGCGAAGTGGAACAACTGATCCGCGACGCGGGCGCCGTGCCGGCAACCATCGCCATCATCGGCGGCAAGATCTGCATCGGCCTGTCGGACGACCAACTGGAAACGCTGGGCAATTCACCGGACGCGATGAAAGTGTCGCGCCGCGATTTGCCGTACGTGCTGTCGACCGGCAAGCTGGGCGCCACCACGGTGGCCGCCACCATGATTTGCGCGGAACTGGCGAACATTCCCGTGTTCGTCACGGGCGGTATCGGCGGCGTGCACCGTGGCGCCGAGACGTCGTTCGATATTTCCGCCGACTTGCAGGAACTGGCGCAAACGTCCGTCGCCGTCGTGTGCGCGGGCGTGAAATCCATCCTCGACATCGGCCTGACCCTGGAATACCTGGAAACGCATGGCGTGCCGGTGGTGACCGTGGGCCAGCCCGGCTTCCCCGCGTTCTTCACGCGCGAAAGCGGCTATCACGGCGACTTCCAGCTCGATACGCCGGCCGAACAGGCAGCCTTCATCCACACCAAGTGGCAGTTGGGCTTGAAGGGCGGCATCGTCGTCAGCGCCCCGGTTCCAGCCCACGAAGCCATGCCGAAAGATGAAATCGACGCCATCATTGCCCAGGCGTTGAACGAAGCGCGCGACCAGGGCGTGGCGGGCAAGAAAGTCACCCCGTTCCTGCTGGCCCGTATCAAGCAGCTGACGTCGGGCCGCAGCCTGGCCACCAATATCGCGCTGGTGAAAAACAATGCCAGGGTGGGTGCGGAACTGGCCCGAGCCCTGCTGGAGCATCCCGTAACATAAGCCGAGTTCCATCATGTCCATCGACCTGAAACAGTTACGCTACTTCCTCGCCGTCGCAGAAGAAAAGAGTTTCAGCCGCGCCGCGGAACGGCTGCACATTTCGCAGCCGCCGCTGTCGCAACAGATCATGAAACTCGAGAGCGAACTGGGTGTGAAATTGTTCGCCCGCACCACGCGCACATTCGAGTTGACCGTGGCGGGCAAGGCGCTGATGAATGAAGCGGCGGATTTGCTGTCGAAAATGCGCATGACGATCGACACCATCCGCCAGATCGACCGCGGCGAAGTGGGCCGCCTGCGGGTCGGTATCGTGGGTTCGGCCATGTGGGGCCCGATCCCCACCATGCTGGAAGAATTCCAGAGCAAATACCCGCGCGTCACGTGGACCATCCACGAATACGGTCCCACCGTGCAGTACGACGCGCTGCGCGCCAAGCAGATCGACGTCGGCTTCTGGCGCGAACCCAAGCTGGACGAAGACGACCTCAAAAACGATAACCTGCGCCAGGAACTGTGCTTCCGCGAAAACATCTGCGTGGCCATCAACGAGCACCACCCGCTGGCCAAGATGGACGCCATCGAGATGATGGACATCGCGGACGAACCGATGCTGACCCTGGCGCTGGACAAGTCGGCCTTCCCCCGCTACCTGATCCAGTGCTGCGTGAAAGCCGGCTTCCAGCCGCAAATCTTCCAGGAAGCCAACGAGCCGCAAACCTTGCTGGCCATGGTGGGCGCGGGACTGGGCGTGGCGCTGCTGCCGGAAACCACCAGCCGCATCGGCTGGCCGGGCGTGGTGTTCGTACCGATCCGCACCGATCCGCCTTCCGCCAACCTCTACATCACGTACACCACCTTGGACGATGCGCCGGTGGTGCGGGCATTCCTGAACATCCTGAAGCCGCCGACGGCATAACACCAACAAGCGCCTTAATTTAGGGCTGCCTGCTATGATGTCGTTTTAGCGATTCACTGCTCGACACCCTATGGATACTCATCCTCAACTGGTCGTCGTAGGCGGACCAAACGGATCTGGAAAATCAACGTTTGCTCGCAGCTATGCGGAAAAGGTAGGCATCCCGTATCTCGGCGCTGACGACATTGCATTTGAACTATCTCCAGCTGATCCATTTACGGTAAGAGTCGCAGCCGGACGAGAATTCAGCCGCCGACTTTCTCATGCGTTGGCAAGCAGGCAGTCACTTGTTATTGAATCGACATTGGCGGGAGCGAGCTTGGCCCGTAGCCTTGCCAAGGCACGCACAACCGGATACGAAACCACCAGCATTCTGGTTTTCCTGGATAGCGAAGAGCTATGCCTTCGAAGAATCAGTGAGCGAGTTGCTCAAGGAGGACACGATGTGCCGGAAGCTGACGTGCGCAGAAGATTTCGCCGTGTGTTCCCCGTTTTTTGGCAACATTATCGTCCACTTTCAGACCGCAGCTTAATCGTTTTTAATGGCGGTGAATCCTTCCTGATCGTTGCCGAGTCAGAAAACGATAACTGGGAGATTTATGATGCTAACATGTGGGCAAAATTCTCAGCACTAACCGAGGAAGTAAGTCATGAAGACTAATAAGAATGAACGATGGTCAGCCCACTTCGCCCGTATAGGCAACGAAGCGGTCCGGGAGGCGCAGGCCAGAAATCGTCAATTAGGTATCCCTAACTGGTACTCCCTGAACGGAAAATTGGTCAGCGATGCAACCGCTGCGGAGCCGATTACGAAAACCACCACCACCCGGCCCTGATACGCTCAGTGCGTGGCGCCGCCAAACTCCCGCACATCCAAATCCACCGTCAGCGCGGTCTTGACCGCAATCTTCAATCCCTCCACCACATCGTCCAGCGCCATGCTGGGCGCGCCCGGATGGCGCGCCGCCTGCTGTGGCAGGTAGGGAATGTGGATGAACCCGCCCCGCATCGGCGCAAAGCCACCCGCCTTCTGGCGCGTGGCGGCAATGTGCATCAAGCCATAAAACACGTGGTTGCAGACAAACGTGCCGGCTGTCTGCGACACGGAGGCCGGCAAGCCGGCCGCGCGCAATTCATGCACGATAGCCTTGATGGGCAACGTGGAAAAATAGGCCGCCGGACCATCCGGTATCACCGGCTGGTCGACCAGCTGGCGCTGCAGGTTGTCGGGGATCGGCGCATCGTCGACATTGATGGCCACGCGTTCGACCGATAGGTCGCAGCGCCCGCCCGCCTGCCCCACCGCGATCACGATGGAAGGATTGTATTCATTGACGGCGGCCGCCATTTCCGCGATCGACTGGCCAAACACGCAGGCCAGTTGGCGCGCTTCCACCGTGAAGCCCTCCTCTCCCCAGCCAGCCAGCGACCGCACAGCTTCCCACGCGGGATTGATGGGTTCTTTATTGAACGGCTCGAAACCGGTCAGCAATACAGTCTTTTTCGTCATGGCAGGCTCGCTATCACATCAGGAAATACAGCAGCAGTATATTCGCCGCCAGCAGCGGCAGCGCCGTGGGGATTTGCGCCTTGATGACGGCATGCCGGTCCGGCAAATCCAGCAGCGCCGCCGGCACCACGTTGAAATTGGCGGCCATCGGCGTCATCAGGGTTCCGCAATAACCGGAAAACATGCCGATCGCCGCCATCACGGCGGGATTGCCATGGTAGACGCCCACCAGCACGGGAATGCCGACACCGCCCGCCATCACGGGGAAGGCGGCAAAACCATTGCCCATCACGATCGTGAACAGCGCCATGCCGCCGCAATAGACGGACACCGCCACCAGTTTCCAGTCCATGTTGATGTACGACGTGCTGACGTGCGCCACGGCCTTGCCCACGCCCGCTTCGGAAAACAGCAACCCCAGTACCGCCAGCATGTGCGGCAGCACGATGGCCCAGCCCATTGCATCGACCAGCCGGCGGAATTCCCGCGCGCCCTGCAGCGGCGTGGTGCGCAAGGTGCGGCACGCAATGGCCAGCGCGATCACGGACGCCACGCCCAGCGCGGCCAACGTCAGGTGCTTCTGGTCGAACAGGAACAGGCCATTGATTTTCACGTCTTTCAGCAGGGTCGAACACGCCATCGTGACGGCCGGGATAATCAACGCCGGGATGAACAGCCTGTGCCCGAGGCGTTGCGCACTGGCGCGCCGCTCGGATTCGGGCAACACGGACGGCTTGCCCATGCGCACGCCGCCGAACCCCGCCAGCAGCGCCATCGCCACCATCAGCGCGCCCGCCCACACGGGCGGCAATACTTCGCCACCCAGGTACGCCGTGGCGTACAGCACCCAGAACAGCGCGGTGCTCCAGCGGCGGGGATTGGTTTTATCCAGCACGGTCAACACGGACAGCAACGCCAGCATGGCGCCCAGCAGCACATAAAAGTAATCGAGCTTGAAGATCACAGCGCGCTCCCTTGCTGTGCGCCGGCCACGGCCGACTGGGCGGCGGCCACCATTTCCCGCTCCAGTTCCCGGTCCAGCCGCCGCAAATTCCACGCGTGGATCACCCACGCGCAGACGGCCGTCGGAATGCCCCAGACGGCGATGTGCAGCGGGTTGACTTCGATACCCTCGCCGCGCAGGATGGTTTGCATCAGCACGATGGCGCCGAAGGCGACGAAGATATCTTCGCCAAAGAACAGCCCCACGTTATCGGTGGCGGCCGCCATCGCCCGAACCTTGAACCGCAGCCGTTCGCTGATGCCGGGGTGGCGCAATTCGGCCGCCCCTTCCGCCATCGGCGCCACCAGCGGACGCACCATGTTCGGGTGGCCGCCCAGGCTCGTCAACCCCAGCGCGGCGGCCGCTTCCCGCACGGTCAGGTAGACCATCAGGATACGGCCCGCCGTGGCGCCGCGCACTTTGGCGATCACGGCCTGCGCATGTTCGCGCAAGCCGAACCGCTCCAGCAAGCCGATGGCCGCCAGCGGCAATAAGTAAATCAGGGGGAGATTGCGGGTCTTGATGAACGCCTTGCCCAGCGACGCCAGCAGGGCCTCCATCGGCATGGCCGCCGCCAGTCCCGTCGTGAAACAGGCGGCCACCACCACCAGGATCGGATGCGCGCGCAGCACGAATCCCAGTACGATCACGGCCACGCCCAGCAAGGGCCATAAGTTCACTGCTGACTGCATGACGTCTCCTTATGTGGGGAGCGCATATGGTAACGCAGCCTGCGCATAAAAAAAGCCTGCACATGTTGCGATGTGCAGGCTCGGAATGCGGTCGTGCGCGCGGCGCGACTATGTTCAACTGCCGCCATCGTGCACGCATGGCGGCAACTACACGTTTAGAACGTTGCCTTGAACTGCACGCCGTAGGTGCGCGGTTCGTTGACGATACCGGTCAGGTTGTCGAAGTCGATCGCGGCGACGGACTGGATACGGTTCGTGATGTTGCGGCCGTAAGCAGCGATTTCATACTTGTCCCACTTGTAGCCCACGCGCAGGCCGCCTTCGGTCAGGGCCTTGGCGGTGTATTCCTTGGCGGAGTACAGGAACATGTTGTAGGTGCTGCGGTAGGTCCAGTCGGTGTACGCATACAGCTCGCCGTTACCCAGGTCGGTCGAATACTTCAGCGTGAAGTTGTGCTGCCACTTCGGTGCGCGCGGCAGCGGGTTGCCGTTGACGAAAGCCACGGTCGAACCGTTGCGGATCGCGGTCGGATTGGTCACGGTGCATGGAGCGCCGCATGGCGATACGAACAGGCCGGCGTCCTTGATCTCGGTGTCGTTGTAGCTGGAACCGAAGCTGCCGGTGAAGCCCCCGCCCAGGTTAGCCTGCATATCCAGTTCGATACCCTGGCCGATGGCCTTGTCGGCGTTGACCAGCACGTTCTGGTTGACGCTGCCCGAACCGGCGGTCAGCTGCTTGTCTTTCACGCGGTAGTGGAACACGGTGGCCGACAGGCGCGCGCGGCGGTCGAACAAGTCTTCCTTCACACCCGCTTCAAACGACAGCGCTTTTTCCGCGCCAGCCATGGTTGGCAGGCTGTCCAGGCCGAACAGGCGGCCCTGCATGGAAGGGGCGCGGTAGCCGGTCGCTACGCGGGCGAACACGTTGGTGTCCTTGTCCACCGTGTAGGTGCCGCTGACATCCCAGCTCAGGTTGGTGGAGTCGCTGTTCAAGCCGTGCGATGCGGTGCGGTTTTCCACGCGCAGCGCCAGGAAGTCTTTCTTGTCCTTGGTGTAGCGCAGGCCGCCGCGCACTTTCAGGCGGTCGGACACGGTGTAGTTCAGCGTACCGAACAGCGCATACGATTCCGTGTTCTGGAACTGGCGCGCATAGTACGGGTTCTGCGGATTGCCTTTGCCCAGCGAGTCGAAGCTGATCGAATCGATCTGGATGCCTTCGTTGAAGTAGTAGGCGCCTGCGATCCACTGCAGCGGGCCGGCGATCTGCGATTCGGCGCGGAACTCTTGCGAGAACTGGCGGTGGTTCGGCATCAGGTCGGCGGTTTCAACCAGGAACGGGATGAATCCCGGGCCCATCGGCAGCGCGTACGACGCGCCGTAGCCGCCATCCACGTCGGCGCGGCTGAACAGCTTCAGGGTTTCATAGCCGGTGATCGAGTGCAGCGTCACGCCCGGCAGATCCCAGCGCAGGCGAGCGTTGGCGCCACGGGTGCGCAGCCACTGTTCGTTGACGCCGTCGGTTGGATAGCTGTTGTAGTCAAAGCCATCGACCAGGTCGTTGGTGCCTTTTTTCAGGATGTTGGCGCGGAACAGCGTGGCGCTGCCGTTCATGGTGCGCGCATGCACGTTGAACAGGGCGCTGAAGTCCTTGGTCGGCTTGACCAGCACCTGGATGCGGGCCGCACTGTCGTCATAGCCTTCGAAATCCTGGGTACCGGTCGGACGCGGGTTGTGCACGCGGTCGTCGCGGTGCTGGGTCTGGCCGGAGAAGCGCATGGCCACGGTATCGGAGAGCGGCACGTTGAAGGCGCCTTCGATGTTGCGCACGCTATCCTTGCCGAAGCCGACGTTGGCGTAGCCTTCGGTCTTGAACACGGGCTTGGCGGAATCGAGCTTGATCACGCCGGCCGGCGAGTTACGGCCGAACAGCGTGCCCTGCGGGCCGCGCAGCACTTCGACCTGGTCCACGTCGAACACGGGGAAACCCTTCAGCATCGGGTTTTCCATCACGATGTCGTCCATCACGTAGCCCACAGGCTGGGATGCGTTCAAGTCGAAGTCGGTGTTGCCCAGGCCGCGGATGTAAAAGCGCGGGAAGGTACGGCCAAAGTCCGATTCCACGTTCAGCGATGGGGAACGGCCCGCCAGGAAGCGGATATCCTGGCCGCCGGAAGTCAACACCTCCAGCTTCTCGCCCTTGACGGAAGCAATGGCCATCGGCACGTCTTTAATATTTTCGGCGCGGCGCTGCGCCGTCACGATCACAGTTTCCAGCTGGCCGTCCGTCTTTTTCGCGGCAGCAGGTGCGGCGGCCGGCGCGGTGGCTTCCTGGCCCTGTCCTTCATCCGCGTAAGCGGCGTGCAGGGGGAATGCAGCGGCGACTGCCAGTGCGATCAGCGTACGGCTCGCGTACGTGTACGTCTTCGTCATAAACCAACTCCTTGTGGGGGGTGCAACACCAGTTTTTAAAAATTCTGTAAGCGGACTTCGTGGGTCCGATAACGCTGCCGCCGCAAACCACACCTTCGGCGGTGTGCGGCATGCGAAACGTTGGGTGTTCCGTTCAATACCTCGCAAAGCTTTGCAAAAAGCAAAGAAAAAACGACGTAAGGGCGCATCCTAGCACGAAATGTTTTGACGGAAAATTACGGAAATCCCTTTCTTATTTATATTTTCAACATATAAATAACTAACGAAAAACGTATTTGCCATACATATATGCGCTCATGCATAGTAAGGGACTGCCCAAGCGCTATGCAGCGCGCCCGGAAAATGCTAGATGGAAGTTTCCTCAGAGGAGAACGGCTTGTGAGGGCGGGAAAAGCGGCGCAGGTGGCGACAATAATGCACCTGTTTTTCGTGTCGATTTACTATCACGAAAATAGGGGATTTGTAAAAAAGCCACAAACACTGGAATAAAAATTGTTTCAAAATTGTTGCATCGGCACCACATGCCCCTGAAACAATTTAACCAAAAGTAGATATTACGTAACCGCGGTAACCGCAGCCAAATCCGCAACTTTGGCACGGGCGTGCTAAATAGATAAAAAAATCACTATAAATCAGGCGTTTGGCGTGGCAAAAGCTCTTAAAAGAGATTTTTCCAGCCCCAAAAAATATACAATACCGAACTTCCAGGGAGCCAACTCATGATCATGAAAATCAAACAACTCTCCGTAGCCGTTGCCGCTTTGTGCGTGACTGCCGGCGCATTCGCCGCAGACCCGAAGCTGGGCATCGTCTACGATGCTGGCGGCAAGTTCGACAAGTCGTTCAACCAGTCCGCTTTCGAAGGTGCGTCGCGCTTCCAGAAAGAAACCGGTATCAAATTCATCGAAGTACAGGCCAGCAGCGATACGCAGGCTGAGCAGGTACTGCGCGGCCTGGCCCGCAAGAACCTGGACTTGATCGCGTCCATCGGTTTCGCGCAAACCCAGGCGGTGCAAAAGGTTGCCAAGGAATTCCCGAAAGTACGCTTCGTTCTGATCGACGGCGTGGCGCAAGGCGCCAACGTCAACTCGATCACCTTCAAGGAAGAAGAAGGTTCGTACCTGGCCGGCGTGGCCGGCGCCATGGCGTCGAAAACCAAGAAGCTGGGCTTCATCGGCGGCATCGACATCCCGCTGATCCGCACGTTCGCCTGCGGCTATGCGCAGGGCGCGAAGTCCGTCGACAAGAAATCCGAAGTCATCCAGAACATGGTCGGCACCACTGCCGCCGCCTGGAACGACCCGGCCAAGGGCGGCGAACTGGCGCGCTCGCAATTTGAACGCGGCGTCGACGTGGTGTTCGCCGTGGCCGGCGGTTCCGGCAACGGCGTGCTGCAAACGGCCAAGGAAAAAGGCAAGCTGTCGATCGGCGTGGACTCGAACCAGAACGGCCTGTATCCAGGTTCCGTGCTGACCTCCATGGTCAAGAACGTCGGTAACGCGGTGTACGACTCGTTCATGCAGCAAAAGAATGGCACGTGGCAAGCGGGCGTCACCGCCAAGGGCTTGAAGGAAGGCGGCGTGGACTGGGCGCTCGACGAACACAACCGCAAGCTGATCACGCCTGAGATCGAGAAAAAGGTCACGGCTGCACGCAAGGATATTATCGATGGCAAAGTCAAGGTCATCGACATCCGCACTGGCGCCAACTGCCCAGCCTGATCATGTAACACAAGAGAACGCGCCGGCGGGGTCTTCCCGTTCGGCGCGTTTTTTAATCCCCAACCCATTCCAGTGATCCTATGCACCCAGCAGTAGAATTTCGCGGCATTTCCAAGCAATTTGGGGCGGTGAAAGCGAACACGGACGTCAGCTTTTCGATTGCCAAGGGGGCCATCCACGGCCTCGTGGGCGAGAATGGCGCCGGCAAATCGACCCTGATGAGCATCCTGTACGGATACTACCGCGCCGACAGCGGCGATATCCTGCTCGACGGGCAAGTCCAGTCCATCCACAGTTCCCACGAAGCGATCCGGCTCGGCATCGGTATGGTGCACCAGCACTTCATGCTGGTTGAAAACATGACGGTGCTGGACAACGTGATGCTGGGCGCCGAAGGCGGCTTCAAGCTGGCCGGCCAGCGCGCGGGCGTGGAAGCGACGCTGCGCGACATCTGCACGCGCTACCGGCTCGACGTCGATCCGCTGGCGACCATCCAGGATCTGTCGGTGGGTGCGCAGCAGCGCGTGGAAATCCTCAAGCAGATTTACCGCAGCGCCAATATCCTGATCCTGGACGAACCGACCGCCGTGCTGACGGCGCAGGAAACCGAGTCGCTGTTCGAGATCCTGCGCCTGTTTAAGGAACAGGGCAAAACCATCATCCTCATCACGCACAAGCTGCAGGAAATCATGGACATCACGGATACCGTGACCGTGATGCGGGGCGGGAAAGTCGTGGGCGCGGTGCAGACGGCGCAAACGTCGAAGGAAGAACTGGCCAACATGATGGTGGGCCGCCCGATCGAAAACAACCTGCCGCGCGCCGCCTATAACCCCGGCAAGCCGGTGCTGGAAGTGCGCGACCTGGAACTCCGGGACGACAACGGCGTCGCCCTGCTGAACAAGCTCAATTTCACGCTGCGCGCGGGCGAGATCGTCGCCATTGCCGGCGTGTCCGGCAATGGCCAAAGCGAATTGATGGAAATCCTGTCCGGTATGCGCCTGCCGACCTCGGGACAAATTGATTTCGAAGGCAAGGCCCTGCCCTTCGCGGGACGGAGCGATGCCGACGGCTTGCCCCGCACGTTCCGCGAACTGGGCATCGGCCATGTGCCGGAAGACCGCTTGCGCGACGGCGTCATCAAGGGTTTCTCCGTCATGCACAACACATTCTTCGGCCACCAGGACGACAAGGCGCTGAAGAACCGCTGGGGCCTGATCGACTTCAAGGGCATTGCCGAGCGCTGCGCCGGCTTGCTGAAGACATTCGACGTGCGCCCGGCCAATCCGGACTTGCGTATCGGCCTGCTGTCCGGCGGTAACCAGCAAAAAGTGGTGATTGCCCGCGAAGTGCTGGCCAATCCCAAGCTGATGCTGGTGGGCCAGCCCACGCGCGGCGTGGACATCGGCACCATCGAAGCGATCCACCGGCAGTTGCTGGCGCTGCGCGATGCCGGCATGGCCATCCTGCTGGTGTCCGTGGAACTGGAAGAAGTGCGCGCGCTGGCCGACCGCATCCTCGTGATGTGCGGCGGCAGCATCACGGGGGAATTGAAAATCGACGAATTCGACACGACTCGCATCGGTCTGCTGATGGGGGGCATGCATAAATCATGACGACTAACGATATGCCACGCTGGGCGACTGCCTTTGTCCTGCCCGTCCTGAACCTGTTGTCCGCGCTGCTGGTGGCCGCGCTGGTGATCCATTTACTGGGCGAAGACCCGGTCGATTCGATGCGCATCCTCGTCAACAGCGCCATCGTCAATCCGGAAGGCTTGAGCTATACGCTGTTCTACGCATCGACGTTTGTCTTCACGGGTCTGTCCGTGTCGATCGCCATGCAGGCCGGCCTGTTCAACATCGGTTCGGAAGGCCAGATGTATTTCGGCGGCCTCGGTTTGACCCTGGCCATGCTGGCGCTGGACGCTTCGCTGCCGTGGTGGCTGCTGATCCCGGTCGGCATCCTCGGCGCCGCAGTGTTTGGCGCGTTGTGGGCCTTCCTGCCCGGCTATCTGCAGGCCAAGCGCGGCAGCCACATCGTGGTGACGACGATCATGTTCAACTTCATCGCGGCATCGCTGATGAACTTCATCATCGTCAAATACCTGATTCCACCAGGCGAACAAAACACGGCGTCGCGCGTATTCTCCGCCGCCGCCGAGATGCCGCGCCTGAACACGTGGTTCCCCGTGCTGGGCGACACGCCGCTCAACGTCAGCTTCCTGTTCGCGATTGCCGCGCTGGCGATTTACGGCGTCATGGTGTGGCGTTCGCCGTGGGGCTACAAGCTGCGCGCCACGGGCCTCAATAAACATGCGGCGCACTACGCGGGCGTGAAAATCTCCGGCATGATCATCGCCGTGATGGCGATTTCCGGTGCGCTGGCGGGCCTGGGTTCCGTCAACTCCATCATGGGTTCGACGCACTATCTGTCGCTGAATTTTGTCGGCGGCGCGGGCTTCGTCGGTATCGCGATTGCCCTGATGGGCCGCCAGCATCCGGTCGGCATTTTCCTGTCGTCCGTGCTGTTCGGCGCGCTGATCCAGGGCGGCTTCGACCTGTCGCTGGAAAAACCGAACATCCCGACCGAGACGTTCATCTTCATCCAGGGCTTGATCATCCTGTTCTGCGGCGCGATGGAAAACCTGTACGCGCCCGTCATCGTCAAACTGGCCAAGAAGGGGTAACGCCATGACCTTTGAAGACTTGCATATCGGCAGCATCCTGGTATCGACCGTGCGCAATGCGCCGGTGCTGATTTTCGCCGCCATGGCCGGCCTGTTTGCCGAACGCTCCGGCGTCATCGACATCGGACTGGAAGGCAAGATCCTGGCGTCCGCGTTCGTGTCGGCCGCGGTGGCGTTCGCCACGAAAAACCCGTGGGCCGGCGTGGCGGCGGGCGTGGCGGTGTCCGTCGTGCTGGCCACCCTGCAAGGCTACGTGGCCATCACGCAAAAGGGTAACCAGCTGGTGGGCGGCATTGCCATCAATATCGCGATGAGCGGCTTGACGTTCGTGGTGGCGCAGTTCTTCTTCCAGCAAGGCGGCCGCACGCCGGACCTGGGCGAAGCGCGCCTGTTCGACGTGGTGCTGCCGGGCAGCGCGGCGGTTGCCGATATCCCATTCCTGGGCTGGTTTTATACGAAATTGATCGGCGGCCACTCCGTGCTGGTGTACCTGGCGTTCGCGCTGGTGCCGCTGGTGCACTGGGTGCTGTACCACACCAGTTTCGGCCTGCGCCTGCGCGCGTGCGGTGAAAACCCGCACGCGGCGGACGCCGCCGGCGTATCGGTGGAATGGACCCGCTACCGCGCCATGATCATTGCCGGCGTCCTGTGCTCGTTCTCGGGGGCCTATCTCGCCATCGTGCAAAGCGGCTTCTTCCTGCGCGACATGTCGGCCGGCGCCGGCTACCTGGCGCTGACCGCCATGGTGTTCGGCAACTGGCGTCCCGTGTACACCTTCCTCGGGTGCCTGATGTTCGGCTTTTTCGGCGCCGTGCAAATCCAGCTGGAAGGCGTTGACTTGCCGGTGATCGGCCGCATCCCGGGCGCACTGATCCAGATGGTGCCGTACGTCGTGACCGTGGTGGTGCTGGCCGGCCTGATGGCCAAGTCGGTGGCGCCGAAAGCCATCGGTGTACCGTTTGTGAAGTCGCGCTGAGCGGATGGATCAGCCGGCGTATAGCCTGACGATCCGTTCGCCTGCCCCGATGCGGGCGGGAGCCATCGGCGTGTCGCTGTTTGGCGCCGCAGTTGTGCTGACGTCATGGATAAACCATCCCGAACGATGGTTTGTCCTGCAACCGGGCGCGTTGTTCAATCTGGGCATCGCGCTGCTCATGCTATTGTTGCTCGGCTGCATCCTTTACCGCAACCTGTTCGGCACAGAGGTGCTCACACTGGTCAAACACGGCGCCGAGATATCGGCAACCGATGGCGCCATCATCGATTGTCGCGAATTGACGGCGATCCGGCTGCTACCCAGCCCGGACCTGCATTCCTTTGACGGAAAAATGGCGTGGCTGGGCATTGATGACGGTAGATTGCTGCTGGTAACCCGCATTGGCAAGGTGCGATTCGGCTCCGGTTTGTCGGAGCGCGCCGCTGTCGACGTTTTCAGACAGATCGAAGCATTCCGCAGGACCGCCTAAGCCGGCGCATTGTCTTCCGGGCCAGCGTCCCCGCATAATGGCTCAGCGCCGCCGCTGGCGGCATTTACAACGGAGGCAAAGTGCCCCTTCCCGCAAATGCCGTTGTCGCAGCCGCCCTCATCGGCGCCACCTGCTGTGGGCCGGTCTCCGCACAAACCGATGCGCCAGGCGACGCCGCCCTGGCCGTCGGCACCATCATAGAAATTCCCGGCCAGCGTACCGGCCAGCTTTCCACCCGCAATGTACTGAGTTCCGTCGACATGATCGGCGCCGACTTGCTGCACAGCCAGCAAGTCAGGAATGCATGGGAATTGTTTGCCCGCGCTCCTGGCGTCATGCTGACCCCATTCGGGCAAGGCAATGAATCCGGCAAATTATCGTTCCGCGGATTTAATGGCGAAGGCGAAGTCAATGCCGTCAAGCTGCTGATCGACGGCATCCCCTCCAATGACAATGCCGGCGGCATGCCGATGCTGGTTGCCGTCGCGCCGCTGGAAATCCAGCGGATCGAAGTGGTGCGCGGCACCAATGACCCGCGTTTTGGCCTGCACAATATCGCAGGCAACGCCAATATCGTCACCCGCACCGGCGGCAATGACGGCGAAGCGCGATTGGCCTACGGCAGCTTCGACACCAGGCAACTCCAGCTGGTCAAGGGCATGGACGATGGCCACTGGTCGCAGAATTATGTGTTCGCCTACCAGGATATCGGCGGCTACCGCGACCATGCCCGCAGCCACAATCTGACACTGGCCGGCAAATGGTTCTACACCACCGGCGATGGCCGCACGCGCATTGGCCTGAGTGCGCGTCACGCGGAAAGCAAGGCGCAGGAACCAGGCTACCTGGTGGCGGCCGACGCTTATCGCACGCCTGCCGCTTCCTATCCCTACGCGCAGAGCGATGGCGGCAACCGCCAGCTGACCCAGGCCGGACTGCATCTGGACAGCGAACCAGTTGACGGCTTATCGCTGTCCGCCAAAGCCTATGCCAACACCATCGACGACCAGCGCTGGCTGCGCTTTGCCGTCACCGCGTCGCAACAGGAACGGATCATCCATGAAACCCACGTCGGTGTGCTTGGCACCCTGACCTACCGGCCGCAACCTGCCGCGCCGGGCGGCGGTTATGCGATCGAAGGCGGCGTCAGTGCCGAGCGCCAGCACGACCACAGCCCACGCTACAACACGGCCGGCCAGGTCCGGGTGGCCACCACGCGTGACCATCATTTCAGGTTCGACACGCTGGGCGCTTACGTGCAAGCGGTCATCCGCCCGGTTCCATCGCTGAAGATCATCCCGGGATTCCGGGTCGACAAGATCGACGGCCACTTTACCGATCCATCCAGGGGCGTCGCCTATCCGGTCCAGGATTATGGACTCATCAAACAACCGAAATTCAGCGCCGTGTATGCACCATCGCCGGAGGCCAGCCTGTATGCAAACTGGGGCAGGACGTTCCAGGTCGGGGCCGGCGCCGCCGCGTTTCAATCCACGCTTACCAGGCTGCGTCCATCGGTCAACAATGGTGTGGAAGCCGGGATCAAACTGGCGCCGGCCGATTGGATCGATGGCCGCATCGCGCTGTGGCGGCAACGCGCTTCGGATGAAGTCAAACGGCGCCTCAATGACCCGACCGGCGACTCTGAAAACGTCGGCGAGACGCTGCGGCGCGGCGTCGATGTGCAAGTCAACCTGAGGCCGGGCCAACGCATCGTCACCTGGCTGGCTTATGCGTGGCAACGGGCGGCCATCGTCCGGCCCGACCCTGCCGCTCCAGCCACCATCAACCATGAGATCGACCATGTGCCGCGCCATGTGTATTCGGCGGGGCTGGATTTTCAGGCCACGCCGGCGCTGAAATTCTCTGCCTGGGGCAATGGCCAGGGCAACTATTACCTGACCAGCGCCAATAGCGGCGGTAAATACGGGGGGTTTGTATTGCTGAACGCCAGTGCAAGCTGGAAGTTGTCACCCGCTGTCCGGCTGGAATTGCAGTTGAAGAACCTCGCGAACCGCTACTATGAATACGTGTGGATCAATGACCAGACGCGCCATGCGCCGGGCGACGGCCGGGCCGCGTACCTGTCCGCCTATGTGACGTTTTAGGGCCGGGCCAGCGGCAGTCCCGTTTCGCCGATGCCGCGCCAGTAGTCACGCTCGATCCTGGCCAGGTCGACGCCGCGCGCCGCCTTGCTGAACGCTTGCTGCAGTTGCAAGCCTTCCGCCGTGTGCTGGAAGCACACGTGCACGGCGCGCTCGCTGAACAAGTGATCGGCGATGGCAATGCGATGGCGCTCGGCCGGCGTATAGCGGCCGCTGGCCAGCAGGTAGCTCAGCATGCGCTTTTCAATGACGATGGCGCTGAAGCGCAAATGCAGCAACTTGCGCAGATTGGCCTCGTCATTGACGCCGGCTTCGACCTTCAGTTGGCCGGAACGGACCATGCCATCGAATTGCTCGCCATAAGAATAGCCGCTGACAGTCCCCAGCCGTATGCCGTGTAATTCATTCAGCGTGGCGGCAGCGACCGGCTTGTCCGCCAAAAAGGCCACGATGGTCTGGCGGCTGCCGACGGGATCGGAAAAATGGCACAGCGCTTCGCGCTCCGGCGTGCGAAACATCGCCACCACACCGACATAGCGGGGATCGTGCAAACCAACCTCCATGGCGCGCTTCCAGGGAAAATAATCGATTTTCAGGCCATAACCCATTTGGCCCAGCACTGCCTCCAGCAGCGCCCCCGTCAAGCCGTTACCCGGCAATGCGTTACTGAAAAACGGCGGCCATTCCTCGGTGGCAAAATGCATCACGGGCCGGTCGGCGGCAAATGCCGGAGCGCCCAGTACCATGCCGGCCCAGAGGCTGGCCAGTCGCAGCAACCGCATCAGCTTCAAGCATCCTCCTTTCCCAGCGCAGAACCGGTAATAATTGCTGGATTATGCGCTCAAAATTTCCTGCGATGGGAGAGTTTGACTCCGTTGCTGCTTCCCCGACCTGACCTGCGCCCCGGGTGCGCTGATATCCGCCATGCGGAGGAGGCATTGCCTTGTCTTACCCATGCCCCCCATAATGGCCGCGCGCCGCGCCCTGCGGCATCGTTCACGGAGACCAAACCAATGAAAAAAATCACCGCCGCCTTGCTGGCCGCCCTGCTGCTGCCGCAAGCGTACGCGCTCGACCAATCCGCCGCCGTCAAGGCCAGCACCGTGCTGAAGACCCAGAACAGCTGGGATGGCAAAGCGCTGGCTTATCCGCAAGGCCAGGCACAGGTGACCGGCATGCTGATTGAAATCGCGCCCGGCGGCGAAACCGGCTGGCATTTGCATACGGTGCCGTCGTTTGCCATGGTGACTGAGGGCGACCTGGAAGTGCACCTGAAAGACGGTTCCGTCAAGCGGCTGAAGGCGGGCGACATGCTGGCGGAAGTGGTCAACACCTTGCACAATGGCCGCAATGTGGGTGCCGGACCGGTCAAGCTGGTGGTGGTTTACACTGGCGTGGCCGATAGCAAACTGACGGTGATGGAAGCGGCAAAACCTTAAGCGAGGTGTTCCCATGGCTTTCCCTGCCCTGCTGGCCTGCCTGCTGTTTGCGGGCATCAGTCTCCACTTCTGGCGCCGCAATGTACGGCTGAAGCGGGAAAGCCATATCCGCACGTTCGACCTGCCCAAAGGCATCTTCGACAAACTCACCAAGCGCCACCCGCACCTGACCCTGCGCGACTGCCAACTGGTCTCGCACGGCTTGCGGCAATTCTTCCTCGCGCACCTGAAGTCGGGACGGCAGTATGTATCGATGCCGTCACAGGCGGCGGATGACCTGTGGCACGAATTCATCCTGTACACGAAGAATTACGAACAATTCTGCCACCACGCCTTTGGCCGCTTCCTGCACCACACGCCGGCCGAAGTGCTGGACAAGGCCAAACGCAATAACGCGGGTATCCGCCGCTGCTGGCGCTATGCGTGCCTGGAAGAGAATATCAACCCGAAATCGCCGACCCGCCTGCCGCTGCTGTTTGCGCTGGACGCCAAGCTGAGTATCGCCGGCGGGTTCATTTATGCGCTCGATTGCGCCACCCTGCGCGGCGTCGATGGCACCGTGTATTGCGGCGCCGACTTGTCCGGCTGCGGGGGTGGCGGCAGCGGCTGCGGCGGCGACTCGTCCAGCGATGGCGGTTCAGACGGCGGCGCTGACGGTGGCGGCTCGGATGGCGGCGGTGGATGCGGCGGCGGCGGTTGCGGCGGCGGTGGCGGCGACTGAACCCGGCAGTCACCTATGGTGCGCCGCCACGCCGTATCCCGTCCTATACTCGCCTCTTCCCACGACCAAGGAGGCCAGCTATGGCGATGGCGATGGAATTTCACCGGGGCCGGCTGATCGACCACGTGCATCTGCGCGTGGCTGACTTGAATGCCAGCAAGCGATTTTATCAAGCGGTCCTCACCGCGCTGGGCATGCCCGAAGCGCTGGTCGAAGGGCCGGACTTCTTTTACGTCGATGAACTGTATGTCAACGCGGCCGACGATTACGTCACGCGCGTGCACGTGGCGTTCCAGGCCAAGGACCGTGCGATGGTGGAAGCGTTTTACAAGGCGGCGCTGGGCGCGGGCGGTTCGGACCATGGCGCCCCGGGTGAGCGTCCTTACCACCCCGGCTATTACGCGGCCTTTGTCATCGACCCGGACGGCAATAACATCGAAGCCGTCTTCCACGGCCCGTTCACGCGCTCGGCGGACGACGTGGTCATACGGCCGGCTGCGGCATAGCATGGTTTTTGGCCTATACTGCGCGCTTTGCCACGCACGCCAGTCAGGCCATGAAGTCCATCTTTTACCCCGTCATCGTCCTCACCCTATGGACCCTGCTGGTCCAGATCGCCATTGCATTCGCCCGTTTCCGCGCCGGTGCCCGGCGCCAGATCCAGGTGGAGGATTTCAAGTACGGCGAATCGCCCGCCGTGCCGCCGGACGTGTGCATTCCGAACCGCAATTACATGAACCTGCTGGAAGCGCCCATGCTGTTTTATGTGGCGTGCCTCGTGCTGTTTGTGACGGCCGGCGTCACGCATGTTGCCGTCGTGCTGGCGTGGCTCTACGTCGCGCTGCGCATCGTCCACAGCATCATTCACCTGACGTACAACCATGTCGTGCACCGGCTGACGGCGTTTGCCATCAGCAATGGCATGCTTGCCGTGCTGTGGTTGCTGATTGGCGTCCACCTCGCCAGCGCATAGCCATACAACAACACTAGCTTGCTGCAATCGGATGCCGGTGGCACACTGGCTCCATCATGGCCCCCACCCGCCGATATTGCCTCGCCGCCGCGCTGTCTGTTGCAGCCTGCGGCGTGGCGCGCCCGGCCGCATCCAAATCCCCGCCGGCCAAAGGCGCCACCGTCATTTACCCTCTGCACCTTGGCACGTATGACGCCCGCTATGACTACGACTGGCTGGTGCTGCGCACGGCGCTGGAAAAAACCGCCGCGTCGCACGGCCCGTTTGAGATGAAGCAGTTTTCCGAAGCCATGTCGCCGCAGCGCGTGGCGCAGGAACTGGCGCTGCCCCATGGCCGAGTCAACGTCATGGCGCGCGCCGCCGCGCCGGCTTTCGAACGCGATTTCCTGACCATCCGCATTCCCATCGACAAGGGCTTGCTGGGCTACCGCGTGCTGCTGGTGCGCAAGGATGATTTGTCCCGCTTCGCCCAGGTGCGCAGCCTGCAGGATTTGCGCAAGCTGCGCGCCGGCATGGGCAAGGGCTGGGCCGATGTCGCCATCCTGGCCCATGCGGGCTTGCCCGTGGTGGAGGGTTCCGCCCACGAAAACCTGTATGCGATGCTGATGGCCAAGCGCTTTGATTATTTCGCGCGGGGCGTCGATGAAGCGCAGTGGGAAATCAAGGAATACGGGGCGCGCTATCCGCAGATGGCCATCGAGCCGACCTTGCTGCTGCGCTATCCGCTGCCCCGCTACCTGTTCGTGCGGCGCGACGCGGAAGGCGAATCGCTGGCACGCCGCCTGAAAGCGGGACTGGAAACCATGGTGCAGGATGGGACGCTCGATGCGCTGTTCCGGCAGCACAAAAGCGGTGTCATCGAACCACTGCACCTGGACCGGCGGCGCCTGCTGACATTGGCCAATCCCGGCTTACCCGATACGCCGCTGAACCGCCCGGAGTTATGGTATTCACCGGGCGGAAAATAGAACTATGGCCAGATGGCCTGCAAGATGGCAGCGAGCCGTATCCCCGCCCTGGCCAGCTGTTCTTTGGCGATAGCAGACGCCGTCACCGCATAATCGTCCGGCGCCGTCACCGGCCACGACACCTTCGATTCCTTGGTCGGCACCGGCTGCATTGCCCCCACCTTCAGGCCGGCATAGGCGCGCTTTGACACAGCCAGCGATTCCGCCGCCAGCAACGGCGCCCACTCTGCGGGGTCGCCATCGAATTCCGCCACCACCGGTTTGCCCGCCAGCGCCATACGCGCATACTGCTCCGGCGTCTGTGCTTCCACGCGCTTCATGGCATAGTCGACCAGCGGGTAGTCCCAGTAATTGTGCAGCGAGCGGTTCGCTTCCAGCAGCAGCGCATTGCCGCCCACGGCGCTGAACACGGCCACGTCATCGACCTGCTCCGCCTTCACCGGCACCACGTACGCGCCATTTTTGTCCAGGTAAGCATTACCGACATGGAGCGGCTGGTGCACGTCGCCCGCCAGGTGCGCCAGCAACAGCAAGGCTTGCCGCCTGGTGAATTTGTGCGGATTGACTGCCGCGCCATCCTTGCCCTGCAAGACCCAGACCGCCTGGCGCATCGATTGCACGATGTCGTGCCCCCTGGCGCCCACTGCGCGCTGCTGGTATTCCAGCGCCTGGAACGGCACGTTGGTGAAGTGATATTCGATGTGCTGTGGATTGGCCTGCACGTACGCCAGCATTTCCTGCGTTTGCGGGCCGCATGCATCGCCTTTCACGCAATCCATCCACACTGCCGCCTTTTCCAGGCTTTCGCCCGGCAACAGCAAGGCGCGCACCTGCATTTCCGCGTTACTGCCACGCAGCAGCTGGTCGGCGATGGCGCCCACCGTGCGGTGGCCGTCATAGCCCCACGCCCAGGCCGCGGACGATGCGCACAGCGAGGCGGCGCCGAGCACCGCCGCCCTGGTCAACCGCTTCAGCCGCGTCATTCTTCTTTCGCCTTGACCGGTTTCGGGTATTGCTTGTTGACGTCCAGCGGCGCCGCATACTGCGACGTCCACAATTGTTCATGCAAGGCCGCCACGCGCTGCGCCATGGCGGGATTGCGCAGCACCATTTCCAGGTTGCGCGACATGTCGAAATAACCGCCCGCCCAGTTGCTGGTCCCCACCCACGCCAGCTTGCCATCGATGCTCATGGTCTTGCTGTGGATGACGCGGGCAAACGGAATAAACCCTTCCGACGATTGCGGCAACGTCACCACGCGGATTTCCACGTTCGGCACCATGGCCAGGCTTTTCAGGTAATCGATGGCGGGCTTTTCCGTATTCCAGTTCGACACCATCAACTTGATCTTCACGCCCCGCTGCGCGGCAGCGCGCACCGCGTTGTCGATCACCGGGTAATACGGGCGCGTGCCTTTCGGACCATACGACAGCGGCGCGTAGTCAAGCAATTGCACCCGCACTTCGCTTTGCGCTTCCGCCAGCATGGCCGGCAAACCGCGCTCGGAATCGGCCACGCCCACCGGATTGTAGGCATACGGGCTGGCCATCAGGAACGCATCGGGCGCGTAGTTGGCGCTGCTGGACGCATGTGCGATGGGCGCCACGGACTTGCCTTGCGCCAGCTGCGCCTGCGCACGCCAGTCCTGGTCAAAGATCGCCTGGATGTTCGCCACGACTTTCGGGTCCGTGATGCGCAGGCCTGTTTCATGGATGTGCGTAAACGAGCGCCAGTCGAAGTTCTGGCTGCCCATGTACGCCACCTGGCCATCGACCGCCAGGTATTTGGCGTGGATGATGCCGTTGCCCGTCAGCTGGCTGTAATCGAGGATGCGCAGCTCCAGGTTCGGAATGGCTTTCAGGCGTTCGATGGTGGGCGCCTCCGACAGGTTGATGCCCTTCTTGTCGAGCAGGAAGCGGATTTTCACTCCCCGCTTCCCAGCCGCTTCCAGCCGCTCGAACACGCGCTCGAACGGCGAGCCGGGTTTCACCACCGCGTAGAACTGGCCGATGACGATTTCCTTTTTCGCGTTGTCGAACAATTCGCTCCACACGGTGGCGGGGTCGCGCAAATCCGGATTCGGCAGCGCGGTTTCCGACGGGTTGGTCAGCACCAGCTCGTAGCCGGGAATGGAAAAGTCCGCGCGCGCGCAGGTCGATGCGGCGAGCAGGGAAACGAGTAGCAGTTTGCGCATGATAAGCACCTCAGGTTATTTGCTTGGCCCGGTCCGGGTGATCCGGCCTGCATTCGATGCGGCGCCGGCGGGTTTGCCTGCGCGGTCGCGGCTGGTGAGGAAATCGACCAGCGCATCGATGTCGCGGATATTGGTCGGCGCGGCATTGGTCGCGCGCGTGAACGTCGGGAAGGAGTCGCCCCCTTCGGCCAGGAAGTGGTTGATGGCGACGCGGTACGTGCTGTCCTTTTCGATCTGCACACCATGCAGCAGCACACTCTTGTCCACCACGCGCATGCCTTCCGGGCGGGCCGGGTTCCACTGGTAAGTAAAACCGTCCGAGACTTGCAGCAAGCCGCGCGTGACGCGGCGGTTGGCAATGAACTGTTCTTCCAGCACGGCGTAGATTTGCGCGCCCGTCATGTTCACGATTTCCAGCGTATTCCCGAATGGCAGCACGGCTTGCAGGTGGCCCAGGTTCGCCACATTGCCCGCGCCGGTGCGCAGCGACGTGCGGATGCCGCCCCGGTTCATGAACGCGATTTGCGCGCCATACGAGCGGGCGCCATACAGCATGGAATCGGCGATCAGATCGCCCAGCGCGGATTCGTCGACATAGTCATCGGTGGGCCGTTCCAGCGTGTCCACCGCCAGCCGCGCCACGGGACGCGCCAGCGCCTGGTCGCTGCGCGCGCGCACGGATTGGAGGAAGGATTCCATGGCGACGTCTGGCTGGAACGTCCCCTGCTCCAGCACCACGTTGCTGGCGCGCTCGCCCACCACCCTGCCGGTGGCGCGGTCGATATCGATGGCAATGCGCGACATCACGTGCCCGCCCATTTCCGCCTGGGTCACCAGGCGCCCGTCCACGCGGCACAGGTAGCCCTTGTGCGAATGGCCGCTGATGACCACACGGATGGCGGGATCGAGCTTTCTCACCACGTCGACGATGGGGCCGCGCAAGTCCGCGCAGTCGGTCTTTTGCGGCGCCGACGGCGTACGGCCGCCTTCATGAATCAGCACGACGAAGGCATTGACGCCCTGCGCGCGCAATTCCGGCAGCACGCGGTTGATCGATTGCGCTTCATCGGCAAAATTCAGGCCCGCCACGCCGGACGCCAGGATGGTGGACGTGGCGTCTTTCAATACGGCGCCGATAAAGGCGACTTTCACGCCGCGCACCTGCTCGATGTGGTACGCGGGCAGGAACGGTTTATTGGTGACCATGTCGAACACGTTGGCCGCTAGGTACTGGAACTTCGCGCCCGGCCACGCGCCATCGAAGCGGCAAGCCTTGTCCGGACGGGGCGATGCGCAACCGCCCTTTTGCTGGCGCAGCAATTCGACCCGGCCCGCGTCGAATTCATGGTTGCCGACGGAACTGGCGCGCAGGCCCAGGCGGTCCATCGCCGCCAGGGTCGGTTCGTCGGCCCACATCAGCGACAGCGCGGGGCTGGCCCCAATCAGGTCGCCGGCGGCCACCAGCAGCAATTCCGGATCTTCCCTGCGCCACGTATTGAGCGCGCCGGCAATCATGGCCGCGCCGCCGGCTGTCACCGTGCGCTCTTTGCCCGCGAGATCGGTATACGTCACCTTGCTTGGTTCGAGGTGGCCGTGGAAATCGTTCAGCGTCGCCAACTGGATGGTGGCGATGGCCTGGTCTGTTGGCTTCTGCGTAGCGCAGCCGGACAGCAGTGCGGCGAGCAGGACCGAGCGAAAAATCAGATGTGGCTTCATTGCAGGTTGATTGTTACGAGTGCCGTTATTGTAGCGCCGGGCAACTGCCATCCGGCGCACAGCCGCACCGGCGAAACGGTGCGTTACAAAAAAAAGCGGCCGGTGTCGCCACCGGCCGCTTGATATGGCTAGCTCAAATCGAGAACGCTTAGAACTCGTACTTCAGGGTAGCCTGGATCGCCCACTGGGACTCGCCTTTTTCCTGGCGCACGTTCAAGTCTTCCACCTTGTCGCGCAGCTGGTAGACGTACTTGCCATCTTGCATACCGGCGTAGTCCACGAAGCTACGTGCCTGCGCACCAGCGGACTGGAAGCCCACTTCGTTGATACGGCCCCACTTCTTGTTGATCAGGTTGCCCACGTTGAAAATATCCAGCGTGAAGGTGGCTTTATGACCGTTGAAGAAGCTTGGGATTTCCTGGGCAACGCGCACGTCGAAGCTGTTGGTCCATGGAGCGAAGTCGCTGTTACGCTCCACCACTTTGCCGGCAGCACGCTTCAACACGCCATTCTGGTTCACGATGGACCAGAATTTGTCTTCGTTGGCGTGGTTGGTCGCGGTATCGCCCTTGAAGACCACTTCGCCCGAACCTGGCGCCGAAGGGATGTACATCAGGTCGTTACCGGCCAGGCCGTCACCGTTCAAGTCATTGTTGATGGTCCAGCTGTATGGCTTGCCGGAGCGGCCTTCGTAGAACAGGCCGAAGCGGGTGTTATACGTGCCGAAGAACTTCTTCTGGAAGTTGACCACCGCATTGATACGGTCTTTCACCAGGTAGCTGGAGTTCGCGTTGACTTCTTCGTTCGGGTTGAACACGGAACGGCCGGACCAGTTCGAGTTCGACGTCGACGACGTCAGCGGCGACACTTCCTTCGCTTCCGTGTAGGTGTACGCCACGGACCAGCCGAAGCCGGCGGTCAGCGGACGCGACAGCGACAGCGTCATCAGGTTCGAACCGCCCTTGCTGGTCTTTTGCGCCAGGATCACGTTGTTGAACGCGGAGTTCGAGCCGGATTTCGCGCGCAGGCCCGTGCAAGTGGCGCCGGACGTAATGGAACCGCCGGTGGCGTTCCAGCATGCCTGGAGGTAAGCCTGATCCGTGTAGTACAGCTCACGGCCATCGCTACCCATGCGGGTTGGCGCGCCCAGGTTCAAGTTCTGGTAGTAGATACCGTCTTTGACGTCGAGCTTCAGGAACTCGGCAGCGAATACCACGCCGTACCATGGCAATTCATGGTCAAACGCGATGTTGGCTTTCCATACCGATGGTTGGCGCAAGCCTGGCGCCAGGATATCGACGTTGGCTGCCGGCGGCGTACCGCTGAAAGTCGGCTGGTTGTTGATGTCCGGGCTGAAGATGGCAGGCTGGCCGGCAGCGTTGTTGCAAGCCGAATAGCCGCTGATGCCGCAACCCACAGTCTTGGTGACCACGCCCGGGTTCGAGAAGGCATTCGATACCCACACGGTCGCTGCCGCGCCCTGGAACAGGCCGGCGCCACCACGCAACTGCATTGGACGTGCGCTGTCGAACTGGTAGTTGAAACCTACACGCGGCTGCCACAGTTTCTGGCCGTCGAACGTGTTGGTGTTGTCCAGGCCATAACCGCCGGTCTGGCGGCCGGTTGCCGTGGTGCGCGCGACGGTCGGCGCCAGCACGGCCGCGTTGGCCAGTGGACGGTCATCCATCGTGTTCATGTCGATACGCACGCCACCGTTCAAGGTCAGGCGCTGGTTGACAGTCCACGTATCTTGCAGGAACAGGCCGGTGTTCTTCATGCTGAACTTGGCCACCGCGTCTTCCATCGTCTTGCCGGCATTGGCAATCTGGGTCTGATACGACAATGGGCGGCCGCGGCTGAAGTTTTCCAGCACGGCTTGCTCATGCTGGGCAGCCGTCAACTTGCTGCAATCCGGGATGGCGGCATCCGTGGCGAAACCGGTCACGGTCTTGTAGCCAATGTTCGGGAGGCACGCGAACGTGTAGTTGCCGTAGACGTTTTGCAGGAACGCGTTGTAGATCTTGTTGTTCTGGTAGTCGCCGCCGAACTTGATTTCGTGGTCGCCATGGCTCCAGTTCGCGCCCAGGTAGACGTCGTCGGTCTTGGTGCCCAGGATGTTGCGCTGGCGGCTGTTTTCCGTACCGAAGTTGATGAAGCGGTTACCGGTCGACAGGCCGGCTGGCGCACCGGCCGGCAGGGCGCCGGAGAATTGCAGGCCGACCAGCGGCATCTGCGAATTCACGCGCGGTACCGAATCATAATTGCGCTGCGAGAATTTCAATTCGGTCGAGAAGTTCGGGGTCCAGTCGGCGGTCCACTGCGCGACTTTGGTCTCAATGGCTTTTTCCTGGCTGTACCAGGTCGAGTTCAGCGAAACACCGGTTGCGCTCAGCAGCGGGAAGATCGGGTCCGCTTGCTCGGTTTTCGCGTAACGCACCATCACGCGGTGGTCGTCGTTGACGTTCCAGTCCAGCTTGACCAGCTTGTCCGTCACATCCAGCTTGGTGCCGGCCGGCACTTCGGACGTGCCGATATCGAGGCCGTAACGGTCCTTGGCGATCTGCGTTGCGGCAGCAATCGCGCCGGTGGTCACGCCGACGTTGGTCTTGTCGCTGCCGATCGGGCCGAACGCAGGCGCGGTACGGGTCGATTGCAGTTTTTCGTAGTTGGCGAAGATGAACAGCTTGTCTTTGATCAGCGGCGCGCCCAGGGTGAAGCCCTTGGTGGTTTCCCTGAATGGGGCCGGGTCGAAGTACGTGTTGTTGGTCGAGTTGAAGCGTTCGCCGGCCAGGCTGTCGTTACGGAACACGTAGTAGACGCTGCCCTTGACCTTGTTGGTGCCGGACTTGGTCACGGCGTTGATGTTGCCGCCCGTGTAGCCCTTTTGCGTCACGTCGTAGTTGGCGACGTTGACCTGTACCGACTGGATCGCTTCGATCGAGATGGGCTGTTTCGACGTTGGCGAGCCGCTGGCTTCCAGGCCGAACGTGTCGTTGACGGAGACGCCGTCAATGGTCAGCGAGTTGTAGCGGCTGTTCTGGCCGGCCACGGACATTTCGCCGCGCTCTTTGTCGGTCTGCGAAACGCGTGGGTCGGAACGGGCATAGTCTTGCAGGTTACGGTTGATCGAACCCTGGATCGCCAGTTCGGTGGCCGACACGCTGGTGCCCGCGCCCATCGACGTCTTGGAGAATTTTTCCGAACGGCCGCCGGCCACGCCCGCGATCGTCACGGTCTGGATGGCTGCCGGCGCACCCAGGGTTGCATCCACGCTCGACGTTTCCGCCAGGTTCGTGTAGACGTCTTCACGCTTTTCGGACACGCCGTTTTTCGTGATGGTGATCGTGTACGGACCACCTACGCGCAGGCCGCGGGCCACATAGCGGCCATCCGCATCGGTCGTCACATTGCTGACCGAACCGGATTCGTTGTGCACGATCGTCACGGTAGCACCGGCGGCAGGCTTGCCGTCCGCGCCCGAGATGCGGCCGCCGATTGCCGAGGTGGTGTTCTGTGCGAACGACGGTGCTGCCGCAAGCGCGATAGACAGGCTGAGCGCAATCTGCGTCAACCGGAGCCGTGGATGATTCATCATTGTATAACCCCAAAAAAGACAAATATTCATGAAAGCACTGGCGGCCGTCCACCTGGCCGGCCATCCGTGCTTCCTCTTTTACTTTTGCTGCAAACTTGTTGTAAAGCGAACGTGGCGCCGTACTTTATTCTGCTGAGCTACGAATGAGTCTAACTTTGCAATGTTTCAATACAGTGACACACAAGAAACTACTGAATTCCGACGGAATCCAATTGCAAAACCAACATTTTGCGACGTTGAAAACCACTATGCACGAAGCAAAAATGCATGACAAATTCGATTTTCTTCTCGAATTGAGACGCTAAATGTATAAATCCGCTAGTTTTAGTCGACCGAGGTTGGCCGGAATGAGGGATTAAGGCGGGATTATAAGAGTGCTTGAATAGGATTCATGTGGAAAAAGCATACTAAACGCACAAAAATTTTGCTCTTGTAGCATGCCAGCCACACAATTATACGAAAAACATCGCGCCGGCGGCCATGCCGCCGGCGCATGGATGAGCTGTTATTTTTTTGCCGAATGCAGCAAAGCCGCAACATCGGCTTCGAATTTCACAAAGCGTGCATCCAGCGCTTTCAGCAGGCGTTGTTTGTCGTCGCTGGCCAGGAATGCATAGCGGATGCTGTCATAAGAAAGTCGTTTCACTTCCGCGTAATCGGTCTTGTAACGGCTTGCAAACAGCACGTATTCATTCGACAGGTTATTGCGCGACACGCCCGCATCGTCCGTGGCCAGCACGAACGGCACGCCGTATTTGCGGTACAAGGTGACAGGATGCTGTTCGCCCTTGATGCCGAGGATGAATTCATTGCTGGTCAGGTTCACTTCGACGGGAATGCCCTTGTCGCGCATGGCCTTCATCACCGCCGGCGCGTTGCGTTCATGCGCGATATCCATCCCGTGGCCGATGCGCGCGGCGCCCGCGGTATTAATGGCTTCGGCGATATGCGACTGCAGGCCTTCCGGCGGCACCATGCCCAGCGACAGTTCACCGGCGTGCAGCGACAGTTTCACGTCCGGGAATTTCTTTTTCAGGAAAGCGAACATCTGCATGTGCAGCGTGTAATCGCGCATCGATACATACGTGCTTTCCTGGCCGACGATATTTACGCCCACCACTTTCGGGTTCATGCGCGCCAGCTTGAAGCCGGACACCATGCCGGAAAACACTTGCGACGGCGACAGGAAGCGCAGCACGAACGGCTGGTAGCGCATCGTGAATTGCGCATCGTCGATACCGGCGCTGGCCGTCTTGACGTTCGTGTCATACGCGCCAATCCAGCCATTCCAGGCGCCATCCTTGTCCAGCGCGGCCATCAGCGATTCGAATTGCGTGTCCAGGTCCGTCCCCTGGGCCAGCACCGCCTTGTCGAAGTCCGCATATTGCGCCAGCGGCGCGATCTCGAACACAGTCTCGATATACGCGACGTTTTCATTGATGGCGCGCTGCTTCAGCGTGCGCAAGCCGTCGGCCGTGTTGGTGGACGATACCGGGCCGAAATACGGGAAGGTGTCGAAGAACGTGCGGTCCGGCGGCGTTTGCTGGCCGCTGTGGTTGTAGAAATCCTTGGTCGCCCAGCGCTGCAGCACTTCCGCCAGCACCGTGTTGTCCAGCAGCGTATCGGCGCCCGTCAGGCACGTGCGGTCTTTCACCGCCAGGCTGCGCTGCGCGTCGTTGAGGGCGGCATCGGTCTCGATGCGGAACGTGGCCTTGTTGACGCAATACTTTTGGCGGTCGACCCAGTCCAGGAACTGTTCCGCATAGATGGCGCCCGAATAGTGGTGGTGCAGGTCGCCGCCCTTCGGCATCATCGTGAAGAACAGCGTCAGTTCCGCCAGCTTCGGCTGGCCACCTGCCACCAGCGACGCGAAATGGCGTTTGACGATATCTTCATTGCCCGCCGCGCGGGCCGGCGTCGCGAGAGTGGCAGCCACGGCGGCTGCCGCGATCAACAGTTTCGGGAAATTCTTGTGCATGGAGAGCCCTGGTAAGTTAGTCCGGGGCAGCCTCCGCTACGCGCTCATGCACCAGTCGCCCCTGCGCATAGCTCGCGGCCACGGCGCGGTCGTCGCCCAGCAGCGCCAGCGCGAACAGCCATTCTTCCAGGCTGTTGCAATGACTGGTGCGGCGCGCCAGCAGCGGCGTCGCCTGGGGATCGAGCACGATGAAATCCGCTTCCACGCCGGTGGCGAAATTGCCGATCGTGCCTTGCAACTGCAGGCTGCGGGCGGCGCCCAGCGTGGCGAGGTAAAACATGCGCAGGGCCGGCAGGTAGCTGCCCTGTAAGCGCGCTACTTTATAGGCTTCATTCATCGTTTGCAACATCGAGAATGACGTGCCGGCGCCAACGTCGGTTGCCAGCGACAGCAGCATGCCGGCCTGGTCCGCTTTGGCAAAATCAAACAGGCCGCTGCCGAGGAACAGGTTCGACGTCGGGCAGATGGCCGCCGCCGTCCCGGTGGCCGCCATGCGCGCGCGGTCGTCGTCATCGAGCCAGATGCAGTGTCCATAGACGGCGCGGGGACGCAGCAAGCCATAGCGGTCGTACACGTCGAGGTAACTGCGGGCGCCGGGGAACAGGTCCATCGCCCAGCGGCATTCATCCTGATTTTCCGACACGTGGCTCTGCACATAGACGTCCGGATAAGCGCGCGCCAGCTCCCCCGCCACCTGCAATTGCGCTTCGGTCGACGTGGGAGCGAAACGGGGTGTCAGCGCATAAAGCTGGCGCGCCTTGCCATGCCAGCGGCGTATCAATGCTTCGCTGTCGCGCCCTCCCGTCTCCGCGCAATCCTGCAGGAAGTCCGGGCAATGGCGGTCCATCAGCACCTTGCCGGCCGCCATGCGCAAACCCCGTTTGCTGCTGGCGTCAAAAAACGCATCGACCGATTGCGGGTGGACGGTGCAATACACGAGGGCGGTGGTGGTGCCGTTGCGCAGCAATTCATCGAGGAAGAATTCCGCCACCGCCGCCGCGTGCGCGGGGTCTTCGAAACGGCGTTCGGTGGGGAACGTGAAATTATCCAGCCATGGCAGCAAGCCCGGGGCGGGCGAGGCGATCATGTCGGTTTGCGGGTAGTGGATGTGGGTGTCGATGAAGCCGGGAGTGATCAGTTTGCCCCGGTAATCGGTGACGGGGGTGTCCGGCGGCAGGGTCGGGTGCAGCGCGGCGTAGTCGCCTGCCGCCTTGACCTTGCCGCCTTCCACGACCAGCAGGCCGTCTTGGTGCCAGTGGTGGGCGTCCGGGCTGGCGGCCGGGTCGGCGGTGAAGTGCAGCAGGCTGCTGCGGAAGGCTTGGATATTGGCTGGCATGCGGCGGTTCCTCCATGCTGATGCTGCGGTGACGCATGCACGCCATGGTCAGCGGGAACTGCCCGCCGCGCGCAGCATCGTCATGGTTTGCGACAGTTTGCGCGGCATGCGCTCCATTTCCTGCTGTTCCCATACGCCCAGCAATTGCGCCACGACGGACGCGGCGATCACGGCCGGCGCCTTGTTCGTGATGCCGGCAATGCCGATCGGGCACACCATGGCGTCGATCCGGGCCTGCTCGAAACCCCTGGCCTGCAAGCGGTGTTCGAACTGCATGCGCTTGGTTTTCGAGCCGATCAAACCGAACCAGTACACGTCGTTGCGGCGCATGATGGTTTCCGTCAGGCGCTGATCCAGCGCGTGGTTGTGCGTCATGACCAGGTAGCTGGAATTGGCAGGTGCGTCGGCCACGCACATTTCAGGCACTTCGGATGCTTCCACCAGCACGTTGGCGGGAATATCTGCCGGGAACATGTCTTCCCGCTCGTCGACCCACGTGACGGTGCACGGCAAGTCCGCCAATGCGCGCACGATGGCGGCGCCCACGTGGCCGGCGCCGAACAGCGTCAAATGCGCGCGGGGCGCCAGCACCGGATCGACCAGCCAGCGGCGGCCCGCGTCGTCCGTCATCAAATGGGCCGGCTGCTTGCTGTCGAATCTGGGCGCGCCGAATTCGGACACCGTCAGCGGCTGCCCCTGCGCGTCGAACAGCGCGGATGCGGCCGGGCCATCGAGGGCCGTGAGGCGCCAGCTATCCTCGCGCAAACGCTTGCGCAACTGGTCCATCACGGGCGCCAGGCGGGCGTCGATTTTTTCAAACAGCAGGTAGACCACACCGCCGCAGCACTGGCCCAGGCTGGGGCCCAGCGCAAAGCGCTCATAGCGCACGGCCGGACCGCTGTGCTGCTTCACCATGTCGCGCGCGATATCGATGGCGCGCATTTCCAGGTGGCCGCCGCCGATGGTGTCGAATTCGCCGTTTGCGGTAATCAGCATCTTCGCGCCCGTTTCGCGCGGGCCGGAGCCCTCCACTTTCGCAACGGTGATCAAAACGGCAGGCGCCGCGGGGTCAGTGAGCCAGTCAGTCATGTTATTGCATCGCGCCTGTTACAGCGGCAATGGCCTTCAAAATGGATTCGGAAGTCGCCGGCGCATTCAGCGGCGGCTGGGTTTGATGGTTGCCCGCCGCGGAAACCGCATCGCGGATGGCGAAGAACACGGAGAACGGCAGCAACAGCGGCGGTTCGCCCACGGCTTTCGAACGGTGGATGCTGTCGGCCACGTTGCGGTTGTCGAACAACTTGCAGCGGAAATCCTGCGGGCAGTCCGACACGCCCGGGATCTTGTACGTCGACGGCGCATGCGTCATCAGCTTGCCGCCCGCGTTCCACCACAATTCCTCGGTGGTCAGCCAGCCCATGCCCTGGATGAACGCGCCTTCCACCTGGCCGATATCGATGGCGGGATTGAGCGAATTGCCCGCGTCATACAGCGCATCGGCGCGCAACAGTTTCCATTCGCCCGTCAGGGTATCGACCGCCACTTCGGCGACAGCGGCGCCGTACGCATAGTAGAAGAACGGGTGGCCCGTCATGGTTTTCGGGTCCCACGACAAGCCCGGCGTCGAGTAAAAACCGTCCGACCACAATTGCACGCGGGCCAGGTAAGCTTTTTGCACCAGTTCTTCGAACGGGACCGCGTGGCCGTTGACGTGCACCTTGTCGTCGTAAAACTGCACCTGCTCCGCCGTGCCGCCATGCAGGCTGGCGGCAAATTGCGCCAGGCGGTTGCGGATCTGGCCCGCCGCATCCTGCGCCGCCTTGCCGTTCAAGTCCGCGCCCGTCGATGCGGCGGTGGCGGACGTATTCGACACCTTGCTGGTATCGGTCGCCGTCACCCGGACATATGACAAATCGCGGCCCAGTTCATGCGCGACGACTTGCGCCACCTTGGTATTGATGCCCTGCCCCATTTCCGTCCCGCCATGATTGACGAGGATGGAACCGTCCACATAGACGTGGACCAGCGCGCCCGCCTGGTTCAGGTGCGTGACATTGAACGCGATGCCGAATTTCACGGGCGTGAACGCCAGGCCTTTCTTCAGAACGAGGCTGGTCGCATTGAACGCATTGATGGCGGCGCGGCGCGCGCGGTATTCGCTGGACGCTTCCAGCTCCGCCGCCAACTCGTGGATGACATTGTCTTCCACCACCTGGCCATACGGCGTGACGTTGCGGTCATGCTTGCCATAGAAATTCAGCTTGCGCACATCGAGCGCATCCTTGCCGAGGTCGCGGGCAATCTCGTCGATGATGTTTTCAATGGCGATCGCGCCTTGCGGACCGCCAAAGCCACGGAACGCCGTGTTCGATTGCGTATTGGTCTTGCCGCAGCAGGCGCGGATATCCGTGTCGGACAGGTAATACGCATTGTCGAAGTGGCACACGGCGCGGGTGGCGACGGGGCCGGACAGGTCGGCGGAAAAGCCGGCGCGCGACACCATGTCGACTTTCGCACCGAGGATGCGGCCCTCGTCGTCGTAGCCCACTTCGTATTCATAGTAAAAGCAGTGGCGTTTGCCCGTGACCAGCATGTCGTCATCGCGGTCGGCCCGCAACTTCACGGGGCGGTTCAATTTTTTTGCGGCGATCGCGGCGCACGACGCCCACAGCGCCGATTGCGATTCCTTGCCGCCGAAACCGCCGCCCATGCGGCGGCACTCCACCAGCACGTGGTGCGAACGCACGTGCAATGCGTGGGCGATCACGTGCTGCATTTCGCTGGGGTGCTGCGTCGAGCAGTAGACGTGCATGCCGTTGGACTCTTTGGGAATCGCATAGGCAATCTGCCCTTCGAGATAAAACTGTTCCTGGCCGCCTACGTATAACGTGCTTTTCAGCTTGCGGGGCGCCGCGTCGAACGCGGCCTGGAAATCGCCCCGCTTCAAATGCATCGGCGGCAGCACGTACGATTGCGCCGCCTTGGCCGCTTGCGGCGTCAGGATCGCGGGCAATTCGTCATAGGTGATGGCAGCGCGCCTGGCCGCGCGGCGCGCATTGTCGTGCGTATCGGCCACGACGATGAATATCGGCTGGCCCACGTATTCGACCTTGCCGTCCGCGAGGATGGGATCATCGTGGATGATGGGGCCGCAATCGTTGACGCCGGGGATGTCCCGCGCCAGGTAGACCGCTTGCACGCCGGGCGACGCGCGCACGGCGTCGAGGTCGATGGCGGACAGCCTGGCGTGCGGCTTGGCGGATAGCCCCAGCGCCGCATGCAAGGTGCCCTGCAATTCAGGGATATCGTCCGTGTACGTGGCCTGGCCCAGCACGTGCAATTCCGCGGATTCGTGCGGTTTGCCGAGCCCCACGCCGCTCCACGCCATGGCTTGCAATTCCGATGCAGCAGGATAGTTCATACCACCTCCCACACATTCACATCGCGGGCTGCCAGCGGCGCATCGGCCCGCGTTTCAAACCAGAATCGGCGCAACAGGTTTTGCGCGGACGTCATCCGGTAATCGCTGGAAGCGCGCATATCGGACAGCGGCGTATAGTCGCGCGCCAGCGCCGCCATCGCGTCCGCCAGGTGCGCTTCGTCCCATGGCTGGCCGTTCAACACCGCTTCCGCCTGCGGTGCGCGTTTGGCCGTGGCCGCCATGCCGCCAAACGCGATGCGCGCCTGTCTGACCGTACCGCCGTCGAGCTCAAAGGCAAAGGCGGCGCATACGGCGGAAATATCCTGGTCGAAGCGCTTGGCCAGTTTATAGGTACGGAACAGTACATTGGCGCGCGGCAGCGGGATGCGCACGGCTTCCACGAATTCGCCCGGCTGCAAATCCTTTTTCATGTAATCGAGGTAGAACGCGTCCAGCGCCAGCACACGGCGGCCCGCCTGCGAGCGCAGCACGACTTCGCTGCCCAGTGCGATCAGCCACGGCATCGAGTCGCCGATCGGCGATCCGTTGGCGACATTGCCGCCCAGCGTACCGGCATTGCGGATCGGCAGCGACGCGAAGCGCTGCCGCATTTCGCCCAGCTGCGGGTAGTGCCGGCACAGCGTGCCATAGGCATCGTTCAGCGTAACGCCGGCCCCGATTTCCAGCATGGCGCCATCGGTAGTGATGGCTTGCAGTTCCGCCACGTTACCGAGGTAAATGATGTCATTCAGCTCGCGCATCTGCTTCGTGACCCACAGGCCGACGTCGGTGGAGCCGGCCAGCATCAGCGCCTGCGGACGGCTGGTGCGCAGTTCGACCAGTTCGGCCAGCGTGCGGGGTGCGTGGAAATGGCGGCCTTCAACGCTGTAGGTCATGCCCTGGCTGCGCTGCAAGCCTTGCAGCGCCGTGGCCAGCGCGGCGCGGTCGAATGGCGCGCGCGGCAATTCCGTCATGCGCTGCACCGCTTCGATGATGGGGCGGTAGCCGGTGCAGCGGCACAGGTTGCCGGACAGCGCATCGTCGATCTGCTTGCGGCTGCACGGTTGCGCGTCGTGGTTCAGGTACAGCCCCCACAGCGACATGACGAACCCCGGCGTGCAAAACCCGCACTGGGAACCGTGGCATTCCACCAGCGCCTGCTGGACCGGATGCAAGGCGCCGTCGGCCTGCTGCACGTCTTCAACCGTGAACAGGGCTTTGCCATCGAGGGTGGGCGTGAATTGGATGCAGGAGTTGACTGTTTTCAGTTCGACATGGCCATCCACCAGCGCGCCCAGCACGACCGTGCAGGCGCCGCAATCGCCTTCCGCGCAACCTTCCTTGGTGCCAGTGCAATGCAAGTCTTCGCGCAAATGCTGCAGCACCGTTTGCGTCGGGGAGACGCCGTCCACCGTGTGTACGGCGCCGCGATAGTAAAAACGAATCGGTTCTGACATTGTAGCCTCGCCCCCCCTGAGTACATACAAGACTATCAGTTCCCCATCACGGCCCATATATGAAATGGCTGATGTTCTACATCAGCCATTGTCAATAGAAAAACCGGACAGGTCGTTCGCAGCTTACTTCATTCTACAAAGGGATGATGTTTATGCCAGTGTTCCGCGATATCGATGCGGCGCGTGATCCAGACTTTGTCGTGGCTCTGCACGTAATCAAGGAAGCGGGCCAGCGCTGCGGCGCGGGCGGGACGGCCGACCAGGCGGCAGTGCAAGCCGATCGACAGCATCTTCGGTGCATTCAAGCCTTCCGGATCGCCTTCCGCGTACAGCGTGTCGAACGCATCCTTCAGGTAATCGAAGAATTGCGTGCCGGAATTGAAACCTTGCATGGCAGCAAAGCGCATGTCATTGGTATCGAGCGTGTAAGGCACGATGAGCTGCGGCTTCACGACCGTCAGGCCGCTTTCAGGGTCCTTGTGCTCGATCTGCATCCAGAACGGCAAATCGTCGCCATAGTGGTCGGCGTCGTAGCGGAAACCGCCGTGTTCCATCACGAGGCGGTGCGTATTGGGGGAATCGCGGCCCGTGTACCAGCCTTGCGGGTTGGCCCCCGTCAGTTCCTTGATGATTTCCACCGCTTCCTTCATGTGGGCGCGTTCGGTGGCTTCATCGGCATTCTGGTACGAAATCCAGCGCAAGCCGTGGCAAGCGATTTCGTGGCCCAGTTCCATGAAGGCCGCCACGGCTTCCGGGTTGCGCTTCAGCGCCATCGATACGCCGAAGATAGTCAGCGGCAGCTTGCGGTCTTCGAACATGCGGATCAAACGCCACAGCCCGGCGCGGGAACCATATTCATAAATGGTTTCCATCGACAGGTGGCGGGTCGGGAATGCCTGGGCGCCGATAATTTCCGACAGGAAGGTTTCCGACGCGGGATCACCGTGCAGCACGTTGTTTTCCGCACCCTCCTCATAATTGAGCACGAATTGCAACGCCACGCGGGCGCCGTTCGGCCATTGCGGGTGGGGTGGAGTGCGGCCGTAGCCGATCATGTCGCGTGGGTAGTTATCGTAAGTGCTCATCATGTCTCTTTAGATGTTTATTTCTCCAATAATATATGTCGATAACGACGTCAGTATAAGATTTGCACGATATCGTCTCTTTCCCAACCTATATAGGAGTATTCCAATGGGCAAACTCAGTACCCACGTATTGGATACCACGGCCGGCAAACCCGGCGCCGGCGTCAAGGTCGCGCTGTATGAAATCCTGCCGCAAGGCCGCGTGCTGGTGAAAAACGATGTGACGAACAGTGACGGCCGCTGCAACACGCCGCTGCTGGAAGGCGCCGCCATGAGAACAGGCAAATTCGAACTGGTGTTCGACGCCGGCGATTACTTTGCCGCCCAGGGCGCCAGCGTGCCGGAGCCGCGCTTTATCGACCAGGTGACGATTGCGTTCGGCATTGCCGATGCGGGGCAAAACTACCACGTGCCGCTGGTGGTGTCGCCGTGGGCGTATTCGACATACCGGGGCAGTTGACGTCAATCCGTAGTTGACCCATGTCAACCGGCAGCAACGGGCAGGCGTTTCTGGACATGACAGAGATCAAACTTGTCGTATAGTAATTCGGATCGCACCTTTTACAGAACAGGAATTCTTGCCATGAAAAAACTGATCGCCGTATCCGCCCTTGCCGCGCTGACCGCTGTTGCCGCCCTGTGTTCGTCGTCGGTCTTTGCCGCCGCGTCCGCTTCGGCATCCGCGTCGGCCGCCGCCTCCGCGCCGAAAACTGCCCAGCAAAGCAAGATGGTGACTTGCAACAAGGATGCGGAAGGCAAGAAAGGCGATGAACGCAAAGCGTTCATGAAAGAGTGCCTGAGCAACAAACCCGCCTCGGCAGCCGCTTCCGCCCCGGCCACGCAGCAGGACAAGATGAAGTCCTGCAACAAGGATGCGGAAGGCATGAAAGGCGACGACCGCAAAGCCTTCATGAAGACGTGCCTGAGCGCGAAAAAATAAGGTTCTTCACGGATTGCCGGGATGAGCATGCCGTAAACGCAAGAGAGCAGTAAGGAAGAGTTATTGTGTTTGTGCGACCAAACCCAAAAACTAAACCACTGCTCTCATGGCAAATCATAGTCTCAGC
>NZ_WKJJ01000018.1 GCF_009674485.1 Pseudoduganella rivuli | reverse complement strand
AGCTCGAGGGCATCAACAACAAGATAAAGGTAATGAAACGGATGGCCTATGGCTATCGCGACTCGGAATTCTTCTTCCTGAAGATCAAAGCAGCGTTTCCCGGCAATCCGTGAAGAACCTTTTTTTTACGCGCGGAGCGTTGATTCAGGCGTGCAGCGACAGCGCCGCGTTGCGGAAGTCTTCAGGCGCGATGCCCGGCAGGTCGAGTACCTGGGCCTGCGCCAGCTGCGGGAAATTGCGGTGAATGGAGCGCAGGTAGGCGGGGTCGTAATGGTCGGCCAGCAGCGCGTCGACCAGCTCCGCCATGCGGCCTTCATTGGCCAGCGCTTGCCAGGCGCCGATCTTCTCCTTGCCGTGCAGGCTGGTCAGATAACCCAGCTGCTCGTTCAGCGCCTGCGCATCCTGCGTGAAGTGAGCGTAGTCTTCCATCAGTAATTGCACCCGGTGCGGGCGCGACAACTGCAGCGCAATGCAGGGCGATGCCCGCATGCGGTCGATCAGCGCCGCCGGCACGCGCAACTCGCCCACCTTCTTGCTCTCGGATTCCACAAACACCGGGCGGCTGGGATCGAAGCGGCGCAAGCGGTCCCAGATGGCGCTTTCAAACATTTTCTGCGTCGGCTGCGGATGGCTGGGGATACGGCCCAGCACGGAGCCGCGGTGCGCCGCCAGCTGTTCCAGGTCCAGCACCTGTGCACCCACGGTTTCCAGGGTTTGCAGCAGGCGGCTCTTGCCGCTGCCGGTGGTGCCGCACACCACGCGCAAATCCAGCGGCGGGACTTGTTCCAGCGCGGCCGCCACATAATGGCGGTAGTCCTTGTAACCGCCATCGAGCTGCACCACGGGCCAGCCGACTTTCGCCAGGATGTGGGCCATGGAACCGCTGCGGTTGCCGCCACGCCAGCAATAAATCAACGGCCGCCACTCGCGCGGCTTGTCTTGCCACAGTGTTTCCAGGTGCTTGCCGATATTGCGCGCCACGATGGCCGCGCCGATTTTCTTTGCTTCGAACGCACCCACCTGTTTATAGGTGGTGCCGACCAGCACCCGCTCCGCATCGTCCAGCACGGGGCAATTGATGGCGCCCGGCAAATGGTCCAGTGCGTATTCGGACGGGCTGCGCGCATCGATGATCGCGTCGAACTGGTCCAGCTGGCCGACGATGTCGTCGAACTTCAGTAACTCGGGATATTTCATGTGGTGCTTATTTCGCTTTCAGCAGCGGCTGCAAATGGGGCCAGATATTGCCCAGGATAATGGGATGTGCCTTGGCCAGCGGATGCAGGCGGTCCGGCTGGAACAGGTCGGTCTTGTCGGCCACGCCGTCGAGCATGAACGGCGCCAGCGGCGTTTTCACGTCGCGGCTCAACGTGCCGAACATGGCGAAGAATTTTTCCGCGTAGTCGCGGCCATAGTTCGGCGGCATGCGCATGCCCACCAGCAGCACCTTGGCGCCGGCGCCCCGCGCCTGGTCGACCATCGCGCGCAGGTTGGCTTCGGCGGCCGCCACCGGCAGGCCGCGCAAGCCGTCATTGGCGCCCAGTTCGATGACGACGACATCCGGCTGGTGCTTCTTTAACAGCGCCGGCAGGCGGGTGCGCCCGCCACTGGTGGTTTCACCGCTGACGCTGGCGTTGACGATTTCCGCATCCAGCTTTTGCTGCCTGATCTTGTCGCCCAGCAGGGCAACCCAGCCCGTGCCGGCGGCCAGCCCATATTCGGCAGACAGGCTGTCGCCCACCACCAGGACTTTTTTTGGTGCAGAATGAGCGCTCGGGGCCATGCCCAGGCACAGCACGACAAACAGCGGCAGCCACAACGACCGGCGCATACGACGAATGAATTCCAACATGCCTGACTTTCCCAATTCGAAAAATGGTGACTACACCAGCCCCCGCGCGGCGATCGCCGTGACCGGCCTCGGCAAAACCGTGGCCGATGCCAGCGGGGAACTGACTATATTGCACAGCGTGGATTTTACCGTGCAACACGGGGAAACGGTCGCCATTGTCGGGGCATCCGGCAGTGGCAAGTCCACGCTATTGGGTTTGCTGGCCGGCCTCGACACGCCCACCGCCGGCCGCGTGTTGCTCGACGGCTGCGATATCTATGCCCTCGACGAAGATGGCCGCGCCGCGCTGCGCAAGGCCAAGCTGGGGTTCGTGTTCCAGAATTTCCAGTTGCTGGCGCATTTGACGGCGCTGGAAAACGTCATGTTGCCGCTGGAACTGGCGGGCGATCCGGCGGCAAAGGCGAAGGCGCAAGCCATGCTGGCGCGGGTGGGGCTGTCATCGCGGCTGCGCCATTATCCGAAATTCCTGTCCGGCGGCGAGCAGCAGCGGGTCGCGCTGGCGCGCGCCTTCGTGGGCGAGCCGCCGTTGCTGTTTGCCGATGAACCGACCGGCAGCCTGGATGCGGCGACAGGGGAGGCGGTGATCGGGTTGATGTTCGAGCTGAACCGGGAAAAGGGATCGACCCTGGTGCTGGTGACGCATGATCCCGCCGTGGCGGCGCGGTGTGGAAGGGCGTTGACGATCGCTGCGGGGCGGCTCGCTTAGACTTCGGCGGGCTGCGTGCATGGCGGCTTTGCCCTTGGCAAAACCGCCCTGCGGGGCATAGCCTGTGGCCATTTCGGGCTCAGCGGCCGTGCATGTGCACCATGCGGTTCAGGGCGGTGCGGATTGCCGGGATCAGTTCGCTGGCGGTCACGCCGATCGGGCCCAGTCCTTCCGTTACCAGCACGTCGGCCGCCATGCCGTGCAGCCACACGGACGATAACGCCGCTTCCCACGCGGGCCATCCTTGCGCCAGCAAGCTGCCGCACAGGCCCGCCAGCACGTCGCCCGTGCCGGCCGTGGCCAGCGCGGGATTGCCCGTGGTATTGACCACGGTATGGCCATCCGGCTTTGCCAGCACGGTGCCGGACCCTTTCAATACCACCATGGCGCGCAAGCGCGCCGCCAGGTCGCGCGCCATGCCGGGGCGGTTGCATTGCACCGCTTGCGCCGAGATGCCCAACAGCCGCGCAGCTTCCAGCGGGTGCGGCGTGATGACGGTCGGCGCGGCCCGTTCCGCCACGGTGGCCTGTAACGCATTGTCTTCCGCCAGCAAGTTCAGCGCATCGGCGTCGAGCAGCAGGGGCGCGGTGCTGCGCACGGCCCGCGCCAGCGCCGCGCGGCTGTCCTCACTGGCGCCCAGCCCGGGGCCGGCCACCACCACGGCGCCCTCCATCTCGAATTCCTGCGCACGGCGCAGCATCAATTCCGGCTGCGTGCTGTCGTAAGCGGGCGGTACATCGATATGGCATGCATACACGCGGCCGGCGCCCGACATCAGCGCGGCCCGCGCGGCCAGCGTGATGGCGCCGCCCATGCCGGGCGCGCCGCCAATCACGGCGACGTTGCCATAGCTGCCCTTGTGCGTGTTGTGGCGGCGCTTGGCCAGGTGGCGCGCGAAAAATTTCACGTCATTCAAATGGCAGCGCGTGGACGGATACAGCGCCGCATCGATATCGAGCCGCGCCACCTGCACGTCGCCCGCGTAATCGCGCCCGGCGCACGTGTACAGGCCGGCCTTGTCCGCGATATACGTGATGGTATGCGTGGCTTGCACGGCCACGCCGTCCGGACCCACGATGGCGCCGGTATCCGCATCGAGCCCGCTGGGCACGTCGAGCGCGAAGCGGTTGCATGGCAGCGCATTGACGGCTTCCACCAGCGCGCGCATGTCGCCTTCGATGGCGCGCGCCAAGCCGATGCCGAACAGGCCGTCGATCACCAGGTTCCAGTCGTGCTGCGCCAGCGTTTCCGGCGCCAGCCGTTCGAATTTCGCCGTGCTGCCCCGGGCGCGCTGCAAGGCCGCTTCCCGTTCGGGACTGCAATGGCCGCCTGCATCCTCGCAGCCGTAATGCTGGACGCTCACTTGGGCGCCGGCGAACGCGAGGTGGGCCGCCACTTCCAGCGCATCGCCGCCATTGTTGCCGGGACCGGCCAGCACCAGCACCCTGGCGCGGCTGGTGGAAAACGGCAGCATGTCCAGCGCCGCATTGGCCGCCGCCTGGCCCGCCCGCTGCATCAATGCACCGGCCGGTAAACGCTGCGCCGCAGCATACTCGATGGCGCGGATTTCAGCGACGCTATACAGTGGATTCATGTAATGGTTTCCTGTATGTGGGTGTGTCATTTTAACGCCAAATACACATGGCGGATCGACATGCCGGCGCACTACAATATGCCCTTCAACATTCCCTAGGGGAGCACATGGACTGGCAATTCTGGATCGACCGCGGCGGCACGTTTACCGACATCGTTGCGCGGATGCCTGACGGCAAACTGCGCACGCATAAGCTGTTGTCCGAGAATCCTGAACAGTACCGCGACGCCGCCATTGCCGGCATCCGCCATTTGCTGGGCGTGGCGGCCGGCGAACCGGTGCCGGCCGGCCGCATCGAAGCGGTGAAAATGGGCACCACGGTAGCCACCAACGCGCTGCTGGAGCGCAAGGGCGAACCCACGGTGCTGGCCATCACGCGCGGCTTCCGCGATGCGCTGCGGATCGCCTACCAGAACCGTCCCCGGCTGTTTGAGCGGCACATCGTGCTGCCGGAATTGCTGTATTCCCGCGTGGTGGAAATCGATGAGCGCATCGGCGCGCACGGCGAGCTGGTGACGCCGCTCGATGAGCAGACTGCGCGCGCCGGGCTGCAAGCCGCGTTCGACAGCGGCATGCGCTCGCTGGCCATTGCCTTCATGCACGGCTACCGTCACACGGCGCATGAAGCCCGCGTGGCCGGGATCGCGCGCGACATCGGCTTTACACAAATTTCCGTGTCCCATCTGGTCAGTCCCATGATGAAACTGGTGGCGCGCGGCGACACCACGGTGGTGGACGCCTACCTGTCGCCCATCCTGCGCCGCTATGTCGACCAGGTGGCCAGCGAATTGCCGGGCCTGAACTTGCAATTCATGCAATCCAATGGCGGCCTGGCCGATGCCCGCGCTTTCCAGGGCAAGGATTCCATCCTCAGCGGTCCGGCCGGCGGCATCGTCGGCATGGTGCGGGCCAGCCGCCTGGCGGGCTTTGACAAGATCATCGGCTTCGACATGGGCGGCACGTCGACCGACGTGTCGCATTATTCCGGTGAATTCGAGCGGGTGTTTGAAACGCAAGTGGCCGGCGTGCGGATGCGCGCACCCATGATGAGCATCCATACGGTGGCGGCCGGTGGCGGCTCGATCCTGCATTTCGACGGCAGCCGTTTCCGCGTGGGCCCCGACAGTGCGGGCGCGAACCCCGGCCCGGCCAGTTACCGCCGCGGCGGCCCGCTGGCCGTCACGGATTGCAATGTCATGCTGGGCAAGATCCAGCCGGAACACTTCCCGAAACTGTTCGGCGCGGACGGCAAACAAATGCTGGACCGCGATGAAGTCAAGCGGCGTTTCGCGGCCATGGCCGCCGACATCCATGCCGCCACCGGCAAGCCGATCGGCGCCGACGAAGTGGCGGCGGGCTTTATAGAAATCGCTGTCGGCAACATGGCCAACGCCATCAAGCAGATTTCCGTGCAGCGCGGCCACGACGTCACCGAATACACGCTGACCAGCTTTGGCGGCGCGGGCGGCCAGCACGCGTGCCTGGTGGCCGATGCCCTGGGCATGAAGACCGTGTTCATCCATTCGCTGGCGGGCGTGCTGTCGGCCTATGGCATGGGGCTGGCGGACCAGGCCGCGATGCGCGAACAGGCGCTGGAAATCCGCATGGAGCAGGGCGTCGAATCACCATTGCGGGCCCGCCTCGATGCGCTGGGCCAGGAGGCGCGCGGCGAATTGCTGCGCCAGGGCGTGGCGGACGAACGCATCGCGCTGATCGACCGCGTGCACTTGCGCTATGAAGGGACGGATTCCGCGCTGATCGTGCTGTTCGGCAGCCTGGGTGACATGCAGGCCCAGTTCGAGGCGGCGTACCGCAAGCGCTTTTCGTTCCTGATGCCGCACAAGGCGCTGGTCATCGAAGCCGTGTCGGTCGAGGCGGTCGGCGCATCGGACGCGCCGCCGCCAGCCACGCCGGAACAGGCGCCGCGCGACGGTGGCCTGCGCGCGCATGGCGTGGTGCGCATGTACGGCGCGGGAAAATGGCGCGATGCGCCGTTGTACCGCCGCGACGACACGCGCATTGGCGACGTCATCGACGGTCCCGCGATCATCGCGGAAGCCAATGCGACCACCGTGGTGGAGCCGGGCTGGCAGGCGCAGGTCACGCCGCAAGACCACCTGGTGCTGCGCCGCGTGTTGCCGCTGCCGGAACGGCGCGCCATCGGCACCACGGCCGATCCCGTCATGCTGGAAGTGTTCAACAACCTGTTCATGTCGATTGCCGAGCAAATGGGTCTGCGGCTGCAAAACACGGCATATTCCGTCAACATCAAGGAGCGCCTGGATTTCTCGTGCGCGATCTTCGATGCGGACGGCAACCTGATCGCCAATGCGCCGCATATGCCGGTGCACCTGGGCTCCATGGGTGAAAGCATCAAGACCGTCATGAGGGAAAATGCAGGCAGGATGGCGCCGGGCGATGTCTACATGCTGAACGACCCGTACAACGGCGGCACCCACTTGCCGGATGTGACGGTGATTACCCCCGTGTTCGACGAGGCCGGCCAGTCCATCCTGTTCTACGTGGGATCGCGCGGCCACCACGCGGACATCGGCGGCACCACACCCGGCTCGATGCCGCCGGATTCGCGCAGCATCGAAGACGAAGGTGTGCTGATCGACAATTTCAAGCTGGTCGACGGCGCCGAGGGTGGTCGTTTGCGCGACGTAGAAGCCCGCGCGCTGCTGGCCGGCGCCAAATGGCCTGCCCGCAATCCTGACCAGAACATGGCGGACTTGCGCGCGCAGATTGCCGCCAACCAGAAGGGCGTCGATGAATTGCGCAAGATGGTCGCGCATTTCGGCCTCGACGTGGTGCAGGCATACATGCGCCACGTGCAGGATAACGCGGAAGAGGCCGTGCGCCGCGTGATCAGCGCGCTGCACGACGGCCACTTCACTTTGCCACTCGATAACGGCGCGCAAATCCAGGTGGCGGTGCGGGTGGACCGCGCAGGCCGCAGCGCGGAAATCGACTTTACCGGCACGTCGCCGCAACTGGACAACAATTTCAACGCGCCATCGGCGGTCTGCATGGCGGCCGTGCTGTATGTGTTCCGCACGCTGGTCGATGACGACATCCCCCTGAACGCGGGCTGCCTGAAGCCGTTGAACGTCATCATTCCATCCGGCTCGATGCTCAATCCCCATTACCCGGCGTCGGTGGTGTCGGGCAACGTCGAGACGTCGACCTGCATCACCAATGCGCTGTATGGCGCGCTGGGCGTGCTGGCGGCGTCGCAGGGCACGATGAACAATTTCACGTTCGGTAACGCGCGCTACCAGTATTACGAAACCATCAGCGGCGGTTCCGGCGCCGGCGACGGGTTCGACGGCACCTCCGTGGTACAGACCAATATGACCAATTCACGCCTGACCGACCCGGAAGTGCTGGAATTCCGCTTCCCCGTGCGGCTGGACAGCTATGAAATCCGCGATGGTTCCGGTGGCAAGGGGTGCTGGCAGGGCGGCAATGGCGGCACCCGTAAAATGCGCTTCCTCGAACCGATGACGGCGGCGATCCTGTCGAACAACCGGTTATATGCGCCATTCGGCATGGCCGGCGGCGGGGAGGGCGACAAGGGGCGCAACTACGTGTTGCGCAGCGATGGTTCCGTCGAGCAGCTGGGGCATATCGGCAAGACGGAAATGGGTGTGGGCGACGTGTTTGTGGTGGAAACGCCGGGCGGTGGCGGTTACGGCATGGCGTAACAATGGTGTGGCGCCGCGGCGGGAATATGCCGCCGCGGCGCGCGTATTACGCGGTGGTGGAAATCCCGTACTTGCGCTGCGTACCCGAATACTGCTGCACCAGCCGGTCGAATTCCTCGTTGTCCCCATCCATCCGTCCCAGCCGCTGCAACAGCACGCCAGCCTGTTCGCCGGTGCCGGCTTCCCAGCCCAGTTCGTCGAGCTGGCGCACCATGGCGCCGATCGTCGCGTACAGCACGGGCAGATTGTTCGGCGCCTTGCGCAGCGCCAGACTGAGGGTGGACACGGCGGATTTGTGGTCGCCCTGTTCCATCTGGCTGGCGGCGCTGTCCAGCAATTCGCCCACCTGCAGGTTGACGGTTTCGCCGACGCCGCGCGCCAGGTCGTGGCGGCCCGCCTTTTCAAACACGCCCACCGCGTCTTCCAGCGACAGCGCATCGTTGTCGTCATTCATCATGCCGATCACGACGCCGGCCGCATCCTTGTCCAGCTTGTATTGCAGGCACGAATCCACCAGCCCCAGCCGGATACGGCGCGACAGGCCGCGCGCGCCATAGACGGCCGCGACTGCTGCGTTCAATTCCGAGATGGCGGCGTTGCCGTTGCCCATGCTTTCCAGCAGCAGGGCGGATGAAATCGCGCGGCACGCTTCCAGGTTGTCGTTGCCCCGCAGCGAACGCTCCAGGTCGCGGATCACGCCGCCCGCCTGGTTCGGATCGCCCTTCTTGATCAGGGCTTTCACCAGGTTGACGTGGTCTTCCGGATCGCGGAATTCCGAATACTTGGCCTTGGCCACCACTTGCTTGAATGCTTTTTCCGATACGGCAGGGTCGCCCGCGTCATATGCCACCGTGCCCAGGTGGCGCAGGCGGTGCACCATGTGCGGCGAAATCGCGACGGCTTCTTCCAGCACGCGCTTGGCCTGGGCCGGCTGGCCCAGCGCCTCGTGCGTGCGGGCCAGCAAGTCGTAGGCGGCCATGAATTTCGGGTTCTGGCTGATCAATTTATCCAGGGTCAGCACGGCCTCATCGTAGCGTCCGGTGCCGAACTGGCAGCGCGCCAGGCCCAGGTGCGCCCAGCCGATCGGACGGCCAGCCAGGATCGTGTGGTAAATCAGTTCCGCTTCCGCCAGTTCGCCCAGGCTGAAATGCAAGTCCGCGCGCAGACGGCCAAATTCCGTGGCCAGGCGCGGGTGGCTGCCTTCGCCGGCGCGGGTGGCGGCAATCGCTTCGCGCACCATGCCCTGGTCCAGCAACTGGTAGACGGGGGTAAAAGCCGTGCGGCGGCCGATGGCGCGGGCGATCCGCTGCATCAGGATTTCCAGCGTAAACGGCTTGAGGATGTAATCGTTGGGCGCCAGTTCGGCCGCGCTGACCACCTTGCTGTACGCCCCTTCGGACGTCAGCATGAAAAAGATCGACCAGCGGGACAGGATGTCGTGCAGGCGCAAGTCTTCCAGCAATTGCTGGCCATCCTGTCCGCCGTCGCCGACACCGCCGGACAAGTCGTATTCGCACAAAATGATGTCGTATTGCTTCTTGCTGATCTGGCGGATCGCCGTGCCGGCCGACAGGGCGTCGTCGACACGGACAATACCAGCCTGGTTCAGCATGCCGCGCAGGTTGGTGCGCATGGCCTGGCTGGGGTCGATCAATAAGACGGATAATTCTGCGTAATCCTGCATCAGCGGCTTTCAACATGGGCTGGCTGCTGCGGCGGGGCCGCGGTAGCCGGGGGAGCAACATTGTACTTCTGGCGGGCCGCCTGGTATTGGGCGATCAGGCCGGCCAGCAACGGGTGGGAAGGATTGTCTTCGCGCATGCGCTTGAGCAAGCCCGCGGCCTGGGCGGCCAGGGGACCGTCCCAGCCAAGGTCGGTGATCTGGCGCAGCATGGCGGTGGACGCCACCGCCCACAGCCCGGTATTGTCGGGACGGCGGCGCAGCGCTTCCTGCATGACGGCCACGGCGCCTTTGAGATCGCCGGAACGGGATTTTTCCGCCGCCTTACGCACCATCGCATCCACTTCGGAATCGACTTTCTTGCCATAGCGTTCGGCCAGGTCGGTCCGTCCGGCCTTTTCACACAGGGCCACCACTTGCGCATCCGTGATGCCGCTGCTGGCGTCGGCCGTCAACGCCGAGAACACGGCATTGGCCTGGTCGTCCATCTGGTTCGACATCAGCGATTGCGCCAGGCCCAGTTTCAGGCTGTTCGACACGCGCGCCTCGCCCAGCGCCGCCAGCGCCGTCGTCAGTTCGGCCACGGCGCCTTCCGCGTTGCCATTCATTTCCTGCACCAGCGCCGCGGAGAACGCGCGGCACACGTCCACGTTCGGACTGGCGCGCAGCGACCGTTCCATGTCGCGCACCACGCCCGCCGCGCCATTGGCGTCGCCCTTGGTGACCAAGGTGCGCACCAGGTTCAAATGGTCTTCCGGATCGCGGAATTCCGAGTATTTGGCTTTCGCCACCACTTGTTTGTAGGCTTTTTCCGCGCCTTCGACGTCACCGGTCGCCAGCGCCACTTCGCCCAGGTTGCGCAGGCGGCCCACCATGTTGGGGGAAATCGCAATCGCATCCTGCAGCACGTGCTTGGCCGCTTCGTCATTGCCCTGGGCGCGGTGCACCTTGGACAGCAAATCGTAGGCCGCCATGAAGCGCGGGTTGGATGCGATCAGCGCTTCCAGTCCCGCCTGGGCTTCCGAATGGCGTTTCAACAAGTGCATGCAGCGCGCCTGGCCCAGCTGGGCCCAGCCGATCTGCTTGGTTTGCAGCACGGACGCATAGGCCAGTTCGGCCGCAGCGATCTGGCCGATCGATTGCAGCAATTCCGCACGCAGGCGGGCAAAATCGGCCGCGTAGCGGGGCTGGGCGGTTTCGGCGGCCAGGCAGGCCGTGATGGCTTCCTTGATCTTGCCCTGACCGATCTGCTGGTACACGGGCAGGAAGACGGCGCGCCGTTCCAGCGCCTTGCCGAAGCGCTGCGACAGCGTTTCAACGGTGAACGGCTTGAGGATGTAATCCGTGGGCAGCAACTCGGCCGCGCCGATCACGCGGCCATACACGCCTTCGGACGTCAGCATGATGAAGATGGTCCACTGCGCGATGACTTTATTGTTACGCAAGTCTTCCAGCAGTTGCTGGCCATCCTGTCCGGAATCACCGGACCCGCTGCCAAGGTCGTATTCGCAGAGGATCACATCGTATGACTTCTTACTGAGCTGGCGGATCGCCGTACCGGCGCTGACGGCGTCGTCCACCTTGGTGATGTACAGCATGCTCAGCATGTTGTGCAGACTGGCGCGCATACCCTGGTTGGGGTCGACGATCAGGATCGACAAATTGCTATAGTCTGGCATAGTTTTCTCTCGTGAAGGAATCTTGCAAAACCTGCGCATCCGACAGTTTTTACAAGTTCCCAAGCCTGGCTAAGTTGCGGGCGGGCATCAGGAAACTTTGCTCCAGCATACTCTAAGGATAGGCAAAAATGCAGGGCTTGCAGCTTTTTCGGCACGGGCCGGCGCGACTTTAGGGTGGCGGGGGTAAAAAATGTTGCTTTGCGGGCACGATGGTGTGTCAGACAAGCAATTTCGTGTACAGGGTGTCACTGGCTTGCCCTGTCCGGAGAGGGGTGAAAAAGGTATAATGCCGGGCAACGGATTTTAAGCTTCACAGATTTCATTGTTTCCTCTTTATTATCCGCGGCCACAAGTCGCCTAACCACGTCCCCCACCATGCTGATTTTGCCGGGTTCCAACGCCCTGTCCGCCTTCCGCAGCCAACGCCTCCTCAACCAACTGCAAGCCGTCCTGCCCGCCGTCACCGGTGTGCAAGCGCGCTACCTGCACTTCATCGATGCCGTCTCGGTCTCCGAAGACGATACCCGCCGCCTGCAAGGCTTGCTGACGTATGGCGAACCGGCGCACGCCGAACACCACGACAGCCCTGTCGAAGAATTCGTCGTGATTCCGCGCTTCGGCACCATTTCGCCGTGGGCATCGAAAGCCACCGATATTGTGCACAACTGCGGCATGGCGCATATCCACCGCGTCGAGCGCGGCATTGCGTTCCGTGTCCACCTGAAAGCGGGTTTCCTCGGCACCGGTATCGGCGCGGGCAAGATGTCGGCCGAGCAGGCGGAACAGGTTGCCGCGCTGTTGCATGACCGCATGACGGAATCCGTGCTGCGCCACGCCGACGAAGCCGCCGGCCTGTTCGGCGCACTGGAAGCGCGTCCGCTGGAATCCATCGACGTGATCGGCGCCGGCCGCATGGCGCTGGAAAAAGCCAACACCGACCTGGGCCTGGCATTGTCCGACGACGAGATCGATTACCTGCTGGACGCCTTCACCAAGGCACAGCGTAATCCGACCGACGTGGAATTGATGATGTTTGCGCAGGCGAACAGCGAACATTGCCGCCACAAGATCTTCAATGCGGACTGGACTATCGACGGCGTTGCGCAAGACAAGTCGCTGTTCAAGATGATCAAGAACACCCACGAAAAGCAGCCGAAAGGCACCATCGTGGCGTACAGCGACAACTCGTCGATCATGGAAGGTTCGGAAGTCACGCGCTTCTTCCCGCGCGGCGAAGGCCATGAATATGGCGCGTCGTCCGAGCTGATCCACACGCTGATGAAAGTGGAAACGCACAACCACCCGACCGCGATTTCGCCGTTCCCTGGCGCGTCCACCGGCGCCGGTGGTGAAATCCGTGACGAAGGCGCGACCGGCCGTGGCGCGAAGCCGAAAGCCGGCCTGACGGGCTTCACGGTCTCGAACCTGATGCTGCCGGGCGCAGTCCAGCCATGGGAAAACGCGCAAGCCGTGACGGCGCCCGTCGGCGGCCGTGGCAACGCGCCCGTATACGGCAAGCCGGACCGCATCGCGTCGCCATTGCAGATCATGATCGACGGCCCGCTGGGCGGCGCCGCGTTCTCGAACGAATTCGGCCGTCCGGTGCTGGGCGGTTACTTCCGTACCTATGAACAAAACGTCGGCAAGCCGTACGCCGGCGCGCACGACACCGTGTATGGCTACCACAAGCCGATCATGATTGCCGGCGGTATCGGCAATATTTCGGCCAAGCACACGCACAAGAACGACATCCCGGTCGGTTCGCTGCTGATTCAGCTGGGCGGCCCCGGCATGCGCATCGGCATGGCCGGCGCGGCGGCGTCGTCGATGGCGACCGGCACCAACACGGCGGACCTGGACTTCGACTCGGTGCAGCGCGGCAACCCGGAAATGGAACGCCGTGCGCAGGAAGTCATCAACGGCTGCTGGCAGCTGGAAGAGCAGAACCCGATCATTTCCATCCACGACGTGGGTGCGGGCGGCCTGTCCAACGCGTTCCCGGAAATCACCAACGACGCCAAGCGCGGCGCGATCTTCGATTTGCGCAAGGTGCCGCTGGAAGAATCCGGCATGTCGCCGAAAGAAATCTGGTCCAACGAATCGCAGGAACGCTACGTGCTGGCGATTGCGCCGGACAGCTTGCCGGTATTCCAGGCCCTGTGCGAACGCGAGCGCTGCCCGTTCGCCGTGGTGGGCGTGGCGACCGAAGAGCGCCAGCTGAAGCTGGTGGACAATGAGCTGGGCAATGCGCCGGTCGACATGCCGATGGACGTGTTGCTGGGCAAACCGCCGAAAATGCACCGCGACGTGCACCACGTGCAAAACGATTACCCGGCGCTGGACTTGACGGGTGTGGCGCTGGACGACGCCGCCAAGCGCGTGCTGCTACTGCCGACCGTGGCCGACAAATCGTTCCTGATCACGATTGGCGACCGTTCCGTGGGCGGCATGTCCGTGCGCGACCAGATGGTCGGCCCATGGCAGGTGCCGGTGGCCGATTGCGCCGTGACGACCCTGAGCTATGAAGGCTATGTGGGCGAAGCGATGGCGATGGGCGAGCGTACGCCGCTGGCCGTGATCGATGCGCCGGCCTCGGGCCGCATGGCGGTCGGTGAAACCATCACCAACCTGGCGGCAGCCCCGATCGACGATATTTCCAACATCAAGCTGTCGGCCAACTGGATGGCGGCCTGCGGCCAGCCCGGCCAGGATGCGGCGCTGTTCGACACCGTGAAAGCGGTCGGTATGGAACTGTGCCCGGACCTGGGCATCTCGATCCCGGTCGGCAAGGATTCGCTGTCGATGCGCACCACGTGGAAAGACGACGGCGAAGCCAAAGCCGTGACGTCGCCGGTGTCGCTGATCGTCTCCGGCTTTGCGCAAGTGTATGACGTACGCAAAACGCTGACGCCGCAACTGCGTACCGACCTGGGCGACACGTCGCTGATCCTGATCGACCTGGGCCGCGGCAAGAACCGCATGGGCGCGTCCAGCCTGGCGCAGGTGCTGGGTCAGCTGGGCAACACCAGCCCGGACGTGGACAGCGCGGAAGACTTGAAAGGCTTCTTCGCGGCGATCCAGAAACTCAACAAGGATGGCAAGCTGCTGGCGTACCACGACCGTTCCGACGGCGGCCTGTACGCGACCCTGGTGGAAATGGCGTTTGCCGGCCGTGCCGGCGTGTCCGTCAACCTGGACATCCTGACCCTGGAAGAGGGGCATGGCGCCGACCACGGCGACGCCAAGAACTGGACGGCGCAGGTGGGCGAACGCCGCAACGACCAGACCCTGCGCGCGCTGTTCAATGAAGAACTGGGCGCCGTGATCCAGGTTCGCGCGTCCGAGAAATCCGACGTGATGGACGTGCTGCGTACCTTCAACCTGGGCGCGTGCAGCCACATCATCGGCAAGCTGAACGACCGTGGCCTGGTGGAATTTACCCGCGACGCGAAAATCATTTACGCGCAACCGCGCGCCGAACTGCACCGCCTGTGGAGCGAAACGTCGTGGCGCATTTCGCGCATGCGTGAAAACCCGGCCACGGCCGATGCCGAATACGACCGCCTGCTGGACGAACAGGACCCGGGCATGACGCCGAAAGTCACGTTCGACCTGGCGGAGAATGTCGCCGCGCCATTCCTGGCCACGGGCGTGCGTCCACGCGTGGCGATCCTGCGCGAGCAGGGCGTCAACTCGCACATCGAGACCGCGTGGGTCATGCACCAGGCCGGCTTCACCGCGATCGACGTGCACATGAGTGATTTGATCGCCGGCCGCGTCAAGCTGGCCGACTTCCAGGGCTTGATCGCCGTGGGCGGTTTCTCGTACGGCGACGTGCTGGGCGCGGGCGAAGGCTGGGCCAAGTCCATCCTGTTCAACCCGGCCATGTCGGACCAGTTCGCGGCATTTTTCGCCCGTACCGACACGTTCGGCCTGGGCGTCTGCAACGGCTGCCAGATGATGAGCAACCTGAAATCCATCATTCCTGGCGCCCACGCCTGGCCGAAGTTCACGACGAACAAGTCGGAGAAATTCGAAGCGCGCTTCTCGATGGTGGAAGTGCTGGATTCGCCGTCGATCTTCTTCCAGGGCATGGCCGGCACGCAAACGCCGATCGCCATCGCGCACGGCGAAGGCTTTGCGGACTTCTCGCAAACCGGCAATATCGGCGAAGCCATTGCCGCGCTGCGCTTCGTCGACAACCGTGGCGCCGCCACCGAAGTCTATCCATTCAACCCGAACGGTTCGCCGCAGGGCTTGACGTCGGTAACCACGGCCGACGGCCGCTTCACGGTCATGATGCCGCACGCGGAACGCGTATTCCGCACGGTGCAGAACTCGTGGCATCCGGACGGCTGGGGCGAGGACTCGCCGTGGATGCGCATGTTCCGTAACGCGCGCAAGTTCATCGGCTAACACCGGTAACGCGTCGGTAAATTAAGCCGGGCAAGTGGGATGACCACTTGCCCGGTTTGTTTTCAAGCATGCATTCATGGTATAAAGCACGCCTGTTCGGCTTTGCGAAATACCAATGAATCGTGGCTTTTATACCATCATGGCGGCGCAGTTCTTTTCGTCGCTGGCCGACAATGCACTGCTGTTTGTCGCGATCGACATGCTGACCCGGCTGAACAGCCCGGCGTACATGTCGCCCATGCTGAAGCAATCGTTCGTCCTGTTTTACATCGTGCTGGCCGCGTTTGTCGGCGCGTTTTCCGACGCCATGCCGAAGGGCCGCGTGATGTTCATCGCGAACCTGATCAAGATTTCCGGCTGCGGGCTGCTGTTTTGCGGCGCCTATCCGGTGCTGGCGTACGCGGTGGTGGGCTTTGGCGCGGCCGTGTATTCGCCCGCGAAATACGGCATCCTGACGGAATTGCTGCCGGCGGAACAGTTGGTGCCGGCCAATGGCTGGATCGAAGGCTTGACCGTGATGTCGATTATCCTCGGCACGGTGATGGGCGGCTGGCTGGTCAGCCAGCGCGCGGCGGATTTGCTGCTGGGGCTGGATCTCCCGCTGTGGCAAACCGGCATCGATACCGCATCGGAAGCGGCGCTGTGCGTCACGGCTTGCCTGTATATCGCCGCGGCGCTGTTCAACCTGTTTATTCCCGACACGGGCGCCCGCTACAGCCGCCAGGCGCTCAACCCGCTGCGCTTGCTGGCGGATTTCAACAGCAGCGTGCGTATCCTGTGGCGCGACAAGCTGGGCCAGGTGTCGCTGGCCGTGACGACGCTGTTCTGGGGCGCCGGCGCGACCCTGCAATTCATCGTGCTGAAGTGGGCGGAAAAGTCGCTGCACATGCCCTACGACCGCGCCACGCGGCTGGTGGGGATTGTCGCCATCGGCATGGCGGCCGGCGCCGTGCTGTCGGCGCGCATGGTGCGGCTGAAGGATACGTTGAAGGTGCTCCCGTTCGGTATCGCGATGGGCTTGATCGTCATGGTGATGCCGTGGGTGCAGAGCGTGTCGCTGGCGTATCCGCTGCTGATCCTGATCGGCGCGCTGTCCGGTTTCTTTGTGGTGCCGATGAATGCGCTGTTGCAGCACCGCGGCCACGTGCTGATGAGCGCGGGCAGTTCGATCGCGGTACAGAACTTCAATGAAAATATTTCTATCCTCGCCATGCTGGCCATGTATGCGCTGATGCTGAGCCTGAACCTCGACCTGGATGTGATCATCGTGCTGTTCGGGCTGTTCGTGGCCGGCATCATGGTGCTGATTACGTTGCGCCATGCGGCCAACCAGCGCCAGTTCGATGCGGTGGCGCTGATCGGCGAAGGCGGGCACTAAAGCAAGAAGCCGGCGCACAGGCCGGCTTCTTTATGTGTGGGATTGGATTTACTGGTCAGACCACAGCTTGCCGCCGGTGGCCCAGTGCTCGCGCTTGACTTCATGGATCAGCACGTCGACGGATTCCGGCGTGGAACCCAGGGTTTTCACGGTGGCTTCCGTGATGGCCTTGACGAATTCGCGCTTTTGCTCCGGCGTGCGGCCTTCGAACAGTTGAACGTTGATGGTTGGCATGTTTTTCTCCTGAATATTCGATGATCAAGTGCGATATTGGGGGCTGGCGGCATCCAGGCGGCGCAGCAGCGATGGCCATTCCAGCGCGCCTTCGGGCGAACCGTCGCCCACCAGTTGCAGATGGGCTTTCAGGCACACGGCTTCCGATGGCTGGCGCAGCGGCACCACGGCCGCCTGGGCGCGCAGTTGCACGTCGCACGCGCGGTCCAGCGTCTCCATCAGCACGAAGGCTTCGGCAATGGTGCGGCCGGCAGTCAGGCTGCCGTGATTGCGCAGCAACATCGCATGGCGGTTGCCGAGGTTTTGCGTCAGGCGCTGCTGTTCGTCTTCCGTCATGGCGATGCCTTCGTAATCGTGGTACGCCAGTTCGCCGTAAAAGCGCAGCGCGTACGGCGACAGCGGCTGCAAGCCGGTTTCCTGCACGCCGACGGCAATGCCGGACAGGTTATGCAGGTGCATCACGCAGGCCACGTCCGGGCGCGCCTTGTGCACGGCGGCGTGCAGGCGGAAACCGGATTGGTTGACCGTGTATTGCGACGGGCCGACGATCTGGCCGTCGCTGTCCACCTTGACGAGGTTCGACGCCTTGACTTCATTGAAGCGCATGCCGAACGGGTTGATCAGGTAGTGGCCCGGTTCGCCGGGCACCGCGGCCGAGATATGCGTATAAATACCGTCATCCCAGCCGTACAGCGCGCATAACTGATAGCACGCGGCGAGGTCGACGCGGGTTTGCCATTCGGCGGGAGTGGTGATGGCGGAGCGGGCCAGGGCCGCCTGGCCGGGTGTCGAGAGTCTGTCCATGACGCCAGATTAGCAGCCGGCATGGCGCACGTTATATCGTGGCCCGCATGAACATTATTGCCATCCGGGCTGGTCACTCGGGCGGCAGCAAATTCAGGGAAAGCGGGAAGCGCATGGCGCAAGGCTGGTCAGCGCAACGGGCCGGCGTATATTTACTCAACAATAATATCTTGCCGACGAATTCGGCAATGTTCAAATCCGGCGTACGCCGTATCGCCACGGACTGCGGCGCACCGTGTTCATCCACCAGGACGTCCAGCGACAAGATCCCTTCACTATGCAACTTCGCGTGGGCGGCGGAAATGATCTTGAACATTTCAGCCGTTCCTTTGACTGGATAGGGTGGCGCGTCATCACTTTGCAGGATAGCGAACCGGCTGCGCACGATTTGCTGGTGTTCCGGCGACAGATCCAGATAACCCTTGTTAAACGGGACCGCCGAATCGCGCGCGATCGCATTGAAGCGGTACATGGACGCCGGGTCCTGCAAATGGTGGCCACGTGGTTTTTCCGGCTGGATAGGCGCCCCCGCAGGCAGGCCGCGCTCGAATCGCACCGCGCGTGTTATGCCGTTGGGGTAGGTGACAGTGCCACTGCCGTGCATCTGGCCATCCTGCCATTCGCCCGTATAGCTGCCACCTGTGGCATAAACCATCGTCCCATGCCCGTCAGGGCCGCTGTCACCCCAATTACCCGTATAGGTGTTCCCGGAAATAAATCCCGCCGACACGGGCGCGGTGATTTGTCCACGTTCGAATATCGCATCCACCGCGAATTCATTTTCGCGCTCGATGCGGATATTGCCATGGAGATTTCCGTTCGCAAAATTCCCTCGGTAAACTGTACCGTCCGAATGCCGTGCCACTCCTTCACCATGTCGCCGCCCGCGGAGTAAACCGCCTTCATAACTCGAACCGTCTTTATCTTTCACACGCCAAAGCAACGTGCCATTGCCGTGCGCATAACCGTCCTTGCAGGCGCCACTCCAGGTGACGGATTCATTCGCAACCGGATGTGGATTAAGAATCCGGCAATCAGGCTTGCCGATATATTGCTCCGAGGACGACAATGTTTCCGCGCAAGTGGAATTAACGAAACACGAGGCAATCAATGCGATGGGCAATGCACGGAGCATAGCTATTCCGTTGAATGAAAAAATGTATGATAGCGTACGGCGTTCAGTGCGGTGCCGTTGAATAGTCATAGATGTTTATTGGCTTCCCGATAGCTGAGCGGCGCCAGAATATTCCGATGTTGCGCGGTAAATGCCCTGACGGCATCCGGCGCATGGCGCGCATAATCGCGCAACGCCCAGCCGATGGCTTTTTGAATGAAGAACTCCTTTTCATGGGCCACCGCCGTGCAATAAGTAAATAAACGTTGTGCATCGGTTTTATCGCGCCAGCCCAACTGGTGCAGCAAGGCGATGCGGCGCACCCAGAAATCATTATCGGCAATGGCGTCGTCCATATAATCGTGTCCGTGACGTAAAACATCGCCAATCACGCCAGCCATGGCGTCCACCGTATCCCACCATGCATGTTGCTGCGCCAATTGGATCAGGGCGGGAATCTCCGCCACCCGCAATTGCTTGTAATGCATGGCCAGTAAATCCAGCGCCGCGTAATGGTATTCCCGTTCCTGCATGGCCCATAAAGAACGAGCCAGCGGCAATAACCATTCCGCTTGCTTGAAGTTTTTCAGCACAGGTTTAATGGCGGCGCGGCGTGCCGGCGTCGGAATGCCAAGGAATATAAAACGGTCGCGCATATAGGCGCGCATGGCGGACGCGCGCCCAGCATCGGCCTGCGGCAGCAGGGTGGCGCGCAGCTCAGCCGCCGCGGCGGCAACGATAGAGTGATCCATGCTGTAAATTATGCCATATTATGGCGTGATCATGCCGGTTCGTGGTATGAGCTGCCAATCGGCGTCATTGCAGGGCGAAAAAAAAGCGCTTCCGAAGAAGCGCTTTCTAATATTGCAGTGTGAAGAATTATTTCACGACAGCCTTGCTCATCAGGTTATCGCGGAAGGTAATCAGCTTGCGCTGTTTGACGGCTTCGGCAACCTGGTCTTTGACTTCTTCCAGCGGCGGGAATTGGGCGTCGCGCACTTCTTCCAAACGGATAATGTGATAACCGAATTGCGACTTAACCGGAGCAGGGGTCATTTCACCCGGTTTCAATGCCACCATGGCTTGCGAGAATTCCGGCACATACGAACCAGGAGCGGACCAACCCAAGTCGCCGCCATTTGCCGCGGAACCGGTATCCTTGGTGCCTTTGACCAGTTCTTCAAATTTACCGCCGGCTTTCAGTTTGGCGATCAGGTCGGTGGCTTCTTTTTCGGTTTCCACCAGAATATGGCGGGCGCGGTATTCCTTGCCGCCTTGCGATGCCTTGGCGGTGTCATATTCCTTTTGAATTTCCGCGTCGGTCACGGCATTCTTCTTCAGGAAATCGCGCATCATCATGTTAACCATGATTTGCGTGCGGGCTTTATCCAGTTCGCCTTGCACTTCCGGACGCATGCCGACGCCTTGTTTCATGGCTTCCTGCAGCAATACTTCGCGGGCGATCAATTCTTTTTTAATAGCGGCGCGCAATTCCGGCGAATCCGGCTGGCGGCTTTGTGCCGAATACTGTTGTACGGCGGCTTCCAGTTTCGCGTTAGGGATGGCTTTGCCATTCACGGTGGCGACGTTTTGCGCCATGACAGGGGCGGCGGCCATGGCCAGCAGGGCGATCAGGGTACGGTTCATTATGTGTCTCACTATTCAATCTTCAATACAAGCGGCAATATAAAAGCGCCCCGCGGGGCGCCTTTATAATGGCTCAGATAATTACTGAACTTTGGCTTTCTTTACCAGTTCATCCTGGTAAGCCATAACTTTCTTGCGTGCCACTTCGTTAGCCACTTGTGGCTTCAGTTCTTCCATCGATGGCAAGGTGGCGTCGCGTACTTCGTCGACTTTGATCACGTGGAAACCATTCGGGGTTTGCACGGCTTTTTCCGTGACCTGGCCTTTATTCAGGCCGACGAATGCGTCAGCGAATTGTTTCGGTACGGATTTAGGATTCACCCAATCCAGGTCGCCGCCGTTGGCAGCGGTGCCGGTGTCTTTCGAGGTTTTTGCCAGGTCTTCAAACTTGGCGCCACCTTTCAGCTTGGCGATCACGGCGTCCGCATCGGCCGCGGTTTCCGTCACGATGTGACGCAGGTGGTATTGCTTGCCGCCGTTCTGCGCGACGAAGGCATCGTATTCCGCCTTGATTTCAGCGTCCGTCACCTGGTGCTTCTTGACGTAGTCCATCACCAGCGCGTTGACGAGGATTTGCTGACGGGCATCTTCCAGCGCTGCCTTGACTTCGGCATTCTTGTCGTAGCCTTGCTTGGCGGCTTCCTGCACCAGCACTTCCTGGCCGATCAATTGCTTCTTGATCGCATCGCGCAGTTTTGGCGAATCCTGGTCACGGCCTTGGGCGACCACTTGCTTGACCATGGATTCCAGGCGCGACGACGGAATGGCTTTGCCATTGACGACCGCAACATTTTGAGCAAACGCAGGCGCCGCAACCACGGCGATAAGTGCGATCAGCAAACGGGCTGGCTTCAAATTCATTGTTTCAAATCCTAAGGGGTAAAGTTCTTGAAAAAGCGGCGGTGAGGAAAGGTGATCGCAGATGTCGGTTCTATCCAAATCGCCGCATGGTTTCATACTTCTGACGGTGCCAATGCGGTAATGGCCAATGCATGGATTTCTCCGCGCATCATATCGTGCACGGAATCATACACGAGACGATGTCGCATGACGAGTTTCAAACCTTCAAATTTAGAAGAAACGATGCGCAGTTGGTAATGGCCGCCACCGGAAGCGGCGCCGGCATGGCCCGCGTGCAATGCGGATTCATCTTCCAGCGTCATTTCCACAGGTTCCAATGCGGCGCGCAAGCGCTGTTCGATGCGCTCCATGCGCGTATCAATACGGGTTTCCATTATGCTTCCTCATCCTTAATGTATTTAGCGAGGTAAAAAGTCTGGCCCACGATAAATACAAAGGTGAGCGCCGTCGCGCCAAATGCCTTAAAGCTGACCCACGACGGGGTATCGCCCTTGAACAGCACAAACGCGACAAACAGGTTGATGAAACCCAGGCTGATAAAGAACGCGGTCCACATCAGGTTCAGGCGTTCCCACACGTCGTCCGGCAATTCCAGTTGCGCGCCCATGGTCTGGCGGATCGCATTGCGGTTGAACAGGTAGCGCGCGCCCAGCAGGCCGACACCGAAGCACCAGTAAATCAGCGTGGGCTTCCATTTGATAAAGATTTCGTCATGGAAGTAAATGGTCAGGCCGCCAAACACGACGAAGAAGAACAGCGACAGCCACAGCATGAAGTCGACTTTGCGGCCGCGTGCCAGTAAATAAACGATTTGTCCCGCGTTGGCCAGCATGCCCGCGATAGTGGCCAGCACCATCGGCGCCTGTTCGGCCGTGGCGGTGCCGCCCGCCATCACGCCGGACAGGTGGGCATTGACCAGCGCCGCCGTGGCGTCGGCGTGCATGCCGCCATATTTATAGCAGCCAAAAAATACCAGCAGCGGGAAAAAATCGAACAGTATCTTTTTCATGAAACTTCTTTATTCATCTTGTGGATCAAAGCGCAGCGACGCCGAATTGATGCAGTAACGCAAGCCGGTCGGCGGCGGGCCGTCCGGGAAAACATGGCCGAGGTGGGCGTCGCACACGGCGCAAATGATTTCGGTGCGCAGCATACCATGGGAACGGTCCACCACTTCGATGACATTGGCAGGATTCAGGGGCTCAAAATAGCTGGGCCAGCCACAGCCGGAATCGAACTTCGCGTCGGAGGCGAACAGCGGTGTGCCGCAGCATACGCAGGTATAAATACCGTGCGCGTAGTGGTCCCAGTATTGACCCGTGAAGGCGCGTTCGGTGGCCGCATGGCGGGTGACCTGGTACTGCATCGGGTCCAGCATGGCGCGCCATTCGGCGTCGGTTTTCTCTACTTTATCGTTCATGGTGATTCCTCAGGATGAGCAGCTGACTTCGAGACGGGAAGCCCAGTCCGGCGGCAGCGCCGCATAGGCTTCATGTTCCGGCTGTTCGTCGTACGGGCGCCGCAAAACTGTCAGCAACCGCGCCACTTCAGTAAAGTCTTTTTGCTGGGCTTTTTCAATGGCCACTTGCGCCAGGTAATTACGCAGCACGTATTTCGGGTTTACCGCATCCATGGCGGCTTTGCGCACCGAGTCTATGCTGTTCTCCTGCCGCAGGCGCGCACGATAACGCAGCGCCCAGGCATCGAACGCGGCGCGGTCGATGAACAAATCGCGCAGTGGGGCGTCGGGATGGGCGTTGCCTTCCAGGCTGGTGTCCGCGGCCAGTTGCAGGTTGCCCAGGCGGCGGAAGAACAGCGTGAAGTCGGGGCGGTTATCGTGCAGCATGCCGAACATGGCGTCGAGCAAGTCGCGGTCGGCGTCCTGCGCCGTCGCGAGCCCCAGTTTGGCGCGCAGCAGCGCATCGATTTTCGCGGCAAACGCGGGCTGGTAGACATCCAGCGCCGCCTGCGTGGTTTCCACGTCGCCGATCAGCGGCAGCAGCGCCTGGCCCAGCGCGTAGCAATTCCAGTGGCCGATCTGCGGCTGGTTGCCGTAGGAATAACGGCCCTGGTGGTCGCTGTGGTTGCAGATGTGGTTGCTGTCGAACGCTTCCATGAAGCCGAACGGACCGTAATCGATGGTCTCGCCCAGGATCGACATATTGTCCGTGTTCATCACGCCATGCATGAAGCCCACGGCTTGCCAGTGCGCGATCAATTCCGCCGTGCGGCGCGTGACGGTTTCCAGCAGCGCCGCATACGGGTTGGCGCTGTCCTGCAAGGCCGGGTAAAAGCGGGCGATCACGTAATCGGCCAGGGTTTTCAATTGCTCCGGCTGGTTGCGGTAAAACCAGTGTTCAAACGAGCCGAAACGGATGAACGTGGGCGCCATGCGCAGCACGACGGCCGACGTTTCCATGGTTTCACGTACCACGCCCTGGTCGGACCCGGCCACGGCCAGCGCGCGCGACGTGGGAATGCCGAGCGCCGCCATGGCTTCCGAGCACAAAAATTCGCGGATCGACGAGCGCAGCACGGCGCGGCCGTCGCCCATGCGGGAATAGGGCGTCAGTCCCGCGCCTTTCAATTGCAATTCAATCGGGCCGGCGGAGGTCGGCACTTCGCCCAGCAAGATCGCGCGGCCGTCGCCCAGTTGCCCGGCCCAGACGCCGAACTGGTGGCCGGAATACACGGCGGACAGCGGTTGCGCCTGGTCGGGGATGGCATTGCCGGCCAGGATATCGAGGGCGCTTTGTTCGGCCAGCGCGGCTTCGTCGAGGCCGATCAGCGCGGCGGCGTCGGCCGACGCGGCAACCAGGTAAGGCTGCGGTAACGGCGTCGGCATCAATCGGGTATAAAAATCAGGAGGCAGGCTCGCGAACGAATGCTGCAGGGGTAGTTGTTTAATGGCGATTCCAGTGTAGAAAACGGATAGGATTTCTCTGATTTTAGCTTAGGCGGATTCTAGGCGGGGCACGTGCGGGATTACTATTGCTGTTACAACCAGTAACCACTGTTTGATTCCGGCCACTTTGGTGCGGTGCAGCATCAAAAAAGTTTGACGAAAATAGCACGCGCGTTCGAAAATGGCCTTACAAAAATCATAAGGAGACAAGATGGCGCCACCCCTGATGGGACAGATGATGAATCAGCCCTTGTTGGTCTCGGGCATTATCGAATTTGCGGCACGGCATTTCAGCAACAGTGAAATTGTCTCGCGCCGCGTGGAAGGCGACTTGCACCGCTACACTTATCGCGATTGCCACCGGCGCGCCAAGCGCCTGGCCAATGCCTTGCAAGGGTTGGGCGTCACGATGGGCGACCGGGTCGCCACGCTGGCCTGGAACGGCTACCGTCATTTGGAAGCGTATTACGCGGTGTCCGGCTCCGGCGCCGTGCTGCACACAATCAATCCCCGCTTGCATCCGGAACAGGTGGCCTACATCACCAACCATGCGGAAGACCAGGTATTGCTGTTCGACCTGACGTTTTTGCCGCTGGTGGAAGCGATTGCGCCGCACTGCAAAACCATCCGCACCTATGTCTTGATGGCCGACCGCGACCGCATGCCGGCCGAAACAAAAATCCCGGACTTGCGCAGCTACGAAGACTTGATCGATGCGCACAGCGACGAGTACACGTGGCCGCAATTCGATGAAAACGCGGCGTGCACGCTGTGCTACACGTCCGGTACCACGGGCAACCCGAAAGGCGCGCTGTATTCGCACCGCTCCACTGTGCTGCACGCCTACGCGTCGGCCATGCCGTCGGCGCTGAACGTGTCGGCGCGCGACACGGTGCTGCCGGTGGTGCCGATGTTCCACGTCAATGCGTGGGGCTTGCCGTATTCGGTGCCGCTCAATGGCGCGAAACTCGTGTTCCCCGGCGCCGCGCTGGACGGCAAATCGCTGTATGACTTGTTCGAATCGGAACAAGTCACGTTCTCGGCCGGTGTGCCGACCGTGTGGCTGGGGCTGATCAACCACGCGCTGCAAAACGGCTTGAAATTTTCCACGTTCCGCCGCACGGTGATCGGTGGTTCGGCTTGTCCGCCCGCCATGATGAATACGCTGATGGACCAGTTCAACGTGGAAGTCATCCACGCGTGGGGCATGACGGAAATGTCGCCGCTGGGCACCACGTGCATCCTGCAAGGGAAGCACCTGGCGTTGCCGGAGGAAGAACAGCGCCGCATCCTGCAAAAGCAGGGCCACGCCGTGTATGGCGTCGACATGAAAATCGTCGACGACGATGGCAAGGAATTGCCGTGGGATGGCAAGTCGTACGGCCATTTGCTGGTCAAGGGGCCGTGGATCATCCGCGCCTACTTCAAGGACGAGGGCGGCGATCCGCTGCGCGATGGCTGGTTCCCGACCGGCGACGTGGCCACCATCGATGAAGACGGCTACATGCAGATCACCGACCGCAGCAAGGACGTCATCAAGTCGGGCGGCGAGTGGATCGGCACCATCGACCTGGAAAATATCGCCGTCTCGCATCCGGCCGTGATGCAGGCCGCGTGCATTGGCGTGCACCACCCGAAATGGGATGAACGGCCGTTGCTGGTGGTGGTGACGCGTCCCGGCATGGCGGTGACACGCGAGGAATTGCTGAAGTTCTACGAAGGCAAGATCGCCAAATGGTGGCTGCCGGACGACGTGGTCTTTACCGACGCGCTGCCGCTGGGCGGCACCGGTAAAGTCCAGAAAAACAAACTGCGGGATATTTATAAGGACCACCAGCTGCCCACGTTGTAAGCGATACGCGGTAAGCCGCGCCGGCAATCTCGCCGGGGCGGCCATAATAAAACAGGAGGAGACATGAAACGCAGCACCTTAGCAGTTGCAGCCAGCCTCGCTTTGTTCAGCGCCGCCGCCAGTGCGGAACACGTGAAAATCGCCTTTATCGACCCGCTGTCCGGCCCGTTCGCGCCGGTCGGGCAAAACCAGCTGAAAAGCTTCCAACTGATCGCCGACATGGCCAGCAAGGGCAAATGGGCCGGCGAAGGCAACACCATCGAAGTGGTGGGCTTCGATAACAAGGCCAGCCCGCAGGAATCGCTGACCCAGCTGAAAACCGTGATCGACCAGGGTTACCGCTATATCACGCAGGGCAATGGCTCCGGCGTCGGGCTGGCGCTGCTGGACGCCATCAACAAGCACAACGAGCGCAACCCCGGCAAGGAAATCGTCTACCTCAATTACGCGGCGGTCGACCCGGACATGACCAACGCCAAGTGCAGCTTCTGGCACTTCCGCTTCGATGCGAACTCCGACATGAAAATGGAAGCGCTGACCAGCTACATGGCGCCGGACAAAAACATCAAGTCGGTCTACATCATCGGCCAGGATTATGCGTTCGGCCGCGCCGTCAGCCGTGCCGCCAAGGAATACCTGGCCCGCAAGCGTCCCGACGTGAAAATCGCCGGCGACGATCTGCATCCGATTGGGCAGGTCAAGGATTTTTCGCCGTATATCGCGAAAATCAAGGCGTCGGGCGCAGACAGCGTCATTACCGGCAACTGGGGCGCCGACCTGGCGCTGTTGATCCGCGCCGCCAAGGATGCGGATCTGAAGGCGAATTTCTATACGTATTACGGCATCACGACGGGCGTGCCGAGCGCCATGGGCGCGGCCGGCGCCGAGCGCACCAAGATCATCGGCAACTGGATGGCGAACAACGAAACGTTCAATGGCAAGGACGTGGTGGAAGCGTTCAAAGCCAAGTACAACGATGATTATTACGCGGCGCAAACCCACGCCATCATCCTGATGCTGTCCCAGGCGGTGAAAACCATAAAGACCGCCGACCCCGTGAAAGTCGCGTTCGCGCTGGAAGGCATGAAAGCGCCCGCGCTCAACGGACAGGTCATGATGCAGAAGTCCGACCACCAGTTGCAGCAAAACCTGTATATCGGTACATGGACCAAGACCAATGGCAAGGACATCAAGTACGACCAGGAAAACACCGGGTATGGCTGGCGCATGGACAAGAAGATCGACGCCTATGTGGCCGGCCAGCCGACGTCGTGCCAGATGAAGCGTCCGGGCGCCTGACGTCGTCCAGTCGGTGCCTTGACAGTTTGGGCGGTCCGCCGCCCGCACCACCGTTCCCGCCCGCGCGGGAACGGCGTCCCCCTTGACGCTTGCGGAAATCATGGAATTCACTCTTTTCACCCTGTTGAACGGCATCAGCTATGGCTTGCTGCTGTTCATGCTGTCGTCCGGCCTGACGCTGATCTTCAGCATGATGGGCGTACTGAACTTTGCCCACGCCAGCTTTTACATGCTGGGCGCCTACATCGCCTACACCATCGCCAGCCGCATCGGTTTCTGGCCGGCGCTGGTGCTGGCGCCACTGGCCGTCGGCATGCTGGGCGCGCTGGTCGAACGCTACGGCCTGCGGCCGCTGCACAAATACGGCCACATCCCGGAATTGCTGTTCACGTTCGGCCTGTCTTACCTGGCGGTGGAACTGGTGCAGCTGGTGTGGGGACGCACGGCCGTGCGCTACCCGCTGCCGGCCGCGCTGGACGGCCCGCTGTTTACGCTGTTTTCCACCAGCTTCCCGAAATACCGCGCCTTCATGATGGCGGTGGCGCTGGCCATGCTGGCCGGCACCTGGCTGCTGTTGACGCGCACCCGCATCGGCCTCGTGATCCAGGCGGCGCTGACGCATCCGGACGCGGCTGAAGCGCTGGGGCATAACGTTCCCCGCATCTTCATGTGGGTGTTTGGCGGCGGCAGTGCGCTGGCCGGGCTGGCCGGCGTGATTGGCGGGCAGATGTTCGTCACCGAGCCGGCGATGGCGGCCACCGTCGGCAGCATCATCTTTGTTGTCGTCGTGGTGGGCGGCATGGGTTCACTGGCGGGGGCGTTCATCGCCTCGCTGCTGATCGGCGTGATGCAGACGGCGGCTGTCGCGCTGGACCATACGCTGGGCGGCTTGCTGGCGGCGCTGGGTGTGGCGTTCATCGCACCGGACCATGCCTTGCTGAAGATCACGATCGCCCAGACCGCGGCGATCCTGCCGTACCTGCTGCTGGTCCTGATGCTGATTTTCCGGCCGAAAGGTTTATTGGGGACACGCGAATGAACGCACCGACTGTCAAAACGCTGCGCTATGCGCCGCTGAACCTGGGCCGCTGGCTGCTGTGGAGCGCCTATGCGCTGGTGTTGCTGGCCGCGCCGATGATCTTCAACAAGGGCAGCGGGTTGACCATGCTGTCGCAAATGGGGACGGTCATGCTGTTCGGCCTGTCCTACAACATGTTGCTGGGCCAGGGCGGCATGTTGTCGTTCGGCCACGCCGTGTATTCCGGCCTGGGCGCGTTCTTCGCCGCCCATGCGATGAACCAGGCCAGCGTGCCGGTCACCGTGATTCCGCTGGTGGGCGGCGCCGCCGGCATGGGCTTTGGCGTGCTGTTCGGTTACGTCACGACGCGCAAGGCCGGCACCACGTTTGCCATGATCACGCTGGGGCTGGTGGAGCTGGTGTTTGCCAGTGCGCTGATGTTCCCCGGCTTCTTTGGCGGCGAGGGTGGCGTGACCACCAACCGCGTGTATGGCGGCCAGGTGCTGGGCATCAGCTACGGGCCGCAGGTGCAAGTGTATTACCTGATCGCGGGCTGGCTGTTTGCGTGCACGGTGCTGGCCTATGCCTACACGCACACGCCGCTGGGACGCATCATCAACGCCGTGCGCGACAACCCGGAACGGGTGGAATTCATCGGCTACGATTCGCGCTGGGTGCGCTACCTGGTCGTGATCCTGTCGTCGTTCGTGGCCGGCGTGTCGGGCGGGCTGTCGGCCATCAATTTTGAAATCGTCAGTGCGGAAAACGTCAGCGCGATCCGCTCCGGCAGCATCCTGCTGTTCACGTTCATTGGCGGCATCGGCTTCTTCTTCGGCCCGCTGCTGGGCGGCGTGGTGGGCATCCTGTTTTCCGTGCTGTTGCCGGACTATACGGCGGCATGGCAACTGTATCTGGGCCTGTTCTTCGTGGTGCTGGTGCGTTTTGCGCCGGGCGGACTGGGTTCGCTGCTGATGCTGTTGCTGCGGGTGGCGAAGTTCGGCCAGTTCGGCCGCATCGCCGCGCCGCTGGCGAGCATCATGCTGGCCGTGCTGGTGGGCGTGGCGGGACTGGTGATGGCGATCGAGCTGGCGTATCACGCGACGCAGGAAGCCATCAACGGGACGGAGAAAAAACTGTTCGGCGTGCTGGTCGATACGCACAGCGCGGGACCATGGCTGGTGGCCGGCGCCTTGCTGGTGGCAGGCATCATTGGCTGGCGCCTGATGCGGCCGGCGTTCACGCGGGCGTGGGACGCGGCGGGCGCGCAAATTGCTGACCGGATACGGAGGGGTGTATGAAAGACCGACACTATGCGCTGGAATTGCGCGACGTGCGCAAGCGCTTTGGCAATACGGAAATCATCCGCGGCGCGCAATTGCAGGTGGCGCCGGGCGAGCGGCTGGCCGTGATCGGGCCGAACGGGGCGGGCAAGTCCACGCTGTTCAACCTGATTTCCGGCCGTTTTGCACCGACGTCGGGCGGCATCCTGCTGAACGGGCGCGATATCGCCGGTTGCACACCTTACCAGGTCAACCGGCTCGGTTTGTCGCGCAGCTTCCAGATCAGCAACCTGTTCACCAACCTGTCCGTCTATGAAAACCTGCGCTGCGCCGTGCTGTGGCACCTGGGGTATAAATATGCGTTCTGGCGCCTGCTGTCCGGCCTGCGCGACGCCCATGAGCGGGCCGAGGAAGTGCTGGAACTGATCGGCTTGCAGCGCCAGCGCCATACCCTGGCCGGGGTACTGACGTATGCGGAACAGCGGGCGCTGGAAATCGGCATCACGATTGCCGGCGGCGCGGACGTGATTTTATTGGACGAGCCGACGGCCGGCATGAGCCGATCGGAATCGGATGCGGCGGTGGCGCTGATCCGCAAAGTCACGGTCGGCAAGACCCTGTTAATGGTGGAGCACGATATGAGCGTGGTGTTCGGACTGGCGGACCGCATCGCGGTCCTCGTGTACGGGGAAGTCATTGCCTGCGATACGCCGCAGCGTATCCGCGGCAACGCGGACGTGCAGGCCGCGTACCTGGGCGGCGTCCACGAGGAGGCCGCGTGATGCTGGAGATCCGGGGATTGCATGCCTATTACGGCAAGAGCCACGTGCTGCACGGTGTCGACCTGCATGTCCAGCCGGGCGAGATCGTCAGCTTATTGGGGCGCAACGGCGCGGGGCGTTCGACATTGGTGAAGGCGGCCATGGGGCAGGTGCAGGCGGCCGGCAGCATCCGTTTCCAGGGCGATGAAGTGCTGGGACTGAAAGCGTACCAGGTGGCGCGCAAGGGGCTCGGTTACGTGCCGGAGAGCCGCGACGTGTTTCCCACGCTGACGGTCGAGCAGAATCTGCTGCTGGGCGAGAAAAGCGGCCAGCGCTCGCCGCGCTGGGCCCTGGCGGACATGTACCGCATGTTCCCCCGCTTGCAGGAGCGGCGCAACGTGCCGGCCGGCGTGCTGTCCGGCGGCGAACAGCAGATGCTGACCTTGTGCCGCACGCTGATGGGGGACCCCGACCTGATCATGATCGATGAGCCGACGGAAGGGCTGGCGCCGAAAATCGTGGCGCTGGTGGCCGATTACCTGCAAGCGCTGCGCAATAAAGGTATTTCCGTGCTGCTGGTGGAACAAAAACTGGCGATTGCGCTCGATATCGCCCAGCGCGTTTACGTGATGGGGCACGGCGCCATCGTGTTCGAGGGTACGCCGAACCAGTTGCGCAGCGATGCGTCCGTGCGCAAGGAATGGCTGGAAGTGTGATGAGCGGTTCAGCGCCGCAGCAACTGGGGCGGCACGGGCGCTTCCGACGCGGGAGCGATGATGGGGCGCACGAAGCAGGTGTACGAACTGCAATCGACGATCAACTGGCGCCCGCCATAGCCGCCCAGGTCGCTGCACGCCACGCGCAGGCCGAATTGCTGCAACGTCGACAGGGCGGCCACGATGTTTTGCCGGCCGACCTGCAGCAGGGCGCTGCCGGGGCCGAACATGCTGGCGCCGCCGGCCAGCACCACGTCGATTTCCGTCCGCTCGGCCGCCGTCACGCCCATGGCGGTCAGCATCGATGGCACGGCTTGCGTGACATAGCGTGCGCCCATGCCGCCTTCTTCCGGCGGGGCATGCGGCAGCACGCAATGGGCCAGCGCGCAACGCTGGCCATTGGGCCACAGGAAAGCCAGGCCTACGCACGATCCCAGTACGGCAACCAGGCGCTGATTACCCCTGCCGGTCAGCAGTTTCCCCATGTTGACGTGCCGTATGATCGTGTTTTCCGCCATGCGTTGTGCTCCCTTCATGTAGCCCTGTTCCACAGTACCACAGCACGGCTTGGAAAAAAATAATACGACCGTTCGTTTTTGCGTTATAGTGAGGTTTTACCGACTTGTTCACACAATAAGGAAGAGACATGAGCGCCGATTACCACGTGCACGGCACCGTAGCCGTCATTACGCTGAACAACCCTCCGGTCAATGGGCTGGGACTGGAAACCCGCACGGCCGCCGTGCAAGGCATGCGCCGCGCGCTGGCCGATGACGCCGTCAAGGCCATCGTCATCACGGGCGCCGGCAAGGCATTTTCCGGCGGCGCCGATATCCGCGAATTCAATTCGCCAAAGGCGCTGGCCGAGCCATCGCTGCACTCGCTGATCCGCACGGTCGAAGACTCGACCAAGCCCGTAGTGGCGGCGATCCACAGCGTGGCCATGGGCGGCGGCCTGGAGCTGGCGCTGGGCTGCAATTACCGCGTGGCCACGCCAGGCGCGCAAATCGCGCTGCCGGAAGTCAAACTGGGCCTGTTGCCGGGCGCCGGCGGTACGCAGCGCCTGCCGCGCGTGCTGGGACTGGAACCGGCGCTGAACATGATCGTGTCGGGCGCGCCCGTGATGTCGGAAAAACTCGCCGGCACCGGGCTGTTCGACGCCGTGTTTGGCGCGGACGACAACGTGCTGGAGAAAGCCATTGCGTTTGCCAACAGCGTGGCCGACGTGCGCCCGCTGCCGAAAGTGCGCGACCGCAAAGTCGATTACCCGAACCATGAAGCGTTCCTGCAATTCTCGCGCAATACCGTGAAAGCCATGTCCGGCCCGTTCCCGGCGCCACTGGAGTGCGTGGAAACCGTGGCGGCGTCGATCACGAAGAAATTCGAGGACGGCCTGGCCTTTGAACGGGACCGTTTCATTGCGCTGATGCAGACCACGGAATCGAAAGCGCTGCGCCATGCGTTCTTCAGCGAGCGCATGACCAGCAAGGTGCCGGACCTGGCGGCCGATACGCCGGTGCGCACGATCAACAAGGCGGCCGTGATCGGCGCCGGCACCATGGGCGGCGGCATTGCCATGAACTTCGCCAATGCCGGCATTCCCGTAACCATCGTGGAAATGAAGCAGGAAGCGCTGGACAAGGGCCTGGCCACGATCCGCAAGAATTATGAAAACACGCTGAAGAAGGGCAAACTGACGCAGCAGAAATTCGAGCAGCGCGTGGCGCTGATCACCGGCGCACTGGACTATGCCGCGATTGCCGACGCGGATATCGTGGTCGAAGCCGTGTTCGAAGACATGGGCGTCAAGGAAACCGTGTTCAAGAAGCTCGATGAAGTCATGAAGCAGGGCGCGATCCTGGCGTCGAACACGTCGACCCTGGACGTGGACAAGATCGCCGCGTTCACCAGCCGCCCGCAGGACGTGATCGGCACGCACTTCTTCAGCCCGGCCAACGTCATGAAATTGCTGGAAATCGTGCGCGGCGCGAAAACCGGCAAGGATGTGCTGGCGACGGCGCTGGCGCTGTCGAAAAAACTGAAAAAGACCGGTGTCGTGTCCGGCGTGTGCGACGGCTTCATCGGCAACCGCATGATCGAGCAATACAGCCGCCAGGCCGGCTTCCTGCTGGAAGAAGGTTGCTTGCCGGAACAGGTCGACAAGGCTGTCGAGAAATTCGGCTTTGCCATGGGGCCGTTCCGCATGGGCGATTTGGCGGGCAACGATATCGGCTGGTACATCCGCAAGCGCCGCTACGTGGAATCGCCGGAAATCACGTATTCGAAAACCGCCGACCTGCTGTGCGAAATGGGCCGCTTCGGCCAGAAAACCGGCGGCGGCTGGTACGACTACAAGGCAGGCGACCGCAAGGCGTACCCGAACGAGGCCGTCAACGCCATGATCGTCCAGCATTCGGCCGACCTTGGCATCGAACGCCGCAAGATCAGCGACCAGGAAATCGTCGAGCGCCTGGTGTATGCGCTGGTCAACGAAGGTGCGCATATCCTGGAAGAAGGCATTGCGCTGCGCGCATCCGACATCGACATGGTGTACCTGACCGGCTATGGCTTCCCGCTGCACCGGGGCGGTCCGATGTTCTACGCCGACACGGTGGGCTTGCCGAACGTGCTGGGCGCGATGGAGCGCATGGCGCGTGGACGCCATGGCGACGCGTGGAAACCGGCGCCCTTGCTGGTGAAACTGGCGGCCGAGGGCAAAGGTTTTAACGGCTGATACAGCTGTTGCTTCGGCGCCATCCTGGCGCCGGCAGGCGGGTGCGTACGCGTGTCCGCCTGCGGCGGCCATACCACGCCGTGGTTGCCTTGCCGTGCCCCGGTGTTATGATGGGGCAACAGGGAGGCTACTATGGGCAAGCGTGCCGCAATCTTTGCAGCGACCATGTTGATCGGCGCCACCGGCGCCATGCAGCCGGCCTCGGCCCGTGAATTAGTGGCCATCGGCGCGCATTTCGAGCGGGTGTTCGAACGGGGGCAGGAAGGCGAAATCATCGGACTGGGTCCTGAAATCGTGCGTATCCTGGCCCAGCGCATGGGCCATACGGTGCGCTTCGAACTGTATCCGTGGGCCCGCGCCCAGGCCCTGATTGCGCAGGGCAAGGCCGACATCCTGGTCGGTCCGTATAAAACCGCCGAACGGCAACAAACCATGGCATTTTCCAAACTGGCCTTTTATCAGGACCAGATGGTGTTTTATGCGCGTAACGATGCCAACGCCAGCTGGAATGGCGATTTCGGCGCCCTGGGCGACCAGCGCATCGTCGTGCTCAATGGTTGGGCGTATGGCGCGGCGTTCGACCAGGCCCGCCCGCAGTTGCGGCTCAGTGTCGCCAACAGCGTCGACAGCGGCCTGAAAATGCTGGTGCACCAGCACGTGAATTTATTTGCCAGCAACCGCCGCAATACGGAGCCCGTGCTGGGCCGGCTCGGGCTGGTTGGCCAGATCGTCATGCTGCCCAAGGTGATCGATGTGCAGGAAGGCTATTTCGCCTTCCCGCGCGATACGTCGTTCGACACCTTGCGGCGGGATTTCGATGCGGCGTTCCAGCGCATGGTGGACAGCGGGGAATTGAAAAAGCTGGGACAGCGGCACGAAGTCATCGTGCCGTAGTCGCCACCCGGGATCAGCGCCGCGCCGGCGTCAGTACGCTGGGCAGCGCTTTCGGCAGGGTTTCCGGATAATCGCGGCTGAAATGCAGCCCGCGGCTTTCCCGCCGCTGCAACGCACTGTTGACAATCAGGCTGGCGACGTCGACCAGGTTGCGCAATTCCAGCAAGTCACTGGTGATGCGGAAATTGCGGTAATACTCGTCGATCTCTTCCTTCAGCAGCGCGATGCGGTGCTGCGCCCGTTCCAGGCGTTTCGTGGTACGCACGATGCCCACGTAATTCCACATCGAGCGGCGCAATTCATCCCAGTTATGGGAAATCACCACTTCCTCGTCCGCATCCGTGACGCGGCTTTCATCCCAGTCCGGCAGGTACGGCGTGCCGTTGCGCTCCTTGGCTTCGATATCGTGCGCGCAGGCGCGGCCGATCACCACGCATTCGAGCAGCGAATTCGAGGCCAGGCGGTTGGCGCCGTGCAATCCCGTGTAGGCGGTTTCGCCGACCGCATACAGGCCCGGCAAGTCGGTGCGGCCCGACAGGTCGGTGACGATGCCGCCGCACGTATAGTGCGCGGCCGGCACGATCGGGATCGGTTCTTTCGTGATGTCGATGCCCAGTTCCAGGCAGCGCGCATAGATCGTGGGGAAGTGTTCCTTCAGCCAGTCGGCCGGCTTGTGGCTGATGTCGAGGTGGACGTAATCGAGGCCGCGCTTCTTGATTTCGAAGTCGATGGCGCGGGCCACCACGTCGCGCGGCGCCAGTTCGGCGCGTTCGTCGTGCGCCAGCATGAAGCGGCTGCCGGCGGCGGCGCCCGCTTCCGGCGGCAATTTCAGCAAACCGCCTTCGCCACGGATGGCTTCCGTGATGAGGAACGATTTCGCGTACGGGTGGTACAGGCAGGTCGGGTGGAACTGGATGAATTCCATGTTCGCCACCCGGCAGCCGGCGCGCCACGCCATGGCGATGCCGTCGCCGCTGGCCGTGTCCGGGTTGGTGGTGTACAGGTAGACCTTGCCCGCGCCGCCCGTTGCCATTACCGTGTGTTCCGCCGCGACCGTGTGCACGGTGCCGGAGTTAACGTCCTGCACGTATAAACCGTGGCAGTGCGGTTGCGAACTGTGCGGCGCGGATTTCGGTCCCAGCTTGTCCGATGTGATCAGGTCGATGGCGCAATGGTGTTCGAACAGGCTGATGTTCGGGTGCGCCCGTACTTTCTGCTCCAGGGTCACTTGCACGGCATGGCCGGTGGCGTCCGCCGCATGGATGATGCGCCGCTGGCTGTGGCCGCCTTCGCGGGTCAGGTGGAAACCCAACTCCGCACTGTCGTCGCGGGTGAAGGGGACGCCCTGTTCGATCAGCCATTCGATGGCGGCGCGGCCGTTTTCCACGATAAAACGGGTGGCCGCTTCGTCGCACAGGCCGCCGCCGGCGACCAGCGTATCGGCGATGTGCTGGTCGTGGCTGTCGCCGGAGTCGAGCACGGCGGCAATGCCGCCTTGCGCCCAATTGCTGGCGCCATCCAGTAATTTACGTTTGGAAATGATTGCGACTTTGCGGGTTTCCGCCAGGTGCAAGGCCACCGACAAGCCGGCCAGGCCGCTGCCAACGATAGCGACATCGAATTTCATTATGAATCGTCAAGTTTGCTCGAGAGAAGTAAGACTATAGACGATTTGCCGCTTCCCTGTCATGAAGCGGTCATTTTGCGCTGGTGCACGGCTTGCCGCCGGTGGGTTTGCGGCGGCGCAAAACTGCGCCACGGAGCGGGCGCGATCATGGCTAAGCCACCTTTCAGCAGGTGGTGCATCCACCGTCGGGAGGCAAGTCATGGCCAGGAAAAAACTGCTTTTAGTGGAAGATGATCCGGGTTTGCAGCGCCAGCTGCGCTGGGGCCTGGATGAATACGAAGTTTTGGTGGCGGGCAATCCGGAACAGGCAATGGCGCATGTGCGGCGGCACCAGCCGGCCGTCGTCACCATGGACCTGGGATTGCCGCCCAAGCCGGACAGTGCGCAAGTGGGGCTGGCGCTGCTGGCCGACATGCTGGCGGCGGCGCCGGATACCAAGATCATTATCCTGTCCGGCAACCAGGACCGCGCCAATGTATTAAAAGCCATCGCCATGGGCGCCTATGATTTCCAGCAAAAGCCGGTGGAACTGGAATTGCTGCAACTGATGGTGGAGCGCGCTTTTTTCCTGCACGCGGTACAACTGGAACACAAGCGCATGGTGCAGATCGAACAGGATTCGCCGCTGGCCGGCATTATTTCGCGCGACGCTGGCATGCTGAAGCTGTGCCGCGACGTGGAAAAAGTCGCGCCGTCGTCGGCCAGCGTCATGCTGCTGGGTGAGTCCGGTTGCGGCAAGGAAGTGCTGGCGCGGGGCTTGCACCGGCTCAGTCCCCGCAAGCGCAAAGGTTTCATCGCCATCAATTGCGCGGCCATTCCGGAGCAGTTGCTGGAAAGCGAATTGTTTGGCCATGAAAAGGGCGCGTTCACGGGCGCCGGACGGCAAATCCAGGGCAAGATCGAACTGGCGCACGGCGGTACGTTTTTCCTCGATGAGATCGGCGACATGGCGATGGCGCTGCAGGGGAAATTGCTGCGTTTTCTGCAGGAGCGGGTCATCGAACGGGTGGGCGGGCGCCAGGAAATCCCTGTCGACGTGCGCGTGCTGTGCGCCACGCACCGCAACCTGAAGGCGCAGGTCGAGCAGGGCGCGTTCCGCGAAGATTTGTATTACCGCCTCAGCGAAATCGTGCTGACCATTCCGCCGCTGCGCGAACGTTGCGGCGACGCGCTGTTGCTGGCGCATCACGTCAAGAACCGCTGCTGCGCCAGCGCGCGGCGCCACCTGCAATTCCACCCGCAAGCGCTGGCCGCCATCGAAGCGCACCAGTGGCCTGGCAATGTGCGGGAACTGGAAAACTGCGTGCGGCGCGCCGTCATCATGGCGGAGGGGCCGCTGATCATGGTGGAAGACCTGGGATTGCCGGCCGCCTCCAGCGCGGTTGACGACAACGTCAACTTGCGGCTGGCGCGCGATGCGGCGGAATACCGGGTGATGGTGAAAGCGCTGGGCCGGGTCGACGGCAACGTCTTGCGCGCGGCGGAATTGCTGGGTATCAGCCGGCCCACGCTATACGATTTGATGAGCCATCACGGCATCCGTTAGGCATTTCCCGGGGCGGGCGCCGTCCCGGGACCTTCCTCGCGCGGAATCAGCCTGTCATACAGCGCCGTGTAGTGCTCCGCCACGGCTGCCAGGCTGTGGTGGCTCAATACCTGGCGCCTGCCGCGCAAGCCGTGGCGGCGCGCCAGGCCGGGAATCCTTACATAATCGGACAACGTTTCGGCCAGCATCGTGGCGTCGCCTTGCGGAACCTGGGCGCCGGTCCAGCCGGTTTGCACCAGGTGACTGTGCGCGCCGCCCTGGCAAGCGACCACCGGCAAGCCGCTGGCCATTGCCTGCAGCACATGGGTAGCGGACTCCGGTGTGCACTCCGGTGCGGCGAAGATGTCCATCACGCGCATCAGGCGCGCCACGTCGTCCCGCTGCCCCGGCAGCCAGGCCAGGTGCGCGGCGCCGGCGTCGGCCAACCTTTTTTTGCAGGCGATGCGTTCCGGCCCGTCGCCGATAATCAGCAGGCGCAGCGGCGCCGTTGCACCGTGGAATGCCAGCAAATGCAGGAAAGCGTCGACCAGTTGCAGGTGGCCATGTGCGCCATCCATGGGCCCGGCCGCGCCGATCACGCAAGCGCCGTCGCATAAATAGCCCGCCGGCCCCAATGCGGCCGGCGGGCCCAGCCGGGGATGGAATTGCAGGCAATCGACGGCGGCATGGGGCCGGGGCTGGGCGGACGGCGTCAGCAGACGCGCCAGCCAGCTGCGCAGCCCATGGCGGCGCGGTGCGCAACCGGCTGCGCTGGCGTCGTGCAAGCGCACGGGAACGCCGGCCAGCGCGGCCAGCCATTGCAGGGCCGCGCTGCGCGTGTGGATCAGCGCCGGACGCATTTGCTTCAGCCGGCGGAACAACCGCAAGGCCGGCAGGCGGCAGTCGTACGGGACATGGCTTGCCGCCAGCGGCATGCGCACCACCTGGGCCAAATGGCCGCTATGGCGCAATTCCCACATGGCGCCGTGGCGCCAGCCAATGACGACGTGGCGGTAACGGCCGGGCGGCATTTGATGAAGCAAACTCAACAGGCCTTCTTCCGCATCGGTGTCCAGGGCATCGGTGATGTGGACCACCAGCGGTGGACAGGTTGTGGCTGCCTGGCAGGCAAGTAAGTTCGTGGTCGGCACTTCCATCGCCTCTCCTTGTTTTCTGCTGGATCATTACCGGCCGCCGTACGCTGGCGGCATGGGCCGGACATTGGCTTTGTTGTAGACCAGGTGGATATGGGGGCAGGGTTCCAGGTGCCGCAGTGCGTCGCCCAGGTTTGCGTGTGTGGTGGTTTCCGCATCGACCACCAGCACCACCTGGCCCATTTGCGCTGTCAGGACGCTGGCCTCGGTTGTCGCCAGCAGCGGCGCCGTATCGAAAATGATGACGCGGTCGGCATAGCGCGACGCCAACTCTTCCAGCAACCGCTCCATGTCGCGGCTGGCCAGCATTTCCACGGCGTGGTGATGGGCTTTGCCTGCTGGCAGCACACTGAGCGCGGGAATCCCCGTCTTGATAATGACGTCGGCAATGCTTAGCGTATCGTCCAGCAGCAAATCCATCATGCCGGGGCAGTCCCGCATGCCCAGCATGGCGGGTACCGCCGGACGGGCCATGTGGGCGTCGACCAGCAGCACGGTAGTGTCGCGCTCCGTGGCCATGCTGAGCGCGAGGTTGATGGCGCAAAAGCTTTTTCCTTCGCCCGGCATGGCGCTGGTCACGGCGATCAGGTTGGCGCGGGCACAGTCCTTGTCGCGCAACTGGCGCAGCAGCGGGCGTTTGATCATGCGGAATTCTTCCGCCACCGCAGCGTGGTGCGGGCCCTGCGGCGAGGCCGGGGGCAGAAGGCGGGGAGGAGGCTGGCCGGACGGCATCACGTATCCGCGAAGTGCTCAGGGCGCGATCAATGCCCGCGACAGGCCGCCGCCATCGGTGACCAGGGTATGGGTCAACACGCCGCCATACGCCAGCAGCAATGTGCCCAGCATGGCGCCAAAATACGCCCGGCTGCGCTTGCGCAGTCGAAGCTGGTCGGGCGTCCAATGCCTGGCGATGACGCCGATGACTTGCAGCCCGCTGAAATCGCGCAATTCGCGGATGCTGTCGAAGTTGGGCCGGCTGCGGCTTGCCGTGACGGCAGTGAGACAGCCCGCGGCCAGCGCCACCGCCAGGACGCCGCTGTTGAGGAGAAAACGGTTGGGGCCGGCGGGGCGGACGGGCAGCGTGGGCGGATCGATAATGCGGAAATTCATCATTTCTTGCGTCGAACTGAGATTGCCGGACAGTTTGGCCGCTTCCCGCTTGCTGATCAGTTTTTCGTAATTGTCCTTGTTGATCTGGTAGTCCCGATTCAGTTGCGCCAGCTGGGATTCCAGCTCCGGGACTGCCTTGCTTTGCGCTTCCAGCCGCGCATGGCGTACGCCCAGTTCCCTGACACGCGCCCGCATGGCGGCGACTTTCGCATCCGCTTCCGTCAGCGCGACCTTGATCTGTTGCAGCATGGGGCTGTAGCGCCGGCCGGGATCGGCTGCCGGCGACGGATCTGCGGCGCTGTCCGCCCGGCGCTGTGCCAGTTGCGCCAGCAGGCGGCGCGCCGCGACGACGTCGGGATGCTGGTCTGTGTATTGCAATTGCAGCGTGTCGAGGGTTTTGGTGATGGCTACGATGCGGGCGTCAATTTCCGGGTCATCAATGACGACCGGTTTTGGCTGGTCAGGTGGTACTGGCGCCGTTAAATGAACGGCGGGGATTTGCTGGCGGATTGCTTCGCGGGCCTGCTCCGCTTCCAGCAAATCCAGCCGGGCGGTATTGAGTGCATCGGCCGATTGCGACAGCTGCGCGCCGTAATCCTGGCCCGCGCGGGGCAACACGGCGTTGTGCCGCAATTTGAATTCCTTGACCGAGTCCTCCGCCGCCTGCAACTTTTCTTCATAGGCGCTGATTTGCGCATCGATGAATTGCACGGCTTTTTCGGATTCCCCCTTCTTGCCCCGGAAACTGCCCTCGACGAAAATCGCCAGCAGCGATTGCACGACATCGCGCACCAGGCGTGGATCGCGGTCGTTATACGTAATGGTGTAGATGTCGTAGCTGCCGGTGCCGGCAATGCGGATGCGGTTCAGCAGCTCATCCATCCTGATTTCATGGTCGCGGGGCGTGGCCTGGCGCACATCGAGGTCCACCATGCGCATGACGCGTTCGATATTCGGCCGGCTGAGCAGGGTGCGGCTCATGATCGCCACCTGCTGTTCGACGTTGGGCACGCTGGTCATGCCGGACAGCAGTGGTTTCAATATGCCTTGCGTATCGACAAAGACCCGCGCGGAAGTCTGGTAGTCGTTGGGCAGCAGCGCCACGCCGGTCCAGCCGGCCAGCGCGCAGATCCACGCGACGGCGATGGTGCGCCAGCGGAATTTCCAGATGCAGTGGCCGGCCGTATGCAGTTGGTATAACAGCTCTTCCATATACTCGTTCCCGCAAAAAGATCCGCAAACAGGCATGGCGGTTGCGGCGGCCTGTGGTTCGATTATAGGAAGGGAGGTCAGCCGCCCGGACCCCGACTGCAATGGCGTTGAGCGGCGTCAAGCGGCCGGATGCCCGCCTGGATCAGTGGATTTCAGCCGCGGCGCCGGCGGCCCAGGAAGCCCATGCCCAGCAAGCCGGTGGCCAGGATGGCCAACGAAGCGGGTTCCGGCACCGCCTGCAAGGTATTGGCCAGCGAATTGTGCTGGATCGTGATCTGGTATTCGTTGCCGGCCATCAACATGCCCGTGGTGGCTGAAAATAAGCTGGCGCCAGGCGCATAGATCAAATCGGCGGGCGCGGCATGCGTGGCGCTGCGGATACTGCCCGCATTCAATTCGTTTGGCGCATAGGCCAGTTCAGTCGCACCCGTGGTCACGTTCAGGATATTGATCGACCACGACAGCCGGGCATTCGCGTTGGACACGGGGCCGGAGCCGGGCGTGACCAGCGCCCGCGTATAGGGATTGCCCATGAAGGAGACGGTCATCGTGTCGGATGTTCCCATCACGAAGCGGAACGTGGTCGACGTGCCGACATCGGAATTGCCGGACGCCACGGCATTGACGGCAGTCGATGCGTCGGCCCGCGTGGACGCATGGGCGCCGGCCGGCGTGGCGCCGATCATGATCGCCGCGCCCGTGAGTTTTTGGTCGGCATGGCCATAGGTCGTCGTGACGGGCGGCACGCCGGCAATCGGCGTAAACGTATCGGCCGCGATGGGCATGCACGCCCCCAGGCATTGCTGCGCGACATTGGGCGGGATCGGCGCCAGGATGCTGCGCGAATCCGCATCGTTGGCAAACGCGCCGTTCAGCGAGGCCGTGGCATGGGCGTCATTGATGCCAGCCAGCGTGGAAAAATTGGCGACACTGTAATCCGCGCCCGATGAGTGCAGCAGTTTGAAATCAGTGATGTCAAGGATGGCCGAAGCAAAGGTGGAAGCGCTGGCCGGGCCGGATACGGCGAGCGCGGTGGCCGCCGCCAGCAGGATTTTCGTGGTGTTCATGACGTGCTGCTCCTTTCGTGGGTTGGCCGCATGGGATTGCGGTGAACCCTGTACAGCAGTATCCATGCCTGCGTATTTTTACCCGTCATATCAATGACTTGGCCGCGCGCGGCCGTGCTTTAACAGGGTTTTGCGAAGAAAAGCGACACTGTCTTCCTATCCCGCGCCGGGCGGGAACTTTTTTCGAGTGAACCGATCCAACTTGCCTGAACCTGAAAGAGCCACTGAGGGAGGCAACGTGGACGAAGACTCGATTATTTCATTTGCGGACAAGCCCGGCCTGCGCGAACTGGTGATTGGCGAGGCGGCCCACGACCCGGCGGAAGACCATGAAATCGACCGCCAAATGTTTCATCTGCGCCTCGCCAATTCCCGCAAGGAACGCGAGGCGGCCAGCCTGCTGCTGAAAAAGATGTATGGCTGGCGCGGCTATGACGTGGATCCCCATGCCACCCATGGGCCCAACCGTATCACGCTGTATACGGAAACCGGCGGCGAGACCGTGGGCACGATGTCGCTGTGCCTGGACGACCCCGCGCTGGGCCTGCCGGCGGACGAAAATTTCCGCCATGAACTCGATCACTTGCGGGCACAGGGACGGCGCCTGTGCGAACCGTCGCGGCTGGCCATCGACAAAGGCGCGTCGCGCCGCGTGTTCGCCGGGATGATCCACCTGTCATACCTGTATGCGCACCACATCCATGGCCATACGGATTACGTCATCGAAGTCAATCCCCGCCACGTGATGTTTTACCGGCGCATGCTGGGCTTCACCCACTACGGTACGCAGCGCAACTGTTCACGCGTGGGCGCACCGGCTGTCTTGTTGCGGCTGGACCTCGATTACATGCAGGATCAGATCCGGCAATATGGCGGCCTGATGGAACAACATGGCAACGTGCGCTCGTTTTATCCGTATTTTTTTCCTCCCGAAGATGAAGCGGGCATCACCGCGCGCCTGATGCGGGGGGCGGGATGAGTGCGCTGGCGCAATGGCGGTCTGTACTGGGCGACGAACACGTGCGTACGGATGCCGCGGCATTGGATGCCTACGCCAGCAGTACGGCGTCGTGGGTCGCGCGGCCCGCGGCCATCCTGTTTCCCGGCAGCCGCGGCGACGTGGTCGAACTGGTGCGTATCGCGGCGGCCCATCGCATTGGCCTGTATCCCATCAGTACCGGCCGCAACTGGGGCTACGGCGACGCCTGCGCCGTGCGGCCCGGGCAGGTCATCGTGGACCTGTCGCGCATGCGCCGCATCGTCGAAGCAAACGCCGAACTGGGTTACGTGGTGATCGAGCCGGGGGTGACGCAAGGGCAGTTGTCCCGGTACCTGGCGGAACAGCGCTTGCCGTTCTGGATGGATTGCACGGGGGCCGGGCCCGACACCAGCCTGGTCGGCAATGTCCTCGAGCGGGGATTTGGTCATTCGCCTTACGGCAACCGCGTGCTGCACGTGTGCGGCATGGAAGTGGTGCTGGCCGACGGCGACGTGGTCGGTACCGGCTACACGCATTACCCGCAGGCGCGGGCAGCGCGCGTCTTTCCCTACGGGCTGGGACCGTGGATCGATGGCTTGTTTACGCAATCGGCGTTCGGCATCGTCACCAGCCTCGGCCTGTGGCTGATGCCGCAATCGCCGGCGTTGGGACATTTCCTGTGCGGCGTTCCCCGGCATGGCGGCGTCGGCGCCGTGGCCGACGCGCTGCGTCCGCTGCGTATGGATGGCACGCTGCGCTCGGTAATCCATATTGGCAATGATTTGCGGATATTGTCGGGCGGAATGACGTATCCACATGGCGCCACGGGCGGCACGCGGCCGCTGCCGCGGGCTGTGCGCGATGCATTGTGCCGCGAGCGCGGCATCTCGCCGTGGACGGTGTCCGGCGCGCTATACGGCGATAGACAGCAAGTGGCCGCCGCGCGCCGCGCGCTGCGCAAGGCGCTGGCGCCATTGCGCCTGGCGCCGCGCTTTATTGATGACCGCAAGCTGGCGCTGGGTTCCCGCGTCGCACGGCTGCTCGGCGATACGGCAATCGGACGCAAGCTCGCGGCCCGTGTCGCGCTGGGGCAGTCGCTGTTCCGGATGAACCGGGGCATGCCCGACGGCAGATTCCTGGCTGGCGCTTATTGGCGGCGGCAGGGCGGATTGCCACCCGGCTTTCCCATCGGCGCCGATCCCGCCCGCGACGGTTGCGGCTTGCTGTGGCTGTCGCCCGTGCTGCCCATGCGGGGCGCGGACTTGCAGGCGGTGATGGACCTGGCGGAACCCTGCTTCGAGCGGTATGGTTTCGATCTGTTCGCCACCTTCAGCATGATCACCGAGCGCGCACTGGGCGGCGTCCTGACGATTGCGTATGACAAGGACGATGCGGCGGAAAGCGCCGACGCGCATGCCTGCTACGACGGCCTGTTCAATGCGCTGATGGCGGCCGGATATTTGCCATACCGTGTCGGCCTGCAATCGATGGCGGCGCTGGATCCGGCGGCCGACGGTTTCTGGCGCACAGTCAGCCGCATCAAGGCGGCGCTCGATCCGCTGAACATCATCGCACCGGGCCGCTACCAGCCGCCACCCGGGCCACAGCCCGGTCCGGCAACGCGTCTATAATCCGGCCAGCAATGTCCGTACTTCGTCCTGGCGCTTGTATCCCCGGTCGGCTTGCAGACGCTCCAGCTGGCGCCGGGCTTCGCGGCGCTCGCCCGTGCGCAGCAGTGCGCTGGCGTAGTGCAGGCGGATATCACCCGCCTGCGGTGCACTGTCCGTGGCTTTTTTCAGGATGGGGATGGCGCGTCCCGCATCACCCTGTTGCGCCAGGATCCATCCCAAAGTGTCCGCCACGGCCGGATTGGCGGGCGCCAGCGCGTAGGCTTTTTCAGCGTAGCCCCGGGCGCGTTTGTCGGCCGCCTGCTGGCACGTCCAGGCCAGGTCGTTGAGCGCCACCACATGGTTCGGCTCGATTGCGAGCACCTGTTCGTAGTGGGGAATCGCCGCCCGGTAGTCGCCCGAGGCCAGCAGCGTACTGGCCAGGTACAGGCGCGTCGGCAAATCGCGCGGATGGCTGGCGAGCCAGTTTGCGATGTGGCTTGCCGCCTCGTCCGGTTTGCCGGCCGCAACCAGCGCACGGTGCAGGGAAATGGCCAGCGGTCCGCCGGGTTCCTGCGCATACGCCTTCCGGTACAGCGGCAGCGCCAGTGCCGGATGGGCGCGCGCCATTTCGATGTCGCCCGCCAGACGGTAGCCCAGCGCGGCGGTGGCAGGCCGTGCTTGCGCCCCGTGCGCCAGCGCCATGGCCTGGTCCCATGAGCGCATATCCGTCAGCAGGCGTACGGCGGTCGCCAGCGCCGGGCCGTGTTCAGGCTGCGATTCCAGCGCCTTGCGGATCGCCGCCAGGGCTTCCTGCTTATGGTTCAGCGCCATATGGGCGCCAGCCAGTTGCAATTGCACGGCCGCGTCACCGGGCTGGCGGCCCGCCAGGTCGGTATAGCTTTCCAGCGCGCCCTCGCCATCGCCGGACGCGGCGCGGGCGCGCGCCAGCAATGCCAGTGCACCCACGTGGGCGGGATTGGCGGCTTGCAGCTTTTGCGCCAGCGCCAGTGCTTTCGGCAGTTCGCCCGCATCGAGGTAATACGTCCCCAATTGCAGCGCCGGCGCCATTGCGTCCGGCGCCGCGCGATATGCGCGCTCCAGCCAGCCACGCGCGGCCGCCATCTGGCCCCGCTGCGCCGCCAGCCGGGCCAGCGCCGCCATCAGTTCCGTATCGTTACCGTTGCGCGCCAGCACCGCTTCATAGCGCAGCCGCGCCTGGTCCGGCTGGCCGGCAAGCACATCGAGTTGCGCCAGGTTTTGCAGCGCCGGCAGATAGCCGGGCTGCAAGGCGAGCGCCGCCTCGAACGCCTGGCGCGCCCCGGCCGGGTCTTGCCGCGCCAGCAGCACGCCGCCTTTCAAGTTTTGCAGCGCGGGATTGTTTTGCTGTTTTTCCAGCGCCTGCACCGTTGCCAGCGCTTTGTCATAAGCGCCGGCGCGCATCTGCGTCACCACCAGCAAGGCGCCGGCACGCCGCTGCGCGCCATCGCCGGCGGCGTCGCCCGGCATCAGCAGCACCTGTTCCAGCGCCGCTTCGGCGCGCTGGTTATTGCCCAGACCCAGTTCGCTGATCGCCTGCGACGTGCGGGTGGCGGCAGTGGGCGGTGCGATGGCGGCCGCCTTGTCGAAGCAGGCCGATGCCTTGGCATAGGCTTGCGTGCGCATATAGGCTTCGCCCGCGAGCGCCTGCAACTGGCTGTCGCCGGCGCCACGTTCCAGCAACGGTTCCAGCAGCGCAACGGCGTCACCGGGTTTCCCGCCGCGCAAGGCGATCTGGGCCGCCAGCCGGATGCCGAAGGCATGGCGCGGCTGGCCGGCCAGGAAGCGCTGGATGTGCTGCTCCGCTTGCGGCACATTGTTCTGGGTCAGGAAGATGCCCGCCGCCATCAGGTTCGATGGCGGGTGGTCCGGCGCCGCGCGCAAGATCAATTGCAGGCGTTCCAGCGCGGCCGGATATTTTTTTTCCTGCATGGCCAGCAATGCCTGCGTATAAATGACGGCTGCGCTCCCAGGTGCAATGCGGCTAGCGGCCGCCAGTTCGCTGCGCGCTTCGTCGATGCGGTTGTCCGCCACCAGCAGGCTGGCGGCATCGAGCCGGCCTTGCAGGTTGGCGGGGCGCAGCTCGATCACCTTGCGATAACTGTCCAGCGCGCCGGCATGGTTGCCGGCGCGCCGATACAGGTCGCCTTGCAGGCGCAGCGCGTCAACATTGTCCGGATGGGCGGCCAGCACGCCGGCCACGTCCTTCATGGCGGCGTCCACGGCGCCCGATTGCAGCGCCATGCGCGCTTCACCCAGCCGCGCCAGCGTATTGGCAGGTTGCACCGCCAGCACCTGAGCAAACAGCCTGGCGGCGTCGGCCTGGTGTTGCAGGCCCAGCAGGGCATAGCCGCGCAACGCGCGGATATCGCCCTGTTCGGGCGCCGGCCAGGCATCGTCGACCAGCAATTCCGTCAGCACCTGGTCGTAGCGCTGTTGCAGCAACAGGACCGTGCCCAGGCGGGGCAGTACGGCGCCCGGTGCGGCGCCCGCATCCCGGGCGCGCCGGAATTCCTTTTCGGCGGACAGCACGTCGCCGCTTTCCAGGTAAATATCGCCCAGCTGCAGGCGGGCGGTGGCATGGGCCGGTACGCGTTGCAGCACGTTTTTCAGTTCAATGATGGCGGCGTGGTTGTCCCCTGCGGCCTGGCGCCGGGTGGCGGACGCCATCAGTTGGGCCGGGTCCGGGTCGCGGGCGCAACCGGTGGTCAGCAGCATGACTGCCGCCAGGGTGGCGGCGACGCGGGATGGATTCATGTCTGGCATGGCGCTCTCCTTGGGCAATTGGTTGCTTCAGGGTAGGCGCGCAATCCTGCTCGCCTTTGCGCGCGCACAAGGCCGCGCTAAGCAGTGTCCGCTGCCCGGTCCCAGGCGGGCACGTCGCCGAATGCTTCGGCCAGGAAGTCGACCATGACCCGCACGCGGGCGCTGAGGTGGCGGCGGCTGGGATAGATGGCCTGGATATCGATGTCCGGCAGGTGGTAGCCGGGTAGCACGGGAACCAGCCGCCCGGCCCGCAAGTCGTCGCCGACAATGAAGGTCGGTTGCGCGATGATGCCCTGGCCGCCCAGCGCCACCGCCAGCGCCGTATCGCCGTTGTTGGTGCGCAGGATGAACGGCGGCTTGACGGCGTGCGCCTGGCCCGCCGCCGACTCCAGCGGCCATTCTTCCGAGCTGTGGTAGCTGTAGCCGATGCAATCGTGGTGCAGCAAGTCCGCCGGCGTGCTGGGGGCGCCGCGCCGCGCCAGGTAGGCGGGCGACGCGCACAGGACGATGCGGCACACGGCCAGCTTGCGTGCCACATGGCTGGCGCTGCCGGCACGCGAAATGCGCACCGCCATGTCATAGCCTTCTTCCACGATATCGACCACGCGGTCGATCAGCGAGATATCCAGTTGCACGTCGGGATAGCGCGCCATGAAGCGCGGCCATAACGGCGCCAGGTGCCGTACGCCAAAGCTCAGCGGCGCGTTGATGCGCAGCACGCCGCGCGGCTGCATGGCGGCGGAAGAGACGATGGCTTCGGTTTCCGCCACTTCATCGAGGATGCCGCGGGCCCGCTCGAACAGCGCCGCGCCGCTGGGAGTGAGCGACATGCGCCGCGAACTGCGGTTCAGCAGGCGCGTTTGCAGGTGGGCTTCGAGATCGCTGATGTAGCGGGTGACGTTGGCGGGGGAGGTGTCGAGCGCTTCCGCCGCGCGGGCAAAGCTCTCTTTACGGACAACTTCGACAAAGACTTCGAGCGCTCGCAGGCGGTCCATGCGGGCCGGGGCGGGTTAGTAGCGGGTCCAGTTATTGGCGGCGGTACGGGACGCGGCGGCTTCCTTCAAGTCGTCGATGCTGCCATTGGGGGCCACTGCGCGCAGCTGCGCCAGGTGCGAGGCTGCCAGGGAGTCGCCCGAACGGGTGGCTTCTTCCAATAAATGCAACACTTCCGCGCGACGCGACATGTCAGGCTGGTAATGCAGCGCCAGTTCGCGCTGCGCCACTGCCGAGCCTTGCCCGGCCCATTCGCGCAGTCGCCGCTCCGCAACAAAATTCCCTTCGGTATTCAACTTCCGGGCAGTGGTTTCAATCACACTGGCCGGGGGCACCATGTCATCTTTGGCCTGGGCGCCGATCAATACACCGACCGTAACCAGTACCGCAGCGACCAAAACGCCTGATTTGTTGAATAATTCCATCGTAAATTTTGCCTTTTGTCTTATTTCCTGCCGGCAGAGCTCGTGAGTGGCACATGCCATGTTATCACTTATTTCCCGATAACAACAGAACTTTTATACTTTTGCTATTTGCTGCATTGCACAGAACCAGGGCATAGCATACCACTTCATCAAGTGCAATTTTGCAACGGAGGGGAGTGTAGCACGTCAGAATTTTCCGCCCGGTACGCACGGGAGCTGAGCAGGGTAACAATTGTAACCATTCGTTATGGCGGCCGCCGCCCATTAGCACTGATGAGTTCCGTATTGCGTAAATTTGCAATTAACGAACATGTTGTTCCCACACCCGGCAAACCCCGCCACCAGGCTGCGGCGGGGGCGCGGATAAGTGCGGACAATTTGCGGCGCGCTATTGCTGGCCGTCGCGGAATTGTTGCGCAAAGGTCTGCAGTTGCGCGGCGGGTTGACCGGGCGGTTCCATCGCCGGGGGCAGGGGAGCGCGCATCGGCTGGCTGCGCTTGCCGGCGGACGACAGGACGTGACCCGTCGTGTCCGGGGCCGCATTCCATACCGGGGCCTCGATGCCTTCGAAGATGGTCTTCAATTGCTGGCCCCAGGTGCTGCGGATCATGCGGAAATACTGGTTGTTTTCATCGATGGTGGCAAATTGCGTGACCGCCAGCGTATCGTTGGCATACACCAGCAAATCCAGCGGCAAACCCACCGAGATGTTCGAGCGCAGCGTGGAATCCATGGAGATCAATGCGCACTTGGCCGCTTCGTCGAGCGGCGTGTCCGGGTTCACCACGCGGTCGATGATGGGCTTGCCATATTTGGCTTCGCCGATCTGGAAATAGGTGGCTTCGCAGTGCGACTCAATGAAGTTACCCGCCGAGTAGACCTGGAACAGCCGGCACCGTTCGCCTCGGATCTGGCCGCCAAAGATCATGCTGACATTGAAATCGATGCCGAAGTCCGCCAATGCTTTCGCATCGCGCGCATGCACCAGGCGCACCACCTCGCCCACGATGCGCGCGGCTTCATACATGCCAGGCGCGGTCCAGATGGTATGGCCGGCGTCGTCCTGGTGGGTGGCCAGCAATTCCCGGATCGACTGCGAAATGGACAAATTCCCCGCAGTCATCAGCACCATCAACCGGTCACCCGGATTTTCATACACTTGCATCTTGCGGGCCGTACTGACCTGGTCCACACCGGCATTGGTGCGGGAGTCGCTGAGAAAGACCAGGCCCGCATCGAGTCGCATCGCTACACAATAAGTCATTGTTTCCGTTTGAGTCACACTGATTGAACAGGGCCCGATTCTAGCACCCTGCGGTGTTGCATCACTGCCGCGTCACTGCTGCGTCACCTGAACCGTCGCCGCCATGGATTCGCCGCCGGCGCCGCGCCGCACGCCCCGTACCGGCGCCGCGCTGTCGTAATCGCGTCCGACCGCGAGCCTGCAATAGGCATCCGTCATCAGGCGCGCATGGGTCACGTCGACCGACACCCATCCCACATCGGCGCCGTCGTCCGTCCAAACGTCCACCCACGCATGGCTTGCCGCGTGCCCGCTGTTGCCCGGATCGATGTAGCCGGACACATAACGGGCCGGCCATCCCAGCGCATGGCAGCATGCGACCAGGATATGGGCGTGGTCCTGGCACACGCCCGTGCCCAGGTCCAGCGCCGCGCCGGCCGTGGTGCCGACAGCCGTGCTGCCGGACTGGTAGCGCACGGCGGCGGCGATGCCTTCGGCCAGCCGCATGGCGTCGGCCGTGCAGGGCAGGGGTGACGGCTGCGGAATGCAGCGGGCGGCCAGCGCGGCGATCGGCGGCGTCACGGCCGTCAAAGCGGTAGGCACCGTGTAGGCCAGCGGCGACAGCGCATCGCCGCTGGCGACCCGCCCGCCCTGCGGCGCGGTGGTCTCCACCGTGCCGGCCGCCACGATGGTCAGCGCCGTGTGCGGGGCGTTCAAGGTCAGCATGTGCGACAAATTGCCGTAAGCGTCGGTGTACGCGTGCAACTGGCCCGCCGCGCTGAGTTGCCACGACAGCGCATGCTGATGTGACTCCAGGCGCGGCGTCAGGTGCAGTTGCTGGATGCTGTACGCTTGCTGCGCCGTGTACGTGTACGTGGTTTCATGCCGTATCCATAGTTGCATGACAGCTCCTAGGCAGCCAGCGGAACGAGGAAGTCCCGGCTGATGCGGTTGCCCAACTCATAAATATTGGCCAGGAATTCGGTCAGCGTGTCGTGCAAGCCTGCCTTCAGGATGTCGTCGACAGAACCAAAGCGCAGCTGGGCATGCAGGCGTCCCGCATAGCGTTCCGTGGCGCCCGACACATCGTTGCGCACCTGCGCCAGGTTGTGCACGACTTCATCCATGCAGGCCAGCAGCGAGCGGGGCATGTCGGGCCGCAGCATCAGCAATTCCGCGATGCGTTCCGGCGTGATGACGTCGCGGTACACCTTGCGGTAGATTTCAAAGCCGGACACGGAACGCAGCAGGGCCGCCCAATAATAATAGTCGCGCTGGGTCTGGTCGCCCGTGCGGTGGAATTTCACATCGAGGATGCGCGCCGTGTTATCGGCCCGCTCCAGGAATGTGCCGAGCCGGATGAAATGCACAGCATCGTCGCGCAGCATGGTGCTCTGAATGACGCCGCGCGCCAGGTGCGAACGGTATTTGACCCATTCAAATACCTGGCTGGGATCATTTGCCAGCAAAGGCACGCGCTTTTGCCAGTCCAGCCACATCTGGTTCTGGATTTCCCATACTTCCGTGGTCAGCGTGCCCCGTACCGCGCGGGCATTTTCCCGCGCTTCTTTCAGACAGGCGGCAATCGACGACGGGTTCGACGGGTCGCGCGCCATGAAATCAATCACGTCGCGCGCGTTGACGGTGCCGTAGCGGCCGTCATAGGCTTGCTGCAACTCCGAAATCCCCAGCAATGCGCGCCAGCTGCGTTCGGCATCCTGGGCCGATTGCGGCAACATGGCGGCCTGCACGTGCACGTCGAGCATGCGCGCGGTGTTTTCCGCCCGCTCCGTGTAGCGGGCCATCCAGAACAAATGATCGGCAGTGCGGCTCAGCATGATATGTCTCCCTCCAGTACCCACGTATCCTTGGTGCCGCCGCCCTGCGACGAATTCACCACCAGCGATCCTTCATTGAGCGCCACCCGCGTCAGGCCGCCCGGCACCATGGAAACGGTTTTGCCGGACAGGACGAACGGGCGTAAATCGATGTGGCGCGGCGCCACGCCGGATTCGACGAAGGTGGGGCAGTTCGACAAGGCCAGGGTCGGCTGCGCGATATAGCCATCCGGCTTGGCGATCAGGCGCTGGCGGAATTCCTCGATTTGCGCACGCGTGGACGCGGGACCGACCAGCATGCCGTAGCCGCCCGCGCCATGCACTTCCTTGACCACCAGTTCCGGCAAATGCGCCAGCGTATAGTCCAGGTCTTCCTTGCGGCGGCACTGCCACGTCGGCACGTTGTTGAGGATGGGCTGCTCGGACAGGTAGAACTGGATCATGTCGGGCACGTACGGATAAATCGACTTGTCGTCCGCCACGCCGGTGCCGATGGCGTTGGCCAGCGTGACCCGGCCCGCACGGTACACGGACAGCAAGCCCGGCACACCCAGCGCGGAATCGGCGCGGAACGCCAGCGGATCGAGGAAGTCGTCATCGAGCCGGCGGTAAATCACGTCGACGCGGCGCGGGCCGTGCGTGGTGCGCATGTACACCGCGTTATCCGACACGAACAAATCCTTGCCCTCCACCAGTTCCACGCCCATTTGCTGGGCCAGGAACGCGTGTTCGAAATACGCGGAGTTGTACATGCCCGGGGTCATGACGACGATGGTGGGATCGTCGACCCCCATCGGCGCGACCGAGCGCAAGTTATCGAGCAACAGGTCCGGATAGTGGTCGACCGGCGCGATGCGGTTGCGCGCGAACAGTTCCGGGAACAAGCGCATCATCATCTTGCGGTCTTCCAGCATGTACGACACGCCGGACGGGACCCGCAAGTTGTCTTCGAGGACGTAGAACTCACCCTTGCCGGCGCGGACGATGTCGACGCCGGCGATATGCGCGTAGATATCGGAGGGCACCTTGATACCCTGCATCTCCGGGCGGTATTGCGCGTTCCGGTAAATCTGCTCGGCGGGAATGATCCCCGCCTTCACGATATTCTGGTCGTGATAGATATCGTGGATGAACATGTTCAGCGCCTTGACGCGCTGCGCCAGCCCCGCCTGCAATTGGGTCCATTCGCCCGACGGAATAATGCGGGGAATGATGTCGAAGGGGATCAGGCGCTCGGTCCCGGCATCGTCGCCGTACACGGCAAATGTGATGCCCACGCGGCGGAACAGCAAGTCCGCTTCGGCGCGCTTGCGCGCCAGCGTTTCCGGTGGCTGTTGTTCAAGCCAGCGGCAGAAGTCCCGGTAATGTTCGCGTACCGGCAAGTCGGCCGCGGCATCGTGCATTTCATTGTAAAAGTTACGCATGTTTTTATCCCGGCAGTCACGGTACAGTAGTCATATCAAGATCCATGCCAGCCCAATTACCGTGCAAAGACGCGCCATTCTGTTGCAATGCACCGCTTAGGTGCGCAGCCATGTAGTTCCTGCTTGTGACTGGTGCAACGGGCGCTCTATACTCGGGTTGTTGCGTATGCAGGGGACACCATGACGACTGATTTCGACCAGATGGTATTGCAGCAGTTGCCGGGCGCAGTCGTGGTATGCAACCGACGCGGCAGTGTGGTGCACTGGTCGCCCGGAGCGGAACAGGTATTCGGTTACACCGCCGACGAAGCCAGCGGCCGTTCACTGTATGAGCTGGTCGGCATGCCCGGCCAGGACTGGAATACCTTCCTCCAGACGCTGGAGCGCAGCGGCGGCGCATGGGATTACGAAATCCTGCGGCGCAGGAAAAATGGTTCGCCGGTGTTTGTCGATGTCTCCAGCAAGACCGTCTACGACGCTGCCGGCCGCAACGAATTCGTGATGTTTGCCAAGAAGGACATCACGCGCCTGAAAGCCATGCGCGATGCGAAACAAGTGGAGGCGCGCTTCCGCGACGTGCTGGAATCCACGCCGGACGCCATCATCATCGCCAACTCCACCGGCCTGATCGTGCTGGCCAATTCGCAGGCCGAGCGCCTGTTCGGCTATCCGAGCGGCGAGTTGCGGGGACAGCCGATCGAAGTGCTGCTGCCGGAGCGCTATCGCGGCTCGCACGTCGGCCACCGTTCCAGCTACTTCACGCAACCCCGCACCCGCACCATGGGCGCGGGCCTGGAACTGTACGGCGTGCGCAAGGATTTGCTGGAATTTCCCGTCGAGATTTCCCTCAGCCCGATCAACACGGAAGAAGGCGCGATGGTGATGAGCGCGATCCGCGACATCAGCGACCGCCGCAAGGCTGAACAAAAGTTCCGCGGCTTGCTGGAGTCGGCGCCCGACGCCATCGTCATCGTCAACAGCAGCGGCGAGATCGTGTTGGTCAACAGCCAGGCTGAAAACCTGTTCGGCTACCACCGGCGCGACTTGCTGGGCAAGCGCATCGAAGTACTGATACCGCAGCGTTTCGCCCATGGCCACCCGGACTTGCGCAGCGGTTTTTTCCATTCGCCACGGCCGCGCTCGATGGGCGCGGGCCTGGAGTTGTACGGGCTGCGTGCGGACGGCACGGAATTCCCCGTCGAGATCAGTTTGAGCCCGTTGGAAACCGAAGGCGAGACGCTGGTGTCGAGCGCGATCCGCGACATCAGCGAACGCAAACGCATCGAAGCCACGCTGCACGAACAGCGCGAACAACTGCAGCGCGCCAGCCAGGCCAAGGACCGCTTCCTGGCCAACATGTCGCATGAATTGCGCACGCCGCTCAATGCCATCCTCGGTTTCGCACAATTGCTGGACAACGACGCGCTGCCGGTGTCGCCCGAACAGCGCAAGGAATTCATGGGCTATATCCAGAAGGCGGGCACGCATTTGCTCGAACTGATCAATGAAATCCTCGACTTGTCGAAGATCGAGTCGGGCGCCGTCACCCTGTCGATGGAACCGGTGGGACTCGATGAATTGCTGACGGAATCGAGCATCATGATGGAGCCGCAGGCCAGCAAGCGGGGGATCCGCATGATCTTCCCCACGCAAACCGGGTTGCACGTGCAGGCCGACCGCACGCGGCTCAAGCAGGTGGTCCTGAACCTGCTGTCGAACGCCATCAAATATAACCGCGACATGGGCGTCGTCGTCGTCGATTGCGCGTCCATCGACGGCGCCAGGGTGCGCATCTCCGTCCAGGATACGGGACAAGGCTTGCGCAGCGAACAGGTGGAAGCGCTGTTCCAGCCATTTAACCGGCTGGGGCAGGAAAACAGCGGGCAGGAAGGCACCGGCATCGGCCTGGTCGTCACCAAGCGGCTGGTGGAACTGATGAACGGCCAGATCAAGGTCTCCAGTTCGCCCGGTACCGGCAGCGTGTTTTTCATCGAACTGGCGCAGACCGATGCGCCCCAGGCGGCAAAAGCCGTGATCAAGGCGTTTGCCGCGCCGCCCGTCCCGGTGCAAGCGTCCGAAGACGGTACGCTGCCCATGCTGGTGTACGTGGAAGACAATCCGGCCAACCTGCGGCTGGTGGAAGAAGCACTGCGCTTTCGCCCCGACGTGCGGCTGCTGACGGCCGTGAACGGCCTGCGCGGCCTGGAATTGATCCGCACCAGCATGCCCAGCGTGATCTTGCTGGACATGAATCTGCCGGATATCAGCGGCATGGATATACAGCGCCGCCTGCGCAACGATCCGGCCACAGCCGGTACCCCCGTGATCGCGATTTCCGCCAACGCCATGCAAAACGACATCGATGCGGCGCTGGACGCGGGCATTTTTCGCTATATCACGAAGCCGATTGAACTGTCCGCATTAAACGATGCGCTGGACGAGGCGCTGGCCCTGGTGCGCACCCGCTCCGCGTAATGACGCCCGGGTCAGTGCCGCAGGCGGTACCACGCCAATCCGATCCACTCATAGCAGGCGTAATAGCTGGCGGACAGCCCGGATGCGCTGGGCAGCAACTGGAACGGACCTAACGGCCCGTGTGAATAATATGCGGTGGGCGCGGGCACCACCTCGAGGCCGGCGGCGCGGAACACGCGCGCGGCGCGCTCCATGTGCATTGCATGCGTGACCAGGATGATGCGTTTGACGCCGGCCGGCAGCAAGATCGCCGCGCTGAACGCGGCATTTTCCGCCGTGTTGGTGGACGCGCCTTCGATCCATTTGACGTCCGTGCGGAAGTCCTTGCGCAGCGCATCGGCTATGCTGGCGGCCAGCGATTGCGCCTGGTCGCCATCGACCCTGCCGCCGGTGACCAGCAGCGGCAAGCCGGTGTCGTGCTGCACCCTGGCGGCGTAGCGGATGCGCGCCAGCGCCAGGCCGTCCGGCGCATCGTCGCCGCCATATTCAGGGGCCTGGGGAAAGGCGCCCGCCGACAGGACCACGATGGCTTGCGCGCCGGCTGCGGCCTGCGGCGTCAACGGCGGGGTGGCACGTTCCAGCGGCGCCAGCATCAGGTTTCCAACCAGCCGGGTGCTGAACGCCAGCAGCACGATCAGCGCGCCGCGCCACAGGAACTTGCCGGCGCGGGGCAGGCGCCGCCGCAGCAGCCAACCCAACAGGGCGATCAGCAGCAGACTGGTGGGAGGCAGGACGGCGTAATGAATCAGGTAGGATAGCAACATCCCGGCATTGAAACAATTGCATCACGCCGTGTCAAGGCTGCCGAAGCCTGCCGGAACTCAGGCGGCCCGCAATTCCGGCGCCGGCGCCAGGTTGCGGCGGATGCCCAGCATGCTCTTGCGCCAGTCTTTCGGCGACTTGCCAAACCAGCGCGTGAACGCGCGGCCGAAGCTGGTCGACGTGCTGTAGCCCAGCGCCAGCGCGATATCGCCGATCGGCATGGCCGTGTGCTGCAGCATGGTGGTGGCCATGTCGGCGCGGGTTTGCGCCAGCAGGGTTTCAAACGTGGTGCCGCTTTCCTGCAAATAGCGGTACAGCGTAAAGCGGTGCATGGCAAACAGTTCGGCCACCCGCTCCACATTGCAGTCGCCCGCCGGCAGCAGGCTTTCTATCACGTGGCGCACGCGGGTACGGAAATCCGGTGCGTTCTTCGCTTCCTGCTCCGTCAACTGTTGCTGCAGCGTGAGGTGGCGGTGCGGGGCGGCGAGGCTGCGTTGCGCATCCAGGCCGGCGGCGCTGAATACGATGACATGCCGCTCCATGCCGAATTGCACGGGCGAGCGGAAGAAGCGCAGGTACGGGTCCGTCACTGCCGGCAATTCGAGCGCCAGCTGGATCTGTACCGGACGCCAGTTGCGGTCGAAGATGCCCTCCAGGTGCTTGACCATGGCCGCCAGGCACGCGGTCAGTAATTGCTGTTCGCCGGCGAAGCGGCCTTCCATCGACAGCGCGAGCATCGCCTGGCCATTGTTTTCCGACAGGTCGATGCGCATGGCCGGGTGCCACAGCTGCGCAAAGCGCACCACGGCTTCCACGGCTTCGCGCTGCGTACCGGCATTCAAGACCAGGTGCCGCAACGGACCGGCGGTTTCCAGGGTGGCGCGCTGGCCCAGCAGCAAGCCCAAATGGGCGCAGCCCGTCGCTTCGACCGCTGTTTGCAGGATGCGGCCGTGCTGCAGCGCCGGCAGCGGTGTCAGCGGCTTTTGCATCATGTCGCGGCGCACGCCATGGTCTTCCAGCAACTCCCAGGGATCCAGCCCGAAATCGCGCAGCAGTTGCGGCAGTTCGGACAGGGCGCCAACGGGGAAACCTTTTTCTGCGGGGAGGGGAGTCGGATTCATCTTATCTGCATAAAAAATAATCAATGCGTCATTGTCGAGCAGCCCCGGCCGAATCACTTGTCATTTCACGTCAAATATTTGTCATTTGCCGACATGTCGCGACCGCTCCACGGCACCAAAGTACAGTTGGCGCGGCCCGCGATAAACAGTATTGGCGGGCGCTGATAAACGCTGCCATCGGCTGCCCTACAGTACGCCCTTTATTCACGCGCTTGACATTGGAGAGACACGGGCATGGGCATCGGGAAACGCATGGTGGCGGAGAGCCTGGGAACGGCATTGCTGCTGGCGATTTCCGGCGGTTGCGGGATTGCAGCGCAACGGCTGGCGGGCGGCGATGCGGCCATGGCGCAACTGGTCACGACGCTGGTGTCCAGCATGGGGCTGGCGGTGCTGATCCTGACCTTCGGCGGCATTTCCGGCGGCTACTTCAATCCCGTGCTGACCCTGTCCGACGCGTGGCGCGGCAATTTGCGCATCGAGTATGTGGCGCCGTATATCGTGGCGCAACTGGCAGGCGCGCTGGCCGGCGTGGCGGCGGTGCACGGCATGTACGGGCTGGACTTGCTGGTGGCGGCGCAGCAGCAGCGTTCGGGCACGGGCCAGTGGCTGGGTGAATTTGTCGCCACGTTCGGCTTGCTGGCGGTGTTCATCGGCTGCGGCCGCGCGCGTCCCGTGATCGCGCCGTTCGCCGTCTCCGCTTACGTCATGGCCGCTTGCTGGTTCAGTTCCTCGTCGGCGTTCATGAACCCGGCGCTGACCCTGGCCAGGGTGGTGGGCGAAGCGGGCGCGATCCGGATGGCCGACGCGCCGGCTTTCGTCTTGTCGCAACTGGCCGGCGCTGCCGCCGCGACGGCGATTTTCCTGTGGCTGTATGGCAGCGTGCGGAGTGCGGCGCGCACCTGACGCCCGATACGGCGAACTGTAAGAACGAACGCTCCATACCGGAGCGTTTTTATCGGGATTAAACATGTAAATGATTTGCATGTTAGCTAAAACTCCGCTATAGTTGACGCAAATCAAGAGCGGAGCCAGCAAATACGAACCGCTGGCTGCCTGAGCAACGCATGTCAACGCATTTCCAATACCAAGAATATAACCAACAGTAATCCTTTTCGAGAAAGGCTGACCCATCATGTTGTCCCAAGAACACCGCGCCATCATCACCGCCACCGTACCGATCCTGAAAGAAGGCGGTGAAACGCTGACGCGCCACTTTTACCAGAAACTGTTCCGCGAATATCCGCAAGTGGTCCCGTTCTTCAACCAGGCGCACCAGCATGGCGGCACGCAGCAGCGCGCGCTGGCCAACAGCATCCTGATGTATGCATCGAATATCGACCGCCTGGAAGCGCTGGGCCCACTGGTCGGCACCATCGTCAACAAGCACGTGTCGCTGCAAATCCAGCGCGAACACTACCCGATGGTGGGCGCGGCGCTGCTGGGCGCGATCCGCGAAGTGCTGGGCGCCGACGTGGCGACCGATGCGGTGCTGGAAGCGTGGGGTGCGGCGTATGGGCAACTGGCGGACATCCTGATCGGCGCCGAGCAGCAAGCCTATGACGCCAACGCGGCGGCCGAAGGCGGCTGGCGCGGGGCGCGCGCCTTCAAGGTGGTGGGCAAAGTGGTGGAAAGCGATGAAATCACGTCGTTTACGCTGGCGCCGGCCGATGGCGGCAAGGTCATGGCGTTCATGCCGGGCCAGTACACCACCGTGGTGGCGACCATCGATGGCGCCGAACAGCGCCGCAACTATTCGCTGTCCGCGCTGCCGAACGGTGAAACGTACCGCATCAGCGTCAAGCGCGAAGCGGGCGGCAAGATGTCGAATTACCTGCACAACCAGGTGCAGATGGGCGATACCGTGAACCTGTTCCCGCCGGCCGGCGACTTCGTGCTGAAAGACAGCGACAAGCCACTGGTCCTGATCAGCGGCGGGGTGGGCATCACGCCGACCCTGGCCATGCTGGGGGCGGCGTTGCGCACGCAGCGTCCCGTGCACTTCATCCACGCGGCCCGCAACAAGGGCGTGCATGCATTCCGTGGCCATATCGACCACCTGGCAGGCGTACATCCGCAACTGCGCCGCCATTACGTCTATGAACGGGACGACGAAGGCATGGCGCACGCCACCGGTTACCTGAGCAAGGAACAACTGGGCGCGTGGCTGCCGGAAAACCGCGACGTCGACGCGTATTTCCTCGGCCCGAAAGGCTTCATGCAAGCCGTGAAATCGCACCTGCGCGACCTGGGCGTGCCGGAAACGCAGACGCACTTCGAATTCTTCGGTCCCGCCGAAGCGCTGCAATAACGGTGATTTCCGGCCGGGCCGGGTTCAGGCAGGGCCCGGCCGCTTGCCCGGGCGTTTACCCTCAGCCCGGCCATCCAGCCACCGCACCACCGCCTGGTTGTAGGCGGGCGGCGTGACGGTGGCGACGCGGTGCGCCAGGTCCGCCAGCGTATGGCTGGCCAGCTCCTCCCGCATGCGCTGTTCCGCCGACAGCATCACGGCGTGGATGGTGCAGGGCGGCACCCCGGTCCAGTCCGGTTCATTCCCTTCAAACACGGCACAGCGCTGCCGCACTTCGCGGCAATCGAACAGCGCCTTGCCGCCATCGATGGCATCGACCACGTCCAGCACGGAAATCGCGGCCGGCGCGCGCGCCAGCGCAAAGCCGCCCCGGATCCCTTCCGTGGCGCGCACCAATCCCCCTTTGCTGAGCTTGGTGAACAGCTTGGCCACGTAATCGGCTGGAATGCCCTGCAAATCCGCCAGGTCTTTGGCGCTGGCTTCTTCGGCGCCGCCCGGCCGCTCCGCCAGGAACAGCAGGCAGTGCAGCGCATATTCCACGCCGGTACTGATATGCGACATATATAAAACCCCGACTTCTTGACTCGTAGTTTTGAGGATACCGGACGGGCGACGCCGCTGGCAAGGCTTGCGCACGCGTTGGAAGTGCTATATCGTTAACTACGACACAGCAAGTCGTAGTTATATTAATCAATGAAGAGGACGGCATGGCACAAACGATTTTGGTGGCGGGAAGCGGATTCGCGGGACTGTGGGGCGCGCTGGCGGCGGCGCGGGTGCTGGATGAACAACAGGCGACACAGGTCGACGTGGTGCTGGTATCGCCCGAACCCCGGCTGGGGATGCGGCCACGCCTGCACGAAGCCGATCCCACCGCGTGGAGCACGGATATCCTGCCGCATTTGCAGGCGGCGGGGGTGCGTTATGTGCAGGGCTTTGTTTCGCGTATCCACCGGCAGGATGGGTATGTGGAAGTGGCGGACGCGAACGGGCAATTGGTCTCGCTTGCATACGACCGCCTGCTGCTGGCGGCCGGCAGCGCCATGTACCGTCCCGCCGTGCCGGGGCTGGCGCGCCACGCCCACAGCATCGACCAGCCGGCCGACGCGGCCGCGCTCGATGCCCACCTGCAAACACTGGCGGCGCAGCCGGATACGCCGGCGCGCCATACTGTCGTCGTGGTCGGCGCGGGCTTTACGGGCATCGAGCTCGCGTGCGAATTGCCGGCCCGCCTGCGCGCCTTGCTGCCGGGGACCACGCCACGCATCGTGCTAGTGGAGCAGGCCGGCGAAGTCGGCCCGGCGCTGGGGGCGGGTCCCCGCCCGGTCATCGAACAGGCGCTGGACAGCCTCGGCATCGAACGCGAGCTGGGCCAGACTGTGGCGGCATTGGATGGCGGGGGCGTAGTGCTGGCGGACGGTTCCCGCATCGCGGCGTCGACCGTGATCTGGACCGGTGGCATGCGCGCCACTGGCCTGGCGGGCCAAGTGGCGGCCAGACCGGATGCGCTGGGCCGGGCCCCGGTCGGCAACGATTTGCGGGTGTACGGGGCACCGCACATCTTTGCCGCCGGCGATGCCGCCGTGGCGCGCACCGACGACGACGGACACCAGACGTTGATGGCGTGCCAGCACGCGCTGGTGACGGGACGCTATGCCGGCCACAATGCGGCCCGCGACCTGCTGGGCCTGGCCACCGAGCCATACCGCCAACCCGCCTACGTGACGTGCCTGGACCTGGGCGGCTGGGGCGCCGTGTTCACACAAGGCTGGCAGCGCGACGTCGGGACGGCGGGCGCCGAGGCGAAGGCCCTGAAAATGCAGATCAATACGCAGTGGATTTATCCGCCGGCGCCGCGGCGCGACCTGTTGCTGGCGGCCGCGCATCCGGACAAGGCGTTCGCCGGGTAGCGGTCAGGCTTGGGGGCATTTGTGTTGGCCGTGGCGTATGATACAGTGCGCGCCACTGTGCTATACAACTGCTGCCATGACCAACTCGAAAACCATCCCGATTCACGCATACGATAAACCCGCCGGCGGCTTCGGTTCGTTACGGGGCGCGGCCAGCGCGCTGCAAGGCAATGGCGCGCTGCCGGCGCTGAAGACGCTGCCGCACGTGAACCAGCCGCAAGGCATCGATTGCCCTGGCTGCGCGTATCCGGATTCGCCCGACGACAAGTCGGTGGATTTTTGCGAGCAGGGGGCGTGGGCCATCGCGCATGAAGCCACGCCGAAGCGCGCCACGCCGGAATACTTCATGCAGCATACGGTCACGGAGTTGCGCACGCGGGAAGAATGGCAGCTGGAAGCCATCGGCCGCCTGACGGCGCCGATGCAATACGATGCCGCCACCGATACGTACCGTGAAATCGGCTGGGAACAAGCCTTCACCCTGGCCGGCGAAGCGCTGCGCAGCCTGGACAGCCCGCAGCGCGCCGTGTTTTACGCGTCGGGCCGCAGCAGCAATGAAGCGGCGTTTCCCTACCAGCTGTTTGCACGTGCGTTCGGTACCAACAACATGCCGGATTCGTCCAATTATTGCCACGAATCGTCGGGCGACGCACTGCGGCTGTCGCTGGGCGTGGGCAAGGCCACGGTGACGCGCGAGGATTTCGAGCATGCGCAAGCCATTTTCGTGTTCGGCCAGAACCCCGCCACCAACCACCCGCGCATGCTGGGCGATTTGCGCGAAGCAAAGAAGCGCGGCGCCCGCATCCTCGTGTTCAATCCGCTGCTGGAGCGGGGCTTGCAGCAATTCACGGACCCGCAATCGCCGGCGGAAATGCTGACCGGCGCCAGCACCACCATCGCCGACCAGTATTACCAAGTGCGCGTGGGCGGCGACCTGGCCGCGCTGACGGGTATCATCAAAGCCGTGCTGGCTGCGGATGAGGCGGAGGGCGGCACGGTATTGGACCGCGCCTTTATCGGCGAACACACACAGGGCTTCGATGCGATGGCGGACGTCATCCGTACGCAGCCGTGGGACGCCATCGAACAGGCCAGCGGCTTGAGCCGCGCACAAATGGAACAGGTGGCGCGTGTCTACATCGAATCGGACGCGACCATCGCCACCTGGTGCATGGGCCTGACGCAGCACGAATATGCGATTGAAACCATCCAGATGCTCGTCAACCTGATGCTGTTGCGGGGCAACGTCGGCAAGCCGGGCGCGGGCGTGATGCCGGTGCGGGGCCATTCCAACGTGCAGGGCGACCGCACGGTGGGCATCACGAACCGGCCGAAAGCCGAATGGCTGCAGGGATTGCAGCGCGTGTTCGGCTTCACGCCGCCGGCGCAGGCCGGTCTCGATGCGGTCGGCGCCATTAATGGCTTGCTGGACGGCTCGGTGCACGCGTTCACCGGACTGGGCGGCAATTTTGCCGTGGCGGGACCGGACAGCCCCCGCGTCCTGGCCGCGCTGTCGCGGTGCCGGTTGACGGTCCACATCGCCACCAAGCTGAACCGCACGCATTTGTACCCGGGCCGGATTGGCTTGCTGTTGCCGTGCCTGGGCCGGACGGAGCACGATGAACAGGATAACGGCCAGCAATTCGTCAGCGTGGAAGACACGGCCAGCATGGTGCATGCGTCGACGGGCCGCAACCGTCCCGCCAGCGACAAATTGCGCTCCGAACCGTATATCGTGACGGAGCTGGCGCGCCACACGCTGCCGGACTCGCCGATCGACTGGCGTGCCATGGGCCGCGATTATGACGTCACGCGCAATTACATCGAGCAGGTGGCCGATGGCGCTGTCGCCGGCTTTGCCGATTACAACAAGAATATCCGCCAGCGCCGCGGCTTCCACTTGCCGAATACGGCGGCGCTGCGGATCTGGAAGACCGATACGGGCAAGGCGAACTTTGTCCCGCATGCGTTGCCGGCGGAAACCATCATGGACCGGGCCCGCGCCGTGTATGGCGACAAGGTGCTGTGCCTGGCCACGGTTCGGGCGCACCGCCAATACAACACGACCGTCTACCACGATCCCCGCGGCGAGGTGGACCGCTACCGGGGCGTGCACCACACGCGCAAGGTGCTGTTCATCGGCGCGGCCACCTTGGCGCGGCTGGGTTTTGCCGATGGCGACGTCGTCAACCTGCGCGGCGCGTCGCTGGACGGCATCGAGCGGGTCGTGACGGGGTACCGCCTGGTGCAATATCCGATCCTCGGCGACGACGTGTTTGGCTATTTCCCCGAGTTGACGCCGCTGTCGCCACCCTGCCTGACGGCGCGCGGATCGAACACCCCGGCGTTCAAGGAAGTGCCGATCCTGATCGAACGCCCGTGATTTCCGGGCGGCACACGCGCGCCGCCCGCACGTTCGATGGCTGATACTGCCCGCATCAACACTGATGGGAGCTGATCATGAACCAGGTGAAACGAAACTGCCTGCTGGCAGCAACGGTGCTGGCATGCGGAGCACTGTCTTATACGGCAAGCGCGCAGGAAATCGAACAAAAGTCATCCAACGGCATCACGTACGTGACGGGCGGCGTCGGCAGCGAAGAACGCCAGGCGATGGCGGAACTGAGCCCGCAATTCAACGTCAAGATGACCTTTGCCGACCGCGTGACGGGCGATTACCGTTCCGGCGTGGCGGTGGAAGTGCGCGATATGCGGGGCAACGTGCGCATGCAAACGGATGACGCCGGACCGATGCTGTATGCGCAACTGCCTCCGGGGCGTTACCGTCTGACCGCCAACGTCGACGGCCAGCAACAGCAGCGCACGATCACGGTGGGCAGCAACGGTAGCAAATCGACGGCATTTTACTGGGACGCCGAGTCGCCCGTGTCGATGGGGCGATAAGTCTTAACTTCGCACCAGCCAGCGCCGCAGGTATACCGTGCGGCGCGGCCGGGTCTTGAATTCCGCCCGCGTCCGCACGATTTCCAGCTGTCCGGCGCTGAACACTTGTTCGTGCGGCCCATCGCGGTCGCGCCAGCGGCAGCGCACGCCATCTTCCACGCCGGGCGCCTCCACGGCAGCTCCCACCACCATCATTTTCTGGCGCCAGCCGATCGGCCGTACCACGTCGCCATCCTTGGGTCGTTCACCATCCATCTTGACCTCCTAGCAGATTGAATCCATTGTGGAGGAGGGCATGACGGCAGGGCGCTACTTTGCCTTCAGGCACAAATTTACGTGACGCATCACGCAAATAGCGTTGTTGCGGCTGTTCAACCTGCGTTGTATCAGCTAGTATCCTGACAACTATTCTTTTACATCAATATCGAGTGGCGGTATCTGTGTTGCAAGCGGATGCATGCCATTTGGGGAGACCATTATGCAGGGCTTATTACGGCTGTCATCCGTGCTGGACAAGATCGGATACCGCTGCGGCCAACTGGCCAATTTGATGATCCTGGCGTCATGCGTGATCAGCGCCAGCAATGCGCTGATCCGCTACGGCTTCGACTGGAGTTCGAATTCGCTGCTGGAAATGCAGTGGTATTTATTTGGTGCCGCCGTGATGCTGGGCGCGTCCTATACGTTCCAGCGCAATGAACACGTGCGCGTCGACCTGGTCTACGGCCATGTGTCCGAGCGCGCGCAGCTGTGGATCGATGTGTTCGGCATCATTTTCTTCCTGTTCCCCGCCTGCCTGCTGTTTGCATGGCTGTCGTGGACGTCGCTGTTCATGCCGTCGTGGGACGTGCTGGAACAGTCCAGCAATTCCGGCGGCTTGCCCCGTTATCCCATCAAGATCATCGTACCGATTGGCTTTGCCTTGCTGACGGTGCAGGGTGTTTCCGAACTGATCAAACGTATCGCCGCACTGGCCGGCAAGACGCATCTCGATAATAAATACGAAAGGCCGGTGCAATGATTCCTTTGGAGATGATGCCGCCGCTGATGTTCGGCGGCCTGGTGGTATTCATGCTGGTGGGTTTCCCCGTGGCGTTTTCGCTGCTGGCGGTGGGCCTGGCCTTTGGCGCCATGTCGATCGAGATGGGTTATTTCAACGTCGCATTCATGCAGGCGGTGCCGCAGCGGATTTTCGGCAGCGTATTGGCCAATGACTTGCTGCTGGCGATCCCGTTCTTCACGTTCATGGGCGCCATCCTGGAAAAATGCCGGCTGGCCGAAGACATGCTCGATTCCATGGGCCAGCTGTTCGGCAAGATGCGCGGTGGCCTCGGTTACTCCGTCATCATCGTCGGCTTTATCCTGGGCGCCATCACGGGCACCGTGGCGGCGCAGGTGATCGCGATGGCGATGATTTCGCTGCCCGTCATGATGCGCTATGGCTACCACATGCGCTATGCAACGGGCGTGCTGGCCGCGTCCGGCACCATTACGCAGCTGGTGCCGCCATCGCTGGTGCTGGTGGTGCTGGCCGACCAGTTGAAAACCCAGACCGCCAGCGCGGACGTGGGCAGCATGTACCTGGGCGCCTGGGGCCCGTCGCTGGTGCAGATCGCCCTGTTTGCGTTGTACACGTTCGTCCTGTCGCGTTTGAAACCGGACTGGCTGCCGGCCGCGCCGCGCGATGCGAATTCGCTGTCCGGCTGGCCGCTGTGGAAGCAGTGCCTGCGCGGCATCGTCCCCGCCGCCGTGCTGATCTTCATGGTGCTGGGCACCATGATGGCCGGTATCGCGACGCCGACCGAATCGGGCGCCATGGGTGCGCTGGGCGCCGTGATCCTGGCCGTGATCCGCCATCCCGCGTTCACGGGCCGCGACAAGATCGTGTTCCGCATCGGCATGACGGCGCTGGTCGTGGCCGGCGCCATGCACCTGGTGTTCGACGTGGAAGGCAAGAGCATGGCCGCGCCCATCAAACTGGTGCTGCAAGCCGTGCTGGCCGTGGTCTATGTGATGGTGGTGTACCTGGTGATCCGCGCCAGCCGCATCAAGGAATTGCGCGACCTGATCGTGCTGAGCTACCAGAGCACCATGCGCCTGACCGCGATGGTGGTGTTCATCCTGATCGGTTCGACCTGCTTCTCCGTGGTGTTCCAGGGCGTGGATGGCGGCCGCTGGGTCGAGCACCTGTTCGAGGGTATTCCAGGCGGCTGGATCGGCTTCCTGCTGGTGGTCAACCTGTTCGTGTTCTTCCTCGCGTTCTTCCTGGACTTCTTTGAAATCGCCTTCATCGTGGTGCCGATGCTGGCGCCCGTCGCGCAAAAAGTGCTGACGCCGGTGCTGCTGGCGTCGATGGGCACGCCGGAAGCGGCGGCATCGGCTGCGCTGGTGTGGTTCGGGGTCATGCTGTGCGTGAACATGCAAACGTCGTTCATGCACCCGCCGTTCGGCTTCGCACTGTTCTACCTGCGGGGCGTCGCGCCGAAGGAAGTCAAATCGTCTGACATCTACTGGGGCGCGCTGCCGTGGGTGGGCTTGCAACTGGTGATGGTGTTGCTGGTGGCCGTGTTCCCGTCCACCGTGACGGCCTTCCTCGACAAGGGCACCGCCGGCGACGGTACGCCGCCCGGCCTGGTCATCGACCAGGAAAGCATGGGCAACGAACAGTGGACGCAGCCGGAACAGAACGACGAACCGCCGCAACTGGACTTCGGCACGCCGGATGAAAAGCCGGCCGGCGAAAAACCTGCCGAACCTGGCAAGAAGTAATTGCATGCGCCACCTTCACGGGTGGCGCATTTTTTTTGGGAGCGTGAAAATGGAGATGAAACGCATCAACGCGGGCAAACTGCGCGCCATCGGCTACGATGCGCGCGAACGCCAGTTGCGGGTGGAATTCGACGATGGGACGGCCATCGATTACGCCGGTGTCGGGGCGGAAGTGTGGCGCAAGCTGTCCACGTCCGGTTCCGCGTGGAGCTATTACCGCGACAATATCGAAGAGGAATACACGGGCAAGCCGGGGCGCGTGCGCAAGGAAGCCGACCGCAAGGCGCTGGAGGATTTGTTCCGCGCGCCCGACGATCCGGCCTGAAGCGTCGTTACTGCGGCGGTGTTTCCGGGGTGGCGGTGTCGGTTGCCGTGTTCGCCGGTTGGCCCTGCGCCGGCGCGGCGGGTTTCAGGACGATTTCCATGCCGTACGACAGCAGGAATTTCGGCATGGTGTCCGGCGGGAACGGTTCCGTGTCGCGGATGGCCCGTTCCACCGCCGCGTCGTATTGCGGCAGGCCGGATGGCTTGCGCAATGTGACATTGGAAATCTTGCCTTTGCTGTCCAGTTGCACGGTGAATTCCGAGCGATAGTCGCCCGGCGGTTCCATGTGCGTCAAACGGTAGCGGATGCGGCTGCGGATTTCCGCGATGCGTTCCTTGCCGGGGGCAACGGGTGCTTTTGCTTCCGGCAGTTTCTCGGGCCTTGCGTTGGCCTGTGCCGCCTGGCGTTGCAGCGCCTCGCGCGCTTCCCGTTCGGCACGGTGTGCCGCGTATTTTTTCTCCAGCGCTTCGTATTCGATATCCAGCCGGGTCCTCGGTCGCTCGACGGCCGCCGGCGGCGACTTGCCGGACGGCGCGTCATCGATGACGAAGACCCGCAGCAGGACCATCGCCACGTTGAATGCCACGAAACCCAGCGCGAACCGCTTGGCGATCCGCTTGATGCGTTGCGCAGCGCTCGGGCCGGCGGTATCGGGCCCGGTGTATGCCGGCGCATCGCCGTACGTCGCCTGCTGCGAGGATACGTTTCCTACTTGCCAGCCGGACGGCACGGCACCGTAGCCGGGCGGCTGGGCCACGGCCGGCAATGCCGCATGCGCAAGGCGCCATTGTTCCAGGTTGTCCGCGCTGGCCACCAGTTCCAGCCACGTGGGAAAGCGCGCCGCCAGCTGTTCGGCGTGCGGCATGTCGTTGCGCAACTGGCCTGGGTCCGGTGTGTCGCTGTCGCGCAAGCGCTGTATCACCTGGCGCTGGACCGACTTCAGCTCGCCGTCCTGGTTGTCGAACATGCTGCGTTCATCGATGGCGCGGTCGACGATGGCGCCCGCATGGCCGAAGCGGCGCAAGCGGTGGCGGTCGCTGCGCCACTCAAAGACGTCGGCGGCGGCTTCCAGCAAGGTTTCGTGTCCGGGCCGCCAGCCACCCGCCAGCAGGTGCAATACCCGCGCCTCGAAAATAGCGCGGGCCGCCAGGTTCACCAGCCGGTCGTCGTGCAGGCACGTGCGCAAATGCTGTTCCCAGGCCGGCGCGTCATGCAGCGTGCGGCCTTGCGCCAGCCCGGAGCAGCCGGCGATGAAGGCTTCAAAGACGTCCGCGCTTAATTGCTGGGGATCGACGTCGGCGATGGTCAGCGGGAAATCCGGCTGCGCGGCGGCGGATGCCGCTGTCTCCGTGACCGGCTGAAGATCGGCGCCGGCGCTGGACGGGGCCACCGCGATCGGGCCGGGGGCGGCGGCAAGGCTGGAAACATTCGCTGTGGCGGCGTCCTGGGCGGCCAAGGCTTGCACCGGCGCGGCGGCGGGCGCGGTTTCCGGCGAGGCGCCGGCTGCGCCATCGTCATCGTCCCGCTCTCCCTGCTGCGCATAATAACGCTGGTATTCCTCCCACTGCAACGCCGTTTCATAAGCGGCCCGCAACTGCTGGAACCCTTCCGCGTCGGCGGCCTGGTCGATGCGCTTGACTTCACGCGCATAGGCGCGCCGGATCGTGCGCTGGTCGGCCGAGCCGTCCAGCGCCAGCCGCCTTAAAAACCAGGGCAAATCCTCGCTGTCGCTCATCGGCTTACTCGTCGCCGAACGGCACCGGGTTGGTGAAGTGCTGGTGTTCGAAATAGTCGAGCAACTCGGACATGCCCTTGACGGCGGGCGCGATCACTTGCTGATCCTGGGTCTCCAGCGCCTGTTCGAAACGCACGATCTGGCGGCTCAAGTGTTCGCGCGCGTCGCCCCGGAGTTGCTGGTACAGCCGTTCGCCGCGCGCCAGTAACGTGCGGTTTTCCATCTGGTCGCGCGGATGGATTTTCAGCGCGGATAGCGCCGCGAAGCGCTCTTTGATTTGCTGTTCCGTCAGCAAGCCCGGATTGCCTTCGATGACCAGGCTATGGGTGTCGCCGGTGGCCAGGACCGTCAATTCCACCTGCAGCAAGCCATTGACGTCATAGGTAAAGCGCACGTCGATGCCGTTGTCATCGCGCTTGCCGCCCGGCAGGTCGACTTTCAGTTCGCCCAGCTTGATGTTGTCCCACGCCATGCGCGCTTCGCCCTGGTAGACGTCGATTTGCAGCACGCGCTGGTTATCCTGGACGGGGTAGTAGCGCTTGACGCGGCTGACCGGCACGACGGTATTGCGTTCGATGATGGGATCGAAGTGCCCGGACGAAAAGTTGTTGACGTCCAGCTGCATCGAGGCCGACACGCCCAGCGAATACGGCGCGACGTCGGTCATCACCACTTCGTCGAGCGCCTTGTCGTTCATCTTCAGGCCCGCCTGCACGGCGGCGCCCAGCGCCACCACTTCGTCCGGGTTGATTTCGCACGACGGGAAGCGGCCGAACATGCGCGCCACCATGCGTCGCACGGCCGGCATGCGCGTGGCGCCGCCGGCCAGCACGATATTGTCCAGTTCCGCCACCGGGATATTGGCGTCGCGCAGCGCCCGCTCGACGGGATCGCGCAGCCGCATCAGCAGTGGCGCGCACACTTTTTCCAGGGTGGCTTCGTCGAGTTCCATCGCATATTCGGCGGCGCCTTCGCGCACCCTGATCTCGGCCTTGGGGGCGCCCGACAGCGTACGCTTGGCCAGTTCCGCCTGCGCGATCAGGCGCTGCATGAAAATCGCGTCGTTTTTCAGCGGGGTGGGGATCTTGTTTTGTTCAAAGAAGCGTTCCACCAGCGCGCCAACAAAATCTTCGCCACCGAGGAAATTGTCGCCGGCCGACGCCCGCACTTCCATCACGTTGTCGAACAAGTCCAGCACGGAGACATCGAACGTGCCGCCGCCAAGGTCGAAGACGAGGAATTTGCTTTCGGTGTCGCGCAAATGGATGCCATACGCCAGCGCGGCGGCCGTCGGTTCATTCAGCAGGCGTTCGACCTTCAGTCCCGCCAGCTGCCCGGCCGCGCGCGTGGCCTTGCGCTGCGCGTCGGAAAAATACGCGGGCACGGTAATGATGGCTTCCGTCACCGGCTGTCCCAGCGCCGCTTCCGCGTCTTCCTTCAGCGAACGCAGGATCAGCGCGGACAATTCTTCCGGGCGGAACGCCTTCTTGCCCAGGTGCGTGACCTTGTCGCTGCCCATGTGGCGCTTGAAGGTGGCGGCGCTGGCGGCAGGGTGGGTTTGCAGGCGTTCGCGCGCCGCGCGGCCCACCAGGATACTGCCGTCGTCATCGATGCTGACGCACGACGGCGTCAAGACGTCGCCCAGGCTGTTGGGAATCAGGCGCGCTTGCCCGTTTTCCCACACCGCGATCAAGCTGTTGGTGGTGCCCAGGTCGATGCCGACGATCATTGCAGGTCCTCTTTTAAGTTGCGTTTTTGCATCTTAACTGAAAATCATTGGTGCATTACCAAAAACGCAACACTGGTGTTGCAGCATCGCTGCAATAAGCGTGACGCGTCACTTTAATTGTGCGCGTAGGCGGGCGATTTCATCTTGCGCCTGTTCCAGCTGCTGTTCCAGTTCTACTACCCGGGACAGTGCCCTGTCCAGTTCCACGAACAAGCGGTGTGGCGAATCTGGCGGGTGTTCGTCCAGTTCGCGGCTGAGCGCCATGGCGAGCTTTTCCGCCCGCTTGTTGTCGCGGTAGCGCTTGGCCCGCTCGGCCGGCGTTAATGCATCGTCTTTCGGCGGGCGGCCGCGCCCCCGTTTTTCCAGCTCATCCATGCAGTCTCCTGATTATTCGTGACGCGTAACGATATTACCTTGTAAAAATGTGACGCGTCACGTTAATTTGCAACTACTGTATGAAATACTGTATGTTATACTGGATAAATGACCAGTAAATTCGCTTTGATCGACCTGGAGCCGCCGGCGCCATCGGCATCCAATCCGTCTTTGCCCATGGTGCTGCCGCGCGAGGCCAGCGACAGCGGGGGACGGTTGACGGCTGCCCAGTCGGACAGTGAACTGGCCCGTGAATATATTGGCCATGGCGAATTGAGTCCCGCATCCCGCGCCAATTCGCAAAAGGAATTGTTCCGCTTCCTGACCTGGTGCCGCGAAGAAGCCTGCAAGACGCTGCGCGAATTGACGGTGGCGGACATCAACAGTTACAAGGAATTCCTGCGCGCGCCGCCTGCCGACTGGATTTCTCCCACCAAGTGGCCCCGCAACGATGCACGCTACCGGCCGTTTTCCGGGCCGCTGTCCGACGCCAGCCGCCGCCAGGCCGTGATTGCCGTCAAAGGTTTCCTGCGCTACGCGGAACGCACCGGCTATCTCGACCGTAATCCCGGCGCGCTGGTGCACCACGTGCGCGTGGCGTCCGGGGCGCGCGTGACGCGCTACCTGACGCCGGATGCGATCCGCCTGGCGTTGGCCGCCGTGGACCGGCGCGAAGCACTCAGCCAGGCCACGCTGCGGCGGCGCGAGCGCGACCGTTTCCTGTTGCTGGCCTATACGCATACGGGGGCGCGCCTGTCGGAAATCGTCGGCGCGGACATGGGTGCGCTTTACACGGAAGGCAATGGCCGCTGGTGGCTCGATGTGATGGGTAAAGGCAGCAAGGCGCGCCGCTTGCCCGTGCCGCCCGACATGCTCGACGCCTTCCGGCGCTACCGCGTCGCCTATGGCTTGCCGCCGCAAACGTCGCGCGGCGACACCACGCCGATGGTGCTGTCGAGCCGGGGCACGTTATTGCAGCGGGTAACGGATGAGGCGGCGGCGGACGCCATGAAAGCCGTGTTTGCCGATGCGGCGGTGGCCGCCGAGTCGCTGGGCGACGCCGACAGCGCGGCCGCGCTGCGCCAGGCGTCCGCCCACTGGCTGCGCCACAGCATGCTGACCAACCACGCCAACAACGGTGTGCAACTGAAAACCCTGCAGGATACAGCGGGTCACGCCAGCATCGTGACGACCGCCGCGTACCTGCATAAGTCCGACCTCGAGCGCCACGATGAAATCATGGCGTCCGTGAACGGCAACAACATTGCCTAGCGCCCTGAACTTGCTTCGCGGTCAAAACCACGCAGGGCCACGCGGTTTGGCCTATAGTGCAACAGAGGTGTCACCAGAAAAAGGAGCCGTGAAAATGGTCCATTCTGTCATTTACCGTGTCACTTGCGCGGCGCTGCTGCTGGCCGCGCCGCTGGCAGTCGAGGCCGGAGGCAAGCTGATGAAGTCATTCAGTGAAACGTTGACGGTGGCGTCGAGCGGCGGCCGTGTGCTGGTCACCGTGGTGCTGGACAATCCCAATGGCCAGCCCATGCACGTGCCCAACGCGATTGCCACGGACAAGGAATTATTTGGCCGCCTGTTTGAAATCCGCGATACGGCGACCGGCAAGCCGGTGGAATACCAGGGACCGATGGTCAAGCGCGGGCCGCTGACGGCAGACGATTATTTCACGGTCGCGCCGGGTACGCGCCACAGCAATACGCTGGACATCACGGACAGTTACGCGTTCAAGCCGGGCCACCACACGTACCAGCTCAGTTATGCGGGCTACGCCGTGCCGGACCTGGGCAAGCCGGAAGGGACGGTGCGGGTATCGGTGCCGCCGGTCAGTTTCACGTTCCGTGGCGAGAGTCCGCCGATGGCGGGGCGTTGACCGGGCCGGCCTGGGGCCGGATACAAAAAGACCCCTGCAAGCTGGGATGGGGCGAGCAGGGGCGAAGGCCCGTCGTTAGGGGGGCGTACTACGCAGGGAGAGACGGTTCCCGTGCCCCTGCCGGGAACCGCATACCAGCCTTAGTTAGTTTCCGGCCGGGGTGTTTTCACCAAAGTATTCGTGCGAGTCCGCGTTATCCAGCGCCTGGTCTGGATTGCTGATCGCCAGCGAAGCGGCGCCGCTCTGGCCATACACGTGGTCATCGGTGCCGGCGACCGCGTTGAAGTGGCTCATTTCGTGCACCAGCGTGCCGCCTTTCGAGTCGGTGCCCGTCATTGGCGCCGTCCAGAATGCCTTGCAGACATAGATCTTGTACGGCTGGGTTGGGTACACGTAGGCGTAGTACGTCTTGTTGCACGAGCAATCCACGGTGATGGGTTTGTTTTCAAACGCATCCTTGATGGCGGCAAAGTGCGACTTCGCCGTCGTATAGCGTGCGGACGTGTAAGCGCCGAACCATTTGGTGTAGCGGGTGCCGGTCTTGCCCGCGCCCAGGTACGCGTCGCCATCGGTGGCCATGGCTTTGCCCGCATCGACGGCCGAAGCGATCGTGCTTTGCTGCGAGGCGCTGCACTTGCTGTACGACAGGCTGCCGGCCAGCGATTGAATCGGCTGCGCTTCCGGTACCACACCGCGGCGCAGCGCGCCTTCGATGTACACGGACACCGCGTCGGAAGCGATTTCGTCCGCGTTGCCCTTCTTGTTGCCATTCGCTACGAACAGGTCGCGGCCCTTGGTCTTGTAGCGGATCTTGTATTCGCCCGTCACGCTCATGTTATACATCGACGACAGTTCGATGTGCACCGTGTGCGACTTGCCAGGCTGGATGGTGAAGTAGTCGCCGGCCGTCGGCACGGGACGCTTGACGTGCATGCCCTCGTACGGAACGGCGACGCCGTCGCGGGTTACTTCAAACAGCGCTTCTTCGATATCGCCGAACGGGGTATGCCATTTCAGGATTTGCTGTGGGGTCGACGACGTGTTCGTCATCGTGACTTTCACCACCACATCGTCGCTGGCGCCCAGCGATTGTTTGTCCATGCTGACTTTGGTCACGATGCCGTTGTCTGCCGCGTAGGCACCGAAGCACAGGGTTGCCGCCGCTACTGCACCGCCAAACTTCATCGCATGATTCCAGTTCATGTATCTCTCCGTTCGTGTAGGTTTTTTGTTGGAGGCGGGGCTTGTGACCCCGTCCGTGACCATATCCTCACATGACCAGATGAAATGTTTCAACGGAAAATTGCAAAAATGGCTTTATTGAGATGTCTAGACGGGTTGGCTTAGGCATTTAAGCAACATGGCTGTTCAATTCTTAACATCGACTTCATGTTTGTTAAGAATGAGACAGGGTAAAGCACTGTTTTTAAAGACACTTTTGAGACAGTGCGCGAAAGCCGGAAGCCATGGTCGGATTTGAAACAGGGCGGAAACTGTCCTGTATGGCCATTAGCATGGTGACATTCCCCTCACGCAAGGAGTGCATCATGAGCAAAGTTATCAAGGCATTTCACGAACAAGTGCGGACAGTGCTGGCCGAAATGGCCGAAGGCATGTTGATGCGCTGAAGCGGTGTCCATTCCGGCATCAATCGTTGGGATTGCCGGAATGGGGCGGCGGGCCTTTGCGTTTCTTTTCCACGCCGTGGTGGACCAGCGACAGGATCACCAGCGCAAACACGGCGCTCAACACCGCCGTGGCTTCCCGCCCCATGCCGGCCGCGATGCCGACAGCCGACGTCAGCCAGACGCCGGCTGCCGTCGTCAATCCCGTGATCTGGTTTTCATCCTTGAGTTTTAAAATCGCGCCCGCGCCGATAAAGCCGATGCCGGCAATGACACCTTGCAGCACGCGCGACAGGTCGGCCACCTGCATGCCCGCCTGGAGCGGTATCAGGACGAACAGGGCGGAGCCCAGCGACACCAGCATATGCGTGCGCAGCCCCGCCGATGCCCCCACCGATTCCCGTTCGTACCCCAGCATGGCGCCCAGTGCGACGGCGACCAGCAGCCGGATGACGACCTGGGTAATCCCCCTGACATCCCCCAGGTCGGAAAATTCCTGCTGTATCGTCAGCCACACTTGCTGCCACATGGGGTCTCCTTGAACGCGCGCGATGCCCGATTGTAGGCCGGAGCCGCAAAACGATGCCGCATGCCTGGGTTAAACAAGCGGTCGTGTAACATGGCAACATGGTTCAACACAATCCCCTCACAGAAATCCACCGCGACCAGTGGCTGCTGGTCGTGCACAAGCCGGCCGGGCTGCTGGTGCACCGCAGTCCCATCGATCCGCATGAAACCGAATTCGCGCTGCAATATGCGCGCGCCATGAATGGCGGTGAATACGTGTATCCGCTGCACAGGCTGGACCGGCCCACGTCGGGCATATTGGTGTTTGCCCGCGATCCCGATACCGCCAGCCGGCTGGGCAAGGCCTTGATGGAGGGGCAGATCCGCAAACGCTATGTGGCCATGGTGCGGGGCTGGATCCCGGAACAGGGCGTCATCGACCACCCGTTGCGCGAAGAACCGGAAGACCGGCGCGGCAAGGAAGAGGAGGCGCCAATACGCGATGCGCTGACCCGCTACCGCCGCATGGCCGTCACGGAAATTCCCGTCGCCATCGAGGGCTACGCCAGCAGCCGCTACAGCCTGGTGGCGCTGTACCCGGAAACGGGCCGGCGCCACCAGTTGCGGCGGCACATGAAACACATCAGCCATCCCATCATCGGCGACGCCAACCATGGCCGGGGCCGCCATAACCGGTATTTTGCCGAGCGCTTCGGGCACGGCAGGCTGATGCTGGCCGCCACCGGCCTGGCGTTCGTGCACCCGTGCACGGGGGAATGGCTGCACCTGGCGGCGCAGCCGGAAGCCAGCTTCATGCAAGTGCTGTCGATATTCCCGGACGGGCTGGCCGAACGGGATTTGACTGCGTGGGACCAGGTTTAGGGTGACTGGAGGCGCCGCCCGTGCAGCAGCCGGTACAGCACCGGCAACACCAATAACGTCAGCGCCGTCGACGACAAAATCCCGCCGATCACCACCGTGGCCAGCGGCCGCTGCACTTCCGCCCCGGTCCCCGTCGCCAGCGCCATCGGCACAAACCCCAATGACGCGACCAGCGCCGTCATCAGGACCGGACGCAACCGGTCCAGTGCACCACGGACCACCGCCTCGTGCAGCGGCATACCCTCGTCGCGCAGCGCACGGATGCAGGCAATCATCACCAGCCCGTTCAATACGGCGACGCCGGACAGCGCTATAAACCCCACCGCGGCGGATATCGACAGCGGTATGCCGCGCAACATCAGCGCGGCAATCCCGCCCGTCAGCGCAAACGGAATGCCGGTGAACACCAGCAAGCCATCCCTGATGTTGTTAAACATGGCGAACAGCAGCGCCAGCACCAGGAACAGCGCCAGCGGCACCACCAGTTGCAGCCGCTGCGTGGCAGACTGCAGTTGCTCGAAGGTGCCGCCCCAGCCGGTCCAGTACCCCGGCGGTATCCTGACGCCGGCGGCGATCGCCCGTTCCGCATCGGCCACAAAGCCGCCGATATCGCGGTCCCGCACGTTGGCGCTGACGACAATGCGGCGCTTGCCGTTTTCCCGGCTGACCTGGTTGGGGCCGGGCGCAAAGTCCAGGCTGGCCACTTCCGCCAGCGGGATGTAGGCGGCGCCCGTCCCCCCATTGCGGGGGAGCGCGATTGGCAACCGCCCCAGCGCCGCGACGTCGTTGCGCAAGGTTTCCGGCAGGCGGACGACAATGTCGAAGCGGCGGTCGCCCTCGAACAGCGTGCCGGCATGCCGGCCGCCCGTCGCGGTGGCCAGCGTTTCCTGCACGTCGCCAATATTCAAGCCGTAGCGCGCCGTCTTTTCGCGGTCGATGCGCACGGTCAGCATCGGCAAGCCATCGGTCTGTTCGACCTTGACGTCAGTGGCGCCGGGCACCCGTTGCAGGACCGCCGCGATTTGCCGGCCGGTGGCGGACAGCACGTCCATGTCGTCGCCAAAGACTTTCACGGCCACGTCACTGCGCACGCCGGAAATCAATTCATTGAAGCGCAACTGGATCGGCTGGGAAAATTCGTAGGCGTTGCCCGCGTACTTCTCCGCTTCCTCCTGGATCGCGCCGATCAGTTCCGCGCGGCTGCGCCGGGGCGCGGGCCACGCCGATTCCGGCTTCAGCATGATGTAGCCGTCCGAGATATTCGGCGGCATCGGGTCCGACGCGATTTCCGCCGTCCCGGTGCGGGCGAAGATGCGGTCGATTTCCGGGAATCTGGCCTTGAGTCCCGCTTCCAGTTTCTTTTGCATGTCCAGCGATTGCGTCAGGCTGGTGCCGGGGATGCGCAAGGCTTGCAGCGCAATGTCGCCTTCATTCAGGCTGGGCACGAATTCACGCCCCATGCGGGTGGCCAGCAGTCCCGACAGTACGACCAGCACCACCGCCGTGGTCACCACCAGCGCTGGCCTGGCCAGCGCCCTGGCCAGCATGGGTTCGTAAGTGCGGCGCGCCATGTCCATCAGGCGGATTTCCTTTTCCGCCACGCGTTCGCCGATAAACAGCGCCACCGCGGCGGGGACAAACGTCAGCGACAGCACCATGGCGCCGGCCAGCGCCGCGACCACGGTAAATGCCATCGGCTGGAACATTTTGCCTTCGACGCCGGACAGCGCGAACAGTGGCAGGTACACCACCATGATGATCAACTGGCCGAACAGCAGCGGACGGCGCGCTTCCCGGGCGGCGGCGAAGACTTCGCTGAACCGCTCGTCGCGCGTCAGCAGGCGGCCTTGCTGTTGCTGCGCGTGGGCCAACCGGCGCACGCAGTTTTCCACGATCACCACGGCGCCGTCGATGATGATGCCAAAATCCAGCGCCCCCAGGCTCATCAGGTTGGCACTGACCTTGTAGCCGGCCATGCCGGTGAAGGTGAACAGCATCGCCAGCGGGATCACCATGGCGGTGATGACGGCGGCGCGCAGATTGCCGAGGAACAGGAACAGGATGGCGATGACCAGCACCGCGCCTTCCAGTAAATTCTGCCTGACGGTATTGATGGCCTTGTCCACCAGCACGGTGCGGTCGTAGACGGGGACGGCCTTGACGCCAGGCGGCAAGGTGTTGTTGATGACCGCCATTTTGCGGGCCACCGCCTGGGCCACCACGCGGCTGTTTTCGCCGACCAGCATGAATACCGTACCCAGCACGACTTCGCGCCCGTTTTCCGTCGCCGCGCCGCTGCGCAATTCTGCCCCGGGTTCCACCGATGCGACATCGCGCACGCGGACCGGCACACCCTGTACATTGTTCAGGATGGTGTTGCGGAGATCGTCCAGCGACTGCACCTGGCCCGGCGCGCGGACCAGCAATTGCTCGCCGTGCCGTTCGATGAAGCCGGCGCCCACGTTGCCATTGTTACGCTCGATGGCGGACACCACGTCCTTCCATGCCAGGCCGTGGGCACTGAGTTTCGCCGGGTCGGGCGTGACGTGGTACTGCCTGGCATAGCCGCCAATCGAATTGATTTCGGTGACGCCGGGCACTTGCCGCAACTGCGGTTTGACGATCCAGTCCTGGATTTCCCGTAAATCCGTCGGCGTATAGGGGCTGCCGTCCGCCTTCTTCGCACCCGGATCGCTTTCCACGGTCCACAGGAAGATTTCCCCCAATCCCGTGGAAATCGGCCCCATGACCGGCACGATACCGGCCGGCAGCTTGTCGCCGGCCTCCTGCAGTCGCTGGGTCACCAGTTGCCGCGCAAAATAAATGTCCGTGCCGTCCTTGAAAATCACGGTCACTTGCGATAGCCCGTATCGGGACAGGGACCGGGTTTGCTCGAGTTTCGGCAAGCCCGCCATCACGCTTTCCAGCGGATAGGTGATGCGCTGTTCGACTTCCAGCGGCGAATAGCCGGGCGCGCTGGTGTTGATTTGCACTTGCACGTTGGTGATGTCGGGCACCGCGTCGATCGGCAGGCGCTGGTAATGGTAGATGCCGATGGCCGCCATTCCCAGCACGGCCAGCATCACCAGCCACCGGTGTCCGATGGCCAGGCGGATGAGTCGTTCAAACATGGCTGGGCTCCCGTCAATGGTCATGTGCGGCGCTGCCCTTGGCTTGCTGCGCCTTGACGACAAAGCTGCCTGCCGCGGCGACGGAGACGCCTGGGGCCAGCCCTTCGGGGATGTCCACCATGCGGCTGTCGGTGATGCCGGTGCGGACCGGCTGCGCCTGGAATCCGCCGGCCGTCCGGATAAACACCACGGATTTGCCGTCCACGGTGTGAACTGCTTCCGATGGCACGGCGACCGGCGCCTGCTTTTGCCCCTGCGCCATGGCGACATTGACGAACAGGCCGGGACGCCACGCCATGTTCGGGTTGTCGATCACGACCCGTGCCTTGGCGGTGCGGGTCTGTTCCCCCAGCAGGCTGCCCACGTAGCTGATCTTGCCGGCCGTGGCCGACGCGGTGCTGGCGGACTGGATCGTCACGGGTTCGCCCACCCGGACCAGTTCGATGTCCCTGGCCGGCACGTTGACTTCCACCCACACCGTCGCCAGGTCGGACAGCAGGAACACGTTGGCGTCTTCCTTGACCGCTTCGCCCAGCGCGATATGCTTTTCCACCACGACGCCGTCAAACGGCGCCCGCAATACGTAGCGGTTCAGCGCGCCATCGGTGGTATGGGCGCCCAGCGCGGCAAGTTTCGACCTCGCGCTGTCCGCCTGGATTTCCGCTTCATGGAAAGCCTGGCGCGCCTGCAAGTAATCCTGCTCGGCCGAAATCCGGTCTTGCCACAGCTTTTTTTCCCGCTCGTACGTCAGTTGCGCCAGCGCCAGCCGCTTTTGCGCGGCCAGCATGGCGCTGCGCAGGTCGGCCAGCTCGGGGCTGGAAATGATGGCCAGCACTTGCCCCTTCTTTACTTTCTGGCCGAGGTCGGCATGCACCGCTTCGGCGACGCCGGGCAGGCGGGGCACGACGTGGGCGGTGCGGTCGTCATTGAATTTCACTTCGCCGGGGAATTCCACGGTGGTGCCGATACTGGCCGGACCGGCCGTGGCCAGCGCGATGCCCGCGGTCCGGATTTGTTCGTCCGTCATGGCGACGCGGTTGCCGTCGTCATGTTGTTCCTGCGCCTCGGCAGGTTTGCGTTCCGCTGCAATGCCGGCGCTATTGCCGGCGCCGCTCCCGGACAGGATGATGGCGCCCAGGATCAGGCCGGCCGCGATGACGCCCAGGATGGGTTGATAGGTGTTGAATGGCTTCATTTGGTGCTTTCTGTTTGATCGGGCGCCGCGTAGCGCTGTACGTCGGCCAGGGCCCGGTAGCGCTCGGACATGGCGTTCAGGTATTGGGTCCGCACCTGGGACAGCGTGCGCTGGGCATCGAGTACATCGAGGAAATTGAATTTGCCCAGCTCGAAGCCGGTCACCGTCGCGTCCAGTGCGCTTTTCGCGGCAGGCAGCATGCCGGTGCGGATGGTGTCGAGTTGCAGTTGCGCCAGTTCGGCGCGCTGGTACGCATCGGCCAGCCCCTGTTCCAGTTCCAGCCGGGTCACCGCGAGTTCGGCTTTCGCCTGCTCCGCGCGGCGCAGTGCGGACAGCAGATTGCCCTGTTGGCGGTTGAACAGGGGCAGGGGAATCGACAGGCCCAGTAGCGCCTGCGACCGGCCCAATTCGGTATCCTTCTTGCTGCCGACAATGACAGCCATGTCCGGCATGCGCTGCGCCTGTTCGAGCCGGACTTGCGCAGCTTCACGCGCCACCTGGCTGGCGGCCCGTTGCAGCTGCGGCGTGGATTCCAGCCCGGCTCGCAGTGTGGCGAGCGGCGGCAGTGAAGTGGGCTCCGGAAGGATCAGCGGCTGTTCGAGCGGCAGGCTGCCACCCCATAACGCCGCAAGTCTCCGCCTGGCGCCGGCCAGTTCCGCTTGCGCCGTGGCCAGTTCCAGCTGTGCGCCGGCAGCCGCCACGGTGGAGCGGGATTCGTCGACCGGCGAAATCTTGCCGGCGGCAACGCGCCGGCTGGCGGCGGAACGGGCTTTATTCGCCAGTTCCAGCGCGCCCTGGGCCAATGTGGCACGCTCCTGGGCCGTCAGCACCTCGAAATACGCCGCCGTGACATCGGCCCGCAAGCCGGCAGCCGTCACGCGCAGCGTGTCCGTCGCCAGCGTCTGGTCCAGCTCCGCGACGCGTACGCGGGCGGCGCGTTTGCCGCCTAGTTCCAGTGGCTGGCTGATTTGCACGGTCTGCGTACGGCCGGCGCGTTGCACGCCTTCGCGCAGCACGGACAATTCCGGGTTGGGCAGCAGTCCCGCCTGCAGCCGGGCGCCATCGGCGATGGCAGCGCTGTGCCCGGCCACGCGCAGGCTTGGGTTGGAAGACAAGGCCAGTTCGATGGCCTGTCCGAGGGTCAGTGGCGGCACCACCGGGGCAGCCGCGCACGCAGGGAACCACGCGCCTGACAACAGGAACGTGGCGCCCAGCACGAGATATCTGGATCGCATGGATACAACTCCGAAAAATAAGGTCGAAGAAAATCCGGCGGCAATCCGGCCGGCGCACGGGCGCCGGCGATCAAGCTGATGGGGAAAGGATGGAGGCCGCCGGGCTTAAGCCGCGGCGTGCCACTGAGGGCGTTCCGGAGGAGGAGAATATGCCGAAGCCGGCGCGGACAACGGCATGGTTTGCGACATCTGCGCCAGCAAACCATGGCCCAGCGCCGTGTCCAGGCTGGCGGGCGCCAGCGGTGCGTGCGAACACGACGAGCAATCGGTATGCGGTGTCAGTTTCTTGGCCAGCGACGGCGACTTTTCCTTCATCGCGGCCGTCGTCTCGTCGGCATGTCCCGTATGCTCGTGGTGGCCGAAATGCCGGGCGGCCCGGCCCGATTCATGGCCGCAATAGGCGCTGATCGCAAGCCAGCTGAACTGGAGCGCGACGATGGTCAACATGAAGAACAGGAACTGACGGGCCATGGGCGCGGAGTATAACATGACGGAAAAATAAGGCGCTGTCTGCAACTTTCGTGGAACTCTGCTTTTCGTTCCCGGTCCAAGCAATATCATCCCGGGGCTGGAGGCAGATCATGGAAACGCAGGCATTCGCATCGCTGTTGGCGCAACTGGCGTTACTGACTTCACGGCAATGCACCCAGCTGCAGGTCCGGCTGGGGCAGGCCGACGCCAGGCAGCACGTGGGCCGGCTGCTGGACCAGGCGGCCCGGGAAAAACTGTGCTGTCCGCGCTGCGCCGGCACCTGCTGGTACCGGCACGGCCGCGAAAGCGGCCTGCAGCGCTACCGCTGCCGCACGTGCGGTAAAACCTTCAATACGCTGACCGGCACGCCGCTGGCCAGGCTCCACTATAAGGAACGGTGGCTGGCCTACCTCGACGGCATGCTGGCGTCGCACTCGCTGCGCCATGCCGCCAGCCGCCTCGGCGTGCACCGCAACACCACGTTCCGCTGGCGCCACCGCTTCCTGGCGCTGCCGCGCACTGACCGCGCACCGCTGCTGCATGGCATTGCCGAGGCCGACGAAATGTTCTTGCTGGAGTCGCAGAAGGGACCACGCCACCTGGACCGGCCGCCGCGCCGCCGGGGCGGGCACGCACGCCGGCGCGGCATTTCACACGAGCAGGTGTGCATCCTGGTGGCGCGCGACCGCAACGGCCGCACGCTCGACTTCGTCACCGGGCGCGGTGCGCTCACCGGCGCCGCCCTGCACCAGTGCCTGCGGCCGGCGCTCGATCCCGACATCCTGCTGGTGACCGACGCCAACGCGGCTTACCGCGCCTTTGCCCGCGAGAGCGGGATCACCCATGATGCGGTCAACCTGCGCGCCGGTGTGCGCACGCGCGGCGCGCTGCATGTGCAAAACGTCAACGCCTACCACAGCCGTTTCCGGGCCTGGCTGCACCGTTTCCACGGTGTCGCCACGCGCTACCTGCCGAACTACCTGGGCTGGCGCTGCATCCTTGATGCACATCGCATCGATACCGCGGAATCTCTGCTTAAAGCGGCAATTGGACACTTTCCACGGTTTGCGGTGACATAGCCAATATCATTCCGTCGCCACGAAAGGACCGCGCGCTGGAAAGCGATCAGCTTCAAGTTCGCGGTGCCGGCAATTTCCGAAGTGTCGCGACGGGAAGTGACACGGCAACGCATTTGAAAGTGTTTGACATGTCTGGAGGAGTTGGATATAGTTAGTACAACTAATTAATTTCCTTGCATGAATCCGTTCGACACCATTAGCGCACCGATAGAGCAAACCATCGCCACCGGACTGGCGCGGATTGCCACCGTGATGCGCAGCCAGGCCTGGGCGCGGGCATTTGCCGAAGGGATCACGCCGACGCAGTCGGATATCCTGACCTTGCTCAGCACGCGGCAGGAAGCGTTGCGGCTGTCCGTGATTGCTGAGCAACTGGCCATCACGCCGGCCACGGCCAGCGAGGCGGTCAGTACGCTGGTGGGCAAGGGCCTGGTGGACAAAGGGCGGGCGTCGGACGACCGCCGGGCGGTGGCGCTGTCGCTGTCGCCGCGGGGCAGGGAGTTGGCGGCGGCCGGCGGCGATAGCGGCGGGCTGCTGGCGATGAGTTTGCTGGCGTTGACGCCGGAAGAAAAAAGTACGCTGTTGAGCCTGATCGTTAAGCTCATCAGGAACATGCAGGAGCGGGGCGAGATTTCCACCGCGCGCATGTGTGTGACGTGCAGCTATTACCAGCCGCATGACGATCCGCAGTTCCCCCATTACTGCAACCTGGTGGGGGCGCCGTTCGCAGACCGGCATTTGCGGCTGGATTGCCCGGAACACGTGGCGCGCACGCAGAAAGTCGTGCCGATCAGGAAAGCGGGTTGACGCGATACCGCGTTGGCCCAGGCGCAAGACGTAATGCAAGCGCCATTTTTTTTGACCTATATAGTTAGGAGTCCTAATATATGTTTCGCACCATCCCTGTCGCTTCCGTGTTCGCCGTGCTGGCGGCGCTGGCTTGCCAGCCTGCCGGCGCCCATGTCGTCAATGCCAAGAAGGGCAATGTGAAGGACGCCAGCTTCGATATCGTCACTGCCGAGATCAGTGTCGACGCGGCGAAAAACCAGCTGGTGTTTGCCATGTCGGTGACCGGTACGGCAGGCGCCGTGAAGCCGAAAAAGACCGGCAAATTCGAAGGCAGCAACGTGTTTTCTTATGTATGGCCGACCAGGATCGATCCGTCCGAAGTGGGCTTCGAAGCCGGCGCGGGCATCCTGGCGCTGGCCGTGACCACGCACCCTGACTTTGACGACACGCCGCTGTTCGATACCAAGGGCAACGACTGGCACAGCCACTGGGTGGTGCTGGCGCCGGACGAGGCATGCGGCAAGGGCGCGCTGAAGGTCAGGGACATTCCGCCCGGCGCCAAGCCCAAGTTGCCGAAGACCTGGCCCGGTGTGCCGCTGCTGATCGACAGCCCCGGCTACGCGCCCCGCTTTGCCGCCAGCACCGTGAAAGTGCGGGTGCCGTTCGACGATGTCAGCAATTTCAAAGGCGTGGCGTTCGACGGCGTGACGGCCGGCCTGCGCGTCGGCGCCAGCCCGCACCAGCCGCTGCTGTGTGTCGTGAATGTATTCGATGTGGCGTCCGGCGACCTGAGTTTGCCGGGCAAAGCCGAGTAACCCCGCGCTTGCGGATTCCTGTTGTCCTACCCACTGAAAGGAGTATCACCATGAAAAGCAAAGCAGTTTTCTACCACGCTGGTTGCCCTGTTTGTGTCTCCGCCGAGGAAGCTGTCGCGGCGGCCATTGACCGCAACAAGTACGACCTGGAAGTCGTCCACTTCGGCAATGCCCGCGACCGTATCGGTGAAGCGGAAAAACTCGGCGTGAAATCGGTGCCGGCCCTGGTGCTGGACGGCGGTGTCTTCCACATCAACTTCGGCGCGTCGATGGCGGATGTGAAAGGGTCGTAACCCCCACAGGCATGCAAGTACAGGTACGACCGCGCGTCCGGCCCACAGCCGCACGCGCGGTTTTTCTTTTTTTCAGGAGATTGACATGATCGAAGCTCCCGCGCTGGATGTGGCGCAATGGTTCAACACATCGCAAGCGCTCGCATTGAGCGAATTGCGCGGCAAGGTGGTGGTACTGCATGCGTTCCAGATGCTGTGCCCTGGTTGCGTGCTGCACGGTATCCCGCAAATGCAGCGCGTGCATGCGCAATTCGATGGCGACGACGTGGCCGTGATCGGCCTGCATACGGTATTCGAACACCACGACGTCATGGGACCGGCTGCGCTGAAAGTATTCATCGATGAAAACCGGCTGGCCTTTCCCATCGGTGTCGACCAGCCGGACGGGCATGGCGGCCCGCCGCGCACGATGCGCCAGTACGGCATGCGCGGCACGCCCACGCTGATCTTGATCGACCGCCAGGGTGCACTGCGCTTCCAGCAACTGGGGCAGGTCGACGACCTGGCCGTCGGCGCGCTGATCGGCCAGTTGCTGGCCGAAGCGCCACGCTGATGTAATTTTGCACAGATTGTTAAATTGTCGCCCAACTGACTGACACAACTTTATTAGGACTCCATACTGTTGATGGCATTTTTTATAACGTTCTTGAAAACGTTCTGATGCCAAATCAAACCAAATGCACATCAACTCATCCAAACATAGGGCTACATCATGAAAAAAATGACTTCGGCAATTTCCGGCGTATTCGCCGCCGCACTGGGACTGGCGGCGCTGCCTGGCGCGGCGCTGGCGGGCCACATCCTGTCCGGCGTGAACATGAAAGGCTGTGAACTCGTGCTGATCAATTCGGAGACCGACCAGATGGCCAAGGTGGCCTTGCCGACGGTGTATGGCTGGCAACCCGCCGCCTGCCAGCATACGGCGATCAGCGCCGATGAACGGACCGTGTACATGCTGACGGACGCGGTGCCGCCGTACACGGCATCGGTGGTGACGGTGCACCTGAAGCGCATCGACTGGGACGCCGGCACCATCGACGCGAAAGTGTTGCAGACGTTGCCGCTGGCGCAGCCCGGTTCGCCGTCGCAATTCAAGAACATCACCCAGGTGTCGCCGCAGCAACCGATCATGCCGTGGACCCGGCCATCGTTCACGCAAACCCATGGCCCGACGTTCCTGCCGAATTCGAAGTATTTCTACGTCACCCATTACACGGACAACCGGGTGCGCGGCTTCAAGGTGACCGGCAGCGGCAAGCTGCACCCGATTCCCGTGTATTCGGATGGCGACCTGACGCGCCAGACGCACGGCGTGAATTTCAACAATTCCGGCTCGGTGGGCCTGGGTGTCGGCTATGACTATGACATGGGCACCGTGCGTGTCTATAAACCCAACACGCAGACGGGCGAAGTCAAGGTGATGGGCGAGATCCAGCTGGGCAGCGGGAACATGTATGGCGCCATGGCGCACTACGCGGTCTGGCTGACCGACCGCTACGCCTACATCGGCACCATGCAGCAGGGGCCGACGTCGGCCACCAAGCCGGGCAACGTCGTGATCGAGCCCAGCGTGTGGCTGATCGATGTGCAGGAGATGAAAGCAACGCGCGTGATCGGTTCCCAGAATGGTCCGCAGCACGGCTTGCTGCGTTCGCCGTCCGATGTGGCGCTCGCGCACGGCAAGCTGTACGTGGCGGAAGAAGATTCGTGGGGCCGCAAGCCCAATGCGCCCGCTTCCGATTATGGCCGCGACGGTTATGTGTCGATCTGGGACGTGTCTAACCCGGCCGCGCCGAAATTCATCAAGCGCCTGGCGCCGGGCAAAGGCTTGCCGGCCGACTTCCGCAATGCCCACACGGCCAGCGCCACGCTCGATGGCGATGCGGTCTACGTGTCGAGCTTTATTTCCGACCACCTGATCAAGATCGATACCGCCACCGACACCGTCACCAAGGTGTACAGCATGGATGACGGCTTGATGATGTTCCACGGCGAATATGCCGCCGGCCGCAACCGCTAAGGAGCGACATCATGAAAAGCGTTGTCGCCATCCAGCACGTCGCATTTGAAAACCTGGGATCGTTTGAAGCGGTCCTGCACGACAAAGAGTATGCGGTGCATTACCTGCCCGCATGGAGCCCGGGCCTGGCCGCCCAGGTGCAAACGCTGGCCCCCGACTTGCTGGTGGTGCTGGGCGGTCCGATCGGCGTCTATGAAGACGACCTGTATCCCTTCCTGCGCGAAGAAATGGCCCTGTTGACTCAGCGGCTGGCCGCCGGCCAGGCCACCCTGGGCATATGCCTTGGGGCGCAACTGATGGCGGCCGCGCTGGGCGGCAAGGTGTATTCGTCGGGCGTCAAGGAAATCGGCTGGGCGCCGCTGGAATTGTCCGGCGCGGGCCGGGATTCGCCGCTGCGGTATTTATCCGGCGAACTGGCCGACGTGCTGCACTGGCATGGCGATACGTTCACGTTGCCGCAAGGCGCGGTGCACCTGGCGTCGACCCCCGTGTGCCAGAACCAGGCCTTTGCTTACGGTCCCCGCGCACTGGGATTGCAATTCCACCCCGAAGCGCAGGCGGAAAAAATCGAACACTGGCTGGTCGGCCATGCCTGTGAAATCGCGGGCGCCGGCATCGACGTGGCGGCGTTGCGGCGCGACGCCCAGCGCCATGGTGCGGCATTGCAGGAACAGGCGCGCCATTTCTTCAGCGCGTGGCTGGCGCAAGCCGTGCCTGCCTGATACGCCACTTGAATGAACAGAGGTGAACCCAATGGATACCCATCAAACTGAACAAAACGATACCGTCGCCGTGATGCTGAAAAAGCTGTCGGCACTGTGGCAGCAGCGCGCGGCGGTCAACCAGGGGCCGGTGCACTACGCGGACCTGGAGTTCGATCCCGCCAAGCACGATTTCAGCGCATCGCTGCTGCCGTTCCGCGACCACGAAGCATGGCGCTCCGCGCCCGAGGAGTTGAAGTCGCGCTGCCTGTCCTATGCGTGGGGCATATACAACCTGAAAACCGTCTATATCGAATGCGACGTCGTCACGCCCGCCTGCGAAGACTTGATCAAGGTGGCGCCGGCCAACAGCCGCAACCGCGACGTGATCCAGGATGTGATGTCGCAGGCGCTGCTCGATGAAGCGCTGCACACGCGCATGTCGCTGCTGGCATCGAACTACATTTACGCCAGGCGCGGACTGGCGCCGCTGGAATTCACGGCGTTCAACCTGGTGGAGTGGCGCCGCGCCGTGCTGGCCAGTTGTAACGCCGAATGGGAACGGCGCCTGACCCGTTTCGCCATGGCCTGCGCCAGCGAAACCCTGATCACGGATTACCTGAAAACCATGGCCGAGGATGCCGGCATCCAGAGCGTCTGCCATCGCACCACGAAGACGCATGCGATGGATGAATGGAGCCACTCCAGCGTGTTCAGTTTCGTCGCCACGGACCTGGTCCATGGTTTGAGCCAGCGCGAGCGCAGCTACCTGCGCGCGGTGATCCTCAAGACGGTCGAGATGTTTGCCAATAATGAGATGGGGGCGTGGGCCAAGGTGTTCTCGATGCTGGAGTTTCCCCATGCCGCCGATATCCTGGCCGATACCGGCCGTGAAAACGAGATTGGCGTGTACACCGGTTCCGTGCAGGCGCTGATTGCGCGCATCGGACTGGACGCGCCGGAACTGGCGTCGCACGGCGACGCGCTGGAGGTGGCGGTATGAATGCCCGTATCAGTGTGCGCTGCGACAGTACGGCGCTGGAAGCCGGCAACGTTAAAATTTTCGCGCTGCGTCTGCCCGCCTCGCACGGCCCGTGCCATGACATCGACCCGGGGCGCTATGTCGCGCTGGAATATGCCGACATGGCGGGCGGCGTACAGCAGCGCATGTATTCCGTGACGCGCAAGCCGGCGCCGGACGTGTTTGAAATCGCCGTGCGCCGCACCGGCACCCGGGGCGTGGCCGACCGCCTGCACGCCAGCCTGCAGGAAGGCGCGGCCGTCACCTTGCTCTACACCGGCGGAGAGATCACGGTCGACGCGGTGCTGGTGCACAGCCAGGTCTTGATGTGGGCAGGCGGCATTGGCGTGACATTGCCGATTGCCCTGCTGCGCGAACTGGCGGAGCGGGCGAAGCAGGGCCTGCCGGTACCCGGTGTCACGCTGTACCTGTGCTGCCCGCGCGTGCAGGACGTGCCGTTCCTGCACGAATTGCTGGAACTGGATTTGACCAGCGCATGGTTCGACATGCAGGTATTTATCACGCGCCAGCCGATCGATTCGGGCTGGAGCCATTTCCATGCGGGACGTCCATCGGACGACATGCTGCGCGCGTTGCCGGAGCCGGGCGCCGTGCTGCTGTGCGGCGGCCACCAGTTTGCCGCCGAGACGCGCAGCCGCGTGCGCGACCTGTACCCGCACGCCGAATTGCTGATTGAATCGTTCAGCGCACCGCAGGCACCCGTGCCCGAGCCCGCGCCGGCCGCTGCGCCGTCCACCGCGGCGCGCGCCATGATCGCCATCGCGGGCCGGGAAGACGGCCTGCCGGCCGATCCCGCCAGGAGCTTGTTGGAAAACCTGGAGCAGCACGGGGTGCCGATCCGCAGCCAGTGCCGCTCCGGTATCTGCGGCAGTTGCCGCGTCAGGATCCTGTCCGGGGATTGCCGCCGCGAGGCCGACTTCTGCCTCGACGACAAGGATGTCAGCAACGGCTATGCGCTGGCTTGCTGCACGTATCCGACGGCGGGCGAGCTGGCCATTGCGCTGGGACCGGGCAATTAGCCAAGGATCAATCGACCACCAGCAAGGTCACACCCTGGCGTGGCAGCACATAGTTGATGCTGGCCGCGCCATGGCTGACTGCCAGCGGTGCCAGCTCCGCCTGCGCCATTTTTGACGCGGCTTCCAGCGCCTCGAACTGCTTGAGATCCGGCGACTGCGGCGATCCCAGCGCTTGCCAGGCCGTGAAGGCATTGGCATTGGCTTTGTCCACGCGCCATTGCGTTACCTTGCGTGTCCCTGCTTTACCCAGGCCTTTCAATTCCAGCCTCACTGCCGCGTCAGGGCCGGCGACATCGTCATCGTGGTAATGCCAGCTGAGGATCGCCAGCTGGCCTGCCGGGGTGCGTGTCGCGATCACGCCGACATCGGGGTTGCCCTGGACGCCCTTGGCCAGCATGTCGTCCAATGGCTGCATCGCGCTGCTGCTGGCGGTCAGCCTTTCCTGCCCCAGCCTGGCGAACATGCGGAAGACGTTCATCACGGGCAGGTCGACGCCATTGGTGGCGAGTTGGCGGTAGCCGGCAAACCATGGCTGGTCTTCAAACGTGAAGGCCCACGTCAGCGCGCCGTCCAGGTTGACGCCGCGGCGCGACGCGAGTTCCCAGATGCGCGCGAAACTGGCGGCGGTATAGCTCGAATACATGGTGCCGTTGCGGTAGGCGTTTTGCGGGCCGGGGCAGGCCGCGCAACCTTCCGGGTCGCTCTCGCCGATGACAATCGGCTTGTTCTTCAATTGGGGAATGGCGGCGATCCTGGCAAAGCCCGTATCGACATCGTGCAAGTGTTCACGGATACCCATCCGCACGTGCCCGTCGACGAAGCGCGGGACGCCTTTCGCATGGAAGGACAGGAAATCGGTCGGCGTGCCCGTGCCGCCTGTCGCGTGGTTGGTGCCGGAGACCACGTGCTTCAGGAAGGCGTCCATGAAAGCCCCTCCGTGGCCCGCCACATCCGGACCGCCGACAAAGGCATCGGGCAGCGCGCGCCGTATGCCGGCGATGGCGTAGTCATGCAGCTTGTTGAATTCATCCTGGGTGCCACTCCAGTAAAAGCGCGAGTTGGGTTCGTTCCAGACCTCGAAATACCACTTCTTCATTTCATCGCGCCCGTAGCGCTCGATATTGTGCAGCGTCCACTGGTACGCCAGTTCGCCCCATTTCGCGTAGTCCTTCGGCGGCGCGGTCCAGCCGGTCGCGATCAGGTCGTAGGCGAAGCCGGGGCGCCAGCTGTGCTGGTAAGGCGTGCCCGGCTTCGCGCTGGACATGGCTTCCGGCATGAAGCCGATTTGCAGGTAGGGCCGTACGCCGCGCGCAAGATAGGTATCGATGATGCGGTCGGTGACGGTCCAGTCGTAGACCGGCTTGCCGTCTTTGGTTTCCGTGTAGGCATTGGTGCTGCCCCACTTGAAGGCGGGCGTGCCGTCGCCGGTGCTGAGCAGGTTGTGGGCGCGGAAGAAGACGTCGCCGCGCCGCAGCGCCCCCAGGTGGTCCAGCAGTTTGCGGCCATCCTTCATGGTGGCGTAGTTGGGTTCATCGGCGCCGAAGAAGCGCCAGATCGGTTTCAGTTCGCCGGCGGGCCGGGAAGCGTCAACCTCGATCGTCACAGGGATAGTTTGCGCGGCAGCGGGTGCACCGGCCAGCAGCGCGGCAACGGCACATGCCAGGGTAATGCGTATCATGTCTCCTCCTATTATTATGGTGACAAGATGATACGCCCCAGTGATATCGGTCGCGATGAATTATGGGTAGGAGGCGATACCAGGATTGATATCGCAGTTTGCCTCCCGGGTGCAAGTCAGGCGCCCCCGGCTCCCCGATACCATGCGTGGACGTAGGCCGGTACCGGCGCCCCGTTTCCTTCCGCCGTGACAGGTTCGCCACGCACGCGCGTCAGCGGCAGCACGCCCGACCACGCGGGGTAATCCACGTCTTCCTCTTCTTCCGTCGGTCCGCCCGCGCGCACCTTGCAGGCCGCCTCGTCGAGCGCAATGCGCAGCACCGTGGTGGCGGCGTATTCGTTGGCGCTGCCGGGACGGATATCGGCCTGGCGGCCCGGCATCAGCGATTCCATGAATGCTTCCAGTGTCGCGGCCTTGTCGTCGTCCGCGACTTTTTCAAAGCGGCCGTAAATCATCGCCGAGCGGTAATTCATCGAGTGGCTGAACGCGGAACGCGCCATCACCAGGCCATCCACGTGGGTGATCGTCACGCACACGTCCTGCTCCATCAAGCGCTTCAGCATGCGGCTGCCGTTCGAGCCGTGGATGTACAGGTGGTTGCCTTCGCGCCAGCATGCCGTCGGGATGCAGTGCGTCCCATGGTCGTCCGTGAAGGCGATGTGGCAGACATAGGCATCGTCGACAATCGCGTGCACGGTCGCGCTGTCATAGGCGGCATTGTTGGCGACGCGGCGTACGCGGGTCCGGTTGGATGGCGGGGTGTTCATTGACTCCTCTCAAGTTGGTTGAGTGGCAACTATAATGGCGATCTGGCCCTTTCATAAGGTCCAGTCGTATGCAAATTTTTAGAGCCACCGATTTGGAGTCCCATGGATTACACGCTGCTGTTCGAAGCCTTTACCGAGAACCACGCCGGCCGGGGCTGGTCACGCCAGCGCTTGCTGCATGAATGCCTGCGCGCGGCCATCCGCGATGGCACGCTGGCGGCCGGGACGCGGTTGGCGTCGTCGCGCACGCTGGCGGGCGAATTGAACGTGGCGCGCAATTCCGTGCTGTACGCGTATGAACAGCTGGCGTGCGAAGGCTATGTGCTGGGCGACCGGCGCGGCACCGTGGTGGCGGCCATTGCCAGCCAAGCGTCGGCCGAAGCGGCTGCGCCGGTGGAGGCGGGGCCGCACGCGCTGCTGTCGCGCCGCGCCCGCAACCTGCGCCCCGTGCTGGGACCGGCCGACATGATGGGGGCGTTCGTGCCTGGCGTGCCCGCGCTGGATGCGTTTCCGCTGCCATTGTGGCGGCGCATGCTGGAGCGCGCGTGGCGCACGATGACGCCGCGCCAGCTCAATTACAGCGACCCGTGCGGCGAGCCGGTGCTGCGGGCCGCCGTGGCCGATTACTTGCGCGCGTCGCGCGGCGTGCTGTGCGATGTGGCGCAGGTGTTCATCACGGATGGCACGCAAAGTTCGCTCGACCTGTGCGCGCGGGCCTGTGCCGACGATGGCGACATCGTGTGGCTGGAAGATCCCGGCTATGCGGGGGCGCTGGCCGCGTTCCGCGGCGCGGGATTGAAGGTGCGGGGCATCCCGCTCGATGGCGAAGGCATCGCGCCGCAGCCGTCGCACTGGCGCGACGCGCCGCCCCGGCTGATTTACACGACGCCGTCGCACCAGTATCCGCTGGGAACCGTGATGTCGCTGCAACGGCGGCTGGCGCTGATTGCCGATGCGCGGGCGGCGGGAGCGCTGATCATCGAAGACGATTACGACAGCGAATTCCGCCACGACGGTCCACCGCTGCCCGCCATGCAGGGGCTGGCGCCGGACGCGCCCGTACTGTACGTGGGCACGTTCAGCAAGACCATGTTCCCTGCGCTGCGGATCGGCTTTGTCGTGGTGCCGCCATGGCTGGCCGCGCCGCTGGCGGAGATGCGCGCGCAATCGGCGGCGCGCGGCCGGGTGGCGGAACAACTGGCGGTGGCGGAGTTCGTGCGCAGCGGGCAGTTCGCGTTGCACTTGCGGCGCATGCGGCGGCTGTACCGGCAGCGGCGCGATGCGTTGCAGGCGGCGCTCGAGCGTTACCTGGACGGCTCCGCCGTGGTGGAAGGCGCGTCGGCGGGAATGCACCTGGCGCTGCGGTTTACCGACCCGGTGCTGGATGACCAGGCCGTGTCGGCGCGCTTGCTGGAACAGGGCATCGTCGTCAATGCGATGTCGCTGCATGCGGTGGGGGACAGGCCGCAGTGCCAGGGGCTGATGCTGGGGTATGCGCAGGTGCCGGCCGAGCGGATGGACGAGCTGGCGCGGCGCGTGGTGGCGGCACTCAGTGCGTCAGCCGGCTTTCCACATTAAACGTATTGCCGCTGTTGCCCGACACGGACAGCACCAGCAATTCGCCATTGCGCAGCGCCAGTGACGCGCTGGTGACGCCGGTGCCCAGGTTGGTTTGCACGTCGGTCGAACCCTGGCCGAACTGGATGTGCCAGACAGTCTTGCCATTGACAGTGGACGACGTCACGCCGCTGCCCGTGAACGTGATGGGCGTGGTGGTGGCGGTGGCGTTGCCCTGGTCGACGCTGGCCGTCACGGTTTCGCCGTTCGGCATGCGCACACTGGCGTCCTTCACGGTGCCGGTGTATTGCAGCACGGTCGCGGCTTGCGCATAGGTGCCGGTCGCCACCACGGCGCCAGTGCAATCGACGTTGGCAAAGTATTCCGTCTTGATGGTGAAGGACAAGGTGGCGCCGCCATTGCTGGCCGCCAGCGTCATGGTGTCGCGGTTGTGCGCCGCGCACGGGCGTATCCAGACGCCCTCGTATTTTTGCAGCGCGCCGGCCACTTGCGTGGGCAGGCCCTGGCCGCTGGCGCCGCCGCCGCTGCCGCCGCCACAGGCGGCAAGGGCCGTCAGCAGGACGAGTCCTGCCGGAAGTCGATACATGATTGCTCCTGAATTGGTTGACGGTCAATTTAACCATCGGCACGGATGAAAGGCCATGACCGCAGGAGCCAGCATGAAAAAAGCCGCAGGGCGCACACGGCGCCTTGCGGCTTTCCAGCGTTTACGTCGTCAGGAAACGATCAGAACGCCGTGTCGAAGCGCACGAACATCGAACGGCCATTGATGCCGAACGGGCAGGTTTCCCAGCAGTGCGTGAAGCCCAGTTGCGGGAATGGCGCGCCTTTCACGGTGTCCCACTTGTCCGGATAGGTGTCGAACACGTTGTTGACGCCCACCGTCACGCTGGTCTTCTTGCTGAAGCTGTAGCGGCCCGTCATGTCCAGCAGCCATTTGCCCGACCAGGTTTGCAGCGGCGCGAAACCTTCGCCCGATACTTCGCCATAGTAGTTGGCGCGGGCATTCAGGTTCCACGGACCGGTGGTGTAATCGGCGGCGACCACGTGGTGCTTGCGTGGCTGGCCATGTTCGATCAGGGTAACTTGCGCCTGGTCGAACAGTTGGGCGCCGGTCAGGATGCTGGACGTCGAATGGCGCTTCGTCACTTCCGTCTTGTTGAAGCCCAACTGGCCGGACAGCACCAGGGTGGAGCCGGTCCACTTGGTGGTGTGGTCGGCCACGATGTCCAGGCCGCGCGTCTTGGTGTCGACCGCGTTGGTGAAGAATTGCGCCTGGCCCACGCCCAGCGGCGTCAGCACGTTGGCGATCGGGCCGCCGCCGGCTTCCGGCGCGATGTTGCTGGAGAAGACGATGCGGTCCTTGATCTTGATCTGGTACACGTCCGCCGTCAGCGACATGTTCGATGCCGGACGCAGCACCATGCCCAGGCTGGCGTTACGCGACTTTTCTTCCTTCAGCGGCGCGATGCCCAGCGCCTTGGTGACGGCGCTGCCCTGGCGTGCGGTCAGCGTTTCCGTCAGCTGGCCGGCAGCATTCAGGTTGGTCGATACGGAGCTGTAATACTCTTGCTGCACGCCTGGTGCACGGAAGCCGGTCGATGCGGAGCCGCGCAGGCCGAACTGCTTGGACGGGTCCCAGCGCGCGCTGATCTTGCCAGTGACGGTGCTGCCGAAGTCCGAATAGTCTTCGTAGCGCACGGCGCCGGCCAGCAGCAATTCCTTCACAGGACGGTGTTCCGCGTCCAGGTACAGCGCGATGTTGTGGCGGCCGGAATCCACGGCGGTGGCCGGGGTGTAGCCCGGGAAGCCCTGGGTGCCGGACGCCGCGACGCCGCCGGTCTGGTCCTTGATGACGATCTTCGGATTGTTGGTGCGGCCATACTGGTACGACACCGGGTCGCCGGCGACGATTTCATAGTTGTCGCGGCGCCATTCGAAGCCCGAGGCCAGGAAGATTTCCGCGCCGCCCAGTTTCACCGGGCCCTTGATGTCGGCGTTGATGGTGGTCTGGTTGAACTTCAGCTTGCCGGTGTCCGCTTCCAGCGGCGATTCCGCATAGATGCCGCCACCTGGTTTCGGCTCGTACCAGTACGAGACGTTGATGGTTTGCTTTTCGTGGAAGTCCAGTTCGCTGGCGCCATGGTTGATCGACATGTCGAACTTCCATTCGTTGGCCAGGTCGCGGCGGTAGCCGAACGCGTACGACAAGTCTTTCACGGTGGTGCGGATGTTCGGCAGGAAGCCGTTCGGGTACACGGCCGGCACGGTGCGGCCGTCGCCTGGCGAACGGTAGAAGCCGGACGAATCGCCGGTACGCTTCGACACGCCGCCGAAGGCATAGAATTCGCTGTCCTTGTCGATCGGCAGCGCGCCATTCCACCACAAGTACGCATCTTTCGCATCGGAGTCGCCGATACGCTGCGTTACGCGGGCAGGGCTCACGCGCAGCGTGTCCGGACCGGCGCGGTTGGTTTCGCCGCGCACGCGCGCTTCGGCGGTCAGGTTGATGAAACCGCCGTTTTCACCCAGTGCGAAGCCGCGGTTGACGCTGGCCGAGTACAGGTCGCCGTCGCCCTTGGACGTGGTGCCCAGGGTGCCGCTGAAGGCCGTCTCATTGACGTTGCTCTTCAGGACGATGTTGATCACGCCGGCAATCGCGTCGGAACCATATTGGGCCGCGGCGCCATCGCGCAGCACTTCGATATGGTGGATCGCGGACATCGGGATCGCGTTGATGTCGGTGCCGGCGGAGCCGCGGCCCACGGTTTGCTGCACGTTGACCAGCGCCTGCTGGTGGCGGCGCTTGCCGTTCACCAGGACCAGCAACTGGTCCGGGCCCAGCGAGCGCAGGGTGGCGGGACGGATGATGTCGGTGCCGTCACTGATGAAGGTGCTGGAGAAGTTGAACGATGGGTCCAGCGTCTGCAGCAGCTTGCCCAGTTCCAGCGGGCCGGCATTCTGCATGTCTTTCAGGTTAATCAGGCCGACGGGCGCGGACGTGTCCAGGGCGGTCTTGGCCGTCGAACGCGAACCCAGCACGACCACGGTCTGCTCTTCGCCGGAAGCGGCGGGAGCAGTCTGTGCGGAAGCCTGGGAAGCGGCCAGCAGGATGGCGCTGGCGATCAGCGTGCGTTGGAACAGGGGAGGGAAGGCGGGCTTGGTTGCTCTTTGCATGGGGAGTCCATTTTTAGTGACGTATTGTGTGCGCAATGACGTTGGGTAAACATTGGCGCAAAAATACTACTCCGCACGCTTGGAGCGTGAAAGCATTATCTTTCCTCTAAGTTGTTCAGTGTTGTAATAAAGTGTTTTCGCTGAATAAACGATACTTTATTTGTGAATCACTAGTGATTTCTGTGGTGAGATATCGTATTCTTGCCGGTTGGTTGCTAATACATATTAAAAAAGCAATTGCTTGGCGATTGTTTCACGCATGGTCATGCATCCATGACTTCAGGCCGTCGACCCAGCCTTTCGCGCGCAAATTCATTTGCTTTTTGATGGTGGCGGCCCGCTCGTACAGGTCGGAAAAGTCGATGGCCGGCGATTGCTTGAACGCCACCGCAATGATGTTGGCGTCATGCACTTCCGGCAGCCAAACCACGGCGTCGAACGCCAGTTCCATGTGCTGGAAGTTCTTGTCGTAGTTCATGTAATCGCCGAACACGTTGACAGTCATGATGCCCTTGTCGGTCAGGCAATCGGCGCAAGCCTGGTAAAACTCGGGCGTATCGAGTACGGGGCCGCGCGCTTCCTCGTCGTACAAATCCACTTGCAGCACGTCGACCTTGCCGTGGTTGGCGGGATTCATGACGAAATCCAGTGCATTCATTTCCACCACGTTCAGGCGCGCATCGTTCGGCGGCAGGCCGAACAGGGCGTGGCAAATGGCGATGACGTTCGGGTTCAGGTCGACGGCGGTGACTTTCGCATCGGGGAAGCGCTGGTAGCAAAACTTGGTCAGCGCCGCGCTGCCCAGGCCCAGCTGGACGATGTGGCGGGGCTTTTCCATGAACAGCATCCACATCATCATCATTTGCACATATTCCAGCTCGATCGCATCGGGCTTGGCAAGACGCATGGCGCCCTGCACCCAGGACGTGCCCAGGTGCAGCGAACGGACGCCCTCGAATTCAGTGATGGTGGCGGGCGGGTGGCCGGGGAGGTCAAAGCGGGAAGAAGTCGGTTTCATGCCGCCAGTTTACCAGCCAGCCCATCAAGTCGACATTTCGGTGCCTGGCCCCTTTAGCACTATCGTTTGCAGTGCGAACGATAGTGCTAAAGGGGCCAGGCCCCAATCAACAAAGGGGCAGGCCCCAATCAACATCAGCAAGTGGTGAGCAGGGGCAGGATCATTGTGACGGCCAGGCCGCCGCCGTCGCGGTTGGCCAGCAGGATGCGGCCGCCGTGGGCTTCGGCGATTTCGCGGGCCAGGGCCAGGCCCAGGCCGGTGCCGCTGCGCTTGGTGGAGTAAAACGGCACCAGCGCGTTGGCCAGCACCGTGTCGCTCATGCCGGGCCCGCGGTCTTGCACGGCAATCCGGACCATGCCCTGCACCCGCTGCACGTCCAGCGACACCCCATCGGCCTGCGAGCCGGATTCATGCGCATTCTTCAGCAAGTTCAACAGCGCCTGCTCCATTTGCGCGCCATCGAAACACGCCGGCTCGGCCGGCAATTCCCCCGTCAGCGTGAAAGCCACCTGGTCCCCCAGCCGCGCAATAAACGCGGGCCAGTCATGCTGTTCCAGCCGGGGCGATGGCAGCTTGGCAAAGCGCGCATAGCCGAGAATGAAGCTTTCCAGGTGGCGTGTGCGTTCTTCGATGGTGGCGAGGATTTGCGGCAGGCGCTCGGTCTGGCCCCGCCGCACCAGCTCCGCGCCCGAGTGCGCCAGCGACGTCAGCGGCGCCAGCGAATTGTTCAATTCATGGCTGATGACGCGGATGACTTTTTTCCACGTCTGCACTTCCTGCCGCCGCAATTCCTGCGTCAGTTGGCGCAGCAACAGCAATTCATGCTTGCGGCCGTTGAGGTTGAAACTGCTGCGCGCCAGATGGTAGACATCCTCGCCTTCCCCTTCGGCGGTATCGCTGCTGTCCACGGTAAACAAGCCGTCGCCGCCCCGGGCCAGCGCTTCGCGCAGCGCGGGCGCGGACTGGTCCAGCACATCGTTGAGCCGGTTTCCCTCCAGCTTGCGCCCCTGGTTCAGCAACTGGCGCGCCGCGATATTCGCATACACGATATGGCCGCCCTCGCTGGCCAGCAGCATGGCGACCGGCGTGTTTTGCACCATGGTATCGAGCAGCAGTTCGCGTTGCACCAGGCCCAGCCGCTGTTCGCGCAATACGCGGCCCAGTTCATTGTGCGCGGCCACCAGGTCGCTCAATTCATCGTTTTGCGGCCAGTGCAGGCTGAATGAAAAATCGCCGTCCTTGTAGCTGGTAACGGTGCCCGTCAGAGCGCGGAACAGCGACAGGATGTGTTCGAGTTGGGCGCGGATCGTGATCATCGCCAGGGGAATCACCGCCAGCAGACAGATCGCCACCACCAGCACCGGCTGGTCCGGCAACAGCCGCGTCAGCGCCAGCGCAATCAGGATGCCCAGGGTCAGCAGCGTGGCCAGCAGCGCCGACCAGCGGGTCAGCAGGGAAAGGCGCACGCCCTTCGGGTGCCGCACGCGCCCGGCCATCAGCGGGCGATGCCCAGCCGTTCCATGCGCCGGTACAGCGCCTGGCGCGACAAGCCCAGCTCGGCGGCGGCCTGCGCCACTACGCCGTGCGCGCGCCGCAGCGCCTGCGTGATGGCGTCGCGGTCGGGTTCCGCATCGGCGGCAACGGGCGCGGCCGCCACCGGCAAGCCCAGGTCGGACGCCTTGATCACGTCGCCGGCCGCCAGCAGGCAGGCACGCGCCATGACGTTTTTCAATTCCCGCACGTTGCCCGGCCATGTGTGGGCTTGCAACGTGGCTTGCGCGCCGGCGTCCAGCGTCTTGCGGCCATCGAGGAAGTGGTGGGCCAGCGGCAGGATATCGGCGGGACGGCCCGCCAGCGGCGGCAGCGCCAGTTCAATCACGTTCAGGCGGTAAAACAAGTCTTCGCGGAAGGTGCCGGCGCGGATCATGGCTTGCAGGTCGGCATTGGTGGCGCTGATGACGCGCACGCGCACCTGCCGTTCGCGGTTGGAACCCAGCCGTTCGAAGCGGCCCGTTTCCAATACGCGCAACAACTTCATCTGGCCCGCCAGCGGCAGGTTGCCGATTTCATCGAGGAACAGCGTGCCGCCATCGGCGGCTTCGAATTTGCCTTCGCGGGCTTTCGACGCGCCCGTGTACGCGCCCGCATCGGCGCCGAACAATTCCGCCTCGATCAGTTCCGAAGGCAGCGCGCCGCAATTGAGGACGACAAACGGGCCTTCCCGTACGGATGAGTTGGCCTGGATGATTTCCGCGATGCGTTCCTTGCCGGACCCGTTCGGGCCCGTGATCAGCACGGGGACATCGGATTTCGCCACCTGGCACGCCAGGTGGATCACGCGTTCGGTGGCGGGGTCTTGCCAGATCATGCCGCGCAAATCGTGGCGCTCCAGGTCGCGGCGCTGGCGGATGTCACTGTGCATGCGCTGCGCCAGCGCGCGGTTGGCCTGGCCCAGTTCGATCAGGTTGGTGACGGTGGCCAGCAGGCGCTGGTCATCCCACGGCTTGGCCAGGTAATCGGCGGCGCCCGCCTTGACGAGGTTGACGGCGGCATCGAGGTGCGTCCATGCCGTCAGCAGGATCACGGGCAGGTCGGGATGGCGCCGGCGGATTTCACGGAACAGCGCCACGCCTTCCGCACCGGACGTGGTGTCGGCCGTGAAATTCATGTCCTGGATCACCAGGTCAATGCCAGCGCCCTGGCGCGCCAGCAGCGCCAGGCCTTCTTCCGGCGACGCGGCGCTCAAGGTGTCGATATCGTGCAGGGAAAACAGGACGTCCAGGGCAACCGCGATAGCGGCGTTGTCATCGATGATCAGTACGGTAGGCATCCCGCCAGCATAACCGAAATCCGGATACGGTTACATGGCGCGGATGCCACATTCAGGGCGTACTGCGCGGGTTACGCGCTGCGGGTCGCCATCGCCGGCGAGATCGACGCCGCGCGCCACGCGGGGCCATACACGGCTCCGATACCGAGCGCCCAGAAGATCGCCGCGCCGCCCAGCATGTAAGTGGCCGGCAGCCGCGCCATTTCCAGCGCGCTGACCAGCAACTGATTCAGTCCCAACGCCAGCAGCACGCCCGTGAAGACGCCGATGCTGGTGATCATGATGTTTTCCGTGATGAAGTAGCGCAGGATGTCGATGCGGCGCGCGCCCAGTGCGCGGCGGACCCCGATCTGCTTGCGGCGCTGCGTCACCCACAGGCTGGCCATGCCGACAATGCCGCTGGCCGTGACCAAGAGCAGCAGGGCGCTGACCGTGACCAGCATCCACGACAGGCCCACGTCGGCGCGGTAGCGTTCCTTGCGGTCTTCATCGAGGGTCTTGAGTTTCAACACCACCTGGTTGTTGGCGGCGCGGCGCAGCGCTTCTTCCGCTTCCTTCATGACGCGGTCGCGCTGGCCCGGTTCCGCCCGCACCGTGTATTGCGCATTGCGGTCGCCCGTCAGGCGCACGGCCACGATAGTGCTGGTTTCGCCATCGGCGCCCACCTGGCCGCCGGGCGATTGCAAGGTGTCGATCACGCCGATCACGCGCACGGGACGCGCTTCCGGTCCGACACCCATGTACAGGGTCTTGCCGAGGAACGACGTGGCGCCGGGCCACACTTTTTCGCCCATGGCCTTGGTGATCTGGATGGTTTTCGGGAATTCCTTGCTGGTTTTCTGGTCGATTTCCACGACGTCGGCTTCATTGAAGTCGCGGCCTTCGATCAGCTTCAGGCCCCACGTCTTCACCAGCGAGTCGGCCGAGATATAAAACGCGGCCACGCCCGATTCCTTGTCCTGCTTCAGGTCGGCCGACACGCTGTTGTAGCTGCCGGAACGGGACAACGGCGTCTGGCTGGTATTGGCCACCGACAGCACACCCGGCACCGCGCGCAATACGGCGGTATCGGACTTGATGCGGGCCAGCTGTTCTTCATGCGACAGTTCGCGCAACGGGCTGACCTGCACGTGGAAGATATCGTGTTCCTGTTCGATGCCGGTCGAACGGTTGGCCACGGCCTGGCGGATGTTCACGATATGCAGTGCATTGGCCAGGATCGCCAGGCTCAATGCCACCTGGATCGCCACCAGCACGGGGCCGGTCTTGTTGCGCAGCAGTGCGGACAAAATGGGACGGAATTCCATGGTGCGACTCTCCTTATTGCGATTTCAATTGCAGGGCCGGCGTCACCTGGCACGCGCGCCACGTCGGCAGCAGGCCGGCCAGGATGGCGGACAGCACGGCCATCACGAACGTCATCAGCAGCATGAACCAGTCCATTTGCGCCACCACCGTCAACTGTTTCGATTGCATGGCGATCAGCGCCAGCGCACCGAAGGCCAGCAGCAAGCCAAGCACGCCGCCGGCCAGGCCGACCACCGTGGTCTCGATCAGGAATTGCGAGAAGATTTCCTTGCGCGAGGCGCCCAGTGCGCGGCGCACGCCGATTTCCGGCGCCCGCACGGAAAACTTCGCCAGCAGCAGGCCGATGGTGTTGACCAGGCACAGCAGCAGGAAACCGAATGCCAGCCATGCGGACAGCTTGTTGTCGTTGCCGACCACTTTCAGGAATTCCAGCCATTCCATCAGGTTGTACATCTGCGTCGGCGCGTTGCGCTTCATGCGGCCCAGTTTATTCTGCTCGGCGGCGTAGGCGTTCAGCCAGCTGTGCAGGGCCGGGCGGTCGGCCGACGAGTGCAGTTCGAACCAGAACTGGATCCACGTGCATTCGGATTTCAGCAGCGCGTCGAATCCGGGATCGCGGTCCGCCGTGCAATTCATGCTGCCGTTGTGCGTGTACTGGTGGCGGATCGCGGTGGAGAACGGGATGAAGAATTCATCTTCGCTGCCGAACGCGCCGCCATTGCTGCCGATGATGCGGTGGAAGCGGGGAATCGGATCCCAGCGGTCGATCACGCCCGTGACCTGGTATTCATAGCCCATCAGGGTAATGCGCCGGCCGACGGGATTGTCGTTGCCATACAGTTTTTCCGACAGTTTGCGGCTCAACACCACGACGTCGGCGCCGGCCGCGTCATGCGCTTCGGTCCAGCCCTGGCCATGCAGGAAGGGCACGTCGAACATGGCGAAGAAATCGCCGGTGGGCGCCATGCCGGACGCCATGAACACGTTCAAATCCTTGCGCGCCGGTTCCACGGGACCGGCCACGCCATACATGGCGGTGCGGCGGTCGCCCTGCTTGCCGGCCAACAGGTTCGCCGCGTCGATATACGACAGCTGGCGGTCGTTGGGTTTGTCGCCCGGCGTGTAGCCTTGCGTGGGGCCGTTGTCGACCAGCGGCACGATCAGGCGCGCGCTCTTGGCGGGCAGCGGATCGCCGGACATCACGTGCAGGATGGTCAGGGTGGCGATGCTGGCGGCTACGCCGATGGCCAGTGTCAGCACCATCAGCGCAGTGAGCGCGGGATTGCGCCGCAGGCTCCGTACGCCCAGTTTGAAGTAGTAAGTGAACATGCGCGGCTTCCTTTACGCTTGCACCAGGGTTGGCGTCTTGCGCACCAGGTCCGATACCTGGCCGTCGATGATGTGCACGTTGCGCTGCGAACGCTGCGCCAGTTCAGGATCGTGCGTGACCATCAGGATCGTCGTGCCCTGGGCATTGATTTCTTCCAGCAGTTCCATCACGCCGCGCGCCATTTGCGTATCGAGGTTGCCGGTGGGTTCGTCCGCCAGCAGCAGCTTCGGTGAACCGGCCAGTGCGCGCGCGATCGCCACGCGCTGTTGCTGGCCACCCGACAGTTCGGCCGGGAAGTGCCGCATGCGCGACGCCAGGCCGACCTTGGCCAGCGCGTCTTCGATGCGCTCCTTGCGCTCGGCCGCGTTGAAGCCACGGTAGCGCAGTGGCACGTCGACGTTATCGAACAGCGACAGGTCGGGAATCAAATTAAAACCCTGGAAAATAAAGCCCAGCTTTTCATTGCGCAGGCGCGAACGGGCATTGTCGTCCAGGCCTTTCACGTTGGTGCCGTCGAGGATGTATTCGCCATCGGTGAATTCTTCCAGCAGGCCGGCGATGTTGAGGAAGCTGGTCTTGCCGGAACCGGACGGTCCCGTGACAGTGACGAATTCGCCCTGTTCGACATTGATTTCGAAGCCGCGCAGTGCGTGCGTTTCAATCATGTGGGTGCGGTAGACTTTGCTCAGGTTTTTCATGCGCAGCATGGTGCGGGCTCCCGGGTTCTGGATAGGTGATTGACTGACTTATTGATTGATCGAGACGCGCTCGGCGTTCGCGAAGGTTTCGGTGCCGGAGATGACGACCTTGTCGCCCTGCTTCAGCCCGGACAGGATTTCAACGGCGTTGACGCTGGTGGCGCCAAGGCGGATCGGCGTGCGTGTGGCCACGCCGTCGCGCATCACGTAGGCATAGCGGCCGCCTTCGGATTCCACGAACGAGCCGCGTGGCAGCATCAGCGTGTTGGGTTTTTCATCGATCAGCAATCGGGCCGACACGCGCTGGTTCTGGCGCAAGCCTTCCGGCTGCGCGCCGGTGAAGCGCACGCGGGCCAGCACCTGGTTTTTCACCACTTCCGGCGACAGCGCGGACAGCTTGCCCATGGCCTTGGCGGCGCCGACCAGGATTTCCGCATTCATGCCGATGCCCATGTCGGCCACGTACGTTTCCGGCACTTCGATTTCCACTTCCAGCGCGGACAGGTCGACCAGCGTCATCAACGGCGCATTGGCCGGCACCACGCTGCGGTTCGGCACCGACAAGGTGCCGATAAAGCCGTCGACCGGCGCGCGCACGGTCAGCTCATCGACCTTGCGCTGCGCGTTGGCCAAGGTGAGTTTCTGGCGTTCCAGCTGGGCCGACTTGGTTTTCAATTCCAGCGCCACATTGTCGCCTTCCAGTTCCGCCGCCTGCGCCGCATGGCGGGCGCGGATTTCCGCCGCCTGCAGCGCATCCTTGGCTTTCTGGTAATCGATCTTGGCCACCACGCCTTCGTTGGACACGCTGTTGTAGCGTTCCAGCGTGCGCTGGGCGGACAGGCGGTCGATTTCCGCCGTGTCGGCATCGCGCCGCGCCAGCATCTTTTGCTTGCGGGCGAGGATTTGCTGGCGCGCCACTTCGGCCGACAGTTCCTGGTACATCGCCTGCTCGCGCTTCAATTCATCGGTCAGGTCGGGCGATTCGAGGATGGCCAGCACGTCGCCCTTTTTCACGGTGGCGCCGGCGTGGGTTTTCAAGGTGACGGTCGATGGCGACGTCGAATACAGCGTCGGGCTGACGGCGGCCACGATACGGCCATTGACGGCCGCGTCGCGCACCAGTGTGCCGCGCGTGACGTCGGCGATGCGCAGCCGGGAAGCATTGACGGACTGGCTGCTGCCGGTCCACGTGGTGACCAGCGTGTAGCCCGTGCCCGCGACGGCGGCGGCGATGGCGGCGATGACCAGCTTGCGCTTCCATTGGACGCCGGCGGGCGGGGCGATGACTCGGTCTTGGTGTGATGTGTCGCGGATCATGGGAGTGAGATGACGGCTAATGTTGTCGCCAAACTATGCAGGATCTGTGCCAGTTGCTAAGTATTTGATTTCATGTGACTTTAACTGCTGTCCGCCGATGAGCGGACGCGTCCGCGCTGTCCACCGGTGTCCGGGGATGTCCGGCTGTCCGCCCGGCGGCTCTTGTAAAGTTACTAATCGGACATATTTGTCGCCCATGATGAAACTTTTGAAACTGCTGATGGGCTATGAGGCCCCCGCGATCGACTTCCCTTTTCCCCGCACGGATGTGGCGATGTACGGGCAACTGCAGGGTGGCGCCGCCCACATCGATGGCCAGACCTGGGATGAATTGCAGCTCGATGCTTACCTCGAGCGCGTTGCGCAGGGCTGCAGCATATTCGGACGGCAGGCGCTGTACCGCCGCCTGCTGGGCGGACAGGATGCCGCCTATGCGCGGGTACGGGCGCTGGCCGATGACGGGGCGGCGTTCGACGCGTTGACGGATGCGTGCCGCGGCTTGCGCGCGGTGGATACGGAAGTGGCGCAGATGCTGTTCGGGCCGGAACCGGCGCGTTCACCCCGCTGGAGCGGGGCACTGGCGTTATTGCCGGTGGCGCTGATGCTGTCGGTGCTGCTCGCATTTGTGTGGGGGCCGGGCTGGATTGCCGCGCTGGCCCTGTGGGTGGTGCTGATGGGCGTGCAAGTCGCATGGTACGTGCGGGCGCAGGCGTGGGGCCGGCAAGTGGCGGCGCTGCAGCAATTGCTGCGTGCGCACAGCATGCTGGGCGGTTTGCCGGCGGACAGCGCGGGCGCTCCCTACGTGGCGGCGCTGCGCCCGGGCGCGCGCGACGCGGGCCGGGCCAGCCGCGTACTGGGCCGCTCGCCGCTGCAGATGCTGCCGGGGGTGAGCGAATACAGCGAGTGGATGTTGCTGGCGAATATACGCCATTACTTCAACAGCAGGAACGCCTTCGTCGACCGGCTCGCTGCGCTGCGGGACAGTTACCGGCTGGTGGCGGAACTGGAAGCGGACCTGGCGCTGGCGCGGCACGTGCGGGAGGCGCCCGTGGTCTGCGCGGTGGAAGTGTCGGATGCGGTGGTGCTCGACAGCGTCGTGCATCCGCTGGTGGCGGACGCCCACCCGCTGTCGGTCGACGTGCGGGGCAGCGGCGCGTTCATCTCGGGCCAGAATGGCGTGGGCAAGAGCACGCTGCTGCGCACGGTGGGATTGAACCTGGTGGCGGCGCGCGCGTTCGGCTTTTGCTATGCGCAGTGCGCGCAGGCGCCGCTGCTGCCGGTGTATGCCAGCATGCAGAATGAAGACAGCCTGGCCGATGGCGAGAGCCTGTATATCTCCGAGCTGCGCCGCGCGCGGGAATTACTGGCGCTGGCGGCGCAGGGGCGGACCGTGTTCCTGATCGACGAAATTTTCCGGGGCACGAACCACGTGGAATCCGTGTCGGCGGCGGCCGCCGTGCTGGATGAACTGGCGCGGCATGGGATGGTGATCGTGTCGTCGCACAACGTGGTGCTGGCGCCGCTGCTGGCCCATGCGCTGTCGCCTCTGTGCGTGGAACCCGACGCCCATGGCCGCCTGCACGTGCGCAGCGGGGTGCTGGCGCGGACCAATGGCATCGCGCTGTTGTCGCAGCATGGCTTCGGCGATGCTATCGATGCCAGGGCCCACAAGGTGCACGCGTGGCTCAGCAGCCATCTGGCGCATCCTCAAAACTGTGACGGGGTACTGACCTCGTAACCCGTCATTGCGCGCCTGACCCCACGCCGGGCGCCAGCATGGGGCGCTGGCGGCGTTGCCACAGCAGCGTCAGGCCGTACATGAGCGCGAGGATGGCCAGCCAGGCGGTGTAGGTGGTCAGCAGCGATGGTGTGTAGCCTTCCGGCAGTTTCAATGCGCCGCCGATGAAGGTGGGCGTTTCGCCATAGCGCGCCATGAAATACACGCCGGCCAGTAAATGGATCAGCGCGATGTGCACCGTGTAAAAGAACAGCGGCGAGCCGCCGAACAGCATCAGCGGGCGCACCGTGCGCACATGTTCGAAGGCGGCCAGCAGCGCCAGGCCGATGGCGCCCGTCACGCACAGGTATTGCAGCGATGGCGGGTATTTCGATACGCGCAGGTAGGACAGCACGTCGAAAACGAAGCCCTTGTTTTGCGGCGCCCATGGCGCGGGATCGCCATACACGTTCCACGTGCGCAGCAGGATGAAAGCCGCCAGCAGCACGGCCGCCGACAGCAGCAGGCGGCGCTGCCGCTGCGGCGCGGGCAGGCGGAAGACGGGGGCGGCCGCATATCCGGCCGCCATCACGCCCAGCCACGGGATCAGCGGATACACGATCACCAGCCCGTAATTGCCCGCGACCGGATAAAAGCCGCCCTGGTGCAGCGCCTGCCACAGCAAGCCGCCCGGCTGCCAGCCATCGAGCGCATTGTGGCCGCAGATCAGCAGCGCCGCGAACGCGGCGACCAGCCAGCGCGGCAGCCACACCAGCCCGGCCAGCACGATCATGCCGGCGCCGAGCACCCAGATCACCTGGAAGATCGTCACGTTGTAGCCGAACTGCCAGCTGAAACTGATCCACGTCCATTCCAGCACCAGCAGCATGGCGCCCCGGCTCAGCAGGTAGCGCGACAGGGCGGGACGGGCGTCGGGCAAGACATCGGAAGCGGAGCGGGCGCCGCGCAGCCAGGCGGACGACCCGGCCAGGAACACGAATACGGTGGCGCACAGGTGCGTGACCCAGCGCGTCATGAACCAGCCCGGCGTGGTCTGCGACAAGTCTTCCGGTCCGAACGGCGCCAGGCCGAAAAAATCCCGCGTATGGTCCAGCGCCATCAGGATGATGACGAAGCCCCGCAACATGTCGATCGATGCCAGCCGTGCCGCCTTCATGGACTCTCCTATTTTTTCTTTTTCTCCACCACTTCGCTGCAATCGCCCTTGATCACGGCATTGTCGTAATTGGTCCAGCCATAGCTGTCGACGTAACGCTTGTGCAGCTTGAAGCCCTCGTTGACGAAGCTCCATTCCAGCCGGTCTTGCGGATAGCGGATGTCGCCCATGTCCAGCAAGGTGTGGAACATGTTTTCCGTCGCCAGCTTGGCCTTGCGGTGCCGCGCCAGTTGTTTGATCTTCTCAGGATAACGCTCTTTGTACTGATCGGAGTACCACACGAATGCGGGAACGCGGAATTCGTGGATGGTGTTGTGGCCATGGAACGCCAGGCGGCAGGCGCCGTCGTACAAGGTCTGGCCATGGTCGGCCACGTACAGCAGCGACACCGGCTGTTCCGGCGCTTTCAGCTTGCCGATGGCTTGCGACAGGAACCAGTCCGTGTACAGCACGGAATTGTCATAGCTGTTGTTCATCTGCGGCTTGATCTTCAAGTCCGTGTAAGCCGGCTTGTCGACGCCGAACAGCGATGGCTGCCACTTGTCGAATTCCTTCGGGTGGCGCTGGCTGTAATTCCAGTGGCTGCCCAGCGTGTGCAGCACGATCAGTTTTTTCGGCGCCGGATCGGCCAGCGCATGCTGCAGCGGCGCCAGCAGGATGTCGTCGAAATTCGAATTGTTCGTGTAGCCGCCCAGGTTCATGAATTGCACCACGTCCGCTTCCCGCGCAAACACGGACACGGGGGTGTCGAACTGGCCGAATGAAATCTGGTTCGACAGCCAGAACGTGCGGAAGCCCGCTTCCTTGTATGCCGTGATGAACGACTTTTCCGCGAAACCGTCTTCCAGGCTTTGCGTGGCCGGTTTGCGGGAAATGATGACGGGGACCGACAGACGCGTGGCCGAGACGGCCGTCACCACGTCCGGCAGCACCACCAGGTTGGTTTCCTTCGACAGCAGCGGATTGGTGTCCCGCGCGTAACCGTTCAGGCTCCAGCGGTCGTAGCGGGCCGATTCGCCGATCACCAGCACCACGGTTTCCGGCACCGTGTCCACCGCCGCCTGGTGCGCGCCGAAGGTGAAGCTGCGGCTGGCCTGCCCCAGGCGGGCCAGGTGTTCACGCTCGTCGTAGAAGTCCACGCCCCGTCCCGCCAGGCCGAATGGCCAGGTGCGGGCGAAATCGTAATAGTCGGGCGGGATGCGCAGCCAGTGGGGCAGCGGCGCCAGTTTTTTACCGGTGCGGTTGGCGCCGGCGACGGAGCCGGGCACGGATGCGTTGCTGGCGCTGCTGTCGTCTTCTTCCTCTTCCTCGTCCGAAGCGTCATCGGATGCGGCGGACGCTGAAGATGCCGACGATGCCGCCCGTGAGGCGGCGGCCGGGACGGATGCGGAGGCTGGCGCCGGCGCCGCCACGCCGAATTCCCACCCATACCAGGCCAGTGCCGCCAGCACGGCCACAATGCCCAGCACCGCCTGCCGTGCCTGCGCCGGCATGGCCAGCGCCCGCGTGCGCAGCGCCGCGACCCAGACCGCGATGAACCACACGATGGATCCCGTCATGACGGCGGCCAGCAGCCACACGGTGCTGCCCAGGAATTCCATGGCTTCGCGCGGGCTGGTTTCCGCAATGATGCCCAGGTGGTGCGTGGAAATGCCCTGGCTGTAATAGATCAGCAGGTAGACTTCGATCGGCAGCCCGATGAAGGCAGGCAGCAGCAGCCAGTGGAACCAGGCCGGCCGTTTGAAGATGGCCCATACCGCCAGCCACGCATAGATTTCCATCGCCACGATATTCGCCGCATGGTCCAGCGGCTTGCCCAGCGCCAGGGGCAGGAAGGGGACCAGCGTGAGGATCAGGTAGCTCAGCAGGATGAATGCCGTGGGCAAGCGCGATTGCATAAGAAAGCGGCGGAAAAAAGGGGCCATTATCGGGCAAGCGCGAATCTTTAGGCGAAAAAACTGTGGTGGGAAGGCGAGAGAGCATCAGGCTGCCGCGACGTCAAATCCGTAGGGCGGTTTTCGCGCAGCGAAAGCCGCCATGCATGCCAGTTGCGGCGCATGCATGGCGGCTTCGGACGGCGAGCCGGGGCAGGTTATTGGGCGCTCAGCACAACTGGCCGTTAAACGGAATGCCCATATGTGCGCCCAGCGCGTCGTTCAGCACAACTGGCCGTTAAACGGATCGCTGATTTGGCGCAGGCGGTAATTGATGCCGGAAAACGCGGCGAATTGTTCCATGGTGCGGACCGTGCCCAGGCCATAGGCGCCCGGCAAGCCGTCGCCGCACAGCAGGCGGTTCAGGCGGCTGGCGGCGCGCGCCGTCAGGTAGGTGCCGGTGAACGCGCGCTGGCTGGCCACGTCGCCATGCCAGTGGTGGGTTTCGTGCGGGGTGTTGGCCGCCTTATATAAATGGTAGAGCGGCACGTGCAGCGGGTGGAAGATATCCCAGCCTCGCGTATAGGCGCGCACCGCCAGGCTTTGTTCTTCGCCGTGGAAGTACAGGTAGGGGTCGTAGGGCACTTCTTCGATAAAGTTGCCGCAGCAGAAAACAAACCCGGCCGCGATATGGCAACCCGCCACCGGCTGGTCGGTAAACAAGTGTTTGGCCAGGAAGCGCAACACCACTTCGCTGGCCGTCAGCGGTGTATCCGGGTGCGGGCGCAGCACCAGCACGGTCTTGCCCTCGGGCGGCGTGTATTGGGGTTTGCCGTCCACCATGTCGAAGCGGTACGGGTACGTGCTGAGGATGGGTTTCGCGGAGCGGGCCAGCAATTGCGCATGCTGGCGCCGCAAGCTTTCGTCCCACCCAGGCTCGAAACACATGTGCGAATCGATTTGCAGCAGGAATTGCTCGCCGTCGTACAGGGAAAACGCCTGGTTGCGGGCCCAGCTGACGCCCAGCGTGTCTTGTATATCGACAAACAGGTAGCGCACCTGGTGGGCAAACGGCAGCGCCGCGATTTGTTCGCGCTGGCTGCTGCGGTTCTGGTCCACCACGGCAAAACGCAGCAATTCAGGCCGTGTCGCCTTGCTGAATGCGTCGTTCAGCGTGAAGAACAGCATGGGGTCGAGGTATGACGCCAGGCTGATGAAAATGTGCTGGTTCAAGCGAGTTCTCCGCCGGATGTGGTACGAGTAACGATGGTGATGGAAATATTAACAGTTCCCTCAGGGCATGGAAGCGCCTTCGGTGGATTGCCTATGAAATGTGCAAAAACGCCCTGTGCACTGCACTAAACCTGTTGACCGTGCAACAGCATGCGTCTATACTCGCGAGTTCTCAATTTATTCTGCGCATCGTATACGCATTTTAACGGCCGCTCCATGTGGGTGGCTATATGTGCCTCGGTGCCCTGTTGAGACTGGTTTTAGCCCCCGGACAGCACGGTTTGCTGTGCGGGATGTCAATGAGTAGTAATTTTGTTGGATTAAGAACGATGCCAACCATCAATCAATTGATTCGCAACCCACGCGTTTCCCTGCGCGTGAAGAGCAAATCGCCGGCACTGGAAAACTGCCCGCAAAAGCGTGGCGTATGCACCCGTGTATACACCACCACTCCTAAGAAGCCTAACTCGGCACTGCGTAAAGTCGCCAAAGTGCGTCTGACCAACGGTTTCGAAGTGATTTCGTACATCGGCGGTGAAGGCCACAACCTGCAGGAACACAGCGTTGTTCTGCTGCGCGGCGGTCGTGTAAAAGACTTGCCAGGTGTTCGTTACCACATGGTTCGCGGCTCGCTGGATACCCAGGGTGTTAAAGACCGTAAACAAGCTCGCTCGAAATACGGTGCCAAGCGCGCCAAGCAAGCTAAGAAGTAATTTTTTAACGTTAGCTTTAACGTTTAAACAATTACATTAATGAGTTGAGGCGGTCGCGAGACCGAGTAAGTGGAAGGCTTTGATGGCCTCCGCGAGTGCCTACAGAGGCGCTCAACTGAAGACAGGAAGGAAATAAAATGCCACGTCGTCGTGAAGTCCCCAAGCGCGAGATTCTGCCGGATCCAAAATTCGGCAACACCGAAGTCGCTAAATTCGTTAACGTGCTGATGCTGTCCGGCAAGAAGTCGGTTGCAGAAAACATCATCTACGGCGCATTCGACCATATCCAGCAAAAATCCGGCAAGGATCCTCTGGAAGTGTTCGCTGCTGCGATCAACAACGCCAAACCGCTGGTCGAGGTTAAGTCCCGCCGCGTTGGTGGCGCCAACTACCAGGTTCCAGTTGAAGTGCGTCCAGTGCGCCGCCTGGCCCTGTCGATGCGCTGGCTGCGTGAAGCTGCCAACAAGCGCAGCGAAAAATCCATGCCGCAGCGTCTGGGCGGTGAACTGCTGGAAGCCGCGGAAGGCCGTGGCGGTGCGATGAAGCGCCGTGACGAAGTCCACCGTATGGCTGAAGCGAACAAAGCGTTCTCGCACTTCCGCTTCTAATAAATTCGGCCGGGACTGGTTCCCGGCCATTTATTCAATGATTGAAGCCGGGCTCATTTTTCTCAGGAAAATGGCGTCCGGTTTTGTCCATTAAAAGATTTAGGATCTAACATGGCCCGTAAGACCCCCATCGAGCGCTACCGCAATATCGGTATTTCCGCTCACATCGACGCAGGTAAAACCACCACGACCGAGCGCGTGCTGTTCTACACCGGCGTGAACCACAAAATTGGTGAAGTGCACGACGGCGCCGCCACCATGGACTGGATGGAGCAGGAACAAGAGCGCGGTATCACGATTACCTCCGCGGCGACCACCTGCTTCTGGAAAGGCATGGCCAACAACTTCCCAGAACACCACATCAACATCATCGACACCCCGGGTCACGTGGACTTCACCATCGAGGTGGAGCGTTCGATGCGCGTTCTGGACGGCGCTTGCATGGTTTACTGCGCAGTGGGCGGTGTTCAGCCACAGTCGGAAACCGTATGGCGTCAGGCTAACAAGTACAAAGTGCCACGTCTGGCATTCGTGAACAAGATGGACCGTACCGGCGCCAACTTCTTCAAAGTGTACGAACAGATGCGTTCGCGCCTGAAGGCCAACCCGGTTCTGATCCAGATCCCAATCGGCGCTGAAGACAACTTCAAAGGCGTGATCGACCTGGTCAAGATGAAAGCAATCATCTGGGACGACGCTTCGCAAGGCATGAAATTCGACTACGTCGATATCCCTGCTGAACTGGCTGATTCCGCTGCCGAGTGGCGCGAGAAGATGGTCGAGGCGGCTGCCGAGTCCAGCGAAGAGCTGATGAACAAGTACCTGGAAGAAGGCGAACTGACCGAAGCCGAGATCAAGAAAGCGATCCGTAACCGTACCATCGCTTCCGAAATCGTGCCGATGCTGTGCGGTACCGCGTTCAAAAACAAGGGCGTGCAAGCCATGCTGGACGCCGTCATCGAATACCTGCCATCGCCAGTGGACATTCCACCAGTGAACGGCACCGACGACGACGAGCAGCCTGCTTCGCGTAAAGCTGCCGACGACGAGAAATTCTCGGCGCTGGCATTCAAGATCATGACCGACCCGTTCGTTGGCCAGCTGGCCTTCTTCCGCGTGTACTCGGGCGTGGTCAATGCTGGTGACACCGTGTACAACTCGGTGAAAGAGCGTAAAGAACGTCTGGGCCGTATTCTGCAGATGCACGCCAACCAGCGTGAAGAGATCAAAGAAGTGCGCGCCGGCGACATCGCCGCTGCCGTGGGCCTGAAAGACGTGACCACCGGTGAAACCCTGTGCGACCCACAGTCGATCATCGTTCTGGAGCGCATGGTATTCCCTGAGCCGGTGATTCAGCAGGCTGTTGAGCCGAAGACCAAGGCTGACCAGGAAAAAATGGGCCTGGCACTGAACCGCCTGGCACAGGAAGATCCTTCGTTCCGCGTGAAGACCGACGAAGAATCCGGCCAGACCATCATCGGTGGTATGGGCGAGCTGCACCTGGAAATTATCGTTGACCGCATGAAGCGCGAATTCGGCGTGGAAGCTACCGTCGGCAAGCCACAGGTTGCTTACCGCGAAACCATCCGCAAGCAAGTTACCGATGTGGAAGGCAAGTTCGTCAAGCAGTCGGGTGGTCGTGGTCAATACGGTCACGCTGTTGTGACCGTTGAGCCGCAAGAACCAGGCAAAGGCTTCGAGTTCATCGACGCAATTAAAGGCGGTGTGATTCCTCGCGAATTCATCCCTGCGGTTGAAAAAGGTGTGCGCGAAACCCTGAACTCGGGCGTGCTGGCTGGCTACCCAGTGGTCGACGTGAAAGTAACGCTGACCTTCGGTTCGTACCACGATGTGGACTCGAACGAAAACGCGTTCCGCATGGCTGGCTCGATGGCGTTCAAAGAAGGCTGCAAACGCGCGAACCCAGTGATTCTGGAGCCAATGATGGCTGTGGAAGTGGAAACGCCGGAAGACTACGCCGGTACCGTGATGGGCGACCTGTCGTCCCGCCGCGGTATGGTGCAGGGCATGGATGAAATCCCAGGCGGCGGCGGCAAGATCATCAAGGCCGAAGTACCGCTGTCCGAAATGTTTGGTTACTCGACCATTCTGCGTTCCGCAACGCAGGGCCGTGCTACCTACACGATGGAATTCAAGCACTACTCCGAAGCGCCTAAGCACGTGACCGACGCGATCATCACCGCTAAAGCGAAGTAAAATCCCGTTATTCCGGCCGAGGGGTGATCCTCCCGGCCGGACAAACCTTAAATATCTAGTTCTAAGGAAGAATTAAAATGGCAAAAGAAAAGTTCGAGCGGACTAAACCGCACGTAAACGTTGGCACCATCGGTCACGTTGACCACGGCAAAACCACCCTGACCGCTGCGATCGCAACCGTTCTGTCGAAGAAATTCGGCGGCGAAGCCAAAGCTTACGACCAGATCGACGCTGCTCCAGAAGAAAAAGCACGCGGCATTACCATTAACACCGCTCACGTTGAGTACGAAACGGCCAACCGCCACTACGCTCACGTTGACTGCCCAGGCCACGCCGACTACATCAAGAACATGATTACCGGTGCTGCGCAGATGGACGGCGCGATCCTGGTTTGCTCCGCTGCTGACGGCCCAATGCCACAGACCCGTGAGCACATCCTGCTGGCCCGCCAAGTTGGCGTTCCATACATCATCGTGTTCCTGAACAAGTGCGACCTGGTTGACGACGCCGAGCTGCTGGAACTGGTTGAAATGGAAGTGCGCGAGCTGCTGTCCAAATACGAATTCCCAGGCGACGACCTGCCAATCATCAAAGGTTCGGCACGTATGGCGCTGGAAGGCCAGCCTGGCGAAATGGGCGAAGAGTGCATCGTCCGTCTGGCTGACGCACTGGATTCGTACATCCCAACCCCAGAGCGCGCTGTTGACGGCACGTTCCTGATGCCAGTGGAAGACGTGTTCTCGATCTCGGGTCGCGGCACCGTGGTGACCGGCCGTGTTGAGCGTGGCGTGATCAAGGTCGGCGAAGAGATCGAAATCGTTGGTATCGTTGACACCGTGAAAACCACCTGCACCGGCGTGGAAATGTTCCGCAAGCTGCTGGACCAGGGTCAAGCCGGCGACAACGTTGGTCTGCTGCTGCGCGGCACCAAGCGTGAAGACGTTCAGCGTGGTCAAGTTCTGGCAAAACCAGGCTCGATCAAGCCGCACAACCACTTCACCGGCGAAATCTACGTTCTGTCGAAAGACGAAGGCGGCCGTCACACCCCGTTCTTCAACAACTACCGTCCACAGTTCTACTTCCGTACCACGGACGTGACCGGTTCGATCGAACTGCCAGCAGACAAAGAAATGGTTATGCCAGGCGACAACGTGTCGATCACCGTTAAACTGATCAGCCCGATCGCTATGGAAGAAGGTCTGCGCTTCGCTATCCGCGAAGGCGGCCGTACCGTTGGCGCCGGCGTGGTTGCCAAGATCATCGCTTAATAGCGACTAGTTTTTTTGCGGCCCTCCGGGGCTGCGATGAAACAAACAGAGCCGGCTGTGGTAACATAGCCGGCTCTGCTGTTGTAACAACCGTTCTTTGATCAATGCTGGCGCTATACAGTTGCCAGTTCGCTCTTTTGAGGAATCATCATGACCGCACCAAACCAGAAAATCCGTATCCGCCTGAAGGCTTTCGACTACAAACTGATCGACCAGTCCGCACTGGAAATCGTTGACACCGCTAAGCGCACCGGCGCCGTTGTCAAAGGCCCAGTTCCACTGCCGACCCGTATCCAGCGTTACGACGTGCTGCGTTCCCCGCACGTGAACAAAACCTCGCGTGACCAGTTCGAAATCCGCACCCACCAGCGCCTGATGGACATCGTCGACCCAACCGACAAGACCGTTGACGCACTGATGAAGCTGGACCTGCCAGCTGGCGTGGACGTGGAAATCAAACTGCAATAATTGATTTCGGCACGGCGGCTCCAAGCGAGCCGCCACTGCCCACCGGGGCCGGGATGTTGCGCTGATACAGCGTGGCACCCGGCCCCGGTGCCGTTTACAGCCGTGGCTGTGCATATTGTGTGTTGCGCAAGATGGAATCTCGTTACTATTGATGCATGTCATCGCTGAGCGGAGGGATGCATGAAAAACGCCTCGCAATGCCCGGTATGTGCTTCCCGCAACTTGAACAAGAAGCTGGGCTTCGTCAGTCCGTTCGTCGCCCACAGGGTGTGCGAATTTCCTATCACCGAAATCAACTTCGGCGGCGGCACTTTTTCCCCCACGGTATTCACCCATGCGATGCAGTGCCGCGATTGCGACCTGATTTTTTCGCAGGTGCGCTATGACGAAGAGGAAATGGCGCGCATTTACAAGGATTACCGGGGCGAGGAATACAACCAGGAGCGCACCGCATATGAGCCGGGCTATGCCGACGTTGCGGCCCAGGTCGGTATCGATCCGCGCGAGACCCAGGCCCGTATGGATACCTTGCTGCGCTTCCTCTCCGGCTTGGTTGACGGCAATGCCATCAAGTCCATCCTTGACTACGGGGGCGACCAGGGGCAGAACATCCCGCCCTTTGCGGGATTGCAGAAAAAGTATGTCTACGAAGTATCGGGCGCGGTGCCGCTGGACGGCGTGGAGAGCGTCACCGACCTGAAGCTGGTGCCACAAGTGGATATGGTGATGAATGCCAATGTGCTGGAGCATATCCCTTATCCGGCCACCATCATGGAAGCCATGAAGCCCTTGTTCCACCGTAACAGTTTCCTGTTTGTCGACGTGCCATTCGATATCACCGAGCGCAATCCATGGCCCAACCAGTTCCACGAACACATCAATTACTTCAACCTGCGCGCCATCAAGACCCTGCTGAAGACGCACGGCTTTGACATCCTCAAGGCCGAGCACGTGACGGTCGACCTGGGCCGCAATATGGCCAACAGTATTTACGTGCTGGCCCGCCCCGGCTGGTTCTGCTGATCATTGTTACCATCTGGACAAGGCCGCTGCCGAACGCTACAGTCGGCCATGTCCAAAACCATCCTCATCGTCGAAGACGAATCCGCCATTGCCGACAGCATTGCGTATGCGCTACGCACCGATGGCTATTGCCCGCAACATGTGGCCCTGGGCGAGCAGGCGCTGGCCGCCATGCGCGCGCCCGAGCCGCCGGCGCTGATGGTGCTCGACGTCGGCCTGCCGGATATTTCCGGCCTGGAAGTGTGCCGCCGGCTGCGCCAGTTTTCCGATGCGCCCGTGATTTTCCTGACGGCGCGCAGCGATGAAATCGACCGCATCGTGGGGCTGGAAATCGGCGCCGACGATTATGTCACCAAGCCGTTTTCACCGCGCGAACTGGTGGCGCGTATCCGCGTGGTGCTGCGGCGCTTGCAGCCACCTGTGCGGGACGCGGCGCCCGCTGTGCAAAGTGGCGCAACGGCTGGTCTTGCCGCCACCGCTGGCTTCGAGTTGCGCGCCGCCGAGGCGCGCATCCTGTTCCGGGGCCGCCCGCTGGACCTGACGCGCTACGAATACCTGTTGCTGAAAACCCTGGTCGAACATCCGGGGCACGTGCTGTCGCGCGCGCAATTGATGGACCGCGTGTGGACCGACGCGCCCGATACGCTGGACCGCACGGTGGACGGCCATATCCGTTCGCTGCGCGCCAAGCTGCGCGTCATCGACCCGGGTGCCGATCCGATCCAGACCCACCGGGGTATGGGCTACAGTTTGTCCGCATGAAAATCGGCCTGCGCATCCTGCTGGGCTATGTGCTCATCGTTGGCCTGGCGGCTTGGTTCCTGCTGAATATCTTTGTCGACGAAGTCAAGCCGGGTGTGCGCGCATCGCAGGAAGACACGCTGGTCGATACCGCCAATCTGCTGGCGGAAATGGCGGCGCCCGACGTCAAGAGTGGTGCGCTGACGGCCATCGCGCCGCCCATGCGCGACTATGCGCGCCGCAGCGTCAGCGCACGCATTGGTGGCATCACCAAGCGCCACCTCGATTACCGCGTCTATATCGTGGACGCCGGCGGCATCGTGCTGTTCGATACGGCCGGCACGGATGTCGGCAAGGATTACTCGCGCTGGAATGATGTGTACCTGACCTTGCGCGGCAAATATGGCGCGCGCAGCACCCGGTCCGACCCGGACGACGAAAACAGCACAGTGATGTACGTGGCGGCGCCCATCCTCGATCCGGCCGACCGCAGCCGCATCATCGGCGTGCTGACGGTGGCCAAACCCAACGCCAGCGCGCAAGGCTTCATTGAACGCGGGCAGCGCGTCATCCTGCGCTGGGGCGCGCTGCTGCTGGGCCTGTCGCTGCTGGTGGGCATGGCGTTCGCGTGGTGGCTGGCGCGCGCCTTGCGCCGGCTGATGGATTACGTGGCGGACGTGGAGGCTGGCCGCAAGGCCGTGCTGCCGGACTTCGGCAATAACGAAATCGCCACGCTGGCCCGCGCGCTGGAAGCCATGCGCACGCGCCTGGAAGGCAAGGAATATGCTGAGCGGCTGATGCACACGCTGACGCATGAATTGAAGTCGCCCATTGCCGCGATCCAGGCGTCGGCCGAACTGCTGCAGGAAGACATGCCGGAAGCCGAGCGGCGGCGTTTCCTCGGCAATATCCTGGAACAGAATACGCGCCAGAAGCGCCTGATCGACAAGCTGCTGGCACTGGTGCGGGTGGAGCAGCAGCAGCGGCTGGAGCAGGCCGCGCCGGTTGATGTGCATGCGCTGTGCGCCGTCGTGGCAGGGGATTTTTCCGGCGCGCTGGCCGAGCGCGGGCAAGTGCTCGACATGGGCGAGGGCGGCACGCCGCTGCACGTGCAGGGCGACGAGTTGCTGCTGCGCCAGGCCGTGGGCAACCTGCTGGACAATGCGATTGGTTTTGCCCCGCCGGGCAGCGTGATCCGCATCGCGGCCTGCAGGCGGGACGGCTTTGCTGTCGTGGCCATCTGCGACAGCGGCCCCGGCATCCCGGCGTATGCGCAGGAGCGCCTGTTCGAACGCTTTTATTCGCTGCCCCGGCCCGATGGCGCCAAGAGCACGGGACTGGGCCTGCCCTTCGTGCGCGAAGTGGCGGCGCTGCACGGCGGCACGGTCACGGTGGCAAATGCCGCGCAAGGCGGCTGTTGCGCGGAGCTGGCGTTGCCCCTGCCGCTGACGCTGTAAATCCGCCGGCGCATATTCGCCGCATCTTCAGCGCACGCGGCGCACATCGTGACCACACGGCGCTTTCCTACACTGGCCGCATTTCACCCCCGGGAAAGCGTCATGCAAAATAAACTATTTTTCAAAGTGCTCATCATTGTCGTCCTGATGCTGATGCTGGGCATTCCGCTGATGATGATCGAGTCCACGGTGACATCGCGCATGCAGTTCCGCGAACAGGCGGCCGCCAGCATTGCCAGCGATTCGGTGGGCGAGCAGACCGTGATCGGCCCGGTGCTGGTGGTGCCGTACACGGAAGAAGTGGACGTGCGCGAAACCACGCCGGAAGGTAAGGTCAAGGTCACCACCAATGTCACGCAACGCCGCCACCTGGTGTTTCCGGACGACTTGCAAGTGCAGGGCAGTATCGGCGCCGAGCGCCGCCACCGGGGCATCCACGAAGTGCTGGTCTATAACGGCCAGCACAAATTTGCCGGCGTCTTTACGCTGCCCGTGGTGGCTGACCTGCCGCGCGCCAGGGATGCGCGCGTGACGCTGTCCGGACAACCCTACCTGGCGCTGCCGATCGAAGATGTGCGGGGCTTGCGCGACATTCCGCAATTGCAGTGGGGCGGTGGCACCGTGGAATTCGCGCAGGATGCGTTGCTGGGCGCATATAAACGGGGCTTGCACGCGACATTGGGGCCGGCGGTGCTGGAGGGTGGCCAGGTGCCGTTTTCCTTTGCGTTGAACCTGGCGGGCATGGAGCGCCAGTCGTTCATCCCGGTCGGCAAGAACAATGTCGTTACCGTGAAATCGGACTGGCCTCATCCGCAATTCAACGGGCGCTTCCTGCCTGAAAAACGCGAGATTTCCGACACGGGCTTTGCCACCACGTGGCGTGTGCCATCGCTGGCCGCCAATGTGCGTCAGGAATTGCTGAACATGGCGGCCGATGACTGGGAAGGGCGCGCGGCTGCCGCGACGGCTGCGACTGCCGCGCAAGGAGCCGGCGCGCGTGCCGGTACGGCGCTGGACCGTTTTTCCGTGGCGCTGGTCGAGCCGGTCAACGCGTACAGCCTGGCGGACCGTGCCACCAAGTATGGCCTGCTGTTCGTGGCGCTGACCTTTGCCGCCTTCTTCGTGTTTGAAATCCTCAAGCGCTTGCCGATCCACCCTGTGCAATATGCGCTGGTGGGCCTGTCGCTGGCGATGTTTTTCCTGTTGCTGCTGGGCTTGTCCGAGCATTTCGCGTTTGCCCTGGCCTATGCCGCCGCCAGCGCCGCCTGCATCGGCCTGATCGGCTACTACCTGGCGCACGTGCTGCGTGACCGCCGCCGTGGTTTTGCCTTTGGTGGTGCATTGACCCTGCTGTATGGGGCGCTGTATGGCTTGCTGTGTTCGGAAGACAATGCGCTGGTGCTCGGTTCGATCCTGTTGTTTGCCGTGCTGGCCGCCATCATGGTTGCGACCCGCAAGGTCGACTGGTACCAGCTGGGTGGCGCGGCGCAGGCCATCGAATCGGAAGCGGGGCCGGCATGATGCATCCCGGCGGCCTGCTGATGCCCGCGCTGGCGGAGGGCGCGGAACTGGCGGTGGTGTCAGGCTATGTCGCGGGCCAGCCAGGCGGCCCGGTGCGGGTAGTGCTGGACCGCCGGGGCGCGCGCATCCTGCTGGTGCTGGTCAGCTATGAAAGTGTGGCCTGGCAGCTCGATGTGCGGCCGGGCACGCAACTGGCTGCTGTGGTGGTCAGCGCTTACCGTGACGTGGCCGTGGCGGGGCAGGGCGTGGCCCCGGTGTACCGGCTGGCGCTGCCGTGCGCCACGGCCGCTGGCAGTGCGCCATATCGCGATTTATTGCACATCTTGCATGCAAAACTGGGGCGTCACGACCCCGATATTTTCCGCGGTTATACCTGCCTGCCGGGGCAGGTGGCGGTGGCTTGCAACAAGGCGCCGGCCGCCGCCGGGAATATTTGACATACCTCGTACAAAGCTGTTGCGTCAAGGGGCAAATCACAGTACACTAGCTGGCTTCGGTATGGAATCATCTTTTTATCTATACCATTTTTAGTAGTTCAATAGACTCCACCCAATCGTAGGTGGAATTGGAGAAAATATGAGCCTTGGCCTCCTCGGTCGCAAGGTTGGTATGATGCGTATCTTCACCGATGACGGGGATTCGATTCCTGTCACCGTGCTGGACGTGTCGAACAACCGTGTTGCGCAAATCAAAACCCCTGAAGTTGACGGTTACTCCGCTGTTCAGGTTGTCTTCGGTCAGCGTCGCGCCTCCCGCGTGACTAAAGCAGCTGCCGGTCACTATGCTAAAGCTGGTGTTGAAGCAGGTACTCTGTTGAAAGAGTTCCGCGTTGACGCTGCTAAAGCCGCAGAATTGAAAGCTGGCGAAGTTATCGCTGCTTCGCTGTTCGAAGTTGGTCAAAAGATCGACGTTCAGGGCACGAGCATCGGTAAAGGCTACGCCGGTACCATCAAGCGCCACAACTTCGCTTCCGGTCGTCAGACCCACGGTAACTCGCGTTCGCACAACGTACCAGGCTCGATCGGTATGGCGCAGGATCCAGGTCGCGTGTTCCCTGGTAAGCGCATGACCGGTCACATGGGTGACGTTACTGTTACCACCCAGAACCTGGAAATCGCTCGTATCGACGCCGAACGTCAGCTGCTGCTGGTGAAAGGTGCCGTGCCAGGCGCGAAGAACGGCCAAGTTGTCGTGTCGCCTGCTGTTAAAGTTAAAGCAAAGAAAGGGGCTTAATCGATGGAACTCAAGCTCCTGAATGCTCAAGGTCAAGCAGCCTCCAACGTTGCCGCCGCTGACACCGTCTTCGGCCGTGACTACAACGAAGCCCTGATCCACCAAGTCGTGGTCGCCTACCAAGCCAATGCTCGCAGCGGCAACCGTAAGCAGAAAGACCGTGAAGAAGTCCACCACACGACCAAGAAGCCATGGCGCCAAAAAGGTACCGGCCGTGCTCGTGCTGGTATGTCCTCCTCGCCACTGTGGCGCGGCGGTGGTCGCATCTTCCCGAACTCGCCTGACGAGAACTTCACCCACAAAGTGAACAAGAAGATGTATCGCGCTGGTCTGTGCTCGATCCTGTCCCAACTGGCCCGCGAAGAGCGCCTGGTTGTGATCGAAGATCTGGCGATCGAAGCGCCAAAGACCAAGCTGCTGTCGCAAAAGCTGACCGGCATGGGCCTGGACTCGGTGCTGATCATTGCCGAGAACATCGAAGAAAACCTGCTGCTGGCTTCCCGCAACCTGCCGAACGTGCTGGTTGTCGAGCCGCGCCAAGCAGATCCAATGTCGCTGGTCTTCTACAAAAAGACCCTGGTCACCAAAGCGGCACTGGCCAAGATTGAGGAGATGCTGGCATGAGCGCAGTCATCAAACACAGCGAAGAGCGCCTGATGAAGGTGCTGGTAGCTCCGGTAATTTCCGAGAAAGCTACCATGGTCGCCGAGAAAAACGAGCAAATCGTTTTCAAGGTTCTGCCAGACGCAACCAAGCCAGAAATCAAAGCCGCCGTTGAACTGCTGTTCAAGGTGGAAGTGGAATCGGTGCAAACCGTAAACCGCGAAGGTAAAGTCAAGCGTTCGGGCCGTTTCGTCGGTCGTCGCAACCACACCAAGCGCGCTTTCGTGTGCCTGAAGCCAGGCCAGGAAATCAATTTCTCCGAGGAGGCTAAATAATGGCACTCGTTAAGATGAAGCCAACCTCCCCAGGCCGTCGCGGCATGGTGAAAGTGGTAAACAGCGACCTGTTCAAAGGCCGTCCGTTCGCCGCCCTGGTTGAAAAGAAATCGAAGACTGCTGGCCGTAACAACAACGGTCACATCACCACCCGCCACATCGGCGGTGGCCACAAGCATCACTACCGCGTTGTTGACTTCAAGCGCAACAAGGACGGTATTCCTGCGAAAGTGGAACGTATCGAATACGATCCAAACCGTACGGCGCACATCGCTCTGCTGTGCTACGCCGACGGCGAGCGCGCATACATCATCGCCCCGAAAGGCGTTGCTGTTGGCGACACGCTGCTGAACGGTTCGGAAGCGCCGATCAAACCAGGTAACTGCCTGCCAATCCGCAACATCCCAGTCGGCACCAACATCCACTGCGTGGAAATGTTGCCAGGCAAGGGTGCTCAGATGGCCCGTACGGCTGGTGCCGTTGTGGTCCTGATGGCTCGTGAAGGTACTTACGCTCAGGTGCGTCTGCGCTCCGGCGAAGTGCGTCGCGTGCACATCGAGTGCCGTGCAACCGTGGGTGAAGTCGGCAATGCCGAACACAGCCTGCGCAAGATTGGTAAAGCCGGTGCAATGCGCTGGCGCGGTGTTCGCCCGACCGTTCGCGGTGTGGTGATGAACCCGATCGACCACCCGCACGGTGGTGGTGAAGGTCGTACCGCTGCTGGTCGTCACCCAGTATCGCCATGGGGCCAGCACACCAAGGGCAAGAAGACTCGCTCGAACAAGCGTACGTCTTCGATGATCGTTTCGCGCCGCGGCAAGAAATAAGGATAAACCATGACTCGTTCATTGAAAAAAGGGCCGTTCTGCGACGCCCACCTGGTGAAAAAAGTCGAAGCCGCTCAAGCGACCAAAGACAAAAAGCCAATTAAAACCTGGTCCCGTCGCTCGACGATCATGCCTGACTTCATCGGTCTGACCATTGCCGTGCACAACGGCAAGGTGCACGTGCCTGTGTACGTTTCCGAGAACATGGTTGGTCACAAGCTCGGCGAATTCGCGCTGACCCGTACCTTCAAGGGCCACGCTGCTGACAAAAAGGCTAAGAAATAATGGAAACTAAAGCTATCCTCAAAGGCGTGCGCCTGTCGGATCAGAAAGGCCGCCTGGTGGCTGACATGATTCGCGGCAAAAAGGTCGACGCTGCGCTGAACATCCTGCAGTTCAGCCCGAAAAAAGGCGCCGCCATCATCAAGAAAGTGCTGGAGTCGGCAATCGCCAACGCTGAGCACAATGATGGCGCCGATATCGACGAACTGTTCGTGAAAACGATCTACGTCGAAAAGGGCCCGATCCTGAAGCGTTTCACCGCCCGTGCAAAAGGCCGTGGTGACCGCATCTCGAAACAATCCTGTCACGTGTACGTGACCGTCGGTAACTAAGGAGCCAAAAGATGGGTCAGAAAATTCATCCAACCGGTTTCCGTCTGGCAGTCACCCGTAACTGGGCCTCGCGCTGGTACGCTGGCAACGGCAATTTCGCTGCCATGCTGAACGAAGACCTGAAAGCTCGCGCTTTCCTGAAAAAGAAACTGAAGAACGCCTCCGTTGGCCGCATCGTCATCGAGCGCCCAGCCAAGAACGCGCGCTTCACCGTTTACAGCTCCCGTCCGGGCGTGGTGATCGGTAAAAAAGGCGAAGACATCGAAGTGCTGAAGACCGCACTGTCGAAGATCATGGGCGTGCCTGTGCACGTGAACATCGAAGAAATCCGCAAGCCGGAAATCGATGCTCAACTGATCGCCGATTCGATCTCGCAACAGCTGGAAAAGCGTATTATGTTCCGCCGCGCGATGAAACGCGCGATGCAGAACGCCATGCGCCTGGGCGCCCAAGGCATCAAGATCATGTCGTCGGGTCGTCTGAACGGCATCGAAATCGCACGTACCGAATGGTACCGTGAAGGCCGTGTGCCTCTGCACACCCTGCGCGCCGATATCGACTACGGCACCAGCGAAGCTGAAACCACCTACGGCATCATCGGTGTCAAGGTGTGGGTATACAAAGGTGACCGCAACGCCGCTGGCGAAGCACCGGTGATCGATACCCCGGCTGACGAGAAAAAACCACGCGGCCCACGCCGTGACGACGGCAAACCTAGCCGTGGTCCACGTCCAGGCCCAGGCGCCAAGCCAGGCGCGCCAGCTGCTCGCCGCGCTGCCAAGCCGGCTGCCGCTGAGAAAGCAGGAGAATAAACCATGCTGCAACCAAGCCGCAGGAAGTACCGTAAAGAGCAGAAAGGCCGTAACACCGGCATTTCGCACACCACCGGCACCGCTGTGTCGTTCGGTGAGTTCGGCCTGAAAGCCGTGGCACGTGGCCGTATCACGGCTCGCCAGATCGAGTCGGCACGTCGTGCCATGACCCGTCACATCAAACGTGGCGGCCGTATCTGGATCCGCGTGTTCCCGGACAAGCCGATCTCGAACAAACCTGCCGAAGTCCGTATGGGTAACGGTAAAGGCAATCCAGAGTACTACGTCGCTGAAATCCGTCCAGGCAAAGTCCTGTACGAAATGGACGGCGTCGGTGAAGAACTGGCACGCGAAGCGTTCCGCCTGGCTGCTGCCAAACTGCCGCTGGCTACCACCTTCGTGGTGCGCCAGGTTGGCCAATAATAGGAGTGAAATATGAAAGCATCTGAACTCCGCGGCAAAGACCAGGCAGCTCTGCAAAAAGAGCTGGCCGATCTGCTGAAGGCCCAGTTTGGTCTGCGTATGCAAGTCGCTACGCAACAACTGAGCAACACTTCGCAGCTCAAGAAGGTACGCCGCGATATCGCGCGTGTAAAAACGGTCATGAATCAGAAGGAAGCCAAATGAACCAGCCAGTGAAACAGTCGCTCAAGCGCACGCTGATCGGTAAAGTGGTCTCCGACAAGATGGACAAGACCGTTACCGTTCTGATCGAACGTCACGTGAAGCACCCTCTGTACGGCAAGATCATTGTGCGCTCGGCTAAATACCACGCACATGACGAATCCAACCAGGTCAAAGCCGGTGATACGGTCGAGATCCAGGAAGGTCGTCCGATCTCCAAAACGAAGGCGTGGACGGTGACTCGTGTAGTGCAAGCTGCACAAATCGTTTAATTGAGATTGCCTCCCCGGCGCAAGCCTGGGAGGCAGTTTTAATTAGTTCTTGCAGGCCCGCAGGTTTTATGTAATACTTGCGGGCTTCGTTCATGTATCGCCGCAAAGTGTCTCTCCGCAGACATGGATCGCGGTCAGTACTTGTATGAAGGTCAAGCACCCAAACAAAGGCAATCTTTGCCGATGGCGGGACCAAGACTGACCGAGAGGTCCATATTGTGTGGATTCTTCGGCTTAAGTTGGGAAAGAGAATACTATGATTCAAACTGAAAGCCGGCTCGAAGTAGCCGACAACACCGGTGCCAAGGAAGTTCTGTGCATCAAGGTGTTGGGCGGTTCCAAGCGCCGTTATGCTGGCATTGGCGACGTGATCAAGGTCACCGTTAAGGTGGCTCAGCCACGTGGTCGTGTCAAAAAAGGTGAAATTTACAACGCCGTGGTTGTGCGTACCGCTAAAGGTGTGCGCCGCCAAGATGGTTCCCTGGTGAAGTTCGACGGCAACGCCGCTGTCCTGCTGAACAACAAGCTGGAGCCGATCGGTACCCGTATCTTTGGACCAGTTACGCGCGAGCTGCGTACTGAAAAGTTCATGAAGATCGTGTCCCTGGCACCGGAAGTTCTGTAAGGAGTCAGCAATGGATAAGATTCGTAAAAACGACGAAGTCATCGTTTTGACCGGTAAAGACAAAGGCAAGCGCGGTACCGTGCTGCGTCGCGTAGACGCAGAGCACGTCGTGGTTGACGGCGTCAATGTCGCCAAGAAGGCTGTCAAGCCGAACCCGATGACTGGCGTAACTGGTGGCATCGTTGACAAGACCATGCCTATTCACGTGTCCAACGTTGCTCTGTTCAACGCTGCGACCGGTAAGGCAGATCGCGTAGGCTTCAAAGATGTGGACGGCAAAAAAGTCCGCGTCTTCAAGTCGAACGGCGAAGTAGTGAAAGGGTAATAAGAAATGGCCCGTCTGCAAGCAGTTTATAAAGACAAAATCGTTGCCGAACTGACCGAAAAATTCGGTTACACGACGGTAATGGAAGTGCCTCGCCTGACCAAGATCACCCTGAACATGGGTGTGGGCGAAGCCATCGCTGACAAGAAAGTGCTGGAGCACGCTGTTGGCGACCTGACCAAGATCGCAGGCCAGAAGCCAGTGACCACCAAGGCCCGTAAAGCTATCGCAGGTTTCAAAATCCGCGAAGGCTACCCAATCGGCACCATGGTGACCCTGCGCGGCGCCCGCATGTACGAATTCCTGGACCGTTTCATCACCGTGGCCCTGCCGCGCGTGCGTGACTTCCGTGGTGTGTCCGGCAAATCTTTCGATGGCCGCGGCAACTACAACATCGGTGTGAAAGAGCAGATCATCTTCCCTGAGATCGAGTACGACAAGATCGATGCGCTGCGTGGTATGAACATTTCGATCACCACCACCGCGAAGACCGACGAAGAAGCCAAAGCGCTGCTCGCCGCCTTTAAATTCCCGTTCAGGAACTAAGTAGATCATGGCAAAACTCGCACTGATTAACCGTGAACAGAAGCGTGTCGACCTGGCAAACAAATTCGCTGCCAAGCGCACCGCTCTGAAGGCCATCATTGATGACCAGTCGAAGTCGGAAGAAGAGCGTTACGAAGCTCGCCTGAAATTGCAGGCGCTGCCACGTAACTCCGCACCGACCCGTCAGCGTAACCGCTGCGTCGTCACCGGCCGCCCACGTGGTACCTTCCGTAAATTCGGCCTGGGCCGTATCAAGCTCCGTGAATTCGCCATGCGTGGTGAGATCCCGGGTATGACCAAAGCCAGCTGGTAATAGGAGAACAAGCAATGAGTATGAGCGATCCTATCGCCGATATGCTGACCCGCATTCGCAACGCCCAAGGCGTGCAAAAAACGACCGTGGCCATGCCATCGTCGAAAGTCAAAGTAGCGATTGCCAACGTCCTGAAGGACGAGGGTTACATTGAAGATTTCGCAGTCACCGTTGACGGTGGCAAGTCGGAACTCAAAATCGGTTTGAAATATTATGTAGGCCGTCCTGTAATCGAGCGCCTGGAGCGCGTGTCCCGTCCGGGCCTGCGCGTCTACAAAGGCAAGGGCGAAATCCCGACCGTGATGAACGGCCTGGGCGTTGCCATCGTCTCGACCCCGCAAGGCGTCATGACCGACCGCAAAGCACGCGCCAATGGCGTGGGTGGCGAAGTCATCTGCTACGTCGCGTAAGGAGCAATAATGTCTCGTGTAGCTAAAATGCCTATCGCTGTGCCTGCTGGCGCTGAAGTCGCCATCTCCGCACAAGCGATCACCGTAAAAGGCCCACTGGGCGTACTGACCCAGTCCCTGAACGGCCTGGTAAAAGTAGAAAACAACGCTGGCACCCTGACCTTCGACGTGGTCAACGATTCCCGTGAATCGAACGCCATGTCCGGCACGCTGCGCGCGCTGGTCAACAACATGGTTACCGGCGTAACCAAGGGCTTCGAGAAGAAGCTGTCCCTGGTCGGCGTGGGCTACAAAGCCCAGGCTCAAGGCGACAAGCTGAATCTGTCCCTGGGCTTCTCGCACCCTGTCGTGCACGACATGCCAGCCGGCGTGACGTGCGCAACCCCGACCCCGACCGAGATCCTGATCAAAGGTATCGACCGTCAAAAGGTTGGCCAGGTGGCTGCCGAAGTTCGCGCTTACCGCTCCCCTGAGCCATACAAAGGCAAGGGTGTCCGCTATGTGGACGAAGTGGTTAAGCTTAAAGAAACCAAGAAGAAGTAATTAGGGGCTGACGATGGACAAAAAAGAATCTCGTCTGCGCCGCGGACGTCAAACCCGCATCAAGATCGCGCAATTGAAAGTGAACCGCCTGTCGGTCCACCGCACCAATCTGCACATTTACGCGAACTTGATCTCCCCGGAAGCCAAAGTACTGGTTTCGGCCTCGACCGTGGAAGCGGAAGTGCGCGCCGAACTGGCTGGCAAATCGGGCAAGGGTGGCAATGCCGCTGCCGCCGCTCTGGTCGGCAAGCGCGTAGCAGAAAAAGCACTGAAAGCAGGAATCACCGAAGTTGCGTTCGACCGCTCCGGTTTCCGTTACCACGGCCGTGTCAAAGCGCTGGCAGAAGCTGCCCGCGAAGCCGGTCTGAAGTTCTAAGGGTACGATCATGGCAAAAATGCAAGCAAAAATGCAAAGCGACAAGCCGGATGATGGCATGCGCGAAAAAATGATCGCGATCAACCGCGTGACCAAAGTGGTCAAAGGTGGTCGTATCATGGGCTTCGCAGCACTGACCGTGGTCGGCGACGGCGATGGCCGTATCGGCATGGGTAAAGGCAAGTCGAAGGAAGTTCCAGTCGGCGTGCAGAAGGCAATGGAAGAAGCCCGCCGCAACCTGATCAAAGTGCCTTTGAAAAACGGCACGCTGCAGCACACCGTCACCGGCCGCCACGGCGCGTCGAAAGTGATGATGAGCCCAGCCAAGCCAGGTACCGGCGTCATCGCTGGTGGCGCAATGCGCGCTATCTTCGAAGTGATGGGCGTAACGGACGTGGTGGCAAAATCCACCGGTTCGAACAACCCGTACAACCTGGTGCGCGCCACCCTGGACGGCCTGTCGAAAATGAGCACTCCTGCTGACATCGCTGCTAAACGCGGCAAGTCGGTGGAAGAGATCCTGGGTTAAGGGGAACTTCATGAGCACTATCAAAGTCAAACTGGTGAAAGGCCTGATCGGCACCCGTCAAGACCACCGCGCTACCGTGCGTGGCCTGGGCCTGCGCCGTGTCAACTCGGTTTCCGAGTTGCAGGACACCCCGTCGGTTCGCGGCATGATCAACAAGGTCGCTTACCTCGTGAAAGTCGTATCGTAAGCCCTGGCTTGCGATCTGGAGAACACAATGGAATTGAATACCATTCAACCAGCGGACGGCGCGAAGCACGCTAAGCGTCGCGTTGGCCGCGGTATCGGCTCCGGCCTGGGTAAAACCGCTGGCCGTGGTCACAAAGGTCAGAAATCGCGTTCGGGCGGCTTCCACAAAGTCGGTTTCGAAGGCGGTCAGATGCCTCTGCAACGTCGTCTGCCTAAGCGCGGTTTCAAGTCGCTGAACGCCACCTTCAAAGCTGAAGTGCGTCTGTCCGACCTGAACACGCTGGCTGTCGGCGAAGTCGACATCCTGGTGCTGAAGCAAGCTGGCGTTCTGAACGTCCTGGCGCGCGACGTACGTGTGATCGCTTCTGGTGAAATCACCAAAGCCGTCACGGTCAAGGGTCTGAAAGTCACCGCTGGCGCGAAAGCTGCCATCGAAGCGGCTGGCGGTTCGGTAGCCTAAGCGGCTGCTGGCTAGATCGGAGCGACAATGGCGACCAACCCACAACTTGCCAAGAGTGCAGCTGCAGGCTTCCCATGGGGCCGCCTGTGGTTCCTGCTTGGCGCATTGGTGGTGTATCGTATCGGCGCTCACGTTCCTGTGCCGGGTGTAGACCCGGCACAACTGGCCTCACTGTTCAAGTCGCAGGAAGGCGGCATCCTGGGCATGTTCAACATGTTCAGCGGTGGCGCCCTTTCGCGCTTCACGGTGTTTGCGCTGGGTATCACGCCTTACATCTCGGCCTCGATCATCATGCAATTGCTGTCGATCGTGTCGCCGCAGATGGAAGCGTTGAAAAAGGAAGGTGAAGCCGGCCGGCGCAAGATTACCCAGTACACGCGTTATGCAACCGTGGGTCTGGCTCTGTTCCAGGCGCTGGGCATTGCAGTGGCGCTGGAATCGCAACCTGGTTTAGTGCTGGATCCAGGCCTGGGCTTCCGCTTCGTGACGGTCGTGACGCTGTTGACCGGCACCATGTTCCTGATGTGGTTGGGCGAGCAGATTACCGAGCGCGGTCTTGGTAACGGCATCTCGATCATCATCTTTGCCGGTATTGCAGCAGGTCTGCCGGGCGCACTGGGCGGCTTGCTGACCCAGGTGGCGAACGACACGATCGGCGCGTTCTCGGCCCTGATCATTATGGTCCTGGTGGCTGGCGTCACCTACATCGTAGTGTTCGTGGAGCGTGGTCAGCGCAAGATCCTGGTCAACTACGCCAAACGCCAGGTCGGTAACAAGATCTATGGCGGCCAGACCAGCCACTTGCCGTTGAAACTGAACATGGCCGGCGTGATCCCGCCGATCTTCGCATCGTCGATTATCTTGTTCCCGGCTACCATCGTGGACTGGTTCTCGAAGGGCGCTGACGCTGCCAATCCTGTCGTACGGTTCCTCAAGGACCTGTCGGCATCGATGGCACCAGGCGAGCCTATTCATGCATTGCTGTATGCCGTGGCGATCGTGTTCTTCTGCTTCTTCTACACCGCACTGGTGTTTAACAGCAAGGAAACTGCGGACAACTTGAAGAAGAGCGGGGCCTTTGTGCCAGGGATTCGTCCCGGTGAGCAGACTGCCCGTTACATCGACAAGATCCTCATGCGGTTGACCCTGGCGGGCGCTGTCTACATCACCCTCGTGTGCTTGTTGCCGGAATTCATGAACGCCCAGTGGAAAGTGCCGTTTTACTTCGGTGGCACCTCTCTGCTGATTGTCGTAGTCGTTACCATGGACTTTATGGCCCAGGTTCAGAACTACGTGATGTCGCAGCAATATGAATCGCTGCTGCGTAAGGCTAACTTCAAGGGTGGGATTCCGACGCGATAAGCGCGGCAAAGGTAACGAATGGCAAAAGACGACGTCATCCAAATGCAAGGCGAGATTCTGGAGAATCTGCCCAATGCAACATTTCGAGTCAAGCTGGAAAACGGCCACGTGGTACTTGGACACATTTCGGGTAAAATGCGGATGAACTATATCCGCATCCTTCCCGGCGACAAGGTAACGGTTGAGTTGACACCGTATGACCTGAGCCGCGCCCGCATTGTGTTCCGGACCAAGTAAATCAAACAAACGTACTAGAAAAGAGTGCAAAAATGAAAGTTAACGCTTCAGTCAAGCGCATCTGCCGCAACTGCAAGATCATCAAGCGCAAAGGTGTGGTCCGCGTAATCTGCGTAGAACCGCGTCACAAGCAGCGTCAAGGTTAATAACCGTTATTTATTCGAGGAATAACGAATGGCACGTATTGCAGGGGTTAACATCCCAAATCACCAACACACCGTTATCGGCCTGACCGCCATCTACGGTATCGGCCGTCCGCGCTCGCAGTACATCTGCCAGCAGACCGGTATTGCCACCAACAAGAAGGTCAAGGACCTGGACGACAGCGAACTGGAAAAGCTGCGTGATGAAGTGGCGAAGTTCGTAGTAGAAGGCGACCTGCGCCGCGAACTGTCGATGAACATCAAGCGTCTGATGGACCTGGGCTGCTACCGCGGTCTGCGTCACCGTAAGGGCCTGCCGGTCCGCGGTCAACGCACCCGTACCAATGCACGTACCCGTAAGGGCCCGCGCAAAGCCGCTCAATCGCTGAAGAAATAATCTAGGAAACTACTATGGCTAAGCAACAAAGCTCCGCAGCAGCAGCTCGCGTGCGCAAGAAAGTCAAAAAGAACGTCGCTGAAGGTATCGCGCACGTTCACGCTTCCTTCAACAACACCATCATCACCATCACCGACCGTCAGGGCAACGCTCTGTCGTGGGCGACCTCCGGTGGTGCTGGCTTCAAGGGTTCGCGTAAATCGACCCCGTTCGCAGCGCAGGTTGCTGCTGAAGCCGCTGGTAAAGTTGCACAGGAATGCGGCGTGAAGAACCTGGAAGTTCGCATCAAGGGCCCAGGTCCTGGCCGCGAATCCGCGGTTCGCGCACTGAACAGCCTGGGCATCAAGATCACCGAGATCCAGGACGTGACGCCAGTGCCGCACAACGGCTGCCGTCCTCCAAAGCGTCGTCGTATCTAATGGCGCTGGCCGGCAAGGTTCGCCTTGTCGGCAATGTTTTCAGATAACTGCTGGACTAGTTAGTCGGTAACGACTATACTGTCCGGCTGTTTTCGTCTGTCGGAATCGTTCCGGCAGGCGCCAGCCACCGTTCAGTTGCACAAAGACTGGACTAGCGCCTAACCACATTCCGATGTGGCTGGGGCGTCATCATCATTAAAGGAAATTACTGTGGCACGTTATATCGGACCAAAAGCAAAGCTGTCCCGCCGTGAAGGCACCGACCTGTTCCTGAAGAGCGCACGCCGCTCGCTGGATTCCAAGTGCAAACTGGACGTCAAGCCAGGCCAGCACGGTGTGAAATCGGGCGCCCGTACCTCCGACTACGGCAACCAGCTGCGCGAAAAGCAAAAAGTTAAGCGTATCTACGGCGTGCTGGAACGTCAGTTCCGTCGCTACTTCGCTGAAGCGGACCGCCGCAAAGGCAACACCGGCGAAACCCTGCTGCAACTGCTGGAAACCCGCTTGGACAACGTCGCCTACCGCATGGGCTTCGGCTCGACCCGCGCTGAAGCGCGTCAGCTGGTATCGCACAAGGCGTTCACCATCAACGGCAACGTTGTGAACATCCCTTCGTACGTTGTGAAGACCGGCGACGTGATCGCTGTTCGCGAAAAGTCGAAAAAGCAGACCCGTATCGTTGAAGCCCTGTCGCTGGCTGAACAAGTTGGCATGCCAGCTTGGGTGTCGGTTGATGCGAAGAAAATGGAAGGCACCTTCCGTTCGCTGCCAGAGCGCAACGAAATCGCTCAAGACGTCAACGAATCGCTGATCGTCGAACTGTACTCGCGTTAATCCGCAGTTTAGTTTCACGCTTTACCCGCCCACTCTCCGGAGTGGGCGTTTTCACTAATGCCATCAGCCTTATCGGTGTAACGAGCCGAGGGTAATGAAAAGGACATTTACACATGCAAAACAGTCTGTTGAAACCACGTATCATCGATGTAGAAACCCTGGGTGCCGGCCACGCGAAAGTCGTGATGGAACCGTTTGAACGTGGCTACGGTCACACCCTGGGCAACGCGCTGCGCCGCGTTCTGCTGTCGTCGATGATCGGCTACGCGCCGACCGAAGTGACCATCGCTGGCGTCGTGCACGAATACTCGTCGCTGGACGGCGTGCAAGAAGACGTGGTTGACCTGCTGCTGAACCTGAAAGGTGTCGTGTTCAAGGTGCACAACCGTGACGCCGTGACGCTGACCCTGAAGAAAGAAGGCGAAGGCGCCGTGCTGGCATCGGACATCGATCTGCCACACGACGTGGAACTGATCAACCCTGACCACGTGATCGCCCACCTGACCGCTGGTGGCAAGCTTGACATGCAGATCAAGGTTGAAAAAGGCCGTGGCTATGTGCCGGGCAACGTTCGCCGCCTGTCGGAAGACACCAACAAAACCATCGGCCGCATCATCCTGGACGCATCGTTCGCCCCTGTGCGCCGCGTATCGTACTCGGTGGAATCGGCCCGTGTGGAACAGCGTACCGACCTGGACAAGCTGATCATCAACATCGAAACCAACGGCGTGATCACGCCGGAAGAAGCGATCCGCCAGTCGGCCCGCGTGCTGGTTGACCAGTTGAACGTGTTCGCTGCCCTGGAAGGCACGGAAGCCGCCGCCGAAGCGCCAAGCCGCGCTCCGCTGGTCGATCCGATCCTGCTGCGTCCAGTGGACGACCTGGAACTGACCGTCCGTTCCGCAAACTGCCTGAAAGCAGAAAACATCTACTACATCGGCGACCTGATCCAGCGTTCGGAAAACGAACTGCTGAAGACCCCGAACCTGGGCCGCAAGTCGCTGAACGAGATCAAGGAAGTGCTGGCTTCCCGCGGCCTGACCCTGGGCATGAAGCTGGAAAACTGGCCGCCTGCTGGACTGGAGAAGTAATCCGTTTTGTAGCACCCGCCTGGGGCATGTCGCCCCGGGCGTTTTTACTTGTAACCGGTCCGCGCCCTCGTGCAAACGTTGGCGATCGAAGAACTCGGATTTAAACACCTCGAAAGGAAATACCATGCGTCACCGTCACGGCCTCCGTAAACTGAACCGTACCTCGTCCCACCGTCTGGCAATGCTGCGCAACATGACTGTTTCGCTGCTGCGTCACGAAGCGATCAAAACCACGCTGCCAAAAGCTAAAGAACTGCGCCGCGTTGTTGAGCCGATCCTGACCCTGGGCAAGACCGACACCCTGGCTAACAAGCGTCTGGCATTCTCCCGTCTGCGTGACCGCGAAATCGTGCAAAAACTGTTCTCGGAACTGGGCCCACGCTTCGCAAACCGCAACGGCGGCTACCTGCGCATCCTGAAAATGGGTTTCCGCGTTGGCGACAACGCTCCGATGGCTTTCGTTGAACTGCTGGACCGTCCAGAAATCACCGAAGCTGTTGAAGTGACCGGCGAAGAGTAATCTTTGCCAGCACAATGAAAAGCCGGGCTTGCCCGGCTTTTTTTTCGCCCCGGAATTGGGAACTAGTCGGTATTTTGGGGCCTGGCCCCTTTAGTACTATCGTTCGATAGACGGCCGATAGCTGTAAGACGTTATTTGCCGCGCGGGGCGCCTTTGAATTCGGAGCCCGCTTTCCACTGCGGCCACGCCTTGCCCTGTGCGATGTCATAGCCGACCTGGAACAGCAGCTGGATATCCTGCACGCCGCCGCTGAAATCCCAGTCGCTGCGCACGTCGTCCGAGACCTTGTGATAATCGTGCGCGACGTAGTGGTCGACCACCTGGCGCGCATAATCGGCCGGCTTGCCGATGTAATTGCTGCGCGCTTTCGTGTACAGCGCCGGCACGCCCACGCGGGCGAATTCCAGCTGGTCGGCGCGGTACACACTGCCCAGTTCCGGCCGGGAATCCGGCTCCACCTTGCGCCCCTGCATGGTGGCATACTTGGCCAGCAATTCATCCATCGTCGTATGGCCTGACGTGACGTTTTCAATTTGCGCGGTTTTGCCCCACGCATTGATGCCATCGATATTGATGTTGGCCAGCGTCTTGTTCAGCGGATAAAGCGGATTTTTCGCGTAATACTTCGCGCCCAGCAGTCCCCGTTCTTCCGCCGTCGTGGCGACAAACAAAATCGACCGCCTCGGCGCCTTCGGCAGCGCCTTGTACGCTTTCGCCAGCTCCAGCAATGCGCTGGTGCCGGACGCGTTATCGAGCGCGCCATGGTAAATCTGGCGCGTGCGCGGGCCGGGCAGCTTGTCATCGATGCCGAAGTGGTCCCAGTGCGCCGTGTAGACGATGTATTCGTTCTTCAGCCTGGGATCGGAACCTTCGATCTTTGCCACCACGTTATGCGATTGCACCGTGCGCGCCTGGTTGTCGACCTGGAACGATGCCGTGCCGTTCAGCGCCACCGGCTTGAAGTCCTTTTTCAGCGCCGCCTGCTTCAGCGTGTCGAAGTCATACCCGGCGGCCGCCAGCATATCCTTCGCGCGGTCCAGGTGGATCCAGGCCGGCACCGTCGGCGCATCGGGATCGGGGCCATCGCGCAGCAGGCTGAAGTTTTCGCCCGTGCCGCCGGTTTTCACCACTTCCCACGGATACGCAGCAGGCTTGGTTTCGTGAATGATGACGGCCGCCGCCGCGCCCAGTTTCGCGGCGATTTCATATTTGTACGTCCAGCGGCCGTAATACGACATGGCCGAACCCTTGAACATGGATTTGTCCAGTTGCGCCGGGTCGGCGGGATCGGGAATGGCCGGATCGTTAATCAGCATCAGCAAGGTCTTGCCCCGCACGTCGATTCCCTTGTAATCGTCCCACCCATATTCCGGCGCCTGCACGCCATAGCCGACGAATACGATTTCCGACGACGGGATCGCCACCTGCGTTTGCGCCGCCGTGGAATGCGCCACGTAATCGTCGGGGAAGCGCAGCGGCACCGTCTTGCCGGCAATCGTGTAGCTGAACGCGGGCGATGGTGTCAGCCCCCGCATCGGCACTTGCTGCACATAGCTGCCGTCCGGGTTTCCCGGCTTTAAGCCCAATTGTTTGAATTGCTGTTCAAGGTAGGCGATGGTCTTGCGTTCGCCGCCGGAGCCGGGCGAGCGGCCTTCGAAATCGTCGGACGCCAGCACCTTGATGTTGGCCAGCAAGCCTTGTTCGGAAATCGCTTTCAGCGCGGCAGCGGGCGCCTGGGCGCCGGCGTGGCTTGCCGCCAGCGACAGCAGGGGAATCAAAGGAAAGAGAGCGATGCGGTTGGCTGCCATGTCGGATCCCATAAGGTGATGAAGCTTATGAGTTTCGCACACTTTGTCCCCGCCAAAGACCGGTGTACCATTACCCGTTGCACCGTCATACTGAAAGCAGTCATGTTCCACACCTTCATTCGCTTGCTGGCCGCGTTGTTCCTGTTGGCGGCCGGCGCCGTCCACGCTGAAGACGAATTCCTCGACCCCGCAGTCGCCTTCAAATTCTCCGCCCGCATGGTGGACGGCAAGACTGCCGCCGTCACCTTTGATATCGCGGACGGCTATTACATGTACCGCGAACGTTTCGCCTTCAAGGCCGATGGCGCGACCCTGGGCCAGCCGCAGATCCCGCCCGGCAAGGTCAAATTCGATGAAACCTTCAACAAGGAAGTGGAAACGTACCGCCACCAGGTCACCATCAAGGTGCCGGTCGACGGCGCCGGCCCGTTCACGCTGACGGTGACGGGCCAGGGCTGTTCCGACAAAGGCTTGTGCTATTCGCCGCAGGATGCGACGGCAAAATTGACCGCCAGCGGCGGCACCGCGGTGGCCGGCAACGCCGGCGCCGCGCCCGCCGCGGCATCGGCCGCGCCGGAACAGCAAAGCGATCTGGGCCGCATTGAATCCGCATTGAAGGGCGGCCGCCTGCTGGTGATCCTGCCGCTGTTCGCCCTGCTGGGCCTGGGCCTGTCGTTCACGCCGTGCGTGTTGCCGATGGTGCCGATCCTGTCGTCCATCGTCGTGGGCGATGGCGCGCAGGCAAGCCGCTCGCGGGGCTTGCTGCTGTCGTCGACGTATTCGCTGGGCATGGCCATTGTCTACACGGCGCTGGGCGTGGCGGCGGGGCTGGCGGGCGAAGGGCTGGCCGCCGCGCTGCAAAATCCGTGGGTGCTGGGCGCCTTCGGCTTGCTGATGGCGGTTCTTGCACTATCCATGTTCGGCTTGTATGAATTGCAGGTGCCGGCCGCGCTGCAAAGCAAATTGAGCGCCGCGTCGAACCGCCAGTCCGGCGGCCGCCTGGCGGGCGTTTTCATCATGGGCGCGATTTCCGCGCTGATCGTGGGCCCGTGCGTGGCCGCGCCGCTGGCCGGTGCGCTGGTCTACATCAGCCAGACGCGCGACGTCGTCATCGGCGGCGGCGCCCTGTTTGCCATGGCGGTGGGCATGAGCGTGCCGCTGCTGCTGGTGGGCGTGTCGGCCGGCGCTTTGCTGCCCCGCGCCGGCAAGTGGATGGAACACGTGAAGCGCTTCTTTGGCGTGCTGTTGCTGGGTGTGGCGCTGTGGCTGGTGTCGCCGGTGCTGCCGGCGGCGGTGGCGATGGCGGGCTTTGCCTTCCTGGGCCTGTTGTACGGCATGTATCTGCTGGCCCGTTCCGGCCGCGTCGGCAAGCTGGTATCGCTGGTATTCCTGGCGCTGGGCGCGGTGCAACTGGTGGGCTTGGCGACCGGCGGGCGCGACGTGCTGGCGCCGCTGGCGCACCTGGGCAAAGGCGGCGCCGCGCACGGCCTGCAATTCACGCGCATCAAGACGGTGGCGCAACTGGACGCGGCGCTGGCGAAAACCGGTGGCAGGACCGCGCTGCTGGATTTTTATGCGGACTGGTGCGTGTCGTGCAAGGAAATGGAAAAGCTGACGTTTGTGAAGCCGGAAGTGCAGGCGCGCCTGGCGAACACTGTGCTGCTGCAAGTGGATGTGACGGCCAATGATGCGGATGACAAGGCGATGCTGAAGCGCTTCAAGCTGTTCGGGCCGCCCGGCATCATCCTGTTCGATACGCAGGGCCGGGAAATCCCCGACGCCCGCGTGGTGGGTTTCCAGGACGCGCAGAAATTCATGCAATCGCTGGAAAAGTTGAAGTAAACAGCAACGTGACGCCTCCTTGCCCTGGCAGGCAAGGAGGCGTTGTCATTACATGGCGCCGCCGTGATGCATCATCATGCGGTGGCCCATGCGGCCGGCCATATGGTGGTGCATCCTGGCTGCTTCCGCATCGAAGGTCTTTTGCTGCTCCGGCGTCAGCTGCGCATAAAACACCTTCGTGGCGGCCACGCGGGTTTCCATCTTGGCCAGGTGCTGCTTCGCCATGGCCAGGTGCTGGTCCAGGCGCTCCGGCGTCGTCATCGACGCGGCGGCTGCGTGGTCTACTGGCGTTGTCGGCAACGTTGGCGTAACGGCAGCAACGAAGGTTTTCCACGCCGGTTCCTGTGCGGCCGTCAGCTTCAGCTTGTCATGCAGGGCAGCCTGGTGCTTGGCCACCATTTCAGCAAACTTCGCCTGGTGTTCCGCCATTTTTGCGGCGCGCTCTTCCTGGCTCAGCGCATGGCCGTGGCGGCCGGTGGTGGCGGGATCGGCGGCATAGGTGGAACCGGCAGCGCCCAGGCCCAGCAGGGCAACCATTACAGCTTTGGCAATCGTGGTTTTCATGATGTGTCCTTTCAGTGGGGTGCAGGTCAATGCTCTGCACATGAGACCATCTTGGCACCCGGCTGTTTCCCTTCCGTGTCCCTTGCCGGAGCTTTTGTATCAAACTGTTTCGGTGTTGCTGCCAGTTTCCTCCGATATACAAGACGATACAATCGCTCATTGGCTATCGCTCCCTGAACTAAGGATAATTGAGGCATGGAACCGATTTCTACCATTCTGATCGTCGATGACGACCGCGATATCCGTACCCTGCTGGCCGATTATCTGGAAGGCAACGGTTACCGCACGCAATGTGCGGCGGACGGCGCCGGCATGTGGAAGCAACTGGAAGAAGCCCGTCCCGATTTGATCGTGCTGGACTTGAACATGCCGGGCGAAGATGGCCTGACGCTGTGCCGCAAACTGCGCGCCACGTCGTCGCTGCCCGTGATCATGCTGACGGCCCGCAGCGAACCGCTGGACCGGATCCTGGGCCTGGAAATGGGCGCCGACGATTATTTGCCCAAGCCGTTCGAACCGCGCGAATTGCTGGCGCGCATACGCAGCGTGCTGCGCCGCAGCCATGCGATGCCATCAAACACCGGTTCGGACAAGGTGCAGAAGATGCGCTTCTCGAACTGGACGCTGGACCTGACGGCGCGCCACCTGGTAAACCCGGACGGCATCGTGATCATGCTGTCCGGCGCGGAATTCCGGCTGCTGAAAGTGTTCCTGGAGCACCCGAACCGCGTGCTGAACCGCGACCAGCTGCTGAACCTGACGCAGGGCCGCGATGCGGACCCGTTCGACCGCTCGATCGATATCCAGATCAGCCGCCTGCGCCAGAAACTGGGCGAAGATGCGCGCGTACCGCAAATCATCAAGACCGTGCGTAACGGCGGCTATGTGCTGGCCGGCGCCGTGTCGGTGGAGTCGGCGTGAAAGCATTCTGGATGTCGATGACGGGCAGGGTGTTTGCCGTCCTGCTGCTGGGGATCGTGGCGTCGGCGTCGCTGACCCAGTACCTGGCCGTCATGGAACGCCAGCGCACGGTCGAGCGCTACCGCGATTCGTATGCGCTGGACCGCGCGGAAGAATTGATCGCGATTGCCGCCGTCATCAAGCCGGAAGCGCGCGACATGTACCAGAAGATCGCGGCCAAGGGCGCGATCAAGCTGGAACCGACCCATGACGCGCGCGGCGGCGGTTCCGCGCAAACCGACTTTTCCCGGCAACTGGCCACGCGCCTGGGGCCGGTATACAAGGTGATGCCGGTGGCGGAGCGTCCTGCCGCCTGCGACGAGCCGCGCCAGATCAATTCCATCTTCGGCCCCGCCCAGTGGCGCGGCACGTGCGAAGCCATGGATGTGACGATGCACGACGGCTCCATCATGCGCCTGACCGTGCTGCCGCCGAAATCGCCGCCGCCCACCGGCCAGAATGAAATCGCCACCTTCGTGCCCTTCGCGCTGTCCATCATTGCGCTGGCCTTCCTCGTGACCCGCATGGCGGTGCGCCCATTGAAACAGCTGGCCAAGGCGGCGCGCGACCTGGGCGACGACATCAACCGTCCGCCGCTGGCGTTGCGCGGCGCGGCGGAAATCCGCCAGGCCGCCGCCGCCTTCAACGCGATGCAGGCGCGCATCCGCCAGCACATATTCCAGCGCACGCAAATGCTGGCCGCCATCACCCACGACTTGCAGACGCCGCTGACGCGCATGCGCCTGCGGCTGGAAAAAGTCGCCGACACGGATTTGCAGCACAAGCTGCTGGGCGATTTGTCGGCCACGCAGCAAATGGTCAAGGAAGGCCTGGAACTGGCGCGCAGCATGGATAGCACCGAAACCATGCAGGCGCTGGACCTCGATTCGCTGCTCGACAGCGTGTGCGCCGACGCGGCCGACGCGGGCCAGGACGTCACGCTGAAAGGCCGCGCGTCGATGGCGCTGATGGGCCGCCCGATGGCGCTGCGCCGCTGCCTGGTGAACTTGCTGGACAACGCCGTCAAATACGGCCAGGAAGCGGGCGTCACCGTGGAGCGCATGGTGGGCGCGGCCCGCATCCGTATCCGCGACAGCGGCCCCGGCATCGCACCGGACCAGCTGGCGCAAGTGTTCGAACCGTTTTATCGCATTGAAAGTTCCCGCTCGCGCGAATCCGGCGGCACGGGACTGGGGCTGACCATCGCCCGCAACATCGCAGAACAGCACGGCGCCAGCCTGGCGCTGGCCAACCATCCGGATGGCGGGCTGGAAGTCACGCTCGTCGTCCCTGAATACTACGCTGGCAATTAAAGCTAAAGCATAATAATGAAGAAATCCACACTGGTAACCCTGGTGGGCGCGGCGGCCGCGATCGGCGCCGGCGTCTGGTTTTACACCAAGCCTGCGCCGCAGGCGGAAGGCGGCGCTGCAGGTGGCTCCACGCCTGCGCAAGCCCAGGGACAAGGTAAAGGCGGCGGCCAGCAAGGCCCGACTGCCGTCAATGTGGTGGCGCCGCAGCGCCAGGACGTGGCCGTCATGCTGCAGGCCAATGGCATCGTGTCGCCGCTGTCCACCGTCGACCTGCATCCGCAAACCACCAGCACCATCACCAAGGTGCACATCAAGGAAGGCGACTTCGTCAAACAGGGGCAACTGATGTTCTCGCTGGACAGCCGCAGCGACAGCGCCAACGTGGAAAAAGCGCAGGCACAAGTGCAGCGCGACCGCGCCAGCCTGATGGACCTGGAGCGCCAGTACAAGCGCAGCCAGGAACTGCTGTCGCAAAACTTCATCGCGCAAGGCGCGGTCGATACCTTGCGCAGCCAGGTCGAAGCGGCCAAGGCGCTGCTGGCGGCGGACCAGGCGGCTGCCCAGGCTGCGCAGGTGGGCGCCGGCTACAACACGATCCGCGCGCCGCTGACCGGCCGCGTGGGCGCCATCAACGTGTACCCGGGCAGCCTGGTGCAAATGGCAACATCGCTGACCACGGTAACGCAACTGAACCCCATCAACGTGTCGTTCACGTTGCCGGAAAGTGCACTGGGTGCGCTGCTGGCGGCCAAGCAGGCCGGCAAGGTGCCGGTGCAGGTGACGTCCGGTGGCCAGGACTTCCAGGGCCACTTGAGTTTCATCGACAACGCCGTCGATGCGCAATCGGGCGTCATCAAGGTCAAGGCGGAATTCGACAACAGCGCCACGCGCCTGTGGCCGGGCCAGTACGTCAATGCCAAACTCACCGTGCAAACACTGAAAGATGCGCTGGTGGTGCCGCAAAACGCTATCATTACCAATACCCGCGGCACGTTTGTCTATACCGTCGCGGAAGACCAGACGGCCAAAGTCGCCAACATCCAGCGTCTGCATTCATTCGGCCCGTATGCCGCCGTGACGGGCCTGAACGGCGATGAAAAAGTCATTGTCGAAGGCAAGCAAAACCTGCGTCCCGGCGCCAAGGTGAAAATCGCGGAAGCCGCCCCGGAGGGCGGCAAGGGCCGGGGCGACGGCAAGGGCGATGGCAAGGGTGAAAACCTGAGCCGAAAGAAAAAGGATAGTGCGGCATGAACCTGTCCGAACTGTGCATACGCCGCCCCGTGATGGTGGTGTTGCTGTCGCTGAGCCTGATCCTGGCCGGCGTACTGGCGTATTCCCGCATCCCCGTGGCGGCGCTGCCCAGCTATAACACCCCCGTCATCAACGTCAGCGCGGACTTGCCCGGCGCCAGCCCGGACACCATGGCCTCGTCCGTGGCGCTGCCGCTGGAAAAACAGTTTTCCACCATTGCCGGCGTAGCCCTGATCACGTCCACCAGCACCTTGGGCAACACGTCGCTGACCCTGGAGTTCGACCCCAGCATCAATGTCAACGAAGCGGCGGTCGACGTGCAGGCCGCGTTGCTGCGTGCGCAACGCTCGCTGCCGCAGGAAATGACCGACATCCCGTCGTACCGCAAGGTCAATCCGGCCGACGCGCCGGTGCTGTTCATGGCCATGACGTCGCCGTCGCTGTCGTTGTCGGAATTGAATGATTATGCGGAAAACCTGATTGCCCCCAGCCTGTCCACCTTGCCCGGCGTGGCGCAGGTGACGGTCAATGGCCAGAAGCGTTTTGCCGTGCGCATCCGCGCCAAGGCCGACTTGCTGAACGCCCGCAACATGACCTTGGATGAACTGGCGGCCGCCATCAAATCCGCCAACGCCAATACGCCGCTGGGTATCCTGGACGGTCCGAACCAGATCTTGACCATCCAGGGCAATGCGCAATTGATGAAGGCGGCGGATTTCGCCGACCTGATCGTCGCCACCCGCAACGGCCAGCCGGTGCGCCTGAAGGAAGTGGCGACTGTCGAAGATTCGTACCAGTCGATCAAGGCGGCCGGCAGCTACAACGGCGAACGGTCGATCGTGCTGCAGGTGCAGCGCCAGCCGGACGCCAATACCGTGCAAGTGGTCGATGGCGTGCGCGGCCTGCTGCCGCGCTTCCAGGCGCAATTGCCGCAATCGGTGAAAATCAGCCTGGTCAACGACCGCTCCGTATCGATCCGCGAAGCGATCCACGACGTCAACCTGACGCTGGCGCTGACGGTGGCACTGGTGGTGCTGGTGATTTTCCTGTTCCTGCGCAAGGCCGCCGCCACCTTCATTCCCGGCATCACGATGCCGATCTCGCTGCTGGGCGCGCTGGCGCTGCTGTACGCGCTGGGTTATAGCCTCGACAACGTTTCGCTGCTGGGGATTACGCTGGCCGTGGGCCTGGTGGTCGATGACGCCATCGTGGTGCTGGAAAATATCGTGCGCCACCTGGAAATGGGCAAGAAGCCGATGCAGGCGGCGCTGGCTGGTTCCCGTGAAATGGGCTTCACGATTATTTCGATTTCCATTTCGCTGGTGGCCGTGTTCATCCCGATCTTCTTCATGCCGGGCGTGATCGGCTTGCTGTTCCACGAATTTGCCGTCGTCGTGGGCTTGTCCGTGCTGGTGTCGGCCGTGGTGTCGCTGACGTTGGTGCCGATGCTGTCGTCGCGCCTGTTGTCACACGAAGATGCGCACCATGAACAGGCCGGCGGCTTTATCGGCCGCTGGTTCGAAGCGGGCTTCACCCGCCTGCGCAACGGCTATGCCAGCACGCTCGATGTCGCGCTGCGGCACCGCGGCGTGGTGCTGGCGATTGCCATCGGCACCTTTGCCCTGACGATCTGGATGTACATCGATATCCCGAAAGGCTTCTTCCCGGAAGAAGACCTGGGCCAGATCCAGGCCACGACGGAAGCGGCCGAAGATATTTCGTCCGCCGCCATGCTGGAATTGCAGACCCGGGTGGTGGAAGTGGCGCGCAATAATCCGAACGTCAAGGATGTCACGTCGTTTGTCGGCGGCTCCAACACGGGCCGCATGTTCCTTGTGCTGAAACCGCGCGGCGAACGGGCCAAGATGCCGCAAGTGCTGGACAGCCTGCGCAAATCGCTGCGCCAGGTGCCGGGCATGAACGTCTACCTGCGCCCCACGCAAAACCTGCAGCTGGGCGGCCGTCCGTCGAAGAGCCGCTACCAGTACACACTGCAATCGGTGAGCCCGGATGCGCTGAGCGACTGGGCCGGCAAGTTCCAGGAACGCATGCGCAGCGATCCGGACTTCCGCGACGTGACCAGTGATTCGCAAAACAAGGGCTTGCAGGCGTCACTCCGGATCGACCGCGACAAGGCCAATAACCTGGGCGTGGAAATGGCCGCCATCCGCAGCGCGCTGTACCTGGCGTTCGGTGAGCGCCAGGTGTCGACGATTTATTCGTCGGCCGCCAGTTACTTCGTGATCCTGGAAGCGGCCACGGAAGACCGCCAGTTCGACGATGCGCTGACCAGGATTTCCGTGCGTAACAAGGCAGGCCAGCTGGTGCAACTGTCCAGCTTTGCGGCGGTGGAGCGTACGGTGGGCCCGACGGCCGTCAACCACCAGGGCCAGCTGCAAGCCATCACGATTTCGTTCAACCTGGCCCCGGATGTGCCGCTGGGTACCGCCACGGCGAAGATCGGCAAAATGGGCGTGGAAATGGGCTTGCCGGCCTCCATCATCACCAATTACGGTGGCGACGCGGCCGTGTTCCAGAGTTCGCAGGGCAGCCAGCTGGTGCTGATCGTTGCCGCGCTGGGCGTGATTTACGTGCTGCTGGGTGTCTTGTACGAAAGCTATATCCACCCGCTGACCATCCTGGCCGGCTTGCCATCGGCGGCCGTGGGCGCGCTGCTGACGTTGCGCCTGTTCGGGTTGGACCTGACGATGATCGCCATCATCGGCATCCTGATGCTGATCGGTATCGTGAAGAAAAACGCCATCATGATGATCGACTTCGCGCTGGAAGCGCAGCGTACGCGCGGCATGGCGCCTGCCGATGCGATTCGCGACGCGTGCATCCTGCGCTTCCGCCCGATCATGATGACGACTCTGGCGGCATTGATGGGCGCGCTGCCGATCGCTTTGGGCCTGGGCGCCGGCGCGGAATTGCGCCAGCCGCTGGGCCTGGCGGTGGTGGGCGGCCTGATCTTCTCGCAAGTCATTACGCTGTACATCACGCCGGTGATTTACCTGTACCTGGACAAGTACAGCGGCACGGGGCCGATGACGGATGAACAACTGACGGAAGAGGCGCCGGCGGCACATGGCGTGGTGGAACTGAAATCCGTGAAGGCTGTTGCGGCGCCGAATTAGTCACCAGGCCAGCGCTTTTGCTATCATACGACGGGCCGGATTGTTACCGGCCCGTTTTTCTTTTTAGCAAAGGCTTTTATTGCTGATGTGATACATACGGTTACATCCGTCAAGACCGAGTTTAGGTAAGCTGGCGGCTCGCTCTCCCGATATCCGAGTTCCGATTTCCCGTTAGACGCAGTGCAGAAAGTCCGTCATCTTGTTCCAGACCAGCCCTTCCCACGCGGACGATCACCACGCGGACGCGCATGCTGCAGACGCTCACGCTGAGTATTGCCACGCTTGCGGCCAGAAATTGCCGGAGCGCAATGCCGGGTATTGGGGGCCGAAAAAGCACAACCGCGTCGGCGTCGGCATTTCCACTGCACTGCACGTGGCCTTGCTGGCGTACGTGCTGTTCTCGCCCAGCACCCACATCATCCTGAAACCGCCGGCGAAAGAAGGGGAAATGGTGTGGGTCGCGCCGCTGGCGCAGAAGCCCACGCCGAAACCCGAAAAACCCGCCAAGCCGGAACCGAAGAAGCCGGAACCCGTGCGCGAACAGCGCGTGGCGAAAGCCATTTCCAAGCCGGCCCCGGCCGCGCCGCGCCAGGAAGTCTACGTACCGCCCGTGCAATCGCCAATGCAGACCATCACGCCGGTGCAGGAAGTCGACATGCAGGCGCGCGTGGAAGCGGCCCGCAAGCGCCGCGCCCAGGACAATCCGCAACCGCAACAGGCCGAACCGGAAGAATCCGAAGCCCAGCGCGCCGCCCGCGTGGCGCGCGCCAACATCATGGGCGCCCAGGGCCGCAACGCGGCCGGCGAGCGCGATGAAACCGGCGGCGTGTTCCAGGTGTTGAACCGCACGTCGCTCAGCGCGGACTTCAAATTCCGTGGCTGGAATACCAACTTCAAGCGCCAGTGGCTGCAGCAATACCACGTGGAAGTGGGCGCCGATCCGGACATTGAAACCGCCGTCGTGCGCAAGATGATCGATGTGATCCGCAAGGAAAAGCAGGGCGAATTCGAATGGGATTCGCAGCGCCTGGGACGCACCGTGAAGATGAATGCCTCGAAGCCATACCAAGCGGAGCTGGAAGCTTTCCTGCTGAAGGAAATCTTCCCGGAATACCGCCGCGCACGCGGATAACGCGAAAATAATGATGTTGTAGTTGTGGCCTTTTTCTGGCCATAACTACATTACAGCAATGTTCTGCCGCTATAATCGCCCAAATTTTCCGCACTGAACTTTGCTTAACCATCCTGAACGATGAACATCACCCTGATTTCTTTTGTCGTGCTCTATCTGCTGGGCACGCTGGCGCTGGGCATGTGGGCCGGTACCCGCATCAAGAACACGACTGACTTCGCTGTCGCGGGCCGCAGCCTGCCGCTGATCATGGTCGTCACCACCACGTTTGCCACGTGGTTTGGCGCGGAAACCGTGATGGGCATCCCCGCGAAATTCGTGCAGGGTGGCTTGAATGCCCTGGTGGAAGATCCGTTCGGCGCCGGCACCTGCCTGATCCTGGTCGGCATGTTCTTTGCCGCCAAACTGTACAAGCTGAACTTGCTGACGATCGGCGACTTTTATCGCCAGCGCTATGGCAAGGGCATCGAAGTGTTTTGCTCGGTTGCCATCATTTTGAGTTACCTGGGCTGGGTGGCCGCGCAAATCACGGCGCTGGGCCTGGTGTTTTCCGTGCTGACTAATGGCGCCATGTCGGAAACGGCGGGCATGATCGTCGGCACCTTGGCCGTGCTGATTTATGTCGTGGTGGGCGGTTTCCTGGCCGTGGCCTGGACCGACTTCATCCAGATGATCGTGCTGGTGCTGGGCCTGGGCGTGATTGCCGTGTTTTCCGCCGACCTGGCGGGCGGCGCCGGCACGGTGATTTCCATGGCCAACGAACGCAACCTGTGGAAGTTCCTGCCGGAGCCAAGCTTCACGGAAATGGCCATGTTCATCGGCGCGGCCGTCACGATGATGTTCGGCAGTATTCCCCAGCAGGACGTGTTCCAGCGCGTGATGTCGGCCAAGGATTCCAACACGGCCCGTACCGGCGCCATGATCGGCGGCGCCAGTTATATCCTGTTTGCATTCGTGCCGATGTTTATCGTGGCGTGCGCCGTCATCGTCATGGGCGAGCAGGGCATGGAAATGGCGAAAAGCGATTACCAGCGCCTGTTGCCGACCTTCGTGCTGACCAAGATGCCGCTGGTGATGCAAATCCTGTTCTTTGGCGCGCTGCTGTCGGCCATCAAGAGCACGTCGTCCGCGACCCTGCTGGCGCCATCGACCAGTTTCGTGGAAAACATCCTGAAAAACCTGCGCCCTGAAATGGGCGACAAGCAGCAACTGCTGGCCATGCGCACGTCGATCGTCGTGTTTGCCGCGCTGGTGCTGTCGTATGCGATTGCCATGAAGGGCACGCCGATTTACGACATGGTGTCGTCCGCGTACCAGGTCACGCTGGTGGGCGCGTTCGTGCCGCTGGTGATGGGCCTGTACTGGAAGCGTGCCACCACGCAGGGCGCGATCCTGTCGCTGGGCGCCGGTATCGCCACGTGGATTATTTACTTCCCGCAGATTTCCACCTTGGGTGAGCATTTCCCGGGCCAACTGGCCGGGCTGCTGGCGGCGTTCGCCGGCATGATCGCGGGTTCGCTGGCGCCGCAGGTGCTGCGCAACCGCAGCGATGCCAAGAGCCATGTAAAAGGCATGGCTTGATCAGTATGCATGGCGGGTTCGTAGAACCCGCCCTACGGGTTTGGCGTCACGGTGCTACGGCTTTACTGGCCCTTCAGCTTGCGCGCAATGTCCAGCGCAAAGTACGTCAGTACGCCATCGGCGCCGGCGCGCTTGAAGGCCATCATGGATTCCATCATGACCTTGTCGTGGTCGAGCCAGCCGTTTTGCGCGGCGGCTTTCAGCATCGCGTATTCGCCCGACACCTGGTAAGCGAAAGTCGGCACCTTGAATTCATCCTTCACGCGGCGCACGATGTCCAGGTACGGCATGCCCGGTTTCACCATCACCATGTCGGCGCCTTCGGCGATGTCCAGCGCCACTTCGCGCAGCGCTTCGTCGGTATTGGCCGGGTCCATCTGGTACGTGTTCTTGTCGGCCTTGCCCAGCGCGGCGGCCGAACCGACGGCGTCGCGGAACGGGCCGTAGAAGGCCGACGCATACTTGGCCGAATACGCCATGATGCGGGTGTGGATCAAGCCCTTGTTTTCCAGCGCTTCGCGGATGGCGCCGATGCGGCCATCCATCATGTCGGACGGGCCGACGATGTCGACGCCGCATTCGGCCTGCGTCAGCGCCTGGCGCACCAGCATTTCCGTGGTTTCGTCGTTAAGGATCGACCCCTTGTCATCGACGGTGCCATCCTGGCCGTGGCTGGTGTACGGGTCCAGGGCCACGTCGGTCATGATGCCCAGTTCCGGGAAATTCTTTTTCAGCTCGCGCACGGCGCGGGGAATCAAGCCTTCCGGATTGGTGGCTTCCACGCCATCGTTGGTTTTCAGCGCGGGATCGATGTTCGGGAACAGCGACAAGACCGGGATGCCCAGCGCCACGCATTCTTCCGCCACCTTCATCAGCAAATCCACCGACACGCGCTCCACGCCCGGCATGGTCAGCACCGGCTCGCGGCGGTTCGCGCCGTCCAGGATGAAGACCGGGTAGATCAGGTCGCCCGCGGTGATGACGTTTTCACGCATCATGGCGCGCGAGAAGGGATCGCGGCGCATGCGGCGCATGCGGATGGCTGGGAAGTTGCTGTTGCTTGGCATTGAGGCTCCTCAGTGGGTTAATTCAGGCGTCGTCGTCCGGCGTATCGATCGCGTCGACTTGCGCGGCGGCCGCATCGTCATCGAGGCCGGCCAGTTCCGTGATCTTGGCCGTGGCTTCGTCGATGCCGATGCGCTTGAGTGCGGAAAACAGTTGCACGGTGAAGGGGAAACCTTCGCCGTCTTCGTCGACATAGCTGTCCAGCCGGGCCTTGGCCTGGCGCAGCGCGTTGGTGGCGTCGTTGCGGGTCAGCTTGTCAACCTTGGTCAGGATGCAATGGATCGGTTTGCCGGTCGGGGCGAACCACTCCAGCATTTGCACGTCCAGGTCCGTGAACGGGCGGCGCGAATCCATGATGAGGATCAGGGCGGCCAGTTGCTCGCGCTGCTGCACGTAGTCGCCCAGCAGGCGCTGCCAGTACAGCTTGGTGTCGCCGGACACTTCCGCGTAGCCATAGCCGGGCAAGTCCACGATCATGCAGCGGATTTCATCGACCTTGGTTTCATCCTTGCGGTGCATGGCCACGTGGGCGCCGCCGATCGAGAAGAAGTTGATGTGCTGCGTGCGGCCCGGCGTTTTCGATGCGAACGCCAGCCCTTTCTGGTTGCACAGGGTGTTGATGGTGGTCGACTTGCCGGCGTTGGAGCGGCCGGCAAAGGCGATTTCAGGCACCGTCGTCTTGGGCAGGTCGCGCAAATGATTGACGGTAGTAAAGAAGCGGGCTTGCCAGAGTTTGGACATGGGATGGGCAGAAATGCAACAAAGGAAGGTATAACGCGGAAAAGCTATTGTACAATAAGGGGTTACGAATTGTTGTTATGCATAAAAGCAATAAGCGGCGTGTTGGTGAATCGCCGTTGAAAAAAGCAATCCAACCATTTTTTTCACTTGTCTCAGGGTGTTTGAATGAATCGTGCGTTTTCCGTGAAGTCCTTGCTTGTTGCAGTTCTTGCCATTTCGGGCGCCGCTTCGGCTGCCGAACATGCCGCAGCACCGGCGAAAGCCGATGCGGCCAAAGGCGCCACCCTGTACGCCGATGGCGATAACGCACGCGGCTTGCCAGCCTGCGTTTCGTGCCACGGCGCCTCCGGCAATTCCACCATTGCCGCCAATCCTAAACTGTCCGGCCAGCCGGAAGCGTACCTGTACAAACAGCTGGTGAATTTCACCACCCCGGCACGCAATAACGCCGTCATGACGACGTACGCAAAAATGCTGTCGGAAGACGAGAAAAAGAATATCGCTGCCTACCTGTCGACGCAGGCGTCCAAACCCGGCGCCGCCAAGAACAAGGACACGATCGAACTGGGCAAAAAGATTTACCGCGGCGGTATCGCCGAGAAAAACGTGCCGGCCTGCGCATCGTGCCACGGCCCTGCGGGCGGCGGCTTGCCAGCGCTGTATCCGCGCCTGGCTGGCCAGCACCAGGATTACACCACGGCGCAGCTGACCGCTTTCCGTGGCGAAGGCCGTAAAAACAGCGCGGAAATGAGCGTCATTGCCAAGCGCCTGTCCGACGATGAAATCAAGGCGGTTTCGGACTACGTGGCCGGCCTGAAATAATTCCGGCGCAGGTCCCATCAAAAAAGCGGTTTCCGGCAACGGGGCCGCTTTTTTTGTTTTAAGGCCGCCTTAAGTACTTTAGCGGGGAGTGGATATCAATGCTATTCTCCGCGGGGCACCCTGGCCGCCGTTTAATTTGAGATAGTTTTCCGCATGAGCACCACCAGCACCGCCGGTATTACCCTGAAAACCCGCCGCCCGGCATTCAATCACTTCATCGAACTGTTGTCGTCGATGCGTTTCGCCATCGCCGTCCTGGTGGTGATCGCCATTGCCGCCGTGATCGGCACGGTGATGCAGCAAAACCAGCCGATGGGCAATTACGTCAACCAGTTCGGTCCATTCTGGTTCGAAGTGTTCGACAAGCTGGGCCTGTATTCCGTGTATTCCGCGTGGTGGTTCCTGCTGCTGATGGGCACGCTGGTGACGTCGACGTCGCTGTGCATCATCCGCAATACGCCGAAAATGCTGCGCGACATGCGTTCGTGGCGCGAACAGGTGCGCGAGCAATCGCTGCTGAATTTCCACGACAAGGCCGACTGGAATTCGCCGCTGCCGCGCGCGGCGCTGGCGCAGCAGATGCTGCAACGCCTGGGCCACGCGGGCTACCAGGCCAAACTGGTGGAAAAAGAACATGCCACGCTGGTGACGGCCAAGCGGGGCGCCGGCAACAAGTTCGGCTACATGTTTGCGCACGCGGCCATCGTGATTATCTGCATCGGCGGCTTGCTGGATTCCGATATCCCGATCCGCATGCAGGAGTGGTTCCTCGGCAAGAAGCCGTTTGGCGGCAGTGGGCTGATCGCGAAGATTCCTGCGGAACACCGTCTCAGCACGGCCAATCCCACGTTCCGCGCCAATACCGCGATTCCTGAAGGCCAGGCCAGCAACACGGCCATCATTCCCCGCGCCGACGGCGTGCTGATCCAGGAATTGCCGTTCACCATCGAGCTGAAAAAGTTCAACATCGATTTCTACAGCACGGGCATGCCGAAGCTGTTTGCCAGCGAAGTGGAAGTGCGCGACCACGAAACGGGTGAAAAGGTCCACGCCGTCATCGAAGTCAACAAGCCGCTGATCTACAAGGGCCTGGCGGTATACCAGTCCAGCTTTGAAGATGGCGGCACCAAGTTGAAATTGAAGGGTTACCCGATGACGGGCGCGAGCGCGGACGCGTTCGACTTTACCGGCGACGTCGGCGGTTCGACCAAACTCAGCGACGACTACACTGTGGAGTGGTCGGGCTTCCGTCCGTTCAACGTGGAAAACACGGCGACGCAAGATGCGCGCGCCGTCACCAAGGGCGACAAGCTGGAAGACAGCTTTGCCCGTGGCCTCGACAAGCAACTGGGTTCCGCCGCGAAAAACGCCAACAACAAGGATTTGAAAAATGTCGGCCCCAGCGTGCAATACAAATTGCGCGACAAGGCTGGCCAGGCGCGTGAATTCCAGAATTACATGCAGCCTGTGAACCTGGAAGGCGTGTCGGTCTTCCTGGCCGGCGTGCGAGTGAACCCGAACGACCCATTCAGCTATTTACGGATCCCGGCCGACGATAACCACACGGTGGGGGAATGGATGCGCATCCGCGCCGCGCTGCAGCAGCCGGACTTGCGCGCCTTGGCGGCGGAACGCTATGCGCGCCGCGCCATGCCGGCGGCGGGCGGGCAGGCGGGCAATTCCGATGCGTTGCGCGTGCAGTTGCAGGAATCCGCGCTGCGCGGCCTGACCTTGTTTGCCGGCGACGGCAAGGGCGGTGCGCAAGCCGGTTTCATGGCGATTTCGCGCTTCCTGGAAAAAGTGCCGGAAGCCGAGCAGGGCAAGGCTGCCGATATTTTCATGAAGATCCTGAACGGCAGCATGTGGGAACTGTGGCAGGCGGCACGTGAAAAAGCCGGTGTGGCGCCGGTGGCCAGCGATGAAGTCCATGGCCGCTTCCTGCAACTGGCCACCAATGCGCTGTCCGACAGTTTCCTGTACGGCGCACCGGTGTTCCTGCAACTGGACGACTATACGGAAGTGAAGGCGTCCGTGTTCCAGGTCACCAAGTCGCCGGGCAAGTCCGTCGTGTACCTGGGCTGCCTGTTCCTCGTGCTGGGCGTGTTCGCGATGTTTTATATCCGCGAACGGCGGCTGTGGATCTGGATTAAAGACCAGGGTGACGGTAACAGCCATGCGTTGATGGCGATGAGTACGCAGCGCAAAACCCTGGATTTCCATAAGGAATTCGAGGAATTGAAGCAAAAGCTGCCGCAACCGGCGTAAGCTGGTGTGTGAACAGCGGTTTGGAGACAGAAAGATGGACATTACACAGAACAACGTTGCGGCGCAGACTTATACGCAGGCGCCCGGTTACTTCAAACGCCAGGGCCCCCTGGACTGGCTGTTTGCCGCCGTGCTGGTGGCCGGCGCGCTGTTTGCGCTGAACCGCTACAGCGCGTTCATGGACATGTATGAAAAAGCCATCCTGGTGGCGTCGGCGCCCGTGTTTGCCGCGCTGGGCTGGCACTGGAAACCCGTGCGCTGGCTGATGCCGCTGACGTTCCTGCTGGCGCTGGGCGCCGTGGGCATGTATGGCGGCACGCTGGACGCGGCGAACCAGAAATTCTGGCTCAAGTACATGTTGTCGAGCCAGTCCGCGATCCTGTGGATGAGCACGTGCTTCTTCCTGTCGACGATGTTTTACTGGATCGGCATGGCGGCCCGCTCCACGATGGGCTTCACGGTCGGTTCCAAGCTGTGCTGGGCGGCGCTGATCCTGGGCTGGACCGGCATGCTGGTGCGCTGGTACGAGTCGTACCTGATCGGCGCGGACGTGGGCCACATTCCCGTGTCGAACCTGTATGAAGTGTTCATCCTGTTCTCGCTGATCACGGCCATGTTTTACCTGTATTACGAACAGCGCTACGCGACCCGCCAACTGGGCGCGTTCGTGCTGCTGGTGATTTCCGCCGCGGTCGGCTTCCTGCTGTGGTACACCGTGTCGCGCGACGCGGCCGACATCCAGCCGCTGGTGCCGGCGCTGCAAAGCTGGTGGATGAAAATCCACGTGCCGGCCAACTTCATCGGTTACGGCACGTTTGCGCTGGCGTCGATGGTGGCGTGGGCTTACCTGCTCAAATACGAAAAAATCCGCACGCTGTGGCTGGCGCTGGTGGTGGCGCCGATCGCGCTGATGGCGCTGGCGTGGGGCGTGACCTTTGCTGTCGGCGCAGGCGAAGCCGTCGTGAAAGGCATGGTCAACGCGACCCGCTTTGCCGGCACGCTGGCCGTGCTGTTTGCCATCACGAACCTGATGCGCGACCGCCTGGCGGACCGCTTGCCGGCCGGCGACGTGCTGGAAGACGTGATGTACAAGGCGATTTCCGCCGGTTTCGCCTTCTTTACCATCGCCACCATCCTGGGGGCGCTGTGGGCGGCGGAAGCGTGGGGCGGCTACTGGTCGTGGGACCCGAAAGAAACGTGGGCGCTGATCGTGTGGCTGAACTATGCGGCATGGCTGCACATGCGGCTGATGTCCGGCCTGCGCGGCAAGGTGTCCGCATGGTGGGCGCTGGTGGGCTTGCTGGTCACCACGTTTGCCTTCCTGGGCGTGAACATGTTCCTGTCCGGCCTGCACTCGTACGGCAAACTGTAACGCGATGGCGCCGTCGTGAATTGTTAATATGGCTTTCAGAAAAGAGGTGTAAGGTTCCGGGGAATTGTCCGACGAATCTCAGAACCCGCCTCTTTCTGGAGCAGCCATGTTGATCAAACGTAGTCCCAACGGCATCGATCTGCCGTTCCCCTCGGAAATCACCCCGCGCGAGATCTACGAATCGCGCCGCACCTTTATCCGGCAATTGGCGGTCGGCACCATTGCCGGCGGTTCTTTGCTGGAAATGGCCAACCGCGAAGCGTTCGCGCAAGGTCCCGCCCGCGCCAAATTGCCGGGCAAAGCCAATCCCGCCTATATCGCGCTGGATAAAATCACCGCGTACAAGGACGCGACGACCTACAACAATTTCTACGAATTCGGCACGGACAAGAGCGATCCGGCTGAAAACGCGCACACGCTGATTCCCCGCCCGTGGACCGTGTCCATCGAAGGCGAAGTCAAAAAGCCGATGACGCTCGACCTCGACCAGTTATTGAAACTGGCGCCGCTGGAAGAGCGTATCTACCGCTTGCGCTGCGTGGAAGGGTGGTCGATGGTGATTCCGTGGACGGGCTATTCGCTGTCCGAGTTGATCAAGAAAGTCGAACCGACCGGCAATGCGAAATACGTGGAATTCGTGTCGCTGGCGGACCGCAAGCAAATGCCCGGCGTGGGCAGCCGCGTGCTGAACTGGCCGTACACGGAAGGCTTGCGCATGGATGAAGCCATGCACCCGCTGGCGCTGCTGACCCTGGGCATGTATGGCGAGGTGTTGCCGAACCAGAATGGCGCGCCGGTGCGCATCGTGCTGCCGTGGAAGTATGGCTTTAAATCCGCGAAATCCATCGTGAAAATCCGCTTCGTCAAAGACCAGCCCCGCACGGCGTGGAACGTGGCGGCGCCGTCCGAATATGGTTTTTATTCGAACGTGAACCCGGAAGTCGACCATCCGCGCTGGTCGCAGGCGGCCGAGCGCCGCATCGGCGAAGACGGGTTCCTCGCGAAAAAGCGCAAGACGCTGATGTTCAATGGATATAACGACGTGGCGCCGTTGTACGCCGGCATGGATTTGAAGCGGTACTGCTGATGAACATCGCCAATCCCGGAGCGCGCCAGGTCACGGCCATCAAGGCGGCCGTGTTTGCGCTGGCGCTGCTGCCGTTTTTCAAGCTGGTGTGGCTGGTGGCCAATGACCGCCTGGTCGAGCCGCTGCAATACATCACGCGCGCCACGGGCGACTGGACCCTGTACTTCCTGTGCATCACGCTGGCCGTGACGCCGCTGCGCCGGCTGTCGAAGTGGAACTGGGTGCTGAAACTGCGGCGCATGCTGGGCTTGTACGCCTTCTTTTACGCGCTGCTGCACTTCACGACGTTCCTGTGGTTCGACCACTTCTTCGATGTGCAGGAAATGCTGAAGGATGTGGTGAAACGGCCGTTCATCACGGTGGGCTTCATTGCATTCGTGCTGCTGATTCCGCTGGCCGCCACCAGCACCAACGGCATGGTGCGCCGCCTGGGCGGCAAGCGGTGGCAATGGCTGCACAAGGCGATTTACGTGATCGCGCCGCTGGGCATCTTGCACTTCTGGTGGATGAAGGCGGCTAAGCATGATTTTTCACAGCCGATCCTGTTTGGGCTGATCGTGCTGGCGCTGCTGGGGGTGCGGGTGGTGTGGGCGCGCAGCAAGGCGACCGTGAGGTCGCCCATTGCCGGCTAAGGGTGCTTATTTAATGACGGATTCCAGCGCGAACAGGTCGGCCGGATTTTCACGCTGGCGCACCACGTGCACTTGCTTGCCGTCGACGATCACTTCCGCCGCGCGGCCACGGGTGTTGTAGTTGGACGCCATCGTCATGCCATAGGCGCCGGCTGTTTTCATGGCCAGCAAATCGCCCGCTTCCACCGCCAGTGCGCGGTCGCGCGCCAGCCAGTCGCCGGATTCACAGACCGGGCCCACGACGTCGAACGTGGCGATCGGGGCATTGGTCAGCGCCACGGGTTGCATGTCCATCCACGCCTGATATAAGGCGGGGCGGGCCATATCATTCATAGCTGCGTCGACGATGCAGAAGTTCTTTTCTTCGCCGTGCTTGAGGAATTCCACGCGGGTCACCAGCACGCCCGTGTTGCCCACGATGGAGCGGCCCGGCTCGAAGCACACTTTGATGGCTTTACCGCCGTGGCGTTCGTTGCGCCACGCATCGATGCGGGTAAACACGCGGCCCAGGTAGTCGCCAACCGGAACCGGCGCGCTGTCTTCCTCGTCGCCGTAGTCGATGCCCAGGCCGCCGCCCAGGTCCAGGTGGTGCAAGTGGATGCCTTCGGCGTCGAGCTGGTCGATCAGCTCGATCAGGCGGTCCAGTGCTTCCAGCAGCGGTGCGTCGTCCAGCAATTGCGAACCGATGTGGCAATCGATACCGGCCACGTCCAGGTGCGGCAGTTTGGCCGCGGTGCGGTAGGTGTCCAGCGCATCCGTGTACGCCACGCCGAACTTGTTGGCTTTCAGGCCGGTGGCGATGTACGGGTGGGTCTTGGCGTCGACGTTCGGGTTCACGCGCAGCGATACGCGGGCTTTCTTGCCCATGCTGCCGGCCACGTCGTTCAGGCGGTGCAGTTCAGGGATCGATTCCACGTTGAAGCACAGGATGTCGTGCTCCAGCGCCAGGCGCATTTCCGCCACGGTCTTGCCCACGCCCGAGAAAATCACTTTGCCTGCATCGCCACCGGCCGCGATCACGCGCAGCAATTCGCCGCCGGACACGATGTCGAAGCCCGCGCCGCGTTGCGCCAGCAGGTTCAGCACGGCCAGGTTGGAATTGGCTTTCATCGCATAGCACACCAGCGCGTCACGGCCGGCGCAGGCATTCTGGTACGAATCGAAATTGGCCAGCAACTGGGCCTTGGAGTAGACATAGGTCGGAGTGCCGTATTGCTCGGCGATGGCGGCCAGGGACACGCCTTCGGCGTGCAGCACGCCGTCCTGGTAAGTAAATTGCGACATTATTGTTGGGATGCGGGAGGAGTGGAAGGTACCGGAGCGGAAGGGGGCGCTACGCCGGGTTTGCCCTGGGTATTGGCAGAGGCTGGCTTGGCCGGCTGTTTTGGTAAGTACAGCGGGCCGGTCTGGCCGCAGCCCGCCAGCAGGGCGGACAAGCAGGCCACCGCAGAGATGTGCAGCGCTAAAGTGGACTTCACGATTAAAATCAGGGTTTGACAGAAGATCTTGGAGTGTAGCATGACCGAATCAGAATTTTTGGACGCCGCGGACGCCACCCTGGCCGCCATCGAGCGCGCGCTGGACCGCTTGTATGAGCAAGACATGGTGGACGTCGAGTGCAGCCGCAGCGGCAACGTGCTGGAAATCGAGTTTTGCGACAACGGTTCCAAGGTCATCGTCAACAGCCAGGCAGCCATGCAGGAAATCTGGGTCGCGGCCCGTTCCGGCGGTTTCCACTACAAGCGGGTCGATGGCAAGTGGCTCGATACCCGGACCGGCAAGGAATTGTTCCAGGCGTTGTCGGACATTACGACGGAGCAGGGCGGGGCGCCTGTCGTCGTCAGCGAAGTCAGTCCTTGACTTCGAGCGCGCTCTAACTTCTATGCTCCCTTCATGGAATCCTTCCTCGGCATAGACGAAGCGGCAAAACGCACAGGACTGACGGCCCACACGCTGCGTTATTACGAGCGTATCCGGCTGATTGCTCCTGTGCCCCGCGCTCCCGGCGGGCAGCGCCGGTACGCGGCCTCGGATATTGCGTGGATCGAATTCCTGTTGCGGCTGCGGACGACCAATATGCCGATCGGCAAGATGCTGGCGTTCGCAGAACTCCGCAGCGCGGGCGACTCGACGGTACCGGAGCGCCGCCGGATGCTGGAAACGCACCTGGCGGACGTGCTGGCGGAAATCGAGGCCATGCGGCAAGCGGCACAAGCCCTGGAGGCCAAGATCACGCACTACCGCACATTGGAACAGTCGCTCGCGTTGCACCCCACCATAGATGAAGGAGCAAACGATGAGCGAACGTTATCAACGCGGGTTGGAAAAATTACGGGAAATCGACGGCGCGGCCGGTGAGCGCGTGCTGGCCAGCCTGGAGGACATTGCCCCGGACTTTGGCCGTTACCTGATCGAATTCCCATTCGGCGACATTTATTCGCGGCCGGGACTGGACTTGCGCAGCCGGGAAATCGCCGTGGTGGCGGCCTTAACCGCCATGGGCAACGCGGCCCCGCAACTGAAAGTGCATATCCATGCCGCGCTCAACGTGGGTGTTACGCGCACGGAAGTCATTGAAACCATCATGCAAATGGCCGTGTACGCAGGTTTTCCGGCTGCATTGAATGGGCTGGCGGCGGCGCGGGAAGTGTTTGCGCAGGAAAACGAGGCGGCCGTCACCGACGGTCTGGCTCGGCCGCGTGAATGAAGACGGTGTAGGTATCGGCAGGTCGCGCCGCGCCTGCCAAGTCCAGCGCATGGCCGATGGCGCCCCGGTGGTACGTCCCGTGGTTGACGATATGGAACAGGATTTCCTGGCGTGTCATGCTTCCCTGCTGTCCATCGACAAACTGGAAATGCAACCGTTCGTCGAGCAAGGGAGGCTTTATCTCTTTAACGAAGCTGGCGAACCAGCGATTCGACGCGGTGATGCGCTGACCCAGCGACGTCAGGTCGGGAACCAGTTCCGTGTTGGTGGAAGCATGCGGTTCAGGTTCACCCAGGAGCCGGGCTTTGAACAACTCTTCCACCCGCACCATGTGGTTCAGCTGTTGCCGTGCAAACGCCAGCGCCCCGGCAAACGCGTGCTGATCGATGGTCGCCACCGCATCGAGCGTGCGCCGGTCGGCCCATTGTTTGTATTTGAATATGTCGATGAGCATCTTCACCGTCAGAACAACTCGTTCTTCACCGCATCCTTCGCCTTCTCCTCCGCCGGCGTCCCCCGCGAAGCCCCCTCAAGACTCTGCACCCCCATCCCTGGCGGGTTCTCGGCGTAGTAATACTCGCCATCCACCACCATCATGCCCTCCGGCACCGGCCTTTCTTCGATCGGGATGTTTTTCAGCGCTTTTTGCATGTAGCCGATCCAGATCGGCAGCGCCAGGCCGCCGCCGGTTTCTTTATTACCCAGGTTGCGCGGCTGGTCGAAGCCGATCCAGGCTACCGCCACCAGTTTCGACTGGTAACCGGCAAACCACGCGTCGATGGAATCGTTGGTGGTGCCCGTCTTGCCGGCGATGTCAGGGCGCTTCAGCACCAGCGCCTTGGTCGCGGTGCCGTATTTGACGACGTCCTTCATCATGGAATCCATCAGGAAGGCGTTGCGCTCGTCGATCACGCGGTTGTTGGGATCGCCTGCCCGGTCCGGCGATGCCTGCGACAGCACCTTGCCGTTCGCATCCGTCACCTTGGAAATCAGGTACGGCGTGACTTTATAGCCGCCGTTTGCGAACACGGCGTACGCGCCCGCTTCCTGCAGTGGCGTCACGGCGCCGGCGCCCAGCGCCAGGGTCAGGTATGGCGGGTTCTTTTCCGCGTCGAAGCCGAAGCGGGTCGTGTATTCCTGGCCGTATTTGGCGCCGATGCGGTGCAGGATGCGGATCGAAATCATGTTTTTCGATTTCGTCAGGCCCTTGCGCATCGTCATCGGACCTTCGTACTTGCCGTCGTAGTTCTTCGGTTCCCACGCCTGGCCGCCGGTCTGGCCCGCGTCGAACGAGATCGGCGCGTCATTGATGACGGTCGATGGCGACAGACCGCGCTCCAGCGATGCCGAGTAAATAAATGGCTTGAACGACGAGCCGGGCTGGCGCCATGCCTGCGTCACGTGGTTGAATTTATTCCGGTTGAAATCGAAGCCGCCCACCAGCGCCTTGATGGCGCCATCTTCGGTGGATGCCGACACGAAGGCCGATTCGACTTCCGGCATTTGCGTGATTTCCCAGTCCTTGCCTTCCTGGTGCACGCGGATCACGGCGCCCCGGCGGATGCGTTTATTCGGCGCCGCCTTGTCCGTCAGCCACGAGCGGGCCGCTTCCAGTCCTTCGCCGGTGATCGTGATTTCCTCGCCCGATGCCGTGACCGCCACCACCTTGGTCGGCGACACTTGCAGCACCATGGCCGCCACGATGTCATCGCTGTCCGGGCGGCCCGCCAGTTCCGTTTCAATCGCCTCGTCCGCTTCTTCCTTGTTGGCGGGGATGTCGATGTACGCTTCCGGCCCGCGGTAGGCATGGCGCTTTTCATAATCCATCACGCCGCGGCGCAGGGCCAGGTAAGCGGCATCCTGGTCCGCCTTGGTGATGGTGGTGAACACGTTCAGGCCGCGCGTGTACGTATCTTCCTTGAATTGCTCATACACCAGCTGGCGCGCCATTTCCGCCACATATTCCGCATGGACGCCGAATTCGCTGCTGTCGGTCTTGATGCGCAATTGCTCGGCTTTCGCGGCCGTGTACTGGGCGGGCGTGATGTAACCCAGCTCGTTCATGCGCTGCAGGATGTATTGCTGGCGCGTGCGGGCCCGTTTCGGGTTCACCACCGGGTTGTAGGCCGACGGCGCTTTCGGCAGGCCGGCCAGCATGGCCGCTTCGGCAACGCTAATGTCTTTCAGATTTTTGCCGAAATAAATCTGGGCGGCGGACGAAAAGCCGTAAGCGCGCTGGCCCAGATAGATCTGGTTCATGTAGACCTCGAGAATCTGGTCCTTGGTCAGGTTCTTTTCGATTTTCCAGGCCAGCAGCATTTCATACAGTTTGCGCTTGAACGTCTGTTCGCTGGAAAGGAAGAAGTTGCGGGCAACTTGCTGGGTGATGGTCGACGCGCCCTGGCGCGCGCCGCCTGTCGCATTGTGGACAGCCGCGCGCAGGATACCGGTGTAGTCGACGCCGCCGTGTTCATAGAAATTGCTGTCCTCGATGGCCAGCACGGCTTTTTTCATGACGTCGGGGATGTCCTTGATGCGCACGAGGTTGCGGCGCTCTTCGCCGAATTCGCCGATCAGGACGCCGTCGGCGGAAAAGATCCGCAGCGGCATTTTGGGGCGGTAATCCGTCAGGGAATCAAGTTCCGGCAAATTGGGGTAGGCCAGCGCCAGGCCGAATACCAGCAGCAGCGCGCCGGCCAGCGCCACGCCGGCAAGGGAAGCGATGATGGTAAACAGCAGGCCGCGCGAGCGGGCCGGAGTGTCATTGGCTGCAGTGGTCATGCACGTAGTCTCTCGGGTCTTGGGTCCGGGCCATTATAAGCGACGCCTGATAGCTTGCGGCGGGCTTAGCGGACAGGCAACAGGCGTGAAATATTTACTATGAGCAACTAAATAAGTGAGTTGAATTCAAGGCTACAGAGTGAGTTTCAAGTGTGGTGCCGGGTGCACAAATGAGCAATTGTGCACGGTAGAAATACCTTTACACTCTCTCGGCCTTATTGCTAGCATCTGATGTACTGTCCCGTTTTTACCCTCTTTCGCCCTCAACCGCAGGCATCAAATCGAGTCTTTTTATGCGATCAACAACGGTGTGTGACCAGTTGCAACATGGCGGGGAACCGCTATGAACCTGGACCTGAGCACGCTGTTCGGCAGGGGAAATGCGCCGCTGGTGGGCGTCGACATCAGCACTTCCAGTGTCCGCCTGGTGGAACTGGCCCAGGCTGGCAAAGAAGGATTGCGGCTGGAGCGCTATGCGTCGGAACCGTTGCCGCGCGGCGCCGTCATTGACGGCAATATTGAAAATCTCGACCAGGTGGTGGAAGCGCTGCGCCGCGTCTGGAAAAAAAGCGGCACCCGCGCCAAGCTGGTCGCTCTCGGAATGCCGCCGGCCTCCGTCATCACCAAGAAAATCACGTTGCCGGCCGGGATGTCGGAAGACCAGCTGGAAGTGCAGGTCGAATCCGAAGCCAGCCAATATATCCCGTTCGCCCTCGATGAAGTCAGCCTGGACTTCGATGTGATCGGCCCGTCGCCCGCGTCGGAAGATGACGTTGAAGTGTTGCTGGCCGCATCGCGCCGTGAAAAAGTCGAAGACCGGGTGGCCATTGCGGAAGCGTCCGGCCTGAAGGCGGCCGTCATGGATATCGAATCGTATGCGGCGCGCGCCGCGCTGGACCGGGTGCTGGCTCAGGTGCCTGGCGCCAGCGCGGGCCAGATCGTCGCGCTGTTCCAGATCGGCGCGCAAGTCACGCATATTTCCGTGCTGCTCGATGGCGTGGCGATTTATGAGCGGGAACAGCCGTTTGGCGGCAATACGCTGACGCAGGATATCGTGCGCGCCTTCGGCCTGTCGTATGACGAAGCGGAAGCGAAAAAGAAATCCGGCGACTTGCCGGAAAACTATGCGGCCGACGTGCTGGAACCGTTCCTGGAAAGCGCGGCCATGGAAGTCACGCGCGCCATCCAATTCTTTTACACGTCCACGCCATACACCAGGGTGGACCAGTTGTACCTGGCCGGCGGCTGTGCGTTGATCCCGGGATTGCTCGATATCGTGGCCAGCCGCACCAAGATCAATTCGGCAGTGATTTCACCGTTCAAGGGCATGGCGCTGGGCGCCGGCGTGCGTGAACAGGCGTTGCGCAGCGAAGCGCCCGCTTACCTGGTTGCCTGTGGGCTGGCGTTGCGGAGGTTCGGCTGATGATCCGGATAAACCTGCTCCCGCACCGCGAGGAAAAGCGCAAACAGAAAAAAGCCGCGTTTTACGCGCTGATGGTATTGGGCGTCGTGATTGGCGCCGCGATCGTGCTGGTGGTGGGCGGCTACAACGCGCGCGCCATCGCCATCCAGGAGCAGCGCAACCTGGCCATCAAGAACGCCATCGTGGTGCTGGATAAAAAGATCGCGGAAATCGCCACGTTGAAGCAAGAGATCGAAGCGCTGAAAGCGCGCCAGCAAGCGGTGGAAGACTTGCAGGGCGACCGCAACCAGCCGGTCTACCTGCTCGATGAACTGGTCAAGCAAACGCCGGCCGGCGTCTACCTGAAGAGCTTCAAGCAGGATGGGCAGCGCGTCGTCATCCAGGGCTATGCGCAATCGCAGGAGCGCGTGTCGGAATTGCTGCGCAATGTGTCCAGCGTGTCGCCGTGGCTGGAAAAACCGGACCTGGTGGAAGTGAAGGCGACCGGCATGGGGCAGGGCAAGACCGCGAAGAAAGTCGTGGAATTCAACATGATCGTCGGCATCAAGCGTCCGCGCGATAAAGACCAGCTGGAAGACGGCAAGCCGGGCAAACCCGGTGATCAAAAGCCGGCAGCCGCCGCCACGGCGAATGCGGCCAATGCGTCAGCGAAGCCCTGAGCAGAGAACACTATGGCCATCGACGTCAAACAACTAAGCGAATCGCTGCAAGCCCAGTTCCAGGGCTTGAACGGCCGCCATCCGGGCATGTGGCCGATTGCGCCCCGCATCCTGTGCGCCGTGGGTGTGGCGCTGGGCGTGGTGGTGGCCGGCTATTTCGGCTACTGGAGCGGCCAGTTCGACGAACAGGAAGCGGGCGCCGCACAGGAAGCCAAGCTGAAGGCTGAATATACGGAAAAATCGCAGCAAGCCGTCAACCTCGAAGCGCTGCGGGCGCAAAAAGTGCAGGTCGACCAGTACGTGGAGCGCCTGCAAAAGCAATTGCCGAGCAAGGCGGAAATGGCGGCGCTGCTGTCGGACATCAACCAGGCGGGTCTTGGCCGGGGCCTGCAGTTCGAGCTGTTCAAGCCGGGCCAGGTGGTGGTCAAGGATTATTACGCGGAACTGCCCATCAATATCAAGGTAACGGGCAACTACCATGACATCGGCGCGTTCGCCAGCGACATGGCGAATCTGCCCCGCATCGTCACCCTGAACAATATGCAACTGTCGGCGCCCCAGCAGGGCGGCAATATCCTGACCCTGGACGCGGTGGCGAAGACCTTCCGCTATCTGGATCCGGAAGAAGTGGCGGCGCAGCGCAAGGCGGCAGCCGAGAAGAAGAAGGCGGCGAAAAAATGAAGCGCTTCTCTTTCAAGACAGTGACGATGGCAGCGATGGCGGCAATGGCGCTGGCCGGTTGCGGCGACAGCGACGTCCAGGAAGTCAAGGAGTGGATGAAGCAGACGGACAGCCAGGCCAAGGTGGCCGTCAAACCCATCGCCGAACCCAAGACCTTTATCCCGTTTGCCTACAGCGCGGCGGCGGAGGTCGATCCGTTCAACCAGAACAAATTGCTGGCCGAGTTGGCGCGCCAGGCCAATGCGGGCGGCGGCGTGCGCCCCGATACCACGCGCCGCAAGGAATTCCTTGAAGGCTTCCCGCTCGACGCCATGAAAATGGTCGGCACCCTGGAAAAATCCAAAACTATGTTTGCCTTACTGCAAATCGATAAATCCGTATACCAGGTGCGTCCCGGCCAGCATCTCGGGCAAAACTTCGGCCTGATCACGGCCGTGTCGGAAGATGCCATCACCGTCAAGGAAATCGTGCAGGATGCCACTGGCGACTGGATCGAGCGCATGTCCAAGTTGGAGTTGCAGGAAAGTAAGGAGAGCAACAAATGAGCCCCCTCATGACTTCCGCCTCGCCATACCAGGCCCGGCCAGCCTGGCGCGCCGTGCTGGCCATGGCAGCGCTGCTGCTTCCGCCGCTGATGATGCAGCCGGCGCTGGCCCAGGCGCCTTCCGCCCCCTCAGCCAACTCGGCGCAGCCCGCGGCGATGGCAGCCAATGCGATCGAGTCGGTCACGGCCAACCAGCAGGGCGCCAACGTGATCGTCAAGATCGCCATGAAAAACGCGCCGGAAAAGCTGCCGATCGGCTTCACGATCACCAACCCCGCGCGCATTGCGCTGGACTTCGGCGCCACCGTGAATTTGACGGGCAAGAATACGTATGAATTCAATCAGGGGGATTTGCGCAGCGTGAACCTGGTGCAGGCAGGCGAACGGGCCCGCCTGGTGTTCAACCTGAAACGCAATTTGAATTACGCCGCCACCATCGACGGCAACGCCATCATCGTGACGATCGACGGCTCCGGCGGTTTGGCGACAGCGGTCGACTCCACCGGCTTGCCGGTGGGGCAGGGAGCAAATTCGGCCAAGTCCGCCGATAAAGCGCAAAAACAGTTGTTGCGGGACCTGGACTTCCGCCGCGGCGCCAATGGGGAAGGCCGCATCGTCGTGGATTTGCCGAACAGCCAGGTGGCGGTCGACGTGCGTCCGAATGCGAATGGGCTGGTGGTGGAATTCCTGAAAACCGGCTTGCCCGAAACCCTGCGCCGCCGTATCGACGTCACGGACTTCGGCACGCCGGTAACGCAAGTGACGACCGTGCCGCAGGGCGACAATGTGCGCATGACGGTCGACGCCAGGGGCTTGTGGGAACAGAGCGTCTACCAGAGCGATACGCAACTGGTGATCGATGTGCGGCCACTGAAGGAAGACCCGAACAAGCTGACGCAGGGCACGCAGGGCTACCGGGGTGAAAAGCTGTCGTTCAATTTCCAGAACGTGGAAGTGCGCGCGGCGCTGCAGGCGATTGCCGATATCTCGGGCCTGAACATCATCACCAGCGACAGCGTATCGGGCAACCTGACGCTGCGCCTGCGCGAAGTGCCGTGGGACCAGGCGCTGGACGTGGTGTTGCAGGCCAAGGGCCTGGACATGCGCAAGAATGGCTCCGTGCTGTGGATTGCGCCCAAGGAGGAATTGCTGACCAAGGAAAAGCTGGAACTGGAACAGCGCGCGCAGATTGCCGACCTGGAGCCGCTGAAGTCTGAAATCTTCCAGCTCAATTACCAGAAGGCGGAATCGTTCAAGACCGTGTTCGGCCTGGAGGGGGGCGGTGACAGCAAGAACCGCATCCTGTCCAAGCGCGGCAGCGCCATCATCGAACCGCGCACCAACCAGCTGTTCGTCACGGATATCGCGTCCAAGCTGGACGATATCCGCAAGCTGATCGCCAAGACGGACGTCGCCACCAAGCAGGTGCTGATCGAAGCGCGCATCGTGGAAGCATCCGATTCGTTCACCCGCAACCTGGGCGCGCGGCTCGGCTTCGCGGATTTGCGTACCTTGCGGGGCGGCGATACGGGTTACCAGATCGGCAATTCCAACAGCCGAATCGCCATCGGCGGCAACCTGACGGGCATTGGCCAGGTCACGGGCCAGACGCCGGATAAGGGCGACGGCTATACCAATTCGCAATTCCTGAACTTGCCGGCCGCGCCCATCAACGGGCTGGCGGCGGCCAACCTGGCGGTCAGCCTGTTTTCGTCGGCGGCCAACCGCTTCCTGAACCTGGAACTGTCCGCGCTGGAAGCCGATGGCAATGGCAAGATCATTTCCAGCCCCCGTGTCGTCACGGCGGACAAGGCGATCGCCACCATCGAGCAGGGCCTGGAACTGCCTTACCAGGTGGCGACCAGCAGCGGCGCCACGTCGATCATATTCCGCAAGGCGAACCTGCGGCTCGAAGTGACGCCGCAAATCACGCCCGATGGCAATGTCGTCATCGACGTGGACGTCAACAAGGATAGCGTGGGCCAGGAAACCCGCGCCGGTTTTGCCATCGACACCAAGCACGTGAAAACCCAGGTGATGGTGGAAAATGGCGGCACCGTGGTGCTGGGCGGTATCTATCAGCAGATCGAGCGCACCACCGTCTCCAAAGTGCCGGTACTGGGCGACGTGCCCGTGCTGGGCATGCTGTTCAAGAACACTGGCCGCACCAATGAAAAAACCGAGCTGCTGGTGTTTATTACGCCGAAGATTGTCGCGGAACGTCTTTCAGCACGATAATGCAGGCAAGAGAGGAACTCTATGTATAAAACGACAACTGGTTTGATGAGCACACTCAGGGAATGGCTGGCGCTGCTGTGCTGCGCCACGCTGCTGGCCGCCTGCGGCGGCGGCGGCGGCAACCCTGGCGCCACCACGGGCACCAACAACAATGGCACGACCACGGGTCCCAAGGTCACCAGCGTGGTGCTGGTTTCCAGCGCGGACACCATCGCGTCGTCCGGCGCGGACGGCACGGAAGTGACGCTTTCGGCGCTGGTCAAGGATGCCAATAACCTGGTGATGGAAAACCAGACTGTCGATTTCAAGGCGGATTCCGGCAACATCGTGGTGGTGAGCAAAACCACCGACGCCACCGGCACCGCCACCGCGCGGCTCAACGTGAAGGGCGATACGTCGCTGCGCACGATCACCGTCACGGCCACGGTGGGAACGGTATCGGCCACCAAGAAAATCCAGGTGGTAGGTATCGTACCGCCAACCGTGCCGACCGCCACCATGACGCTGGTGAACAGCGCTGGTGCGGCCAGCAATTCGCTGTCGTCGGCCACGCCGCTGACGGCCCGCACCACGGTGCGCGATAAAGACAACAAGCCGGTGGCCAATGCGCTGGTGTCGTTTACGGCGGACGACAAGCTGGTGGCGTTCTCGCCCTCGGCCGGTACCGCGCTGACCGACGCCAACGGCGTGGCCGAGGTCACCATGCGTCCGGCCAGCCTGTCCGCTTCGGGCGCCGGCACCGTCAGCGCCGCCGTGGTGGTGGCCGGTACGTCGCTGGACGCGACCGCCAACTTCAGCGTGGGCGCCACCGCCATCGTGCTGGGTCCGCTGAGCCTGTCTCCAGCCAGCATCCCGGCGTATGGCTCGTCCGTCATCACGGTCGACGTGCTGGCCGGCAGCGCCAAGTACACGGAACAGCAATTGAATATCGCATTTGCGTCGAATTGCGTCACGGCCGGCAAGGCAACGCTGGCGGCCACGGCGCCGACGTCGAACGGCACCGCGCAAGTGGTGTACCGCGACCAGGGTTGCGGCAATACCGACCAGATCACGGCGTCCGCGTCCGGTATCACGAAAGCCAGCACGGCCAACCTGGTCATCGCCGCACCGAAAGCCGCGTCGATCCAGTTCTCCGCCGCTTCGCCGACGGACCGTTCGATCGTCATCAAGGGCCAGGGCGGTATCGGCCGCACGGAAACCGCGACCCTGACCTTCAAGGTGTTCGATACCTTCGGCAAACCGCTGGCCGGCCAGAACGTCAAGTTCAGCACGACGTCGACCAGCGTGACCATCAACAAGCTCAGCGACAGCACGGATGCCAACGGCGACGTCATCACCACCGTCAATTCCGGTTCGGTGCCAACCTCGTTCCGCATCACGGCGACCTTGGACAATGGCGCGTCCACCACGTCCGATTCCATCGTGGTGACCACCGGCCTGCCGGTCCAGCGCGCCTTCTCGCTGTCGGTCGTCAGCCCGAACGTCGAAGGCTGGGGCTATGACAGCGGTCCCGTCACGCCGGCCACCAACGTGAATATCCTGGTAGCGGACCAGGCGGGCAATCCCGTGCCGGATGGCTTGCCGGTGGTATTCCAGACCAACCTCGGTTCGATCGGCACGTCCAGCAAGGGCGCCTGCAACACGGTCAATGGCGGTTGCTCGGTCGATTTCCGTACGCAGGCGCCACGTGTGGCATCCCCGAACGTACCGTCGACGCCATGCAATACCGGTTCCGCCGGCGCCGTTTCCAACGATTCCGTCCGCACCGGCCTGGCCACCATTTGCGCCAGCACGACGGACGGCACCAATACGCTGTTTGCCAAGGCGGCTATATTCCTGTCCGGCAGCTTTGCCACCAATGTGTACTGGTTTGACGCGCCGACCGCGCCACTCCGCCTCACGGGGGCGCCGACCGACCTCGGCTCGGTGGCTTCCACGGAATCCAAAGTGATCACGCTGGAAATCAACGATGAAAACAATAATCCGATGCCGTCCGGCACCAAGGTGGAAATCACCAGTGTCGTCAATGCCGTGGGTATCGGCGTGTCGCCGTCGACCGTGCAGAATGTGTTCCCGCACACGGCGACCGGCGATGTGCTGACCGGTACCGGCATAGACAATAGTTCTATACGGCAAGGTTCGTATCACCAGATTTCGATCGGCAGCGCCCAGGCCAAACCATGTCTGACCCCGCTTGCAGGCACATTCAATGTGACGGTAACCACGCCTAAAGGGAATGTGACTTCGTATCCGTTTAAACTAGCGTTTACATGTCCATAAACACGTCCATAAGACGGAATACGTAAACGCTACGCGCGCGCCGGCCATGTGCCGGCGTTCGTGTTTTCAGAAAAGTTGGTTCAAGTGGCTGAAACTTATCGAAGTAACATTTTTCTCGTGGGGCTGATGGGGGCAGGAAAGACCACCATCGGGCGCCTGCTGGCACGCAAGCTGGGCATGCAGTTCATTGATTCCGACCATGAAATCGAAGCCCGCACGGGCGCGTCGATCCCGTGGATTTTTGAAATCGAAGGCGAACAAAGCTTCCGCCGGCGCGAAGCGGAAGTGATCCGGGAATTGTCGGCGCAATCGGGCATCGTGCTGGCGACGGGCGGCGGCGCCATCCTCAATCCGCAATCGCGCCAGTACCTGCGCGAGCGGGGCACGGTGATTTACTTGCGCGCGAGCATCAACAGCATCTTGCAGCGCACGGCCCACGACAAGAACCGGCCCCTGCTGCAAACCGCCGATCCCCGCAAAAAGCTGGAAGAATTGATGGCGCAGCGCGAGCCGCTATATGAGGAATTGGCGCACCTGGTCGTCGATACCGGCCGACCTAACGTACAATCGATGGTTCACATGATTTTGAACCAGCTGGATGCCCGTGCCTGCGATGCGGCGCCCAACTGCCTCACGGAAGCACAACCTTCGATGACTGACCAAACCACCATCCTCCTGAACGTCGACCTGGGCGAGCGCAGCTATCCCATTTCCATTGGCCCATCGCTGCTGGACGATGGCGCGCTGCTGGCGCGCCACACCGCTGGCAGCAAAGTCGCCATCGTCACCAATACCACGGTGGCCCCGCTGTACCTGGACAAGGTGAAAAGCGCGCTGCAAGCCAATGGCAAACAAGTGCTGGACATTATCCTGCCGGACGGCGAAGAACATAAAAACTGGTCGAGCCTGATGCAGGTGTTCGACAGCCTGCTGGCCAACAAGGCCGACCGCAAGTGCACGCTGATCGCACTGGGCGGCGGCGTGATCGGCGATCTGACCGGTTATGCGGCCGCCAGCTACATGCGCGGCGTCGATTTCATCCAGGTGCCGACCACGTTGCTGTCGCAAGTCGATTCGTCGGTGGGCGGCAAGACCGGCATCAACCACCCGCTGGGCAAGAACATGATCGGCGCGTTTTACCAGCCGCGCGTGGTGATTGCCGATACGTCGACCCTGGAAACGCTGCCGGACCGCGAACTGTCGGCCGGCCTGGCGGAAGTCATCAAGCATGGCGCCATCATCGACGCGGAATTCTTTGACTGGATCGAAGCAAATATTGAAAAGCTGGTGGCGCGCGACAAGGCGTCGCTGGCCTATGCGATTGCCCGTTCGTGCGAAATCAAGGCCGATGTGGTGCGCCAGGATGAACGCGAAGGCGGCCTGCGCGCGATCCTGAATTTCGGCCACACGTTCGGCCACGCGATCGAAGCGGGCCTCGGTTATGGCGCCTGGCTGCACGGCGAAGCGGTCGGCTGCGGCATGGTAATGGCGGCGGACTTGTCGCACCGCATGGGCTTGATCGATGCGGACACCGTGGAGCGCGTGCGCAAGCTGGTGAAAGCGGCCGGTTTGCCGACCGTGGCGCCGGACCTGGGTGCGCAGCGCTGGCTGGGACTGATGGAAGTCGACAAGAAAAACGAAGGCGGCGCCATCAAGTTCATTTTGTTGAAACCATTGGGCAAACCATCGATCACCAATGCGCCGCAGGATCTGCTGCTGGCGACATTGGCTGCCTGCACGAAGGAATAACAAGGAGTTCAGCATGAGTTACGAAACCCACCTCGCCCCTTATGCCGTACAGTCGGACAAGGATGCGGGGCGGCGTTTCGATGAAACTCCGCACGCGTCGCGCAGCCAGTTCCAGCGCGACCGCGACCGCATCATCCACTCCACGGCGTTCCGCCGCCTCGAATACAAGACCCAGGTTTTCCTCAACCACGAGGGCGACCTGTTCCGCACCCGCCTGACGCACAGCCTGGAAGTGGCGCAAATCGGCCGCTCGCTGGCGCGCAACCTGCGCCTCAATGAAGACCTGGTGGAAGCCGTGGCGCTGGCGCACGACCTGGGCCACACGCCGTTCGGCCACGTGGGCCAGGATGTGCTGAACGAGTGCATGCACGACCACGGCGGCTTCGAGCACAACCTGCAAAGCTTGCGCGTGGTGGACGAGCTGGAAGAAATGTATGGCGCCTTCGATGGCCTGAACCTGATGTTCGCCACCCGCGAAGGGATCTTGAAGCATTGTTCGCTGAACAATGCGAAGCTGCTGGGTCCCGTTGCGCAGCGGTTCATCGACCGCACGCAACCTTCGCTGGAAGCGCAGCTGACCAACCTGGCCGATGAAATCGCCTACAACAGCCACGATATCGACGATGGCTTGCGTTCCGGCCTGATCACGATCGAACAACTGGAGCAGGTGGATTTCTTTGCCCGCATCTGGCACGACGTGCAGCGCAGTTATCCGGGGCTGGCGGGACGGCGCGCGATTTACGAAACGCTGCGCCGCGTGATCACGGCGCTGGCCGACGATTTGTTGGTGACGTCGCGTGAATTGCTGGCCGAGGCGGCGCCGAAAAGCATCGAAGACGTGCGCGCCGCGCCGCCGCTGATCCGCTTTTCACCGCAAATGCGCAAGGATGCGACGGAGCTGAAGCGCTTCCTGCGCGCGAACCTGTACACGCACTACAAGGTCAACCGCATGCGGGTCAAAGCCAGCCGCATCATCCGCGAATTGTATGAAGCGTTCGTGCACGATCCCGTGCTGCTGCCGCCGGATTACCTGGACACGTCCGGCGACGTGCACCGCCAGGCGCGCAAGATTGCCGATTACATTGCAGGCATGACGGACCGGTACGCATTCAAGGAATACCGGCGGCTGTTTGCGATGGATGAGCTGTAATTACAGCAACCGCCCCTGGCTGTCGCCGGCATCGCCCAGCACGTCCAGCAGCAATTTCTTGACAGGCGCCGGCAGCGCCGCATCTCCCACCCTGGCCGCATCGAGCCACTGATACCGTCCCTCGCCGGCAAATGCAGCCCGTTGCCGCAACGTCACCAGCAACGGCGCAATGTGCAGCTTGTAATGCGTGAACACGTGCGTGACGTTGAGCAGCCGCTCGTGCGTATCGATCACGCCAAACGGCTGCACGGCAGCCAGCAGCAACGTATCGTCGACCGGCGGAATGTCGTCGTCTTCGGCCGGCGTATGGCCATCGAGTTCGGGCAGCGACAGCAGGCCGCCCCAGATGCCGGTGGGCGGGCGCTGTTCCAGCAGCACCTGGCCCCCGTGCACGATGGCCAGCATCACCGCATGCTTTTCCGGCGACGCTTTTTTCGGCTTGCGCACGGGCAGGTCCTTGACGCGGTCCGTCGCATGCGCGACGCAGCGCGGCTGCATCGGGCAGCGGCCGCAATCGGGGCTGGAGCGCGTGCACAGGGTGGCGCCCATGTCCATCAAGCCCTGCGTATAGGATTCGATCCCCGCTTCCGGCAACAGCGCTTCCGCGCGCCGCCACATGGCGGCTTCCGTTTTTTTCTCGCCGGGGAAGGTATCGATGCCGAACACGCGGGCAAACACGCGCTTGACGTTGCCATCCATGATGGCCGCGCGCGTGCCCGATGAAAACGCGGCAATCGCGGCCGCCGTCGAGCGGCCGATGCCGGGCAATTCCGCCAGCAGCACCGGGTCGGACGGGAACACGCCGCCGTATTGCGCGACCACCTGTTGCGCGCACTTGTGCAGGTTGCGGGCCCGCGTGTAGTAACCCAGGCCGCTCCATTGCGCCATCACGTCTTCCACCGGGGCTTCGGCCAGCGATTGCAGGGTAGGGAAGCGCTCCAGGAAACGGGCGTAATAACCCAGCACGGCGGACACTTGCGTTTGCTGCAACATGATTTCCGACAGCCAGACCAGATACGCGTTGCGCGTGTTTTGCCATGGCAGCGTGTGCCGGCCATGTTGTTGTTGCCATGCGATCAGGGTGGCGGAAAAGGTGGGGTCGGAATAATCCGTGTCGCCGGAACCGGCAGGGGCCAGCGGATGGGTCAGTCGTTTCATGCCCGCTATTTTACGCTGTTACGCCGCCGCCTCCATCTCCACGAATTCCGCGTTGATGGCAATGCTGATAGAACCTGAAAGTTCGGTCAGCCGCGCCTTTTGCTGTTCCAGTTCCGCCTGCGACTGTTCAAAGGCTTCAATCTTCTGTTCCAGGTCGTCGGTGGCGTCATGGATGCGCTGGATCGAGGCCTGGCGGTGTTTCAACTGTTCCTTGTGCTGGCGGATTTGCGCTTCCAGCGGCGCCATGATGACTTTCAGCCATGCTTCCGCATCCGCATTGGCGGCCTTGAAGCAGCGCTTGACGCTGGACGCGATGGAATCGAAGAAACGCTCGATCAGCACCACGCGGCTGGTGGTCAGCAAGGTCATGGTGCCGAACTGCTTGTCGTAGATATCTTCGATGTCGGCGATTTCATCGCGGTATTTATCCAGCGTGAAGGCCATCGGCGGCGCCAGCGACAAGCCGTGTTCGGCCGAGAATTTGCGGTACATGACGTCCATCATGTCGCGGATTTCATCGATCTTGTGTTCCGACGCGTGCAAGTCCTGGCGGATGCCGGCAAAGAAGGCTTTCACGGCTTCGCGCATGCCCAGGGTGAAGCGGGTGCTGGCCATGGCGTTGCGCACCACGTGCACGTGGTCGCGCAGGATATCCATGCCCATGTTCGTGTACAGTTCCGTCGACAACCGCGTAAACACGGCGCGCGTGGCTTGCAGCTTGAACAGGCTGCTGTCGAACTCCTTCTTTTCCGCTTCCACCCGCTTGACCATGTGCGCAATGACGCTCTGGTTCTTGCCCCGCAAGCTTTTCAATTCATGCAATTGTTCGACGATGCCCCGCATGCGCGCACCGATCAGCGCCTGCTGCGCCTGAGACAGCGTGTGCAAGTCTTGCGCCAGCTGTTTGCGGACGATGTCTTTCTTGGCCGGGATCAGCTCGTCGAACAGCGCCCGCTCCAGTTCGCCCAGGCGGCTTTTTTCCAGCAATTTCGCATCGTTGGTGATCTTGGCCACCAGCGCTTTTTGCGCGGAGACGGGAAACACTTGCCGCGGTTCCAGCGACAGCATATGCGCCGCATGTTCTTGCTGGCGGCTGATGGCGCCATTGACTTCGTCGTCGCTGCGCAATTCATCCCACATGCTGTCGATCTTGTTCAGCACCACCAGGCGGCCGGCGCCGCCGCCGATATGCTGGCGCCACACTTCGATGTCGCTCTTGGTGACGCCCGTGTCGGCAGCCAGGATGAACAGCACGGCGTGCGCGTGCGGGATCAGGTTCAGCGTCAGTTCCGGTTCCGTGCCGATGGCGTTCAGGCCCGGCGTATCGAGGATGACCAGGCCCTGCTTCAGCAACGGATGAGGGAAGTTGATGATGGCATGGCGCCACAGCGAAATTTCCACCAGGCCGTCGTCGTCCAGCGTGGCGGCCATGTCGGGATCGTTTTCGTCATACAAGCCGTAGCGCTTTGCTTCCTCCACGCTGACGTGGCGCGTCAGGCATACCTGGCGGAACACGTCGTGCATGGATTCCGGCGTGTCCAGGTCCAGCGGCAGCATGGTCCAGGCCGACGCCTGGTCGCGGTAATCGCTGGTCGACAGGTTGTCGGCCCGCGTTTCGATCGGCAGCAGGCGGATGCACGGCGGCCATGCCGGGTCGTGCAGCAATTCGGTGGGGCACATCGTCGTGCGGCCCGCGGCGGAAGGGAGGATGCGCTGGCCGTAGTCGGCAAAGAAGATGGCGTTGATCAGTTCGGATTTACCGCGCGAGAATTCCGCCACGAAGGCCACCGACAGCTTGTCGTCGGACAGCCGCGCCAAAGTGCGGGCAAGGCGCTGCTCGGTGGCGGCATCGGCCAGTTCGGCGCTGGCAATCCAGGCCTGGTATTGCTTCAGGGCGGAAATCACGCCGTGGCGCCATGCGCTGTATTGTTCCAGGTCCCTCACAACCATATCAACCTTTCAAGGTTATTTCTGGCACTGTACACAGTAAAACGTCGACCGCTGCCCCTGCTTGATCTGCCGGATCGGCGTGCCACACACGCGGCAGGGGATGCCAGTACGATCATAGACGAAATATGTCTGCTGGAAATAGCCGGACTGGCCATTCACGCTGATAAAGTCGCGCAGCGTGCTGCCGCCCTGCACAATGGCTTCGGCCAGCACGTCGCGGATGGCTTGCGCCAGCTTGTCATAGCGCGCCAGGCTGATGCGCCGGGCCGGGGTTTTCGGATTGATGCCGGCCCGGAACAGGCTTTCCGAACAATAGATATTGCCGACGCCGACCACGATATCGCCCGCCAGCAACACTTGCTTGACGGCGGCGCTGCGCTGGCGCGTCTGGTCATACAGCAGCTTGCCCGTGAACCCCGCTTCAAGCGGTTCCACGCCCAGCCCCCGCAACAGCAGGTTTTCCTCCAGTTTGCCGTCGTCACGGCTGTGCCACAGTACGGCGCCGAAACGGCGCGGGTCCGTCAGGCGCAGCACCTGGATGCCGTCCTGCGCGCTTTCCACCACCAGGTCGAAATGGTCGTGCTTGGCCGGCGGGATACCCTGCGGCAGCACGCGCAGGTGGCCGGACATGCCGAGGTGGATGATCAGCGTGCCGTGCTCAAAGTTCAGCAGCAGGTATTTGCCGCGCCGGCCAGTGTCCAGCACGGTGCGGCCGGCCAGCGCTTTCGCCAGCCCGGCGGGGAATGGCCAGCGCAAGCCGCTGCGGCGCATGACCACGTCGCGCACGGTACGGCGCTCGATATGGGGGGCGATGCCGCGGCGCGTCACTTCGACTTCTGGCAATTCAGGCATGGAGAAACAAATTTCCTTACAAATGTAAGGCCGGGCAAACGCACGGCGGGGGAATGGTTGGCGTAAAATCGAAATAAGTTTCCGAAAAGTCAGGATCACCCTTTGAAAAACGCTTTCGCCATTGTAACCCTGTCGGCAGCGCTGTCCGGCTGCGCTGTTGCGCCTTGGCACGCCCCAGCCGAGGCGCCCGCGCCGGTTGCCCAGCCCGCTGCACCTGTCACCGCCAACCCGCAGGAAGATACGCCGGCCACGCAGGCCGTCGCGGCCGCCGCCGCTGTGCAAGCCAACGAAGCGCTGCCCAGTGTGGATTTGACGTCGGACCTGTTTTACAAGCTGACCAAGGCGGAGCTGGATTTCAAGCGGGGCCAATGGCAAAGCGCCTACGTGACCATGATGGTGCTGGCGCAGCAGACCCGCGATCCGCGCCTGGCGCAGCGTTCCGCGGAAATGGCGCTGACGGCCAAGCAGGGCGGCGAAGCCATGGCGGCGATCCGCCTGTGGCGCGAACTGGCGCCCGAATCCGACGAGGCGGCGCAATACTTCCTCGGCTTTGCCGTGCTGGGCGACGACTTGACGGAGGCGGAACAGGCGTTCACGCAGCGCTTGAAGAAAAGCCCGCCCAACGCGCGGGGCCTGGCCATGTTCCAGATGCAGCAATTCCTGCTGCGCGCGAAAGACAAGGCCGCCGCTTTTGCGCTGATGGAGCGCGTGCTGGCGCCGTATGCGGGGCAGCTGGAAACCCACTTGGTGCTGGCGCAGGGCGCCTTTGCCAATAACGAAGCGCTGCGCGCCGCCACCGAAGCGCGCCGGGCGCTGGACATCAAACCGGATTCCGAACTGGCGCTGCTGACCATGGCGCAAGTGACGCCCGATCCGGAGATGGTGACGAAACTGGTGACGGATTTCCTCGCGAAATATCCGCAATCGCGCGAAGTGCGCGCCGCCTATGCGCGCATGCTGGTCGAGCAAAAACAGTATGACAAGGCGCGCAATGAATTCCTGACCTTGTTGAAAGGGCAACCGGATAATCCGGCCACCCTGTATGCGCTGGGCATCATGGCCATGCAGGCGACCGACGTGGCTGCCGCCGAAGGCTATTTCAAGCGCTTTGTCGACGTGCTGGAAAAAGATGGCGGCGAAGACCGCGATCCCACCAAGGCGCTGCTGATCCTGGCGCAAATCGCTGAAGAAAAGGGCGACCTGGCCGCGGCGCAGGGCTGGCTGGACCGTGTGGACAATGGCGAGCCGCGCATGATGCTGACCGTGCGCCTGAAGCGCGCGCACCTGACGGCCCGCATGGGCGACCTGGAAGGCGCCCGCAAGCTGCTGGCGCAAATCAAGACGGAAGACCCGGCCGAACAGGCGCAAATCATCCAGACCGACGCGCAATTGCTGCGCGATGGCGGCCAGGGCCTGGAAGCCTACAAGGTGCTGGAAGACGGCGTGCTGCGCTTCCCGAACAGCCCGGACTTGCTGTATGACTTCGCGCTGGCGGCGGAAAAAATGGGCAAGGTCGAACTGATGGAGACCAGCCTGCGCAAAGTGATGGAAATGTCGCCGGACAACCACCATGCCTACAACGCGCTGGGCTATTCGCTGGCGGAGCGCAACCAGCGCCTCGATGAAGCGTTCGCCCTGATCGACAAGGCCATGCAAATGGCGCCGGGCGACCCGTTCATCATGGACAGCCTGGGCTGGGTGAACTTCCGCCTGGGTAAATTGAAGGAAGCGGAAACCCTGTTGCGCCGCGCGTATGCATTGCGCAGCGATCCGGAAATCGCCGTGCACCTGGGCGAAGTGCTGTGGGCGCAGGGCGACAAGGCCGGTGCGCAAGGATTGTGGCGCGAAGCGCGCGCCAAGGATCCGCACAACGATGTATTGAAGAGTACCCTGGCGCGGTTGAACACGAGCCTGTGATTCACTCTCTTTCAAGACCTTATGCATAAACTGATACCGCTGCTGCTGGCAGTTGCGCTGGCTGGCTGCGCCTCCGCGCCGGAGCGCCCGGCGGGTGCGCCGCCGTCCGGCCCCGTTGCGCCGTATACCGGCACCATTGAACTGACCGGCAAGCTGAACGTCACCTATACCAGGGATGGCAACCAGGAATCGCTGATCGGCGGTTTCGAGTGGCAGCAGAGCGCGCAGCGCACCGACGTGACGATCAAGAGCCCGCTGGGCCAGACCGTGGCGCAAATCGCCGTGACGCCGCAGCAAGCCACGCTCAAGGAAGGCAACAAGCCGCTGCGCACGGCCGACAGCATCGATGCGCTGAGCGCGCAGGCGCTGGGCTGGACCTTGCCCGTCTCCGGTCTGCGTGAATGGCTGCAGGGCCATGCAACGGCTGCGGGCGGCAAACATTTCCGCGCCAGTCCCCAGGATACGACAGTGACGACGGCCGATGGCTGGCGCCTCAGCTATGTTTCATGGCACGATGTCCCGGGGGCGCCGAAACCCAAGCGCATCGACGTGGAGCGGGGCGCGACCGGCCAGCTCGACGCGATGACGATCCGCATCGTGATCGACCCGCCCGCGCAGTGATCCGATAGCGAATTAATAATAACGATTTATACCGTATGACGAGCCTGACGCATTGCCCGGCCCCGGCCAAACTGAATTTATTCCTGCACGTGACCGGCCGCCGCCCGGACGGTTACCACTTGCTGCAAACGGCATTCCAGCTGATCGACCGCGGCGACGTGCTGCACGTGCATTTGCGCAACGATACGCAATTACGCCGCACCAGCGACATCCCGGGTGTGCCGGAAGAGCAGGACCTGGTGATCCGCGCGGCGAAGCTGTTGCAGGCGGAAGTGGTGCGCCGCACGGGCATGCTGCCCCGTGGCGCCAATATCGCCGTCGACAAGGTATTGCCGATGGGCGGTGGACTGGGCGGCGGTTCGTCCGATGCGGCGACGGTGCTGATGGTGCTGAACAAGCTGTGGAACGTGGGCTTGAAGCGCGAAGAGCTGATGGCGCTGGGTTTGCCGCTGGGCGCGGATATCCCGTTTTTCATCTTTGGCGAGACGGCATTTGCCGAAGGCGTGGGCGAAGCCTTGCAGCCGGTCGACGTGCCGGACTGCTGGTACGTGGTGATCGAGCCGGGCGTATCGGTGCCGACAGCGCAAATTTTTACGAGCGAGCATTTGACAAGGAACACACCAGCCGTTAATATGGCGGCCTTCTGCAACTACTACAGCGAACAACGTGAGCTGAAGCAGTTTGGAAGAAATGATTTGCAGCAGGTTGCAACCCGCTTGTACCCGCAAGTAGCAAAAGCCATCGAATGGCTGGCGCAATTTGGCGATGCAAGGATGACGGGTTCCGGAGCTTGTGTGTTTTGCGCCTTCTCAGATGAAGGCCAGGCTGATGTGGTGCTGAAAAAAGCACGCGGCGCCTGGACTGCCTGGAAAGCAAAATCACTGAAAAAGCACCCGATCTCTGCAATGTTGATTTGATTAACAAATCAACGCAGCAAAAAAGATTTTGCTTCTCGTTAAAAACGCTGTATAATGCAGGCCGTCGAAACGACAAGCAGTAAGTTTCAGCGTAGGGGAATCGCCAAGCTGGTTAAGGCACCGGATTTTGATTCCGGCATACCAAGGTTCGAATCCTTGTTCCCCTGCCACCAATTCTCTCCGAATCTGTCGATGCAGCAGCGTCCAGTCGGAGTAAAATACACGATGCCGAACGGCATCAGCAAAAAGCCGGGCGGTCAGTCTTCTCGGCAGTCAATCCGAATCAACGCTAAAAATCAATTTTCTCTGGGACTCCCTATGGCTTACGAAAACCTGATGGTTTTTACCGGCAACGCTAACCCTGCGCTCGCGGAGGGGGTCGCAAAGAACCTCGGCATTCCAGTTGGCAAAGCGGTCGTGTCGAAATTCTCCGACGGCGAAGTGATGGTTGAAATTAACGAAAACGTCCGTGGTAAAGACGTGTTCGTGCTGCAATCGACTTGCGCGCCAACCAACGACAGCCTGATGGAACTGATCCTGATGGTCGACGCGCTCAAGCGCGCTTCCGCAGGCCGCATCACCGCCGCCATCCCTTACTTTGGTTATGCCCGCCAGGACCGCCGTCCGCGCTCGGCCCGTGTTGCGATCTCCGCGAAAGTGGTGGCCAACATGCTGGAAAGCGCCGGCGTTGAACGTGTCCTGATCATGGATCTGCACGCTGACCAGATCCAGGGTTTCTTCGATATTCCAGTCGACAACATCTACGCTTCCCCGATCCTGCTGGGCGACCTGCAAAAGAAAGCGGAAGACAACTTGCTGGTGGTTTCGCCGGACGTCGGCGGCGTGGTCCGCGCCCGCGCCCTGGCAAAACGCCTGGGTTGCGACCTGGCCATCATCGACAAGCGCCGTCCGAAAGCCAACGTTTCCGAAGTGATGAACATCATCGGTGAAGTCGAAGGCCGCAACTGCGTGATCATGGACGACATGGTCGACACCGCCGGTACGCTGGTCAAGGCAGCGGACGTGCTGAAAGAGCGCGGCGCCAAGAAAGTCATCGCCTATTGCACGCACCCGGTGCTGTCCGGCCCGGCAATCGAGCGCATCACGAATTCGTCGCTGGACGAACTGGTGGTGACCGACACGATTCCGCTGTCCGAAGCCGGCAAGGCTTGCCCGAAGATCCGCCAGCTGACTTGCGCTCCGCTGCTGGCCGAAACCTTCAAACGTATTATCAAGGGCGATTCCGTGATCTCACTGTTCATCGATTAAATAAGTAGCATATAATATCGATCCCTCAGCGGCGCGACCGGTTTTTCCGGTTGCGCCGCTGTTTTTCCGAAGCGTCCTGGTCGCGGGGCGCTTTCCACACGAGGCGCAAGCCTTGTATTCAGTGGTACCTGACACCCCTGGTATCAGGCACCAATACATAAAATTGGAGTTTCAAATGAAAGTAGTTGCATTCAAACGCGAACTGCAGGGCACGGGTGCGAGCCGCCGCCTGCGTAATTCCGGCCAAACCCCTGGCATCATCTACGGCGGCTCCGAAGCCCCAGTGACGATCGCCCTGGACCACAACGCACTGTTCCACGCGCTGAAAAAAGAAGCGTTCCACTCGTCCGTTCTGGACATGGAAATCGACGGCGTGACCCAGCCAGTGCTGCTGCGTGACTTCCAGATGCACGCTTACAAACAACTGGTTCTGCACGCTGACTTCCAGCGCGTTGATGCAAACACCAAGATTCACCTGAAAGTTGCTCTGCACTTCGTGAACGCTGATGTTTCGCCAGCTGTCAAACTGCACGCTGCCACCATCTCGCACGTTGCCAACGAAATCGAAGTTCTGTGCCTGCCATCGGCTCTGCCAGAATTCATCACCGTTGACCTGTCGAACGTGGAAGTCGGCCAGTCGGTTCACGTAAGCGACATCAAACTGCCAGAAGGCGTGACCGCTGTGACCCACGGCAAAAACCTGACCATCGCTACCGTTTCGGTACCAGCTGGCCAAGTTTCCGCTGAAGCTGCTGCCGCTCCTGCGCCAGAAGCCAAAAAAGGCAAGAAGTAATCATTGAAGCGCCACTTTCGGGTGGTTTTCAAGTGAAAAAACCCCGCTTGCCGGGGTTTTTTTGTATCCTCACGTTTTTTCAAGACCAGCACAGCTCATGTCCATCCGCCTGATCGTCGGCCTCGGCAACCCCGGCCCGGAATACGAACAAACCCGCCACAATGCCGGCTTCTGGCTGGTCGACAACCTGGCCAACAGCTTGCCGGGCGCGCGCTTGCAGCGCGAGACCCGCTTCAATGCGCTGATGGCCAAGACGTCGATGGGAGACAAGGAATTGTGGCTGCTGGAGCCGCAAACCTACATGAACCGTTCCGGCCAGTCGGTCGGCGCGCTGGCCCGGTTTTACAAGATCAACCCCGATGAAGTGCTGGTGGTCCATGACGAACTGGATTTGCCGCCGGGCGCGGCCAAGCTGAAGAAGGGCGGCTCGTCGGGCGGCCACAATGGCTTAAAGGACATCACGTCCGCACTGGGCACGCAGGATTACTGGCGGTTGCGCATCGGCATCGGCCACCCGCGCACGCTGAACCTGGCGCAACCGGTGGCCGATTTCGTGCTGCACCGTCCCCGCCGCGACGAGCAATTGCTGATCGACGAAGCCATTGAAAAAGCGCTGCGCATTATCCCGACCGCTGTCGCCGGGGATTTCCCGAAAGCGACCATGGAGTTGCACACCCCGTAATTACGGGGACTCCGGCGTGCCGGACTTGCCGTCGAAATAATAACTGACCCGTTTGCGGGGACTCAGGTAGGCATACACTTCGGGCGGCACTTGCCCGGGCCGGATCGCGTTGACGATTTGCAGGTCCGGTTCCTGCTCCATGTCCACCATGATGGCTTCATGGCGCGGCACGCTGGCGTCATAGATCACCAGCATCGGCCGCATCGGCTTGGCCGTATTCACGGTGGCGACCATGCCCGTCATATTGTTCGACAGTTGCACGATGGTGCCGGGCGGGTAGACGCCGAGGCAGCGGATAAACACTTGCAGCAATTTCGGATCGAAGCGGGCGCGGTGCTTGGCAAACATCATCGACAGCGCTTCATGCGGCGTCAGCGCCTGTGCGACGCTGACCGGATTGCACAATTCGTCGTAGTAATTGGCGATGGCGACGATGCGCGCCAGCACGCCGATGGCTTCCCCTTTCAAGCGGCGCGGATAGCCGTTGCCGTCGAATAGTTCGTGATGGTCGCGCACGATGGCGCCCACTGCCGCCGGGAGTTGCAGCTTTTGCGCCATGTCGTAGCCATATTGCGCGTGCAATTCATACAGGTGCTGCTCCGACTGCGTATAGGGCTCGACCTTGGTGAGGATTTTGTCCGGGATGTTCTTGCGGCCGATATCGTGGAACAGCGCGCCCAGTCCCAGCACCGACGCCAGTTCCGCCGGCAACTGCACTTCACGCGCGATCATGATGGACAGCATCGTGACGTTGAGCGAGTGGAAGTACAGCTCTTCATTGCCCAGCGTGTCGCCCATCACGTGGATGGCCAGTTCCGGTGCGCACAGGATGGAATCGCTGATCTGGCCGATCAATTCATTGGCCTGGCGGGCAGATTCTTCCGGCTTGGTGAACAGGTTCTTTTCAATGTCACGGATGGTGCGCGCGGTTTTCGCAAAGGCGCCTTCGATGCGCGACGCTTCCGCGCGGTGTTGTTTCAGGCGCTCCATCATGGCGCGCTTGGCGGCCAGCGCGGGCGACACGTCCGGCGCCGGCGTGGGTTCATCCGGTGCTTCCGCTTCCGCCTGATCGAGCGGCGGCGGGGCAATGTCGCTGAGGCCCGGGTTGTAGCGCACGGTTTGCAACCCCAGGCTGCGCAGCGTGTTGATCTGCTCTTCAGTCTTGATCTTGAAGTGGCTGAAGGCGAAGGGATGCTCGAACCATTTGAGGTCCAGCTCGATATACAAGCCGACCCGCAACTGGTTCATCGTGATATTGACATCATCAAGCATCTGCGCCTCTTTCGGCCAGGACGAGTTTGTCCTGGAAACTTCATTGTTACTCAGTGTATACGTTCGCAACGCCGCTGGCATCCGCTGCGCCTTATCGATGCCGGAATGTTAACTTTTATGTTGCGAGCCGGTAACGACCAGCCGCCCGTCAATCAGTCCGGACGGTAGACGGGCCGGGCCAGGTCGAAACGCTCGCGCGTATGGGTATAGCCATTGCCGCCCATCTTGCCCACGGCATCGAGCAATTGCGGATCGATGACGCCATTGGCCAGCACGCTGTCGGCCACGTGGATATGCACGACATCGAGCAGCATCATCGTGCCGCCGGAGGGTTCCGGACTGATTTCAATGATCTGCCGCAGCCGGCACTCGAAGCGCACGGGCGCCTCCGCCACGCCATCGGCCGCCACGGCCACGCCGGGGGCGCGGGCGATGCCGACCGCCGTGAATTCCGAGACGCCGGGCGGGTAATCCGCGCAGGTGGCGTTCATTTGTTCCGCCAGTGCCGCGCTGACGATGTTGACGACGCAGGCGCCGGTCGCCTTCAGGTTGGTCAGCGTATCTTTTGCGAGACGGTCGCGCGGGTTCACCTGCGTCACGCTGAGCACGGGCGGGTTGCAACTGGCCACGGTGAAGAACGAGTAGGGCGCCAGGTTGGCGACGCCGTCCGCATTGACGGTGCTGATCCACGCGATGGGACGGGGCAGGATGCTGTGAACCATCAGGCGGTACACTGTGTTGGCGTCGAGGGTGGCGGGGTTGAATTCCATGGCAATGAGATAGAGACGAGGTGAACTTGAAATTATTCCTGACTTTGATGTTGCTGACCATGGGGACGGCATCGGCCGAAGCGCCGCCGGCCAAGGCAATGAAAGAGATGGCCGGCGTCTACAAGCACCGGTTCATGAACGGCATCATCACGCCAGGCAAAGCCCCGATGGAGGCCGATACGCCGTATGAATCCGAGGATATCGTTGAAATCGTGCCCTACGATGACACGCACATTTATGTGCGCGCGGAACTGCAGTTCTATAACGGCCACAGGTGTTCGATTTCCGGCATGGCGGGCTATGAGCAAGGCCGCTTTGTCTTCCACGACCCGGAAAAAGCCGCCGATGGCGGACCACCGTGCACGCTGGCGGTGACCCAGACCAAAGACAGCCTGGTATTGACCGACCGCCTGGCGCCGGAGGGCGCGGCGACGTGCCGGCAATTCTGCGGCATGCGGGGCAGCTTGACGGACTATTCCATCGCCAGGGACAAGCGCCGTCCGATCCGTTATGGGGACCGGCTGGTGCGTTCACGCGAATACCAGAAAGCGATTGCAGACCTCGAGCAATACCGGGCCTCGCTGCCCGGGCGTTAGGGAGTGGTAGCTTGCCGTGGCGTGCCGATGGCCGCGAGGACCGCACGCACGGCATCTGGAATCGGCGCCGACTGGTTGGTCGCCCGCTCCACGTACACGTGCACGAAATGCCCCGCAGCGCAGGGTAATGGGTCATCGTTGCGGAACAGCGCGATTTCATAGCGCACGCTGGAGTTGCCCAGTTTGCTCACGCGGATGCCGGCATGGATGGTGTCCGGGAACGAAATCGAGCTGAAATAGGAACAGCCGGAATCCACCACGAAACCAACGACTTCGCCCTGGTGGATATCGAGCACGCCCCGTTCGATCAGGAACTGATTGACCGCCGTATCGAAATAGGAATAGTAGACAACGTTGTTGACATGACCATAAATGTCATTGTCCATCCAGCGCGTGGGAATGGCGAGGAAGTGGGGGAATTGCGAACGGTCGGCATTGCGCATCGTCGTGGAAGCTCCGGCTAATGAGGTACAATTGATCCCTTATGCGCCCTGCATCGATGCAACGCGGCGCAGCAGAACAATACCATCTTAACAAGGTCTTCTCCCATGAGTCTCCAATGCGGCATCGTCGGCTTGCCTAACGTCGGCAAGTCCACCCTTTTCAATGCTCTGACCAAGGCGGGCATCCCGGCGGAAAATTATCCGTTCTGTACCATCGAGCCGAACGTCGGCGTGGTGGAAGTGCCGGATCCGCGCATGGCGGCGCTGGCAGAGATCGTGAAGCCGGAGCGCATGGTCAACGCCATCGTGGAATTTGTCGACATCGCCGGCCTGGTGGCGGGCGCGTCGCAAGGCGAAGGCCTGGGCAACCAGTTCCTGTCGCACATCCGCGAAACCGACGCCATCGTCAACGTGGTGCGCTGCTTCGAAGATGAAAACGTGATCCACGTGGCCGGCAAGGTCAGCCCGCTGGACGACATCGAAGTGATCCAGACTGAACTGGCGCTGGCCGACCTGGGCACCGTGGAAAAAGCCATCCACCGTGAAAACAAGAAAGCCCGCTCCGGCGACAAGGATGCCGCCAAGCTGGTGGCGCTGCTGGAGAAAATCGTCCCGCAACTGAACGAAGCCAAGCCGGTGCGCGCCATGGGCCTGGACGCCGACCAGATGCTGCTGATCAAGCCGCTGTGCCTGATCACCGCCAAGCCAGCCATGTACGTGGCCAACGTGTCCGACACCGGCTTCACCAACAACCCGCTGCTGGACCAGCTGACCGAATACGCGAAATCGCAAAACGCGCCGATCGTGGCCATTTGCGCCGCCATCGAAGCGGAAATCGCCGACCTGGATGACGCCGACAAAGCCGCCTTCCTGGCCGACATGGGCATGGAAGAGCCAGGCCTGGACCGCCTGATCCGCGCCGGCTACAAACTGCTGGGCCTGCAAACCTACTTCACGGCCGGCGTGAAAGAAGTGCGCGCGTGGACCATCCACGTCGGCGACACCGCGCCGCAAGCAGCGGGCGTGATCCACACCGACTTCGAACGCGGCTTCATCCGCGCGCAAACCATCGCGTACGACGACTACATCCAATACAAGGGTGAGGCGGGCGCCAAGGAAGCGGGCAAGATGCGCGCTGAGGGCAAGGAATATGTGGTCAAGGATGGCGACGTGTTGAACTTCCTGTTCAACGTCTGATCCACGCTGCACCAGTCAAAGCCTGGCTTCCAATTGGAAGCCAGGCTTTTTTACTTTACGAAGGCCGGCGCGCGCCGAGCAGCAACCCGGCCGCCACCATGCCGATGACTACCACTGTCACCACGGACCCTTCGACGCCAAACGCGCCGCCCGTCAGCAACTCGGACCCGCTCAACTGCCCGCGCAGCACGCCCGCCTCGGGACCGTGGCCGGAGACCGCCGTGGAAAACACCTGGCCTACGCAATAGTTCCATGCGATGTGGTTGGCGATGCACAGCCATAGGCGGCGGGTGCGCATGTAGATGGCTGCCTGCATCACGCTGTAGGCGGCCAGCGCCGCGATGGCCGGCACGGTGACGCCTGCGTTCGGCAAATGGCCGAGCGCGAACAGGATGGCGGAAATCACGATGGCCCAGCCACTGCCAAGCGACTGCTCCGTGATGCGGAATACGATGCCACGGAACAGCAATTCTTCCGACAGGCCGACCAGCACCAGTTCCGCCAGTGGCAGCAACAGGGCCAGGCTCAGTGCGTTGACACCGTCGACGTGGTAGACGCCCAGCAATCCCAGCAAGGTAAACACGGATCCCACCAGTGTCGCGCCCAGCAGCAGGCCGAAGGCAAACTCGCGCCCGGCGCCTTGCGTTCCGAATTCCGTCAGTTCACGCTTTTCCGTGCTGCGGATGAAGAAGCGGTACACGAGGAAGCAGATCAGGGCCGCCAGCAATTGCGGCCACACCACGCGATACGGTTTGTCCACCAGCTTGCTGGCCAGGATCATCGTCAGCGGCAAGGGGGCAATCGTCAGGATGGAACCGGCCACGATGCGGACTGCGGGATGGGTCCAGATGCGCGCGGACAGTGGGGATTTCACTTCAGAAAATGCCGCTGCTTCACTCATACGTAGTCTCCTTTTTGTGAGTCAGCCCGCGCCGAACGGATGCGTTCGCCAAACGGGCGTTGGCCCAGCACTTCGATGGCCTGCGCCAGGCATTGCGACAGCGGCATGTCCAACTCCGCGTCGAGGCTGTCCGCCGCCATCCTGGTGGCGCGCCAGCATGCCTGTACGCGCGGCAGCAAGGCGCTGCCTTTTTCACTGAGGCTGACGATGCGCTGGCGCCCATCCTGCGGCCCCGGTTCGATCAGCAGCAGGCCCTTCTTGTGCATCAGCGCCACCGTCTGCGTGGCTGCCGGTTGCGTGATGCCGGCCACTTCGGCGATTTCGCCGATCGTGACTTGCTGGCGTGTCGATAGCACCCGCATGACGGGTGTGAAGCGGGGCCGGTACTCCGGCAAGTCCGCTTCCACGTACGCCGCTTCGACCGCGCCGTCCAGCAATTCAATCAAATGGCGCAATTGTGTACCGAGTCCTTGTTTCATGTAACAAATAATATCAACAGTTATATAAGTGGTAAAGTAATTTTGTGCGAGGCGCCGGCGGCGGCTGTCCTGCTCAGTCGCTGCCTGGTGCGCTCAGCGGGGCGCGGCTTTGCTCATTGTTGGCGTTGACCAGCCGGGTCAGCAATTCCATGAACTGCAATTGCTCCGGCCCGCTCAGCGGCGCCAGCAGGCGCCGACGCAGGCGCTGGGCGCCGGGCACCAGGTCTTCCAGCAAGCGTTCGCCGGCCGCCGTGATGGTCAGTGCGCGCTGGCGGCGGTTGTGGGGGATGACTTTGCGCTCTAATAAGCCTTTTTCCTCCAGCCGCGCGCAGACCGTGGCGCCGGTCGACGTGTCGATCCCCGTCACGGCCGACAGCGATACCTGGTCGGTGCCCGGATGGCCGGCCAGGTTGCGCAGCATTGCGTATTGCACGGGCGTCAGTTCGCTGCCCATCTCGTCGTAAAACATCGACACCGAAATCTGCTGCGCGCGGCGCAACAGGTGGCCGGGGTGTTCGTACAAGTCTTCCAGTTTGCTTTCGGTGTGCGGCATCGGCAAAAAAATTTCGTCAGGGTGGTTTACTTCGCGGCGAAGAAGCCTATACTTTACAACATTCAGTGTACTGAATATTGATAAAAAAGGAGACGAAATGTACCCCAAGAACACCTGGTATGTGGCGTGTACGCCGGATGAAATCGAGGCCAAACCGCTGGGCCGCCAGATCTGCGGCGAAAAAATCGTGTTTTACCGTGGCGAGGGCGGCAAGGTGGCGGCCGTGGAGGATTTTTGCCCGCACCGCGGCGCGCCGCTGTCACTGGGCTTCGTGCGCGACGGCCAGCTGGTGTGTGGCTACCATGGCCTGACCATGGGTTGCGAAGGCAAACCCGTCAGCATGCCGGGCCAGCGCGTGCGCGGCTTCCCGTGCATCCGCAGCTACGCGGTGGTGGAGCGCTACGGCTTCATCTGGGTCTGGCCCGGCGACCAGGCGCTGGCCGATCCCGCGCAGATCCACCACCTGGAATGGGCCGACAATCCGGAATGGGCCTACGGCGGCGGCCTTTACCACATCAATTGCGAGTACCGGCTGATGATCGATAACCTGATGGACTTGACGCACGAAACCTATGTGCATGCGTCGAGCATCGGCCAGAAGGAAATCGATGAAGCGCCCGTCCAGACGCGGGTCGAGGGCGACCAGGTGATCACCAGCCGCTACATGGAAAACATCATGGCGCCGCCGTTCTGGCGCGCGGCCTTGCGCGGCAATGGCCTGGCGGACGACGTGCCGGTGGACCGCTGGCAAATCTGCCGCTTCACACCACCCAGCCACGTGATGATCGAAGTGGGCGTGGCCCATGCGGGCAAGGGCGGTTACGATGCCGATCCGCGCTACAAGGCGTCGAGCATCGTGGTCGATTTCATCACGCCGGAAACGGAAACATCGCACTGGTACTTCTGGGGCATGGCGCGCAATTTCAAGCCGGACGACGAGGAGCTGACCGCCACCATCCGCTCCGGCCAGGGCAATATCTTCGCGGAAGACCGCGACATCCTGGAGCAGCAGCAAGCCAATATCCTGCGCCATCCCGAACGCAAGCTGCTGATGCTCAATATCGATGCGGGCGGCGTGCAGTCGCGCCGCATCCTCGATCAGTGGCTGCGGCGCGAGCAGGAGCAGGGACAGGGGCAGGAACAGGAGCGGCGGGCATGAACGGGCCATTGCTGCAAGTACAGGTGGCGCGCAAGCTGGCCGAAGCGGAAGGTATCTGCAGCTTCGAGCTGGTCAGCGCGGATGGCGAGCCGCTGCCGCCGTTCAGTGCCGGCGCGCACATCGACGTCCACGTGCGTCCCGGGCTGGTGCGCCAGTATTCGCTGTGCAATCCGCCGCATGAGCGGCAGCGCTACCTGATCGGCGTGCTGCGCGACCCCGCGTCGCGCGGCGGTTCGCTGGCCATGCACGACGACGTGCAGGCCGGCGCGCTGTTGCAGATCAGCGCGCCGAAAAACCATTTCCCGCTGGTGCAGGCGCCCGGCAGCCTGCTGCTGGCGGGCGGGATCGGCATCACGCCGATGCTGGCGATGGCCGAAGCGCTGTCCGACCAGGGCGCCGGTTTCGAACTGCACTACTGCACCCGCTCGCCGGAGCGCACGGCGTTCCGCGCGCACCTGGCCGCCGCGCCGTATGCGGCGCAGGTGCACATCCATTACGACAGTGGCGCGCCCGGGCAGCGGCTGGATTTGCCGGCGCTGCTGGCGAAGACGGACCGGCGCACCCATATCTACCTGTGCGGCCCATCGGGCTTTATCGATTATGTGCGGAGCACGGCCGCCGCGCATGGCTGGCCGCCTGAACAGGTGCACCTGGAATACTTCGGCGCCGCCGCCGCACCGGCCGGCGTCGACGGCGAACGGGAATTCGAAGTACGCCTCGCTTCCAGCGGCAAGGCGTATCACGTTCCGGTTGGCCGCACCGTATTGCAGGTGCTGACCGAAGCGGGGGTATTCGTTCCCGCATCGTGCGAGCAGGGCGTGTGCGGCACGTGCGTGACGCGCGTGCTCGATGGCGTGCCGGAGCATCGCGACCTGTATCTGACGGAAGAAGAGCAAGCCGCCAACGACCAGTTCACGCCGTGCTGTTCGCGCGCCCGTGGCGCGCATCTGCTGCTGGACTTGTAATCAGTGATTTTGCCGGCGCTCTTGCAGCGCCGCCTGCAATCCGCCCCAGCGCTCATGGAACAGGGCCGCATCCATCAGCTTCACGTCGCGCATGATGGGGCGGAACCCCATGTGGGCCAGCACGTCGCGTTCCAGGTCGATGCCGGGCGCGATTTCCGTCAGTTCCAGTCCGTCGGTGGTCAGGCGCAGCACGGCGCGCTCGGTGACGAACAGTACGTCCTGGCGGCGCTGCGCGGCATCGTGCCCGTTGAACGTGACTTGTTCCACCTGCTCGATGAACTTGCGCGACTTGCCTTCGGTGACGATCTTCAGGCGGCCATTGCCGACTTCGACCTGCAATCCGCCGGCGGTAAAGGTGCCGCAAAAGACCAGCGTGGGCGTGGCGCGCGTAATGTTGATGAAACCGCCGCAGCCAACCGGGCGGCCATTGAACTTGCTGACGTTGACGTTGCCGCGGCTGTCCGCCTGGGCCAGTCCGAGGAAGCTGGCATCGAGTCCGCCGCCGTCATAAAAGTCGAATTGCGACGATTGCTCGATGATGGATTCCGGATTGTAGGCCAGGCCGAAATCGCCGAATTGCGCCGGCACGCCGCCATTGATGCCGCTTTCTATGCTCAGTTGCAGCATGTCCGCCACACCTTCCTCGGCCGCGATCGATGGAATGCCGGCCGGGATGCCGATCCCCAGGTTGCTGACCGCGCCCGGCGTGAGTTCCAGCGCGGCGCGCCGCGCGATCACCTTGCGCTCGTCGAGCGCCATCGGCGCCAGTGAGCCGAGCGGCACGCGCACGTCGCCGCACAGGGCCGGGTCGAACTGGGTGGCGATCGACTGCATGTGGTTTTCCGGGCGTCCCAGCACCACGTAATCGACCAGCAGGCCGGGAATTTTCACCGACTTCGGATGCAGGCTGCCGGCCTGCACCACCCGCTCGACCTGCGCGATGACGATGCCGCCGCAGGCGCGCGCGGCCTGCGCGATGGACAACTGTTCCAGCAGCATGCCTTCCTTGTCCAGCGTGATGTTGCCGTTTTCATCGGCCAGCGTGCCGCGGATGATGGCCACGTCGATTTTCGGGCCCGGATAGTGCAGCCATTCCTCGCCGCCGAATTCCACCAGCCGCACCAGGTCTTCGCTGCAGCGCACATTGAGTTTGCCACCCTCCAAACGCGGATCGACGAACGTCCCCAGCCCGACCTTGGTCAGCAGGCCCGGGGTGCGCGCCGCGATGTGGCGCAGCATGTGCGACAGCGAGCCTTGCGGGAAGTTATAGGCTTCGATCTCGCCGTCGAACACCATTTTCATCATTTCCTTGCCGGTCTGGCCGAAGTGGCCCGCCACCACGCGCCGCACCATGCCCGGATGGGCGAAATGCACCATGCCGCCGTCGCCGCTGTTGCCGATGGCGCCACAGGCCCACGTGGTGAGGCCGCGCGGGTGGCCGCTGGCCAGGAAGCTGCGCTCCAGTCCTTTCAATACTTCCTCGGCCAGGCTGGTCATGGCCAGCCCGCCCAAAAACACGGTGGCGCCATCCGCCACCAGGCTGCCCACATCGTCGGCTTTAATGATTTTCATCTCGCTCCTCCTCTGGTTGGTTGAAGTCCGCGCACCGGCGGTTGCCGCCGCGCTTGCGTTTTCACTCGATTTGATTATACTGAATAATAGTTATATTTTAAAACTAAATTACGGCGATCCAAAGGAGACCCCATGCAGCAAACCAGCGACCTGATAACCCTTGCCTTTGATGGTGCGGTGGCCCGCATCGCCATCAACCGGCCGGCCAAGCGCAACGCCCTCAGCGACGAGCTGATCGGCGCCTTGCAGCACACTTTCGACAACTTGCCGGACACGGTGCGCGCCGTCGTGCTGACGGGCGAGGGCGAGCATTTCTGCGCGGGGCTGGACCTGGCCGAAATGCGCGAACGCAGCACCACCGAAGCCGTGCACCACTCACGCATGTGGCATGCGGCGTTCGAACGGGTGCAGTTCGGACGCGCCCCGGTGATCGTGGTCCTGCGCGGCGCCGTGGTCGGCGGCGGGCTGGAACTGGCGGCGGCGGCCCATATCCGCGTGGCCGAGCATTCCGCCTTTTATGCGCTGCCGGAAGGCCAGCGCGGCCTGTTCGTCGGAGGCGGCGGTTCGGTGCGCATTTCACGCATGATCGGCGTGCCCGCCATGACCGACGTGATGCTGACCGGGCGTGTGCTCGATGCGCAGGAAGGACACCGGCTGGGCGTGTCGCAATACCTGGTGGAGCCGGGCCAGGGGCTGGCGAAGGCGATGGAGCTGGCGCACAAGGTGGCGGCCAACGCGCCGATGACCAATTACGCGGTGATGCACGTGCTGCCGCGGATTGCCGACCAGTCGATCCAGGATGGCATGATGACGGAATCGCTGATGGCGGCGGTGGCCGTCAGCGATCCGGATACGCGGGGCAGGCTGCTGGCCTTCCTTGACCATAAAGCCAACAAAGTACGGTTCCAGGCCTGATCCGAAGAAAAATACAGGAGGAGACAACATGACCCCAGCATCAACGGCAGCCATGCCCGCGCCGCGCTACCGGCGCCTGGAATTCGGCATCAAGGGTGTCGAGATCGAGCGCCGGCCCGGCGCCACCTACGTGCGCACGCGGCAGGCATTGCAGGACTACCCCGCGCGCCTGGGCGACCGCCTGCGGCATTGGGCCGCGCACGCGCCCGAACGCACCTACATGGCGCGCCGCGGCGTGGATGGCGCGTGGCGCCACATCAGTTACAGCCAGGCGCTGGACAGCGCGCGCCGCATCGGCCAGGGATTGCTGGAGCGCGGCCTGTCGGCCGAGCGTCCGCTGCTGATCCTGTCCGACAACGACCTGGAACACGCGATGCTGACCTTGGCCTGCCTGTACACGGGCATCCCGTTTTCATCGATTTCACCCGCCTATTCGTTGCTGTCGAAGGATTACGACAAGCTGCGCCACGTGCTGGCGGTGCTGACGCCGGGCATGGTGTTCGCGGCCGACGGCGAACAGTTCGGCGCCGCCATCCGCGCCTGCGTGGCGGACGACGTGGAAGTGCTGGTGACGGCCAATCCGCCTGCCGGGCGCGCGGCGACGCTGTATGCCGACCTGGCGGACACGCCGGCCGGCGACGCCGTGGAGCAGGCCTTTGCCGCCACCGGCCCGGACACCATCGCCAAGTTCCTGTTCACGTCCGGCTCCACCAAGATGCCGAAGGCCGTCATCAACACGCACCGCATGTGGTGCAGCAACCTGCAAATGATGCGCCAGACCTGGCCCTTCCTGGCGGAAGATCCGCCGGTGCTGATCGACTGGCTGCCATGGAACCATACGTTCGGCGGCAACCACAATGTCGGACTGGTGCTGTACAACGGCGGCACCATGTACATCGACGATGGCCGTCCGACGCCGCAAGGCATCGGCGTCACGCTGCGCAACCTGCGCGAGATCGCGCCGACGGTCTACTTCAACGTGCCCAAAGGCTGGGAAGAAGTCGCCTACGCGCTGGAAGCCGACCCGCAACTGAGCGCCACCTTCCACAGCCGGCTGCGCATGCAGTTCTATGCGGCGGCCGCGCTGCCGCAAACCATCTGGGACAAGTTGCACGCGGTGGCAGAACGCGATTGCGGCGAGCGCATCGTCATGAATTGCGGCCTGGGCATGACCGAGACCGCGCCATCGGCGCTGTTCGTGGTGCAGGAACAGGTGCGGGCAGGGCAGATCGGCGTGCCGCTGCCGGGCATCACGGTCAAGCTGGTGCCCAACGGCGACAAGACCGAAGTGCGCTACCACGGCCCGAACGTCACGCCCGGCTACTGGCGCGACGCCGCGCAAAGTGCGGCGGCGTTCGACGACGAAGGGTATTTCTGTTCCGGCGACGCGGTGAAGTGGTACGACCCGGACCAGCCCGACCTGGGCTTCGTGTTCGACGGCCGCGTGGCGGAAGATTTCAAGCTGTACACCGGCACCTGGGTCAGCGTGGGGCCGCTGCGGGGACGCATCATCATCGAAGGCGCGCCATGCCTGCAGGACGTGGTGATCGCCGGCCACGACCGCGCCGAAGTGGGCATCCTGATTTTCCCGAACGTGGCGCAGTGCCGGCGCCTGGCCGCGCAGCACGGCTTCGATGCGGCCGATGCCAGCGACGCGCAGGTGCTGCAATCGGCGCCGGTGCGCGGATTCTTCCAGGCCATGCTGCAGCGCCTGTACCAGCATGGTACCGGCAGCGCGAACCGCGTGGCGCGCGCGCTGATCCTGCTCGATCCGCCCAGCATCGACAAGGGCGAAATCACCGACAAGGGATCGATCAACCAGCGCGCCGTGCTGACGCAGCGCGCGGCGCTGGTGACGGCGCTGTATGACGACGCCGATCCCGCCGTTCTCCTTCCCAATACCTGACAAGGACGCACCATGAAACAACACGGTTTTTACGCCGGTTTCGACGACATCTGGATGATAGACGGCGTACGCACGCCGATGGTCGACTATTGCAGCCATTTCGGCGGCATTTCACCCACGGACCTGGGCATCAAGGCGGCGCGCGAAGTGCTGCGCCGCAGCGGCGTGCCGGCCACGGATATCGACTCCGTCATCACCGGCAACATGGCGCCGGGCGACTTCTTCCAGTTCGTGCTGCCGCGCCACATCGGCCTGTATGCGGGCGTGCCGATGGAAGTGCCGGCCATTAACGTGCAGCGCATTTGCGGCACGGGTTTTGAACTGATCCGCCAGGCCGGCGACCAGATCGAGCGGGGGTACGCGGAAGCGGCGCTGGTGGTGGCCACGGAAAACATGACGCGCAACCCGATCGCCGCGTTCGGCCACCGCACCGGCTTCAAGCTGGGCGCGCCCGTGGAATTCAAGGATTACATGTGGGAAGCGCTGATCGACCCCGCGCCCGGCGTGACGATGCCGCAGACGGCGGAAAACCTGGCCAAACGCTACGGCATCAGCCGCGCCGAAGTCGACGCCTACGCGGCGCTGTCGTTCGAGCGCGCGCTGGCGGCGCAGGAATCGGGCTTCCTGGACGGCGAAATCGTCGCCGTGGGCAATGAACAATTCACGCTGGACGGCTATGCCACGCGCGGCATCAAATTGCCGCCGAAAGCAGGCGACGTCGCGCGCGACACCCATCCGCGTCCGTCGCCGTTGGAAGCGCTGGCCAAGTTGCGTTCGTTGTACGAAGGCGGTGTGCAAACGGCCGGCAACAGTTCCGCGCTGGTCGACGCGGCGGCCGCCACCATCGTCGCGTCGGGCGACTACGTTCGCCGCAACGGCCACCAGCCGCTGGCGCGTGTGGCCGCCGCCGCCGCCGTGGGGGTGCCGCCGGAAATCATGGGCATCGGCCCCGCCGCCGCGATCCGCCTGCTGCTCGAGCGCAGCGGGCTGGCGCTGGACGATATCGCGCTGTTTGAAATCAACGAGGCGCAGGGCGCGCAGGTGCTGGCCGTCGAGCGCGAGCTGGGGCTGGACCGCAGCCGCCTGAACGTCAACGGCGGCGCCATCGCGCTGGGCCATCCGCTGGCCGCCACCGGCGTGCGCCTGACCGTGACCCTGGCGCGCGAATTGCGCCGGCGCGGCCAGCGCTATGGCATTTCGTCGGCTTGCGTGGGCGGCGGACAGGGCATCGCGCTGCTGGTGGTCAACCCCGACGCGGACTGATCCTGGCCGTGTGGCAGCACATACACGAATATCCATACGAATATCCATACGGAGAGACAGACATGCAACTACAAGGACAAGCCGCCCTGGTGACGGGCGGCGCATCGGGGCTGGGCGCGGAAACCGTGCGCCAGCTGGCGCAGGCCGGCGCGAAAGTGGCGGTGCTGGACGTGAATATCGCGGCGGCGGAAACGCTGGCGCGCGAGGTGGGCGGCATTGCCGTGCAGTGCGACATCACCAGCGAAGCCAGCGTGCGCGAAGCGCTGGCGGTGGCGCGCGCCGCGCACGGCCCGGCGCGCATCCTGATGAATTGCGCCGGCATTGGCGGCGCGAAACGGCTGGTGGGACGTGACGGCCCGATGCCGCTGGAAGACTTCAGCCGCATCATCAACGTCAACCTGATCGGCACCTTCAACGTGATCCGCCTGGCCGCCGCGGAAATGACGGCGCTGGACCCGCTGGAAGACAATGAGCGCGGCGTGATCGTGTGCACCGCGTCGGTGGCGGCCTACGATGGCCAGGTGGGGCAAGCCGCTTATGCCGCGTCGAAAGGCGGGCTGGTGTCGCTGACCTTGCCGCTGGCGCGCGACCTGGCGCAATTCGGCGTGCGCGTGGTCACGATTGCCCCGGGCCTGTTCCTGACGCCGCTGCTGTACCAGTTGCCGGAAGAAGTGCAGCAATCGCTGGGTGCGTCGATTCCGTTTCCCAAGCGCCTCGGCAAGGCGGCGGAATTCGCGTCGCTGGCGCTGCATATCGCCGGCAACCTGGCGCTGAACGGTGAAGTGATCCGCCTCGACGGCGCTTTGCGCCTGCCGCCGCGCTGAACACCCGTCGCGTTATTGCACGGGCGCGTCCTGTTCCAGCAGCAGGGCGCCAAACTGCGCCAGCGGCATGGGTTTGCCGAACAGGTAGCCCTGCGCCAGGCGGCAGCCGTGCGCCATCAGGTATTCCGCCTGCTCCGCGGTTTCCACGCCTTCGGCCACGGTTTCCAGCCGCAGTGCGGCGGCGATCGACAGCATGGCCTTGACCAGCTCGCACTTGTCGCGCTCCGCCGGAACGCCCTGCACGAACGAGCGGTCGATCTTCAACTGGCTGACCGGGAAGCGGTTCAGGTAGCTGAGCGCTGAATAACCGGTGCCGAAATCGTCGATCGAAATCGACAGCCCCATGCCGTGCAGGGCTTCCAGCGTGGCGGCGACTTCGCGGCTATCTTCCAGCAACAGGCTCTCGGTGATTTCCAGTTCCAGCCATGCCGGATCGCAGCCGGTCTCTTCGAGGATGCGGCGTACCGAACCGGCCAGGTCGTTGCGCACGAACTGGCGCGTCGACAGGTTGACCGCCACCCGCACCGGGACGGCCCGCCCCTGGTTCCAGCGCACCACGTCGCCGCAGGCGGTGCGCAAGACCCATTCACCGATGCCGATGATCAGGCCGCACACTTCCGCGGCCGGGATGAAGCGGTCCGGCGCCACGATGCCATAACCATCGCGGCGCCAGCGCAGCAGCGCCTCGGCGCTGACCATGCCTCCGCTCTGCAGTTCGATCTGCGGCTGGTAATACAGCATCAATTCGCCGCGCTTTTGCGCCCGCCGCAATGCCGCTTCCAGCTCCAGCCGATCCTGCGAGCGGCGCGTGAATTCGGGCTGGTAAAACTGGAAATTGTTGCGTCCCATTTGCTTGGCGTGGTACATCGCCGAGTCGGCGTATTTGTACAGCGCGTCGAAGCCGGTACTGTCGTCCGGATACATCGCGATGCCGATGCTGCACGAGACAAACAATTCCTGGCCTTCCACCTCGAAAGGCTCGGCCAGTTCATGCAGGATCTTGCCCGCCACCGTCGCCAGGTCGTCACCCTTGCGCATGTTCGGCAGCAGCACCGAGAATTCGTCGCCGCCCAGCCGCGCCACCGTGTCGTACGGGCGCACGCTGGCCTGCAGGCGCTGGGCCGCCATGCGCAGCAACGCGTCACCGGCCCCATGGCCCATGGTGTCGTTGATTTCCTTGAAATGGTCCAGGTCCAGCATCATCAGGCCGAACTGATGCCCGTGGTAAGCGGCATCGGCGATGGCGTGGCGGATGCGGTCGGACAGCAAGGTGCGGTTGGGCAAGCCGGTCAGCGCGTCGCTGAACGCCTGGCGGTGGATCACGCGCCGGTATTCATCGATTTCGCTGATGTCGCGGCCGATCGCCAGCACGTGGCTCACGCGGCCGTGGACGTCGAACTCCGGGCACATGCGCACGTGCAGGCACGTCTCGGGGCCGCCCGTGCGCCACTCCAGTTCGATGCTGCGCTCCTTGCCTTGCGCAATCACATCGCCAATCGCTTCCAGGTAGCGCGCGCCAGGCTCGCCGCCGGGCAGGTCGGCCGGTGTCGTGCCGAGGATCCGGGCCAGGTCGCCGCCCAGCGACGCCACGCCGCGCGGATTGGTGTAGACGCGGCGGCAATCGAGGTCATAGCGGGAAATGATGTCCGGCGAATTTTCCACCAGCGCGCGGAATTCCTCTTCGCGCTTGCGCATCAATGTTTCCAGGCGCTTCAGTTCAGTAATGTCGCGCATGATGGAGAGCACGCCGGTCACCGCGCCATTGGCGTCGAATTCCGGCCCGAAGTGGTTCTGGAACTGGCGCAGGCGTCCGTCCGGGGCCTGGTACGCCATTTCGCTGACAACCGGCTTGCCGCTCGCCAGCACGTGGCGGATATCGGCCAGCAGCCGCTCGTTCTGGGCACCGGCAACCAGTGGCGCGTCGGCCGGTGTCCTGCCGACCAGTTCGGACGCGGGTTTGCCGGTGGCGCGTTCCACCGCCGGGCTGACGTAGGTGCGGCGGCACTCGGTGTCGTAGCGGAACAGCGGGTCCGGCAAGTTCTCGACCAGCGTGCGGTAACTGTGTTCGCGCCGCTGCAACAGCGCTTCCAGGCGCTTGCGCTCGTTGAGGTCATGCGCATAGCCTTCGGCCCGCTCATACGCCAGGCGCCGCGCTTCCTCGGCCTTGCGGGCGCGGATGTCGCGCGTGTAGGCGATGATGACGGGCGCGCCCTCGTGCACCTGGCATAGCAGCATGACTTCCACTGGCACCAGGTCCCCCGTGGCGATGCGGTGCATGGTTTCCAGCGTGTCCGAATCGCCATGTTTCAGCTTGCGGTAGAGCGCCGCGATATCGGCGGCGCCCACGGTAGGGTTCCAGTTCGGCGGACGCCAGGTCAGCAGCGTTTCCCGGCTGACGCCGAAGTGCAGGCAGGCGGCGTCGTTGGCGAAGATCACGCGGCCGCCATCGGCCATGTCGTGCATGGTCACGGCGACGTCCCTGACCTGGTTGACCATGTTGCGGAACAGCGCGCCCTCGCTCACCTGTGCCGCCAGCCGCCGCATGCGGCGCGCCTGCAGGATGAGGAGAAAAATGACTGGCGGCAAGAGAACCGCCCCGGCGGCGGCAAAAAAAATCATGGCAAGCGACAAGTAGGTAAGGCGGTCGATTCTCCATGGTAGGGCCGCCTTACCCAAAAGAACATCAGGGTATTCCCGAACTCCCGTCAGGAAATCCTGACATTCCCGTCATGCGCTTCAGAAGGCGTGGCGCACGCCGGCCATGACGCCGTTCTGCGTCTTGCCCACGCCCACGGTGCCGCCCGCGTCCAGCGCGACGGCGGAGGCGCCATCGTTTTTCATGCGGCCGATGGCGGCATAGGTGGCGGTGCGCTTGGACAGCAGATACGTCAGGCGCGCCACGTACATCGTCACGTCGGCATTGCTGTTTTTCAGGTCGCGGTAAGCCACCTGGCCGTCCAGGACCAGCAACGGCGACAGCGGGTGGCTGACGCCGAAGTAATACAGGTCGGATTCGCTGACGCCGGTGGCGGCATTGGTCTTGCGGGCGATCACGCCGCCGCCCAGTTTGGTTTCACCCGCCATCGCGTAAGCGTTCAGTGTGACGCGGCGGTCGCTGTTATTGCTGCTGGTCAGGCCGCCCGCAGCGCCGGTGTTGCCGTACAGGATGTCGTACGACGTGGTGATGCCGAAGCGCTTGTTGTCATAGCCCAGCAGGCCGGTGATTTGGCGGCACGCCTTGCTGTTGCCCGCCACTTCGCCCGCGCAGTTGGTGGCGGCGGGGCCGCCCGCCGCCGAGGCGTCGCGCCCCAGGCTGTAGGTCGCGCCCACGGTGAATTCATTGAAATTGCCGAGGTAGCCGATGGCGTTGTCGCTGCGCGCATTCGGCAGGTAGGGATCGATGCTGCCGATGGCAAACAGGTGCGGGCCCAGCACGTCGGTCTTCAGTCCGGACAGGTATGTCATGTTGACCTGGCGGCCCAGGGTCAGCGTGCCCCACGCGCCCTTCAGTCCGACCGACGCCTGGCGGCCGAACAGGCGGCCGCCCTGGCCGGTCGTGCCGGTGTCCAGCGCCAGGCCGTTTTCCAGCGTGAACACGGCTTGCAAGCCGTTGCCCAGGTCTTCCGTGCCGCGGAAGCCGATGCGCGACGGGAAGCTGCTGGTCAGCGACGGGATTTTCGTGATCGAATCGCCGGCCGCGTTGATATTGGTGGTGTAGGCGATACCGGAATCGACCAGGCCATAGACCGTGACCGACGATTGCGCCATGGCGGCGGATGCGGCCATGCCTCCCAGCAGTACGCATGCGTAACGGATTGCTTGTTTCATTTTTCTAGTCTCCTTGGGGATAAAAACAGGCGCCGGCTCCCCCGGCGCTTTGCTGCAAACAATTGTTGATAACGGCGAACAGTTGCTCCACTTCCGGCAGTACGCAGGCAAAGTAATAGCCGGCGGTGGCGCGTTTGGCGTCGTGGAAGGCCGGATCCTGCGCCTGTCCGTCGATGGCGGCGCGCGCCGCGCGCAACCACATCCAGGCCAGTCCGCAATGGCCGGTCACGCGCAGCATGTCGGGCGCCACGCGGTACGGCAGCGCAGGTTGCGCGGCGGCCGCCTGCGCGATGGCGCGCACCGCCGCCTGCGTGCGTTCGGCCAACGCGGCCAGCGCCTGCGCCGGCGCGGCCAGTTCGCCGTCGCGTTCCAGTGCGGCCGTGGCGCGCACCAGGGCCAGCCAGTCGTCCAGCCGGGCGCCGCCGTCGGCCAGCACCTTGCGCAGCAACAGGTCGACCGCCTGGATTTCGTTGCTGCCCTCATAAATCATGGCCACCCGCGCATCGCGCACATATTGCTCGATGCCGGTTTCCGCGATGTAGCCGTGACCGCCGAACACTTGCAAGGCCTGGCTGGCGCCCGCAAAGCCCTGCTCGGTGAGCATGGCTTTCAGCACGGGCGTGAGCAGGCTGACATGGCCGTGCGCCTGTTCGCGCATGGCCGGGTCGGCATGCTGTTCCGCGCAGTCGAGCGCCAGGCCGGTCCAGTAAGCCAGCATGCGCCCGCCTTCGACATAGGCGCGCTGCGTCATCAGCAGGCGCTGGACCGCCGCATGCCTGGCAATCGGATCGGCGCGCCCGCCATCCTGGCCGGCGGGACAGGCCGCAGCCTTGCCCTGTAACCGCTCGTGCGCGTAGGCCTCGGCGTTTTGCCACGCGGTTTCCGCGATGCCCAGGCCCTGCGCCGCCACCTGCAGCCGGGCCGCATTCATCATGACGAACATCGCCGCCAGGCCGCGGTGCGGTTCGCCCACCAGCCAGCCGGTGGCGCCGTCGAACTGCATGCTGCACGTGGCGCTGCCCCGGATCCCCATCTTGTGTTCGATGCCGGTGCAATGGATGGCGTTGCGCGCGCCGTCCGGCAGCCATTTCGGCGCGAGGAACAGGGAAATGCCCTTGCTGCCGGCCGCTGCATCAGGCAGGCGCGCCAGCACCAGGTGGACGATATTGGCGGTCATGTCATGTTCGCCGCCGGAAATGAAGATCTTGGCCCCGCTGATGGCGTAGCGGCCGTCGCCGGCCGGTTCGGCGCGGCTGCGCAGCAGGCCCAGGTCGCTGCCGGCTTGCGGCTCGGTCAGGCACATGGTGGCCAGCCATTCGCCGCTGACGATCTTTTCCAGGTAGCGTTCCCGCAGTTCCGCGCTGCCGTATTGCGCCAGGCAGGCATAGGCGCCGTGCGCCAGGCCGGGATACATGCCCCAGCCATGGTTGGCGGAACTGATCATTTCCTGCAGCACGCAGTTGAGCACTTGCGGCAAGCCTTGCCCGCCGTGCTCCGGCGCGCAAGCCAGCGCAGGCCAGCCCGCTGCGCTGTACTGGCGGTAGGCGTCGGCAAACCCGGGCGGCGTACGGACCTCGCCCTGTTCGTAACGGCAGCCTGCGCGGTCGCCCACCGCGTTCAGGGGGAACAGCACGTCGGCGGCGAAGCGGCCCGCCTCGCCGCACACCTGGCGCATCAGGTCCGTGTCGACTTCCGCATATGCCGGCATGGCGGCCAGCATGCGCGGCGCGTCCAGCACCTGTTCCAGCACGAAGCGCATGTCTTTCAGCGGCGGGGTGTACGACAGCATCGCGGCCCCCTTACTGGCAACTGAAGCTGGCCGCGTCTTCGATGCTGCCGCTGCCGTTGTACTTCACGGTCTTCGGATAGGGGCACAGCGGGCGGGTGCGGTTGGGCGGAATGTTGCCCAGGCCATTGTTCTGCGCGGCGCTGCGGCTGGTTGCCTTGACGCTGGCCGGCGCCTGCCCCTGTTCGACCCAGTTCACCAGCGCCGTCATCATGTCGAACTGGTCGGTCGCGGGGCCGCCCGAGCAATGGTTCATGCCGGGGATGGTGTAGACGCGGGCGAAGTCGGCGGCCTTGCCGCCATGGCTGGTGTCCAGCGCTTTCCACCAGTTGATGGTGTCGTGATAGGAAAACACCGGGTCGCTGACGCCGTGGAACACCATCATCTTGGCGCCGCGGTTGCGCAAGGTGGACAGGTCGGCCGGGTTGGGTGCGGTCATGAACGTCATGGCCGATTCCGTAAAGACCGGTGTGGTGGCGAAGATTTTCGGCGCATCGGTTTCAAAGCTGTAGCCCAGCGTGAACTTCATCAGCGACGCCATGCTGCCGTCCACCACCTGCGGGCTGGCGGGTGGCGTCGAGAAGATGTACGCCATCGATGGCGTACCGAGGAAGATGTTGAACGCGGGGACCGGCGGATTGCCGATCTTCCACATGCGCCAGCCGGGCGCGCCGATACCCGCATCCATCGGCCAGTCGCTGTAGAGCGCCGTGCCGGCCGCGTTTTTCGCGCCGCCGAACACCTTGGCCAGCGCTCCCTTTTGCGCCGCCGTCAGGCAGGAACCGTCGGCCGCGCCGGTGCAGGTGGGCACGTCCGTGGCCAGCGAGAATTTGCCCTGGCACTGGGCCGGATCGCCCACCATGCCGTCCGTCACGCCATCGAGCGCATCGCACTTGGCCAATACCTTGTCGGACACCAGCTTCAGGTCCGCGTCGCTGAAGCTGGCCGCCAGGTTGGGCAAGCCGTCCGCGCCGGTGGGGGAAATCGCGGCGAACGCCTGGTTGTCCCACATTTCCGCCACGGCGGCCTTGGGCAGGTTGAAGCCGGGATTGCCGGCCAGGATGCCGTCGTACTGGTCGGCGTAGCGGCTGGCCGCGACAAAGCCATGGCGGCCGCCGTTCGAGCAACCGACGAAATACGAGCGGTCCGGGGCCCGGCCATAGGCGGTCTTGATCAGGTTTTTCGCCATCGGCGTCAGTTGCGCCACCGCGTTGTAGCCATAGTCGGAGCGGGCTTGCGGGTCCAGGCCATACGTCTGCCCGTTGATGCCGGAAGGGTAGGACGTGTCGGGCACGTGACCGGCGTCCGAACTGATGACGGCAAAGCCTTGCAACAGCGCGTTGCTGACCGGGCTGCCGCCCAGCAGGTTGCCGAAGGCCGCGTTGCCGCCGCTGATGCTGCCATCGTTGCCGCCGTTGGCCTGGTAGAAGAAGCGCCCGTTCCACGCCGTGGGCAGGCGCATTTCAAAACCGATCGCGTAGCTCTTGCCGTCGACCGCGCTGGTGCGCTGGTTCATTTTACCCAGCACGATGCAGTGTTCCGGCATGGGGACGGTCTGGCCGGCGAGAACCTGGGTGACGCTGCCGGCCGGCGCCAGCGTGGCGGACGTGATGCTGGTGTTGGCAAGTCCGGCTTTGGCGGCCAGGCCGGTGCAATCGGTCAGCGTGCCCGGCGTGGCGGCGCCGAGGCGCGGGATGGCCGGTTCGGATGACGCTTCCGTGCTGCCGCAGCCGGCCGTGAGGAGGGCGGCGGCGGTGGCGCTTGCCAGCGTGGCGGCGTGCAGGGTCCTGCGATGGTTTAAACGCATATCATGTCTCCTGATGTATTTTTTTTGACTACGCGGCGGCCCCCGGGGCGGGGCCGCCGGCGCTGTTCAGTGCTTGCCGAATCCCAGGTAGGCTTGCACCACTTGCGGGTCGCCGGCCAGTTGCGCGGCGGGCCCGTTCATCGACATCTGCCCCAGTTCCAGTACATACCCGTAATCGGCCACCTGCAGCGCGGCGCGGGCGTTTTGTTCGATCAGCAGCACCGACAGTCCGCCATCGCGCAACGTGCCGATGATGTGCAGGATTTCCTTGACGATGCGCGGCGCCAGTCCCAGGCTGGGCTCGTCGAGCATCAGCAGTGACGGCTTGGCCATCAGCGCACGGCCGATGGCCAGCATTTGCCGCTCGCCGCCGGACAGCGTGCCGGCCAGCTGCGTACGGCGCTCCTTCAGGCGCGGGAAGATGTCGTAGACGGTCGCCAGCTGGTCGCGCGGGTTGGCCTCGCCCAGCCGCACGCGGCGGAAGCTGCCCAGCAGCAGGTTGTCTTCCACCGGCATGGTGGAAAACAGTTCGCGTGTTTCGGGCACCAGGCCGATGCCGTCCAGCACGCGCTGTTCCAGCGTGCTGCGTTCGATGGCGCGGCCCTGGTAGCGGATCGCGCCGCGCGACGGCAGGATACCCATCACCGCGTTCAGCAGCGTGGATTTGCCTGCGCCGTTGGGGCCGATCACGGTGGCGATGCTGCCTTTTTCCAACTTCAGTCCGACCTGGTGCAGCGCCTGCACCTTGCCGTAACTGACCTGCAGCTGGTCCACTTCCAGCACGAATTTGCCCATTTGCTCGCTCATTCTATGCCCCCCAGATACGCTTCAATGACGGCCGGATGGACCTGGATCTGCTCCGGCGTGCCTTCCGCGATTTTCGTGCCGAACTCCATCACCACGATGTGGTCGGTCAGCTGCATGACGAATTCCATGTCGTGTTCCACCAGCAGGATGCTCATGCCGCCGGCGCGCAGGCGCTTCAGCACATCGGCCAGTGCCTGCTTTTCCAGGTGGCGCAGGCCGGCCGCCGGTTCGTCCAGCAACAGCAGCACCGGGTCGCAGCACAGCGCGCGGGCGATTTCCAGGATGCGCTGCTGGCCCAGCGCGAGGCTGCCGGCGGTTTCGTGCATCAGGTGCGCCAGGCCGACCTGTTCCAGCGCGCGCGCCGCTTCGGCCAGCAGGCGTGCCTCGGTCCGGCGGTCGAGGCGCAGCATGGCGCGCGCCACGTCCACGCCCATGACGCTGTCGAGCCGCGCGTGGGCGCCCAGCGCCACGTTTTCCAGCACCGTCATGGCGGGCAGCAGCTTCACGTGCTGGAAGGTGCGCGCCATGCCGCGCCGTGCGATGGCGCGGGCGCCGTGGCCGGCGACCGCTTCGCCCATGAAGCGCACCGTGCCCTCGGTGGGTTTGAGCAAACCGCTGACCAGGTTGAACGTGGTGGATTTGCCGGCGCCGTTGGGGCCGATCAGGCCGACGATTTCACCGGCCTTGACGGTAAAGCTGACGCCATTGACGGCTACCAGCCCGCCGAACCGTTTCGTCATGGTGTCCACCTGCAGCAGCGGGCTGCCGGCCGGCGGCATGGCGCGCCGAGGCAGCGCTTCGGCCGGGGCGGGCGCTTGGCGCACCTTGTCGAACCATGAAGGCAGCACGCGCGCGGCCAGCGCCGCCACCTGCGGCCATACGCCGTGACGGGCGTACTTCAGCATCAGGATCAGCACCAGTCCCAGTACGATGCCTTCGTAGCTGCCGTTGCCGCCCAACAGGCGTGGCAGCCATACCTGCAATTGGTCTTCCATCAACTTGAGGATGCCGGCGCCCAGCAAGGCGCCCCAGATATGCGCCACGCCACCGACCACCGCCATGAACAGGTATTCGATGCCCATCTTGATGCTGAACGGCGACGGGTTGACGGTGCGCTGCATGTGCGCGAACAGCCAGCCCGATACCGACGCCAGCAGCGCGGCCAGCACGAACAGCAGGATCTTGTGGCGCGCGGTGTCGATGCCCATGGCTTCGGCCATCACGGCGCCGCCTTTCAGCGCGCGCAGTGCACGGCCGGGACGCGAATCGAGCAAGTTCAGGCTGAGCCAGGCGGCCAGCAGCACCATGCCCCACACCAGGTAATACATGGCGCGGTCCTGCGCCAGGTCGATGCCGAACACGCGCAGCGACGGCACGCCGGAAATGCCGTCGTAGTTGCCGAGCCAGGCCAGTTTGCCGAACAGGAAATACAGGCTGATCCCCCAGGCGATGGTCGCCAGCGGCAGGTAATGCCCGGACATGCGCAGCGTGACCCAGCCCAGCACCAGCGCGCTGGCGCCGGTCAGCAGCAGGCCGATGCCCAGCGTCAGCCACGGCGACACGCCGTGCGCGGTGCACAGGTAAGCGCTGGTATAGGCGCCGATGCCGGCAAACGCGGCCTGGCCGAACGACGTCATGCCGCCGATGCCGGTCAACAGCACCACGCCGATCGCGGCCAGCGCATACAGACCGATGTAGTTGGCTTGCACCACCCAGAACTGCGGAGTGGGCAACAGCGGGAACAGGATAAAGGCCGCCAGCAGCAGGGCAGGTGCCAGCCATGGCCGGCCGCGCCGGACGGCGGCCGGCGCCGGGGTAGCGGTGGCCTTGGGGGCCGGCGCGGTGTGCAGTGCGGATGGATGGTGCATCACGCTTCCTCCTCATCGTGGGCCGGGCTGGCGACGGAACGCCACAGCAGGATCGGCAGCAGCGCCATGAACACCATGACTTCCTTGAAATCGCTGGCCCAGAAAGAACTGAACGACTCGATCCAGCCCACCACCAGCGCACCGCCGGCCGCCAGCGGGAAACTGGCCAGCCCGCCGATGGTGGCGGCGACAAAGCCTTTCAGGCCGATCAGGAAGCCGGAATCGTAGAACATCGTGGTCATCGGCCCGATCAGCATGCCGGACAGCGCGCCGATAAAGGCCGCCATGGCGAACGTCAACTGGCCGGCCAGGCCGGGGGACACGCCCATCAGGCGTGCGCCCAGCCGGTTGACGGCGGTGGCGCGCAGGGCCTTGCCGTACAGCGTGCGTTGCAGCAGCAGCCCGAGCGCCGCCATCAGCACCAGCGCCGCCAGCAGCACCGCCACGGTTTGCGCGCCCAGCGTGACGCCGCTCAGCGTCCAGCGCGCGTCCCAGAACGCCGGCGTGCGGAAGCCTTCCGCGCCGAAGAACAGCAGGCCCAGCCCGGTCAGCGTGAAATGCACGCCGACCGACACGATCAGCAGCACCAGCACGCTGGAAGCGGCCAACGATTCGTAGACCACCTGGTACAGCAGCGGACCCAGCGCCGTCACCAGCAGCAGGGTCAGCGCCACTTGCAGCGGCAGCGCGAACTGGCGCGGCGCGGCCCAGATCAGCAGCGCCGCCACCAGCGCCGGCAACACCAGGTTGCGCAACAGCATGGCGGGCAGCGCACGCGCCTGGCCGGTGCGCAGCATGTCCCAGCCCCGCGTGGCGCTGGCGCATACGGCCAGCGCCAGCAGTAGCCACACCGGTCCCGGCACCTGGCCCTGTTGCAGCATGGCCAGCGTGAGCGCGCCGTACGCGACGAACTCGCCCTGCGGCAGGAACAGGATGCGCGTGACCGCGAACACCAGTACCAGCGCGATGGCGATCAGCGCATAGACCATGCCGTTGGTGGCGCCATCGAGCAGCAGGATGGCGGCGATGGATGCGTCGAGATTCATGGCGCCAGCGCTTTCCAGGCGCCCTTGTCGATGGTCAGCAACATGCGCGAGTTGGAGCCGAGGCCGAAGTGGTCGGCCGGGGTGTAATGGATCACGCCCTGGGTGATGGGGATGTTGGGCGTGCTTTCCAGCGCCTGCTTCAGCGCCGCGCGGAATTCCGGCGTGCCGGGCTTGCCCTTTTTCAGCGCTTCCGGCACCACGTACTGCAACAGCAGCTGGGCGTCATAGCTGTGCGCGGCGAACTGGTTGCGGGTGCCGGCGCCGAATTGTTTTTCATAGCGCTCGACGAAATCCACCGCCAGTTTTTTCGATGGATGGCTGTCCGGCAGCGCTTCCGGCGTCACCGCCAGCCCTGCCACCACCACGGCGCCTTCCACATCCTTGCCGCCCAGGCGGATCAGGTCGTTCGACGCCGCGCTGTGGGTCTGGTAGATCTTGCCCTGGAAACCGCGCTCGATCAGCGTCTTGTGCGGCATGGCGGCGCCGCTGCCGGAACCGACGACCAGCACCGCGTCCGGGCGCGCGGCCACCACTTTCAGGGCCTGCGCCGTGACGCTGGTGTCGGCGCGGCCATAGCGCTCTACCGCCGTTACCTGGATGCCCATGGATTTCGCCGCGGCGGTGATTTCACGCAGCCAGCTTTCGCCATAGCCGTCCGAATAGCCGAGGAAGCCCAGCGTCTTGATGTTGGCCGCCTTCATCTGGCGCGCCAGGCCGCTGGCCATGACGGCGTTCGATTGCGCCAGGCGGAAGGTCCAGCCGCCTTTACCCTCGGGCAGCTCCACCGGGGAGGTCGACAATTGCACCGTCTGGCCCTCGGCCGCCACTTCGGAAATCGCCATCGACGGCGCGGTGGCGGACGAGCCGATGATCAGGTCGACCTTGTCTTCGGCAACGAAGCGGCGCGCATTCTTGCCGGCCTGGGTCGGGTCGCTGGCGTCATCGAGGATCACCAGTTTGACTTTTTCGCCACCCACGGTGGCCGGCCACAGCGCGAATCCGTTCTTGGACGGGATGCCGAGACCGGAAGCGGGGCCGGTCAGCGGCATGCTGACGCCGATGGTGAGGTCGGCACGGGCCTGGCCGGCGGCCAGGATGCTTGTGAACGCCAGCACGCTGGCGCGGAATGGAATGGTCATGCTGTGTCTCCAGAAATGGATGGTGGATCGGGTTCGTTCCCATTTACTTATTTTGTATAACTATTATTTAGTATAACGATTGGCGCGGCGAAAGCAAGCGCTAAAAAGCGGCAGGCGCACGGGCGCCTGCCGCCTGGCCGGTTATGCCGGTGGGGACGGAGGAGGGTGTTGCTGAAAAGTTACGGCGCCACCGGGGCGGCGGCGCCGGCCGCCGCAATTACGGCCAGTGCAGCGGACGGAAGTCCTCCGGGCTGCACGTCACCTGGTGGGTGGCGGCGAAGTGGGCGAATTCCGCCGCGCCGACCCGGTTGGCGAACACCGACCAGCTGAACATGCGCGCATACAGGCGCAGCCGCTCGCGCGGTTCGTGCTGGAACGTGGTGTCCGCCGCCAGTTCGCGCTTCAGCGTCTCGGCATCCAGGCGCAGGCTGGCGGCGCGCACGCCGCCGCCGGCCGGGGCGTCGAACAGCATCAGCTGGCACGCCTGCTGCGCGCCGGGCCCGTGCCAGCGCGGCCACTCGGGACGCGCGGCACGCACGCCCCGCCCCGGGACGCCGTCGCGTGCAAAACTGGTCCAGTAACCGGCCATGGCGTCCGACACCAGCTTGCGGCCGGCGCGGTTGGCCTTGACGGCGCAGCGCAGCGGGTCGAATTCGCCGTCCAGGTCGCGCAGCGCAAAGGCGATTTCCACCACGTGCGCCGCGCCCAGCAACCGTTTCAGTTGCAGCAGCGGCACCGCCGGGTGCTCATCCCAGTCGAAGCGGTAGACCCAGACGTCGCGCTGGCCGGAGGCCGCGATGCTGGTGGCCGGCGCGTCCACGCAATTGGCTTTCCACAGGTCCGACATGTAGCGCGCATGGCGCACATAGTGCGCGGCATTGCGGATCAGCGGCACGCCCCCTGGCAACTGGCGCACGAATTCCGGGTTGCTCGCCATGAACAGCTTGTATTCATCGCGGTTGCTGCCGATGATCACGGGGACCGCGTTGTAGCGGGCCTTGTCCACGAACCATTGCTCGAACGGCGCTTCCGGCAACACCACGCCGTCGCGCAGCACCACCGGCGCTTCATAAAATCCCAGTCCGGCCGGCGTGACGGCGGCCAGCAATTCCGCCGCCGGACGGTCGCGCAGCGCTTGCGCCAGTTGTTGCGGCGGCATGGCGTCCAGCGTGCCCGGGGCGAACCAGCGCGACAGCAATTCACGCGAACTCAGCGCATGGCCCGGCGCCGCGTCGGCGGCGGCGTTTTGCGCCTCGGCCATGCTGTGGCTGAGCGTGATCGGCGATTGCAGGATGGCCTTGTGGAACAGGCCGCGCGCCAACGGACTGGCCAGCAGCGTGTAGACATTCAGGCCGCCGGCCGATTCGCCAAACACGGTGACGTTGTCCGGATTGCCGCCGAAGGCCGCGATATGGCTGCGCACCCACTGCAGCGCGGCGATGATGTCGAGCGTGCCGAAATTGCCGGAGCGGTCCAGCGGCGTGTCATCGTCCTGCGCCAGTTCGGCCAGGCTGAACCAGCCGAAAATGCCAAGCCGGTAATTCAGCGACACCACCACCACCTGGTCGTGTCCCGCCAGGTTGCGCAGCGCGGTGTACGCGGAAGCGCTGCCGGCCGTGTTGGCGCCGCCGTGGATCCACACCATCACCGGCCATTGCGGCGCCTGGCGCGCCAGTTCATCCGGCGTCGCGCGCGGCGCGAACACGTTAAGGGTCAGGCAATCCTCGGAGCCCGTCACCTGGCCCCATTGCTTGCGCGGCGCACCGATGGTTTCGCCGGCGAATTGCATGGCCACCGCGCCATACTGCAGCGCCTGGCGCACGCCGTCCCACGGCAGTGGCGGCCGGGGCGCCTTCCAGCGCAGCGCGCCCACCGGCGGCTGCGCATACGGCAATCCCAGCCACGCGTGGGTCTGGTGGCGTTCCGCATAGCCCACCACCGGTCCCAGTGTCGTCACGCGCAGCGAGTCCGGATCGGGATCGCGCGCCGGCTGGCCCGGCAACAGGAAATGCGCCAGCGCCGGCAACAGCACCAGCGCACCCACCATATTCCACAGGAACATAAAGGCCAGCAAGATGCCCATGTCGGCCTGGAATTTGATCGGCGACCAGATCCACGTGGCCACGGCAATGGCCAGCGTGACGCCGGTCAGCATCACGACCTTGCCGGTGAATTGCAGCGCATGCTGGAACGCGGCGGACAGTGTGGCGCCGGCGCGCTGGCGCGCCAGCACCACGCTCAGCACGTACAGCGCGTAATCCACGCCGATGCCGACGCCCAGCGCGATCACCGGCAGGGTGGCGACCTTGACGCCCATGCCCAGCCAGACCATCAGCACTTCGCACAAAATCGACGTCAGCACCAGCGGCAGCACTGCCACCGCCACCGCGCGCCACGAGCGGAACGCCAGGTAGCACAGCAGCACCACCGCGCCATAGACCCAGTACAGCATGTCGTGCATGGCTTTCTTCACCACGATATTGGTGGCGGCTTCGATGCCGGCGCTGCCGGCGGCCAGCAGGAATTGCTCCTGCGGCGTATCGTTGTCGGCGGCGAAGCGCTCCACCGCGCCCACCACGGCGCTGAGGGTGGCGGCCTTGTGGTCTTTCAGGTAGACGTACAGCGACAGCAGCGAGCAATTCTGGTTGAACAGTTCGCGCGGCGCGCGCGTCTGCACCGCGCCCAGCGCGCTCTGGTTCGGCGTCAGGTTATACCATTTGAAATTGCCTTCGTTGTAGCCGGTGGCGGCCAGCTTGCTGAGCGAGGCCATCGAGTTGGTGGAATCGACGCCCGGCAATTGTTCCAGCTGCCACGCCAGCGCGTCGACCTTGGCCAGCGTCTGGTATTGCGTGCACTGGTCGGGCGCGGTTTTCACCATCACCACCAGCACGTCGGCGCTGGCGGAATAATTGCGCACCATGAATGCGTTGTCGCGGTTGTAGCGCGAATCCGGGCGCAATTCCGGCGCGCCCGGATCGAGGTCGCCCACCTGCAACTGCAGGCTGACCATATAGCCCAGCAGCGCCAGCACGGCGCTGGCCGCCACCGTCACGGTGGCCCAGCGGCGCTGCGTGAAGCGGTCCAGCAGGGCCCACAGCCACGGCGTCTGTTGCTGCTGCTCGTCCTGCAGGCTGCGCGCCGCCGCGCGCGCGCTGACGCCGGTGTACGACAGCAGGACGGGCAGCAACACCAGGTTGGTGAAGATCAGCACGGCCACGCCGATGCTGGCGATGGCGGCCAGGTCCTGGATGACTTTAATCTGGATCATCGTCAGCACCAGGAAGCCGACCGCGTCGCACAGCAGCGCCGCCATGCCCGCCGCGAACAGGCGCCGGAACGTGTAGCGCGCCGCCACCACCCGGTGCGTGCCGCGCCCCACGTCCTGCATGATGCCGTTCATTTTCTGCGCGCCGTGGCTCATGCCGATCGCAAATACCAGGAACGGCACCAGCACCGAGTACGGATCGAGTTCATAGTGCAGCAGCGACAGCAGGCCGCACTGCCACAGCACCGCCACCAGGGAGCACAGCATCACCAGCACGGTGCTGCGCCAGCAGCGCGTGTACCAGAACAGTACCGCGCTGGCGATGGCGATGGCGGCGACGAAGAATAGCAGCACTTGTTGCAATCCCTCGATCAGGTCGCCAACGATCTTGGTGAAGCCGGTGATGTGGATGTCGACGCCTTCGGCCTGGTACTTGGCGCGGATGGCTTCCAGCTGCTGTGAAAACGCGCGGTAATCGAGCGCTTTCCCCGTTTGCGGATTGACGTCCAGCAGCGGCACGAACAGCATCGACGACTGGAAATTCGCCGCCACGATCTGGCCGATTTCCCCCGACCGTTCGACGTTGGCGCGCAACACGTCCATGCTGCGCGCCGAACCGTCGTAATCGTCCGGGATCACGGTGCCGCCGTCGAGTCCTTCCTCGGTGACGGCGGTCCAGCGCGTGTTGGCGGTCCACAGCGATTTCATGAACGGACGGTCGACCCCGGGCAGCAGGTAGATTTCGTCATTCATTTTTTGCAGGGTGGCCAGGTAGCGCGCGTCGAAGATGGTGCCCTGGCGCGCCGCCACGGCAATCCGCAGCGAGTTGCCCAGGCCGCTCAGGTCGGCCTTGTTGTCGAGGTAATTCCGGACATACGGGTGGCCGGTCGGGATCATTTTTTCAAAGCTGGCGTTCAGCCGCAAATGCGTGGCTTGCCAGCCCAGCAGCGCCGTCAGCAGCAGGCACAGGGCAATGATCACGGGCCGGAAATTGAACAGCGCGCGTTCGGCCAGGTTGCCGGAGCGCGTGTCGAAGTCCTGCAGCCGCGCGATGACGGGTTGCTGGTCCAGGTCTTGGTCGGTATGCATAAGGGTTCCTGCTCAGGGAGTTTTTTGCTGTGGGGAAGACGGCAGCCGCTGCACGCCACGGAGGCCGGCCACGATCAGCGCACCGTCGGCCGCCTGCGCCAGCGCGGCGGCCGGCAAAGGCTGCGAGACCGGTGCGCGCGCGAACGTGCGGCCGGCGTCGCGGCTGAGCAGGATGTCGCCGCCCTGGCTCAGCAGGGCCAGGCTGCCGTCGGCAAGCACGATGCCGGCCGTCAGCGACTGCTGCAGGCCGGTCTCGACCTGGCGCCAGCTGCGCCCCTGGTCGCCGGACCACCAGGCGTTGCCGCGCAAGCCATATGCCACCAGTTCGCCGCCGGGCGCCGCCAGCAGGCCGAAATAGCTGCCCTTGTACGGCGTGGCGAGCGCTTCGAAACTGGCGCCGCCGTCCAGCGAGCGCAGCAGGGTGCCCTGTTCGCCGGCCACGTACAGCGCCGCGCCGGCGGCGCGCATCGCGTACAGGTGCAGGCTTTTCGGATTGGCCGCGTGTTCCTGCCATGGTTGCCAGCTGGCGCCGCCGTCCGTGGTGCGGAACAGCAGGTTGTAGGCGCCCACGGCATAGCCGTTGCGCTCATCGGTGAAATGCAGGTCGAGGAAAGGCTTGTCGGGCCCGTCCTCCTGCATTTGCGCGGCGGCGCGCGCCGCGTCCGGCGTGGCGGCCGCGCGCGCCATGGCTGCAGCCGCCTGCACGCCGTCCAGCTGCCTGGTCCACGTGCGGCCGCCGTCCGTGGTGCGCAGCACGACGCCCAGGTGGCCGGCGGCCCAGCCCAGTTCCGGCGTGACGAATTGCACCGCCGCCAGGCTGACCTGCACCGGAGTGGCGGCCTGGCGCCAATGGACGCCATCGTCGTCGGACAGCAGCACGATGCCGCGCTCGCCCACCGCCACCAGCCGCTTGCCGGCGCGCGTCACGGCCAGCATGGCGGCCGCGCCGGCCTTGGCCGACTGGATGGCAGGCTGCGTCAGCACGGCC
>NZ_WKJJ01000017.1 GCF_009674485.1 Pseudoduganella rivuli | reverse complement strand
TGCCGCCGTGGCGCCGGTGGTGGCTGTGGCTGCGGCGGCCCCGGCGGCCGCTTCCTCGGTGGCGGAAGGCGTGGCCGAAGCGCAAGCCGCGGCCGCCGCCGCGCCGGCGTCGCGCGCCCGTGCGGACAAGGGCGACGAAAAGCCGCACGCGGCTCCCGCCAAGGAAGAAAGCATCCGTATCGATGCCGTCAAGCTCGATGCGCTGCTGGAAGTGGCAGGCGAATCGGTGCAGGCAGCCAACCAGGCCGCCGTGCTGCTGGAGCGCTTGCAGCAATTCAAATTCGAAGGCCAGGCCGCCACGCTGATGTCGGCGCTGACGGAAACCCTGGAGCGCGCATCGCGCTATTCCAGCGAACTGCAGCGCGCCACGCTGGCGACCCGCATGCAGCCGGTCGGCCGCCTGTTCCAGAAATTCCCCCGCCTGGTGCGCGAACTGGCCAAGGACCTGGGCAAGGAAGTCGAACTGACCATTGAAGGTGCGGAAACCGAAGTCGACCGCGTCGTGGTGGACAGCCTGTACGATCCGCTGGTGCACATGCTGCGCAACGCGCTGGACCACGGCGTCGAAGGCCCGGATGCCCGCGTGGCGGCCGGCAAGTCGCCGCGCGCTTTCATCTCGCTGAAAGCATGGCAGGAAGCCAACAGTGTGATGATTGTTTTGCAAGATGACGGGCGCGGCATGGACCCGGTGGCGCTGCGCCGCAAGGCCGCCGAAAAGGGCCTGATCTCGCCAAATGCGAACATGACCGACGACGAATCGTATCAGCTGGTATTCTTACCGGGTTTCTCGACCAAGGAAGTGGCCTCCAGCGTGTCCGGCCGCGGTGTCGGCATGGACGTGGTGAAGACCGCCGTGGAAAAAAACCGCGGCGCGATCCACATCGAATCCGCGCTGGGCCGTGGCACCAAGTTTGCCATCCGCTTGCCGATCGAACTGTCCATCGTTCCGACCATGCTGGTCTCGACCTCCGGCGCGCAACTGGCGCTGCCGATGGCCGTGGTACAGCGCGTGGTGGAATTGCCGGAAGAGTTCATGGAAGTGGGCGGCGCACCGGTGCTGAAAGACCAGGGCCGTCCGCTGCCGGTACGCACGCTGGCCGGTGCACTGGGCTATGCCCCGGTGTCCGAGCGCGTGGGTATCGTCGTCAACGCACCGCAGCCATACATCCTGGCCGTGGAAGCGGTCGACGGTACGGCCGACCTGGTAATTAAACCGATGACCGCGATTTCGGTCGAAGGTATTACCGGCACGGCGCGTTCGGCCGAGGGCGATCTGGTGCTAGTGGTGGGCCTATCGTTCCTGATGGAAGGGTGCAGGAGTAGTGTACGCATGGCGGCCTGATAAACAGAGGACCGCGGCAAAAAACACCAAAGCCTGCGAGATCCGCAGGCTTTTTTTTTCGGCGTCATATGGTGGTGCTAACCCCAGGCCGCATCGGCTCACGAGGCGGAATTTCGGGCTTGGTTTTGCATTGCACAAACTATGGCATAATCAAAGTGAATATCTAACCAGGCAGTAGCAGCAATCATGAAGACGCTTTACGACAAACTCTGGGAATCCCACGTGGTGCGCACCGAGGAAGATGGCACCACCATCCTCTATATCGATCGCCACCTGGTGCACGAAGTCACCAGCCCGCAAGCATTTGACGGCCTGCGCGTCGCCAATCGCCAGCCATGGCGCGTTTCGGCCAACCTGGCCGTGGCCGACCACAATGTGCCGACCACCGACCGTTCGCAAGGCATCGCAGATCCTGTCTCGCGCCTGCAGGTCGAAACCCTGGACAAGAACACCAAGTCCTACGGTCTCACGTATTTCAACATGAACGACAAGCGCCAGGGTATCGTGCACGTGATCGGCCCTGAGCAGGGCGCCACCCTGCCGGGCATGACCGTCGTTTGCGGCGACTCGCACACGTCGACCCACGGCGCTTTCGGCGCGCTGGCGCACGGCATCGGCACGTCCGAAGTGGAACACGTGCTGGCCACGCAAACGCTGCTGCAGAAGAAATCGAAGTCGATGCTGGTGCAGGTCGACGGCCAGCTGGGCGCGGGCGTGACGGCCAAGGACATCGTGCTGGCCATTATCGGCAAGATCGGCACCGCCGGCGGTACTGGCTACGCGATGGAATTCGGCGGCTCCGCCATCCGCGCGCTGTCGATGGAAGGCCGCATGACGGTCTGTAACATGGCGATCGAAGCGGGCGCGCGCGCCGGCATGGTCGGCGTGGACGAGACCACCATCAATTACGTCAAGGGCCGCCCATTCTCGCCGGTGGGCCCGCACTGGGACCGCGCGGTGGAATACTGGCGCACGCTGCACACCGACGCCGGCGCCAAATTCGACCTGGTCGTGACGCTGGATGCGGCGGAGATCAAGCCGCAGGTGACCTGGGGCACGTCGCCGGAACAAGTGGTGTCGGTCGATGCCCGCGTGCCGGATCCGGACAACGAGAAAGACCCGGTCAAGCGCGACGCCATGGAAAAGGCGCTGGTCTACATGAACCTGAAGCCGAACACGCCGATCGAAGATATCCGCATCGACAAGGTGTTCATCGGTTCCTGCACCAACTCGCGCATCGAAGACTTGCGCGCGGCGGCAGCCGTGGTGCGCGGCAAGCAGCGCGCATCGAACGTCAAGCTGGCGCTGGTGGTGCCGGGCTCGGGCCTGGTCAAGGAACAGGCCGAGCGCGAAGGGCTGGACGCGATCTTCAAGGCCGCCGGCTTTGAATGGCGCGAACCGGGCTGCTCGATGTGCCTGGCCATGAATGCCGACCGCCTGGAACCGGGCGAACGCTGCGCGTCGACGTCGAACCGCAACTTCGAAGGCCGCCAGGGCCAGGGCGGCCGCACCCACCTGGTGTCGCCGGCCATGGCCGCGGCAGCCGGCATCGCCGGCCACTTCGTCGATGTGCGCTCGCTGCGCTGAACACATTAATTTCCTTTCATTAGCAAGAGAACCAACATGAAAACCGTCATCGCCCTGATCATCACCCTGGCCACCACCATCGCCCTGACCGGCTGCAACACCATTTCCGGCATCGGCAAGGATGTGCAAAAAGTCGGGCAGGTCGTCACCAGCGCGGGCGGGAAATAACAGCTCGGCGGGGCGGCGCGGCTCAAGCCGCGCGCCTGCCGGCGCACAGCAGATAAATCATGGAAAAATTTACGATACATGAAGGCCTCGTGGCTCCCCTGGACCGCGCCAATGTCGATACCGACGCCATCATCCCCAAGCAATTCCTGAAATCCATCCACCGCACCGGCTTCGGTCCGAACCTGTTCGACGAGTGGCGCTACCTCGACCACGGCGAACCCGGCATGGACAACAGCAAACGTCCGCTGAACCCGGACTTCGTGCTGAACGAGCCGCGCTACCAGGGCGCGTCGATCCTGATGGCCCGCAAGAATTTCGGCTGCGGTTCGTCGCGCGAACACGCGCCATGGGCGCTGGACCAATACGGTTTCCGCGTGATCCTGGCCCCCAGCTTCGCGGACATCTTCTTTAACAATTCCTTCAAGATCGGCCTGTTGCCGATCGTGCTGACCGAGCAGCAGATCGACCATCTGTTCAACGAAGTCAAGGCTTTCCCGGGTTACCGCCTGGTCGTCGACCTTGAAAACCAGCGCATTTCCACCAGCAACGGCTCTCTCTCCTACCCCTTCGAGATCGATGCCTTCCGCAAATATTGCCTGATGAACGGACTTGACGATATCGGCCTGACCCTGCGCCACGCGGACGAGATCCGCGCGTACGAGGAACGTCATCTGGCAAACCAGCCCTGGCTGGCCAACGTCATTTAAAAATCCTCATGAAAATTGCAATCCTCCCGGGCGACGGCATCGGCCCGGAAATCGTCGACCAAGCCGTCAAGGTGCTGAACGCACTGGACGAAAAATTTGAGATGGAAAGCGCGCCGGTGGGCGGCGCTGGTTATGCCGCCCATGGCCACCCGCTGCCGGAAGGTACGCTGGCGCTGGCGAAAGCCGCTGACGCCGTCCTGTTCGGCGCCGTCGGCGACTATCAGTACGACAACCTGGAGCGCGCATTGCGTCCGGAACAGGCGATTTTGGGCTTGCGCAAGAACCTGGGTCTGTTCGGCAACCTGCGTCCCGCGATCCTGTACCCGGAACTGGCCGGCGCGTCGACCCTGAAGCCGGAAGTCGTGTCGGGCCTGGACATCCTGATCGTGCGCGAGCTGACGGGCGACATTTACTTTGGCCAGCCGCGCGGCGTAAGGGTATGCCCGGACGGTCCGTTCAAGGGCCAGCGCGAAGGTTTCGACACGATGCGCTATGCGGAAGGCGAAATCCGCCGCATCGCCCACGTGGCGTTCCAGGCCGCGCAAAAGCGCGGCAAGCGCCTGACGTCGGTCGACAAGGCCAACGTGCTGGAAACCTTCCAGTTCTGGAAAGACATCATGATCGACGTCTCGAAGGAATATCCGGACGTCGCGCTGGACCATATGTACGTCGATAACGCGGCGATGCAACTGGTGCGCGCGCCGAAGAAATTCGACGTGATCGTGACTGGCAACATGTTCGGCGACATCCTGTCCGACGCGGCCGCCATGCTGACCGGCTCGATCGGCATGCTGCCATCGGCTTCGCTGGACGCCAACAACAAGGGCCTGTACGAACCGTCGCACGGTTCCGCACCGGACATCGCCGGCAAAGGCATCGCCAATCCGCTGGCGACGATTTTGTCCGCGGCCATGATGCTGCGCTTCTCGCTGAACCGCGCCGAGCAGGCCGACCGCATCGAAAAAGCAGTCAAACAAGTGCTGGCGCAAGGCTTGCGCACCGCCGATATCTACGAAGAGGGCACCACCAAGGTGGGCACCGCGCAGATGGGCGATGCGGTGGTGAAAGCGCTGGCATCCTAAGTGCCATGGGACAGCCCGCAAGGCTGTCCGGTAGAAGCATCCAATACGGGATGCCTTTAAAACTCATTCAAGGGAAAGAAAATGAAACTCGTAGGTCTGGTAGGTTGGCGTGGCATGGTCGGTTCGGTCCTGATGCAGCGCATGCAGGAAGAGGGCGACTTCGCTCACATCGAACCGGTGTTCTTCTCCACGTCGAACACGGGCGGCGCCGCTCCTTCGATGGCGAAGAATGAAACCACGCTGAAAGACGCGAACAACATCGACGAACTGAAGCGCTGCGATATCATCATTTCGTGCCAGGGCGGCGACTACACCACCGCCGTGTTCCCGAAACTGCGCGCGGCCGGCTGGAACGGTTACTGGATCGACGCGGCTTCCACGCTGCGCATGGAAAAAGACGCCGTCATCGTGCTGGACCCGATCAACCTGAACGTCATCAAGGACGCGATGGCCAAGGGCGTGAAGAACTTCGTCGGCGGCAACTGCACCGTGTCGTGCATGCTGATGGGCCTGGGCGGCCTGTTCAAGCAAGACCTGGTGGAGTGGATGACGTCGATGACGTACCAGGCCGCTTCCGGCGGCGGCGCGCAGCACATGCGCGAACTGCTGACCCAGTTCGGCACCATCAATGCTTCCGTCAAGCCGCTGCTCGACAACCCGGCTTCCGCCATCCTGGAAATCGACCGCCAGGTGCTGGCCACCCAGCACGGCTTGTCGGCGGACGAAACCAAGCAATTCGGCGTGCCGCTCGGCGGCAACCTGATTCCTTGGATCGACAAGGACCTGGGCAACGGCCAGTCGAAAGAAGAGTGGAAGGGCGGCGCGGAAACCAACAAGATCCTGGGCCGCGGCCTGGACTTTGGCACCGCGGCAATTCCAGTCGATGGCCTGTGCGTGCGTATCGGCGCGATGCGCTGCCACTCGCAGGCGCTGACCATCAAGCTGAAAAAAGATGTGCCGCTGGACGAAATCAACGACATCATCGCCAACGACAACCAGTGGGTGAAGTTCGTGCCGAACACGCGTGAAGCGTCGATGCGCGACCTGACCCCGGCCGCCGTGACGGGCAGCCTGACCATCCCGGTCGGCCGCGTGCGCAAGCTGTCGATGGGCGGCGATTATCTGTCCGCGTTCACGGTTGGCGACCAGCTCCTGTGGGGGGCGGCGGAACCGCTGCGCCGCATGCTGCGCATCGTGCTGGATAAATAAGCACTGCAATAAGTTGGTGTGAATTAAAGGCCGGTTTCCCAGTGAAACCGGCCTTTTTTCTTTCGATTGAATTTCAAATTCAGCGTCAAGGTGACAGATGCACCCGCAAAGCTTGCATGCGCCATGGCATGGTGTTATGTTGGCCCTATCCGGGATTGCAACTTTTTCCATTTCAACAACTACAATTCTCCACTATGCACGTTAGCCACCGCTCCAAACCCCTGTCGTTTGCGTTGAAAACACTTACCAGCGCCGTAGCTTGCGCAGTATTGCTGTCTCCCGTCGCCAACGCAGCCGGGCTGGGCAAGCTGACCGTGCTGTCGTCGCTGGGCCAGCCGCTGCGCGCGGAAATCGAATTGACCGCTGTGGCTGCGGAAGAATCGTCCGACCTGACCGCCAAACTGGCGCCGACGGAAGCGTTCCGCCTGGCCAATATCGATTTCAATCCCGCCCTGCTGTCGCTGCGTTTCGAAGTGGAAAACCGCAATGGCCGCCAGCTGATCCGTGTCTCGTCGTCGCAGCCGATCAACGAACCGTTCGTCGACATGCTGCTGGAACTGAGCTGGACCGGTGGACGGCTGGTGCGCGAATACACGTTCCTGCTCGATCCTGCGGAAATGCGCAGCGCGCAGGCGCCGCAAGTGGCGGCGCCGGTCGACGTGCCGGGCCGCGCCGCTGCGGCCGCGCCGGCGGCAGCGGCGGCACAAGCGGCCCGTGCCGCTGCTCCTGCCCGTCCCGTACGCGAACCTTCGCGCGAGCCGGCCGCGCCGCGCGAAGGCACGAACGCCAGTGAATACCGTGTGAAACCGGGCGATACGCTGGGCAGGATTGCGCGCCAGCTGAAACCGGTGGACGTGTCGCTGGACATGATGCTGGTGGCGCTGTACCGCGCCAATCCGGAAGCCTTCGCGGGCAATAACATGAACCGCCTGAAATCCGGGCAGATCCTGAACGTGCCGGACTCGGACGCCATCAAGGGCGGCGCATCGGAAGGCGAAGCGCATGGCGTGGTGATTGCCCATGCGGCCGACTTCAACGCGTACCGCAACAAGCTGGCCGGCCAGGTGGCCTCCAGCACGCCGGCGCAGGGCGGCGAGAGCGGCCAGTCCGCGGCCGGCAAGATTACCGCCAAAGTCGAAGAGCGCGCCACGCCCGCCAACGAAGCCAAGGACCAGCTGAAGCTGTCGAAAGCCACGGGTGGCGAGGGCGGCGCGGGCAAGACTGCCAAGACCAGCGAAGAAGACCGCATTGCCCGTGAAAAGCAGGTGGCGGAAGCCAATGCGCGTGTCAAGGAACTGGAAAAGAACGTCACGGACCTGGAAAAGCTGATGGCCGTGAAGAGCAAGGCCATGGCGGACAAGCAGAAGGCCGCGTCGGCGCCTGCCTCCGCGCCGGTTGCTTCGGCGCCGGTCGTGGCGCCGGTTCCGGTGGAAGCGCCGCCGGCGCCGAAAAAACCAGCCAAGCCCGTGATTACCGAGCCGTCGCTGATGGATACGGTGATGGACAATATCCAGCTGATCGGCGCCGGCCTGGTGGCGCTGCTGGGCGTTGCCGGCCTGGCCGCGATGCGCCGCCGCCGCGCCGCGCAGGAAGCCCCGAAAACCGAAGCGCCAAAAGCGGAAGTGAGCGTGCTGGGCGATCCCGGCCCGCAAGCGCAGCCACTGATCGCGGAAACGGGCGGCCAGAGCGTCGACACCAATAACAGCGTGTTCAATTCGAACTTCGCGCCGTCGGCCAGCCAGCTGGACACCAATGAAGTCGATCCGGTGGCGGAAGCCGATGTGTACATTGCCTACGGCCGCGACGCGCAGGCGGAAGAAATCCTCAAGGAAGCGCTGCGTACCCATCCGGAACGCCATCCGGTGCGCCTGAAGCTGATGGAAATCTTCTCGAACCGCAAGGATGCCCGCTCGTACGAAGCACAGGCGACGGAACTGTATTCGCTGACCAAGGGCCAGGGTGATGAATGGGCGCAAGCGGCGGCCATGGGCCTGGCGCTGGATCCCAACAATCCGCTGTATGCCGGTTCCGGCGCCGCCGTGGCGGCCTCGATGGCAGCGACCGACGCGCCGCTGGCTGCCGCCACCGACGCGCCACTGTCGGCCGACGACTTCGCCAACATGTTCGCGGAACCCGCGCCGGTCCCAAGCGTCGCGCCGGCCGCCGAAGCCCACGATTTCTCCGGCCTGGACCTGGACTTGAGCTCGGATGCCACGGCGTCCGCGCCGACCGAACCGCCGGTGCACGCGATGGACTTTTCGCTGGACGACTTGACGGCGCTGCCATCGCTGGATGACACGCCGCCCGCCACGCAAGCGCCGATCCCGGCCGCCGATGCCGAACACTTCCTGGACTTCGACCTGGGCGGCCTGAGCATGGATACCACGCAGGCGCCGTCCGTGGCGCCGGTTGAAGCGGCATCCGCCGAACCGTTCGACCTGGCCTTCGACATGGAGCCGCCGCCTGCCGCCGCCACCGAAGCGCCATCGGCGGAACCGGCGGTCGCGCCACTGACGGCCGACGACTTCGCGATGGACTTCGGCCTGGACTTGCCCACCACCGCGCCGGCGGTGGATTTGCCGACGGAAGCGCCGGCAGCGGCGGCCGACCCGCTGGCGGAACTGGACATGATGGACTTCAATTTGCCGGGCACGACGGCGGCGGAAACCGCGGCGCCGGAATCGTCGGACGTGGCGGTGGCGGAAGCGGCGGAACCAGCGTTGGCGGCCGACGACTTCGCCATCCCGGATTTCCCCGAACTGGACGTGGCCGCCACGCAGGCGCCGTCGGCCCCGCCAACCGCGGCGGACTTCGACTTGTCCGGCATCGACCTGGACCTGATCGGCAGCAATGCCAAGCTGGCGACGCCGGCCGAAGGCGGCGAGGAAATGTCCGCGCTGCAAATGGAAATGGACACCAAGCTGGACCTGGCCATCGCTTACCAGGAAATCGGCGACAAGGAAGGCGCCCGCGAATTGCTGGACGAAGTGATCCGCGGCGGCACCGGCGATCAGGTCAACCGCGCCAATGCCATGCGCGCCGCGCTGGGCTGATTTCCTTTCCCGATGCACCCGAACGCCGGCCTCAGCGCCGGCGTTTTCTTTGCCCCTGCGGGTATAATGCGGCGATCCCCATTCACCAAGAGCAGCAATTGAAACGCATCGCACTCGGCGTCCAGTATGACGGCCAGGCCTGGCAAGGCTATCAAACCCAACCCAGTGGGAATACCGTGCAAGACCAGCTGGAGGCGGCGATCGAGCGTTTTGCCACCGTGCACCTGGGCACCACGTGCGCGGGCCGCACGGATGCGGGCGTGCATGCGCTGGGCCAGGTGGTGCACTTCGATACCGATATCAAGCGGGAAATGCATGCATGGGTCAGGGGCATCAACGCTTTCCTGCCATCGTCGGTCGGCGTGCGCTGGGCCAGGGAAATTCATGATGTCGTGCCGGGCGAACGCCATATCGAAGGCGACTTCCACGCGCGTTTTTCCGCCCGTTCCCGCACCTATCATTACCTGCTGCACAACCACCAGGTCCGTTCGCCACTGCTGGCCGGCCGCGCCGGCTTTTGCCACCGCCCGCTCGACGTGGAGCGCATGCGCGCCGCCGTGCCCGCGCTGATCGGCGAACACGACTTTACGACATTCCGCGCCGCGTATTGCCAGGCTAAAACGCCCGTGAAGTTCATGCATGAAATTAATATTGAACGGCATGGCGACTTAATTGTGTTCACATTGCGCGCCAGCGCCTTCCTGCACCACATGGTGCGCAACCTGGTCGGTTCGCTGGTGTACATCGGGCAGGGCAGGGAAAGGCCGGAATGGCTGGGCGAATTGCTGCAAGCGAAGGACCGTACGCTGGCCGCGCCCACTTTCATGCCGGACGGCCTGTACCTGGCCGACATTGAATATGACGACAAGTGGGGCGTGCCGCGCGAAGCGGGCCGTCCGCTGCCGTGGTTTTGACGAGGATATCGATAATGCAACGCACCCGTATCAAGATTTGCGGCCTGACCCGGCCGGAAGATGTGGCCGCCGTGGCGACAGCCGGCGCCGACGCGGCCGGTTTCGTGTTTTATCCGAAAAGCCCCCGTTACGTAACGCCCGAGCGCGCCGGCGAACTGATCGCCGGTTTGCCGCCGTTCGTGACGGCCACCGGCTTGTTCGTCAATGCCAGCCCGGATGAGGTGGCCGCCACCGTCAAGGCGTCCCGCGTGACGTTGCTGCAATTTCATGGCGATGAAACCGCCGCGCAGTGCGCGGCCGCGGCGGAAGCCGCCAATACCCGCTATTTGAGCGTGTTCCGGGTCAAACCTGACACGCATCAAGACGAACTGCTAGAATATGAGCGGATTTGCCGTGCCTCCAGCCCGCTGTTTGCGGGTTTGCTGCTCGATACCTGGGTGGATGCGTACGGCGGAGCAGGAAAGGTTTTCGATTGGTCCCTCGTCCCAAAAGATCTCGCGCATCGGGCCGTTTTAAGTGGTGGCTTGAGCGTACACAACGCGACTGGCGCGGTAGCGCAGCTACGCCCGTACGCGGTTGACATCTCCAGCGGTGTCGAAGCGTCCAAGGGCATCAAAGATCCCGAGCGGATCGCCGCCTTTGTGCGCGCGGTCCGCGCAGCAGACGCTTTAATCAGTGGTACCTGACACCTGTGGTATCAGGCACCATGCCAGCAAAGAGAGACCCACATGAACAAGCCAGCAGCCCCGCTGTTTCACGCGACTGACTACGAACTGCCCGATCCCACCGGCCACTTCGGCACTTACGGCGGTTCCTTCGTCGCCGAAACCCTGACCTATGCGCTGTCCGAACTGAAGGACGCGTATGCGAAATACAGCCAGGATCCCGCCTTCCTGGAAGAGTTCCGCTACGAACTGAAGCACTTCGTCGGCCGTCCGTCGCCGATTTACCACGCCAAGCGCTGGTCCGAACAGATGGGCGGCGCGCAGATTTACTTCAAGCGCGAAGACTTGAACCACACCGGCGCCCACAAGATCAACAACGTGATCGGCCAGGCCTTGCTGGCCAAGCGCATGGGCAAGCCGCGCATCATCGCGGAAACCGGCGCGGGCCAGCACGGCGTCGCCACCGCCACCATTTGCGCCCGCTTCGGCCTGGAATGCGTGGTGTACATGGGCAGCGAAGACGTGAAGCGCCAGGCGCAGAACGTGTACCGCATGAAGCTGCTGGGCGCCACCGTTGTGCCGGTCGAGTCCGGTTCCAAGACCCTGAAGGATGCGCTGAACGAAGCCATGCGCGACTGGGTCACCAACATTGAAAACACGTTCTACATCATCGGCACCGTGGCCGGCCCGCACCCGTACCCGATGCTGGTGCGCGACTTCCAGTCCGTGATCGGCGAGGAATGCCTGGTGCAGATGCCGGAACTGGCGGGCCGCCAGCCCGACTACGTGGTGGCGTGCATCGGCGGCGGTTCCAACGCCATGGGTATTTTCTACCCGTACATCGACCAGAAACAGGTGCAACTGATCGGCGTCGAAGCGGCAGGCGAGGGCCTGGACACGGGCAAGCACGCGGCATCGCTGACCAAAGGCTACCCGGGCGTGCTGCACGGTAACCGCACGTATCTGCTGCAGGATGAAAACGGCCAGATCATCGAAACCCACTCGGTGTCGGCCGGCCTCGACTATCCGGGCGTAGGCCCGGAACACTCGTACCTGAAAGACAGCGGCCGCGCGCAATACGTGTCGATCACGGATGACGAGGCGCTGCAAGCGTTCCACGACAGTTGCCATATCGAAGGCATCATTCCGGCGCTGGAATCGTCGCACGCGCTGGCCTACGCGGCCAAGCTGGCGGCGACTTTGCCGAAAGATAAAATCGTGCTGGCCAACCTGTCGGGCCGTGGCGACAAGGACATGCATACGGTGGCGGAGCGGATGGGGATGAAATTCGGCTGATGCCGAGGTTTGTTTCCACACGTACCCCATAACGCTTATATACAGAGAGCTATCATGTCCCGTATCGCCCCTACTTTTGCAGCACTGAAAGAGCAAAACAAAACCGCGCTGGTCACCTTCATCACCGGTGGCGACCCCGCGCCTGAACTGACTGTCCCCCTGATGCACGCACTGGTCGCCGGCGGCGCCGACGTGCTGGAATTGGGTGTGCCGTTTTCCGACCCGATGGCCGAAGGCCCGGTGATCCAGCGCGCCTGCGAACGCGCGCTGGCGCTGGGCGTCACCATGCGCGACGTGTTCGGCTACGTGCGCGAATTCCGCAAGACCAACCAGGCCACGCCCGTGGTGCTGATGGGTTACGCGAATCCGATCGAACGCATGGGCTGGGATGCCTTTGTCGCCGCGTCGAAGGAAGCGGGCGCCGACGGCGCCATCGTGGTGGATTACCCGCCGGAAGAGTGCGAAGAATTCGCCGCGAAAATGCGTGCGGCCGAGCTCGACGTGATTTTCCTGCTGGCGCCCACGTCCACCGAGGAACGCGTGCAGCAAGTGGCCAAAGTCGGCGGCGGCTTCAGCTATTATGTCTCGCTGAAAGGCGTCACCGGCGCCGGCAACATCGATACGGCCGACGTTGCGGCCCGCCTGGAAAGCATCCGCAAGCACGTCAAGCTGCCGATCGGCGTCGGCTTCGGCATCCGTGACGGCGCCACGGCCCGTGCCGTGGCGGAAGTGGCGGACGCGGTCGTGATTGGCAGCCGCATCATCCAGGAAATTGAAAACACGCCGAAAGAGGGTGTGGTGGCCGCCGTGCAAGCGTTCACGCAAGGCATCCGCACTGCGCTGGACGCGTAATTTTCCGCGCGGGCGGAGCATAAAATCTCACGCCCGTGCTGAAAATTGCAAGTTTTGAATGTTCGACATGGCAAGCTAAAACGGCTACACTTCCGCCACTCAAGTTGATGCACGCTGTTTACACGTTATGAAGCAGGGGTATTTTGGCAATCTTGCCAACCCTGCATAACAGCCCCGGCCGGGCGGTTTTCCGCAGGCGGGGCCATGTCCGTTCAGGACCATAGGAGAAATATATGAGCTGGTTGGAAAAACTGCTGCCGCCGCGCATTCAGCGTAACGAAGCCGCCGCACGCAAGACCATGCCGGAAGGCCTGTGGGTCAAATGCCCGTCCTGCGAAGCGGTGCTGTACCGTACCGACCTGGAATCGAACTTGCACGTGTGCCCGAAATGCGACCACCACATGCGTATCCGCGCCCGCGAGCGTCTGGACGCGCTGCTGGACGCGGAAGGCCGCTATGAAATCGGCCAGGAAGCCCTGCCGGTCGATACGCTGAAATTCAAGGACAGCAAAAAGTACCCGGACCGCCTGAAGCAGGCAATGGAAGCCACCGGTGAAACCGACGCGCTGATCGCCATGGGCGGCGCCATCATGAGCCTGCCAGTGGTGGTGGCATGCTTCGAATTCGAATTCATGGGTGGTTCCATGGGTTCCGTGGTGGGCGAGCGCTTTGCCCGCGCCGCGCAAATCGCGCTGGAACAGAAAGTGCCGTTCATCTGCATTACCGCCACCGGCGGCGCCCGCATGCAGGAAGGCCTGCTGTCGCTGATGCAGATGGCGAAAACCACGGCCATGCTGACCAAGCTGTCCGAGAAAAAACTGCCGTTCATCAGCGTGCTGACCGACCCGACCATGGGCGGCGTGTCCGCCTCGTTCGCCTTCATGGGCGACGTCGTGATGGCGGAACCGAAAGCCCTGATCGGCTTTGCCGGCCCGCGCGTGATTGAAAACACCGTGCGTGAAAAACTGCCGGAAGGCTTCCAGCGCGCCGAGTTCCTGGTGCAAAAGGGCGCCGTCGACATGATCGTCGACCGCCGCCAGATGCGCGAAGAAATCGCCCGCCTGCTGGCCCTGCTGCAAAACCAGGCTGTCGAAGTGATCGCCTGATCCAACGTGTAACGCGTTACCAGCGCGGCGGCGCTCCGGCCCGCCGCGTTTGCTTTTCCCCGCTGCTTCTTCGTAGTCCCCCAGGAATTCCACGATGTCGACACTCCCCACCACCTTGCCGGCCTGGCTGGCGCTGATCGAATCCCGCCACGCCGTCACTGAAATCAACATGGGCCTGGACCGCGTGCGCGCCGTCAAGGAGCGCATGCAGTTGCAATTCCCGTGCCCCGTCATCATGGTGGCGGGCACCAACGGCAAGGGTTCCACCTGCGCGATGCTGGAATCGATGCTGCTGACCGCCGGCTACAAGGTGGGCCTGTACATCAAGCCGCACTTCCTCGACTTCAACGAGCGGGCCCGCATCAACGGCGACCTGGCCACCGACGAACAACTGGTGGCCAGTTTCAACGTGGTGGAAGCCGCCCGTGGCGACACCATGCTGACGTATTTCGAATTCACCACCCTGGCCATCATGCATCTGCTGGCCCATGCGGGGCTGGACGTCGTGATCCTCGAAGTGGGGCTGGGTGGCCGCCTGGACGCGGTCAATGTGGTTGATGCCGATGTGTCGATTGTCACCAGCGTCGATATCGACCACGTGGATTACCTGGGCGGCACGCGCGAACAGATCGGTTTTGAAAAAGCCGGCATTTTCCGCACCGGCAAGCCGGCCATTTGCAGCGACCCTGTGCCGCCGCAAGCGCTGATCGACTACGCCACGGAAATCGGCGCCGACCTGTGGCTGATGGGCCGCGATTTCAATTACTCGGGCGACAAGCAGCAGTGGAATTATGGCGGCCGCTCGATGCGCCGCAATGCGCTGGCTTACCCCAGCCTGCGCGGCGCCAACCAGTTACTGAACGCGTCGGCCGCGCTGGCCGCGCTGGAAGCGCTGAAACACGTGCTGCCGACCGGCGCGCAAGATGTGCGCACCGGCCTGGTGACGGTCGAATTGCCGGGCCGCTTCCAGGTGTTGCCGGGCCGCCCGACCGTGATCCTAGACGTGGCGCACAACCCGCACGCGGCGGCGGGCCTGAACCAGAACCTCGGCAACATGGGCTACCACGCGTACACGTACGCCGTGTTTGGCTCCATGCACGACAAGGATATCGACGGCGTGATCCAGGCCATGTCGGAGCACGTGGACCACTGGTGCCTGACCAACCTGCCATCGCCGCGCGCCGCCACGGCGTCGGAACTGGCCGCCAAAGTGCAGGCGATCCAGCCGGAACGCGACGAACGCACCATCAACATATTCGAGGATCCTGCCCAAGCGTTCACAAATGCAATGAGCCGGGCCACCGAGAATGATAGAATTGTGGTCTTTGGATCGTTTTACACGGTTGCCGGCGTCATGGCAGCACGAAAAAACGCTCTGCATTGAAGATTGATTGTCTGATATCGAATTGACGCATGGGCTTGTTCTCGAAATTCTCCAAAAACAAGCAGGACGCCGCTGGCCAGGACAGTGGCTACTATAGCAAGGCCGACGACCAGGCCGTGCTGGAGCGGGCCAGGTCCAAACGCGCTGCCAGCGCGGACGGTCCTGCAGCCCGCCGTTCCCGTTCCGGCGACGATCCGGCATTACCGGAAAAGAAGCGCGCCCGCCGCCGCCTGGTCGGCGCCGTTGCGCTGGCGCTGGGCGTGGCCATCGGCTTGCCGATGCTGCTCGATTCCGAGCCGAAACCGCTGGCCTCCGATATCGCGATCCAGATCCCCTCGAAAGACAAGCCTGCCGAACCGGCATCGGTGCCCCATTCCGCGACCGGCCAGGGTGTCTCCGACGTGGCCGCGCTCGACAAGAATGAAGAAATCGTCGATGCGCCCGTGCCGGCGAAACCTGCCGCCGTGCCCGCACCGGTAGCCGCGGCGCCCGTTGCCGCCAAGCCTGCCGCGACGGCAACGCCGGCGCCTGCCGCCGCACTGGCGGCGACGCCCGCGGCAGCGCCGGCGGTGAAACCGGTGCACGCCGAACCGCCGGCAGCACTGGCCAAAGACCCGCTCAAGGAAGCCGCCGCCAAGGCCACCGCCGACAAACTGGCGCTGGAAGCCAAGCTGGCCAAGGAACACAAGGCGCAGGAACAGAAAGAAGCCAAAGAGCGCGCGGACGCCAAAGCCAAGGCGGAGCACGAGCAAAAACTGGCCGATGCGAAAGCCGACGCCAAGGCCAAGGCGGATGCCGACGCGAAAGCGCGCGAAGCCAAGGCCAGGCTGGAACAGGAACAAAAACTGGCGAAAGCCAAGGCCGACGCGGAAGCAAAGGCCAAGGCGGATGAAACCAAGCATCCGAAATTCGACGACAGCGCGCGCGCGATGGCGATCCTGGAAGACAAGCCATCGGACACCCGCTACATGGTGCAGGTGGCTGCCGTGGCGTCGCAGGAAAAAGTCGACGAATTGCAAGCCAAGTTGAAAGAAGCGGGAATCAAGTCGTTTACGCAAAAGGTCAACACGGCTGGCGGCGGGGCGCTGACGCGTATCCGCGTTGGCCCGTTTTCCAGCAAGGATGAAGCGGAAAAAGTCCGCGCCAAGCTCAGCAAGATTGGCTTGAGCAGCAGCCTCGCCACGTCGTAACGCGGCTGGCACGGAACGGTCATGTTGGCGATGTTTGGTGAGTTGACGATCTTCGATTACCTGGTGATGTTTGTATTGCTGTCGTCCGTCATCATCAGCACCTTGCGCGGACTGGTGCGCGAAATGGTGTCGCTGGCAGGGTGGCTGGTCGCGTTTGTCGTGGCCAATGCGTACAGCGCGCAACTGGCGCTACTGTTGCCGGAAATGATACCGGGCGACGTGGTGCGGCTGATCCTGGCCTTTATCGCCTTGTTTATCGGCGTGCGATTACTGACGGGATTGTTTGGCATGGCGATCGATGCATTGATCAAGGCGGGCGGCCTGACCATGGCCGACCGCGGCCTGGGCAGCCTGTTTGGCCTGGGGCGGGGCCTTGTGATTGTGCTGGCTGCCGTCATATTGTGCGGGATGACGTCGATCCCGCAACAGGATTTCTGGAAGAAGGCACTGTTGAGTCCGTACGCGGAGACCGGAGTGCGCACCGTGAAACCCTTCCTGCCCGCAGCGCTTGCGCAGCACGTGCAATTTTAGAATTCGTTAAATCCGCAGTACCAAGTCCAGGAGCACTACCATGTGTGGCATCGTCGGCGTCGTTTCCCACCAACCCGTCAATCAATTGCTGTATGACGCACTGCTGCTGTTGCAGCACCGCGGCCAGGATGCGGCAGGCATCGCAACCAACCACAGCAGCATGTTTTCCATGCACAAGGCCAATGGCCTGGTGCGTGACGTCTTCCGTACCCGTAACATGCGTTCGCTGGCCGGCAATTCCGGTATCGGCCACTGCCGCTACCCGACCGCCGGTTCGTCCAGCGAAGAAGAAGCGCAACCGTTCTACGTGAACGCGCCGTTCGGCATCACGCTGGCCCACAACGGCAACCTGACCAACTGGGAACAGTTGAAAGAGGAAATGTTCAAGAACGACCGCCGCCACATCAACACGGATTCCGACTCGGAAGTGTTGCTGAACGTGCTGGCGCACGAAATCCAGAAAGCCACCACCGGCCTGCTGCTGGACCCGGAAGCCATCTTCAAGGCCGTGCAAGTGCTGATGCGCCGCGTGCGCGGCGGCTATGCGGCCGTGGCGCAGATCGCCGGCGTGGGCTTGCTGGCATTCCGCGATCCGAACGGTATCCGTCCGCTGTGCCTGGGCATCAATGAAACGGAGCAGGGCGCCGAATACATGATCGCGTCCGAATCCGTGGCGCTGGAAGGCATGGGTTTCCGCTTCGTGCGCGACGTGGCGCCGGGCGAAGCCCTGTTCATCGACGCCGACAAGCAATTGCATGCGCAGCAGTGCGCGGACGATCCGAAATTGCAGCCATGCGTGTTTGAATTCGTCTACCTGGCCCGTCCCGATTCCGTCATCGATGGCGCGTCCGTCTACGCCACCCGCCTGAAAATGGGCGAATACCTGGCCGACAAGATCAAGCGCGAAATCCCCGAAGGCGAAATCGACGTGGTGATGCCGATCCCGGATTCGTCCCGTCCCGCCGCGATCCAGCTGGCGCTGCGCCTGGGCGTGGAATACCGCGAAGGTTTCATCAAGAACCGCTACATCGGCCGTACCTTCATCATGCCGGGCCAGGCGGCGCGCCGCAAATCCGTGCGCCAGAAACTGAACGCCATCGGCGATGAATTCAAGGGCAAGAACGTGCTGCTGGTGGATGACTCCATCGTGCGCGGCACCACGTCCCGTGAAATCGTGCAGATGGCGCGCGACTCCGGCGCCAAGAAAGTCATCTTTGCTTCCGCCGCGCCACCGGTGCTGTATCCGAACGTGTATGGCATCGACATGCCGACCCGCGATGAGTTGATCGCCCATGGCCGCACGGTGGAAGAAGTGTGCAAGGAAATCACGGCCGATTACCTGGTGTACCAGGATATCGATGCGCTGAAAAAATCGATTTCCGACGTCAACCCGAACCTGACCAGTTTCGAAGCGTCGTGCTTCGACGGCGTGTATATCACCGGCGACGTGTCGCCGGATTACCTGGACAAGCTGGAACATGCCCGCCACAACCCTAAAAAGGCGGTGGTGGAAGACGCGGCCCGCACCCAGTTGAACCTGAACGCGGCAACCACGGAAGCGTGATGCAGACCTGACCTAAGCCCGGATGCGTTCCGGGCTTTTTTATCTTGACGATCATGACAGAAAAGAAATCTTACGGCTTTACCACCACCATCCTGCACAACGACAGGCAGAAAAACATCGAACACGGTTCGCTGCACAAGCCGGTGCACACGTCGGTGACGTTCGGCTATGCCGATGCGCGCCAGCTGGCGTCGGTATTCCAGGGCAAGGAGCCGGGCTTCCGCTATGGCCGCCAGGGCAACCCGACCGTGTCGGCGCTGGAAGACAAGGTCAGCAAGATGGAGCAGGGCATCGCGACGCTGTGCTTCGCCACCGGCATGGGCGCCATCGGCGCCATCTTCCAGGGCTTGTTGCGCGCGGGCGACCACGTGGTGTCGTCGTCTTTCCTGTTCGGTAACACCAACTCGCTGTGGCAAACCGTGGCCAGCCAGGGCGTGGCGGTGGACTTTGTCGACGCGACCGACGTGAAGAACGTCGAAGCCGCTCTGACCGCGGACACCCGCATCGTGTTCGTGGAAACCATCGCCAATCCCCGCACGCAAGTGGCGGACTTGAAGCGCATCGGCGAGCTGTGCAAGGCGCGCGGCATCCTGTACATCGTCGATAACACGATGACCACGCCATGGCTGTTCGTGCCGAAAGCCGTGGGCGCGGGCCTGGTGGTCAATTCGCTGACGAAATCCATCGGCGGCCACGGCGCGGCGCTGGGCGGCGCGCTGACCGATACCGGCGAATACGACTGGACCAGGTTCCCGAATATTTACGAGAACTATAAAAAAGCGGCGCCTGCCCAGTGGGGCATCACGCAAATCCGCGCCAAAGGCTTGCGCGACTTCGGCGCCTCGCTGGGCCCGGAAGCGGCGCACCACATCGCGCTGGGCGCGGAAACCCTGGCGCTGCGCATGGAGCGCACCTGCGCCAATGCCAAGGCGCTGGCGGAATTGCTGGAAGCGGACGACCGCGTGGCGGCCGTGTATTACCCGGGCCTGGCTTCGCACCCGCAGCACGGCATCACGACCGAACTGTTCCGCGCGGCCGGTTCGCTGCTGAGCTTTGAGCTGAAAGACGGCATCGATTGCTTCGATTTCCTGAATAAATTGAAGCTGGCCGTGCCGGCCTCGAACCTGGGCGATACGCGCACCTTGATCATTCCGGTGTCGCATACGATCTTTTACGAAATGGGGGCGGAACGCCGCGCCTCGATGGGGATCGCGGAATCGCTGATCCGCGTGTCGGTGGGGATCGAGGATACGGCGGATTTGCTGGCGGACTTCAGGGATGCGCTGGCGGCGTTTTGATGTAATTTAAACGTTCAATAATGCAGGCGCGATATTCAAAGCGCCTGCAATTTTTTCCCGGGTGGCTTTGCGTAATTTGTCGCTGCCTTCCTGCTGGGCAAATGCCGACTGGGAAATGCCTAAACGCTCAGCTAACTGCTGCTGGGTCAGGCCAAGATATTCGCGCCAGGCGCGCACGGGCGTCCAGTCGTTTTTGACCATCATGCCGACCACCTCATGCGGAGTATGATCTCCGTCGCGTAAGTGGTCGCGCATATAGTCATCGTAGGGAATGACGACAAAGGCGGGCTTGCCGTCCGGCCCGTTCAAGATTTGGATATTAGTAGGTGCGTTCATCGCGCTTCTTCACTTCCTCGATCTGGACGATGTGTAACGTCCAAAGTCAAAGAACACCCGGTAATTCCCCACCCGCAGCCGATATTGGTAAGTGTGGTCAGTCAGCGCCTTGACGTTGCGGCTATCCGGCATGGTTGCCAGTTCGCCTACCGCGTCATAGATCGTGTACTGATCCCGCTTGTTCAGCTTGCGCAGCTGCTTAATCGCTTTGGATGACCAGGTAACTCTGTTCATATCAAAGTATAAGTCAAATATTAGTTTTGTGCGCCCAAACTAATATTGTGCGCCAGGCTGTGGCGCGCTGCCTTGTAGCGGGTCAATGCGCGGCAATTGAGGTAGCCGCACTTGCTTACCAGGGGCGCGCCCCTTCCATCTGGTAGGGATGCCGCCACCCCGGCAACGCGGCAATCCGGTCCAGCCACGCCTGCACCCGCTGCGGATAACCGACATGGGCCTGCTCCGGCCAAAACATGTAGCCGCAAATGGAAAAGTCCGCCATGGTCACCTGGTCGTCCAGCAGGAACAGGCGGCCATCCGATAATTCCTCGTCCAGCCGCGCGATGTCCGCATCAAAACGCTTGCGGAACCATGGCAGCACGGTGCCGGCATACGCCACCGGATCGAACTTTTGCCCGTAGCGCAAATGCGCCATGGAAAAGCCGATGCGGTTGGCTTCCCAGAACAGCCACTCGCGCACGCGGTCCAGCCGTTGCCGCGATTCGCCGCCGAACGCTTGCAGATGTTCGGCCAGGTGCAGCAGGATCGCGTTCGACTGCACGTAGGCCTGGCCGTCATGTACGAGTAACGGCACTTCGCCATATTTGGCCAGGCTGCGGAACGGTTCGGGCCGGTCCTTGCGGTCCAGCTTCAAGTCGATCTCTTCGTACGTATGCGCAATCCCGGCCACTTCCATGGCCAGCTTGACCTTGTAGCTGTGGCCGGATTCGCAATTGCCGTAGAGCTGGAACATGGTGATGCTTGGTGCCGCTTAGTGCCAGGTGCGCAGCAAGCCCACCGCCAGCCCTTCCAGCGCGAATTCATCCGCCTCGGGATTGACCGTGATGATCTTGAAGTCCGGGTTTTCCGGCAACAACTCGATGGTGGACCCGGTTTTGCGGTAGCGCTTGACCGTCACTTCGCTGCCGATGCGCGCCACCACGACCTGGCCATTCTTGGCGCTGTCGACTTTTTTCACGGCCAGCAAATCGCCGTCCATGATGCCGATGTCGCGCATGGATTCGCCGCGCACTTTCAACAGGAAATCCGGCTTGGCGGAAAACAGGGCGGGGTCCACGTTGTAGCTGGTTTCCAGGTTTTCCTGCGCGAGGATGGGCGAGCCGGCTGCCACGCGGCCAATCAGTGGCAGCGAAATCAGGTTGTTGACGGCGGCGGCCGCCGCGGAAGCTGCCGCGGTGGCCGCCTGGCGCGCCGATTCCGCGTGGGCGCCCAAGAGGCGGATGCCGCGTGACGTGCCGGCGGCGATTTCAATCGCGCCTTTGCGCGCCAGCGCCTGCAAATGTTCTTCCGCCGCGTTGGCGGACTTGAAACCCAGTTCCGCCGCGATTTCCGCGCGGGTGGGAGGGAAGCCGGTGTTGTCGATGGCATCCTTGATCAGATTGAGAATTTGTTCCTGGCGTGCGGTGAGCTTGATCATGATGCGGAGCGCCTCAAAGGCTGTGGATATAGACAGTCTGTATTTTTGTACAGTGTGACCGGTATTGCAAGGCTTTTTCGCTGTGCGGAACAAATTATTTTCATAGGGGAGGGCGGGACATGCCGTGATGCAAGGTTGCTCTCACACGAAAAACGCGCTATAGTCATGGGCTTACCTCTTCCCACACCCGTCTTGACGCCGGGGTGGGCATTATTTCAGTCCTTAAGGGAGTTTTCATGCGTCACTATGAAATCGTATTTATCGTCCACCCGGACCAAAGCGAGCAAGTTCCTGCGATGATCGAACGTTACAAAGCCAGCGTGACCTCGCGCGGCGGTAACGTACACCGCGTGGAAGATTGGGGCCGCCGTCAAATGGCTTACTCGATCCAGAAACTGGCTAAAGCACACTACATCTGCCTGAACATCGAATGCGACAACGAGACCCTGGTCGAGTTGGAAACCGCCTTCAAATTCAATGATGCCGTCCTGCGTCACCTGACCGTGAAAATGAAGAAAGCGGAAACCGCTCCTTCGCCGATGATGAAATCGGTACAACGTGAAGACGCGGCCAAGAGCCATCGCGCTGAAGCCCAAGCTGCCGCTGCTGCCTAAGTATTGATCAGGAACCGCACTGGATAACCAGCTCGTTGTCACCGCCCTGATCACCGAAAGGGATCTGGTCCGTTACACCCCCGCAGGACTGCCGATTGTGAATGCCACGTTGCAGCACAGTTCGCAGCAAACGGAAGCCGGCATACAGCGCCTGGCCGAGTTTGAAATCCCCGCTGTCGCAGCGGGCGAGATTTCAGGCCGGTTCAACCAGGCGCCGCTGGGAGGGCTGTACCAGTTCACAGGGTTCCTGGCCAAGAAAAACCGCAATAGCAAAAGCCTGGTATTTCACATCATTGATTTTCGTTTATTAGATACAGGAGCCTAAAATGGCATTCGGTAAAAAGTTCGACAAAAACAAGCTCAAGCTGAAAGAAAAGCGCAAACAGCAAAACCCGCTGTTCAAGCGTAAGAAGTTCTGCCGCTTCACCGCCGCTGGCGTTGAGCAAGTGGACTACAAAGACGTAGACACTCTGAAAGATTTCGTTCAGGAAAACGGCAAAATCATGCCTGCACGCCTGACCGGCACCAAAGCACACTACCAGCGTCAAGTCGACACCGCGATCAAGCGCGCTCGCTACCTGGCCCTGCTGCCGTACACCGACCTGCACAACGCTTAATTGCGGCAGTCGATCGAATCTGGAGAACACTATGCAAATCATTCTGTTGGAAAAAGTTGTTAACGTCGGCAACCTGGGCGACGTGGTGAAAGTCAAAGACGGCTACGCACGTAACTTCCTGATCCCACAAAAGCTGGCTCGCCGTGCGACCACCGCTGCTGTGGCTGAATTCGAAGCCAAGCGCGCCGAACTGGAAAAAGCTGCTGCCGCCAAGCTGGCTGCCGCGCAAGCCCAAGGCGACAAGCTGAACGGCATGACCGTGACCGTATCGCAGAAAGCCGGCGTTGACGGCCGTCTGTTCGGTTCCGTGACCAACTTCGACATCGCTGAAGCCCTGACCAAAGCAGGTTTCGCTGTTGAAAAAGCAGCTGTTCGCATGCCGAACGGCCCGCTGAAAGTCACCGGCGAGCACGCTGTGTCCGTCGCTCTGCACACCGACGTTGTGGTCGACGTGACCGTGGCTGTCGTGGGCGAAGCTGCCTAATATTTCCACAAGGGAATATTAAAGCAAGACTTGTTGTACAAATAGAAAAGCCGGGCTTGTCCCGGCTTTTTTATTGCAACCAACCACGGTAAGTTGTGGTTTTTTAACGTTAAAAGCCTGACTATTAGCAGGTATAATTCGCGACCATGAACTCCCCCGCATCCGATCCACAGGTAGATTCGCTACGCATTCCGCCGCATTCGATCGAAGCAGAACAGTCCGTTATCGGCGGCCTGCTGCGCGACAATGCCGCGTTCGACCGTATTGCGGATTTGCTGAGCGCGGATGATTTCTACCGCTACGACCACCGCATCATTTACGAGCAGGTGGTGCGCCTGATTAACGCGTCCAAGCCTGCCGACGTCATCACCGTGTTCGAAGCGATGACGATGCTGGGCAAGCAGGATGACATTGGCGGCCTCGCGTACCTGAACGCGATGGCGCAAAACACGCCGTCCGCCGCCAACATCCGTCGCTATGCGGAAATCGTGCGCGACCGCGGCATCCTGCGCAAGCTCGTCACCGTGGCCGACGAAATTTCCGGCGATGCGTTCAATCCGCAAGGCAAGGAAGTCAAGCAAATGCTGGACGAGGCGGAATCGAAGATTTTCGCCATTGCCGAACAGGGCGCCCGCGGCGCCGCCGGCTGGTTGCCCGTGCAACCGCTGCTGACGCAGGTGGTCGAGCGTATCGACGAGCTGTACAGCCGCGACAATTCCAGTGAAATCACCGGCGTGCCGACCGGCTTTGCCGACCTCGACAAGATGACGTCCGGCCTGCAGCCGGGCGACCTGGTGATCGTCGCCGGCCGTCCATCGATGGGTAAAACCGCGTTCTCCGTCAACATCGGTGAAAACGTGGCGATCGATGCCGGCTTGCCGGTGGCGATCTTCTCGATGGAGATGGGCGGCGCCCAGCTGGCGATGCGTATGCTGGGTTCCGTCGGCGAGCTGGACCAGCACCGCCTGCGGACCGGCAAACTGATCGATGAAGACTGGCCGCGCCTGACGCTGGCGATCCAGAAGATGAACGATGCGCAAGTGTTCATCGACGAAACGCCGGCGCTGAATCCGATTGAAATGCGCGCCCGCGCGCGCCGTCTGTCGCGCCAGTGCGGCAAGCTGGGCCTGATCATCGTCGACTACCTGCAGCTGATGCAGGGTTCCAAGCCGGGCGATAACCGGGCGTCCGAGATTTCCGAGATCTCGCGTTCGCTGAAGGGCCTGGCCAAAGAATTGCACTGCCCGCTGATCGCGCTGTCGCAGCTGAACCGCTCGCTGGAACAACGCCCCAACAAGCGTCCCGTGATGTCGGACTTGCGTGAATCGGGCGCTATTGAGCAGGATGCGGACGTGATTATCTTCCTGTACCGCGATGAAGTGTATAACCCGGATTCGCCGGAGAAGGGCACCGCTGAAATCATTATCGGTAAGCAGCGTAACGGCCCGATCGGCGCGATTCGCCTGACGTGGCGCGGCATGTACACCAAGTTCGGCAATTACAGCGGCAGCTTGACGACCTATCAGGGCGACTGATCCGGGCGACTGATTTACCTGAACCCACCCCGCAATACCCCGCCGGCCGCTTACATGGCGGCTGTCTGTAGTACTGATGTTTCTGAATGGAGAATGAAATGTTTGGACGCTTGATGCCCACCGAGGGCAAGTTTTTTGACCTGTTCAACCAGCACGCTGAACTGTGCGTCAAAGGCGCCAAGGAAATGGTTGGCCTGATGACCAACTTCGACGACCTGGAAAACCGCGTACATGCGATCGAGGGCATCGAAAAACAGGCTGACAAAATCACCTACACCGTCGTCGACCTGCTGCACAAAACGTTCATCACCCCCATCGACCGCGATGACATCCACAAGCTGATCACCAAGATGGATGACATCCTGGACTTGATGGAAGACGCGGGCCAGACCGTGTCGCTGTACGACCTGCATTCGGTCACGCCGGAAGCCAAGCGCCTGGCCGAACTGGCGCTGACCTGCACGGAAAAGGTCAAGGACGCCGTGGCCCTGCTGCACAACATGGATAACTCGCGCCAGATCGTCGGCATTTGCGAAGAGATCGACCGCCTGGAATCGGACGCCGACCACGTGATGCGCGCCGCCATGTCCAAGCTGTTCCGCGACGAACCGGACGTGCGCAACCTGATCAAGATGAAAGCCATTTACGAAATCCTGGAAACGGTGACGGACCGCTGCGAAGACGTGGCCAACATCATCGAAGGCATCATCGTCGAAAACGCGTAACGCGCGCCCAACCCAAAAGAATATTTCATGCAAACTCTGGAAATAAGCATCTACGCGCTATCGATCCTGATCTTCCTGGCGCTGGTGTTTGACTTCATGAATGGCTTCCACGACGCGGCCAATGCGATCGCGACCGTGGTGTCGACCGGCGTATTGAAGCCGCAGTCGGCCGTGGCCATGGCAGCCTTCTTCAACTTTGTCGCCATTTTCGTCGTCGGGCTGAAAGTCGCGACCACCATCGGCAAAGGCACCATCGACCCCCATGTGGTTGACCACTATGTGATCTTCGGGGCACTGGTGGGCGCTATCGTGTGGAACCTGATCACGTGGTATTACGGCATTCCATCGTCGTCGTCGCACGCGCTGATCGGCGGCCTGGTGGGCGCCGCCGTCGCCAAGTCCGGCACCGGCGCGCTGATCTCCGGCGGCCTGATCAAGACCGTTACCTTCATCGTGGTGGCGCCGCTGCTGGGCTTCGTGCTGGGCTCGCTGATCATGCTGATCGTGTCGTGGGTCTGCGTACGCTCCACGCCGCGCAAGGTCGATACCTGGTTCCGCCGCCTGCAATTGTTCTCGGCGGCCAGTTACAGCCTGGGCCACGGCGGCAATGACGCGCAAAAAACCATGGGCATCATCTGGATGCTGCTGATCGCTTCGGGCCACGTGGCTGCCGACGCGAAAGCACCGCCGGACTGGGTCATCATCGCCTGCTATGGCGCGATTTCGTTCGGCACGCTGTTCGGTGGCTGGCGTATCGTGAAAACCATGGGCCAGAAGATCACCAAGCTGAAGCCTGTCGGCGGCTTCTGCGCCGAGACCGGCGGCGCCATCACCTTGCTGATGGCCTCGTTCTGGGGCGTGCCGGTTTCCACCACGCACACCATCACGGGCGCGATTGTCGGCGTGGGTTCCTCGCAAAAGATGTCGGCCGTGCGTTGGGGTGTCGCGGGCAACATCGTATGGGCATGGATCTTCACCATTCCCGCGTCGGCCTTCGTGGCGGCGATCGCATGGTGGGTTGGCAAGCACATCATGTAAGCCGATTATTTCGGTAAAGCAAAGGGAGCTGAGGCTCCCTTTTTTCTTGCCTGCTACAATGGCTGGATGTCTGCCTTCACTTCCTTCCTGAACCGGATCAAGCCGGATAATTTCACGCTGGCCCTGCTGGCCGTGGTCGCCATCGCCACGGTGTTGCCGTGCACGGGCCAGGTCGCCGTCGCTTTTGGCAACGTCACGACGGTCGCCATCGGCGCGCTGTTTTTCCTGCACGGCGCCAAACTGCCCCGCGAAGCCATCATTGCCGGCATGACGCACTGGCGCCTGCACCTGACGGTCCTGTGCTTTACCTTCGTGCTGTTCCCGCTGCTGGGCTTGCTGATGAAGCCGCTCGCGCTGGCGGTGCTGACGCCGGAGCTGTACCTCGGCATGTTGTTCCTGTGCATGCTGCCGTCCACCGTGCAATCGTCGATCGCCTTTACCGCCATGGGACGGGGCAATGTGCCGGCCGCCATTTGCAGCGCGTCCGCATCGAATTTCATCGGCATCTTCATCACGCCGCTGCTGGTGTCCGCCTTTGTCATGCAGGGCGCATCGGGCCGCTCGGCCAGCGACGCCGTGCTGGCCATCGTGATCCAGCTGTTGTTGCCGTTTATCGCGGGCCAGTTGCTGCGGGGCTGGATCGGCGCATGGGTCGACCGCCATAAGCCGGTCTTGAAATATGTGGACCAGGGCTCGATCTTGCTGGTGGTGTATACGGCGTTTTCCGAAGCCGTCAGTGAAGGCATCTGGAGCAAGCTGGGCGTGCCGTCGCTGCTGGCATTGGTCGCCGTCTGCTGCGTGTTGCTGGCCGTGGTGCTGTGGCTGACGGGGTACGTCAGCCGCCGCCTGGGTTTTTCACGCGAAGATGAAATTACGATTGTGTTTTGCGGTTCCAAGAAAAGCCTGGCCTCCGGCGTGCCGATGGCCAAGGTGCTGTTTGCCACGTCGTCGCTGGGCATGGTGATCCTGCCGCTGATGCTGTTCCACCAGATCCAGCTGATGGTGTGCGCCGTGCTGGCACAGCGTTTCGGCAGCCGTCCCGAAGGAGAATAAATGCCAAATTTGACCATAGCGCCGGAAGATCCGGGCTCACCCGACGCGGTGCGCCTGATGGCGGAATTGTCGGCCGTGCTGGCGGCCATTACCGGTGACGATGGTTTGTCGTCGTTCGGCCCGGACGACGTGCGCGCGCCGCGTTCGTGCTTCCTGGTGGCGCGCGACGACAAGGGCAGGGCGGTCGGCTGCGGCGCATTGCGTCCGCTCGACGGCGGCGCGGCGGAAATCAAGCGCATGTATGCGGTGCAGGGGGGAGCCGGTGTCGGCGCCGCACTGCTGGCCGCGCTGGAGCGGGAAGCCGATGCGCTGGGTTACCATGTGATCCGCCTGTCGACCCGCATCGTCAATACGCGCGCGGTCTCGTTCTATGAACGGCATGGCTACCGCCTGATCCCGAATTTCGGCCGTTACAAGGGCCGCGACGAGTCGGCCTGCTTTGAAAAACCACTGGTGCGCCACGAATGAGCCGTCTATTTAAAATTGCCGTCCCCGCCGTCGTGCTGGCGGCGGGTGCCTGGCTGTACGCCACGCCTTACCTCGCCGTCAACGGCATGCGCAGCGCCGCCGAAGCGCGCGACGCCGGCCGCCTGTCCGGCTATATCGATTTCCCCGCCGTCAAGGAAAACCTGAAGGGGACGCTGAACGCGAAACTCACGGGCGACGTGCGCCCCAGCGATAACCCGCTGGCGGCCATGGGATCCGCGCTGGGCGCCATGCTGATCAACCCGATGGTCGACCTGTTCGTCACGCCGGAGGCGATCGGGCAAATGATGAAGGGGCAAAAGCCCACCTTGACCGGCACCGGCAATAGCAACGACGGCAAACCCGCCGCCAAGGCGGAAACCCATATGGGTTACGAAGGGGTGAACCGTTTCGTGGTCTCGGTGCGCAAGCAGGGCGACGACGGCGAGCCGGTCGCCATGGTGATGCAGCGCGACGGCCTGGCGACGTGGAAGCTGGTGGCGCTGCGACTGCCGCTGTAATGACTGCGGAATGCGGGCTTACTTGATGCAGACCGCCCGCACCATCTTGATGTCGGTAATCCCCAGCAATACCTTCTCGATCCCGTCCATTTTCAGGGTCAGCATGCCGTCTTCCAGCGCGGCGGCCAGCAACTGGGCCACGCGGGCGTGTTCCTGCAACAGCTTTTTCACCTTGTCGGTGCCCAGCATCAATTCGTGCAAGCCCACGCGGCCCTTGTAGCCGCGGTTGCATTCGTCGCAGCCCACGGCGCGGTACAGCGTGAATTTGCCATCCTTGTCGGCATAGCGGTCGCGCCAGCCCGCCAATACGGCGGCGCGGCCGGCCTTGGCGTCTTTCTTGAACGTTTCCGTGTTCTGCAATTCTTCGCAAAACTCCGTCAGCAGCAATTCCAGTTCGACCTCGGACGGCTGGTAGGCCTGCTTGCAGGTGCCGCACAGGCGCTTGGCCAGGCGCTGCGCCAGGATGCCCAGCAGCGCATCGGCAAAGTTGAACGGGTCCATGCCCATGTCCAGCAGGCGCACGATGGATTCCGGCGCGCTGTTGGTGTGCAGGGTGGCAAACACCAGGTGGCCCGTCAGCGACGCTTCGATGCCCATGCCGACGGTTTCCTTGTCGCGCATTTCGCCCACCATGATGATGTCCGGGTCGGCCCGCAGGAACGCGCGCATCACGGTGGCGAAATCCAGTCCCGCCTTGCGGTTGACCTGCACCTGGCGCAAGCCCTTTTGCGTGATTTCCACCGGATCTTCCGCCGTCCAGATTTTCGTGTCCGGCGTGTTCAGGTAATTCAGCACCGAGTGCAGTGTCGTGGTCTTGCCGGAACCGGTCGGGCCGCAGACAAAGAACAGGCCATAGGGCTTTTCCACGGCCGAGCGCAAACGGTCCAGGTTAAACGGCAGCACGCCCAGTTTATCGAGCGGAATGGGTTCGCCCGCCGCCAGGATACGCATGACGATATCTTCCACGCCGCCGGTGGATGGGATCGTCGCGACCCGCAACTCGATGTCGAGCGGACCGTATTTCTTGAACTTGATCTTGCCGTCCTGCGGCTTGCGGCGCTCGGAAATATCGAGGTCGCACATGATCTTGATGCGCGCCACCAGCGCGCTTCGGTAGGCGTGCGGGATTTCAATGTACGGTACCAGTGTGCCATCCTTGCGGAAGCGGATACCGGTCTTGCCCTTGCCGGGCAGCGGTTCGATGTGGATGTCCGACACGCCCTGGCGGAAAGCATCGACAATGATCTTGTTGACCAGCTTGACCAGCTCGTTCTCAACCGCTTCCGACACCTGTTCCGGTTCGCCGCCATCTTCGTCGTGATCGTCCATGCCGGACAATAGTTCGCCGACGGAACTGCTGTCGCTGGCGGCGCCATAAAACTGGTCGACCGTCTGCTCGAATTCCAGGTTGGTGGTGACGCGGTAGACGATTTTCGAGCGGGGGAAAATCTGGTTGACGATGCGGGTATTGGCCACCTGCTCGGGATCGGTGGCGAGCACCAGCAAGCCATCCTTGTTTTCCTCCAGCGGCAGCCACAGGCACTCTTCCACGTATTGCCGCTTCAGGTTGCGCAGCAATTCGACCGGCCTGATGCGGTCGGACTTATAGGGTTCGTACGGCACGTTGAAATGGCGCGACAGCGCCTGGCCCAGCACGGGCAATTTCACGTGCATTTCCTTGAGCAGGATTTCTTCCACCGGCACGTCATTCTTGCGCGCCGTGCGCGTGGCCATTTCCAGGTCCGCCGTGGAAATCACGGCGTCGGACACCAGGCCGTCATACTTGGTGCGCACATATTGCGGCGGCTTCATGCGCTGGCTGAGCGCCACCGACAAGGTGTCGCACAATTCCTTGACGCCGTCGAGCGCGATTTGCGAGAACGGGCCGCCTTCGCGGTTGTTGATGAACTGCACCACACCCAGCAATTCTTTCGACTGCACCGAAATCAGCGGCGCCACCAGCATTTCCCGCGTGCGGTAGCCTGTGCGCTGGTCGACCCCCTGCTGGAAACGCAAGTCCGGCGACAGCCGTTTCAACTCCCCCTCGTCGTACACGTCGGTAATGTTGACGGTCTTGTGCGTCAGCGCCACGTAGCCGGCGATCGAATGCGGCGTGACGGCCAGCTTCAGGTCGCGGAAGGTGGTCAGCCCGGTCTTGACCTTGGAGACGATGTAATCTTTCTCGTGATCCATTGCGTACAGCGTGAAGCGGTCGCAATTGAACAGGTCGCAAAATTCCATGCCCAGGTCGAGCATGATCTCATCGAGGTTGTTGGTGGCGTGGATTTTGGTGGTTACCGCATGGAGCTTCCTGAAGAACGCCAACCGCAGGTCGACCTCGCTGGGTTTTTGACTGAGATGGCCGGCGTCGTTCATGTGTCCTTGTCGGTTATAGTTCCACTTCCAGGCCTTCGTAGGCCAGGAATACTTCCAGGCCTGGCGGAATCATGGACGCATGGCGCGCCATCACTTCCGCGAACACGGCTTCCAGCTCGTCGTCGCTGCGGGTGGGTTCGTGGTGCGTGCAATACAGCCGCTTGGCCCCGGCCTTGATGGCCATCGCCAGCGCCGAATCGAACGTGCCATGACCCCAGCCTTGCTTGGCCGGATATTCTTCGCGCGTGTAAGAGCAGTCTACTATCAATGCGGTGACGCCGCGCACCTTGTCTTCAATCGCGCGCACCCGCTCTTCGATGTGCTGCTGGTACGACGCGTGGTCCGGATGATCTTCCGGGTAAATGTTGTAGTGCGGCTCGTGGTCGCCCGTGAAAAACACGGACTTGCCGTTGCAATCGATGCGGTAGCCCAGGTCGATGACGGGATGGTTCATCACCACGTTCGATACCTGTGCATCGCCCACCATGATGGCTTCGTCCAGGGCCAGCGTGCGGTATTCAATGGTGGCGTCCATCTGCGTTTCGCTGACGGGGAAATAACTGTTTTGCAGCTGCACGCCCATCACGTGTTCGATGCCGTTGCCGGTGTCCGGATCGGTGGTGCCATGCAGGCGCACGCGGCTGCCCTTGATGAACAGGGGCGTAAAGAAGGGCAGGCCATGAATATGGTCCCAATGGCTGTGGGTAATGAAGATATTGGCCTGGACCGGCACTTTCTTTTGGGCGATCAGCGACTGCGCCAGCGCGAAGATGCCGGTACCGCCATCGATCACGATCAGCGTATCGTCATCGCTGCGCACCTCGATGCAGGTGGTATTGCCACCGTAGCGCGCGGTGCGTGGTCCGGGAGAGGGAATGGAACCCCGAACCCCCCAAAATTTGAATTTCATGCTCTAAGCCCCTAACCATTCTTATTCTTTCGTACTTGCCGGATTTCATCTTCATGGTTGAACAGGCAAGTGACGGTCAGCATCGATGATAGCCTTTTTTTCATGAAATCTGGGCCAAAAGTTGCGAAATTGAAGTGGAAACCCTTACGGACGCACCAGAAACGGCGTTTCCGTGCAATTCCAATGTACAGTGGGCAGCACGGGAGCTAAACTGTCAATAATTACGTCTGGGCATCAAAACAAACCATGCAAGAGCTGAACCATACCCAAATTGCGCAGAGGCTGGACCAGCTGACGGAGTTGAGCGTGGCGCTGGGCGCCAGCTACAACACGGATGAGCTGTTGGAGCGCATCCTGATGGTGGCCAAAAGCATGACGCATGCGGATGGCGGCACGCTGTACCGCCCCAGCGATGACGGGCGCAGCCTGTGCTTCCACATTTCCGTCAACGATACGCTCGGCATCCGCCAGGGCGGCGCGCACGGCGACAAGATCGACATCCCCGCCGTACCCCTGTATGACGAGCATGGCGACAAGAACCTGGCCTCCGTAGCCGCATATTCGGCTAACTTCCGGTTGTCCGTCAATATCGAGGATGTGTATCAGGCGGACGTTTTCAACTTTTCCGGCATGCGCATGTTCGACCAGCAGCGCGGCTACCATTCGCAATCGTTCCTGACGGTGCCGATGGCCGACCACGAAGGCGAGCTGGTTGGCGTGCTGCAACTGATCAATGCGAAAGACCCGGTGACGGGCGCCATCCTGGCGTTCACGCCCACCGACCAGCGCTTTATCGAAGCGCTGGCGGCGCAGGCGGCCGTCGCCATCACCAACCAGCGCCTGATCCTGCAACTGGAAGAATTGCTGGAATCGCTGGTGAACCTGATTAACATCGGCATCGATGAAAAGTCGCCGTACACGGGCCGCCACTGCCAGTTTGTGCCGGAATTGACGATGATGCTGGCCGAGGCCGTGCACAACGCCGAAACCGGCCCGCTGGCCGATTTCCGCATGACGGACGCGGACCGCAAGGAATTGTGGCTGGCCGGTCTGCTGCACGATTGCGGCAAGATCACCACGCCGGTGCACGTGGTCGACAAGGCCACCAAGCTGGAAACCATTTTCGACCGCATCCACATGGTGTCGGCGCGCTTCGAAGTGCTGATGCGCGATGCGGAAATCCGTGCGCTGAAAGCCAAGCTGGCCGGCGGCGACCATGCCGCCATCGATGCGCAACTGGCGGAAGAACTGGCGCAACTGGAAGCGGACCGCCAGTTCCTGCGCATGGCCAACATCGGCGGCGAAGGGATGAAGCCGGACGACCAGGAACGGGTGCGCCAGCTGGCGAAAATGCGCTGGCTCGGCCCCATCGTGCAGAAAAAGGAACCGGGCGGCGAAGAGCCGCCGTTCGTGCGCGAGGAACAGGATTTCCTGACGCAGGAGGAAGTCGACAACCTGACCATCCGCTTCGGTACGCTGACCGATCCGGAACGCAAGGAAATCAACAATCACATCGTGATGACGATCCGCATGCTGGAGTCGCTGCCGTGGCCGAAGCATTTGCAGAACGTGCCGGAATACGCGGGCGGCCACCACGAACGCATGGACGGCAAGGGCTATCCGCGCGGGCTGACCAAAGACCAGATGTCGGTGCAGGCGCGCATCATGGCGATTGCCGACATCTTCGAAGCGCTGATGGCGCGCGACCGCCCGTACAAGAAGGGCAAGATGATGTCCGAAGCGATGCGCATCCTGGGCAACTTCAGCCTCAACGGCCATATCGACCCGGACTTGTTCGACATCTTCGTGCGGCAAAAGGTGTATCTGGCCTTCGCCCACAAGAACGTCGATGAGCGGCAGATCGATCATATCGACGAATCGAAAATCCCCGGCTATACCCCCTGATCTTGCTGCTTGCTAGGAGCTGGCGTGCCCCTGAAAATTCCCGGATTCGCGGACAAGGCAGCCAAGGCGCTGCAAAAATACTACCAGCGCTGGTTGCTGGGGCTGGCGCTGACAGTCCTGGCCTGCGCCTACCTCACCAATGATTTGCCGTCGGAGACGCTGGACCGCATGGAAACGTCCGTGGCGGACTTGCGCATGCGGCTGGAAAAGCCCGAGTTCGATCCCCGGGTCGTCATTGTCGACATCGACAGTAAAAGCCTGACGGAAGTGGGGCGTTTCCCGTGGAGCCGCAACCACGTCGCCGACCTGGTGCGCCAGTTGACGGAAAAGTACAAAGTCGGCGCCATCGGCTTCGACGTTTCCTTCCCTGAACCGGACACCAGTTCCGGCTTCGATGTGCTGCAACAGCTGGCGCAGCGGGAATTGAAGCAGGTGCCCGGACTGGACAAACAGTTGCAACGCCTGCAACCGGCCATGGACTATGATGGCTTGCTGGCTGGCGCCATGAAAGACCAGCCGGTGGTGCTGGGCTATAACCTGTCCGGCACGGAAAAAAAAGGCGTGCTGCCGGGGCCGGCCTTCACCGAAGAAGTCCTGAACGGGCGCGAACTGACCGCATTTGAAACCACCGGCTACGAAGCCAATATCGAGCGCTTGCAGGATGCCGCCGCCACTGCCGGCAGTTTTACCGTGAACCCGGACCGCGACGGCGTGGTGCGCAGTACGGCGCTGCTGCAAAAGGTCGACAAGGGCTATTACATGACGTTGTCGCTGGCGACGGTGGCCACGGCCATTGGCGCCACGGCGATCAATCCGCTGTTTGATACCACCGTCGATACGCTGTCCGCCAGCCAGAAAGCTGCCGGCGGCGTCGACAGGATCGCTGTGTTCAGCCCGGAAGGCAACCGCATGATTCCGGTTGGCGAAGGCTTGACGACCACGGTGCAATTCCGCGGCAAGGGTGGCCCGGACGGTGGCGCCTTCCGTTACGTGTCGGCAGTCGATGTGATCAAGGGCAGGGTGCCGCAGGAATTCCTCGAGGGCGCCATCGTGCTGGTGGGTACCACGGCGCCTGGCTTGAACGACTTGCGGGCAACCCCCGTCAACGCGGAATATCCGGGGGTGGAAATCCACGCCAATGTCGTCAAATCCATCCTCGACGACCAGTTCAAGGTACGCCCGGCGGACGCCGTACCGATGGAGCTGGCCCTGGCGCTGCTGGTCGGCCTGGTCCTGACCTTTGCCTTGCCCGCACTGTCGCCGGTCTGGTCGGTATTGCTGTCGCTGGCGGTGATGGGCGCTGCGGCGGGGGCCAACTTTTATGCATATAGCCACCTCGACACGGTCCTGAAGGTGGCCGTGATCCTGCTGCTGGCCGCCGCCCTGTTCATCTTCAACGTGGCCTGGGGCTACTTCTTCGAAGTGCGCCGGGGCCGCGCGCTGGTGTCCCGTTTCGGCGAATACGTGGCGCCGGAACTGGTGGCGGAGATGGCGGAAGACCCGGAAAAATACAACATGGATGGCGAAAGCCGCGAACTGACGGTGATGTTCGTCGACGTGCGGGGTTTTACGACGATTTCCGAAGGCTTGACGCCGAAACAGCTGCGTGAATACATCAACCTGTACCTGACGGCGATGTCGACCGACATCCGCGATTATTACCGGGGCACGCTGGACAAGTACATCGGCGACGCCGTGATGGCGTTCTGGGGCGCGCCCGTCGCATTCCCGGACCACGCCAGCCGTGGCGTGGCCACCGCGCTGAAAATGCAGGAAAGCGCCCACAAACTCAATGACGATTTCATCAAGCGCGGCTGGCCGGAGCTGAAAATCGGTATCGGCCTCAATTCCGGCCCGATGCACGTGGGCGACATGGGTTCGGAAATCCGCCGCGCGTACACGGTGATGGGCGACGCGGTCAACCTGGGTTCGCGCCTGGAAGGCATCACCAAGGTCTATGGGGTCGGGATTTGCGTGGGCGAAGTGACGCGCCACGCCGCCACGGAATTCGCCTACCGCGAGCTGGACCTGGTGAAAGTCAAGGGCAAGAACGAACCGGTGGCGATTTTCGAGCCCGTTTGCCTGGACAAGGATTTAACGGAAGCCGACCGGACTGAAATCGGCCGCTGGCATGAAGCGCTGGCGCTGGTGCGCAAGCAGCAGTGGGACGCCGCCCAGGCCATGCTGGAAGAACTCAATGCCGCCCATGCGCGGGGCCTGTACACGCTGTACCTGGAGCGGATCGCGGTCTACCGCGAGCATCCGCCGGGCGACGACTGGGATGGCGTGACCAAGTTTGAAACCAAATAGCAGGCTGCTATCAAAGTGTCTCCCGCCTGCATCAGCGCGCCCGAAAGTTGCGGACTTCACTGATAAATCGGACTAAACTTAAAGTAACAACCATTTCTTATTAGCTAAATTATCAAACGGCTATGGGCGGTGGTTGGCGCTGCTGTCCGGAGGCATCATGAGATGTCGTTTTGTGCACTTGCTGGCTGCAACGGCCCTTGCCGCTGCTGCGGGCACGGCATACGCGGACCCGCAGGATGACAAGGCGAATGTCAAAGGCGAGGCGGTGCTGGACAACAGCGACAGCAAGGTGCGGGCCGGCGTCCAGCTGGGCTATTCATTCCCGTTGTCCGGTCTGGCGCGGCGCGGCGATACGCTCGATGTGTATGGCAGCTGGTCGCAGGCCGGCGCGCGCCATGACGGCTATAGCGGCGTGGGCGGAGCAGGCCGGACGGGCGCCACGGCGGGCATGGGCGGGGCAGGCAATACCGCCGGCGGCGACGTGGGCCTGTGGCCCGGACCGCTGGACAATCCCGGTAAAGGGGCGGCGGTCGGCGTGCGCTGGAACCAGATGCTGGCGTCCGGCGGTGGTTATGAATCGCGGTTCAGCCTGGGCGCGGATCTGCGCGGTTACCGCGCCAACGGTCCGCTGCAGGAAGTGGAACCGGGCAACGATGTGACGGTCACGCCGCTCAGCGTGAATGTCAGCGGCAACTGGACCTTGGACGAGGGGACCGTGAGCGGATCTGTCACCTTGCTGCACAATATCGGCGCACCGCGCGGCCACCAGGATGACATTGCACGCCTGCGCCCCGGCGCCAGCGCGAATTACAGCGTGTTGCGGCTGGCCGCGCAATTGACGCGCGAACTCCCCAGCGATTTCCAGGTACGGGCCGGCGTGCGGGGCCAATATACGAGCGACGTGCTGTTGCCGGGCGAGCAGTTCGGCGCGGGCGGCGCCGGCGGCGGTTTGCTGGTGCGCGGCTTTAATGACCGCGCGCTGGCGCGCGACAGTGGCCTGGCCGCGCACGTGGAGCTGTATTCGCCGGAGTTGTGCGGCGAATACGTCCGCTGGCGTTGCCGGGCGCTGGTGTTTTACGACAAAGGCTATTTCCGCAGCAACCGCGACTTGCCCGGCGAATTGCGCAGCAATACCGTGCGCAGTATCGGCGTCGGCGTACGCATGAACATCTACAAGAACGTCGACCTGCAAGTGGACTATGGCCGCGTGGTCAAGTCCAGCATCGTTCCGCAAGAAGACAAGAACCGCCTGCACGTGCGCATCGGCATGCGCTGGTGATCCCGCCACAGCAAATAAGGAAGGCAAGATGAACCTCCATCCCGTCCATCACGGACTGCGCCGCAAAGTGCTCGCTGTCCTGATCGCCGCCTGCTATACCTCCGCTGACGCCAATCCCACCGCCCCGCAAGTGATCGCAGGACAGGCCAGCTTCCAGCAAAGTGGCAACCTGTTTTCCATTACGAACACGCCGAACGCCATCATCAATTGGCAAAGCTTTTCCATCGCGCCCAATGAAATCACGCGCTTCATTCAGCAAAACGCGGACAGCCGGGTCCTGAACCGCATCACGGGGCAGGATCCCAGCCGCATCCTCGGCGCGCTGCAATCGAACGGCCACGTCTACCTGATCAATCCGAATGGCATCATGTTCGGCAAGGATGCCCGGGTCGACGTGAATGGCCTGGTGGCGTCGTCGCTGGCGCTGTCCGATACAGATTTCCTGGCAGGGCGCAACCGCTTCAGCGGGGTCAATGCCGGCAAGGTGTCGAACGAAGGCGCGATCACGACGCCGGGCGGCGGCCGCGTGTTCCTGGTCGGTTCCAGCGTCGAGAACAGTGGCGTGATCACGTCGCCGCAGGGCGACGTGGTGCTGGCGGCGGGCCACACGGTACAACTGGTCGATTCCAGCGACCCCTCGGTGCACGTGGTGGTGTCGGCGCCCGCCGACCAGGCGTTGAACCTGGGGCAGGTGCTGGCCTCGGGCGGGCGGGTCGGCATCTACGGCGCGCTGGTCAACCAGCGCGGCAAGGTCAGTGCGGACAGCGCGGTGCGGGGTGAAAACGGCAAGATCGTGCTGAAGGCTTCCGGCACCACCTTGCTGGAAAAAGGCTCCACCACCAGCGCCGTCAACAGCGCGGGGCAGGGCGGCGACATCCGCTTGCTGGGCCAGCGGGTCGGCTTGATGGACGATGCGCAGGTCGACGCCAGCGGCGACGCCGGCGGCGGCCAGGTTTTGATCGGCGGCGGTTATCAGGGCAAGGATGCGTCGGTGCCGAACGCGCAGCAAACGTATATCGGCGACCAGGCGCAGGTCCGTTCCGACGCGCTGGGCAAGGGAGCCGGCGGGCGCATCATCGCGTGGGGCGATAACGCCACGCGGGTGTACGGCAGCCTGTCGGCGCGCGGCGGCGCGCAGGGCGGCGACGGCGGCCTGATCGAAACCTCGGGCCACTATCTCGACATGCAGGGCAGCGCCGATACCCGGGCGCCTCTCGGTAAAACCGGCCAGCTGTTGCTGGATCCGACCAGTATTACGATCGACAATGAATCGTTCGGCAACGTGACATTGAACAGCAACCAGTTTGCCGAGAGCGGCACCAGCACCAGCAGTGGACTGGACGTAGGGCGGCTGACGGCGGCGCTGGCCAACAACAACATCACAGTGACGACCACCAGCAGCGCCAGCGGCACCGGTACGCTGACGGTATCGTATCCATTCTCGTGGAGCAGTTCGAACAGCCTGACCCTGCTGGCCGATTCCAATATCGCCATCAATGCCGCCGTTTCCGGCAGCAATGCCGCGTTGAACCTGACGTCGACCGGCGGTTCGATTTCGCAATCGGCCGCCATCACGGCCGCATCGGTCACGGCATCGGCCGCGGCCGGCAGTATTTCGCTGAACCACACATCGAACAGCATCAGCGGCAACGTCGCGGCCTCGGCATCCGGCAATGTCCTGCTGGTCGCGCAGACGCTCAGCACGGGCGCGGTGACGTCGTCGGGCGGCGGCATCATCCAGGCCAGCAGCTCGTCCGGCGCGCTGAACATCAATGGCAACATGAGCAGCAATGGCGGCGCCATCACGTTGCAGTCCGCTTACGGCAACGGCATCGTGACGGGCAGCAGCACGGCCATTTCCAGCGGCGGCGGCCTGATCATCCTGCAAGGCGATAACATGAATTTGCAGGGTACGGTCAGCGCCGGCGCGGGCGGCATTTCCGCCGTCGCGCGCAGCACCAGCCAGGCGCTGCACCTGGGGGGCACGGAAGCCGATTCCGCCAATACGCTGGCGCTCAGCGAAGCGGAAATCCAGCGCCTGTCGACCACCGGCGCGCTGACCTTCACCCATACCGGCTCCACCGGCAGTCCGGACGTGGAAGTCAATGCACTGAACACCACAACGTCGCATCCAACCGGCGCGCTGAACATCGTGGCCAGCGGCGATGCCGACATCAAGGTGCTGGGCAGCGTCGCGGCCAGTGGCAACCTGGTGCTGGCGACGACCGACACCACGGATGCCCGCATTACCGTGGACGGTACGCTGACCTCCGCCGCCAGCGTGGTCATGACCGCCGGGAAGATGACCATCAACCAGAACATCACCGGCAACGTGGTCGGCATTATTTCCAATAATTCCATCGATTTGGGCGCGTCCAGTGAAACGTCCGGCGTGCTGAATATTCCCACGTCGTCGATGTCGCGTTTCGTCACGAATAATCTCAGCTTCACCGTCAGCAGCAATAATGCGTCGGGCGACATCACCATCAGCCAGCCGCTGAGCTGGGGCGCCCATTTATTCCTGACGGCGGAAGACCAGTTCATCGTGCCGTCGTCCGTCTCGGTGACGGGCCAGCTCTACCTGGGTAACGGCCAGTGGGTGCAAAATGCCGCTTCGCTGCCGTCGCTGAGCCTGGGGCAGATGAAGCTCGATAGCGCGGGTTTCACCCGCGTGCTGGGTGGCGACGGTTCCAGCGGGTCACCGTACCAGATCACGGACGTGTACGGCTTGCAGGGCGCGGGATCGGCCAGCTACACGGACAATTTCATCCTGGCCAATAACATCGATGCCTCGTCCACGTCGAACTGGAATGCCGGCAAGGGTTTTGCACCGCTCGGCAGCACCAATGCCTATGCGGGCATTTTCGATGGCAACAATAAAACCATCTCGGGATTGACCATCAGCCGCGCCAGCGAAGATGCGGTCGGCCTGTTCGGACTCGTGGGCGCCGGCACCGTGAAAAACCTGGCGATGACGGGCGGCTCCATCACGGGCGGACAGCAGACCGGCGCCGTGGTGGGCAATATCACAGGCAGCAGCGGCGGCGTGATTTCCGGCGTCACCAGCAGCGTGCCCGTTTCCGGCGTCTTTGCAGTGGGCGGGCTGGTCGGCAGGGCTGACCAGGGCACGATCACGGGATCGTCCGCGACCGGCGCCGTCACGGCATCCGGCTCGTCCAGCCTGGCCAAGGCCGGCGGGCTGGTCGGGTATAACGCCGGCGGCGCCATCACGAAGTCGTTTGCCACCGGGGCTGTCACCACCGCGGCGGACGTGGCGGGCGGGCTGGTTGGCTACAATGCCGGCTCGGTCACGAAATCGTATGCCACCGGCAGTGTCACGGGCGGCGGGTACGTGGGGGGACTGGTCGGTTATAACACCGGCACCGTCACGGACACCTTTGCCAATGGCAGTGTGAGCGCTTCCTCCACGGACAGTGGCGCGACCCATGCGAATCTGGGCGGGCTGGCCGGCACGTCGACGGGCACGCTGGGCACGTCGTACAGTACGGGCGCCCTGAGCGCCGGCAGCTTTACCCAGGTGCATGGTTCGGTCGGGAATAACAGTGGCACAGCCACCAGCCTGTACTGGAATAATGAGCAGAGTGGCGCCGGGGGAACCGATCCCGCCGCCACGGGCCGCACGACGGCGCAGCTGAAACAGCAGTCGAATTACACTGGCTTCAATTTCAGCACCACGTGGCAACTGTATGACGGCAGCACCACGGCCATGCTGCGCGACTTCCTGGTGCCGCTCTCGATCACGCTGACGGGCGGCACCATCAGTAAAACCTATGACGGCAATGCGCAAGCGTTTGACCCGACGCCGGCATACAGCGGCTTCACCAGCGGCGACTCGTCGTCCAGCCTGAGCGGCACGCTGGGCTGGGGCACCAGCGGCGCGCTGCATGCGGGAACGTATTCGCCGGGCGGCCTGTCGTCGACCAAGTACGACATCAGCTACACGGGCGCGTCGTCGTCGCTGACGATTGCGCAGCGTCCGGTAACGGCCGTGTTCAGCGGCAGCAAAGTGTATGACGCGACCACGTCGCTGGCGTCGCCAACCTTCACCATCAACAATGTGATCACGGCCGACGCATCGAACCTGTCCATGTCGGGTTCCGTGTCGTTTGCGGACAAGAATGTCGGCGCGTCCAAGCCGCTCAGCGCCAGTGTCTCGCTGACGGGTTCCGCGGCATCCGATTACACGCTGTCGAGCACGTCGGGCACCGGCACCATCACGGCCGCACCGCTGACCGTCAGCGGCTTGCTGGGCGTGAACCGTGTATACGACGGCACCACGGCCGCCACCCTCAACACGTCGTCCGCCACGCTGTGCTGCAAGGCCGGCAGCGACAATGTCACCGTCAGCTACACGCCCGGCTTCACCACGTTTGCCAATAAAAATGTCGGGACCGCGAAAAACATCACGATCGGCAATTCCGCCTTCTCGCTGGGCGGTACTGACGCCGGCAATTACTCGCTGACCCTGCCGACCATCACCGCCGACATCACGCCGGCGGCGCTGACGGTCAGCGGCCTGTCCGGCGTCTCGCGCGTGTATGACGCCACCACGACGGCCGCCGTGAGCGGCACGCCATCCATTTCCGGCAAGATCGGCTCCGACGTCGTCAGCGTCGCCAGCGTCGGCACCGGCACCTTTACCGATAAAAATGTCGGCACGGGCAAGGGCATCACCTTGCCAGGCTCGGCCTTCACCCTGACCGGCGCCGACAGCGGCAACTACAGTGTCTCGGCGCCCACCGGCCTGACCGCCAACGTCACGGCGGCCACCCTGACCGCCAGCGGCGTGACCGCCGTCAGCCGCACCTACGACACCACCACCACCGCGACACTGTCCGGCACCCCCGTGCTGTCGGGCATCATCACGGTCGGCAGCACGACGGACGATGTCAGCGCCAGCCCCACGCTGGGCAACGGGTCGTTTGCCGACAAAAACGTCGGAACCGGCAAGACAGTCACCGCGCCGGGCAGCGTGATCACGCTGCTGGGCGCCGATGCCGGCAATTACACGGTGTCGGCGCTGACCGGGCTGACGGCCGACATCAGCAAGGCAACGTTGACGGTGTCGGGCCTGACCGCCGGCAGCCGCACCTACAACATGCTGACGTCGGCATCGACCAGCGGCGGTTCGCTGGCCGGCATCCTGGGCAGCGACGTGGTGACCATGGGCGCCGTCACGGCGAACTTCGACAGCAAGGATGTCGGCACCGGCAAGACCGTCACCGTGTCCGGCGTGGCGACCAGCGGCGCCGATGCCGGCAACTACAGCGTGACGATGCCGACCGGACTCACCGCCAACATTACGCCCGCCATCCTGACGGTCAGCGGCATGACGGCCAACAGCCGCGTATATGACGCCATGACGGCCGCCACCACGACGGGCGGTACGCTGGCGGGCATCCTGGGCAGTGAAAATGTGCTGATGGGGACGGTGAGTGCCGACTTCGCGGACAAGAACGTCGGTACCGGCAAGTCCGTGACGGTGTCGTCGGTGGCGCTGACGGGAACCGACGCCGGCAATTACTCGGTCACGCCGCCGACCGGGCTGACGGCCGCCATCACGGCCGCCGGATTGACGGTGACCGGGATCACCGGCACGTCGCGCGCCTATAACGGCGGCACGTCCGTCACGCTGGCCGGCACACCGCTGCTGTCCGGCGTGCTGGGCAGCGATACCGTGACGCTGAATTCGTCGATCGGCACCGGCAATTTTGCCGATAAAAACGTTGGCACCGCCAAAGCCATCACCATCCCGAACGGTGCACTGAGCATCACGGGCACGGATGCCGCCAATTACACGCTGACCATTCCCACCAATGTCACGGCCGATATCACGGCGGCGCAGGTGACCGTGTCCGGCCTGACGGCCACCAACCGCGTTTACAACGCCGGCACCAGCGTAGCGACGTCGGGTGGCTCGCTGCTGGGCGTCATCGAAGGCGAACTGGTCAACATGGGCACGGTGACAGCCGCCTTCGCGGATAAAAACGTGGGCACGGCCAAGCCGGTCACCGTGTCGCAAGTGGCGCTGACGGGAGCCGATGCGGGCAACTATACGGTGGTCCCACCCACGGGACTGACCGCCAACGTGACGGCTGCGCCGCTGACGGTGTCCGGCATCGCGGGCCTGACCCGCGTCTACGACGGCACCACCGGCGCCAATACCAGCGGCGGCACCTTGTCGGGCGCCTTTGGCGGCGACTCGGTGGCGCTGGGCGCCGTCACCGCTTCGTTTGCCGACAAGAACGTCGGCACGCTCAAGCCGGTGACGGTGAGTGCCGTCAGCCTGACCGGCACGGATGCCACCAACTACACGGTGACGGTGCCGACCGGCTTGACCGCCGCCATCACGCCGGCCACGCTGACCATGCCGGGCATTACCGGCGTCGCCAGGCAATACGACGGCACGACGGCCGCCACCACCACCGGCGGCACGCTGACAGGCGTGATCGGCAGCGACGTGGTCAGCGCCGGCGCCTTTACGGCCAGCTACGCGGACAAGAATGTCGGCACGGCCAAGCCGCTGACCCTGACCACCATCGCGCTGTCGGGCACGGATGCGGCGAATTACACGCTGACGCAGCCAACCGGCGTCACGGCCGACATCACGCAGCGGCCGCTGTCGACGTGGGTGGGCGGCGTGGACCTGCTCTGGACCACCGCCAACAACTGGTCGGGCGGCGTCGCGCCGGATGGCGCCAATGTGGCCGCCGCCGTCCTGCCGCTGGCAAGCGGCGACGTGGTGCTGGCCAGCGGTTCCGTCACGCTCGATACGCTGACCGTCACCGGCGGCCAGAAGCTGCAAATGAGCGGCGGCGCACTGACCCTGGGGACGAGCGCCAGCCACACGTCGAATATCGCCGGCCTTGCGCTGGGCAGCGGCACCGTCAACGTGGTGGGGACGCTCAATGGCACGACCTACGTCCAGGTGGGCGGTGCGCTGGGCGGCAGCGGCAATGTCTCGTTCAACAGCTTCGCCCAGGGCGGCGGCACGGTCAGCGGCCTGAATTCGGTGACCGTGACGACAAACTGGTCGCAAAGCGGCGGCACGTTCTCGATTCCCGGTTCGCTGTCGATTTCGCAGAACACGGGCAGCCTGGTCATGAAAGCCACGACGGCGCAGACCGGCATGACGCTCGATGTGACGGAAGGCGGCGGCATCTTCCAGAATGGCCCGCTGGTGACCAATTCGCTGAACACCAGTTCGCAAACGGGCGTCACGCTGACCGATACGGGCAACCAGATCAAGGCCTATACCGGTACCAACACGAGTTCAGGAGGTATTTCGCTGGTCAATACCACCGGCAGCAATGCGTTGGTGCTGGGCCCGGTCAGCAGCACCAATGGCGGCATCACCGTCGACAATACCGGGGCGGGCGGCATCAGCGTCACCGGCGCGCTGAGCGCGCCATCGGGCGCCATCAGCCTGACGGCGCACAGCCCGATCAATGTGTCGGCGGCCATCAATGCCGACAGCATCGCGCTGGACGCCAGCACCAATATTTCGCTGGCGTCGGGGTCGTCGCTGTCCGCCGTGCATAATATTTCGATGGATGCCGGCACCGGCATCGCCCTTGATGGTTCGATTTCCAGCACGTCGGGTTCCGTGGCGATGACCGCCGACACCGGCGATATCGTGGCGGGCGGCAGCGCCAGCATCAACAGCCCCGGTGGCGTGACTATTACCACTGTCACCGGTTCCGTGACGGCGGCAAGCTCGATCTTCGCCAGCGGCACCAGTCCGACCATTGTCGATGCGGCGGCGGCGGCAGCGGCCAAAGCCGCCGCCGACGAAGCCGCGGCGAAAGCGGCAGCCGATGCGGCGGCGAAGAAAGCGGCGGAAGAAGCCGCCGCCAAGGCAGCGGCCGATGCGGCAGCGAAAAAAGCCGCGGAAGAAGCGGCTGCCAAGGCTGCAGCGGATGCAGCGGCGCAAAAGGCTGCGGAAGAAGCTGCCGCCAAGGCCGCGGCGGAAGCCGCCGCGAAGAAAGCTGCCGAGGAAGCCGCCGCGAAAGCGGCAGCCGAAGCGGCCGCGAAGAAAGCCGCCGAGGAAGCCGCCGCGAAGGCGGCAGCGGAAGCGGCCGCGAAGAAAGCCGCCGAAGAAGCCGCGGCGAAAGCGGCAGCCGAAGCGGCGGCCAAGGCAGCTGAAGAAGCCGCGGCGAAAGCAGCGGCCGAAGCGGCAGCCAAGGCAGCGGAAGAGGCCGCAGCCAAGGCAGCAGCCGAAGCAGCGGCCAAGGCGGCGGAAGAAGCGGCGGCCAAGGCAGCGGCGGAAGCGGCGGCCAAGGCGGCAGCCGAAGCGGCGGCCAAGAAAGCGGCGGAAGAAGCGGCGGCCAAGGCAGCGGCTGACGCGGCGGCCAAGGCGGCGGCCGATGCGGCGGCGAAGAAAGCGGCAGAGGAAGCAGCCGCCAAGGCAGCAGCGGAAGCGGCGGCAAAAGCGCAGCAGACCAAGGAGGCGGAACCGGTCCGCGAAGCGATCAATACCGCCGTGAACCTGATCAATACCACGGTCAATAACGTGGCCGACACCACGCCCGCGCAAACCGCCACCGGCGGCGGCACGGGCGGCGGCGCCGCGGCCACGGCCAGTTCGTCGTCGAGCTCGTCTTCCGACAGCAGCAAGTCGGAGGGCGAATCGAAGAAAGAGGAGAAAAAGGATGGCGTGGCACCGCAGGACAGCGCACCCAAGAAAGAAGAGCCAACCCGCAAGATGTATTGCAACTGAGTATATTGCAAGCGGGCCTCTTGCAATGGCGGTGCTGGCGCTGGCGGCCGCCATCCCCGCGCAGGGCGCGACCGTGGCCGGCACGGTGACGCAACTGAGCGGTGCGGCCACGGCCAGCCGGCCCGATGGCGTGGTGCGTCAACTGGCGCTGAAATCGGAAGTGGCCAGCGGCGAAGTGCTGACCACCGCGCGGGACAGTTATGCGATGGTGAAGTTCATCGACGACAGCGAAGTGGTGCTGAAACCGGTTACCACGCTGGCGATCGACCATTTTGTCTTCGAGCATGGCAAGCCGGCTGACGACAGCGCGGGCTTGCGCCTGCTGCGGGGCGGCATGCGGTCGGTGACAGGCTTGCTGGGCAAGCGCAACAAGGAAAAATTCACGCTGCACACCCCCAGTGCGACCATCGGCATCCGTGGCACAACTTTTTTTCTTGAATACCTGACGGGAGGTACCGACGGCGCCGCCGCCAGCCCGCTGGACCCGGGCTTGCACGTCTATGTCAGCGAGGGCGGCATTTCGCTGACCAACCAGGCGGGCTTCTTTCAATATGACCCGGGCCAGTACGGCTACATCAGGGATGACAAGACCAAGCCCGCGAAGATGTTCGCCAACCCGGGCATGCGGTTTGACTTACCACCCGCATTCGGCGCCAGCGGATTACCGGAAGCCAAACCCTGATTGCGCTTTGCCGGGTGGCGTGAAATTATTTCAAAAAGGCATTATTTGTTGTTTCTGTGATAGCATTCCATTGTGCTACGTCAAGTTACGCCTTCACGGAATTTGTCTCATACAGTTGCAAAATTTCCTTTTGCAGGACGCAACAGGCCGCTACTGAGTAATAATTCCATACAGCACAAGAACAACCCCACGAGCCGATACATGAAACGACAACTAGCGCGCTTATTTGCAGGTTCCCTCCTGGCTGCCGCCGTCAGCACCGCCTGGGCGGCAGAACCGGACGACGGCGTGATCCGTTTTGAGATCACGCGGTTTACCGTCATCGGCAATACCCTGTTGCCGCAAGCGGAAGTCGACAGCGCGCTGGCGCCATTCGCCGGCCCGCGGCGCGATTTCGGCGACGTGCAGCGCGCGCTGGAAGCGCTGGAAGCCGTGTATCACGCGCACGGCTACAACATCGTCACCGTCGAGTTGCCGGAACAGGAACTGGACAAGGGCGTGGTGCAGCTGAAAGTGGTGGAAACGAAGATCGGCCGCATCAAGGTCAGCGGCAACCAGTATTTTGACGAAGCCAATGTGCGGCGCGCCTTGCCCCATCTGCAGGAAGGCAAGACGCCGGACTTGAAGAAAGTGTCGGCGGGCCTGAGGCTGGCCAATGACAGCCCTGCGCGCAAGATCGCATTGAAGCTGCAAAGCAGCGAAGAAGATGGCGAAGTCGACGCGGCGCTGGACGTGACGGATGAAAATCCATGGAAAGCCATGCTCAACGTGGACAATACCGGTACCGATTCGACCGGCAAAACCCACATCGGCGTCGTGCTGCAGCATGCCAACCTGTGGGGCCTGGACCATGTGGCCAGCCTGCAGTACACCACCACGGCGGAGAAGCCGAGCCAGGTCAAAGTGTATGGCCTGGGCTACCACATTCCGCTGTACAGCCTGGGCGACGCGATCGACTTGTTCGCCAGCTATTCGAACGTGGATTCAGGCACGGTGACGGCCGGCGTGCTGAGCCTGGCGGTCAGCGGCAAGGGCGCCGTCTATGGCGCGCGCTACACGCACAACATGGCCAAGCGGGGCGACCTGGAATCGCGGCTGATCTACGGCCTCGATTACAAGGCGTTCAAGAACAATGTGACGTTCCTCGGCACCCAGCTGGGCAACGACGTGACCGTGCATCCGCTGTCCGTCAACTATGTGGCCAACTGGGCCAAGAACGGCACCGACCTGGGCGGCTCGGTCACCTTGATCCATAACATTCCTGGCGGCGACAAGGGCGGTTCGGACGACTTCGAGCGCGCCCGGGCGGGCGCCAAGGCGCGCTATACGGCGCTGCGCCTGTCGGGCAGCTATGGCCGTTCGCTGGCCAGCGACTGGCAATTGCGCGCCATCGTCAATGCGCAGTTGACGGCGGATGCGCTGATTCCCGGCGAACAGTTCGGCGGCGGCGGCGCGGGTTCCGTGCGCGGGTTTGCCGAACGTGAAATTTCCAACGACAGCGGCGTGGGCGCCAACCTGGAAGCCTATACACCGGATTTCTGCAATTCGGACCGCTGGCAGTGCCGTGTGCTCGGCTTTTACGACATGGCATACGTAAAACGCAACCATGCCCTGGCTGGCGAATTGACCAGCACCACGATCGGCAGCACCGGCCTCGGCCTGCGCGTGCTGATGGGCAGTTCCTTCAACCTGCAGCTCGACTACGGCCATGTGGTGCAGGCCGGCGCGACGGGCCGCAATGGCGCCAACCGCTTGCACGTGCGATTGGGCCTCGCTTACTAGTCAGGGTTCCAGATGAATTCCCCCGGGCGTCCGCTGTACCTCAAGCGCAAAGCGCTGGCTGTCATGGTTGCCGCCTGTTATGGGGCGGCGTATGCCAATCCCCTGGCGCCGCAAGTAGTCGCGGGCCAGGCGGCGTTCCAGCAAAATGGCAAGGTGTTTTCCATCACGAATACACCGAACGCCATCATCAACTGGCAAAGCTTTTCCATCGCGCCGGATGAAGTCACGCGCTTCATTCAGCAAAACGCGGACAGCCGGGTCCTGAACCGCATCACGGGGCAGGATCCCAGCCGCATCCTCGGCGCGCTGCAATCGAATGGCCACGTCTACCTGATCAATCCGAACGGCGTCATGTTCGGCAAGGATGCGCGCGTCGACGTGAATGGCCTGGTGGCGTCGTCGCTGGCGCTGTCCGATACCGATTTCCTGGCAGGGCGCAACCGCTTCAGCGGGGTCAATGCCGGCAAGGTGTCGAACGAAGGCGCGATCACGACGCCGGGCGGCGGCCGCGTGTTCCTGGTCGGTTCCAGCGTCGAGAACAGTGGCGTGATTACGTCGCCGCAGGGCGACGTGGTGCTGGCGGCAGGCCACACGGTACAACTGGTCGATTCCAGCGACCCCTCGGTGCACGTGGTGGTGTCAGCGCCCGCCGACCAGGCGCTGAACCTGGGGCAGGTGCTGGCCTCGGGCGGGCGGGTCGGCATCTACGGCGCGCTGGTCAACCAGCGCGGCAAGGTCAGTGCGGACAGCGCGGTGCGCGGTGAAAACGGCAAGATCGTGCTGAAGGCTTCCGGCACCACCTTGCTGGAAAAAGGCTCCACCACCAGCGCCGTCAACAGCGCGGGGCAGGGTGGCGACATCCGCTTGCTCGGTGAGCGCGTCGGCCTGCTGGACGATGCGCAGGTCGACGCCAGCGGTGCAACCGGCGGCGGCCAGGTGCTGGTCGGCGGCGGCGCCCAGGGTAAAGACCCGTCGGTACCCAACGCGCAGCAAACCTATATCGGCGCACAGGCATCCGTGCGCGCCGATGCGAACGGCAGCGGCGATGGCGGGCGCGTCATCGCGTGGGGCGATAACGCCACGCGGGTGTACGGCAGCCTGTCGGCACGCGGCGGCGCCCAGGGCGGCGATGGCGGCCTGATCGAAACGTCGGGCCACTACCTCGACATGCAGGGCAAGGCCGATGCCGCCGCCCCCCGGGGCAAGGGGGGCAAGCTGTTGCTGGACCCGACCAATATCGACATCGTCGCCAGCGCGGCCAGCGGCAGCGTCCAGTTGTCCGGCGGCGTCTTTGCCGAATCCGGCGCATTTACCAGCAGCAGTATCCTGGCCAGCACGCTGACCAGCCAGCTCAACGCCGGCACCAGCGTGGAGCTGACGACCGTGAATGCGGCGGGCACCGGCACCGGCAACTTGACGGTGTCAGCGCCCGTGTCATGGACTGGCGCCTCGACCTTGACACTGACCGCCAGCGGCGGCGCCATGGCCATCAATGCCAACCTGACGGGCAGCAACGCCAGCGCCGCGCTGGTCTTGTCGGCCACCGGCGACATCACGCAAAACAGCGGCACGGCCATTACGGTGCCGACCGTGACGGCCACGTCGTCCACCGGCAGCATTTCGCTGATGGGTTCGCAGAATGACATTTCCACGCTGTCGCTGACAGCCAAGAAGTCGATCAGCGCCTTTACCGCCAACTTCCAGACGTCCGTCACCAAGGCGCAGTCCACCACCACCAGCCAGTCGGACGACGGCGATATTACGCTGATGAGCGACGGCGTCATGACCATCGCGGGGCCGGTGTCGACCACCGTGGGCAGCGTGGCCATCGAGAGCTTGCAGGGCATCGTCGTCAGCAGCGCGGGCAGCATCGCCACCAGTGGCGGCGACATCACGTTCACGCAGGACAGTGGCTATTCCGTCGACGTCAACGCCGGCGCGACCGTCAGCAGCAGCGGCGGCATGATCAGCATTTCCACCGACACGCTGACGGCTGGCGGCGTCATCAATGCCGGCAGCGGCATGTTGAATATCCAGGCGCTGTCGAGCGGCCGCCCGGTGGAAATCGGCGCCGCCACGGCCACCCCGACGTCGCTGTCGCTGACCTCGTCGATGTTACCGAACTTGCGCACCACGGGCGAACTGGCGGTCACCACGTCCGGCTCGGGCGGCACGGTCACCGTGTCCGGCACGGTCGATTACACCTCCGGCACGGCGCAGCCTTCGACGCTGACATTGAACAGCGACGATGACATCACGCTCAGCGGCTCGCTGAAAGTGCCGGGCGACATCATGCTGTCGACGTCGCAGGCGGGCACCAAGCGCATCACGTTCGGCAGTGCTTCCAGCACCACGGCCGACGGCACGCTGACCGCCAAGGCCGGCCAGCTGACCTTGAGCGGCCCGGTGACCGCGTCGACGTTCGAAGTGCGTTCGGAAAACTCCATGATCCTCGGTACCGGCACGGAAACGTCCAGTACCATGGTGGTTCCCGTCACCAGTATCACGACCAAGGTGACCGCCGATACGCTGAGCTTTGTCGTCAACAACGACAGCGACGCGGGCGATATCACGCTGAACCAGGCGCTGACGTGGGGCGGCAGCCTGTCGCTGTCCGCGCCGACCAACCTGACGGTCACCGCCGGCCTGGACGTGACGGGCACCTTGTACCTGGAGCGGGGCGCATGGGTGCAGAACAGCGCATCGTTGCCGTCGCTGTCGGCGGGCGACTTCGATATCGGCAGCGCGACATTCCTGCGCGTGCTGGGCGGCGACGGCACCACCAGCACGCCCTACCTGCTGACGGACGTGTACGGCCTGCAAGGCGTCGGCACCCTGCTGGAATCCACGTACCACTACAAGCTGGCCAACAACATCGACGCCAGCGGCACGTCGGGCTGGTATGAGGGGTTCAGCCCGATCGGCAACAGCGATTACCCATACCAGGGCAACTTTGACGGCAACAGCAAGTCCATTACCGGCCTGTACATCAACCGCCCGTCGCGCACGTCGGTGGGCCTGTTCGGCGAACTGGGCGGTTCGGCCCATGTCCATGACCTGACGTTGTCCGGCAACGTGACGGGGGGCGATTATGTCGGCGGACTGGCCGGCTTTATCGGTTCGTCCGTCACCGTCAGCAATGTCACCAGCAGCGTCAATGTCACCAGCTCCGCCAGTTCGTACGATGCCTATGCCGGCGGCCTGGCCGGCTATAACTGGGGCACCATCAGCAATTCGTCGGCCAGCGGCACGATTACCGCCGATTCCGACAACGGCACGGCCTATGCGGGTGGCCTGGTCGGCTACAACAATAATGAAATCTCGGATTCGCACGCCAGCGGCCCGGTCTACGCGATCGGGCAGACCGCCTATGCGGGCGGCCTGGCGGGCCTGAACTGGGAAGTCATCAGCAATGCCTATGCGACCGGCGCGGTGTCCGCGTATGGCGATGTGACGGCGGCGGCCGGTGGCCTGATCGGCGTCAACAACGTCGATATCTCGGATGTGCATGCCACGGGTTCCGTGACGGCCACCAATGGGTCTGCCGGCGGCCTGATCGGCTTGAACGATGGCGGCGCATTGTCGAATGCGTATGCCACCGGCAACGTCAGCGGATCGAGCCTGGTGGGCGGCCTGGTCGGCGACAATTCCGGCGACATTACCTCGTCGTACGCGACGGGGGCCGTGACCGGCACCGGCAGCTATGTCGGCGGCCTGGCCGGCAGCCATACCTATGGCACGTTGCAGTATGTGTACGCTACCGGCAATGTCAGCGCGGGCGCCTATGGCGGCGGCCTGGTGGGGGACAATCAAAGCGACATCCTCGATGCCTATGCCACCGGCAACGTGACGGGCAATACGTCCGGCGCGGGCGTCCATGCGTATATCGGCGGATTCGCCGGCATCAATAACGGTGGCACGATCAGCCGCGCCTACAGCAACGGGACGATTTCCGCCAGCGGCTTCAGCAACGTCGGCGCGTTTTCCAACTACACCAGTTGCGATTGCCAGTTCCCGGTCTCGCCGGTGACGTACGGCTATTACAACAGCACCGCGGCCGGCACGTCGGATACCTACGCCACCGGACTGACGGACGCGCAAATGAAGCAGTCGTCCAATTTCACCGGGTTTGCCTTCGTCACCGCCCCGGTATGGCGCAATTACGATGGCTATACGACGCCGCTGCTGAAGTCCATGCTGACGGCGCTGACGGTCGACGTGTCCGGCACGGCCACCCACGTATACGACGGCACCACGCCATCGTTCACCGGTTCGCCCACGTATAGCGGCTTTACCGGCAGCGACACGTCGGCGTCCCTGTCCGGCACCCTTGGCTGGGGCACGGCCGTCAACTACAGTGCAAGTTCGTACAGCCTGACTGGTCTGTATTCGAGCAAGTACGACATCAGTTACACCGGTACCGGTTCGTCGCTGTCGATCACCAGGCGCACCGTCACGCCGACCGCCACCAAGACTTATGACCGCCTGACGTCCGTATCGTCTTCCAATGTCAGTTTCGTCAACATGGTCGATGGCGATACGCTGAGCCTGGTCGCGTCCATTTCATTCGCGGACAAGAACGTCGGCACCGGCAAGACGCTGAACATCGTCGAACCCAACCTGTTCGGCAGCAGCGCCAATAACTACACGCTGAACACGTCCGGCGCCACCGGCACGATTACCGCCGCGCCGTTGACGGTGACCGGCATGACGGGCGTGTCCCGCACCTACAATGCGGGCACCAGCGCCAGCACCACGGGCGGCACCTTGTCCGGCATTATCAGCGGGGATACCGTCACCCTGGGCAGCACCACCGCCAGCTTCGCCGACAAGAATGTCGGCACGTCGAAATCCATCACGGTCGCCAGTGTCGGGCTGTCCGGCACCGATGCGGGCAATTACACGGTGACCGCGCCGACCGGCCTGACGGCCAATATCACGGCCGCGCCGCTGACGGTGACGGGCATGACGGGCGTGTCGCGCACCTATGACACAGGGACCAGCGCCACCACCAGCGGGGGGGCGCTGTCCGGCATCCTGAGTTCGGACAGCGTGTCGATCGGCACGGTGACGGCCAGCTATGCCGATAAAAATGTCGGCACGTCGAAATCCGTCACGGTCAGCGGCATCACGCTGGCCGGGACGGATGCCGGCAATTACTCGGTCACCCTGCCAACCGGCGTGACGGGCGCCATTACTGCCGCGACCCTGACCGTGTCGGGCATGACGGGCGTCTCCCGCACCTACGACCGCACCACCACGGCCACCACCACGGGCGGCACGCTGTCCGGCATACTGGGTTCCGACGTGGTGTCGGTGGGCACGGTGACGGCGGCGTTCGCCGACAAGAACGTGGGCACGTCGAAAACCGTCACCGTCAGCAGCGTGGGCTTGTCCGGCACGGATGCGGGCAATTACACGGTGACGGCGCCAAGCGGCCTGACGGCCGACATCACGGCCGCGCCGCTGACCGTGACCGGGATGACGGGCGTGTCCCGAGTCTACGACGCCGGCACCAGCGCCACCACCAGCGGCGGCACGCTGTCCGGCATCATCAGCGGCGACACGGTGACCAAGGGCACGGTCACCGCTGCGTTTGACGACAAGAATGTCGGCACGTCGAAATCCATCACGGTCAGCAGCGTGGGCTTGTCCGGCGCGGATGCGGGCAATTACACGGTGACCGCGCCAAGCGGGCTGACCGCCAGCATCACGGCCGCGCCGCTGACCGTCAGCGGCATGTCCGGCGTGTCGCGCACCTATGACGCCACCACGGCGGCCACCACCACGGGCGGTACGCTGTCCGGCATCCTCAGCTCCGACGACGTGTCGCTGGGCGCGGTGACGGCCAGTTTCGCCAGCAAGAATGTCGGCACGTCCAAGGCCATCACGGTCAGCGGCATCACCCTGTCGGGCGCCGACGCCGGCAATTATTCGCTGACCTTGCCGACCAGCGTGACCGGCAATATCACGGCTGCATCGCTGACGGTGTCGGGCCTGCTGGCAACCAGCCGCACGTACGACGGCACCACGTCGGCCACGGTCAGCGGCGGCACGCTGTCGGGCGTGCTGTCCAACGACGTGGTCTCGGTGGGCACGATAACAGCCAGCTTCGCCGATAAAAACGTCGGCACCGGCAAGACCATCACCATCAGCAGTTCCGGCCTGTCCGGCGCGGATGCGGGCAATTACACGCTGGCGCAGCCATCGAACCTGACGGCCGACATCACGGCCAAGGCCCTGACGGTGACGGGCATGACGGGCGTGTCGCGCGTCTATGACGCGACCACCACGGCGACCACCACCGGCGGCGCCTTGTCCGGCATCGTCAGCGGCGATACGGTTACCAAGGGAACGGTGACGGCGGCCTTCGCCGACAAGAACGTGGGCACGTCGAAATCCATCACGGTATCGGGCATCGGCTTGAGCGGCACGGACGCGGGCAATTACACGGTGACCGTGCCGACCGGCCTGACCGCCAATATCACGGCGGCGCCATTGACCGTCAGCGGCATCAGCGGCGTGTCGCGCGTGTATGACAAGACCACCACCGCCACCACGACGGGCGGCGCGCTGTCCGGCGTGCTGGGCTCCGATGACGTGGCGCTGGGCACGGTGACTGCCAGCTTCGCCAATAAAAACGTGGGCACGGCAAAAACCGTCACGGTCGGCAGCGTCGGCCTGTCCGGCGCCGACAGCGGCAATTATTCGGTGACCGTACCGACCGGCCTGACGGCCGATATCACGGCCGCGCCGTTGACGGTGACGGGCATGGCGGGCGTCAACCGCGTGTATGACGCCACCACCACGGCCACCACCAGCGGCGGCACGCTGTCCGGCATCCTCAGTGGCGATACCGTCACCAAGGGCGCCGTCACGGCCAGCTTTGCGGACAAGAACGTGGGCACGGGAAAAACCGTCACGGTCAGCAATATCGTGCTGAGCGGCGCCGATGCGGGCAATTACTCGGTGACCGTGCCGGCGGGCCTGTCGGCCGACATCACGGCGGCGCCGCTGACGGTCACCGGCATTACCGGCGTGTCGCGTGTTTATGACGCCACCACTGTGGCCACCACCACGGGCGGTACCCTTTCCGGCGTGCTGGGTTCGGACAGCGTGGCGATCGACACTGTCGCTGCCAGCTTCGCCAATAAGAACGTGGGCACGGCAAAAACCGTCACAGTCGCCAGCGTTGCGCTGACCGGCACGGATGCCGCCAACTACGCGGTGACAACGCCGACCGGGCTGACGGCCAATATCACGGCGGCGCCGTTGACGGTGTCGAACCTGCAGGTGCCGGACCGCGCCTACAACGCGCAAACCACGGCCACCACGTCCGGCGGCACGCTCTCGGGCGTGATCGGCAGCGACAGCGTCGCGCTGGGGACGGTGACGGCGGCTTACCTGACCGCCATTCCCGGCGCCAACAAGCCGGTGGCCGTGTCCAATGTCGGCCTGACCGGCACGGATGCGGGCAATTACGCGGTGCCGGCGCTGCCGGCCAACCTGACCGGCACCATCACGCAAGCGCCGCTGGCAACCTGGACCGGACCGGCCAGCGGCCTGTGGACCGATTCCGCCAACTGGCTGAACGGTGTGGCGCCCGTCAACGACTACGTGCTGGCCGCCAACCTGCTTGGCGCATCCGGCACGGTGACGTTCGGCAGCGGCGCCGTGACGCTGCAATCGCTGACGGCGGCCGCCGGGCAGTCGCTCAGTGTCACGGGCGGCACGCTGACCCTGGGTACGGCACTGACCGACGTGTCGGCGGTGGCCGGCGCCGTCACCGTCGCCACGGGAACCCTGAATGTGGAAGGGACGCTGGCGGCGGGCAAGTATGTGCAGACGGGCGGCGCGGTGGCGGGTGGCGGCGCGCTGACGGCGCAGCAATTCACGATGAGCGGCGGCGCGATTGGCGGCCTGTCCACGCTGGGCGTGCATGGTCCCTACAGCCACACCAGCGGCACCATTTCGATTCCGGGCACGGCCTCGATTACCCAGATGACGGGCAACCTGGCGGTGGGACCGATGACCGCTTCCACCGGCATCAGCCTGACCGCATCGGCCGGCGCCATTACGCAGACCGGCGCGCTGCAAACGGCGGCGCTGGACACCAGCTCGCAAACCGGCGTCACGCTGGCCAACAGCGCCAACCACGTGCTGGCCTACAGCGGCGTAAACGGCACCGGCGGCATCGTGCTGGTCAACGTCACGGGCAATACCAGCCAGCTGGCGCTGGGTAATGTGACAACAACGGGCGGCAACCTGTCGGTCGACAACACCGGCGGCATCACCACCACGGGCACGCAGTCCGCGCCGGCCGGTACAGTGACGCTGACGGCGCACAGCCCGATTGCCATCAATTACCCGATTTCAGCGCAAAACATTGCCTTGTCGGCCAGTACGGAAATTGAACTGAACTCCGGTTCCTCGCTGCAGGCGACTAATAGTATTGGCTTGACGGCCGGCACCGCGATTGAAATGAGCTCGGGTTCGTCGCTGCAGGCGGCCAATAATATCGGCCTGACTGCCGGCACGGACATCACGCTGGCCGGCACGATGCAAAGCACGTCGGGCAGCATCAGCGCGACAGCCACGACGGGTGGCATCACAGCGCTGCCGGGCACCAGTATCGTCGCCACCACCCCCGTCTCGTTAACCTCGGTAAGCGGAACTGTGTCATCATCCGCGATTACGTTCGCGGGCGGCGCGACGCCGGTGATTAACGATCCGGCAACTGTGGCGGCGGCCGACGCGGCAGCGAAGGCGGCGGCCGACGCGGCAGCCAAGGCAGCGGCGGATGCGGCGGCCAAAGCGGCGGCGGAAGCGGCAGCCAAGGCGGCGGCGGAGGCTGCAGCGAAGAAAGCGGCGGAAGAAGCAGCGGCGAAAGCGGCGGCGGACGCGGCGGCCAAAGCTGCGGCGGAGGAAGCCGCGGCCAAGGCGGCAGCGGAAGCGGCCGCCAAGAAGGCAGCGGAAGAAGCGGCGGCCAAGGCGGCGGCGGAAGCGGCAGCCAAGAAAGCGGCGGAAGAGGCGGCAGCCAAGGCGGCGGCGGAAGCGGCAGCCAAGGCGGCGGCGGAAGCGGCGGCCAAGGCCGCGGAAGAGGCCGCGGCGAAAGCGGCGGCGGAAGCGGCAGCGAAAGCCGCGGCGGAAGCAGCCGCCAAGGCCGCGGCAGAAGAAGCCGCCGCGAAGGCTGCTGCGGAGGAAGCCGCTGCACGGGCGGCGGCCGAAGCGGCGGCGAAGAAGGCTGCGGAAGAAGCTGCGGCGAAGGCCGCGGCGGAAGCGGCCGCCAAGGCGGCAGCGGAGGCTGCGGCCAAGGCGGCGGCAGAGGCGGCAGCCAAGGCGGCGGCGGAAGCGGCGGCAAAGAAAGCGGCGGAAGAAGCGGCGGCGAAAGCATCGCAAAACCAGCCGAATGAGCCGGTGGCGCAGGCCATCAATTCCACGGTGAACATCATCAATACCGTGGCGGCGACCGTCAATACCGCGCAAGACCAGGATGACACGCGCAGGCTGGCGTCGCTCGCCACGCCATCGACGTCGTCCTCGTCCTCCTCGTCCACGGCATCGTCTTCTTCCACGTCGTCGTCCGCGCAGCAGGACAAGGCGGACGAGAAAGCCGGCGACAGCAAGGAAGACAAGAAAGACGGCACCGCGAAGACCAGTGAACTCGTGAAGAAAGACGAGCCAGTGAAGAAACTGTACTGCAACTAACCGACAGCACAGCATTACCGATTGAAGAGACAGAATGAAGAAAGAGTTTTTCCCGCCGCTGACCCTCAAGCGCAAACTGCTGGCCGTCATGGTCGCCGCCTGTTACGGCGCAGCCCAGGCCAATCCGATGGCGCCCCAGGTGATGGCTGGCCAGGCCCTGTTCAACCAGCAGGGCAACGTTTTCACGATTACGAACACGCCGAACACCATCATCAACTGGCAAGCGTTTTCCATCAATCCGAACGAGGTCACGCGTTTCATCCAGCAAAGCAGCGACAGCCGCGTGCTGAACCGCATTGTCGGCCAGGACCCCAGCCAGATCCTGGGCGCGCTGCAATCGAACGGCAAGGTCTATCTCGTCAATCCGAACGGCATCCTGTTCGGCAAGGATGCGCGGGTCGACGTAAACGGCCTGGTAGCGTCCACGCTGTCGATCCAGGACAGCGATTTCCTGGCGGGTAAAAAGAACTTCAGCGGGACCGGCGGGGGCAAAGTAGTCAACCAGGGCGCCATCGTGACGCCGAACGGCGGCCATGTGTACCTGATCGCGGCGGATGTGGAAAACAGCGGCGTCATCACGTCGCCACAGGGCGAGATCGTGCTGGCGGCGGGCCACTCGGTGCAGCTGGTCGATTCCGGCGATCCGTCGGTGCAGGTGGTGGTGTCGGCTCCGGCCAACCAGGCGCTGAACCTGGGGCAGGTGCTGGCGTCCGGCGGGCGTGTCGGCATTTATGGCGCGCTGGTCAACCAGCGCGGCGTGGTCAACGCCAACAGCGCGGTACGGGGCGAGAACGGCAAGATTGTTTTGAAAGCATCGGGCACGACCTTGCTGGAGCAGGGCAGCGCGACGTCCGCCACCAACAGCGCGGGCCAGGGCGGCGACATCCAGTTGCTGGGCCGGCAGGTGGCGCTCAATGGCAACGCCCGGGTCGATGCCAGCGGCGCGGCCGGCGGGACCGTGCTGGTTGGCGGCGACTATCAGGGTAAAGGGGCGGCCGTGCCGAATGCGCTGCAGGCGTTCGTGTCGGCCGATGCTGCGATCCATGCCGACGCCACCGCGGCGGCCGGGCAGGGCGGCAAAGTCATCGTCTGGGGCGACGACGCCACGCGCGTGCATGGCGCCATTTCCGCGCAGGGCGGGGCGCAGGGACAGGGCGGCCTGGTGGAAACGTCCGGCCATTACCTGGACGTGGCGGGCGCGCGCATCGATACCCGCGCGGCCGGCGGCAGGAACGGCCTGTGGCTGCTGGACCCGGAAAGCATCGCCATCGATGCGGCGCACACCGGACCGAATACGCTGAACGATGTGAAGACCTTCAATGCCGGCGCGGCGACCGGCGTCACCACCGTCAATCCGACGCAGCTGAACACGGCCACGTCCGACATCGCCTTGCAGGCGCGCAGCAATATCGATATCAATTCCGCCATCGATGTCGCGCAGTCCGGCGTCAAGCTGACGGCGCAGGCTGGCGGCTCGATCAACGTGGGCGCGGCTGTCACCACGCAGGGCGGCGACATCACGCTGCAAGCGAACTACGGTGAATATGCGACCGGCAGTGGCGCCGTCAATGTCCATGCGGCGATGGCCACCAACGGCGGCGCCTTCAAGGCCAGCGGCGCCCAAATCACCGTCCAGGGCGGCGTCAACGTCGGCGCCGGCGCGGTCGACTTGCGTGCGGACGTTGCCGGCGGCCGTATCGCCATCGGCAGCATGGGCTCGATTACCGGATCGGCCACGGCGTCGGACCGCCTGTATTCCTTCATTGCCGACAATATGGCGATCGAAGGCAGCGTGGATGGCGGCGGCACGGCCGGCGACACCACCGTGTCGCTGACGCCTTATACCGCCAGCCGTCCGATCGCCATTGGCGCCTCGCGTTCCGGTTCCAGCCTGGGCCTGACGCCTTCGGACCTGGGCCACGTATCGGCGTACGGCATCAATATCGGCAGCGCGGGCGCATCGGGCGGCATCACGGTGGGACAGGACGTGGATTTGTCCTCCAGCGTGCGCGCCGTGTTCTTTGAAAACGCGGGCGACATCCGCTTCAACGCCAAGGTCAAAGCCGATACCTCCGCCGGCACCGTGTATGCGGGCGCCTATGGCGGCACGGCGAACATCGCGTTTGGCAGCGGCGGCGGCGTGCAGGCCAACAATGTGCTGCTGCGTGCCGATAACATGGACCTGGGCAGCACGGCCAATACCGTGCAGGCGAGTAGCACGGTGAAGCTGTCGGCGCAGTCGTCCGATACGGTTGTCGTGCTGGGCGCGGTTCCCACGTCGGAGTCCGTTGCGCTGGCGCTGTCGGCCGACGAAGTGCGCGCCATCAATGCGCCGGAAATCAATATCGGCGACAAGTCCGGCGGCAAACTGCGCGTCACCAGTGCGCTGGACCTGGCATCGACGGGCATCAGCAAAGTGCTGCTGGCCGGGTCGTCCGTTTCGCTGGAAGCGGGCGTGAAAGTCAGCGATACCCTGGCGCTGATGTCCGACGGGATGATTTCGCAGGTGGCCTTGATCGAAGCGCCAAGGCTCCTGGCAGTCGGTGGCACCGTGGCGCTGCCGAACGAAAACGTCGTGCAAAACCTGGCCGGCTCGGCCAGCAGCGGTACGTTCCTCTTCAATAATACAGGGGCGCTGAACGTGACCTCCATTGCGGGTGTCGACGGTGTCAGCCTCGCAGCAGACAACGGCCATGCCATCACGATCAGTGCGTCCGGTGTCAATATCCGCCAGCCACTGACGGCGGTATCCGGTTCGGTTTCCGTGACCGCGACGTCCGCCATCACGGTCGGCAATTCCGATACGCCGGCAACGGCCGCCATCCACGCGGGCTCTGTCTCGCTGGACGGCGATGAGGTGACGCTGCAATCGGGCGCTTCCGTCAAAGGCGATGCGGTGACGTACACGGCGGGTAACCTGGCGCTGGCCACGGGTTCCACGACGAATACCGGAACGGGCGACGTCACCATCGCGTCGAAGTCCGGCAATTCGATGGTGATCGGCGCCGGCGCGTCCGACGCCGCCGGTACGCTGGGCGTCGATACGGCGGAACTGGGAACCTTGACGGGGGACAGCCTGAACCTGAACACGCAGGGCGGCAACGTGACGTTCAACGACATGAACATGTCCACTGCCAGCCATCTCATCGGCGACCTGGTGATGCGGCCGACCGGCAACGTGACCTTCGCCGGTGTTGTCACCGTACCAGGGTCGGTCAATATCCTGACCGGCAGCAACATTGCGGTGAATGCCAAACTGACCACGGACTCCGTCATCACCCAGACCGGGCGTTTTTCCATCGGCTCGGGCGGGGCGATCGTTGCGCCTGACGGCGTGTCGATCAATGCGCGGGATGCCTCCGTCATTGCCATTGGCGCGGGCGCCGCGGCGGGCGAGGGCGGCATGGCGCTGACCGATGCCGACATCAAGAAAATTTCCACCAACAGCCTGTCGATCTCCAACAGCCACGCCGGCGGCAGCATCACGATCGGCGCACTGGACTTGAGCGGCACGCCTTCCTACAGCGGCAGCCAGGTATCGGTGTTCGCGGACAGCGTCTCCGTGACCGGCGCCGTGACGGTGCCTGATACGCTGGGCATCAATGCTTACGGTGCGTTCCAGAACAGCGGTGCGATCCAAACCGGGACATTGACGCTGCTGGCCGCCAATGCCAACCTGGCCAGCGGCAGTTCGATCAAGGCTACCGGTGGCGCCAATATCACGTCGCTTGCCACCGGTTCGCTGGTGCTGGGCAGTGGCGCGACGGATGCCGCCACGGTAACAGGTTTGTCGGATACGGAACTGCGCACCATCACCACGCCAGACCTGACCATCTATGCTGGCGGCAGTGTTGAAATCCGCGCCCTGAACCTGAGCGGCGCCGGCCCGTCCGAAAGCCTCGTCATCAGTGGTGGCAATGGTGTCAGTGTGACCGGGGCGGTGAATCTGCCCAATACGCCGACCCTGCACCTCATGCCGACATCGGGCGGCATGACGCAGACTGCGCCGATCACCGTGCAAAACCTGTCACTGAGTGGTTTCGGCGGCAACGTGATCCTGAATCAGGCGAACAATGTCGATACGCTGACCGGCGTCCTGTCGGGCGGCAACCTGGAATTCACCAATGCCCGCTCGCTGACCAGCGGCGGCCTGTATACGGACGGCGGGAAGGTGACCTTGAAGGTGACGGGGAATATCCTGCAGGGCGCCAGCAATATTATTGCCGACGCGCTGGATATGACTGCCACCGGCAGTATCGGCGCCAGCGGCACGGCGCTGGAAACCCACGTTTCGCAATTGAGCGCGGAAAGCACGGCGGCTTCCGGCAACAGCCCGATCAATATCACCAACCACAATTACGATAGCAATCCGGTGACCGCGCATGCGGGGCAGTTGACGGTCTACAAGCTGAGGGTTGCCAACGGCAATAGCGGCGGGATTACCCTGAATAACCATGGCGCCACCGTGGTCGACAGCACCGGTGTCGTGAAGACCGACAGCGGCAAGATTGCCCTTACGGCGCACAGCCCGCTGACCATCGACGGGACGGTGGAAACCGTCAGCGGCGATATCGACCTGACGGCCAGTTCCAGCACGTCAGGCAGCGACGCGCTGACCTTTGCCGCATCGGCGCAAGTGAAATCGACTTCCGGCTTCATCAAGCTGGCAGCCGGCACCACGATTGCCGGCGTCACGTCGGCCACCGTGCAGGCCGCGCCGGGCAAGCTGACGCAGATCTCGGACATGAATACCAATCCGACCACTGCGCCGACCGTGGCGCCGACGGTTGCGCCAACCGTCGCACCTACCGTTGCGCCGACGGAAGCGCCGACTGTGGCCCCGACAGTGGCTCCTACCGTCGCACCGACGGTAGCGCCGACCGTGGCGCCAACGGTTGCGCCAACGGTTGCGCCGACTGTCGCACCAACCGTTGCACCGACGGAGGCACCTACCGTGGCGCCGACCGTGGCGCCAACGGTAGCGCCGACTGTCGCACCGACGCAAGCGCCGACTGTTGCGCCGACGGTAGCGCCGACGGTAGCACCAACCGAAGCGCCGACCCAGGCGCCGACGCAAGCGCCGCCGACGGAACCGCCAACGCAAGCGCCTACCCAGGCGCCGACGCAAGCCCCTACCCAGGCGCCGACGCAAGCACCGACCCAGGCCCCGACGCAAGCGCCTACCCAGGCGCCGACGCAGGCCCCGACGGTGCCGCCGGCGACGGACATCTGCGTCATCAGTCCGAATTCAGCCCTGTGCGCCGTGCTGTCGCCGCCAACCGTCTCGGAGCCGAACAAGCCGGTGACAGTGGCAACCACGCAGGTGATCACGGTGGTCAACGACGTATTGCCGCAGGTGGCGCAAACAGAAGTCGTCAAGAAGGATCCGGTCCCTACCGCCGCACCGACGGAAGGACCGGCAGCAGCATCGACCTCGCCGGATGACAAATCGGCGAAGGAAGAAACAAAGGAATCCAAATCAGCCGACAAGGGAACGACAAAAAATGAACAACCTGTCAAAAAACTGTATTGCAACTAAAGCCCTGCTGCTGATCGCGTTCTGGCTCAGCTGCTCGTTTGCAATGGCGGCCCAGGTGGCCGGCACGGTGACCCAGTTGAGCGGGCCGCTGTTGGCCAAGAAGGCCAGCGGCGCGGTGAAGATCCTGTCGCTGAAATCGGAAGTCGAGAGCGGTGATACGCTGGTGACGGAGAAAAACACCTATGCCATGGTGAAATTCATCGACAACAGTGAAATCACGCTGAAGCCGGCGTCCCAGCTCACCATCGACAACTTTGCGTTCGATAACGCCAAGCCCGATGGCGACAGCGCCAGCTTCAACTTGTTGAAGGGCGGCATGCGCTCGGTCAGCGGCTTGCTGGGCAAGCGCAACAAGGAAAAGTTTGCGTTGAAGACGCCGGCCGCCACCATCGGTATCCGCGGCACCACCTTCATCGTCGACTATATTCCTGGCGACGATACGGCGCTGGCTTCGTTGCAGGCGTACCTGAACGCCAGCACGGCCGGCCTGGGTGACACCCCGCCGATCGCGCCGCTGCAAATGGCGCAACTGAACGTGCCCAAGGCGCCGAGCCTGGCGCCCGGGCTGTACGTGCACGTGCTGGACGGCCTGATCAATGTGACCAACACGGCAGGTTCCCAGACCTTCAATGCGGGCCAGTTCGGCTTCACCCCAAACTTCAAGGCGCCACCGGTCATCGTGCCGCAAAATCCCGGCCTGAAGTTCACGCCGCCGCCGGTGTTCAATTCGTCCACGCAGTCGAGCGACGCCAACAAGCCGGCGAAATCGAACGCCGTGGATTGTGAAGTCCGCTGATCGGCCGACCTCGGCTGCCCCCGCCTGACTCCCCATAGCAACATCCCGGTGCGCCGTCCTGGCGCACCGGTGCTTTCCTCCTCGAAACTGTGGTACAAAGTCGCTTGACCTTCCCATCATGGGATGGTTAAAGATACAGGCATCACAGGAGCAAGCCTTGAAAGCAGAACATCCATTGCAAGCGTCGCCACCGCACGTGCTGACCTTCGGCGTCGAAGGCATGACGTGCGCGTCGTGCGTGGCGCGGGTGGAGCGCGCGCTGGCCGCCGTACCCGGCGTGGCCAGCGCCAGCGTCAACCTGGCCACGGAACAGGCGCGGGTCGTATCGACCGCGCCGCTGGCGCTGGACGCCATGCGCACGGCGCTCGACAAGGCCGGCTTTGGCGTGGCCGCGCAGGAAGCTTCCCCGGCAACCGCCGCGCCGGATGCCTCCCTGGCCCGCCGCGGCGCGGGCGGCGGCGCCGTACTGTGGTCCGCGTTGCTGTCGCTGCCGCTGATGGCGCCGATGGTGGCGGACTGGTTCGGTTATCGCCTGCTGGTGTCGCCGCAAACGTTGGCGTTGCTTCAATTGCTGCTGGCCACGCCGGTGCAATTCATCCTTGGCGCGCGCTTTTACAAGGCCGGCATTCGCGCGCTGCTGGCCGGCGGCGGCAACATGGATTTGCTGGTGGCGCTGGGCACCAGCGCCGCCTACGGCACCAGCGTTTATCACATATGGCGGGCCGAAACCGCGCTGGGCTATGCGCACGCGCATGCCCACTTGTATTTCGAGGCGTCCGCGATGGTCATCACGCTGGTCTTGCTGGGCAAATGGCTGGAAGCGCGCGCCAAGCGGCAGGCGCTGTCCGCCATCCACGCCCTGCAGGCGCTGCGGCCGGACATGGCGCGGGTGCGCAACGCCGGCGTGGAAACGGATGTGCCGGTGGCGCAGGTGGCGGTGGGCGACGTGGTGGTGGTGCGGCCGGGCGAGCGCATTGCCGTCGACGGCGTGGTGCTCGAAGGCGACAGTCACGTGGATGAGGCGCTGATCACGGGCGAGAGCTTGCCGGTGCCGCGCGGCCCCGGCGAACGGGTGACGGGCGGCGCCATCAATGGCGAAGGCTTGCTGCTGGTGCGCACCACGGCGATCGGTGCGGAAACCGTGCTGGCCCGGATTATCCGCCTGGTGGAAGACGCGCAGGGCGCCAAGGCGCCCGTGCAGCGGCTGGTCGACAAGGTCAGCGCCATCTTCGTGCCGGTGGTGCTGGTGCTGGCGGGGCTGACCTATGGCGGCTGGTGGTACACAGGCGCGGAGCCGGAACTGGCGCTGATGCACGCGGTGGCGGTGCTGGTGATTGCCTGTCCGTGCGCACTGGGGCTGGCCACGCCGGCCGCCATCATGGCCGGCACCGGCGCGGCGGCGCGCCATGGCATCCTGGTCAAGGACATGCAGGCGCTGGAACTGGCGCAGCGCATTTCCACCGTGGTGTTCGACAAGACCGGTACGCTGACCGAAGGCAAGCCGGTGCTGGCCGCGCTGGAACCGCATGGCGCCGAGCGCCAGCGTCTGCTGCAACTGGCGGCCGCCATGCAGCGCGGCAGCGAACATGCGCTGGGGCGCGCCGTGGTGCAGGCGGCCGCGCAGCGCGGCATCGCCGTGCCGGCCGCCGTTGGCGTGACGGCGATGCCGGGGCGCGGCCTGTCGGCCAGCGTGGAAGGCATGCCGCTGTTGCTGGGCAGCGCGCGCCTGATGCAGGAACATCATATTGCGCTGGCGCCGCTGGCCGCGCGCGCCGCCGAGCTGGAGCAGGGCGGGCATACCGTGTCGTGGCTGGCCGACAGCGCCCGCCACGAGTTGCTGGGATTGCTGGCCTTTGCCGATCCCGTCAAGCCGACGGCGGCCGGCGCGATCCGCGCGCTGCATGCGCAAGGCATCGCCACGGTCATGCTGACCGGCGATAACGCGGGGGCGGCCGCCCTGGTGGCGCAGGAGGCGCCGGTGCAGGTGGTGGAAGCGGGGCTGCTGCCCGCCGACAAGACGCGCCGCATCGGCGAACTGAAGGAAGGCGGCGCCGTGGTGGCGATGGTGGGGGACGGCATCAACGATGCGCCCGCGCTGGCGGCGGCCGATGTCGGCATCGCCATGTCCGGCGGCGCCGACGCCGCCATGCACGCGGCCGGCATCACGCTGATGCGCGCCGATCCGGCGCTGGTGGCGGGCGCCATCGATATCTCGCGCCGCACCGTGCGCAAGATCCGCCAGAATCTGTTCTGGGCGTTCGTCTACAACCTGGCCGGCATCCCGCTGGCGGCGGCCGGCTTGCTGAACCCGATGGTGGCAGGCGCCGCCATGGCGGCCAGTTCCGTCAGCGTGGTGGCCAATGCGCTGTTGCTGCGGCGCTGGAAACCCACCCTTCCCAAGGAAAAGCCATGAACATCGGCCAGGCGGCACAGGCGTCCGGCGTCAGCGCCAAGATGATCCGCTATTACGAAAGCATCGCCTTGCTGAAGGCGGCGTCGCGCTCCGACGCGGGCTACCGCAAGTACGGGCCGGATGACGTGCACACGCTGCGCTTCATCCGCCGCGCGCGCAAGCTGGGCTTTGCACTGGAACAGATACGGGATTTGCTGGCGCTGTGGCAAGACCGCGAGCGCGCCAGCGCGGACGTCAAACGCATCGCCGGCGCCCACGTGGACGAACTCAATGCCCGCATCCGCGAATTGACTGAAATGCGCGATACGCTGGCGTCGCTGGCTGCCTGTTGCAGCGGCGACCAGCGGCCCGATTGCCCGATCCTGGGCTCGCTGGCGGAAGGCGAGTGACGCATTACCCCCGGCTGAGCTCCCGAATTATCGCCTGAAGCGATAGCCGACACCTGTCTCAGTCAGGAAGTGGCGGGGCTGCGTGGACGATTCTTCCAGCTTTTGTCGCAGATGTGCCATATGGATCCGCAGGTATTGCGGACGCTCTTCATAGGCCGGCCCCCAGGCCTGCCTGAGCATTTCAGCGTGGGTAAGGACGCGCCCCTCATTTGCTGTCAAGATGGAGAGCAACTTCAGCTCAATCGGCGTCAAATGCACCGGGCGGCCGGAACGAAACACGTTCCGCGTTGCGAAATCTACGGTGATTTCACCAAACGTCACTTCATTTGCCGTGTTTGTCCTCGCGGTCTGCTTCCGACGAAGATGGGCGCGTACGCGCGCGAGCAGTTCGCCGACGCCAAACGGCTTCGTCAGATAATCGTCCGCACCGTGATCCAGTGCTGCGATCTTTTCGGTCTCATGGTGTCGAGCCGAAACGACGATGATCGTCGCCGCACTGCGGGCCCGCAAGTCTGTAATCAGGTCACTGCCTTCCATGTCAGGCAGCCCCAAATCGGCCAAGATGACGTCAGGACTACATTCCCGGAGTAAAGCCAGCCCCATTGTCCCGGTTTCTGCAGCGCTAATGGTTAAGCCGGCTCCGGCTAATGCCGAACTCAGAGCCTGTCGCACATCCAGATCATCTTCAATGATCAGAACTTGAGAATTACACATCAAAATCCAATGTTGGGGTTTCATTGATGCGGATGATGCATGCAACCCGCGTACCTCCGGCGTGCCGGCGCGTGATCCGCAAGATGCCGCCATGGGCGTCGATAATGGATTTGCAAATAGACAGCCCTAAGCCGGTTTGCGCATCGCTGCGAATGCCTGCCGACTGCTCGAGTATGGCGATTACATCCGGTGCAATCCCGGCGCCGTCATCGCTTAAGAGGATAATCAACTTGCGCCATCGGTAGACCGCCTTAAGCTCGATACGCGTCGCGCCTTTCGCATGGCGCTCCGCATTTTCCAGCAGATTGCATAAGACCCGCTCGATTAACACGGCATCGAATCGTACAAGCGCGGTGCTACCGTGCACCGCTGAATCGATAGGTAGCCTGCCGCCATGTTCGCGATGCTGTGCGATCGCGCTGCCGAAGACCTCATCGATCAGTTGCCATTCAAGCCGAAGTTCGATGCGCCCCTGATTGAAACGTGCGAAATCCAGAAGGTTACTGACCATGCCATCCAGCCGCAGGGCAACCCGATGAATCGCTTCCGCCAAGCCGCCAGCCGTTTCGCCATGCGCCTGCAACTGGCCGCTCAAGCCACAGAGGGCCGCCAACGGGGTGCGCAAATCGTGCGATACGCTATTTAACAAGGAATTTCTGAATCGCTGGACCTTGGCATCCAACTTGCTCTTAGTGGCCATATCGGAAATACGGACACGTTCGATTGCCATGGCCAGCTGTTCGGCTGCAATTTGCCCCAAGCGTTCTTCAGCAAGCGACAAGGGACGGCAGCGCCCAGTGGGCAGCAGCACTAAAACGCCGCGCGTGCCTGCCGGCATGCGAAGCATGAAATAGTAAACTCCAGCGCAGTAAAGTGGGCGGTGATGCCTGGCGGAGCCATCCCCCATCAGTGTTTCAGCAATGGTTACCGTGCCCGCCAGCTGATCGCCATCGCCGTTTGACTGGCATACAGGTTTAAGTCGCCCGCAGGCATCTTCTACGTAAACTGAAGACACGCCGGCAAACATAAGCCCGGCATAGGCGGCGCCGACGGCGCAAACGGCCTCGAGGTCCGTTGCCGCCGCAAGCGCCAACGACATTTCGCGCAAGACGTTGGCCTGCTGTTCACGTTCCATCGCCAGACGATGCTGAGTGCGGATACCTTCCACAAAGTGGCTAGTAATTAGTGATACGGCCAGAATCAGCATAAATGTCAGCAAATGCTGGCTGTTGTGCACGCTGAGTGAGTGGTATGGGGGCACCAGGACGATATCGTACAAGAGCACTGAAACAAATGCAGAAATAAATCCCGCTACCCGCCCCATTTTCACGGTGATGGATAGAACCAGCAGCAGATAAAGCAGCACCAGGTTCTCGGGTAGTACCTTCCCCCGCGTAATGTCGGCAACGAGCGTCACGGCGGCACTTGCAGCCAACGGAATCACAACGTTCCTGGTGATGCCCGGAAAGAGCGTCAGGGCAGGCGGTCGTTTCAATGTCTGGTACATCAAACTTCGATTCTCATCTCAAGTGCAAGTGAAGTACGCGGTCCGCCGCGTGCAGAAAGGTTATTAAGAAAGTATATAGATTTGACAATTGTGACATTTGGATAGTTTTTTTGTCAAAGGAGAAATTTATAATTTTTGCAAATATTTCTTTTGGAAAACATATACCAATGGCAAATTCCACCCAAATCAGCATTGAAAAGCAAGGGCCTGCAACACTCACCATCCTGCCTACGTACCGCTGTACCGCCGCTTGTGAACAGTGTTGCTTTGGTTCGAATCCCGATATCCGCGAACGGCTGACCCTCGAAGAAATTGTTGACTCCATAAAAACTGCTCACCGGAATTTCAGTTCGCTGCGACACGTGGTGTTTAGCGGCGGCGAATGCGTCATGATTGGCGACGATCTTTTTGAATCCATACGCGTTGCCACAGAGCTTGGACTTGGTACGCGGATTGTCTCCAACGGCTATTGGGGCGCATCCAAGAATAAGTCGGCGATCACAGCTAAACGATTGCGTGAGAGTGGGCTCAAGGAAATTAATATTAGTACCGGCCGCGACCATGCAAAGTTTGTCAGCATTGATGCAGTCTTGAATGCAATGACTGATGCTGTGAGCCAAGGAATATTTGGCTTCCTGACCGTGGAAAAAGATGCCGAGGATAGTGCGGTTTTCAATGAAATCACTGCTGATCCTCGTTTTGCGGCACTCAACGCCCTGGGAGAGTCAAGATTCCGATACCAGATCAACACGTGGATGAAATTCAACGAGCAGCATAAGGATCGTGGAACATCCGCCTCCACGAAACCCAATAGTCCATGTAGCCAGCTGTTCAGCAATCTGGTCGTTACTCCGCATAAAAATATTTCTGCGTGTTGCGGACTGACCCATGAACACATTCCCGAGATGCGAATTGGAAGTCTTGACACCAACGGCTTGGCTGCAGCCTATGAGGCGCAAACCAAAGATTTCATGAAAATCTGGATCCACGTGGATGGTCCGGATGGAATCATTAAGAAAGTGTACGGTGGTAACCCGCCGCCAGAATTAATCTCAAATGACCATATGTGCGATACCTGCGCCCGACTGCATAAATGCGATCAGACGCGCAGCCTTGTTCGCGAACGCTATCAGGAGTTCTATCCGGACGTGATGTTCCGCTATGAAATGAAGAATCTGTTAGACCGCATTTCCCAACCAAACTAAGACTCGGAGGCAAGATGGATCGTAGGAAGTTTCTTGGCAAGGCTGCACTCGCAGGTATTCCTGTAGTAGTCACCACGTCAACAAGTGCGCAGGCATTTGGCACGCCAGCAAGTTTAAGCAATGGAGCAATGACCCTCCCTAAAGACGGGTTATTGACACTTCCTATCGGCGAAGCATTCCCGCCTCCACTGCGCGCCTTGACCCAGTCCTTGACCACGCTCTTCGCTCGCCTCGGTTCGGAAAAGGAGCTTACCCAAGCACTGGTGCGGGACCCTGCCAAGGTATTGAACGACTATGGCTTGGATAAGTACGTTAATGTCAATGATCCCTTGGTGGACGCACTCAAGATTACCGTGGATCCCGGCCTCAGCGAGCTCGTAAAGAATGCGGATTACGATTCCTTCATGGCTGTGCTGAAGACTAAAAAGCTTTTGAAGCGGTTATCGAAATCCAAACTCAGTAATTATTATTATGAGTTCTTCCAGAAGGACAAAGAGAACTTTGACAAGGCATTTAAAAAGATTTTTGATGCCAGCCCGAATGGTGTCACAAGCTCTCACGCGCGTTCTCAACGCATCAACCGCATTATTGATTTGATGCAGGATGGTACTGCGCAGAAGGCGTTTGTCCCACCGTCAACGGACGAAGAGGATTGCTCGGGCTGTGATGGTGGCGGTGGTGGCGGTGGTGATTGGGGGGGCGGTGGTGGCGACTGGGGCGGCGGCGGTGGCGATTGGGGCGGTGGCGGCGGTGGAGAACTTGTCGTTGGCGCAGTAGCACTGGCGGTTGTTTATGTTGTTGCTGCAACTTATGTCGTTGCAGCGGTCAACGTCGCCGCTGCGGTCAATGTTGCGGCATACGTCAGCGTATACTCGCAACTGGCCATCTGGGGCGTTACGGATTCGACCACCTACGCCGGACTCGAAACGATGAGTGAAGGTGATAAAGTTATTACGGATCGCATCGGAAACCTCCAGCGTGCATCGTTGGCAGCGAATCTGAGCGGTCGACGCGACTTGGCAATTGAAGCCTTGAAGCGTTCCCTCGGCGATGACCTTGAAGCAATGGTAGGGGCCGCCGAGCGGGCGAAGTTAATTAAATTCCCTCGCAAGCAGCGCCGCGAGATTATGTTTGAACTGAAGCAACTTTGCTTGGAGTCTATTGGCGTTCAGGCCTGATAACGGAGGTTTAATGTGAGCAGGAGTGATATACCGGTTTCATTGCGTCAAGTGCTTTACTTGGCATTAACGATGTTCGTCCCGTTGCTCTTTACTGTTGCTCTCGTTTCCTTTGCACCCACAAAACCCGACGCAACGGCTGCCAGCAAACTCGTGGCCATGGCAATTGTTGGTACTGTTGTGCTCGGGCTGATCGGTGTGTTAGTAAGCACGATACGGCGGCATGTTGTTGAGATGACTCAGGACTCGCTTGTTGTGAAACACAGCGTTTATACACTTGTGGTCGAGCGTCGCGAGATCGCGGGCATCAGAATTCGGCAAATCACCTCTATGGATCAACTCGGCCTCTCTACACGAAAAAATGGCATCGCGGCATTCGGCTATTTTTCTGGTTGGTTTTGGGGGCTGCACGGTGACATCATGTTTTGCGCCATGTCAAAGTGGCCTGTCCAGTTAATCTCGTTCGAAGGTGATGTCAAATGCAGGCACCTGGCGCTAAGCGCTGATTCCGAATTGGCACGCAAGATCGAAGCATGGGCCGCGTCCTGAACGATGTCTGGACGTTATTCCGGTGACTTCTTGATGCAGCCGAAGGGTTGTATCATCAAGTCACCGGATTTATGCACTGAATGGCAGACCTTTGAGCGGACAATGAATCTGAAATTAATTTTCTTAGTACTCGTACTTTTTTTCGTATCGTTCCGTGCAAACGCCCAACTTGGGCAGGTCGCAACAATCCCTATCACCGATGGTGAGCTTGTTGGCACGCTCCTTGTCCCGTCCGGATGGGCAAAGCCGGGGCCGGTGGCCCTTATTATTGCCGGTTCCGGACCCACAGACCGTGACGGTAATAGCCCGGGCGCGACTAATAATGCACTTCTCTTTCTCGCTCAAGATCTGGAAAAACTGGGAATAGCGAGCCTGCGATATGACAAACGAGGCGTAGGGCAAAGTGCCATACCAATGACCAGACTCGAAGAATTGCGTTTCGAGGACTACGTCAGTGATGCAAAAGCCTGGATAACGAAACTTCAGAACGATACGCGCTTTTCCGAAGTGATCGTCATTGGTCACAGTGAAGGTAGCTTGGTAGGGATGCTGGCTGTGATGGGAACAAATGCAACGGCATTCGTTTCAATTTCGGGTACTTCCCAGCGCTTTTCCAACCTGTTGCGGAGACAACTTGCCAATAGACTTCCTTCCGCGTTGGCAGCCGAAAGCGATTCCATCCTGCAGAGTCTTGAACAAGGCCGACGCGTTCCAACGGTGTCGACAGAGCTGTATCCGCTTTATCGACCCGCCGTCCAAAACTATTTGATTTCCCAGTTTCCATTTGATCCACGGACTGAACTGGGCAAGTTAACTATTCCGGTTCTTGTCATACACGGCGAGTTCGATATCCAGATTCCAGTTTCAGATGCAAATGAGTTGGCGTCCGCTAATCCAATTGCGAAAAAACTGGTTGTCCCCAGAATGGATCATTTGATGAAGGCTGCCCCCGAGTCGCTGGAGGGGCGCCTGAAGCAGTACAATCAGCCGCGCATACCAATCGACGAAACGGTGGCACGCACAATCTGGCAGTTTCTTCGTTCTCCCGGTAAAACATAGCCCTAATAGAACAACTGGACCAGGGTTTGCCGTCATGGCCACCGAATGACGGCTGGCAGGGCGCGCGGATCGGCACGCTCGGTGTGCTCAGCCTGGTGGGCGGTGCTGGAGCGGCGCATGGCGCCGCCGGCGTCAGCGCGCACCGGTAACGGGGAATCCCGCGCCGGCAATCGCGCCGCGCACTTCGTCCAGCGTGCGGCTGGATTCGACTTTGATTTTTTTTGCCGCGAGGTCGACGTCGACCCTGGCCGCCGCATCGATCCGTTGCACGGCGCGCGTCACGCTGGCTGCGCAGCCGCCGCATGTCATGTCCTGTACGTCGAATTCATACATGGTAGTGCTCCTTTGAATGGGGAAAGCATCAATGTAATCCTTCCTGGCATGGGAAGGTCAATCGCTATCGTATGGTTTTTCGTTATATTGAGGTTTATTGCGGAGTGTGACAGGCTGGTATGCCGGCATCCGGCCGGGCTGGAGAACATGGGCGATCGATCACTGGGGAGTTCATGGTTCATATGGCAGGCCGGCGGTTATTGAAAGGCTACCTGCCGAGGCAGGTTCGTGTTATTTTGGCAAATCTTTATTGCCGGAATTGCCCATGACAAAACAGACGGCGCCATTGCTGGCGCTGGCGCTCACGTTGGCGGCCTGCAGCAAGCCGGAGCGGGCGCCGGGAGCGCCGGCTTACGCGGAGCAGAAAGTCGCTGCGGCTGCGCGCGCCAAATTCCTTGCGTACGAACACGCGATCAGTATCGACACCGATGAAAACAACGTGCGCCCGCTGGCCGCCAGGCTGGTGGCCGCCTGCGCGGCCGATACCGCCAACACGTGCACCTTGCTGCAATCGAGTCAAAGCAGCGGACGCGATGTGTCGGCCCACCTGCGCGTGCGGGCCCGGCCCGCCGGCATCGACGCGCTGATGAAGATGGCTGCCGGCGGCGGCGATGTGGCGCACCAGGAAACCCGTGTCGATGACTTGGCCAAGGCCATCAGCGACAGCGACAAGCAGCTCGACATGCTGCGTCAATACCAGCGCAAGTTGTCCGAGTTGGAAAACCGGGCCGGCAACAACCTGGAAACGCTGATGAAGGTGTCGAAGGAACTGGCGCAGGTGCAGGCGGAACTGGAGCAAGCGATGGGGCAGAATGCGCACCTGCTGCAGCGCGTGAACCTGGATTTGCTCGACGTGCAAATCAGCGCGCGCCGCCAGCGGTCGTTCTGGGCCCCGGTGCGCGATGCGCTGGATGACTTTGGCAGCGACCTGTCGCGCGGCATCTCCAGTGTCGTCACCGGCGCCGCTTACCTGTTGCCGTGGCTGCTGGTCGGTGCGATTGCGCTGGCGTTGGGCCGCAGGTTGTGGCGCCGGCGTAAATAAAAAGCCCCGCGCACCTTGCGATGCGCGGGGCTTTCGTGAAGCGGTAAAGACTTACAGCACGTCGGATGCGTGATCCGCCAGGCGCGAGCGTTCGCCGCGCGCCAGGGTCACGTGGCCGCTGTGCGACCAGCCCTTGAAGCGGTCCACCACGTAGGTCAGGCCGCTGGAACCTTCCGTCAGGTATGGCGTATCGATCTGCGCGATGTTGCCCAGGCAAAGGATCTTGGTGCCCGGACCGGCGCGCGTCACCAGCGTCTTCATTTGCTTCGGCGTCAGGTTTTGCGCCTCGTCGATGATGAGGAACTTGTTGACGAAGGTACGGCCACGCATGAAGTTCAGTGACTTGATCTTGATGCGCGAGCGGATCAAGTCCTGCGTCGCCGCGCGGCCCCATTCGCCGCCTTCGCCGTCGGACTTGTTCAGCACTTCCAGGTTGTCGTCGAACGCGCCCATCCACGGCGACATTTTTTCTTCCTCCGTGCCGGGCAGGAAGCCGATGTCTTCGCCGACCGGCACCGTCACGCGGGTCACGATGATCTCGTTGTACAGTTTGGTCTCCAGCACCTGCGCCAGGCCTGCCGCCAATGCCAGCAGGGTTTTACCGGTACCAGCCTGGCCCAGCAGGGTGACGAAGTCGCACTCCGGGTTCATCAGCAAGTTCAGCGCGAAGTTCTGTTCGCGGTTGCGCGCCGTGACGCCCCACACGTTGTTCTTGTTGTGCGAGTAGTCGCGCAGGGTTTGCAGTACGGCGGTCTTGCCGTTGATCTGCTTGACCTGGCCATAGAACGGCGCTTCGCCATTGTTCGGCTCCAGGAACACGAACTGGTTGACCAGCAGCGAAGGAATGAACGGACCGGTCACGCGATAGAACGTCGCGCTCTGGCCATTCTTGTTTTCCTGCCAGGATTCCATGTCCTTGCCATGTTTTTCCCAGAAGTCGTTCGGCAATTGCACGATGCCGGAATACAGCAAGTCCGAATCTTCCAGCACGTGGTCGTTGAAGTAATCTTCGGCAGGCAGCGCCAGCGCACGCGCCTTGATGCGCATGTTGATGTCTTTCGACACCAGCACCACCGCGCGGCCCGGCTGGTCCGCTTCCAGCGAACGCACGACGGCCAGGATCTGGTTGTCGGCTTTGCCTTGCGGCAGGCCCTCCGGCAAGTCCGCCATGTGCAGCTTGGTCTGGAAGTACAGGCGGCCTTTCGCATCCTTGTTGCCCAGTTTGGACAACTGGATGCCGGATTCGATGGCGTCATCGTCCGTGTCCGCCATCAGCGCGTCCAGCGTGCGCGAGACCTGGCGGGCGTTGCGGGCCACCTCGGACATCCCCTTCTTGTGGTTGTCCAGTTCCTCCAATGTCATCATTGGCAGGTAGACATCGTGTTCCTCGAAGCGGAACAGCGACGACGGATCGTGCATCAGCACATTGGTGTCGAGCACGAACAGCTTGGTCAGGCCGGCCTGGTCCGCGTGGCGGCTGGAGGACGACTTGATGGCGACTTCATGTTCCTTGTGCTTGACCGGATGCGGGCCCTCCACCGCGACCGGCGGTGTTTTGCCGCGCGGCGACTTCACCTTGGTTTTCGGCGTCGGCGAAATTTCCTCGGTTAATGGCACGTGCACGTGCGGCTCGGCCTTGGCGGCCGTCTTGGCGGCAGCCTTGCGCACGGGTTTGACTGCGGGTACTTCCTGAACAATTTTTGCTACGGGCACCGCCTTCACGGATGCTTTTTTAGGCGCGGGTGGCGCCTCTTCTTCCACGGGCAAAGGCACGGGACGGGCGCCGCTGGCCTTCGGATAATCTTTCGCGAGCAACAGGGTAGCTGGCTTGCTTGGCATTTTTGGCAGTGGCATCAGTATCTCGATCTAAAAATAAACTTGATGGGTCCGCCCATTGGACACGCCGCGCAAGTAGCGGCGCATGGGGTGGATGCTGACGGAAAGTTAAAACAAGACTGCCGCGGGCGGGGAACGCCCGATGTGGGTACCGGGAGGTGGCATACGCCACCGAGGTACAGTTGGTGGGTGAACTAGTTTGACTCAAAGCGCTTAGTTTTTGACGAAATCCAGTACTTCATCAACGTGAGTAGCAACCTTCACGCCTCTCCATTCTTTCACCAATCGGCCTTGAGCGTCAACGATAAACGTGCTGCGCTCAACGCCCCTGACAGTCTTACCGTACATTTGCTTCATCTTCATGACATTGAAGAGATTGCAGACGGTTTCATCGGGGTCGGAAATCAGTTCAAACGGCAGTCCCAGTTTGGCCTTGAAATTTTCGTGCGAGCGCAGCGAATCGCGGCTGATGCCATAAATTTCCACCCCGGCTGCCTGGAACTGGCCGTACGCATCGCGGAACGCCATGTTCTCGGTGGTGCAGCCAGGGGTATTGTCCTTCGGGTAAAAGAACAGCACCGTATATTTCGCGGGGCGGCCCGACAGCTGGAAGGTCTGGCCGCTGGTCATCGCGGCGGAAAAGTCGGCGAGGGGTGCAACAGTTTGGCTGTCAGCCACGGAGGTTCTCCTGGAACGGGATGGCGCTGTTTTCTGTGCTGGCAGCGTACCCAGCAGTTATCCACGTGGGGGCGGATTGTTGAATTTCAACACTGGAAATGTTGTTATTTCTTATCGAACAGCAGCGCCAGGGTCACCCTGCGGCCTTCGCCCATCAAAATATTGTAGGTACGGCAAGCGGCGTTGGTGTCCATGCATTCGACACCGATGCGCTTGCTCAGCAGCGGATTGGTCAGGCGCGGATGCACGAAGCGCTGGCGTTCGCCTGTGCCGAGGATCACGACGTCCGGCTGGTCCGCCGCCAGCAACTCGAAGTGCTCGACGGCCAGCGCCTCGAACGATTCCACCGGCCATGGGCGGGGCGCCACTTCCGGCAACATATACAGGTTGTAATTGAAGGGCTGGGCATTGATTTCGACCCCGCCAATAAAGTAACCGGTCACGGTCTGGTATTGCTGGGTGCTGCTTGGATGGAGCTTCATAGCGTGTATCTGAGCGTAAATTAGCGTAATTTTGCGTAAAGGGACGCGATTTCTATAGCTATTGTAACGTTTTCACGTGATCCGGGGCCCCCGGCAGTTGATTTAATGGGGCGCTTTCGGCAGAATGGGTATTTTCGCAATGCACCATTCAGGTGATATTGACGCGCACGGAAATCGCAATCGGGCGAATTTTATCGGTCTCCTGACCGAATTTTCTAGCGCGGGATGCACCAAAAGCCACCAAGAAAGTTAGGATCAGATTTTGCGACCGGTTCAAAAATCGAACAAGCTGGCGGAAGTTTGCTATGAAATCCGCGGTCCCGTGCCGGAAAAGGCGCGCCAGATGGAGGAAGAGGGCCACAAGATCACGAAGCTCAATATCGGCAACCTTGCCGTATTCGGCTTCGATCCGCCGGACGAAATCGTCCACGACATGATGGTCAACCTGCCGAACGCGGCGGGCTACACGGATTCCAAAGGCATGTTCGCGCCGCGCAAGGCCGTCATGCATTACACGCAGGGCAAAAAAATCGCCGGTGTCGCCATCGACGATATCTACCTGGGTAACGGCGCATCCGAATTGATCGTGATGTCGATGAATGCGCTGCTCAATACCGGCGATGAAGTGCTGGTGCCGGCGCCGGATTACCCGTTGTGGACCGCCGCCGTCAGCCTGTCCGGCGGCACGCCCGTGCACTACGTGTGCGACGAGCAGCAGGACTGGTATCCGGACATCGACGACATGCGCAAGAAGATCACGCCGAATACCAAGGCGATCGTCGTGATCAACCCGAACAACCCGACGGGCGCGCTGTATCCGGACGAAATCCTGCTGCAGATTATCGAACTGGCGCGCCAGCACCAGTTGATCATCTATGCGGATGAAATCTATGACAAGGTGCTGTATGACGGCAACGAGCACACGTCGATCGCCTCGCTGGCGGACGACATCCTGTTCGTGACGTTCAACGGCTTGTCGAAAAACTACCGTTCGTGCGGCTACCGCGCCGGCTGGATGGTGGTGTCGGGCGAGAAACGCCACGCCAAGGATTACATCGAAGGCCTGAACATGCTGGCTTCGATGCGTTTGTGCGCCAACGCGCCGGGCCAGTTTGCCATCCAGACTGCGCTCGGAGGCTACCAGAGCATACAGGATCTGGTGGGGCCGGGCGGGCGCCTGTTGAAGCAACGCGATCTGGCTTACCAGCTGCTGACCGATATCCCGGGCGTCACTTGCGTCAAGCCGAAAGCCGCGCTGTACATGTTCCCGCGTCTTGATCCGAAGATCTACCCGATCGCGGATGACCAGCAGTTCGCGTATGACCTGCTGGCAGAAACCAAAGTACTTATCGTCCAGGGCACCGGATTCAACTGGATTGCGCCCGACCACTTCCGCGTCGTATTCTTGCCGAATACCGACGACATGACGGAAGCGTTCGGACGTATCGCGCGCTTCATGGAAAGCTACCGCAAGCGCCACGGCAGCCCAATCTGATTAACACAGCGCCTGTCCTTCCGGGCCGGCGCTGCAAGGAAACCCACCATTATGAAACCCATCAAAGTAGGCTTGTTAGGCATTGGCACCGTTGGTGCCGGCACGTTCAACGTATTGGCACGCAACCAGGAAGAGATTACCCGCCGCGCAGGCCGTGGTATTGAAATTATTGCCGTTGCCGACCTGAACACTGCACGCGCCAACGAGCTGACCGGCGGCAAATGCAAAGTCGTGGCCGACGCGCGTGAAATCGTCAACGATCCGGAAATCGATATCGTCATCGAACTGATCGGCGGCTATGGCATTGCGCGCGAGCTGGTTTTGCAGGCGATCGCCAATGGCAAGCATGTGGTGACGGCCAACAAGGCGCTGCTGGCCACGCACGGCAATGAAATCTTCGCTGCCGCGCAAGCCAAGGGCGTGATGGTGGCGTTCGAAGCGGCCGTGGCCGGCGGCATCCCGATCATCAAATCGCTGCGCGAAGGCTTGACCGCCAACCGCATCCAGTGGCTGGCCGGCATCATCAACGGCACCACCAACTTCATCCTGTCCGAGATGCGCGACAAGGGCCTGGACTTCGACACCGTGCTGAAAGAAGCGCAGCGCCTGGGCTATGCGGAAGCCGATCCGACCTTCGACATCGAAGGTGTCGACGCCGCCCACAAAGCCACCATCATGTCGGCGATCGCGTTCGGTATCCCCGTGCAGTTCGACAAGGCGCACGTGGAAGGCATCACCAAGCTGCAAGCCGTGGACATCCAGTATGCCGAGCAACTGGGCTACCGCATCAAGCTGCTGGGCATCGCCAAGCGCGCCGTCGTGAACGGCGTGGAAGGCATCGAGTTGCGCGTGCACCCGACCCTGATTCCGGCCAAACGCCTGATCGCCAACGTGGAAGGCGCGATGAACGCGGTGCTGGTGCAGGGCGACGCCGTCGGCGCCACGCTGTACTACGGCAAAGGCGCGGGCGCCGAGCCGACCGCTTCGGCCGTGATTGCCGACCTGGTCGACATCACCCGCCTGGCGACGGCCGATCCGGAACACCGCGTGCCGCACCTGGCGTTCCAGCCGAACGCGCTGACCGACATCCAGATCCTGCCGATGTCGGAAATCACCACCAGCTACTACCTGCGCCTGAACGTGGTGGACCAGCCTGGCGTGCTGGCCGACCTGACCCGCATCCTGGCCGATGCGACGATTTCCATCGACGCCATGATGCAAAAAGAACCGGCCGACAACGAAACCCGCACCGACATCGTGATCCTGACGCACCAGACCCAGGAAAAAAATGTCGTGGCGGCCATCGCCAAGATGGAAGCGCTGTCCACGGTGCTGGGCGAAGTCACCAAGATCCGCCTGGAAAACCTGAGCTGACCTGCGGTTGGCGCCAATGAAAAGCGGGCTGCGGCCCGCTTTTTTTATCAGGCGGCGATCCGCCGCCCCTCGCGCCCGAACGTTTCACCGATGATCCGCACCGCCGCCGCGACGCCGTTTTCCTGCGCCATCGCGCGCGCAACCGCCTGCGCCTGCTGCGCCATGGAGGGCGATTGCAGTACTTCCGTGATGCGCGCCGCCAGCTTTCGGGGCGTCACGCTGCGTACGTGCAGTGGTTTCCCCGCGCAACCCAGACGCTGCAATTCGCGGCCCCAGTGTTCCTGCTCGCTGATATGGGCAAGCACCACTGACGGCATGCCCGCCAAGGTGACCGATTGCGTCGTGCCCGCGCCGCCATGGTGGACCACGGCGCGGCAGCGGGGAAACACGGCATGGTGCGGGGCGGCGCCGATATACAGGATGTTGTTGTCCGAGGTAAAACCACACGCCTGCGCGTCGCGGCTCTGGATGATGGCGCGGCAGCCGGCCAGCCGCGCCGCTTGCGTGAACAGTTGCAAGGTGTTGCTTTGCAATGCGATATCGCGCGGCATCCAGCTGCCCGTCGTCATATACACGGGCGCTTCTCCTGCCGCCAGGAAGGCGGCCAGTTCAGCGCCGATGTCGCCTTCGAGCGGCATGTTCGGCATATCGAGGAAGCCGGTGACTTGCACCGCCTGCGGCCAGTCCGGCTGCCGCGCGCAGATGGCCGGGCTGACGCCGACCAGGGTCAGGCGCCGCGACAGCCACACTTCGTTCACCACATCGCGCACCAGTGGCAAATTCATGCGTTTGCGCAGCCGGTTGGAATAGCGGCTCAGCGCGCGTTGCATTGCCGTGCGCGTCAGCCACCACAGGAAACGGTTGCCGGCCCGGCCGAATGGATGGTTGACGGGACAATTGCAGGCGCTGGGCACGGCGGCATGCGACAGCACGATGCTGACATAAGGTTTGCCCGCGTGTTCGGCCGCGACATGGAGCGGGTGCAGGAAGTAATGGCCGATCAGCACATCGCATTCCGTACTCAATTGCCGGGCTGCGACAAACATGGGTTCTTCCGCCGGCAAGTAGCAGTGATCCATCAACGACGCCACCTGCGTCATCGGATTGCGCATGCGGACGGCGGCCGCGCCGATGCGTTCGGCCTCGTCAGGCGCGATGACGGGCGACGCGATAATGCGCAGTTGGACCCCGGCGGCGGACGTGATACCGGCATACGCGGCGCTGTCGACGCAGGTGATGACCAGTGTGACGTCATGCCCTGCGGTTTGTAATCCTTCCGCCAAAGCGAGGAATGGCCGGATGTCGCCGTGGCTGCCCCAGGTCTGCATGCCGATCTTCATGGATATTTCCTGATTGTAAAAACGCCATCGTGGCATGAATGGCATGGATTGGCAAAAAAAAACCGGGCGGCGATCGCTCGCGGCCCGGAAAAAATTACGCTGGGTAAAGCCACTTCAACTACGGTGCTGCACCTGCGGGTAGCAGGTTTACTACGGGGATACAGCTACTGCGGGGATACCACTACTACTACGAGGTACATCTACAACTCGGTCCAACCAGGTCACTTAGCGACCGTCAACTCACTCTTCACTTCCTTCACACCGTCCACGCTGGAGGCAGCCTGGATTGCCTTGGTGCCGGTATCGGTGTTGGCGACCTGGCCCGACAAGGTCACCACGCCTTGGCTGGTGGTGGCCGAAACGCCTTTGAAGTCAGCCAGCGCGGCTTTGACTTTGGCATTCAGTGCGCTGTCGGCCGTGGCGACAGCGGCGCCAGCCATGGCGCCTTCCTGCTGGCCGGCGGCGTAAGCAGGAGACAGGGCGGCGGCGGAGAATGCGGTGAAGGCGGCGGCGGCCAGCAGGCGGGAAATGGTATTCGTCATATTCGCTACTCCATTAAGAAGGTTGTTCAAGAACGCCTTGTGACGTTGATCTCCTTACAGCAAACGGCGTGCCAGCTCATTGATTTCTTTACAAATCAATGGGTTAGCTAATTTAGTTGATGCGAGGAATGAATGGCGGGCGGGGATTTGTCGGGCTGCGGCGACAGGCTATTGCTGCTAGCCCTGCAATGCTTTGAAAATCAATGACTTAGGCTTGTCGCCCGGGGGCGACAACCGTCAGGATTCGGTCCGGAACAGCGCCGCATCCAGTTCGTGGCGCTGCAACAGCCGGTAAAACTCCGTGCGGTTGCGCTCGGCCAGGCGGGCCGCGTCGGCCACATTGCCATCGGTCAGCTTTAGCAATTGCACCAGGTATTGCCGCTCGAAACGCTGCTTGGCTTCCGTATAGCTGAGCACTTCCAGCGAAGGCACTTTCAGCGCGCGCTGCACCAGCGACAGCGGCGCCAGCGGCGACGTGGCCAGCGCACACACGTGTTCCACCACGTTGACCAGTTGCCGCACATTGCCGGGCCACGGCGCGCGCGTCAGCGCCTCCAGCGCATCCGGTGCGAAGCCCGTCACCTGCTTGCCGTATTTGGCCGCCAGCGATTGCAGGAAGCGCGTGGCCAGCAACGCAATGTCTTCGCGCCGTTCGGACAGCGGCGGCAACGTCAGCGTGATGACGTTCAGGCGGTAATACAAGTCTTCGCGGAACTGGCCTTCCCGCATGGCCGCGTCCAGGTCGCGGTGCGTGGCGGACAGGATGCGCACGTCGACCGGTTTGCCCGTGTCCGACCCCAGTTGCCGCACCACCCGTTCCTGCAGCACGCGCAGCAATTTCACTTGCAGCAGCAGCGGCATGTCGCCGATTTCATCGAGGAACAGGGTGCCGCCGTCGGCCGCCTGTACCAGGCCTTCGCGGGCGGCCACGGCGCCCGTGAACGCGCCTTTCACGTGGCCGAACAATTCCGATTCCAGCAGGGGTTCGGGGATCGCGCCGCAATTGACGGCGATGAAGGGCGCTTTCGCGCGGCGGCTGGCGCGGTGGATGGCGCGCGCCAGCAATTCCTTGCCGGTGCCGCTTTCACCCTTGATCAGGATGCTGGCGTCGGAGGCCGCCACCAGCCGCGCTTCGGCCAGCAGTTCCGCCATCGTGTGGCTGCGGCTGACGATTTCTTCGCGCCACTGCTGGTTGTCCGTCCCCTGTTGCTGAGGCGGCGCACTCAGTTGCAAGGCTTGCGCGATGCGCTCCAGCAAGACCTTGGCGTCGAACGGCTTGGTGAGATAGGCAAAGGCGCCCAGCCGCGTGGCTTCCACCGCGTCGGGGATGGTGCCGTGCGCCGTCAGCAGGATCACGGGCAGCGCCGGATGGCGTGTGCGGATGTGCTGGAACAGCGCCATGCCATCCTTGCCGGGCAGGCGGATATCGCTGATCACCAGCGATGGCAGGGCAATGTCCAATTGCGCCAGCGCCGCTTCCGCGCTGGCCACGGCCGTCACCGCATAGCCATTGGCGGACAGCCGCAATGACAGCAGGCGCAGCAAGTCGGCGTCGTCGTCGACCAGCAGGATGGGGGCGCCGGGGCCGGCGTTGATGTCGTTGTTATCGTTGCCGTTCATTGCTTGCTCCCCGTGCCGGCAAGTTGCGCTCGATGGCTTTCAGGCTTTCCAGCGTTTCCGTCAATTGATCGGTCTTGCGCTGGTTTTCCTTCAGTTGCGCAGCCAGTTTATCGCCATGTTCGGCCAGGCGGCGCAGCTCCTGGCACTGGGCCGACAGCAGCGACGCCAGCGGCGCCAGCGGGTGCGGCGTCGACGCCACGGTATCGAATTGCGCCTGTGCCCGCGTCAGGTCGCCCGCGCCGCGCGTCCACAGCAGCAACATGCCCATTTGCAGCGCCACGCGCGGCGTCGGCTGGCGCATGCCCAGTGCGGCCAGTTCCTGCAGCAATTCACCCTGCGTCATGCGGCGTACCTGCTGGTGATAGGCCAGCAGCGGCGCGGTTTCGTCGGGCAACATCAAGGTGGCGGACGGCGGCGCGTCGGCGGGCGGTTGCGGCAGCACGATGGAGGCGGGCGCCGGCATCAGCGGCATGCCGCAGCCGGCCAGCAGCGCGGACAGCAGCAAGGGCAGCAACAACGGTAGCAACGTCGGCAACGCCGGCGGTGTGCCGCGAGATAAGTAGTCATTCGTCATAAGGCAACTCGATTCGAAAATGGGCGCCGCCGGCAGACGGCATCAGGTGCAATGCGCCGCCATGCGCCTGCACGTATTCACGCACGATGGACAGGCCGATGCCGTTGCCGCGGCGGGCGCTGGCGGGCTGGCGTTCGCCCTGGTAAAACGGTTCGAAAATGCGTTCGGCATCCTGCGGCGCGACGCCGGGACCCTGGTCGCGGCAATCGATGGCCAGCATGCCGGGCGCTTCCGACAGTGTGAAGTGCACGGCGCCGCCCGGCGGCGAAAAGCGCAATGCGTTCGACAGCAGGTTGCCCAGCGCGGCGGACATCAGTTCGCGGTCCAATGGCAGCGGGCGCGCATCGCCTTCCACCACGCAGTGCACGCCGCGCGCCTGGCTTTGCAGGCGCTGGGCCGCCAGCACGCTGTCCAGCAGCACGCGCGGCTCCGTCATCGTGCGCCGCAACCGCTGCGCGGCGAAACCCGCTTCGTTAAAGCGCAACAAATCCTCGATTTGCGCCTGCAACGACACCGTGTTCTGGCGCAGAATGGCGGCAATTTCCCGCTGCTGCGGCGACAGCGCACCGGGCACTTCATCTTCCAGCAGCGACACGCCTTCCACCAGCGCGGCCAGCGGGGTTTTCAATTCATGCGACACGTGGCGGACAAAGCGCGCCTTGTCCGCTTCCACTTCGGCCAGCCGCACGCGCAGCCAGTCCAGCTGCATGCCGAGCCGGCGCAAGTCGCCCGGCCCCTGCACGGCGATGGCTTCGTCATAACGGTTGCCGCCCAGGCGGTCGATGGCCTGTTCAATCTGTTTCAGCGGCCGCGACAGCCAGGCGCCAAAACCCAGCGCCAGCAGCGCCGCCAGCGCCACGGAGATAATGACCTGGCTGGTCAGCAAACGGCGGCGCTGGTCCAGTTCATCGAGCAGCGCCTGGTTACGCCGTTCGACTTCGTGCCGCACGGAGTCTTCCAGCAACTGGCTCAGCGCGGGCAGGCCGGACAGCGCCTGGTCCAGCGACTGGCTCAGGGCACGGCGGCCCTGGATCCGCTTGCCGTTGCGCAGTTCGGGCGCGGATTGCAGCACGGCAGCCACCGCTTCGCCCCGCGCGCGCCAGTCCGCCAGCGCACCGTGTTGCGCGCCGGGCATGCCGGCAGCAATGGCCGCCAGCGCCGCCTGCGCGTCGCGCCATGCGTCGGCGTAGCGGTCGCGGAAGGCGGGGTCGTCCAGCACCAGGAACTGGCGCGCGCTGCGCTCCATCGCGACACCCCGCTCACTGAGGCGCTGCGCCTGTTCCGCCAGCGCGACCGCGTGCCGGCCCGCTTCGCGGCTGTGTGCGGCAAGGCGGTCCAGGGTCAGCAGGGCGTGCACGGATGTGGCGCCCAGCAGCGCCGCAATCAGTACAAAAACGCCCAGCGATAATTGTCGAAACGAAAGTTTCGGGAACATGGGCGTTGTGGGCAGGGCGGATTACAGGGTGGCGTGATGATAGTGCAACGCCCGGAAAGACGGCGTCCGGTTGGCATACCGGCATACCGGCTATCGGTCCCCGTGCGAACGATAGTACAAAAGGGGCCAGGCCCCATGGAGAAAGGGCCAGGCCCCGTGGGGAAGGGGAGGTCAGCCGGGGAAGGTGACGGTGACCTTCAGGCCCTTGCCGCCCGCGCCCTCCGATAAGGAGACCGTGCCGCCATGCAGCACGGCGATATCGCGCACGATGGCCAATCCCAGCCCCGCGCCGCCCGGATTCACCTGCATCGACGCGGCGGCCCGGTAAAACGGCGAAAACACCCGTTCCCGTTCGCTTTCCGGGATGCCCGCGCCGCTGTCTTCCACTTCCAGCACCAGCTTGCCGCCGCCAGGCAGCACGCGCACGGTGACGCTGCCGCCGGGCGGCGTATAGCGCAGCGCATTGTCGACCAGGTTGGAGACCATTTCCTGCAACAGCAAGGGCTGACCGCGCACGACGGCTTCGTGCTCCGCTTCCAGCGCCAGGTCGATCTGCTTGCCCACCGCCGCCACGGCCAGTTGCAGCGCCACATTTTGCGCCAGTTCGCGCAAGCCCACCGGTACCGGCGCCACGTCGCCGCTGTGCTCGATGCGGGCCAGCATCAGCAAGCGGTTGGCCAGGTGCACGGCGGCATCCGTGGTGGCGGCGATGCCGGACACCATCGCGCGCAACGCTTCCTTGTCGGGCGGCGCTTCGTTGCGGTTAATTTCACGCAGCGCCATTTCCGACTGCGTTTTCAAGACCGTCAGCGGCGTGCGCAACTGGTGCGACGCGTCGGCAATGAAGCGCCGCTGCGACGCGATCAGGCTGCGGATGCGCGACATCGAACCATTCATGGCTTCCACCAGCGGCCGCACTTCGCGGTGCACCAGCGCCGGATCGACGTCGTGCAAGTCCGACGCGCTGCGCATTTCCACCTCTGCCCGCAGGCGCATCAGGGGGCGCAGCACCAGCCGCACGGCGAACCACACCAGCAACGTCGCCGCCAGCACCACCCATGCCTGCCATGCCAGCGTATCGCGCAGGATCTGGATCGACAGGCCGCGCCGCGCGTCCGTGGTTTCCGCCACCTGGATCAGCGCCATGCCGCGCATGGAATCGTCATAGACGGGCTGCACCAGCGCGGCAATGCGCACCGGCTGGCCGTTGTAGTCGGCATGGTAAAAGCGCACCAGCGCCGGATAGGCTTCCGAGCGGGGCACGTTGGGCGGCACAGGCGGCAGGTCGCCGAAACCGGATACGGTTTCGCCTTTCAGCCCGGTAACCTTGTAATAGATGCGGCCCAGCGTATCGGTCTCGAAACTGTCGAGCGCCACGTAGGGCACGTCGACCACCACGTTGCCATCGGAGATGGAAACCCGTTCGGCCAGGGCGCGGGTGGACGCCAGCAGCGAGCGGTCATACGCCATGTCGGCCGCGTCGAGCGCATTGCGGTAGACCGAGACTGCGTTAATCGCCATCAGCACGATCAGCGGAATCAGCAGCCAGCGCAGCAGTTGCGTGCGCAGGCTGCCCAGCGGGGCGGAGCCGGCGCTGTCCGCCGCGGCGTCCATCAGCCGCCGTCGCGCGGTTGCAGCAGGTAGCCGATGCCGCGCAGGGTGGTAATGGCGGCGGCGCCCGGCTGCGTGCTTTCCAGCTTCTTGCGCACGCGGTGGATGTACAGGTCGATCGCGTCCAGGTTGGCGTCGTCTTCCAGCGCAAACACTTCATCGAACAGCTTTTCCTTCGACACGGCGCGGCCGCTGCGGGAAATCAGCGCTTCCAGCACCGCGTGTTCGCGCGGCGTCAGCGCCAGCGCATTGCCGTGGTAGCTGAACATGCGGCTCACGGTGTCGAAATGCAATGCGCCGCAGGTGTGCACCACCGCCTCATTGCCGACGCTGCGCCGCAGTTGCGCTTTCACGCGGGCTTCCAGTTCCGCCAGTTCGAACGGTTTTGCCAGGTAATCGTCGGCGCCCAGGTTCAGTCCCTGTACCCGTTCTTCCAGGCCGCCGCGCGCCGTCAGGATCAAGACCGGCGTCTTGCCCCGCGCGCCGCCCCGTGCGCGCAAGCGTTTCAAGACTTCGAGGCCGTCCATTTTCGGCAGCGTCAAGTCGAGGATCACTAGCGCATAATCCTGGGTATGCAGCAGGGCGTCCGCGTCGGCGCCATTGTCCGCGCACTCGACGGTCAAGTGGGCGTCGCGCAGCGCTTTGGCCAGGGATCGCTGTAATTCAATATGGTCTTCGACCAGCAGGATACGCATATGATGTTGTTCCGGATGTCTCCACGCGTGCATCATCGTTGCGCGGAAGGGAAAAGTAAAACTTTTTTCTGGGACTGTTGCAAAAGCCTGCAGTGAAAGATTCACTGAAAGGCAATTGAAAGGAAGCGCGACCTATAGTGGAGTCCTGATATTTAGTTATCAGCATTATTTCAAACAATTATATCTATAGGAGACGTCCATGAAGAAGTCCGCAATGTCCCTCGCCATCCTCGCCCTCGCAGCAGGTGCGGCCCACGCAGAAAGCAATGTCCAGGTGTATGGTTTGATCGACGCCGGCGTTGAAAACGTATCCCACGCGGCGGCCAATGGCAGCGGCGTGACGAAAGTGGTGTCCGGCGGCATGAATACGTCGCGCTGGGGTTTCCGCGGGTCGGAAGACCTGGGTGGCGGCCTGAAAGCCGTTTTCCAGCTGGAAGGCGGTATCCTGCTCGATACCGGCAACATGGATACGGCGCTGTTCCGCCGCCAGGCCAACGTGGGCCTGGAAGGCAGCTGGGGCAAGCTGGTGCTGGGCCGCTCCTTCACGACCGTGTACGACACCGTGATTTCCTATGACCCGATGGGCTTCGCGCCATCGTATTCCTGGGCCACCAGCGGCCCGGCCACCGGTCCTTCGAAATACGGCTTCACCACCGGTTTCGATAACCTGATTAAATACTCGGGCAGCACCGGCAACCTGAAATACGGCGCCACCGTGGGCCTGGGCGAACAAACCACCGGCGCGGCCGACAGCCGCAAGGTCGCCGGCAATGTTGCCTATAATGCCAATGGCCTGGGACTGATGGCGACGTGGGAACGTATCAACGGCAACGTGGTCCCGGCCACCGGCAACCGCGATGAAAACACGGTATGGCACGTGGGCGCCAGCTATGAAACGGGCGCATGGAAATTGTTCGGCGTGGTGCGCGACTTCAAGACCGTGGCTGGCAAGGCCGCCACGGCGGACGTGGAAGCCACCACCGTGTGGGGCGGCGTCGCCTACAAGGTGCAGCCGAACGTGACCCTGACGGGCGCGATTTACCACATCGACGTGAAAAACGTGGCGGCAGGCAAGGATGCCGATCCGACCATGTACGTGGCGCGCGTGCGCTACGCGCTGTCCAAGCGCACTGACCTGTATGTGGCCACCGCGTATGCCAAGGCCAAGAATGGCCAGCTGACGGGCCTGTCGCGTGACGACGCCGGTTTCGGCACCAACCAGCGCGGCGTAATCGGCGGCATCCAGCACCGCTTCTAAGCTTCCAATAGTAAAAGAGCCCAGCCATGCAACGCCGCACCGCCCTGATCGCACTTGCCGCCACCGCAGCCGCCCCGGCCAGGGCGCTGGCCGGCGCCGGCGCGGGCGCCAAGGGCGGGGCCGGCCAGCGCACCGAGTGCATCGTACCGTCCAAGCCGGGCGGTGCGATGGACGTGACGTGCAAGCTGGCGCTGAAGGGCTTGCAGGCGATGCCGCATGGCGACCAGCACAGCAAGCAGGACATGCACATCAGCTACGTACCGGGCGGCATCGGCGCCGTCGCCTGGCACCAGCTGGTGTCGCAGCGCCGTGCGGAGCCGGACACGCTGGTGGTGTTTTCCGGCGGTTCGCTGCTCAACATCGCGCAGGGCAAGTTCGGCAAGGCGACCGCTGCCGACGTGCGCTGGGTGGCCGCGCTGGGCGCCGACTACGGCATGATCGCGGTGCGGGCCGATTCGCCGTTCAAGACGCTGGCCGATTTGCTGACGGCGTTGAAAAAGCACCCCGAACAAGTGCTGATCGGGGTGTCCGGCACCATCGGCAGCCAGGACTGGCTGAAGATGGCGCTGGTGGCGCGCGCGGCCGGCATCGACCCGAAAGCGCTGCGGTTCGTGGCGCTGGAAGGCGGCGGCGAAGCCTTCACCGCGATGCACGCCAACTATGTGCAAGTGGTGTCGGGCGATGCATCGGAAGCCTCGCTCAACGCCACGCCGGACAAGACCCGCGTGCTGGCCGTGCTGTCGAACGAACGCTTGCCCGGCGCGCTGGCCGGCGTGCCGACGGCGAAAGAGCAGGGTATCGACGTGGTATGGCCGGTGATCCGCGGGGTCTGGATGGGACCGCAGGTGGCCGACGCCGATTACAACGCCTGGGTCCAGCGCTTCGAACGTATGTTGGCCAGCAAGGAATTCGCGCAATTGCGCGCGGCGTCCGGACTTTACCCCTTTGCCCTGACAGGCGATGCACTCACCGTTTATGTCAGGAAAGCCGTGGACGACTACGGCAAACGCGCCAGGGAATTCGGCCTGGTGCGCTGAGAAACACACAAGTAACCAAACATCCAATAATCGGAGATCACCATGTTGAAAACGACCCTGGCCGTTGCGGCCGCCCTCTGCACGTCTGTAGCTTTTGCACAGGTGCCTGCCGGCTATCCGGCCGATTATCAAAAAATCATCGATGGCGCGAAAAAAGAAGGCAAGCTGGTGATCTATGGCGCCACCGACAGCAAGGCCACGCAGCCGCTGGTGAAGGACTTTTCCGCGCAATTCCCCGGCATCACGGTCGAATACAACGACATGAATTCCACCGAAGTGTACAACCGCTTCATCTCGGAAGCTGCCGCCGGCGGCAACACGGCCGACGTCATGTGGTCGTCCGCCATGGACTTGCAGATGCGCCTCGCCTCCGACGGCCATGCGCTGCAATACAAGTCGGCGGAAAGCGCCAAGCTGCCATCGTGGGCGATCTGGGATGACAAGGCGTATGGCACCACGTTCGAGCCGGCCGCCTTCGTCTACAACAAGCGCCTGGTCGATGCCAAGGAAGTGCCGCAGACCCACGCCGACTTCGTCAACCTGATCAAGCAGCCGAAGTTCGCCGACAAGGTCACCACCTACGACATCGAAAAATCCGGCGTGGGCTTCATGTTCATGACGCAGGACGCCAAGGAATATCCGAAATTCCTGGAGCTGGAAAACGCGTTCGGCGCCGCGCGCGTGCGCGTGCAGTCGTCGACCGGCACCATGATGGAACGGATCTCGTCCGGTGAAAACCTGATCGGCTACAACGTGCTGGGCTCGTACGCGCTGGTGCGCGCCAAGACCGACCCGTCGATCGGCGTAATGCTGCCGAAGGATTACACGCTGGTGATGTCGCGCGTGGTGTTCATCAACAAGGCCGCGAAAAACGTCAACGCGGCCAAGCTGTGGCTGGACTACATGCTGTCGCACCGCGGCCAGACCGTGATCGCCAACGAATCCAAGCTGTATGCGATCCGCCAGGACGTGACGGGCGAGACCACGTCGGCCGACCTGATCAAGCAAGTCGGCAAGGACAATGTGCGTCCGGTGCCCGTGCATCCGATCCTGCTGCAATTCCTGGGACCACAGAAGCGCATGGCTTTCCTGAAGCAGTGGAAAGAAACGGCTGGCAAGAAGTAATTCGCATGGCGGGCCTCCCCGGCCCGTCTAACGTGTGAGGACCCGAACATGCAAACTTTAACCCTGCCAGGCAATGGCCGCCGCGCACTGAACTGGCCGCGCGGACTGGTGGTCGTGCTGACCGCCGTCGCGATTTTCCTGCCGCTGTACCTGATTTTTTACCAGAGCTTCCTGTCCGCGCCCTTCTTCATGCCGGACAAGGAAATCAGCCTGGATGCTTACCGCTTCATCTTTGAAGACACCGATTTCACGATGGCGTTCAAGAATGGCGCGCTGCTGGCCACCGGCCTGACCGTCATTGCCGTGCCGCTGGGCGGCGCGCTGGCGTTCCTGATGGTGCGCACGGATTTGCCGGGCCGCGGCTGGATCGCGCCGATGCTGCTGGTGCCGATTTTCGTGTCGCCGATGGTGATGGGCTTTGGTTACGTGGTGGCGATGGGCCCGGTCGGCTTCTATTCGACGTGGGCCAAGGATTTGCTCGGCTTCATCCCGTGGAACATCTATTCGTTCACCAGCATCGTCATCATCGCCGGCCTGACCCACGTGCCGCACGTCTACCTGTACGCCTCGTCCGCGCTGAAAAGCCTGGGCTCCGACGTGGAGGAGGCGGCCCGCGTCGCCGGCGCTTCGCCGCTGCAGGTGATGATGAACGTGTCGCTGCCGATGATCATGCCGGCGCTGTCGTATGCCGGCGTGCTGGTGTTCTTCCTCGGCTTTGAAGTCTTCGGCCTGGTGCTGGTGCTGGGCGACCCGGAAGGCCACCTGGTGCTGGCCACTTACCTGTACAAGCTGACCAACAAGCTGGGCACGCCGTCGTACCACCTGATGGCCGCTGTCGCCGTGTGCCTGGTGATGGTGACCCTGCCGCTGGTGATGCTGCAGCGCCACCTGCTGAAGTCGGCCAACAAATACGTGTCGATCAAGGGCAAGGGCGCACGCACCAAGGCCATGCCACTGGGTAAATGGAAATGGCTGGCTTTCGGCGTGCTGTTCGCCTGGCTGCTGTTCACCATCGTCGTGCCGCTGTCGGGCATCGTGCTGCGCTCGTTCGTGCAGTACTGGGGCGAGGGCGTGAAGCTGGCCGACGTGCTGACGTTGCAGCATTTCCGCGATATTTTCGAGAACCACGGCCTGATGCGCGCCATCCTCAACACGGTGCTGATCGGCGTGATCGGCGGCGGCATGGCGGTGGCCTGCTACAGCGCCATCGCGCTGGCCATGCACCGCAAGCCGGATGGCATCACCCGCCTGCTGGACTACAGCGTGCTGGTGCCGCGCGCCGTGCCGGGCCTGCTGGCCGGCCTGGCGTTCCTGTGGGTGTTCCTGTTCGTGCCTTCGTGGCTGGACGGTTTCTTCAAGGGTTCCGACAACGCGATTGCAATGTGGATGTCCGAACACTTCATTCCCGCGCTGCGTTCCGTGCGTTCGACCATCTTCGCCGTGTGGCTGGCGTATTCGGTGGTGTGGCTGGCCTACGGCATGCGCCTGATTTCCACCGCGCTGCTGCAGGTGGGCCCGGAACTGGAAGAAGCGGCGCGCGCGGTCGGCGCCAAGCGGGGCCAGGTCACGCGCGACGTCACGCTGCCGCTGATCAAATTCGGCCTGATGGGCGCGTGGCTGATGGTGTTCCTGATCTTCGAGCGCGAATACTCGACCGGCGTGTACCTGCTGTCGCCCGGTACGGAAGTGATCGGCGCCATGCTGGTGTCGCTGTGGGCGGGCGGTTCGACCGACCTGGTGGCGGCGCTGTCGTTCATCAATATCACGCTGGTGGCCATCGGCCTGGGTGTCGCGCTGCGCTTTGGCGTCAAGCTGCATAACTAAGGAACAACTACATCATGAAACGAGACATCATGAACACGACCAATGAATTGACTGTCAACGACCTGCACCTGGAATATGGCAGCGGCGCGACCGCCAACCCGATCCTGAAGGGCGTGTCGATGCACCTGCAAAAGGGCGAAGTGGTGGCCCTGCTGGGCCCTTCGGGCAGCGGCAAGACCACCTTGCTGCGCGCCGTGGCGGGCCTGGAAAGTCCGAAGCTGGGCACCATCGCCATTGGCGACCGCGTAGTGTTCGACGGCTCCCGCAACTATGAAATGCCGGCCGAACAGCGCAGCCTGGGCCTGGTGTTCCAGTCGTACGCGCTGTGGCCCCACAAGACGGTGTTCGACAACGTGGCCTATGGCCTGAAGCTGCGCAAGATGGGCGCCACGGAAATCAAGGAACGCGTGATGGAAGTGTTGAAGCAACTGGGCCTGGGACACCTGGCCGAGCGCTTCCCCCACCAGATGTCCGGCGGCCAGCAGCAGCGCGTGGCGATCGCCCGCGCGCTGGTGTACAACCCGCCAGTGATCCTGCTGGACGAGCCGCTGTCCAACCTGGACGCCAAGCTGCGTGAAGAAGCCCGTTCGTTCCTGCGTGAACTGATCGTGCGCCTGGGCTTGTCGGCGCTGATGGTGACGCACGACCAGGGCGAAGCGATGGCGATTTCCGACCGCATCCTGCTGCTCAATAACGGCAAGATCGAACAGCAGGGCAATCCGCAAAGCATGTATGAAACGCCGAACACGCTGTTCACGGCGGAATTCATGGGCAGTAACAACCGCTTGCCGGCCAAGGTGGTGGGCCGCGACGGCAGCGCCGTCACCCTGGACGTCAACGGTGTGCTTCTGCAGGCGACGGCGCGCGGCAAGGGCGAAGCGGAACCGGCCACCGTGATCCGCGTGGAGGAAGTCGTGGTGCGCGCGGAAAGTACGCCGAACGCGGTGCCGCTGCCGCTGATCACGTGCATGTACCTGGGCGACCGCTGGGAATGCATCTTTGGCGATGCGTCCGGCCAGATGCACTTGCGCGCATATTCGAAGTACAAGCTCGATGCGGGCACGTACTGGCTGCACATGCCGGCGGACCGGTTGTGGGTGTTCTGATTTACGATCCGTTTTCCCCTGGCGGTTTCAGCAGACGCACCGTGAGGTAAGCCAGCCCCGCCACGCCGGCCAGCAGCACGCCCCACAGCAGCGTGTGGTCGGACAGCGTGGCCACGGTGCCGGGGATGGATTTGCCCGGCGCCGCAATCGGCTTGCCGGGCGCCAGCGTCGTGTTTGCCAACGGCGCATGGCCCGCAGCGGCAACCGTGGCCGGCGGGCTGGCGACGGCCGAGGTCACGGTTTGCCGCGCCGCGCCGGCCTCCGCCTGCGGCAGCGCGCGCAATTCCCTCTCCGAGTAGCCGGGTGCGACATGACCCAGGTCATGTTCCATCATCGGCGCCCCGGCGCGCCCAAACGCCAGCGTGTACGGGCCATTGCCGTTGGCGAGGAACAGCAGCGTCGCCGGAGTCCACGACAGTTGCAGTTTGGGCGCCTGCGACAGCGGCAGGGCCGCATATTGCGGGCTGTATGGCCGCACCACCCATTGCGCCAGTTGCGTTGCCGGCATGGGCAGGCCGCCAGAGCGCCGGCGCCTGCCATCCTGCGTGATGTCGTAAAACGTGGCGCTGGCGACCGGCACGAACGGATCGGCAGGCAACGCGGCTGGCTGCGCCGGGGGATCGTCATACCGGTAGGGCTGATGGCGGTGCAAATGTCCGTGTAAATGTCCGCGCAAATGGTGATGATGCCGCCGCTGCGGCACGGGAGCTTCGGCTGCCGCCGCGGGCGCGAGTGTGGTATCGCGGTAGCTGCCCAGCATGGCCGCATACACGGCATTGGGCGTGGCGAATTGCATGCCGGCCCGCTCGGCCGGGATGCCGATGCCCGCCGCATATACCAGGTCGCCCGGCACGCGGCCCGCCACCGGTGTCAGCTCGGCATGGTCCATGGCCGGCGCGCTTTGCCGCTGGCTGACGGACAGCGCCGTGATGCCGGCAAACAGGGCGGGTGTGCCGTTGCGCCACGTCAGGCGCGCATAGCGGAATTGCGACGGCTCGAACGCCAGCACGTCGCACGCGAGGATGGCGCCATCGGTGGCGGACAGCCATTGCAAGTCCGCCGCGCCCAGCGGCCGCCAGTCGCGCAGATCGTCGCTGGCTTCCAGCCACACTTGCGCCGTGTAGGTGGCGTTGCCCTTGGGTGGCGCAAAGCGCAGCGCCGTCACGGTGGGCGGCGTGGCGCGGCTGGACACGCCCAGGTCCAGCACCAGTGTCTCCAGCGCCGGCGCTTGCGCCGATGACGGTGTGCGCGTTGCCGGGCCGCCGCCGGTGACGGACAGCAGCCGCCCGTCGCTGTCGGTGCGCAGCTCCAGCTTGAAGTCGCCCTGCAATGCCGAGGTGGATACCGATGGCGGCGCGCCCGGCTGACGGTACAGCGGGAAGATGCGCAGCGGCAGTTCACGGGCATCCGTGTACGTGTCGGTGGGCGGATGGCGCAGCGCATAGGGCACCGGCAGGCCGCGCCGGTCGAACAGGCGGATGTCCGCCAGCCGGGCCGATTGCGCGTGCAGGTACACGGCCGGCGGCAGCCGCAACGCGTGGACGCCATTGTCGTCCGCCGCCGTGACGGGGAGCGACCACGCGTAGGCGGCCGGGGTATCCGGCACGGCCGCGCCGCCGGCCAATGCGGGCCATGGCGCGCACAGCACCGCGCAAGCGCAGGCAAGGATGACGCTGCGCTTCATGCGGCACCATTGCCAGTGGCGTTGTCCATGCCGCCGCGCCGTGGCAGCGGCGCCGCATACCCGATCGCCACCATCAGCAAGCCGACGCCGATAAACGCCATGATGGTGGCAAAATCCGTGCGGCTGTGCAGGTCCACCAGGAACAGCTTGGCCACCACGGCCAGCAGCAGGACTGCGCCCACACCCCACTGGCGGGGACGGATGCGCACGGCGGCATGCCGCATCAGCGCCAGCGCCGTACCGCTCCACGCCAGCGACAGCGTGGCTTGCGTGACCTGGGATGCCAGCAGATCGTCCAGTGTGTAGGGGACGCCCAGGTAGTGCGACACGCTGCGCAGCAGCATCAGGTTCAGCCACAGCCACGCGCCGGCCGCCCCGGCCAGCTGCATGCGGCGGGCCCAGCGGGCTTTCACTTCCGGATCCGCCGCGCGCCAGTAAGCGATGGCCAGCAGCGCGGCAAAACCGGTGGTCAGGTCCAGCGGATTCAGCACCGGCACATACGGCAGCGGCGCCATGCTGCCGTCGGAAGTGAAGTTCCACGCGACGGCCACCAGCAGCGACCAGCCAACCGCCATGCGCAAGGTGATGCGGCGGTGCCACAGCGTCAGCGGATGCAGCGGCCAGGCGTCGCGCGCGGCGCGGTGCAACAGCCATGCCGTGGCGGCCATCGTGCCCCATGCGGGCAGATAAAGGCGCCATTCGTCTCCCAGCCCGGTCATGCCGGACAGGTAGACCCGCAGCGCGGGCCAGATCATCAGCAGCGGCATGGCCACCAGTTGCAGGTGCAGCATGGTCGATATCGTGCCTTGCGCGATCCAGCCGCTGCGGCGCCACAAGGCCAGTGCGTTACCTGCCGCCACCCACGCCATCACGCCGGCGGCGCACAGCGCCGCATCGGGCAATTCGTCGAACAGGTATAGCCAGAGCAGCGCCGCGCCGCCGGCAAACAGTTGCGCGCCAAACGCGGGCACCGACAGCCACGCCAGTTGGGGCCACGCGCGGCGCTGCGCCACCAGCAAGGCCACGGTCGCCAGCGCCGCCACCAGCATCAGGTACAGCGACCAGCTGAATGGCAAGGTTTCAAACGGGATCTTTACAGCGGCCACGCCGCTGCCCCATGCCGCCAGCGCGGGCAGGGCGACGACAAACCAGGCGACGCCGGAAAAAGCCAGCATCGCGCCATTGCCGGGCGCGTCCGGATCAGCCGCATGGCGGCGTTCGCACACCACTGACAGGCTGATGGCCAGCATCAGCGCGGCGGGGATCGCACTGTCGACGAACGAGCCGGTGTTGCGGGCCCAATCCAGGTTGGTCAGCAGGATAAAGGCCGCGCTGGCGAGCACCAGCGCCACCTGCGCCAGCCAGCCGGCGGTACGCCATTGCCAGTGCAGGCAAATCCCGTACAGCAGCGCCGCGATAGCAATGGTACTGGCGACCAGCCAATTCAATTCCGCGTAGGCATCCAACTGCACCGTCACTTCCGTCCAGGCCCCGGACAGCAGCCATACGGCGGCAATTGGCAACAGCAATTCCGCCAGGTTCCGGCCCGTCTCCACGGAGAACGGTTTCAGCGTCTGTTCGTCCGCCGTGCGGAATTGCAGCGCGGTGAATAATGCCGCAACGGCCAGGATGGCAAAGCCGATCGACATGTGGCTTTGCGCGATGGTCTTCTCGGTCATTACGCTGACGGCGCGCAGGAACGATACCCACGATGCCAGTTGCACCAGCAAGCCGAAGCACCATGCCAGCGTGCGGCGCTGGCGCAGGCCGGTCCAGATCACGCCTGCGCCTTCCAGCGCCCACGCGGCGGACATCCAGCGGTCGTCCACACCATACGGTATCGCCAGCGTGGCCGACACGATGCCCAGCGCCATGAATGCTTCGCCCAGCAGGCGGCAATGTTCTCCCATGCGGCGCATGACGAAAATGGCCAGGCACAGGTACAGTACGCCGAGCGCCAGCGCGGAATACGCCATGCCGAATGGCATGTCCTGCACCAGCCCGTATTGCAAGCCCATGGCCGCCAGCGGTGCGCCGAACACCAGCGTGCCGTCCACATAGTGCGTCAGGCGCGGCGCCTGCTGCCGCGCGTAAAACATGGCGACGGCAATGTACATCAGCAGGAACAGGATCAGGAAGCCTTGCGACGTCAGGTAATGCGCGGGCTGGTAATTGAGCACGCCCCACGACGTGGCCAGCACGAACGTGCACAGGAAACCCAGGACATTGAGTACCCGCCACGATTTCAGCGCGGCCATGACGATGATGCCCGCGTTGAGTATCGCGCACCACGTGAACAGCGCCACGTGGTTGCCGCTGCCGTCCGACATCAGCACCGGCGTGGCGAAGCCGCCGATGATGCCGAACACGGCCAGCCACACGGAGTCTTGCAGCACCGCCAGCAGGCACGTGAAGCCGACGAAGATCGCCAGCAGCGCGATGGCCGTGGCGTCCGGGATCAAGTGGTAATTCTTCGAGGCGGCGAAGGTGGTCAGCATCAGCAGCGACAATGCCGTGCCTTGCACGGGCAGGCTGATGCCGGGCCGCGCCAGGCGGATGCGCCAGCCCCACGCCAGCAGCGCCAGGGCGCCGGCCGCCACGCCGGCGGCCTGGTATTCGATGCGGACCACATAATTTCCGGCCAGGTATTTCAGCAGGAAGCACAATCCCATGAACAGGATCAGCAAGCCCAGTTTGGCCACCACATTGCCGCCGAATACCCACTCGCGCAGCCGTTCATTGAAATCCACCGGCGGCGGATGAACGCCGCCGGCGCCGTTGTTGAAAGTGGGCTGCGTATTGCCTTGTTCCATGATGGGTCCTTTCCAGGAGGGGAAAACTTCAGCGAACGACGAATTGACTGGCGCCGGGATCCGCGCGGCGCACGAAGCGCACCACGGCATCGACGGTGACGGTATCGATGCGGCCCGCCATGCGCTGGTCGAACGGGTGGTCATCGAATGCCACGTTGGCGCGGAACATGCGGGCGCCCAGGCGGGTGAGGGCGGGAATATGCACGGTAATGGGCGTGAAGCCCGCGGACTTCAGCCATGCCTGCGCTTCATTGCGGTTTTCCACCTGGCCCGGTTCGGCGCCCGCCGCCGCCAGGGTTTCCAGCACCCACTGGTTGGAATTCTGGTAACGCGTGCCGTACGCATACGCCAGCATGTTGTACTGCGGCTGGTGCAGGCGGCGCGGCGTGCCGGTGGCCAGCACTCGCACGAGGCGCTGCTGCACGGTGTCGGACGGGATGACGATTTGCGCCTCGTACAGGAACATGTCGTCGAGGAAGAAGTTGCCCAGTCCCTCGTCGTACAGGCCGGAACTGGCGGTGCCGCAGCCATTCAATTCATGCACGACCAGCCAGCGTCCCTTCGGATGGTCGCGCCAGACGAACGCCATGTGCGAATAGCGCAAGCCGTAGGCCGACAAATCCTGCCCGGCGCGCGCCACCAGCGCCACCTGCGCGCCGCTGGCGTCGAGCGCTTCGCGCGTGCGCAGCGCCAGGTCCATCGCCTGCACCACGTTGCGCGGTTCCAGCGGACGGTCTTCGCAACTGGCGCCTGCGTGCGCCGTGGCCATGGCGCCGGCCAGCATGCAGGCCAGCACGGCGCCGGCTATCAGGTTCCGGGCGCGCACGTTACGCCCCGACACGGCTGTGATGCAGCAGCGATTTGCCGGTCTCGTTCGGGATGAACGCCAGCACCTTGCCCGACATGATCAGCAGATGGCCGGTCGACGTGGCGGTCACCGTCACGGCTTTGCCGATTGCGTCGGACATGCCGGCGGCGGCCGCCCCGCTCAGTTCGACGGATGCCTCGACGCCGGTGGAAGCGCCTTTCAGCACCACCACCACGCCTTCGGCCACGGTTTCCACGCTGGCCACCACCACATAGCCGGAGGCGGCGATGGCGGACATCGATCCCAGCACGACAATGCCGGCCGCGGCCGACAGCGCTTCCGATGCGTTCGACAGTTGCGAACCGCTGTTGGGCGCCGCTTGCATGGCGGCGGCGTGGGCTGGCGAAGTGGATAAAGCGGTGCAGCACAGCAACGATATCAAGACAGGCAAGCGTTTCATGGCATCGATCTCCGGTGGTGAAAGTGCCTGCATCATTGTCTTAAAGTACATGCCCCGCAATGAATATGCTACCGGTTACACAGATGATATGATCGGTATCAAATTTCGATACCCGATTAGGGAAAACTGGCACCATGTCCCATACCAGCCTCATGATTGATGCACTGAAACGGCAACTGAAGGCGAAGGCCATCACGTATGCCGAATTGGGCAAGCGCATTGGTTTGTCCGAACCCAGCGTCAAGCGCATGTTTGCGCAGCGCAGTTTTACGCTGGAGCGGCTGGAGCAGGTGCTGGACGTGGTCGGCATGGATTTCGCGGAACTGGCGCAGGCGGCCACCGACGCGCCCCAGCTGATTTCCCAGTTGACCTATGCGCAGGAAGAGGAAATCATCGGCGACACGAAATTGCTGGTGGTGGCGGTGGCGGCGCTGAACCAGATCCCCGTCGACGAAATCGCGGCGGTGTACCGGATCAGCGTGGCGGAGACCGTGAAGTATTTGCTGCGGCTGGACCGCATCGGTTTCTTGACCCTGTTGCCGAACAACCGGGTCAAGCTGCTGGTGTCGAGGACGTTCAGCTGGATACCGAATGGCCCGATCCAGACGTGGTTCCGGCAAGAGGCATCCGGTGACTACCTCGATACGCGCTTTGCCGGCAGCCACGAGCTGATGCGCCTGGTCAGCGTCATGCTGTCGCCCCGTTCCACCAGGGCGCTGCTGGAACGCTTGAAGCAGGTGGCCGATGAATTTTCGCAGCAGCACCAGGACGATGCGCGGCTGCCGTATGACCAGCGGCACTCGATCACGTTCCTGCTGGCGGCCAGGCCGTGGATGCCGGAAGCGTTCAAAGCATTAATGCGGTAGAACATCCTGCGGTGTATATTTCGACAATTACCCTAATCAAACCAACGAGATTATGAGCAAACCGAGCCAGTTCGCATTGATGTCCCAGCGGCGCTTCGCCCCGTTTTTCTGGGTGCAGTTCTTCGGCGCTTTCAATGACAACCTGTTCAAGACGGCCCTGGTCGTGGCGCTGGGTTTCGATGCCGCCAGCTGGACCACGATGTCCGCCTCCACCATCACCAACCTGATTCCCGGCCTGTTCATCCTGCCATACGTGGTGTTTTCCGCCACCGCAGGCCAGATCGCCGACAAGTTTGAAAAGGCCGGCCTGTCGCGCCTCGTCAAATGGCTGGAAGTGGCGATCATGGCGATGACCGGCATCGGCTGGATGACGCATACCTTGTGGCTGCTGATCCTCGGCGTGGTCGGCATGGGCGTGCATTCGACCTTGTTCGGTCCCGTCAAATATGCGTACCTGCCGCAGCAGTTGAAGCCGGAAGAACTGATGGGCGGCAATGGCATGATCGAGATGGGCACTTTTGTCGGCATCCTGCTGGGCCAGGTGCTGGGTGCGGTGCTGGTGGCGACACCCGGCATCGGCCTGCAACTGGTGGCGGCCGGCACGCTGGTGACGGCCGTGATCGGCCTGCTGGCCAGCTATGGCGTGCCGAACACGCCGGCGCCGGCGCCGGGCCTGAAGATCAACTGGAATTTCGTCACGGAGTCGGTGCGCAACATCCGCCATTCGGCCGGCAACCGCACCGTGTTCCTGTCGATGCTGGGCAACTCGTGGTTCTGGTTTTACGGCGCGGTGGTGCTGGCGCAATTCCCCGTGTATGCCAAGGATTACCTGCATGGCGACTCCAGCGTCTTCGTGCTGTTGCTGACGGTGTTTTCGCTGGGTGTCGGCACCGGTTCGCTGCTGTGCGAGCGCCTGTCCGGCCACAAGGTGGAAATCGGCCTGGTGCCGTTCGGCGCGATCGGCATGACGGTCTTTGGCGCCGACCTGTATTTTTCCAGCGTCGGCTACACCAACGCGGCGGCCGTCGTGTGGAACACCTTCATCCAGCAAGACAGCGCGCTGCACATCCTGTTTGACGTGGTGATGATCGGCGTGTTCGGCGGCTTCTTCATCGTGCCCCTGTTTGCGCTGATCCAGACCCGCTGCGATCCCGAGCACCTGTCGCGCACCATCGCCGGGATGAATATCCTGAACGCGCTGTTCATGGTGGCCGCCACCGGCGTGGCAATCGTGCTGCTGGGACAGGGCTTCACGATTCCCCAGCTGTTCCTGGCCACGGCGCTGATGAATGCCGTGGTGGCGATTTACATTTTCTCGCTGGTGCCGGAATTCCTGATGCGCTTCCTGGCGTGGATGCTGATCCACACCATCCACCGCGTGAAGACCGTCGATGCCGACCGCATTCCGGAAAGCGGCCCGGCGGTATTGGTGTGCAACCACGTCAGCTATGTCGATGCGATCGTGATCGGCGCCGCCAGCCCGCGCCCGATCCGCTTCGTGATGGATCACCGCATCTTCAAAATGCCGCTGCTGGGCTGGATTTTCCGCACCGCGAAAGCCATCCCGATCGCGCCGGCCAAGGAAGACCCGTGGCTGATGGAAAAGGCGTTCGTCGATATCGCGCAGGCGCTGCACGAGGGCGACCTGGTCTGCATTTTCCCCGAAGGCAAACTGACGTCCACCGGCGAACTGAATGAATTCAAGGGCGGCATCGCCAAGATCGTCGAGCGCAGCAAGGTGCCGGTGATCCCGATGGCGCTGCGCGGCCTGTGGGGGCATTTGCTGAGCCGCAGCCAGGACAATGTGTTTGAACGCGCGTTCCGCAAGGGTTGGCGCTCCAGCCTGGCGCTGGCCGTGGGCCAGCCGGTTGAACCGCACGACGTGACGCCGGAATTGCTGCGCACGCAGGTGGCGCAGTTGCGGGGCGACTGGAAGTGACGGTGCGGTAGTTACGCGTCGGCCCTGGCGATGCGTTCCGCGGCAAGGCGCAGCAATTCGTTGATGTCCACGGGCTTCGTCAGGTGGCAGTCGAAGCCCGCATCGAGCGCCCGCCGTCGTGCTTCATTCTGTCCCCATCCCGTCAGCGCCACCATCACCATGTGTTCCGCACCCGGATGCTGTCGCATCAGGCGCGCCGCTTCGTAACCATCCATGCCGGGCATGCCGAGGTCCATGATGACCAGGTCCGGCGGCAGCCGCTGGGCGGCGGCAACCGCCATGTAGCCGTCATACGCCAGTTCGACGTCATATTTCTCCATCTCGAACAGTGCCGCCAGCGACTCGGCCGCATCGCGGTTGTCGTCCACCACGAGTACCTTGGGCCGGGCGCCGGATGCATCCACCTCGCGGGGGCAGGCGGCCGGCGCCAGCGCCAGCGCTTGTTCCGGCAGCGGCAAGCGGATCACGAATTCGCTGCCCTGTCCCGGACCAGCGCTGAACGCTTCCACCGTGCCGCCGTGCATGTGCGCGAACTGGCGCGCCAGCGACAAGCCGATACCCAGGCCGCTGGACATCTGGCCGCTGACGGTGCGGCTTTGCTCGAACAGGTTGAAGATTTTCGGGATCGCGTCCGCATCGAGGCCGATGCCGGTGTCGCGGATACTGACGCAGATCGTCGCCGGAACGCCCGGCGCGCCATCTTCCTTCCATGCCCGTACACCGACCTGGCCGCCCTGCGGCGTGAACTTGATGGCGTTGGACAGGATGTTCGAATAAATCTGGACCACGCGCGAATAATCGACGTCCATGATGATCGCATCGGTGGGCAAGTCCTGGTCCAGGTGGATGCGCTTTGAAATGGCGGACTGCATGCATAGTTCGATCACGTGGCGCATGATTTCGCTGAACTTGAAGGTATTGCGCTGCAACTGGATCTTGCCGCTGGTGATGCGGGCCACGTCCAGCAAATCGTCGACGAGACGGGTCAGGTGCACCACCTGCCGTTCCACCACTTCCTTGATGCGGACCGCCGGCTCCGATTGCGGGAATAAATGGGTGAGCAAGGTGGCCGACGTGCGGATCGGGGCCAGCGGATTGCGCAATTCGTGGCCCAGGCTGGCGAGGAATTCATCCTTGCGCTGATTGCTTTCCCGTACCTGGTATTGCTTTTCCCGCCCCCGCAACAGCGCCTGCACGGCGGTAATCAAGGTCACGGTGCGCACCGGCCGCTCCAGCAACGTCAGGTTGCCCAGGCTGGCGACGGCACGCCGCACCAGCAGCGAATCGCCGCCTTTTTGCGCCAGCAACAGGATCGGCAAATCCGACCAGTTGGGCTGGTGCGTGACGAAGTCGCTGAGCACGCGGAAACCACTGGCCGACAGCGCTTCCTCCACCGTCACGACGGCGCCCACGCCCAGTTGCAACTGTTCGCGCAAATCCGCCACCGTGGCGCAAATGAACGAGGGTATGTACGCCATGGCCAGCACTTTTTCCGTCAGCGCGGCGTTCTGGCCGCCGGGGGCATAGATCAGGATGCGCTTTTCCATGGCCTCTCGCTAAGGGTTGTTGTCCGGCGGGGCAACCAGTGTCGGCACGCCGGTCAGCACGCCGTGAAAGCCGCTGAGCACCGCGCCGACGCGCGGACCCTGTGCGGTAATGCAAAAGCGCCGCAACGTGCGTTCATGGGTGCTGCCGCGTTTCTTGAAGATCGAGATCGCTTGCCGGACTTCGCCCGCCGTTTCGAAGTAGCGCAACATGACGACGTTGTCGGCGATGTAGCTCGCGTCGGCCGAGGAAGTCATGCTGCCGCCGATCAGGCCCGCCTGCACGCCCACCACGATGGTGACGACGCCGCGCTGGCCCAGGTACGTCAGCAATTCGTGCAGGTGCGTACCCATGAAACGTTCGTCCGGTACCGCATTCATGTAGCCATTGAGGCTGTCGATGACGATGACGCGCGCCCCCCGGTCGGCCGCGTCGACCACGGCCTGGCTGAACTGGCCGGGCGTGAGTTCGGCGGGATCGACTTGCTGTACCACCAGCAAGCCTGATTCAATCGCATCGTTCAAGCCCAGTTGCATGCCATCGCAGCGGTTCAGCATGTTGTTGCGCGACTCCTCGAACAGGAACATGGCGCAGCGTTCCCCGCGCTTGACGGCGGCGGCGACGCATTGCGCGGCCACGGTGGATTTCCCCGCGCCGGCTGGACCGGCCACCAGCGTGCTGGTGCCTTCCTCGATTCCGCCGCCCAGCATGGTGTCCAGTTCCGCCAGGCCGGTCGACAATTGATGGTGCATCTTGCGCACGCGGGTATCGGCCGCCACCAGCCGCGGATAGACGCGCAGGCCGCCATGCACGATGCGGTAATCGTGGGCGCCGCCGCGGAACGCGATGCCCCGGTATTTGACGATGCGCAGGTGGCGCCGGTCATTGCCGTAAGCCTGGTCGGCCACGCTCAGTGTAATGACACCGTGCGCCACGCTGCGCACCTGCAAATCCGTGTTCAGCGCCGTGCGGTCGTCCAGGAAGATGGTGGTGCAATTGCGGCTGACCAGATATTGCTTGAGCGCGAGCACCTGGCGCCGGTAGCGCAGCGCGCTTTCCGCCAGCAACTGCAACTCGGACAGCGAATCCAGCACGGCGCGGGTCGGCTGGTATTTTTCAATGGCGGCCAGGATGCGCTGCGTGGTGGTGCCCAGTTCGATTTCCGACGGGTGGAAGATCGAGTATTGCTGGCTGGGGTCGAGCGCATTCTGGTCGGTGATGATTTCTTCCACGTGGATGCCGCTCAAGTCCCAGCCATGCGAGGCGGCGACGGCGGCCAGTTCCGCCGAGGATTCCGCCAGCGTGATGTACAGCACGGATTCGCCCAGGCGCACGCCTTCCGTGAGGAATTGCAGGGCCAATGTGGTCTTGCCGGTGCCCGGTTCGCCTTCCACCAGGTACAGCCGGTCGCGGGTGAATCCACCGGACAAAATCGTATCCAGGCCGGGCACGCCGGAAGACAGGAAGCGTCCGGATTCGCTGTTTTGTTCCATGATCGTTCATTCAGGAATTGTGTCTTTCCGATAATACAGCAACTGTAAAAAGGGCTATGTCCGATTCAGTTTGTCTAAAAAATGTACTTAATTATCATGAGCTTGTAGCGTTTTACTACATATATGTGGTTACAAAACCATCGGTTATTCCGGGCCTGCGATTCTTACAATATGGGCTTCCGGACAACTGGGGAATCCACCACCATGACACACCTGATCAAGACTGCCGCCGCTGTTTCCACCCTGGCCCTGCTGGCCGCCTGCGGCGGTGACAACCATGCCATGCCGCCCCAGGGCGCGCTGCCGCCCGTATTGAAAGCCGTGCAAATCACGGCGGACTTCAACCAGGGCATCGACGGCTGGAAAGGCGATTCCAGCGACTATTCGGACGCCGACAAGCCGGAAAACCTCGTGTTCGAACAGCGCGCATTGAGCGCGCCGCTGTCCGGCAAAGGCTATTACGTGGCCGGCACCAACCGCAGCGACGACTTGTTCCTGTATGTGAAAAAACAATTCGGCGGTTTCGTGCCGTCGGCCAGCTACAAGGTGACCTTCACCGTGAAGTTCGCCACCGACGTGCCGACCGGCTGCATGGGCGTGGGCGGTTCGCCCGGCGAATCCGTGTGGGTGGTGGGCGCCGCATCGGATATCGAACCGAAATCCGTCATCAACAATGGCCGCAATGAATTGAACATCGACCGCGGCAACCAGGGCGGCGGCGGCAAGGCAGGGCAGGTGCTGGGCACCATCGGCAACAGCGTGCCCGATTGCGGCAAGGCGGTGTTCGAATCGAAGACCCTCAAGAGCAAGGAAGCGCTGACCGTGAAGGCCGATGCGGAAGGCAAGCTGTGGCTGGTGGTCGGCATCGATTCCGGCTTTGAATCCGCCTCGCACCTGACGTTCCAGTCGGTGGTGCTGGACGCCGAACCGGTGAAATAACGCCTGTAATACCCGTTCAGCAGGGACGACCGTTCCCTTACCCGTGGCCGGTCCCGACCACGGCTTCGACCCGCCGGGCAACCGGCGGGTTTTTTTTTCACCCGTGCCAGATTGATATTGGTTTAAGGAAACGTTAACTTGACTTACTTAGAATGATCGTTCATTCTATAAATGAGAAATAACCCGAAAGTCATTAACATGAAACCTCATTCATTGATCCTGTTGGCTGCCGCCACCCTGGCCGCCGGCTGCAATCCATCCACGGCTGGAGCACCGGCGCCGAAAGCGCCGGTGCCCGAAGTGGCTGTGCATACGGTGACGCCACAAGCCGTCACCGTCGCAACGGAATTACCGGGCCGTACCAGCGCCTATCAGGTGGCCGAGGTGCGGCCGCAAGTGGGCGGCCTGATCCGCCAGCGCCTGTTCACCGAAGGGGCGGACGTGAAAGCGGGCGCCCCGCTGTACCAGATCGATGCCGCCACCTATCAGGCCGCATTCAATTCCGCGAAAGCCGCGCTGGCCAAGGCCAGGGCCAACCTCGCCGCCGCCACGCCGAAAGTGGCCCGCTACAAGGAACTGGTGGCGATCGAAGGCGTCAGCCGCCAGGACTATGACGACGCCGTCGCTGCCGCCGGGCAGGCGCAGGCGGAAGTGGAAGCGGCCAATGCCGCGCTGGAATCGGCCCGCATCAATCTCGATTACACGAAAGTCGCCTCGCCGATCAGCGGCCGCATCGGCCGCTCGTCCGTCACGCAAGGTGCGCTGGTGACGGCCAGCCAGGCCACGGCGCTGGCCACCGTGCAGCAACTGGATCCGATCTATGTCGACGTGACCCAGTCCGGCGCCGATGTATTGCGCCTGAAGCGCGACGTGGAAGCGGGCAGCCTGAAGCAGGGCGGCCAGGCGAAAGTCACGCTGATCCTGCCGGACGGCAGCCGATACGCGCAGGAAGGCAAGCTGCAATTTGCCGACGCCAGCGTCGACCCGGGCACCGGCAACGTGGTGCTGCGCGCGCTGTTCCCGAATCCGAAACACGATTTATTACCCGGCATGTTCGTGCGCGCCGTGGTGGAAAGCGGCGTCGATGCGCAGGCGATCCTGGTGCCGCAGCAGGGCGTGACGCGCAACCCGAAAGGCGAAGCGACGGCGCTGGTGCTGAACCGCGACAACAAGGTCGAACAGCGCGTGCTGACCACGGGCGCCGCCATCGGCAGCCAGTGGCAAGTGAAGTCCGGGCTGGCGGCGGGCGACCGCGTGATCATCGACGGCCTGCAAAAGGTCAGGCCGGGCGCTACCGCCATTGTTGCGCAAGGTGCGCCGGCAGCCGCGGCGGCAACGCAGGCACAGGCAACGCAATCCGGCGCCGGCAACAACGGCCGCACGGCGCGTTAAGGAGCCGCCATGGCACGCTTCTTCATCAACCGGCCCATCTTTTCATGGGTGATCGCCATTGTCATCATGCTGGCCGGCGCGATCGCGATCCTGCGCCTGCCGGTGTCTCAATACCCCAGCATTGCACCGCCCGCGATCACCATCAGCGGCAGCTATCCCGGCGCGTCCGCGAAAACCGTGGAAGACGCGGTCACGCAAGTCATCGAGCAAAAAATGAAAGGCATCGATGGCTTGCGCTACATGGGTTCCAGCAGCGACGGCACGGGCGGCATCAGTATCACGCTGACGTTCGCCAACGGCGTCAATCCCGATATCGCGCAAGTGCAGGTGCAGAACAAACTGCAGCTGGCCACGCCGCTGTTGCCCGCCGCCGTCACGCAGCAAGGGCTGGTGGTGTCGAAGTCCACCAAGAACTTCCTGATGGTGCTGGGCTTCGTGTCGGAAAACGGCACGATGACGCAGGCGGACCTGGGCGACTACGTCGCGGCCAATGTCATCGATCCGCTGTCGCGGGTGGCCGGCGTGGGCGACGTGACGCTGTTTGGTTCGCAGTACGCGATGCGCATCTGGCTCGACCCCGCCAAGCTGCAAAGCTACCAGTTGACGCCAGCCGACGTGTCGGCTGCCATCACGGCGCAAAACGCGGAAGTATCGGCCGGTGAACTGGGTGGCGCGCCTGCCGTGCCGGGCCAGCAATTGAATGCGACGGTGTCTGCGCAAAGCCGGCTGCAAACGCCGGAACAATTCGGCGCGATCCTGCTGAAGACGAGCACCAACGGCGCCACCGTGCACTTGCGCGATGTGGCCCGCATGGAACTGGGCAGTGAAAACTACAACACGGTGGCGCGCTTCAACGGCCACGCGGCAACCGGTGTCGCCATCAAGCTGGCGACCGGCGCCAATGCGCTCGATACGGCGCAAGCGATCCGTTACAAGATCGATCAATTGAGTAAACAATTCCCGGCCGGCATGAAGGCCGAAGTCGCGTTCGACACCACCCCGTTCGTCAAGCTGTCGATCGAGGAAGTGGTGAAGACGCTGCTGGAAGCCGTGGTGCTGGTGTTCCTCGTGATGTATCTGTTCCTGCAAAATTTCCGCGCCACCCTGATTCCCACGATGGCGGTGCCGGTGGTCTTGCTGGGCACCTTCGGTGTGCTGTCCGCGCTGGGTTATTCCATCAATACGCTCACCATGTTCGCCATGGTGCTGGCGATCGGCCTGCTGGTCGATGACGCCATCGTCGTGGTGGAAAACGTCGAGCGCGTGATGACGGAAGAGCGCCTGTCGCCGAAAGACGCCACGTTGAAATCCATGGGCCAGATCACGGGCGCGCTGGTGGGCATTGCGCTGGTGCTGTCGGCCGTGTTCGTGCCGATGGCGTTCTTTGGCGGCTCCACCGGCGTGATTTACCGCCAGTTCGCCGTCACCATCGTGGCGGCCATGGCCTTATCGGTGCTGGTGGCCATGGTGTTTACGCCGGCCCTGTGCGCCACGTTCCTCAAGCCTGGCCACCACGCGCCAGCCACTGGATTCTTTGGCTGGTTCAACCGCACGTTCGAGCGGGGCAGCAGCCGTTACCAGGGCTGGGTCGGCGCCATGCTGCGCCGTGGCGGCCGCTCGATGGCTCTGTATGCGGTGCTGGTGGCGGTGCTGGCCGTGCTGTTCGCGCGCCTGCCATCGTCGTTCCTGCCGGAAGAAGACCAGGGCGTGCTGTTCGCGCAAGTGCAATTGCCGGCCGGCGCCACGCAGCAGCGCACATTGAAAGTCATCGAACAGGTCGAGCAGCACTTCCTGGAGGGCGAAAAGGCCAACGTGGCGTCGATCTTCACGGTGGCGGGCTTCAGCTTTGGCGGCAATGGCCAGAATACGGGCATTGCGTTCGTGCGCCTGAAGGACTGGGCGGAACGTCCCGGCGCGGCCAACCGCGCCAAGGCCGTGGCGGGCCGCGCCATGGGCGCGTTTGCGACAATCCGCGATGCGATGGTGTTTGCCTTCACGCCGCCGGCCGTGCTGGAACTGGGCAATGCGGGTGGCTGGGACATGCAGCTGCAAGACCAGGGCGGCGTGGGCCATGACAAGCTGATGGCGGCCCGCAACCAGTTGCTGGGCATGGCGTCGAAAAGCCCGCTGCTGGTGGGCGTGCGCCCGAACGGCCAGGACGATACGCCGCAATACAAGATCACCATCGACCAGCAGCGCGCCGGTGCTCTGGGGCTGTCGGTGGCGGACGTGAACCGCGTGCTGTCGACCGGCTGGGGCAGCGCCTACGTCAATGACTTTGTCGACCGTGGCCGTGTGAAGAAAGTGTTCATGCAGGGCCAGCCGGATTCGCGCATGGCGCCGGAAGATTTAAATAAATGGTTTGTCCGCAATGCGCAGGGCGAGATGGTGCCGTTTTCCGCGTTCGCCAGCGGCCAGTGGGTGTATGCGTCGCCGCGTCTGGAGCGCTACAACGGCGCGCCGTCCGTCGAAGTGCTGGGCATGCCCGCGCCGGGCGTCAGTTCCGGCGCCGCCATGGCGGAAATGGAAAAGCTGGCTGGCCAGCTGCCGCCCGGCATCGGCTTCGAATGGACCGGCTTGTCGATGGAAGAACTCGACTCGGGTTCGCAGACGCCGGTGCTGTACACGCTGTCCATCCTGATGGTGTTCCTGTGTCTGGCCGCGCTGTATGAAAGCTGGTCGGTGCCGTTTTCCGTGCTGCTGGTGGTGCCGCTGGGCGTGATCGGCACCGTGCTGGCGACGTGGGGTTTCAGGTTGTCGAACGACGTGTACTTCCAGGTGGGCTTGCTGACGGTGGTCGGCCTGGCTGCCAAGAATGCGATTTTGATCGTGGAATTCGCCAAGGAATTGCAGGAGCAGGGCATGGCGCTGAAGGACGCGACGTTGCAGGCGGTGCGCTTGCGCCTGCGGCCGATCTTGATGACGTCGATCGCGTTCGGCCTCGGCGTGCTGCCGCTGGCGCTGTCCAGCGGCGCCGGCTCCGGCAGCCAGAACGCGATTGGCGTCGGCGTGCTGGGCGGCATGCTGACGGCGACGTTCCTGGGTATTTTCTTTGTGCCGGTGTTCTTTGTGCTGGTGCGCGGGCTGTTTGCCAAACGCGCCGCCAAAGCGGGCTTACCCGCACCGGAAGGAGTGTGATGATGAAACGAAGCTTGATTTCCCTGGCCGCGCTGGCGCTGCTGTCCGCGTGCAGCCTGGCGCCGGTCTATGAACGCCCGGCCGCGCCGGTGACCGCCGCATGGCCGCAGGGCGATGCCTACCAGCCGGCGCCGGTCGCGGCCGGCGCGGCAGCGGCCCATGACATCGCGTGGCGCGATTACTTTGCCGACGAGCGGCTGCGCGGCGTGATTGCGCTGGCGCTGGCCAACAACCGCGACTTGCGCGTGTCGGCGCTGAACATGGACAAGGCGCGTGCGCAATACGGCATCGAGCGCGCGGCGCAAGTGCCGTCCGTGTCCGCATCCGGCGGGCAGAACGCGCAGCACGCCAACGGCAACACGAACCGCCAGTACTCGGCCAATATCAATGTGGCCTATGAACTGGATTTCTTTGGTAAGGTGCGCAGCCTGTCGGAAGCGGCGTTGCAGCAATACCTGGGCACGGAAGAGGCGCGCCGCGCGCAGCAGATTGCGCTGGTGGCGGACGTGGCGAACGCGTGGCTGGCATTGCAGGCCGACCGCGAACGGTTGCGTCTCGCGGCCGATACCCTGAAAAGCCAGCAAATCACTTATGAGCTGAGCAAGCGCCGCTTCGAAGCGGGCGCCACGTCCGGCCTCGACATGCACGAAGCGCAGACCAGTGTGGAAGCGGCGCGCAACGATATGGCCGTGTACACGGCCCAGGTGGCGGCCGATGAAAATGCGCTGACGTTGCTGGCGGGGGCGCCGGTGCCGACGCAGTTGATGGGAGCGCCCACTGCGAGCGGCGGCGCGGCAGGCGTTCCGGCTGGCGCGCTTGCCCCCGATGCTGCCGGTTCGCCGGTGATGGCAACCGCGCTGGCTGGACCGGATTTGCTGGCCGGCGTGGCGGCAGTGAAGGAATTGCCGGCGGGCGTGCCATCGGAAGTGCTGGCCCGCCGTCCGGACGTGCTGGCGGCGGAACGCACGTTGCAGGCGGCGAACGCCAATATCGGCGCGGCGCGCGCGGCGTTCTTCCCCAGCATTTCACTGACGGCGGCGGCAGGCGCGGCCAGCGGCGATCTGTCGTCGCTGTTCAGGGCGGGGGCGGGGACATGGAGTTTCATGCCGTCCGTGCGCTTGCCGATCTTTGACGGCGGCGCCAACCGCGCCACGCTGGGTGTGGCGCAGGCGGATCGCGATATCGCGCTGGCGCGCTATGAGAAATCCGTGCAGTCGGCATTCCGCGAAGTGGCCGACGCGCTGGCGCAGCGCGGCACGCTCGGCGAGCGGCTGGCATCGCAGGCCGCGCTGGTCGATGCGGCGCAAAAAAGCTTCCGCATCCATGAAGCGCGCTACAGCAAGGGCAGCGAATCGTACCTGAACGCGCTGGTGTCGCAGCGCGCGCTGTACGGAGCGCAGCAGGCGATGATCACCGCGCGCCTGGCCAGCGCATCGAACCAGGTGACGCTGTACAAGGTGCTGGGCGGCGGTGCGCAGTAAGGACGCTTATATCGCTTATGCGGGCTTCCATTCCAGCGCCGCGTGGCCGCCAACGATTCCCATGAACAGGAAATCGCAGCGCTGGCACAGCCGCTGGCATGGATTGCCCAGCGTGACATGCAGCCGCACGGGCAATCCCAGCCGTTCTCCATGCGCCTGCAAGCCGCGCAGCAAGCCTTTGCCGATACCGCGCCGGCGGAATTCCGGCAGCAGGCTCAGGTCGACCAGCCGTACCTCGTGTTCGGTGTAATGCACGTACAGGCATCCTACGGGCCGGTCATGTTCAACGATAATGGTGACGTCCGCGCCGGGGAAGCGGCGGCCCCAGTCGGTTTGCCGGGCCAGGAACTGGACGTGCACCAGCAGGGCTTCGGCTTCGGCGTCGCAGGCGCGCAAGCGGGATGGCGGGCGGGTGCTGGCATACAGCTGGTGCAGGAAGGGCTGGTCGGCCGGCGTGGCCTGTCGCAGCTCTATGATGGGGGCGGCGGCTGGTGCGGTCTTGGCGATCATCTGGGTTGCCTCCTCGCGTGAAACATATTGTTTTTATGATATCTCAAAACCGCGTAAGGGACTTGCCGAAATTGACAAAACGTGCCGCCTTGTCCACAGTACAGGCACGAAAGGGCACTCTTGCATGAGTAACAACGAAAAAAGACACAACGACCCTGAGCGCGCGCAAGTGCGCCGCCAACAGGTGCTCGATGCGGCCGCCATCTGTTTTAAACGCAGTGGGTTCCACGGCGCCAGCATGTCTGAAATCTCGAAAGCCGCCGGCATGAGCGCCGGCCATATCTATAACTACTTCGACAGCAAGGATGCCATCATCGCGGCCTTTGTCGAGCAGAATGTTGAACGCGTCTCCGCCATCCTGCGTGACCTTGAACAGCGCGCCGATCCTTTGATGGGGCTGGTCGACGATGCGGAAAGCAGCGTGGCGGACCATGTGGATTCGGACCGCATCGCGTTGCAGCTGGAAATCTGGGCCGAAGCGTCGCGCAATCCCGCGATTGCCGCCGTGGTGCGCGATGCCGACCTGCGCTCGCGCACGTACTTCCGCAATGTCCTGAAGACCGCCCGCGAGCGGCACCAGCTCGACGCCAGCGACGACACGCTCGATGGCTTGATGGAAGCGGTGATTGCCATATTCCATGGCTTGCACGTGCGGGCCATCCACAACCCCGACGCCGGCCGCCCGGCCATCGTCGCGTCGGTCCGCAACGCGTTGCGGGCCATGCTGTTTTCCTGAACGAGGATCGATCATGAGTTCCAGCTATGTTTTCCCGGTCCGCCACGTGGTCGGCTTGCCGGTCGCCGGCAGCGATGCGCAATTCCCCGTGCGCCGCGTGTATTGCGTGGGCCGTAATTACGCGGGCCACGCGCGTGAAATGGGTTCCGACCCGGACCGCGAACCGCCATTCTTCTTTTGCAAACCCGGCGACGACGCCGCCATCGTGCCCGCCAAACCGGGCGCCGTGACGGAACTGCCATATCCGCCGCAAACCAGCAATTACCATTACGAGTGCGAACTGGTGGTGGCGATCGGCAAGGGCGGGCGCGACATCCCGGTCGAACAGGCGCGCCAGCATATCTATGGCTATGCGGTGGGCTTCGACATGACGCGGCGCGACTTGCAGGGACAAATGAAAGACGCTGGCCGCCCGTGGGAAGTGGGCAAGGCGTTCGATTATTCCGCGCCGATCGGCCTGATCCACCGCGCGGAAGAGGTGCCGGGCATCGAGCAGGCATCGATCGCGCTGTCGGTCGATGGCCAGGTGCGCCAGTCCAGCAGCATCGGCCACCTGATCTGGTCGCTGTCGGAAACCATCGCCAACCTGTCGACCTTGTGGGAATTGCAGCCGGGCGACCTGGTGTTCAGCGGTACGCCGGAAGGTGTGGGCGCCGTGCAGCGGGGCCAGACGCTGGTCGGTGAAATCGCCGGATTGACGCCGCTGGTGGTGAAGATCGTCTGACGATCATCTGACGTTATTGCGGGCGCTTCAGCAGCGCATCGATCGCCTGCAACCCCGCCAGCGCACCCAGCGCTATGCCGCAATCGCGCGCATCGGCCACGTCCGGTTCGCGCGGATTGATGCGCACCATGCGCCCGCCGCAGTCGTGCACCACGCGCTGGCCGAAATGCCGCACCGACGGTATCGCCGTGCCCGCGCCCAGTTCCACCACGACGGGCCGGCGCGCATGGGCCAGCCAGCGCAGCAGCCTACCCTGCTGCGCTTCCGAGCGCTGTTCCAGCCACTCCCAGTCGCCAAACATCAGGATATTCGGCCGCGCCAGCCCGCCGCAATGGGGGCAGCGCGGCGCGTCGTTCGTCATGCGGCAGGCCTCCGCATCGACTTGCGGCGCGAAGGCGTCGGCAGTCCAGATGTCGTGCGTGCACGGTTCCATGCATTGCAAATGGTGGATCGAACCATGGCACTCGGCGATGCGCTGCGGATCGAATCCGGCCGCCTGGAACTGGCCATCGACATTGCTGGTGAAGACGCCCAGCCCGTGAACCATGTTGCCACCCCAGGCGCGCAGCAGCGCAAAGCCCGCGTGGGGCACGGTGGCGCGGTACAGCGCCAGGCGGTGGCCATAAAAGCCCCAGGCCAGCTGCGGATCGGTGCGGAAAGTGCGGGGCGCGGCCACGCTGGTGAACGCCATCTTCGCCCGGCCCAGCGCGGGATACGCGTTCCAGAACCCTTCATTGCCGCGAAAATCCGGCAAGCCGGAATCGACGCCCATGCCGGCGCCGGCGGTGACCAGCAGGGCGTCGGCATCGGCGATCAATTCGGCGGCGCGGGCGAGGGCGGCGGTGGTCATGGCGGTGCTCCTTTCATGCTGTAATGGGCCTGGTTTCTGCAAGAGAATTTTGCCGGAAAACTTGCCGTTCCCATTACATTTTTTCAGACGCCTGCTATAATGCGCCAGTCGTCGGGGCGTAGCGCAGCCTGGTAGCGTACTTGCATGGGGTGCAAGGGGTCGGAAGTTCGAATCTTCTCGCCCCGACCAATGGATTCAACGAGTTAGGCCAACCTTTGGGTTGGCCTTTTTCGTATGTGGTGCAGTTGGTAAGAAATTTGGTAAGAAAAAATCCTGGCAGTGCTTCTGCTGCTACTTGCGGCCACTTCCGCATCCCACTTCCGCATTCCAATTCACATCATTGCCGGCCACATCGCCGGATGCCTTCGATCCAGCTATCGTGGCGGAGTTCCAGTTGCCGGCAAAAAGATCGGCAAAAAAATTATACATGCACCAGGATATTGTTAAATTAATCGATTAGAATCATAGGCTTGTGAGAAGTTTGGATCGGCAATGAGATCGGCAAAAATGTTCAGTGAAATTCACCAGTTCGAACCGACATGGCCAAGTGACCGGCTGTGGCGGGATTTGCATCCCGTTGCTGAAAATATTGTCGTGGCATCCGTGAAGTTGACGGAAAAAGCCCATGCCACGACCCGATCCGCCATCCGGGCGCTGGTGCGGCAGATGAATTCCTACTACAGCAATCGGATCGAGGGGCAAAGCACGCATCCGCTGAACATCGCCAGGGCGCTAGCAAACGATTTTTCCCAGCGGCCTGATGAAGCGCGACTGCAGCGCATCGCGCTGGCTCATATCGCGGCCGAGGGAACGTTGGAAGGGGAGTTGCACACACAATTACCGCTGACGTCGACTTTCTTGATCATGGCGCACCGTGAAATGTACCAACGCTTGGCGGTAGAGGATCGATTGTCCGACGACGGGATGGAAATCGTTCCAGGCCAGTTGCGATTGCAGGACGTCGAGGTCGGGAAGCATGTTGCTCCCACCGCGCAGTCGGTGCCGAAGTTCCTGCACCGGATGGACCAGCAGTATGGCGTGGCACGCGGCTGGGAAAGTGCCTTGATCGCCGCCGCCTGTGCCCATCAACGTGGCGCATGGGTACACCCATTTGCTGATGGGAACGGCCGGGCGACGCGCTTGCAGACACATTGCGCTTTATGGAAGCTGTCGGAAGGCTTGTGGTCTCCAAGCCGTGGCTTCGCTCGTGACACGTCCAGGTACTACGCTGCGTTGCAGGCGGCGGACATGATGCGCCAGGGTGATCTCGATGGCAGGGGCAATCTCAGCGAGAAGGGCTTCTCGACCTGGCTGCATTACTTCCTGGATGTTTGCCACGACCAGGTCAGCTACATGTCGAAGCTACTAGACCTCGACGGTGTGCGCCAGCGCATCGAAGCGTTGGTCATCCAGCGCAGCATTGCGGACAAGGGCTACCGCCGCGAAGCGGTCTTGCCGCTGTTCCATGTGTTTGCCTTGGGGCCCGTCACCCGTGGCGAGTTTGCCCAGATGACCGGGTTGGGGGAGCGTACGGCGCGCTCGCTGATGGCCAAGCTGCTCGACGATGGCTTGCTTGTCAGTGATCACCGGGTGGGCCCCGTTCGCATGGGGTTGCCGTTGAATGCACTCAATACCCTTTTTCCTGCCCTTTACCCCGAAGTGAACCAGCCGCTGATCTGAAGTCCTCCAGCTCACGCATGGTGAACAAGCTTTCAGTGAAGGTGTTGGCGCCGCGCATGGATTTTCAGGGCGCGGAATCGGGGAGGTCAGGATAACATTGGCCCGCCTCGGCGGATGACTTACCGAGGCGGTATTTCAGCAGCCTGCTAGCGTGCCGCGCTTTGCAAAATGACCTGACTCCTCAAGTCACGGATAATCCGCGTCAGGATGCCAAACATAGAATGGTATTCGCTGGCTGTGCACACGGCGCCAGGATGCTTGAACCCGAGAATACGTTTTACGACAATCTTGCCCGATTCCATCAAATATTCGGACCGATACTCAAAATTATCGTCTTGCAGTGAGACGGATTTCGGTAAAGCCAGCGCGCTCAGAGTCGCAGGCAACGTATAACTTGCGCGCTCTTCCACTGCCAGGTTCAGGCAAATGAAATCCTGGCTCCTGTTCCCTGCTATCGTCAGCGGCGTCAAGCTATTGCGCAAATCATTGGTCAGACTGCTATCCAAGGTAATGGCAACCGGCCCAGGCAAGTCCACGAACTCGTTTTCATGCCCGCTGAGTTCGACTGTCACGTTATCCCGGGCGGCGCTGGCCTCGACTTTTTTTATACTTCCCGCGCCGTTCTTTCCCTTGGATGAGACCAATTTCTTTACCACATAGTCCAGGTCCGACTGCATGGCATTATCGACAAAATAAATCACTTCGCCCGCCGCCTTGCCCCGGGTGGTCTGGCGCTGCACGAAATTTGCCGTACCATTGCCCAGCACCTCGATTTCTGATTCATTTTTAATCAGGTGCAACTGTTGCCGAGGTGTATGTGCGATGGTACCTGTATGCGTAAGTAATACCGCTTTATCGATGTCGCCGTCGGGCAAATAATTTTCACTCGTGGCAGCGGAAGTGGAGTCCAGGTACAAGTCCAGGCCAGGCACGTAGGTAATGACGTGATTGAACGTGGTCGGGACCGAAGGCAGTTTGTAGGAAGGCCCCTGGTTGATCAGCGCCGGTGTACTGTCGATGCCTGCTGCCTGGAGCAGGGCTTCCATAAGGGTAACGTGATCTTTGCAATCGCCATAGCGATTGTCGAGGATGGTGAGCGATGAATGGGGTACCACGCCACCCGGCCCCACATAAACCGCAACGTAGCGAATATTTTGCCGTACCCAATTATGAATTGCCCTGGCCTTTGCACCTGGATCGGCCAGATTGCCGACTATCTGTTTAGCAAGCGCAGTTATCCTGGCATCGACAATGACCTTGCTGCTGGCCCGCACATCATAGGCTCGCGCCAGGGCAGCGTAATCTGCAAATGTAGAAACAAACAATCTGCGGCCATAATCGGTGTAGGCCACCGCACCGGCCTCGATAGGCTGGTTCTCGCCCGGCACGTAATCCCAGCGATAGATTTTCCGGCCCGCTCCGGCTACCGGCTGCGCAGCGCGGAAGCCCATGCTATCCGCATACAAGGGCAATTCTTCAGGCATGTCATAGGTCATGCTCATCCGTCCGACCGCATTAAATTCACCCAAGGTGACGTCTTCGAACTGGCCGGGATATAAAGGCTGGGTACATATCACCCTATAGGTGTAGACCAGCCGGTCTCCGACGGCCACCTCCGGAAATATCAGCACCTTCACCCGGCTATCCTGGAACATCGGTGCTTCGGTCGAGATGCGTTCCTGCTGATCCTTTATCTGGTCCGGCTTGACCAAGACGCGGCGCCCGTCCGGTTTTTGCGTATAGGCTTGCACTACCTCGATTTTTTGCAGGGAGCTGTTATAAATGATCGGTTGCTGCGCCAACGCCTTGACCGCCCGCTCTTCCTTAATCAACAAGACATGCTCTGTGGTTTGCACATAGCTGCCATCCTTATTTACCACATAATGCCCAACAAAGCGCTCATGGGTAAAAGATGTATCTGTGCCGTCATCGCCAGCGTAGGCAATGTTGATGCAACCGAGCAAACCAATTGAGATAGCCGCTAATATATTTTTAAAAAACATCATTGCGGGCGCTAGTAGGTTTCACTGGTGGATCGGATAATTTTTCCCACAAGTTCCTGAAGCATATTTTCAATAACAGCGCGGCCAGCATAGAATAAATTTCAATAATTCCACCGATAATAGCCCCCTTAACCAGCCCCGCTGCAATTAAACTGCCGGCCACCTCAGAAAAAACTACGCCGGCGGCGCGAGTAAGCGGGAGATAGCTAATCAGGGCCAAGACAATGACAGGCACCGAAAACAAGTAATTCCTTCGCAATCCATCATTAACAAGATACATCGACACCTCCTGGCTATACATCGTAAATAAATTCAATTTCCTCATCGCTTGAAAGCGCGGGACTCCCGGCGCAGAGCTAGCCGAGCCAGCCTAGGCGTGCCCAACCTGCAATGCGGGTGCCTGCGCAACTGCCGCCTTGGGAACCGCTATCAATTTGCCATTTTGCAAACTTAATACCCGGTCCGCGATGGCTATCGTTTGCGGGCGATGCGCGATCATTACCCGGCTAATCTTGAGTTCTGAGATGGCTTTTCCGATGCGGGCTTCATTTTCGATGTCCAAATGACTGGTCGCCTCATCAAGGAACAGGATTTTAGGCCGGCGATACAATGCTCTCGCCAGTAAAATACGCTGCTGTTGTCCGCCCGATAAGGCCGTACCCATGTCGCCTATCAGCGTATGGTAACCCATCGGCATGGTGTTGATTTCATCATGAACCCCCGCGATAACCGCACATTCTTTTACCCAAGCCTCAACAGGTTTTTCGTCCATAAAACTAATGTTATCAAAGACGGTACCCGCAAACAGTTGATCGTCCTGCATTACCGTGCCGATCAGACTCCGGTATTGGGCGTGACTAATGTGGCTGAGATTTATTCCGCCGAGCTTGACCTGTCCAGCCACCGGCGCCAATATTCCCAGCATAATTTTGAAGCAGGTGGATTTTCCGCTGCCGGATGCGCCAGTAATTGCCACACATTCCCCTGGCCTGATTTCCAGACTGACGCCATCCAGAATAGACTCATCATCCGAGTAACCATATGTGATGTTATCCAGTGTCAGCGTCAGATCGTCAGGAATGTCATGCTTGCGGTAGGCATGCGACTCCTCGGGCGCCGTCAACAGGATATCGCCAAGACGTTCTGCCTGCAGATGCAACATGCGAAAATCAATAACGCGATCAATCAGCAGATTAACGCGTGAAGAAAACTGCTCCTTATACGTGAGAAACGCGAACAGCATCCCCAGCGACATCGCGTGTTCGATCACCGCGGATGCTCCCAGCCATAAGACAGCAGCCCGTTCCAGCGTGGCCAAATAGGACCAGCTGACATTGAACATCAGATTCAATTTCTGCGTGCCCAGGTTCGCATTAGTGGCATCCACCCATAAATTCATCCAGTTATTTCTGCGCGCCTGCTCCCGGTTCGACAGCTTGATGCTGCGGACACCGCGTATCGTTTCCAGAAAATAAGTCTGTTCCTTGGCATTCTTTGCAATCACGCCCATTTGGGCCATGCGCAGCGCGCCGAAACGCGCCCACCGCCAGATGCCGTACAGCACCACGGCGGAAAGCGTCACCGCGGCCAACTTGGGGCTATAGATCGTCATCATGACGAACGTACCCAGCGCCAGCAAACCATCGAGGACAGCCTCCACTGCCGAGTTGGTCAACGTTTGTTCAATGGCATGGACGGCGCCGAAGCGGGACACGATATCCCCCAGATGGCGGCGCTCGAAGTAGCTCACCGGCAACTTCAGCAAATGTCCCATGACATTGGACATCCATTGCAAATTAAATGTCGTGCTGATGTACAGCCCTATCCAGGAACGCAAGACGCCAATCGTTGCGTTAGTCGTCCCCAGCAACACCAGCCCCATGCCAAGCAGGGTCAGCAGGTGCGTATCCGCGCTGACGATGGCGCCGTCCATGATCCATTCGCTGAGCACAGGCATCACCATCGCCACGGCTTCCAGTACAACGGCAAGGACAAGGAGATGGACCAGGCTGCGTTTGAGCCCGACCAGATTGCCGACAAGCTGAGACAGGGGGATCGGCGGCTGGCGCGCCTTGCGCGTGAATGTCATGCCAGGGGTCAACTCCAGCACGACGCCGGTGAAATGCCGCGACACATCCTTCATGGAGATTCTCACATCCCCTACCGCCGGATCATGCACTGTCGCCCATTCGCCGCGAACCGCTTTCAGGACGACGAAGTGATTCAGGTTCCAGTGCAGGACAGCCGGCGTTTGCACTTGCGCCAGCTCATCGAGATCGACCCGGAGTGCGCGCGTATACATGCCTAGCTGCTCGGAGATGGCGATCAGTTGCGCCAGCGTTGTTCCTTTCAGCGAAACGGGGAAGCGCTTGCGCATTTCTGGCAAGTCGACATGGTGCCCCAAATAGGAGGCAATCATTGCTATGCAGGCTAGCCCACACTCGGATGCTTCCGTTTGCAGTATGAAGGGAAGCTTACGGGCGATACTGAAATTAAGTTGCATCATCTGCTCAACAGCGGTTCCATGATCCATTCGTAAAGACGTCGGGTGTCCAGTTCGATCTCCGCAGAGATTTGCATGCCGGGCTTGAGCGCCCGCGGCAGGCCGTAGGCATGGATGGTTTGTTGATCCAGCTGGACTTGAATGACATAGGCCGGCTCGTCGCTTATGCCGCTAGGAATGAGGCGCGCGCTGCTGGAAATTTCACTCAACAGTGCCGGGGTGCCCGCCATCGATTCAACTTGGCCGGTGAGCATGCCAAAGCGCTGATAAGGATAGGCATCGAGCTTCATCTTGACATGCTTCCCCGGGCCTATGAACCCCAGGGCGCGGCTGGGAGCGTAGAGATGGGCCTGTAGTTGGCTGTTCCTCGGAATAATAGTGATTAAAGGCACACCTACCGATGCGGTTTGATTCTTGTTAATGGAAAACGAGGCGATCACCCCATCGCAGGGCGCCAGCAATGACCACGCATGACCCCCGATGTGATTATTGAGTTCCGTCTGTGTCGAGGAAATATTCCTTGCGAACTGCGCCTCTGCTACGGCCTCCCGGGCCGGTGCCACGGCCAGCAGCCGCGCGACCCGGTGTATTTCGGCGTCGTTGGTAATCTTTTGATTTTGCATTGCCTGCAGGCGCAACTGCTGATCCAGCATCTCTTCGCGCTTGCTTTGCACCTGCAATTCCGGGACGAAGCCCGACTGCTGCAGTTTCTCGAACCTCGCCAGCCCATCTTCCACGACTTGCACACGGTTCGCCTGCACCTTTATCTGGGAGATCAAGTTTTCCTGCGCACGACGCAGCGACGCCAGTCCCTCGCTTGACACGGCGGAATCTGCCTGCTGCAGGACACGCGTTTCCCGGCGCTCTTTTTCAAGCGTACCCAGTCGTATCTTCAGTTGCGCATCCTCGTTTTCTTCCATCACCTGTCCGGTCGCCGTGCCACGATCCGAGGTAAAAATCAGCAGCACTTCCCCCTTCCTTACCTCCTGTCCTTCACGGACATGCGATGTCACCAGGCGGCCGTTCTGGGGAGCGTACAACTTGACGACGCCGTCGCGCGGCTCCAGCACTCCCTTGACCTCGGTTCTACGGGTGTAATGGCACAGTACCAGGGCAAGACAAAGCGCGACCAAGATGCAGGAAGCGACGATCACCAGCAGGGTGTGCGACAGCGGCTGGATTAACACCACCTGACCCAGTGCACGTTTGTGATCGGAATCCAGGACTTCATCGCGAAACAAAGATGAGGACAAAATAAAACTACCTAAAAAACGCCATGCAGCCAAAACCAGTGGTCTTATTAAATGCTTTTACCCGGTAAATCCGCGAGATTAAATAAGGCGAGGAATTATCAAATTTTGCCGGGATAGCGCCACATACCGCCGGACAGGATAAATACACCGGAAAAAATGCACAGTTACCGTCGCATTTATCTTTTCCATCGCCCCCGACTGAATGTCGGTTTTAATTGGGTGCGGCAGTATCCCGACTTATCTACGAAGCTTAAGGACGCCATTTTTTATCGGCGTCCTTTATCCTATTTAATCAGGTGCCTTTGGCGGTAATGGCGGTGGTGGCGGTGGTGGTGGCGGTGGCGGTGGTGGCGAAGGCGGCCGCGAGCAAAACACGCCGGCCGCGCCGCCAATGGTAGCTTGCGAGGTGCCATTGCCACCGATACCGCCAACAGCCGCACCAGCAATGGCGCCGCAGGCGGCGCCACTCACCGAACCACCGCTGGCTGCGTAGCCGGCGGCTCCGCCGGTAATTGCGCCGGCGACTGCGCCACCTATCCCCGCTCCTGCGCCAGAAACGAGCTGCAGTTCGTCCTTCTTAATATATCGCATTGGTATAAATCCTTATTGCTATATTATTAACTTCACAATTCCCTGTTCAGGCAGTGAAGTGCACGATGTTTGCATAAGGCGCCCTCTGCAAACGCTGCGAATTATATATTCTAAAAAAATATCAATGCAATAAGAAAATAAAAATTAATGCAAGGAATTTAAAATAAATATTTTTAGCCGTTTGTATAGTCGAAAAGTCGTTTCTGGACGACGAAATCCGCATAGAAAGGCTGAGCAGGGCATTGCTGACCTGTGCGAGACCATACTGGACAGGAATGAAGGCCCATGGGGTGCAAGGGGGCGGAAGTTCGAATCTTCTCGCCCCGACCAATAGATCCAACGGATAGGCCAGTCTTCGGACTGGCCTTTTTCGTATCTGGCGGAGGCGCCAGTGGTGAGTTTTTAATGGATATTATTTTGGCGCTTAAGAACAAAAACAATACACCAATGGACAATATATTGGCCATCATGCAGCCGCTGGCCAGAGTCCTGTCGGCAAGTATCTAACAGCTTGCAGCGATGCCGATGCCGCCCAACACCCGCATCGGGAAATTGCTGCCGCATCACTGGATATCGGCCGACTATGGAAAGCTCAAGTCCAAACCAAGCATCCTGCCAGCGACGAAGGTGACGAGCCCCAGGCCCAGGAGCGACAGCGCGAAAACGACGGCCACCTTGCCGCCCGCGCGTACCACCGCGCGCATCTCGTCCGCCTGTTCTTTCCCCTTCTTCCCTTGATCGTAATGCCACTTGATGGCGAAGAACATGCCCGTGCCGAGCACGAGGAATTTGAACGTAACGAAGACTACAGGGACCCAATCCATCATTTTGCGTATTTCCAGGCGATTACTTGAGAAAACGGCAGCGACGGCCATGCAAGGATGCTGCCGCTACACATCCTGAGGCATACTACCTAAAAGCAATATCCATACATTGAGACAAAATGTCCCAGGTGAAAACCATACAAGATGAAAATTCGCCAACGTGGTTGCCGCGCTTGGCGGCGCACGGTGAGCCACGTTTTTTGCAAATTGCGGATGCGTTGCAGGCGGCGGTGACAGACGGCGCGCTGAAGCCGGGTGACCGCCTGCCTCCGCAGCGCCAGTTGGCGGCGCAGCTGGACGTCGACCTGACGACGATCACGCGCGCATACGACGAAGCCAGGCGCCGCAACTTGCTCGAGGGCCGCGGTGCTCGCGGCACCTATGTCGCGGCGCCGAAAGTCGAATTGACCTCGATCCTCGACCTGAGCATGAATACTCCGCCGCCGCCGGATGGCGTGGACTTCGACGACCTGTTGAAACAAGGTTTGTCTCAAGTACTGATGCGGGCAAATAATGAATTGCTGATGACTTACCACCTGGCCGGGGGAAGCGACTCCGACCGGAAAGCTGGCGCCAAATGGCTCGAACCGATGTTTGGGCATCTGGATTCCCGGCAGGTCGTGGTCTGTCCGGGCGCGCAGGCGGCGATCGCCGCATCGATGCTTGCGCTGACGGAGCCTGGCGATATCATCCTGGCGGAGCCGACGACTTACCCCGGCTTGCGTGCCGCGGCGACCCAATTCGGCCGGCGCATCGTTGCGGTGGACGTGGACAAGCACGGAATGGTGCCCGAGATGCTGGAGGAAGCGTGCCGCCGGCACAAGCCCGGGCTGGTCTATCTCAATCCGACCTTGCAGAACCCGACCGCCACCACCATTCCGGAACGCCGGCGCAAGGAGCTCGCCGGCATCGCGAAGCGCTGCAATGTACGCATCGTCGAGGACGATCCCTACTGGCTGCTGGCCGATGCGCCGCCACCACCGGTTGCCACGTATGCCCCGGAACACGTGCACTACATCGCCACCCTGTCGAAATGCCTGACGCCCGGCTTGCGTGTGGCCTTCGTGCTGATACGCGACCCGCACCAGCGCGAGCGTTTCTTGGCCGCGCTCAGATCCTTTGCGCTGATGGTTGCTCCCCTGACGGCCGCACTGGCCACGCAATGGATCCTCGACGGTTCGGCCGACAGATTGTTGGAAGGCGTCCGCAACGAGGCGCGCCTGCGCCACCGGATGGCTCGGGATATTCTGGCGGGGCGGTACAGCGGCTTTGGTGATGGCCTGCATGTATGGCTCGAGTTGCCGGCGTATTGGAGCCCGTCGCAGCTTGCGCGCGTGGCCGACGGCGAGGGCATCGCGGTCACGCCGGCGGAGGCATTCGCAACCGGCAGCGGATCCGTGAATGCCATCCGGATTTCCTTGGGCAGCATCAAGGACCGTGGACGCTTGCAGGCCGGGCTTCAACGACTGTCGCATCTGCTTGCGCGGCGGCCCGAGTCGTTCAGCGCTGCCGTGGTTTAACTGACCAGGAAGCTCTGTGCTTCATCGGGGGATTTTCCCAATTCACGATTGCCCAGCCATTTGCAGCCCAAGTTTTTTAAGCAGCGCCCTGTCATCCTCCGCTTCCGGATTGTCCGTGGTCAGCAGCTTGTCGCCATAAAAGATGGAGTTCGCGCCGGCCAGGAAGCACATCGCTTGCACCACATCACCCAGTTCCCTGCGACCTGCCGACAGGCGAACGCGCGCCTTGGGCATGGTGATGCGCGCCACCGCGATGGTGCGCACGAACTCCAACGGATCCAGCGGCTCCCGGCCATACAGCGGCGTGCCTGCCACCTGCACCAGGTGGTTGATCGGCACGGATTCCGGATAAGGATTCAGGTTGGCTAATTGCGCGATCAGGCCGGCGCGCTGCACGCGCGTCTCGCCCATGCCGACAATGCCGCCGCAGCATATTTTCAGGCCGGCTTCGCGGACACGGCCGAGCGTGTCCAGGCGGTCCTGGTAATCGCGGGTCGAGATCACGCTGTTGTAGAAATCAGGCGCCGTGTCCAGATTGTGGTTGTAGTAATCCAGGCCCGCATCCTTCAGGCGCTGCGCCTGGTGCGCTTCCAGCATGCCCAGCGTGGCGCAGGTCTCCAGGCCCAGCGCCTTCACCGAGCGCACCATGTGCTCGACTTTTTCCATGTCGCGGTCCTTCGGACTGCGCCAGGCGGCGCCCATGCAGAAGCGGGTGGCGCCGTTGTTCCTGGCTTCCTTGGCCGCCTGCAGCACGGTGTCAAGGTCAAGCAGTTTGCTGGCTTCGACGCCGGTATCGTAGCGTGCCGCTTGCGGGCAGTAGGCACAGTCTTCCTCGCAGCCGCCGGTCTTGATCGACAGCAGTGTGGCCAGTTCGATCTCGCCCGTCGGGAAGTTGGCGCGGTGCGCTTGCTGCGCCTGGTGGATCAAGTCGGTGAACGGCAATTCGAACAGCGCCAGTACGTCGTCGACAGGCCACGTCGCGGCTGGACCGGGAGTCGCGGCCGCCTGCCGATATAGCGGAACAGGTTTCAGATGATGGGTTTGCATTTGTCTGTCCTCGCCGTTACCTTGCCGCGATATAAGCGCGCCAGCCGCCGTAATGCGAAATGTCCTCGGCACTCGCCAGCGCGAGCGCATCGCAGGCAAAGCCCTGGACCGACGAGCCGTCCGCCAGCGTGATGGTGCCGATGCCCAATGGCCACGGGATCATGGCGACGAAGCTGCCGTAGTGCTCCACCGGCATTTCCCAGACCTCGACGATAATCGCGCTGCCTTCATTCGGTGCGACGCGGACCATGCCCGGTTTCGGGGGCGTCGTGCCCGGCAAGGCGTATAAGCGGTAGTCCGGCGCGGTGCGCGTCTCGGCGACCAGCACCGCGTGGCGCTCGGTCAACTGCTTGTTGAGCGGCATGCCGGAGAGATGGGCGCCGACGACCGCCACCCGCACGGTGGCCGGTGCGGGCGCGTCAAACAGGGGGACTGCCGGCGGCAGCGGCCTTCCGGTGGCGCCCATGCCGAGGCCCGTCGCGTGGTGGTAGCGCTGGCCGAGGTCGGCGATGCGCAGGTCGGATCCACAAGGTCCAATGAAGGTGACGCCGAACGGCAGTCCGTCGGCGCGGATGCTGCTGGGGACGGAAATGGCGGCATAGTCGAGCAGGTTGACGAAGTTGGTGTATGCGCCCAGGTTGCGGTTGAGGGCTACCGGGTCCGCCTGCATTTCTGCGATGGTGTAGTGCGTCGGTGCCGTCGGGACAAGCAAGACGTCGATGTCGTCCCACATCGGCGTCACCCGTTGCGCCAGTTCCCGCAAGCGGCGCTGCGCATCGACCAGGTCCGCCGCGCTGAACTTCCGGCCACCCGTCAGGATGCCGCGCACCGGCTCGATGATGTCGGCATCGTGCGCATCGACGAATTCGCGCAAGGCCGCATAGCGTTCCGCAACCAGTGCGCTGTCGTACAGCAGGCTTGCCGCCTGCGCCAGGGGGGCGTAGGCAATCGTCACCTGGACGCCACCCAGCGAAACCAGCCGGCTTACCGCGTCCTCGAAGGCACTTTCCGCTGCGGCGTCGCCAAAAAAGTTCAGGACATCCGGCACACCGAAACGGAAGCGGGGCGGGAAGGGGCTTTGCGACACGTCCAGTTGGCGCGAATACGGGTCTGCGGCGTCGTATCCGCGGGCCACTTGCAGCACCTGCACGGCGGTGGCGACGGTGCGGGCGAAGATCGACACACAGTCCGCGCTGGGCGCGGCGGGCACGACACCGCGCGCGCTTAACAGGCCTCGCGATGGCTTGATGCCCACGATATTATTCAGGCCGGCGGGCACGCGGCCGGAGCCCGCGGTATCGGTACCCAGCGAGAAGTCCACCTGGCCGGTCGCGACAGCGTATGCGGATCCGGAACTGGAACCGCCGCTGACGTAATCGGCATTAAAGCTGTTGGGGACCGCGCCATAGGGTGAACGCGAGCCATTCAGGCCGCACGCAAACTGGTCCAGGTTGGTCTTGCCAACGATGCCGGCCCCCGCCTGGAGCAAGCGCTCGACGACGTGGGCATGACTGGCAGGCGTATACGAATAAGCGGGGCAGGCGGCGGTCGTGGGGACAGAAGCGACGTCGATATTATCCTTGACGGCGAACCGCAGCCCCGCCAAAGGCAAGGGCCTGGACGGCACGGCATCGGCATTGGCGTCGGTATATATCGGCGTATCGAACTTGATGATCCATTCGGGCGAGGCCTGGGTGGTAGGGGCAGTGGAATTCATATGGATATCCTGTGTTGTTCAAGGCAGATGTCGCCGGTTTTCCGTGTTGGCGCCATAGCGGGGCCCGCAAGCGCCGCGCGGATGCGCCGCAATCAAGAGCAACGTTTTCCAGCACCAGCGCAGCAATTCTTGTGCGATGTTCATGCGGTCCCCGGCTTAGAAGGCGTAGCTGACGGATGCCAGCAATTGATTCTTTTGTTTGACGCCGAACCGGTTGTCGCCACCGAGGATGCCCTGCAGGGTCCACGTCACGCCGGTTTCGCCGATCGGCTGGCTGACGCCCACGATCAGGTGGCGGAATCCACCCGATACCGGTGCGCCGCCCGGCAGGCAGCCGTTGTCGAAGAAGCTCTGGCCGGCAGGGCAGGCCACGCCCAGCGCGGTATCCGTCGAGCCAAGGAATTTGCCTTGCTTGCGATACGTGTAATAGCCCAGCGATGCGTTCAGCGTCAGCGCATACGGCAGCGGGTGGGTCAGGTTGAGTGTCCAGTAGGTATCGCCCTTGTTGCCCCACACGACGTCGCTGAGCAAGGTCTGTGCGCCCAGCGTGAATTCGCCATAGCTGGCCGCCAGTTTGGTCTCCAGCGCATTCGAATGCTTGCCGTTGACATAGACATAGCCGGTGACGCCGACCGTGTACGAAAAATCGCCGGCCTTGCCGTTGTAGCCCCCGTAGAGATCGTTCTCCACGGATTTCTTATGCTGGAAATCGGTGATGCTGCGGTTGCTGTACGACTCGCCCAGCTGCTTGTACGAATAATTGATCATGCTGCCAAAATAGCCCGCATACAAGCCGGAAGGATCGGACCAGTCGGCGCCCCATTGCAGCGCCGGACGGCGCGATTCCGGCGCATCCGCGCCCGGGTTGCCCAGCGGCGCGCCGGGACCGTAGGTTTCGGTGACGCCCCGCAGGACATAGCGGCTGACCAGGTCGACGTGGCCGGTCCAGGCCGGGGCAGGGACCGTATCCTCCGCCAGTGCAACGCTGGTGCACGTGACGATCATGGCGGTAACAGCGGAAACAGTGATTTGGCGATAAAGCATGTAACGCTCCTATTAGTCTGCTGCGTGAGGTTTGAAAACTGCGATACGTTGGCCGGCATTGACCGGCGTGCCTTTGGCGACCAGCCATTCGGTGACGACGCCCGCGGCGCCGGCCCTGAGGGAAATTTCCATCTTCATGGACTCGAAAATGGCGATGGGATCGCCGCTTGCGAGCGCCTGGCCCGGCTCCGCGAGGATTTGCCAGACGCTGCCCGGTACCTCCGCCGTCAGGTATTCGCAACCGACAGGGAGCTCGGCGCCTTCGCTGTCGCCGCCGGCGGCTTCCTCCCCCACGAAGTCGGCCTGGCCGTTGGCGATCCAGCGTTCGCGCTCGGCGTTGAAGGCCGCCTGCTGGCGCTCCTTGAAGACGGTGATGGTCTCTTGTTCCCGCGCCAGGAAGCGGTTGTAGTCGGCCAGCGAGAACGTGGTTTCCTCGATGCGGATGTCGAAGCGGCCAAGCGGGAAGTCTTGCCGGTGGCGCAGCAGCTGTTCTTCGCTGACTTCGTAGAAGCGGATCTGGTCGAACAGCCTCAGCAGCCACGGATGGCCGTCGCGGAAGCTGTCGGTCTGGCGGTAGCGGTTCCACATCTGCACGGTGCGGCCGACGAACTGGTAGCCGCCCGGGCCTTCCATGCCGTACACGCACATGTAGGCGCCGCCGATGCCGACCGCGTTTTCCGGCGTCCACGTGCGCGCCGGGTTGTACTTGGTGGTGACGAGGCGATGGCGCGGATCGACCGGCGTCGCCACCGGCGCGCCGAGGTAGACGTCGCCCAGGCCCAGGACCATGTAGCTGGCGCCGAACACCACGTCGTAGACATCCTGCTCGCTGGCCAGGCCGTTGATGCGGCGGATGAATTCGATATTGCTGGGACACCAGGGCGCGTCCGGCCGTACCGTGGTCTGGTATTTCTGGATTGCCAGCTGGGTTTGCGAGTCGTTCCATGCCAGTGGCAGGTGCACGATGCGCGATGGCACCACGATTTCATCGACCGAGGGCGCATCCCGGAGCACGCCGTCGATCAGGCCGATCAGCCTTGCTGCCGGCAGCTTGCGGTGGTCGAAGTGGATTTGCAGCGAGCGTATGCCCGGCGTCAGGTCGATCACGCCAGCCGGCGCGGCGCGCTCGATGGCCTGCATCAGCGCGTGCACCTTGAAGCGCAGCGTGATGTCCAGCACCATGTCGCCGAATTCGGCCAGCAGGTAGTCGTCCCCTGCGCGGCGGTACAGTACGCGCGTGCCGTCGCTGTAGGCGCCCTGGCCGGCGATGGCGGGACAGTTGTCACCTTCGCCGGTGCGCACCGGCGCGGGCAGCGCGGTGCCGAGCTCCAAACTGCTTTCCAGCGCCGCGCGCATCGTCACCGCCTGTTCCGGCGTAACGCGGATGAAGCGGACTTTGTCGCCCGGTTTCAACTGGCCCATTTTCCACAGGTCCGCCGAGACGATGACCGCGGGGCAGACGAAGCCGCCCAGGCTCGGGCCGTCCGGCCCGAGGATCACCGGCATGTCGCCGGTAAAGTCGATGGAGCCGATGGCGTAGGCGTTGTCATGGATGTTCGATGGATGCAGGCCGGCTTCGCCGCCATCGGTGCGCGCCCAGCGCGGTTTTGGACCGATCAGGCGCACGCCGGTGCGGCTGGAGTTGAAGTGCACTTCCCAGTCCGTGCCGAAGAACATGGCGATATCGTCATCGGTGAAGAAGTCCGGCGCGCCGTGCGGGCCGTAGTGAACGGCGATGTCCCAGTGGTGGCTGTATTCCTGCACGGCGTGGGCCGGTCGTTGCGGCGGCAGGTCGTGCGCCGCGTGCAGCTTCAGCACATCGCCGCTGCGCAACGCGCGGCCGCCGTGGCCGCCGAAATTGCCGAGCGTGAAAGTGGAGCGGCTGTCCAGATACTGCGGCGTATCGAAGCCGCCGCTGACGGCCAGGTAGGCGCGCAATCCCGCGCCCCTGATCCCCGCCAGCCGCACCGTGTCGCCGGCCTGCACGCTGTGCGCCTGCCAGTTGGCGAGTGGACGTTCGCCGCCGGCGCCGGTCAGCGTGGCGCGCATGTCGGCGCCGGCCAGCGCGATGTGGGTGGCGCAGTTGAAGCGCAGCGTCGTGCCCTTTAGCGTCATCTCCATCGCGGCGGCGGTGGCGGCGTTGCCGAGCAGGTGGTTGGCGTAGCGGTGCGCGTAGGCATCCATCGGGCCGGACGGCGGAATGCCGACCGCCCACAGGCCCACGCGGCCGGGATAGTCTTGCAGCGTGGACTGGATGCCGCCGTCCAGCACGTCGATGGTGCGCGGCTGGTAGGGCATGGAAGCCAGGAATTGCGTGGTCTGGCGCCCTTGCTGGAACAGCGGATAGTCCAGGATCGTGGCCAGATAGGCCAGGTTGGTCTCGATGCCGTCGATGCGCGTGGTATCGAGCGCGCTGCGCAGCGTGGCGATGGATTCCGCGCGGCTGGCGCTGTGGATCAGCAGCTTGGCCACCAGCGGATCGTAATACGGACTGACGGTCACGCCGCGTTCCACCCATGTATCGACGCGCAGTCCCGGCGCGAATTGCACCTCGGTCAGCACGCCGGATGACGGCTGGAAGTTCTTGGCCGGATCCTCGGCGTACACCCGCAGCTGCATCGCGTGGCCGTTGCTGCGCAAGCTTTCCTGGGGAGGCAGTTCGAAACCGGCGGTTGCCGCGCGTATCATCCATTCGACCAGGTCCACGCCGAATACCAGTTCGGTCACGCCATGCTCGACCTGCAGGCGCGTGTTCACCTCCAGGAAGTAGAATTCACCACTGTCCGCGTCCAGCACATATTCCACGGTGCCCGCGGAAAGATAGGCGATCGAGCGCGCCAGCCGCACGGCGGTGTCGGCCAGCGCCGCGCGGGTGGCCGCGCTGATGCCGGGGGCGGGCGTTTCCTCGATCACCTTCTGATGGCGGCGCTGCACCGAGCAATCGCGCTCGCCCAGCGAGACCACGTTGCCGCGTCCATCGCCAAAGATCTGCACTTCGACATGGCGCGCATTGCGGACGAACTTTTCAAGGTACATGCCGCTGTTCTTGAAATTGTTTTCCGACAGGTGCTTCACCGACGCATAAGCGGATGTCAATTCCTCGACATCGGCGCACAGGCGCATGCCGATGCCGCCACCGCCGGCGGTACTCTTCAGCATGACCGGGTAGCCGATGCGCCGGGCGCTGTCGAGCGCGGTTTCCAGGTCCGGCAACAGTTCGGTGCCCGGCAGCAGCGGCACGCTGGCTTGCTGCGCCAGCGCGCGGGCGGTGTGCTTGAGGCCGAATTCACGCATCTGGCCCGGGCGCGGGCCGATGAAGACGATCCCGGCCTCGGCACAAGCTTCCGCAAAGCCTGCGTTCTCGCTCATGAAACCGTAGCCAGGGTGGATGGCTTGCGCGCCGGTACTGCGCGCCGCGTTCAATACGGCGGTGGCGTTCAGGTAACTGTCGCTTGCGGCGGCGGGGCCCACGCAAACGGCTTCGTCGGCCAGGCGCACGTGCAATGACTCCAGATCCGCTTCGGAATAAATGGCCACCGTCTTGATGCCCATTTGACGGGCGGTACGGATTACGCGGCAGGCGATCTCGCCACGGTTGGCGATCAGGATTTTTGTGAACATCGCTTAGGCCTCCGCATCCCACACCACGAAGCGCACCGGCGTCGGGTTGTAAGCGTTACAGGGGTTGTTCAGTTGCGGGCAATTGGAGACCAGCACCAGCACGTCCATCTCGGCGCGCATCTCGACATACTTGCCCGGTGCGGACAAGCCATCCTCGAACGTCAGCCCGCCCTCCGGCGTGACCGGCACGTTCATGAAGAAATTGATATTGGGCGCCAGGTCGCGCTTGCCCATGCCACGGTCCAGCCGCGTCAGGGCGATCAGGAAGTTGTCGCGGCAGCTGTGCATGTATTTCTTGTCCGCGGCGTAGCGCACGCTGTTGCTCTCGGACGCGCAAGCGCCCCCCAGCGTATCGTGCCTGCCGCAGGTGTCGGCGGTGATGGTGAGCATCGCGTTGCCGCGATTGGAACGCAGCACCGAGCCGGCGCCGAGGTAGACGCTGCCTTGCCGTTGCAGCGTATCGGTGGCGCTGTAGCTCTCGGTCGTATCGTGCTCGTTGTAAAACAGCGTATCGACCGCCTGGTTGCCTTCGAGGTCGATGATGCGCAATGTCTGGCCGCGCTTGACCACGTGGGTCCAGGGCTCGCCGGCCGCGTGGGTATAGTCGAACACCGCGTGGGCGGGATCGAAGGTGCTGGTCTGCAGTGTGTGCATGGTGATTTTCCTAGCGGTAGACGCGTTCGGTATTGGTATAGCCGCGCTGGTTTTCAGGGCAGGACAGGCGGCACTTGTCGTCAGGCCCCGCGACGCCGGAGTGCCACGCAACGATGGCAACGCCGCCCGGGGCGTACTCACGTGATGGCGACAATGGGTGCGGCGCGGTCGACAGGACGACCAGGGTGTCCATCTCGAAGCGCAGCTCGACGTGGCTGCCGGCGCTGGAATGGTTGGGGGCATGGACGAAGCGGCCGTCCTGGTCCACGCTGACTTTCGAGAACAGGTTCAGGCTGGGCATCAGGTCGCGCCAACCCAGGCCCCACTTGCCGAGCTCGATCAGCAGGCTGTCCCTGCCGTTGCGGTACATGGCGTTGCGCCGTTCCTGGTAGCGGCCCTCGCCGTATTTTTCCCGTACCTGTGCGGCGTCGGAAAAGCCGCACAGGGGATCGTGCCAGCCCACGGTATCGCTGGTGATGGCGGCGAGAATCCGGCCCATGTCCGAGTACAGCACGTGGCCTGCCGTCAGGTGGGCGGTATGCTGCGCCTTCAGCGTATCCGGCAGGTTGAGGCGCTCCAGCCGTTCATCGGCGCGGTACAGCAGCAGGGCAACGTTCGCGGCGCCTTCCTGGTCGGTAAAGCGCAGCGTGGTGCCGCGCTTGACGCAAAACGACAGGTGGCTTCCGCCGGGAACGTCCTCACTCCACAGCAATGCCGAAGCGTCGGGATGCGGCGTCTTAATTTCCATGTTGATGCTCCGTGAGTTTCTTCAATTGTTCGAGGTCGGTCTTCATGCCGGATGTTTCGCGGATGCGGTCCAGGATCCGGCGTTTGAGTTCGGTAAATTCCGGGGCCAGCTTCAAGTCCTGATGCCTGTCGGGGCCGAAGGGCACGTCGAACACCGAATCGATACGGCCTGGACGCGGCGCCATTACCACCACGCGTTGTCCCAGGTAGATCGCTTCTTCCACGTCGTGCGTGACGAAGACCACGGTGGTCTTTTCCAGCAAATAGAGGTAGCGCATCAGGTCGTGCATGACTTCGCGTGTCTGCGCGTCGAGCGCGCCGAACGGCTCGTCCATGAGCAGCACGTCGGGGCGCACCATCAGGGCGCGCGCGATGGCGACCCGCTGCTGCATCCCGCCCGACAGCTCCGCCGGATAAGCGTGCTTGACGTGCGACAGTCCCATCAGCGCCAGCAGCGCGTCGCTGCGGCCGGAGGCCTGCTCCACGTCGGCGGACGTCGTGTTATCGCGATGAAAGTGCAACTTCCGGCAAAAACGGATGTTTTCCATCACCGTCAGCCATGGGTACAGGCTGTAGCTTTGAAATACCATCGCGCGGTCAGGTCCCGGGCCATCCACCGGCCGCCCGTTGCATGCCAGGCTGCCAATCGAATATTCCTCCAGGCCGCCGAGCGTGCGCAGCAAGGTCGACTTGCCGCAACCGGAGGCGCCGACCAGCGTGATGAATTCACCGGCAGCAATATCGAGGTTAATGTTGTGTAGTGCCTGGGTGCGGCGCGCACCGGCGCCGTAATGCTTGTCCAGATGGCGGATGCTGATTTTGTTCACAGGGTTTGTCATGGTTCAGGTCCGCAAGTGATGCCAGGGAAACGCCCTGCGATGCAGCCAACGGAAGGCTTGATCGGTCAACAGGCCGGCCAGGCCGATCAGCAAGATGCCGGCGAAGATCTTGTCGGTCTGCAGGAAGCGCTGCGCCTTCAGGATGGAAAAGCCCAGGCCGGAACTGGCCGCGACCAGTTCCGCCACCACCAGGTACGTCCAGGAGAGCCCCATCATGGCGCGCAGCGTGTCGAACATTGCCGGCCACGCGGCTGGAATCAGCACGTGCTGGATCACTTCCTGGTTGGTGGCCCCCATGGTCCTGGCCGCTTCGATGGGGGCCGTCGGCACCCGCATGATGTCGCCGGCAATCAGCAGGATCATCTGGCAGAAGGTGCCGATGAAAATCACTGTCACCTTGGCGCTCTCGTCGATGCCGACCCACAGCATGATCAGGGGAATGAACGCCACCGCGGGCAAATAACGGCTGAAGTCGATGACCGGTTCCAGCAGTGCGCGGGCGGGCGGAAAAGCGCCCAGCAGTATGCCGAGCGGAAGCGCGAGCAGGACCGACAGCGCAAAGCCGCCGTACACGCGGCTGATGCTGATGCCCACGTCGGCTGCCAGGTCGCCGTCCAGCGCCCACGTCTGTACGCTGGCGAGGACTTGCTGCAAGGTCGGCAAGAACACCGCGTCAACCCAGCCGTTGGATGAGATCAGCACCCAGGCGGCGCACGGCAGCAGAAAACCCGTGGCGGCAAGGGCCAGCAGCACGCCGCGCGGCAACTCCCCACCCACTGCCCACGGGGAACGCCGGTTGCGCACGCGCACCGGCTCCTGCGCCTGGGCCGGGCGGTCATTCATGTTCGACATGGCAGCCTCTTATTTTTTCAGGGCGTCCAGCAGCAAGGACTTGTCGATGCCGCCGCCGAAGTCGACCGCGCCTTCGACCAGCTTGTTCGCACTGAGGAATTGGTGGATGGTCGGGCCCACCGCCACCAGCGATTTGGGATTGGCCGGGTCCATGGCCGCCAGGTTGTCCGCCGGGTTGAAGAAGCGCGTCCCGGGCAGGAACACCTGGTATTCCGCGGGTTTCATGCTCACGACTTTGGACATGATCTGCAATGCTTCCGCCGGGTGGTTGCGGATGAAATCCTCGGTGTCGAACCACGCCTTGATCATGCCCACGAGTTCCGCGCGCCGGGCTTTGTCCGCCAGGGCTTTATCCTGCGCGACCAGTAAATCCGGCACCAGGCCGGGCATGTCCCTGGACGTGAACAGCGCGCGGCCCTTGCCGCTGCTTTCAATCCGCGACACCCACGGATTCCACACCACTGCCGCATCGACGCGGCCCGACATGAACGCTGCCGCCGCATCGCCTGCGGAGAGATTGACGATCTTGACGTCGCCGACCGACAGGCCGTTTCGGCTCAGCGCATTGGCCAGTACGAAGTGGGAAATGCTGAACTGTTCCAGTGCGATGGATTTGCCTTTCAGGTCGGCGATGCTGCGGGTCTTCGGGCCGACCATCAGGGCGTCATTGCCGGCCGAGTTATCGTTGACCAGGATGGCTTTGACTTTGACCTTCTTGGCCAACGGCGTCATGGTATCGGACCAGGTCTGCGAGTTGGCATCGAGCTGGCCGGTGGACAGCGCCGAGATGGAATCGCTGTAATTGGCAAACCACACCAGCTTGACCTTGGCGCCATGCGCGGCAAAGAAGCCTTTCTGTTCGGCGACGTACCAGGCCACCCAGCCAGGCCAATCGGAGACGCCCACTTTGACTTCTGCCGCAGCCGGGGCAAGCGCGCCCAGCGTCAAGGTCACACTGAGGAGGGAAGAGAGTAGATTGCGCAGAACGCGCGGAGAAAAGGCGAATCGCATGAGCAAACCTCCGAGGAAATTAAAAGGACGAGAGGCGAGCATCACATTGCGAATGTGACGACCTCCCGGGCTTTTATCCCTCCGTGGAGCTCCGAACCAACTGCTTTCGAAGCCGGATGCTCTCGGTCCAGACATCGCGCGGTGGCGACCGGAACCCTAGCGTCCATGCTCAAGAAGCGCTACTGGCAAAGTCTGCCGCGCCTCTCGCTTGCCTACCTATAAGCAGGATGTGTGCCATCCAGGAAGCGGCTAATTTGGGCTCAATTCCGGCTATTTCGGTGCACGTTCGGATACCGATGCCCCGTTCGGTTGCACCGACAATGTGCGGGCTGCACCATTGAGGGGCGAGGCGCACTCGGCAAAACGTACTCGCTGGGATGTACTCGTTTATTGCTTGATGAACATGGCATTTGAGTTGAAATTCATTTATGTTTGATTTTCACGGGACGTGAATATTTACATTGATTGAAAATTTCCATGGATTTTCATAAAATGTACTTATTCACGATCCGTGAAAAATAAAAAAAATTGAAATTCAAGTCAAGATGAACACTCTCGGACATACCCTGGAACGCGATCGTAAGCAGGTTGAGGAAGCCTTGGCGGCGCTGCAGGCCCATACCGGTATCGGTGGCGTTACCAATGCCGTCGAGGTTCTTCCTGGCAGATCCTATGTCGTGGACGCGCGGATCGACCTGCACGTCGAAAACGAAACACACCACTACCTGGTCGAGTGCAAATCCTTCATCGACCGCAAGGCCCAGGTCGAGCAGGTCCGGCGGCAATTTAGCGACCTTGGCACTGAGGGCGTGTTGGTCGCGCCTTACCTCAGCCGGGAACTTGCCGAGTATTGTCGCAAGATTGGCCAGCAGTTCATCGACACGCATGGCAATGCCTACCTTCGTGGCCCGGGCTTGTTTGTATTTGTCAGCGGTGAACGGCAAGAAGACAAACAGCGGACGCCACGGGCGTCCAAAGGCATCGCCAATGCGGCCAGTTTGCGCGTGGCCCTGGCTTTGCTCGGGGCGCCGCATCTCGTCAATGCGACGTTCAAGAACATCGCCGCCGCGGCAGGTGTGTCGTTGGGAACGGCCAACAACACCATTGATGAGTTGGCGCGCCGTGGCTACCTGATCAACAAAGGTAGCGCTCAGCAACGGAAACTGTTGGAGCCCATGCGTTTGCTCGACGAATGGGCAATCAACTACCCATCCGTGCTGCGCCCCAAATTGTTGCGCCGCCGCTTCAGTCCACCCGACCGCGAGTGGTGGATGCAAGAAAGCCTGGCGGATTGCGCGGCCGTATGGGGAGGGGAGGTCGCCGCGCATGCCTTGACCAACTACCTGAAACCTGCCACGCAAGCCATCTATGTCCGCGCTGACAAGGTGGACGACACCACCCGTCAACTGGTCAAGCATCATCGGCTCAGGCCCGACCCCAACGGGAGTGTCGAATTGCTTGAAAAATTCTGGCATTCTGACCTGGAAACCAGGCCGGGAATCGCACCGCCTATCGTCGTTTATGCGGAGTTGCTGGCGCTGCTGGACCCGAGGACGTACGAGACTGCCGACCTCATCAAGGAGAAATGGATTGACCCCACGTTCGGTTAAACCAGAGTTCCCGATCGACGCGATCACCATCGAGATCCTGCGTGCGGTCGCGGCCAGCGCCCAGGCGGCAGGTATCGATTACATGCTGGTAGGCGCAACGGGGCGCGATATCCTGCTCAAGCATGTATTTGGCTTGGCGCCGGACCGCGCGACCCGCGACGTGGACTTCGCCGTGGCCGTCAAGGATTGGCAGCAATTCGAGGCGCTTAGACAGAGATTGCTGGCGACTGCCCAATTCAGTGCGGGCAAGGCGCCGCAATGCCTGGTTTATCAGGGCGAGTCGGGGCGTCCTGGCGTGCCTGTCGACCTGGTGCCGTTTGGCGGCGTCGCACAAGGCAATGAAATCGCATGGCCACCTGACATGCAGGTCATGATGAATGTGGCGGGATACACCGACGCGATTGCTGCAGCCGAGGAAGTCAACTTTGCGCAGGACTGCACTGGCAAAGTGGTGTCGCTTCCAGGCCTGGCCGTGTTGAAATTGGTGGCATGGTCTGAGCGGGGTAAGGAGAACGCCAAGGATGCGATTGATCTCTTTCATCTGATGACGCATTACGTCGATGCTGGAAACGCCGATCGCATCTATGAGGAAGCGGCCATCATCGAGGCGGTGGACTATGATCCTGTACGGGCCGGGATTGCGCTGCTAGGCAAAGATATGGTGCGGCTGGCCAGTGACGAAACCATCGAGCTGCTCAGGCACATCATTGACCGGGATTTCGACCGCCTGGCATTGGCGATGATTAAATCAAGGCGGATGCTGGACGACATTTCTCAGCAGGTGGAAAGTCAGTTGCGATTGCTTCGGGAATGGCTGAACTAAGGCGCCCTGTCCACCTATGTCAAATCCCTGAAACTGGGAAAAATGCTCCAGTATGAATACTCACCGGAACTCCTGGCCAGTAAAAAGTAGTGCAGGTGCAGTGGAAGCGCTGTTGGATACGGCTGGGTCATAATACTGCCCCGCGTCATACGGTCGGCATGCAAACCGCAGTGGTAGTGCCTGGACGCAGCGTCACCGGCACCACGATCTCGCGTCGTGGTCCACCGTCAATCAGCTGTTCGGCCAGGGTAATGGCTTCCACGGCGATGCGTTCGATATCCTGCACCACCGTGGTCAATTCGTATGGCATACCAGGCAGGCCATCGAAGCCAACTACCGATACTTGCTCTGGCACCTTCAGACCCAGGTCCTCCAGCGCGCCGATGGCGCCGACGGCCATTTCGTCGCTGGCGCAGAACAAGGCCGTGAAGCGCAATCCGCCCTCACACGCGCGCCGCACCGCGCGATAGCCGCCCAGCACTGAAAATTGCCCGTCCAATTCCAATTCCGGGCGCGGCGCGATACCGGCTTCCGCCAGCGCGGTGCGGTAGCCGTGGCGGCGATCAACATCGGACTGCTGCGCAGTCTGCATGCCGACGAATCCGATCGTCCGGTGTCCCAATTCCAGCAGGCAGCGGGTGGCGGCCGCGCCACCGCCGGCATCGTCTGGCACCACATAAGCGGCATCAGGCTGGTGCCCCAGCACCACCGCCGGCACCTTGCGGCGGGCCAGCAGCGCCAGACGCTCTTGCACTTCGTCCGTGTTATGCAACAGTACCGCGTCCGGCAGGCGGGCATAACTTTCCAGCGGCGCGCTCATCTCGACAAAGCGGGTGCCGCGTTCGCCGGCCACTTGCACCAAGGCACGCCAGAACGAGGTGAAGTAGGGGCCGAAGCCGCCCTTGTTCAATGAGATGCCAACGCTGTGACCCGAACGCCGACTCAGCTCGCGTGCGGTCGGGTCCGGGGTGTAGCCGGATGCGTCCATCGCGGCCAGGATGCGCTGGCGGGTTTCCTCCGCCATGCGTCCTTTGCCGTTCAGGGCCCGGCTCACCGTGCCCTTCGACACGCCGAGATTCAATGCAAGTTGGTCCAACGTCATCTTCACTACTGTTCTCCCTGGCCTTGGCGGGTCATCCCAAAGCGGCATGATACCGCCATTTGTCCGTGCCGCTGCAAGTGCCGCGATGTTGCGCTGCAAAATAGGAAAAAATTGCAAACAAACCTGCGCCGTTGCATAATGAAATTGTTGAGCAACCGGTTGCTCAAAATTAGACAACCGGTTGCCCAGCTGGAAATTCGGAGAAAATGCATAGGTTGGTCAGAATCGATTCCGATTTGCATCGGATTGCCTCATAGATAAAGTAGTCGCCAAAAAAGACAATAAACGGAGATCAAATGAAGAATCACAAACGCTTTTTGCTGTCCGCCATCACCTTGGCCGTCTGGGCGTTGACCCAGCAGGTGCAGGCGCAGGATGGCGCAGCCGTCCCATCGCCTGATAGCAGTGCCAGCGGCACCGATCAAGGTACCGCGGACGACAAACTGAATAAGGTGGTGGTCACCGGCAGTACCTCGCTCAAGCGCACGGTGCGCGAAAGCTCGGTGGCCGTCACCAGCGCCGACCGGGCCGATCTCGATCGCAAATCACCGCGCAGCACGGCCAGTGCGCTTGAACTGATTCCGGGCATGATGGTGGAGGACTCCGGCGGCGAAGTGTCCAACAACTACACGGTGCGCGGGCTGGCGGGCGGCGGCCAGAACTTTGTCCAGCTCTCCGAGGACGGACTGCCGGTGTTCTACCATCCCGGCCTGGCCGACACCATACTCAAGCAGGAACTGTCAATCGACCGCATGGAGGCCGTGCGCGGCGGCACTTCGGGTATCCTGACCGTCAATGGCGCCGGCGCCACCGTCAATTTCATTACGGTGCGTTCCAAGGAAGAACCGGAAGGCGCTCTGCGCCTGACCGGTTCCGACTATGGCACCAAGCGGATCGACTTGCGCTACGGCGGAGCGATCGGCAACGGCTGGTACGCCGGCTTCGGTGGTTTTTACCGCACCTCCGACTCGGTGCGCGACATCGGCTTTACCGCCGATCATGGCGGATTGCTGCGCGCCTACGTGGGCCGCAAATGGGGCGATGGCGAATTCAGCGTCAACGTCAAAGTGGTCAACGACCATAACACCTTCCTGTTGCCGACCCCGTTCCAGAACCCGTCCAACCCGCAACCCGTTCCCGGTTTCAACGGCAACTACGGCACCTTGCTGAGCGCCGACAACGGCGTGCAGTACGGGCGCAATACCAATGGCCTTCAGACCAACGATTTGAACGATGGCATCGCCACCAAGTCGACTTCGATCGGCTACAACTTCGAAAAGCGCCTGAACGACGCTTTCACGGTGCGCTCCAAAGGGCGCTACACCGATTTCAAGAACGAGTTCAACTCCATTTTCACCTTCGATAACAACAGCCTGCGCACGGCTGCGGACCGCTTGAATCCGGCGTCCAACGCCGACATCCAGGCCATGCTCAAGCGCTTCCCAGGGACCACGCCGGCCATCCGCGGCGTGGCCAGCGGCGTCATCTACTCCGGCGCTAAATTGGCTGATGTCAGTGGTAACGGCCTGCTGACCGACAACATCTCTGCCAAGAACCGCGCCTACCGCCAGAATTTCGTCAACGACCTCAGTCTGACCTGGACCACGGCCGGTAACAGCCTGACCGCCGGTTTGCTGACCGTTGACCAGAATGAACAGAATGGCAACGATGGCAATACGCGTTTCCTGGGCGAGGTGAAGAACAACCCGGCCCGTCTCGACATAGTCGCCATCGATGCCGCTGGCAAGGTGGTCGGCCAGTTGACCGATAAGAGCGTACTGGAATACAACCCGTGGGGTGTCGGCCTGAGCCGCTCCTCGCTGTCGTCGTCGAACCTCTATCTGAACGACGAGTATCAGGTCAACGAACGCCTGCGCCTCGACGCCGGCGCGCGCCTTGAGCACTTCCGATACCGGGCGTGGCGTCCGCAGGGCTCGGTCGTGACGATCCCCGGCTCGACCAGGCCGGATGGCGGCGATGCCGACAATATCATGGTCAACAACACCATGCCGGCTTTCAATGGCCAATATGATTACGTCGACAACGGCTCCAGCAACCACAGTTCGGTCACCGCCGGCGGCAATTACCTGATCAATGACAACCTGGCCGTTTACGCACGATATTCGAAAAGCTACCAGGCCAACAATGAAAATCCGGTGACCCGCATCGGCTTCGGTGAACTCGGCGCGCGCTACCAGCGGCGCGGCTTCTCCGCCTCGCTGACGGCGTTCCGCACCAATTTCAAGGACTACCAGTTCAGCCGCCTGCTCGAGGGCGATACGCTGGAAACCCGCGTTGGCGGCGATATCATCGTCAATGGCCTGGAATACGAACTGCAATGGAAGCCGTTGCGCTATGCCCGCATCAACCTGAGCGGCGTGGTCCAGAAATCGTCGATGAACATCAAGAGCGTCAACGGTCCATCGGCCGCCACCGTCAATACCGCCAGCCTGGGTTCGCATCCGGAGCGCTCACCGGACCAGAACTACACCATCACGCCGACCCTGCTGCTGCCGGATAACAAGGGTGAGCTTTACCTGTCGTATCACCAGGTTGGCAAGCGCTATGCCGACGCCGCCAATTCCTTCGTACTGCCGGCTTACCATACGTTGGATGTGGGCGCCAGTTACCAGCTGTCGCCAGCGCTATCGCTGAACTTCAACGTGCAGAACCTGACCAACACCATCGGCCTGACCGAAGGTAATCCGCGCGCGGGGTTCACCGAAGTCGCCAGCGGCAAGTACTTCTTCGCGCGCGCCATCCTGGGGCGCAACATGCAGTTTAGCCTGACAGCATCGTTCTAAGTGTCGTGGTCTTTGCCGGTCGGCGCCCGTCCCCTGTGCCGGCCGGTTTTTTTTCAGCAGCGTATGACCGCGCCACCGGGCAGGTGAACAGCCTGCACCTTTTTACCATGTTATTCATGCTGGCCGGCGATCGCGCCGTCAGTCTTTTTACACCTGTTTTTGGGAACTCTTCGATGGATCCGATTTACCCGCTGCCTGCTCCTGCCGAACCAGCCCTGCGTTTCTCGCTGCCGGAAGGGCTGGTTGCCAATGAATTCCTGCGCCAGGGGCCGGTTGCCGCCCACTTGCTGCTGACGTCCGGCCCGGCGCCACGCCTGCTGACCGCGTTCCCGGCCGGAAATAGCGCTACCGGCTTGTGGTTCAAGCCGGACGCCGCTCCGGTGCACTGGAGCGGCGCCGAGCAGATGCAAGCCGTGCAAGGCGGCGATGACCAGGGGCGCCCGCTGTATGGCATCGCCACCGATATCGGTGCCGACTGCGCCGTGCTGACGGTAAGCGGAGCCGTGCTCAGCTCGGCCCGCGTCCTGCGCGACTATCAACACGATCGCAGTTTGCCGCCAGGTATACACAACCGGGTCAGTTTCACGACCGACAGCGTGCGCTGGTCGCGAGACCGCCTCGATGGCACGGCCGGCTACGCCATCGTGCTGCAGGTGCTGAACGGCAGCGTCGACACCGACGCGCATGGCCGCATCACCCTGCGCGCGCAGCCCGGGCAGACGCTGCGGCTGCGGCTGACCACACTGTCGGCTGAAGCGGCGCCGGCGCCCGTGCAGCCTGCCTGGCTGCTGCGCGATCCCGCCGCCGGTACGCTGCGCGCGCGCCAGAGCCTGACCTTCCTCAGCTATGGCGACAAGCTGCTGGCTGGCTCGTGGCGCTTCAATACCTATTTTGGGCGGGATACCCTGATGTCGCTGCTGTTGCTGATGCCGGCGTTGACCCGACAGGCCACCGAGGCTGGTCTGGCATCGGTGCTGGACCGGCTCGATATCCATGGCGCCGTCGCGCATGAGGAAGACATCGGCGAGTTCGCTCTGCTGCACGGCAGCGGCGGCGCGCCGGTCTACGACTACAAGATGGTCGACGACGATTTCATGCTGGCGCCGGCGGCCATGGCATATTTGCTGGAGCATGCCGGCGGCGGGGCGCGCGCGGCGCAATGGCTGGCCGGACCCGGCGCCGATGGCCAGCCGCGCGGGGTTGCGCTGTGCCGCAACTTCAGCCTTGTGCAGCGATTGGCCGACGCCTATGCGCAGCGGCCTGGCATCGACACGCTGATCCATCTGAAGCCGGGGCAGGTGACCGGCGACTGGCGCGACAGCGCCGACGGGCTCGGCGGCGGAGTGGTCTCGTATAACGTCAACGCCATCCTGGTTCCCGCCGCGCTGCGCGCCATCGCGGCGCTGCACGCCAGCGGCCTGCTGGCGCCCTACCTGCGGGATGACGCGGTGGCGGCCGGATTGGCGCAGGTATGGGAGCAACAGGTGCCTGGCTACTTTGCCGTGCGGCGCAGCGCGGCGGCGGCGCGCGACAGTGTGCGCAGCTATGCGGATCAACTCGGCATTGACGCGGCGCCGGCCCTGGCCAGCCTGGGCAACGAGGAGCTGGTCTTTAGCGCCATCGCGCTGGATGCCCATGGTTTGCCGATACCGGTGCAGCATTCCGATCTCGGGTTCGCACTGTTGCTGCAACAGCCTCCGGCGGCATTGATCGAGCGCGAACTGGCCGCCATCATGCGTCCGTTCCCGGCCGGATTGATGACCGGCATCGGCCTGCTGGTGGCCAATGGCGCCTACGCCGATACCGCGCTGCAGCCACTGTTCGGGCCTGACCGCTACCACGGCGCCGTGGTGTGGTCGTGGCAACAGGCGCTGCTGGCAGCTGGCCTGGCACAGCAACTGGCCCGCCGCGATCTGCCCGCCAGCACCCGCGCGCTGCTGGCCGAGGCGCGGCAGGCGTTGTGGGAGGTCATTCTGCCGACCCAGTCACAAAGCAATTGCGAACTATGGTCCTGGACCTGGACCGACGGTTGCTACCGCATGCTGCCATTCGGGCCGGGCGCCGCCACCGCCGACGAATCGAACGCCGCCCAGTTGTGGAGTACCGTCTACCTGGCGGTTCAAGCGCCAGCGGCTGCGACTACAATGCCCTCGTAGCCCCGCCTCCCGATGACAACCAACATAATGTGCCGATCACGGCCATCGCAGTATCAGGAGACCAAGCAATGAACGATCAATCACGCCGCCTGCGCGTGGCCGTACTGAGCATCGCGCTGGCCATGGCGGCGCGGGCATGGCCAGCCGAGGCGGTCACCGTGGCGGTATGGGGTTCGTCGCCCGCCGAGGTGGCGGCCTTTGACCTGGCCGCCGCCGCTTTCACCAGCAGCACCGGCATCGCGGTGCGCAAGCAGGTCATCGAAGACAAGTATCCGGACGTGCTGAAGTCGCGTTTTGCGGCAGGTAATCCACCCGACGTGTGTTACCTGGACGCGGCCGAAGCGCCGGTCCTGATTGAAAGCGGCGTGCTGGAGCCGCTGGACCTTGGCCCCGCCGACCAGGCTGATTTCTACCCACAGTTCCTGCAGGCGTTCCGCGGCGGCGATGGCAGGTTGTATGGCCTGCCCAAAGATTATTCGACACTGGCGTTGTACCTGAACCCGCGCTTGCTGAAGCAAGCCGGTTACCGTCCGGACGATGTGCCTGGCGACTTCAATGGCCTGATGCGTTTTGCCCGGTCGCTGCAGGCCAGGCTGCCGCGCGGGGTGGCGGCCATGATCGTCGAGAAGGATCTGGCACGCCATCTGGCGGCGCTGGAAACCTCGGGCCAGCCGCTGATCGGCGCCGACGGCCATGCCCACTTCACCGGCAATGCGGCTGCCTATGATTACTTGAACCAGCTGGTCGCCGGCCACGCGCAGAAGTACCTGTACTCGCCTAAGGATGACCTGGGGGCCGACTGGCCGGGCGCCGCCTTCGGCACGCAGCGGACCGTCATGATGATGGAGGGGAACTGGGTGCAAGCCGCGCTTCAGCATGATTACGGCGGCATCCCGTTTATCGCGCGCGAGATGCCGACCGTGAACCAGCACAAGCAGACGATGGCCTTCGTGGTTGGTTATGCGGTACCGCGAGGCGCCAGGAACAAGGCGGCCGGCGTGCGTTTCGCGCGCTACATGACCGGACCCGGCATGCGGCTTTGGGCCACCGCGTCAGGTACGTTGCCGACACGGCGCAGCGTGGAGACTGCCATGCAGGTGCGCAACGCTCCCGCGTTGGCGGCCCACGTGGCCGGCGCCGCCTATGCGACAGTCTGGTCGCGCGGCATCGAACTGCCTGTTCTGAACACCAACTTCGGTAACCAGTTCCTGGCCGCCTTTAACGGCAACAAGCCGCTGCGGCAGGCACTGGAGAAGGCCGAAACCGTTTCCAACCGCGAAATCGAGCGCCAGCGATGACATCCGCCATCCCCAATATGCCGGGCGCTGAGACACCCCGGCCGTGGCGCGCGCGCCTGCCGCGCGGCGCGACCCTCGGCGCTTATGCCTTCCTGCTGCCGGCGCTGCTGGTGGTCGGCCTGTTCACGCTGATGCCGATCGCCTATGCATTGTTCGTCTCGGTACAGAAGATGGACCTGGTGTCGGGCCGCCATACCTTTGTCGGTTTGCGCAACCTGGCCTACCTGGTCGAGGATGACAAGTTTTGGGCGGCGTGCCGCAACACCATGGTCTATGTGGCGGTGGTGGTGCCGCTGCAGACAATGATCGCGCTGGCGCTGGCGTGCGCCATCAATGGCAAGATCCGTTTCAAGCGCGGCTTCGTCACGCTGCTGTTCCTGCCGACGCTGACTTCATCGGCGGCGATGACGATGATCTTCATGTGGTTGTTCAATAACAACGGGCTGGTGGTGAGGTTCCTGCAAGAGCAGTTCGGCCACAGCATCAACTTCCTGGGCGATCCTCAGTGGGCGCTGGGCATCATCATGCTGATGAATGTGTTCTCCACCATCCCCCACTTCATGGTGGTGTTCCTGGCTGGGTTGCAGGAAATACCTGCCTCGCTGTACGAGGCGGCGCTGCTGGATGGCGCCGGCCCTGTCAGCCGCCACTGGGAAATCAGCGTGCCGCAGTTGACGCCTATCACCTGCTATGTGCTGACCATGGGGCTGATCGGTTGCTTCCAGGTGTTCGACCAGGCTTTCATCTTGTCCGGTGGCGAGGGCGGGCCGGAGAACGCGACGCTGACTTTTACGCTGCTGATCTACCACTTCGCCTTCAAGAATTACAACACCATGGGGCTGGCCTGCGCGCTGGCGGTGGTGCTGACCGTGATCATATTCTGCGCCACACTGATACTGAACCGGTTTGTGCGGCCGGATGGAGTGAACCGATGAAACGTCCTTCATACGCTGCCGGCGCGCTGTACGCGGTGCTGGCCGGTTACAGCTTGCTGACACTGGCGCCCTTTGCTTGGGCGATCCTGACCTCGCTCAAGAGCCCTCTCGAAATCGCTGTCGCCGGAAGCATCTGGCCACAGGCGCCGACGCTGGCGGCCTATGAGGCTATCCTGCGCGGCCCGTTCTACCAGTGGCTGTGGAATTCGTTCTCGGTGGCGCTCGCCGTCACGCTGCTCAATCTCGTGTTCAACACCATGGCAGGTTATGCGCTCGCGCGTTTTCGCTTCCGTGGCCGGGGCCTGCTGTTCCAGACGCTGATGCTGCTGGTGATGGTGCCGAGCCAGGTGACCATGATCCCGGCCTACATGATCGTAGCGCGTATGGGCCTGGTCGATACCCACCTGTCGGTGATTCTGACTTCGGCGGTGTCGATTGCCTATATTTTCATGATGCGCCAGTTCTTCATCAACTTCCCGGTTGAGATCGAGGAGGCCGCCACGTTGGATGGTTCAGGACCATTCGACCGCTTCTTCCGCATTGTTTTGCCGATGGCCAAACCTGCGCTGGCGACGCAGGCGATCTTTGTCTTCATGAGCATCTGGAACGAGTTCATGAAACCGCTGCTGTTCATTTCCAGCGTCGACCGTTATCTGCTGACGCAGGGGCTGAACGCGGTGGCCAAGCAGTATGCCAAGTCGTCGTCGTGGAACCTGGTCATGGCGGGCTCGGTGATCTCCATCCTGCCGATCCTGTTCATATACATCGTGCTGAACCGGCGCTTCCTGAGCATCAACGACCAGTCCAGCGGCATCAAGTAAAAGAGAACCCTATGACGCAAGTTAGCCTCCACAATATCGCGCTGGCCTACAACGGCCAGCACGTTCTGCACGACATCAACCTGAGCATCGCACCCGGTGAATTCTGCGTTTTCATCGGCCCCTCGGGCTGTGGCAAGTCCAGTCTGCTGCGGCTGATCGCCGGACTGGAACCGGTCAGCTCGGGCACTCTGAGCATTGACGGTCAAACCATCAACGACGTGGCGCCGGCCGAGCGGAACATCGCCATGGTGTTTCAGAGCTACGCGCTATACCCGCACATGACGGTATACGACAACATGGCGTTCGGCCTGACCAGGCAGCGGCTGGACAAGGCCGAGATCAAGCGCCGCGTGGCGGATGCGTCGCGCATCCTGCAGCTCGATACGCTGCTGGAGCGCAAGCCGGGCGCGCTGTCCGGCGGCCAGCGTCAACGGGTGGCGATCGGCCGCGCCATCGTCAAGAAGCCCAAGGTCTTCCTGTTCGACGAGCCGCTGTCCAACCTGGACGCCTCGCTGCGGGCACAAACCCGACTGGAAATCGCGCGCCTGCATCGCGACCTGAATTCGGCCAGTATGATCTACGTTACGCACGACCAGGTGGAAGCCATGACGCTGGCCGACAAGATCGTCCTGCTGCGGCCTGCCGCCGAGGCGCCGGGCCAGTCCAACGTGGCGCAGATCGGCACACCGCTGGAGCTGTATCATCATCCCGCCAATGTGTTCGCGGCGGGTTTCATTGGCACTCCGGCGATGAATTTCCTTGACGCCAGCCTGATTGCCGTCGAACCGCAAGGTATTACCGTTATGTTGCAGGGCCGCGCCTGCGCCGCCGCCGTCGATGGCTCGGACCTGGCGCCGGGCGCCGCGCTGACCTTGGGTATTCGCCCTGAACACCTGGTGCTGGGACAAGGGGCGTGGCAAGCGAAGATCGTGCATGTCGAGGCGCTTGGAGAACACAGTTATGTACACCTGCAATGGCCGGGCGTATCGTCCATGCTGGTCGCCAAGACGCAGAACGAAAGTTTGCGGGCAGGGCAGACCGTGGCGTTTTCGCTGCCGGCCAACGCGCTGCATGTATTCCGCGGCGATGGTCGCGCCTTGCGCAGGCTGTTGTCGGACTTTTCCCATTAATTATGCTTGACCGCGCTTGAGCATGTTTTTTTGCAACAGGTGTGTCTTGTTCCAGCTGAATTGTTACCTTATTATACGGTATACGATTTTAGAGGTGGCAAATCATGGCTCAGCTCACAGACGCTTGCCGCTGGGACGACCCCCGCGCGCTCCAGGAATGGTTTCGCCTCAGCGGCGCCACGGACCCGCTGCGCGCCTGCATCGGGCCGCTGCCCGGGTCTGGCGCGGTGATCGTGCGCTGGACCGCGGACCGGCCGGATACCGAGGTCCGCACGCTGGTGCCGCATCCCGACAGTTACCGCGTCGCCATCCAGCTCGAGCCTGTGCAGTCCGAAATCTGGAAAGATAACGCGCCGGTGTGGAGCGGCGTGATCGGCGCCAACCGCTTTCGCGTCTGCATGCCGGGCGCGAAAGGGCGCTGGCACCGCCTGAGCGGCTGCGACATCGTCAACATCTTTATCCCGACCGCGACGGTGCACGCGATGGTGGCGGCCAGCGGGCAGGATTTGTCCACGCTGGCCAACAACTGGTTCGCGCCGGACCGCGTGGTGATGGACTTGACCATGAAGCTGCTGGAGGCGGATACGCTGGCCGGCAGCTGGGCGCCGCAATTCCGCGACCATTTGACGTCGGCGCTGGTGGCCTACCTGCTGCAGCAGCATGCGCAATTGCCCGCCGCATCGGCCACCGGCAGCCTGGCGGGTTCGCGCCTGCAAAAAATATTGGCCTATATCGCGGAGCGGCTGGCGGACGAGATCTCCGTCGTCGAGCTGGCCGATGCGTGCGCCATGAGCCAGTCGCACTTTTCGCGCGAGTTTTCGAAATCCGTCGGCCTGCCGCCCCACCAATACCTGATGAAGCTGCGCCTCGAACGGGCGCGCGAAACCCTGCTCGACAGCGATGCGCGCGTGATCGACGTCGCCATGGAACTGGGTTTCACCAATGCCAGCCATTTCGCGCGCGCCTTTGCGCGCCGCTATGGCATTGCGCCGGCGGCATTCCGGCAACTGGCGCGCCATGCGCCGGACGACATGATGGCAGCATGAGGATACGCTGAAGCGGTTTTGTGCTCCTTCCGCAGGATTTGACGCGAAGGGTTTCCTTGAACATTTCAAGATGGAACCCAGCAGTTTTTATAAGACGTCAAATCACAGGGAGACATCATGTTGCAGAAAAAACGTATCCATCTTGCGGTACTGCTGGCATGCAGTGGCGCCGCGCTGGCGCAGGAACAGGCGGTCCAGCGCGTGACCGTGACCGGTTCGTCGATCAAGCGCATCGACGGCGAATCCGCATTGCCGGTCACGGTGATGAAGGCCGAGGAATTCGCCAGCAAGGGCATGACCACGGTCGAGGAAGTATTGAATTCGGTGGCCGCCAACCAGCAGGTGACGGTCAGCAGCACCAGCATCGGCTTCGATGGCGGCGGCAAATCGTCCGCCAACCTGCGCGGCCTGGGCGACGACCGCACGCTGGTGCTGCTCAATGGCCGCCGCCTGGCCAATCACCCGTTCGACGGCAGCAGCGTCGACCTGTATGCGATCCCGTTCGCGGCGCTGGACCGTGTGGAAGTGCTGCGCGACGGCGCGTCCCACCTCTACGGCACCGATGCGGTGGCCGGGGTCATCAACTTCATCACCAAGCGTTCATTCCACGGTGTATCGGTCACCGCCGAGGCCATCGTGCCGCAGCAGACCGGCGGCCGCGAAAAACGCGCCAACGTGCTGGGCGGTTTCGGCGACCTGGAAAAAGACGGCTACAACGTGTTCGGCGTGCTCGATTTCCACGACCAGTCCCGCGTGCGCTCCATCGACCGGCCATATTCGTCGACCGGCATCCAGCCCGATCACGGCATCAACAAGACCAGCGGCACCACGTTCCCCGCCAACTTCTTTTCCGCCAACGGCATCACCGGCAACCCGCGCTTCGCCACCGGCTGTTTTGCGCCGGATACGGTTCCGCAGGCTGGTAACGGTGTGAAGGACAAGGGCACGTGCCGCCAGGATTATGCGCGCCTGGTCGACGATATCCCCGACACCAAACAGGTCACGGCGTACGTGAAGGGCGCGCTGCGTTTCGGCGAATACGGCCTGGCCACGCTGGATTACCTGCACTCGGAAAGCACCAACATCAGCCGCATCGCGCCGCCGCCGCTGACCGGCCTGAAAATGCGCGCGTCCAACAAATGGTATCCGGGCGGGGCAGGGGGCAATCCCGCCGTCAGCGGCCTGACGGGCGAAGACTTGACGGTCAACTGGCGTCCGCTGGAAGCGGGGCAGCGCACGTCGGAAAACCTCGGCGTGTCCGACCGCATGGTGTTCAACGTCGAAGGTTCGGCCTTTGGCTGGGACCTGGTGGGTGGCGCCAGCTATGCGCAAACCAAGGTCACGCAAGACTTCATCGGCGGCTACGTGAAGGATGCGCTGATCCAGCCGGGCATCGATGCCGGCACGCTCAATCCGTTCGGCGTGCAGGATGCGCAAGGGGCGGCGTACCTGAAAGACGCGCTGTTGATCGGCAATGCGCTGACGGCCCGGGCGCGCAACGTCGGCGTCGACGTGCGCGCGTCGCGCGAGTTGATGGCGCTGCCGGGCGGCGCGCTGGCGCTGGCGGTCGGCGCCGAGCACCGCACCGAGCATTCCAGCTATACCGTCAACCATCCGGTCGTGGACCAGGCGTCGATCTACCGCGCCACCGGCCTGTTTGGCGTGAAGGACAAGGATACGTCGCGCAAGCTGTCGGCAGTGTACGCGGAACTGGCGGCGCCGCTGCACAAGACGCTGGAAGTGACGCTGGCGGCGCGCTCCGACAAGTACAGCGACGCCGGCAGCACCTTCAATCCGAAGATCGGCATCCGCTTCCAGCCGGCGAAACAGGTGATGTTCCGCGCATCGGCCAGCACCGGCTTCCGCGCACCGACGCTGTATGAATTGCACTCGCCGCTGTTCGATACCAATACCGTGGGCGCCTATGACGACCCGCTGCTGTGCCCGAACGGCGTGGCCAAGGCCGGCGTCAATCCGCTGACGGCGTGCCACTCGGTCCAGCCGGGCAAGAGCGGCGGCAATCCCGGCCTGCAGCCGGAGAAGTCGCGCTCGTATTCGTACGGCGTCGTGATCGAACCGGTCAAGGATTTGACCGCGTCGGTCGACTACTGGCACATCAAGGTCACCGACGGCATCGGCTCGGCGCTGACCGAAGCGGAAATGTTTTCCGAATTCGACAAGTACCGCGACCGCTTCCATTACAACGCGAATGGCACCGCGCTGGACTACGTCAACCTGTCGTCTCTGGCCAACCTGGGTATCCGCAAGAGCAGCGGCATCGACCTGACCTTGCAATACCGCTTCCCGCACACGCCGGTCGGCTGGTTCGACACGTGGTTCAACGGCACTTACGTCACCAGCAATGTGTGGCAGACCACGCCGGACAGTGAGCCGTTCGAAAGCATCGGCGTGTACAACGGCGCCACGCGCTGGAAGCACAACTTCTCGTTGCGCTGGATGAACGGGCCGTTAAGCGCGACCCTGTCGCAGCGCTATACGTCTGGCTACACGGACCAGAACGCGGTGGCGGCGCAATACGTGCGCGACGTGTCGCCCAATTCCGTGTGGGCGCTGTCGGCGGCGTATACCGGCTTCAAGAACACCACCATCACGGCCGGCGTCAAGAACCTGCTGAACACCAACCCGCCGTTCTCCAACCAGAATGCCAACCCGCAGACCGGCTATGACCCGCGCCTGTCCGACCCGATCGGCCGCGCCTACTACGTTCGTTTGACCCACAAATTCTGATGAAAAAAATGACCAAATTCAGTCCTGCCGCCGCACTGGCCGCCACCGCACTGGCGGTCGGCCTGTCGGCCTGCGCCAATGTCGCCCCGCAGGCGGGCGGCATCACCACGCCGCCGGCCCGCCTCGGCCTCGATCCGTTCTACGCCAAGTATGCCAATGCCCAGGGCATCCCCGTTACGGGTTCCAGCCAGGTTCCCGACGAGGCGATCCTGGCGGCGCGCGACATCGTGATCGCCATGCTGGCGCACCGTCCCGACGTGCGCGACGAACTGGTGCGCCAGGGCGCCCGCGTCGGCGTGATGGCGATCTCGGAAGGGACGACGGACTTGCCGGAACAGCGCGACTGGAAAAAGCCGGCCATCGACGATCCCCGCCTGACCAAGTGCGAAGTGCGCGACTATGCCAAGACCATCGGCCTGATGACCGACCGCGAATACTGGAATGCGCGGGCGCGCGGCATGGGCGGCCTGTTCACCACGGGCGCCGCGGAAAACATCATGGGCGTGCCGAAGACGCGCTACTACGGCGAAAACATCATGGTGCACGAGTTCTCGCACAACATCATGTGGGCGCTGCGCACCACCGATCCGGGCCTGATCGCCCGCCTGGAAGCGGCCTATGCGCGCGCCAGGGAAAAACGCCTGTGGCAGGGCGCTTATATGGTCAATACGCTGGAAGAGTATTGGGCGGAAGGTACGCAATACTGGTTCAACTCCAACAAGGCGTACATCACGGACACCGTCACCGTGGTCAATGACCAGGACTTGAAGGCCCGCGACCCGGACATCTACGCGCTGCTGGCGGAAGTGTATGGCGACAACCACCATATCGCGGCCGACGTGTTTTACATGCATGCGGCCCGCATGGACGCCGCGCGCATCACCTTGGACGCCTCCGGCAAGGCGAAGAACGACTGCTATTCGTAAATCAGCGTGAAATGCAGCTTGGCGTTTTATCTAAAATCGTATACGATATACGTATTGGTTGAGTTTGATGAATTTAAAAGGAGGCAACAATGGCAATTAACTGGCGCGGTGTTTTCCCTGCCGTAACGACGCAATTCAAGGAAGACCTGTCGATCGACTACGCTGAGACCCAGCGTGTGGTGGATGATCTGATACGCGATGGTGTGACCGGCATCATCGCCATGGGTACCTGCGGGGAAAACAATTCCCTGACGGCGGAAGAAAAACGCTTGCTGCTGAAAGCGATTGTCGAGGTGGTCAAGGGCCGCGTGCCGGTCGTAACCGGCGTGTCGGAACTGACGACGCCGCTGGCGCAGGCATGGGTGCGCGATGCGCAAGCCATCGGCGCGGACGGCTTGATGGTGCTGCCGGCCATGGTGTACGTGCCGAAGGCGGAAGAACTGGTGGCGCACCTGACCGCCGTGGCGCAGGCCACCGAGTTGCCGATCATGCTGTACAACAATCCGCCGGCCTACCGCGTCACCATCACCAATGACGTGCTGGAAGCGCTGCGTCCGATCAAGAACATCGTGGCGATCAAGGAATCGACGCCGGACACCCGCCGTTTCACCGACCTGATCAACGCCTTTGGCGACCGCTACGTGGTGTTCGCGGGCCTGGACGACGTTGCGTTCGAAGGCTTGCTGCTGGGCGCGCAAGGCTGGGTTTCCGGCCTGACGTCGGCCTTCCCGAAAGAATCCGTGATGCTGGTGGAAGCGCTGGAAGCGGGCGACATCGCCACCGCGCGCGATATCTACCGCTGGTTCCTGCCGCTGCTGCACCTCGATGCGGAACATGACCTGGTGCAGTCCATCAAGCTGGCGGAACAGATCATGGGCCGTGGTTCGGAGCGCGTGCGCATGCCGCGCCTGCCGCTGACCGGCGAGCGCCGCGCGCAAGTGACGGCCATGGTGGAAAAAGCTGCGGCGACGCGCCCCAGCCTGAAACTGAAATAAACGGTACAACCGTTGTCGTTGTAGTGTAGTTCTAGTGTGAAAGGGGCGGGGCCACAAGCCCCGCCTTTTTTCTTGTCAGTTCTTGAATTCCCGCCGCAAATCTTCCAGGGTCGACGCGATGTGGTCATGCATCATGCCCGCCACGGCCTTGGCCTGTCCCTTCGACCACAGTTCCAGCATCGCCAGGTGTTCCTTGTGGGCGCGGTCGTCGCGGCCGGCCGGTTCCAGGTGCTTGCGCACGTAGCGTTCGGAAATGAGGTGCAGGCGCTCGATGATCTGGATCGTCAGCGGGCGCGCCAGCGGCTGTACCAGCGACATGTGGAAGGTGCGGTTGTGGCCGCCCACCAGGTCCTTGTTGGTGACCATGACCTTATCCAGCGCTTCCAGCGCCAACCGGGCCGCCGCCTGGTCTTCCGGCGTGGCGACCTTGCACGCTTCGCCCACCGCGTCAGGTTCCAGCTTCAACCGCAGTGCAAACACTTCCTCCGCCTCGGCGGCGCTCAGCGGCCGCACGAAGAAGCCGCGGTTGGCATGCGACACCAGCAGCCGTTCCTGTTCCAGCCGGGCCAGCGCTTCGCGCAGGGGAATTTTGCTGACGCCCAGTTCGGCGGCCAGCGCATCCTGCCGGATCGGCGTTTCCGACGGGATGTGGCCGGCAATGATGCGGTCGCGGACCAAGGTGAAAATTTGTTCGGAAAGGGTCTGGACGACGAGGCTCATGCGCGGTAAACCAATTAAATAAAGTATACGAATTAACGCATACCGCCTCGGCAAAGGCAAGCCGAATCCTTACCGCGCAGGGACGAGGTCAGTCCAGCACTTTACGGGCAATCAAGTCCTTCATGATCTCGTTGGTGCCGCCGTAGATCTTCTGGATGCGGGAATCCGCATACAGCCGCGCAATCGGATATTCGGCCATGTAGCCATAACCGCCGAACAGTTGCAGGCATTCGTCCGTCACTTTGCACTGCTGTTCCGTGCACCACCACTTGGCCATGTAGGCGGCTTCCGGATCGAGCTTGCCGTCCAGCAGGCGCTGTACGCAATCGTTGACGAAGGTGCGCACCACGTGCGCCATGGTGGCGCATTCGGCCAGCTTGAATTGCGTGTTCTGGAAGTCGGCGATGGACTTGCCGAACGCCTTGCGCTCCTTGGTGTATTCCACCGTCAGTTCCACCGCGCGTTCGATGACGGCCGCCGCCGGGACGCACAGCAGCATGCGTTCGTAGGCCAGTTGGCTCATCAGTTGGGCAAAGCCCTGGCCCTCTTCGCCGCCCAGCAGGTTCGCTGCCGGAATCCGCATGGATTCAAACGCCAGTTCGGCCGTGTCCGACGCGTGCATGCCGATTTTTTCCAGGCGGCGGCCCACGGAGAAGCCCGGCAGGTTTTCCGTCTCGATCACCAGCAGGGAAATGCCCTTCGCGCCCGCGTCGCCGGTGCGCACCACCACGACCAGCAGGTTGGCGGTGTAGCCGTTGGTGATGAACGTCTTGGCGCCATCGACCACGTAATGGTCGCCATCGCGGCGGGCGCGGGTGCGGATGGCTTTCAGGTCAGATCCGCAGCCCGGCTCCGTCATCGCGATACCGGCCAGGATCTCGCCGCTGGCCATTTTCGGCAGCCAGCGGCGTTTCTGTTCTTCGGTGCCATAGTCCATGATGTAATGGGCGGCAATCGTGTGCACGGCCGTGTTGGCCGGCACTTCCGCCCTGGCCAGTTCATCCTGGACCACCAGCTGGTATGCCACGGTGGCGCCCGGCCCTTCATATTCCTCGCCCAGTTCCGGCAGCATGAAACCCAGTGCGCCGAACGGGCGCCAGACGTCGCGCGGGATATAGCCCTGCTTGCGCCAGCCGTCCAGGTGCGGGACCATTTCCGCGCGCACGTAGCGGCGGACCTGATTGCGGAACGCTTCGATGTCCGCGTCCATCCACGCGTGTTGATGCAGTTGTGGCAGCATGATGCGGTCCCCCTGTTACAGGCCGGCCAGGCCGCCGCCGCACACCAGCAACTGGCCGGAAACGTAATCGGACTCCGGACCGCACAGCATCAGGATCGAGCCCGCCGCTTCGTCCGGCTTGCCGGGACGGCCCAGCGGGATCATCTTCTTCGACATTTCCACCACCTGCTCGCCGATGCCGACCTTGATTTCGCGGCCTTCGATGTTGACGGTCTTGCTTTCGTTGCCGGACAGCGGTTCCGTCAGGCGGGTCTCGATATGGCCGAACGCCACGCAATTGACGTTGACCTTCAGCCGGCCCCATTCCTTCGACAAGGTCTTGGTCAGGCCGACGATACCCGCCTTGGCGGCTGAATAATTGGCCTGGCCCGCGTTGCCGTTGGCGGCAATCGACGACACGTTGACGACCTTGCGGAACACTTCACGGCCTTCGGCCGCGTCCTGTTTGGCCTGGGCCGACAGCACAGGGTAGGCGGCGCGCAGGATGCGGAACGGCGCAGTCAGGTGGCAATCGATGATGGCGTACCACTGCTCGTCCGTCATTTTCTGGATCACGTTGTCCCACGTGTAGCCCGCGTTGTTGACGATGATGTCGATGCCCTGGTACTGGTCGACGGCGGTCTTGATGAAGCGTTCCGCGAAGTCGGTCGCGGTGACGCTGCCGAAGCACGCCACGGCGTCGCCGCCGGCCGCCTTGATTTCCTCCACCACCGCGTGCGCGGGATCGGCGTCGAGGTCGTTGACGACGACGCGCGCCCCTTGCGCCGCCAGTTGCAACGCCACGCTGCGGCCGATGCCGCGGCCCGAACCCGTTACCAGTGCTACTTTGCCTTCCAGCTTGTTGTTGCCCATTGCCTGTCTCCTGAAAAAGTCTTAGTTTTTGCCGTACAGCGTGACGACGCAGGCGCCGCCCAGCCCCAGGTTGTGCTGCAGCGCGAGGCGGGCGCCTTCCACCTGGCGCTTGCCGGCCTGGCCGCGCAATTGCTGGACCAGTTCCGTGCACTGCGCCAGCCCGGTGGCGCCCAGCGGATGGCCCTTCGACAGCAGGCCGCCGGACGGGTTGGTGACGACCTTGCCGCCATAGGTGTTGTCGCCATCGTCGACGAACTGTTGCGCGCCGCCGCGCGGGCACAGGTTGAGCGCCTCGTAGGTCAGCAATTCGTTGTGGGCGAAGCAGTCGTGCAATTCCACCACGTCGATGTCCTGCGGGCCGATGCCGGCCGCTTCATAGACCTGGCCGGCGGCCGCCTGCGTCATGGAAAAGCCCACCACTTCGCGCATGTCGCGCGCGTCGAACGCCACCGGCTTGTCGGTCGTCATCGCTTGCGCCAGGATCACCACGTCGCTCTTCAAGCCATGCTTTTTCGCGAATGCTTCAGAGCAGATGATGGCTGCCGCCGCGCCGCACGTGGGCGGGCACGCCATCAGGCGCGTCATCACGCCCGGCCACACCACCGGCGCGTTCATGACGTCTTCCTCCGTCACCACGGTACGGAACAGCGCCAGCGGGTTGTTGGCCGCGTGGCGGCTGGCCTTGGCGCGGATCTTGGCGAAGGTGTTCAACGGCGTGCCGAATTCCTTCATGTGCGCCAGGCCGGCGCCGCCGAAGTAACGCAGCGCCAGCGGGATGTCGCCATTGCCGACCAGTTCATCGGCCATGGCTTCGAATTTGTCGAACGGGCTGGGGCGGTCGGGGAAATGCGTGCCCAGCGCGCCCGGGCTCATTTGCTCGAAGCCCAGCGCCAGCACGCAGTCGGCCGCGCCCGATTGCACGGCCTGGCGCGCCAGGAACAGGGCGGTGGAGCCGGTCGAGCAATTGTTGTTGACGTTGATGACGGGGATGCCCGTCATGCCCACTTCATACAGCGCGCGCTGGCCCGCCGTCGAATCGCCATAGACGTAGCCTGCATACGCCTGCTGGATGGCGTCATAGCCGATGCCGGCATCCTGCAAGGCGGCCCGCACGGCCTTGGCGGCCATGTCCGGATACGGTTCGTTGGCGCCCGGTTTGGTGAATGGCACCATGCCGACCCCTGCCACACATACGATCTGACTCATTCCCATGCTCCTGGTAACTTGCGTTGAAAGTAAGCACAGTGTAGGAAGCAGGCGCGGCGCGGGCAATGGCAGGGGACATCAAACGTATGGCATTGCGCCTCATTGTTTGCCTGGTTTGCGCAGCATGCCGCCCGCAACACGTGCGCGGTGTGACGGCATTGCGCCTTACCACACTGGCGCCGCGACGGAGCCGGGCGGTCAGGTTGGTTTCAGGCTGTGCCGCTTGACGTGCGCGTATTTCAGGTTCGGGATGTAGAACTGGGTGCCGCCGCCGGGCAGGTTCTTGCCGCCGCCGGATTTTTCCGCGCTGTCGTCGCGCATCGATTTGCCGCCGCCGCTGCGCGCCATGCCCTTGAATCCGCCAAACCAGCCATACACAGGTTCGGCCAGTTCGATTTCCAGGATAAAGGCCAGCGAATTCCAGTCTTCCTTGATGACGGACGTCAGGCGCCCCCATTCGCGGGTGCTGACGCCGTTGGCCTGCGCGATCTTGATGCGCTGTTCCAGGCCGCCATCGTGCTTGTACGGCAGGCTGGCGCTCCACCAAGGGCTCATGGGGGAGGTCGGTCCCAGCTTGGCGTCGCCGCCGAAGCGGGCCGGCACCACGCTGCCTTCGCTGTTGAATTTGTAAATCAGCATGCCGGCTGGCAGCAAATCCTTGGTGGGCTCGCCAAACATCAGCTGGAACGCATCGGCCACCGTGGCGCCGGTGCTGGAATCCGTGACGATCTTGCCCACTTCGCCCCAGCTTAATTCTTCATTCAAGGCCATGTCATCCTCCTCAGTCAGAGACTGCAAGTATGCGCCGGTTGTTGCTGAGATTAAATAAAAAAAAGCCCGCTCTGGGAGCGGGCTAAATCCAATTCTTTGGGAAGAAATGGAGGAGACAGGTGAATGATACGGTGATATCGCTATCTAGTCCAATTTTTTGTTCTGATCATAGATATTTCCCGTATGAATGGTTTAGTCGACAAGATTTACAATAAAAGTGCAAGCATATGCAACAAAAGTAGATCAACAATACGGGGGCCGTGCGCTACACTGGCGGCCACCGTCCCACGTGAAGGAGTGCATTCGTGACCCGCAAAACCGCAGCTGATTTCGATCCTGAAGTGTTGAAACTGTTTGACCAGTATGTGCACGGCGGCATCTCCCGCCGCGAATTCCTGTCCAGCGCCAGCCGTTACGCGGTGGGCGGCGCCACGGCGGCGAGCCTGTTGACGGCGCTGAGCCCCAGCTTTGCCGCGCCGGTGGTGGAAAAAGACGACAAGCGCATCCATGCCAAGTTCGTCGATTACCCGTCGCCGCAAGGCTATGGCACGGTGCGCGGCTACCTGGTGACGCCGGCCAACGTCAAGGGGAAATTGCCGCTGGTGCTGGTGGTGCATGAAAACCGCGGCCTGAATCCGCACATCGAGGATATCGCGCGCCGCCTGGCGGCCGACGGCTTTATCGCGTTCGCGCCGGATGCGCTGACCCCGCTGGGCGGCTATCCGGGCGATGAAGACAAGGCCCGCGCGGAATTCGCCAAGCTCGATCCGGCGAAAACCCGCGCCGACTTCGTTGCCGCCGCCAAATGGCTGCACGGGCACCCGGACGGCAACGGCAAACTGGGCGTGGTGGGCTTTTGCGTAGGCGGCGGCATCGCCAATTACCTGGCCACGCAATTGCCGGAACTGGCTGCCGCCGTGCCGTTCTATGGCCCGCAGCCGGCAGCAAGCGACGTGCCGCGCATCAAGGCGCCACTGCTGATCCACGATGCGGGCAACGACCAGCGCATCCTGGCCGGCTGGCCCGCCTATGAAGCCGCGCTGAAGGAAGCGGGCGTCAAGTACGAGCATTACACGTACCCGGCCGTTGAGCACGGTTTCAACAACGACACCACGCCACGTTACGACGCGGCTGCCGCCAAGCTGGCGTGGCAGCGCACGGTCGACTTCTTCAAGTCCAAACTGGCTTGATATCCGGTCATCCGGCACACCCTGCGGCGTGTCGGATTTTTTAACATTTCTGTGTAGGTGTTTTACAACTCCCTGCGCCAATCGCGCGGCACGAAAATTGCAAAGTAAATAATCTTTCACTTTATCAAAAGGAGAGGATTATGAAACGTTGCATTTTGTTATTGCTGGGACTGTTTGCCGCGCTGCCGGCCATGGCCGACGTGATTTACCGCTGGCATACCGTCACGGAGTCGCCAGATTTGCCGGGCTTCGATGCGGTGCTGCGCATTACCGACGACGCGTTTTGGCGGGGGAATGCCTTTATCGATTTCGCCGGTTGCTCGGGTACCCCGTGTGCGCTCAGCGCGGTCGATGCCGGCATCGTCTACATGGGCTATTCGTTTGCGCTGGGCGGCCATGGCCACCAGCCGCCGCTGGAGCTTGGCGTGTATGACAGGTTTGACCTGCAATTCGATGCGCTGGGCGGCGTGACGGGCAGTATCAGCTTCAATACGACGGAAGTGGAGCTGGACATGTCCGGCCACTCGCTGTGGTCGGTCGACTTGCTGCGCGGCGATCCTTATGTCGGTACGCAGTGCGGCGGTCCCACGTTCTGCAGCGGTACCACCGGCTATTTCCAGGCGGAGCGTTTGCCGGTGCGGGTGCCGGAACCCTCCACACTGTGGCTGACGTTGGCGGGCCTGGCCGGATGGCTGGCGGCCCGCCGCAAAGCTAGCTTTGCACCTCTTCCCGCACTTCGTCGTGCGCTGTGCGTGTCAGGGTTACGACGATTTCTTCCGGAGCAAAGCCCCGTTCCAGCATGAATTTCCATGCGGCCAGTACACCGACCTGGCGGTCCAGCAGGACGGCGTACGTTTTCACGGCCGTCGTGTCATCAAAGGGGTATAAAAGTTCGGACATTGCGCCCTCGCATATGGCACACCAGGCATTCTGGCGGCATCTGGTCGCGTGCAGGGGTCGGGCAGCGCAGTGTAGGGCTTCAGGTTTTATGAAGTAACTGAAGTTTATGCCCGCGCTTGCCCGGGCGCAATGTTTAGTCACGTTACCGCAACAACTTTATTGTCCTGGACGCAGTGGTTCGAGCCGATGAGCAGGACCAGCGGCAGGTCAGTCCTGATCGGTCTTGAAGATGGGGGGAATGGTTTCCCGCCGCGCAACCAGACCCAGCAAACCGACACCAACCAGCAGCATGATGTAGACGGGCGGTTCGGGGATCGGACTGATGCTTTGGGGCGCGGGCGGCGCCTGGCTGGCGGCGATGGCGGCGTCGGCCAGCGCGATGAGATAGGTGTCGTCCAGGGATTGCAGCGGCGGCAGCGCAGGTTCGATCGTTACGTCGACTGTGGCGGCGCTGTGCGCCATCGTCGCAACAGTCAATAGCGTTGCCAGCAACAACGCTTTATTCCAAACAGTTTGCATGGCGCCTCCCGAAGGCTGAACCGTGAGTGGCAGGCTGCTAGCCTAGCACGATTCACCTCAAGTGTGGCGCATTACTCAATCATTTAATTTTGACAATGTTTCTGCGTAACGCGGGAAAGGCCAGTACGCGCTTGATGACGCCACGCGGCACGGCCTTGTGCGTCATGTAAACCCACGCATTGGCGGCGCCGCTGGATTTTTCGATGTTCAGTGCGGTATCGACGTCGTTGGCCATCGCATGGTTTTGCCGGTCCGGCTGGTGTTGGTCCATCGTTCTATCCTCGTTGTCGTTATGGCTTCAATGGGGGCGCTGCATCCACTGTTCGCGCAGTGCGCGGCGCAGGATTTTGCCGACGGGCGTCTTCGGCAGCGTGTCCTGCATTTCAATGATGTGCGGGCATTTATACGGCGCCAGGTTGGCGCGGCAGTGCCTGGCGACATCGTCCTTGGTCAGCGACTGGTCGCGCGGCACGACAATCGCACACACGGCTTCACCACTGCGTTCGTCTTCCACACCGATCACTGCCGCTTCCATCACGCCGGGCAGCATCGCCAGTACTTCTTCGACTTCGTTGGGGAAAACGTTAAATCCTGAAACCAATATCATATCCTTTTTGCGGTCGACCAGATGCAATAAACCCGTGTCGTCCAGGTAACCGATATCGCCGGTACGCAAGAAACCATCGGCCGTGAGCGCCGCCGCGCTTTCTTCCGGCCGGTTCCAGTAACCACGCATCACTTGCGGCCCTTTGGCGCACACTTCGCCGGGCGTGCCCAGCGGCAGGGGCTGGCCGGCGTCGTCGCGGATGGAAATGTCGGTCAACGGCAGCGGCATGCCGCCCGTGCCCGTGAAGTGCACGTTGTCCGTGCGGTTCACCGTCAGCGCGCCGGAGGCTTCGGACATGCCATAGCCTTCGCAAATGTGCATGCCCGTCAGCGCATGCCAGCGCTCGTTGACGCTGTGCTGCGTGGCGGAGCCGCCCGCCGTGCACAGCCGCAGCGCCGTCAAATCCACTTTCAGGATGTCCGGGTGGTTCAGCAGCGCGTTGTACAGCGTATTGATGCCGCTGAGGATGCCGATGCGGTAGTGCTGCATGGTCTTGATCAAATCATCGAGCGCGCGCGGGTTGGCGATCAGCACACAGCACACGCCATGCAGGATGGACGGCACCAGCACCAGCATCAGCGCACTGATGTGATACAGCGGCATGATGGCCATGGCCACCGTGCCATCGTCTTTCATTGCTTGCAGTGAGGGCATGGCCCACGCTTCCAGCAATGCTTCGTGGGCGGCCAGGTTGCCATGGGTGAGGATGGCGCCTTTGGAGGTACCCGTCGTGCCGCCCGTGTATTGCAGCAGCGCGATATCGTCGCGCGTGAGGGCGACGGGGCGGGGATGGGGCGAGTGGCCCTGCTTGAGCACCGTGCCGAACAGCACGTGGCCGTCGATATCCCAGGCCGGCACCAGGTGCTTGACGTGGCGCGCCACGAGATTGACCAGTGGCGCCTTGAAGCCATGCAAGTCGCCCAGGCTGACCACGATGACTTTTTCAATTTGGGTGGCGGGCAGCACTTGCTGCACCACGTGGGCGAAGTTTTCCAGCACCACGATGACTTTCGCGCCGCTGTCGGCCAGTTGGTGCGTCAGTTCTCGGACGGTGTACAGGGGATTGCAATTGACCACCACATAGCCGCCCTGCAACGCGCCGAAGAAGCACACGGGATACGGCAGGATGTTCGGCAGCATGATGGCGATGCGCTCGCCCCGCTCGAAGCCCGATTGCTGCAGCCACGACGTGAATTCGTCCGCATGCTGCTGCAATTGGGAAAATGTCATCGTCGTGCCCAGGCCGGCCAGTGCGGGCCGCGATCCGTGGACCGTGCACGCTTCGTGGAAGCGGTCGACCACGGTAAGGCCGGGAATGTCAGGATGTGGATTGACGTGGCCGGGGTAATGCTTGATCCAGTGACGGTCCATAGATTCGCCCTCCCAGATTGATAGTGTGCGCTTAATTTCACTGCGCAGCTATGGCATCTTGTTAAATTTTCGCAACAGACAATATTGCAAAACCACACCGGCATTGCACGCGCCGCATATTGGCTAAAATGAAATGCGTTCCAACCCGACAGGAGAATGACATGCCCGACCAGGTGGTCTTGGTGTTGCAGGGAGGTGGTGCGCTGGGCGCGTACCAGCTGGGCGTCTACCAGGCCATGCATGAAGCGGGCATGGAACCGGACTGGGTGATCGGTACGTCGATCGGCGCGCTGAATGGCGCGATTATCGCGGGTAATCCGCCGGCGCGGCGGCTGGACCGGCTGCGCCAGTTCTGGACGCTGATGGAGCATCATTCCACCCTATATCCCGGCATGCCGCGCGCGTTTGCCAACGCGCTGACCTTGACGCAGGGGATACCCGCGTTCTTTGCCATCAATCCGGCCACGTGGTTCAACCCCGATGCGGACGTGGGCGTGGAAAACGCCGCGTTTTACCGCACCGGCCCGCTGCTGAAGACGCTGGGCATGCTGGTCGACTTCGATTACCTGAACCGCGACGGCTTGCGCCTGACGGTGGGCGCCGTCAGCGCCCGCACCGGGCACATGCGTTACTTCGACACGAAAAAGGAAACGCTGGGCGTGGACCACGTGGTGGCGTCCGGCGCGATCCCGCCGGCGTTCCCGGCCGTGAAAATCGATGGCGAACCGTACTGGGATGGCGGCATTTATTCGAATACGCCGATCGAGGCGGTGCTCGATGACGAACCGCGCCGCAGTTCGCTGATCTTTTCGGTACAGGTATGGAATCCGGACGGCAAGGAGCCGCAAAGCGTGCTGGACGTGCTGGAAAAGCACAAGGAAATCCAGTACGCCAGCCGCGCCAGCCACATCGAACAGCAGCGCCGCCTGCACCGGCTGCGGCACGTGATCCGCGAACTGGCGCACCGCTTGCCGGCCGACGTGGCCGCGCTGCCGGAAGTGCGCGACCTGGCATCGTGGGGCTGCGGCACGGACATGCACGTGGTGCTGCTGAAAGCGCCCCGGCTCGATAGCGAAGACCACACCAAGGACATCGATTTCACGGCGCTGGGCATCCATACGCGCTGGCAGGCCGGTTATGCCGACATGAAAAAAGCGCTGGAATCCCGGCCATGGGTGACGCCGGCATCCCCCATTGAAGGGATTGCGATCCATGAGATCTGATGACTAGAATAAAGCTATTGACCCAATAGAATCAATTAAATTTATTTATTGTGCAGGCTTCCGTACACTGGCCTCACTGATTGCCACCCATCCAGGAGAGACCATGAGCCAGCCACCGCAATTGACCACCGCTTCCGGCATTCCCGTTGCCGATAACCAGAATTCGCTGAGCGCCGGTCCGCGCGGCCCCTTGCTGCTGCAAGACTTCCACCTGATTGAAAAACTGCAGCATTTCAACCGCGAGCGCATTCCCGAGCGCGTCGTGCATGCGAAGGGTTCCGGCGCGTACGGCACCTTCACCGTCACGCACGACATCACGCGCTATACCAAGGCCAAACTGTTCAGCCAGGTCGGCAAGCAGACGGAAACCTTCGTGCGCTTTTCCACCGTGGGCGGCGAGCGGGGCAGCGCCGATACGGAACGCGATCCGCGCGGTTTCGCCATTCGTTTTTATACGGAAGAGGGCAACTGGGACCTGGTGGGCAACAACACGCCGATGTTCTTCATCAAGGACCCGATCAAGTTCCCCGACTTCGTGCACACGCAAAAGCGCTGCCCGCGCACCAATTTGAAATCGGCCACGATGATGTTCGATTTCTGGAGCAAGGCGCCGGAAAGCCTGCACCAGGTGACGATGCTGTTTTCCGACCGCGGCACGCCGGACGGCTACCGCCATATGGATGGCTTCGGCAGCCATACGTACAGCCTGATCAACGACCAGGGCCAGCGCGTCTACGTGAAATGGCATTTGAAAACGCAGCAGGGCATCAAGAACCTGTCGGCGCCGGACGCGGTACGGCTGGCCGGTACCGACCCGGATTATGCGCAGCGCGACCTGGTGAACGCCATCGACCGGGGCGACTTCCCCCGCTGGGACGTCAAAGTGCAGGTGGCGACGGAACAGGAACTCGACGCGTGGAGCGCGCGCACGGGCTGGAATCCGTTCGACCTCACCAAGGTGTGGCCGCACGCGGACTTCCCGCTGCACGCCGTGGGCGTGCTGGAACTGAACCGCAACCCCGTCAACTACCACGCGGAAGTGGAGCAGGCGGCTTTTTCTCCCGCCAATGCGGTGCCCGGCATGGGCTATTCGCCGGACAAGATGCTGCAAGGCCGCATGTTCGCCTACCACGACGCGCAACTGTACCGCGTCGGTACCAACCACCAGCACTTGCCGGTCAACGCGCCGCGCTGCCCGTTCCACAACCAGCAGCGCGACGGCGCGATGGCGATCCATAACGGCGGCGATGCGCAAAACTATGCCACCGTGGACGCGGCCGGCCATGGCGGCGGCGCCAACACGGGCATGGGCCACGGCGAAGGGCCGCTGGCGCTGCAGGGCGCGGCGGGACGCTACGATGGCCGTGGCCAGGAAGACGACTTCACGCAGGCCGGCAACCTGTTCCGTTTGATGACCACGGCGGAAAAGCAAAACCTGTGCGCCAACCTGGCCGGGCCGCTGAGCCAGGTCAGCGACGAGATTATCCAGCGCCAGCTGGGGCATTTCGACAAGGCCGATCCGGCCTATGGCGCGGGAGTCCGGGCGGCGTTGAAGGCGCTGGGCCGCAACGTCGACTGAAGGATCCCGGGCACGCATGGCAAATTGAAACACCGGGGGCCAAGGACCGTTAAAATAGCGGTCCTGGAGAACTAACACGGGACACCCCCATGACCATCAAAATCAGCCAAAACTTCGATTCCGGCGCCATCGAAGTGGTGCGTGCCGATACCCCGGCCACCATCGAACTGAAGCTGCGCGACGATAACGCAGCCGATATCCGCCAGTGGTTCCACTTCCGCCTGCAGGGCGCGCGCGGGCAGGCCGTGACGATGCGCTTCACCAACGCGGGCCAGGCCACGTACGCCAAGGGTTACGAGGGCTACCACGCCGTGGCCAGCTATGACTCGGAAAACTGGTTCCGCGTGCCGACCACGTTCGACGGCGAAGTCATGACCGTCAAGCACACGCCGGACCTCGACAGCGTGTATTACGCCTACTTCGAGCCGTATTCGTGGGAACGCCACCTGCGCCTGCTGGGCGAAGTGGCGGAAAACCCGGTGGCGCGCGTGCTGGACATCGGTTCGTCGCTGGATGGTCGCGACATGAACCTGGTGGTGATCGGCGAACCCGAAGCGGAAAAGAAAATCTGGGTCATCGCGCGCCAGCACCCGGGCGAATCGATGGCGGAATGGTTTGTCGAGGGCATGATCGATGGCTTGCTGGACGACGCCAACCCGATCGCCCGCAAGCTGCTGCAGCGCTGCGCGTTCTACATCGTGCCGAACATGAACCCGGACGGTTCGATCCGCGGCAACCTGCGCACCAACGCGGCCGGCGCCAACCTGAACCGCGAATGGATGACGCCATCGCTGGAACGTTCGCCCGAAGTGCTGTGCGTGAAAAACAAGATCCATGAAACCGGTGTCGACATGTTCTTCGACATCCACGGCGATGAAGCGCTGCCGTACAACTTCGTGGCCGGCAATGAAATGCTGGAAAACTTCACGCCGGAACAGGCTGCCGCGCAAAAGGCGTTCATCGACCGCTACAAGAACGCGTCGCCGGACTTCCAGGATACCTATGGCTATGCCGCGTCGAAGTACAAGGAAGACATGCTGACCTTGGCGTCGAAATACATCGGCCACCACTTCCAGTGCCTGTCGCTGACCCTGGAAATGCCGTTCAAGGACAACGCGGACCTGCCTGACGCGCACGTGGGCTGGAATGGCGCGCGCAGCGCCGCGCTGGGCCGCGCCATCCTGCAACCAATCCTGCTGTCGCTGGACGATTGAACCATGGGCATCGAGATCGAGCGTAAATTCCTCGTCACATCCGATGCGTGGATGCGGCAGGGCGAACCCGTCCTGCTGCGCCAGGGCTACCTGTCGTCGCATCCGTCACGCGTGGTGCGCGTGCGGATCGAAGGCGATGGCGCGGTGATGACCATCAAGGGCAAGAACGTGGGGGCGAGCCGGGGTGAATGGGAATACCCGATTCCGATGGACGATGCGGTGGAATTTCTCGACAAGCTGTGCGAACAGCCCATCATCGAGAAATACCGGCGCCGCATTCCGTACGGGGGCTTTGTGTGGGAAGTCGATGAGTTCCTCGGCGCCAACGCCGGGCTGGTGGTGGCGGAAATCGAATTGCCGTCGGAAGACCAGGCCTTCGACAAGCCCGACTGGATCGGCGAGGAAGTCACGCACGACAAGCGCTATCTCAATTCCAACCTGATCGCCCATCCGTACTCGAACTGGTGACCTGCCGTTGAAGCCTTGCCGGGCGCGTCGCGTGCCCGGCAATTCCTGCATCGACTCCTCTTTACTGCACCTTGACCCGGCGGATATCCACGTACCGCAGGAAGTCGATCGCGCCATTGTCGTTCATGCGGATGGACGTGGCCGCCAGTTCCCCGTGGCCCTGCTGCATGGCGCCGATGCCCGTCGCCACCGTGCTGACGGCGCCGGACGGCGTGATGCGGCGGATGGTGTCGTAGTCCAGCGCATAGATATTGCCCGCCGTATCGAGCGACAGCGACAGCGGCTGATGGAAATACGCATCGGTGCCGGCGCCATCGATCATGCGGCCGGAACGCTCGTTGTTGGCCCCGGCCAGGATGGTGACGTCGCCATCCTTCGTGATTTTCAGGATTGCGCTGGCGGTGGCCACATACAGCGTGCCGTCCGTGGCGCTGGCAATGGCTGTCGACTGCCCGATGCGCGCGCTGGCGCCTTTGCCCGCGACCGGGTAGAGCGGGCAGGCCGGCGCCGTGCCCATGCCGCAGCCGTCGCCGGCCAGCGTGCTCCATGAACCATCGGCGGCGATCTTGCGCACCTTGCTGCCGTCGAGCGCAAACAGGTTACCCGCGCTGTCGAACGTGAAGCGCGCCAGCAGGGCCGTCGCGGTGCCGGACGGGCCGTCGATGGTGGCCTTCTTGCCGTCGTGCGCCGCGGTGCGGGTCAGCACGCTCAGCTTGCCGTCCGGTGTGCGCTTGCTTACCGTCAGCGCATAGTTCGCCGCGGCTTGCACCAGGTACAGCGTGCCATCCTTGGTGCCGCCAATGATGCCGTAACCGGCCAGGGCGCCGATTTCCACCGGCGCCGCGCTGCCTTTCACTTGTATCACCTTGGACGTGGGCGACGCGTACGATACGTAATAGCCGCCGGCACCATCGGGTGCGAAGCCGCGCGGTTCGCCCGTGTAGCCGGTGCCGCCGGTGCCGGGCAGGCTGACGGTTTGCCACCATTGGGGCAGGCTGGCCATCAGTTCGCTGACAGGCGACGGCTGCACTTGCAGCGCCAGGGTTTGCGTATCGCTGCGCAGTTTCGCTTCGATGCTGTGCGTGCTTGCCGCACCGGCCGACGCGTCCGGGAAATAGATGGCGCTGCGGGTATCGTCACTGGGCGTCAGCGAGCCGGAACTGCCAGGCAGCAGCCGCCAGCTGACCTTGTCTCCCTTCCTGCCGCCGGTGGCGGTCAGCGCAATGCCGCTGCCGCCTTGCATGACGGTGGACGTGGTGGCGTTGATCTTCAGGCCGGTGGGGCCGTCGGCGCCGCAAGCGGCGAGGATTGCCAGCAGGGGGACAAGTGCGTAGCGGGGGGAGAGTCTGGTCATGTCGATCCGTTTCAATGGAAAAACAGCACTGTAACGGTGCGGCGCCTTGATCAATCTCACACAATGTCACTTTGGCATGTTAAATGTGTAAGGATGTGTAATGCGGGCCGGGAAATGCAAAACGGGCGCTTGGAAGCGCCCGTTTTTTCAGTGGAAGTGCTCGTTGCCTGCCGGCGCATCTTCCGGCATTTCCGCATGCACCAGTTCGCCGGCGGGATCGGCAAACAGCGGCGCGCCGCAATCGTCGCAATACTCGGACACGTAGCGCTCGCCCAGTTTCTTGACGGTGGTGACGCCGGCCGCGTTCAAGTGTTCGACGATCTCTTCCACCGGCGTGCGCGGCTTCAGCAGGCTGGCCAGGTTGCCGCTGGAAATCGGGCCTTCCGGTGGCGTGCCTTCCTCGTCTTCCTGGCCATACAACGGCCACACCACGCCATACACGACGTCGGTGCTCTGGCGCGGTGTAAATGCCACGCGGTATTCATCGACCTGGCCATCGCCCGCTTCTTCGCCAAAGGCGGCAATCACGGCGCGCAAGTCCGACGGTTCCACGGCCAGCGTGTGGGTCAGGTAGTGCACGGCGGCGCGGATCGATACGGGACGGATCAGCTTGTCCGCTTCGCGGCACGCCATGTAATACGCTTCCGGCAGCAACAGTTCGACGCCGCAGCCCGGCAGCAAACGGTTCACGGTGGGCAGCGCCTGCGTTTGCCACTGTTCCAGCGCATTCTTGCGCTCATCGGCATAGTGCGCGGCGGCAGCCGGCATTTGCCAGCGGAACAGGGGACCGCCATGCGGCGCCACCACGGCCACCAGCAGGTAGCGGGTGTCGGCCAGGAACGGGGCGGTTTCCGGCACCTTGGTATCGGTCTTGTACGCCACGCCTTTCAGCGCGGCTTGCGCCAGCTTTTGCACCTTGCCATACGCTTCGGCATGGGTGCGCGGCAACTGGTCGATCGAATACAAGGTCGACGCCATCGCCATGTGCGTGCCATCGGCCAGCAGGTGGGCGGAGAAATGCGCGGACAGCGTGTTCAGCACATCGGCCGGGATCGGGCCGGAGGCAATGGAAAAGCGGGTCCAGGCCAGGATAGGGGCGGCGACCAGCAAGACATCGTACTTGGTGGAAACGCCGTCGGCTTCCACGGTGATCGTCGCCGATTCGCTGACGGCTTCGACGCCGTCCATCAGCACGTCATAGGCGGTCAAGTCGTCGCGGAACAGGCTGTTCAGCGCGGCATCGATGGAATCCTGGTGGCTGGATTTCAGCAGTTTATGGATTTGCTGGTCCAGTACGGCTTCCCAGTTGCGTTCTTCGAGGCGGCTGGCAGACTGGCCTACGGCTTGGGCGAGGGTGACGAGGCGCTGGCTGTCGGCAGTGAGTTTGGGTGTTGAATCTTTGGATGGGCGACGCATAGCGCTGACAGGTTCTCTCAGTAGGAAAATTCACGTTAGGCATATTGTAGTGGATTCAGCGGCATGCGGCGGCCAAATAAAAAACGCCGGGCGAACCCGGCGTTTCTATACAGCTTTGTGGCTGAGGATCAGGCAGCCAGCAACTGGCGCAGCACGAATGGCAGGATGCCGCCGTGCTTGTAGTAGTCGACTTCGATCGGCGTGTCGATGCGCAGCAGCACGGACACTTCCTGGGGCGTGCCGTCGGCGCGGTGGATCACCAGCGTGCATTGCTGCTGAGGCTTGATCTCGCCTTCCAGGCCTTTCAGGTCGTAGGTTTCCTTGCCGGTGATGCCCAGCGATTCCACGGAATCGGTGCCGATGAATTGCAGCGGCAGCACGCCCATGCCCACCAGGTTGGAACGGTGGATACGCTCGAACGAACGGCAGATCACGGCTTTCACGCCCAGCAGCTGGGTGCCCTTGGCGGCCCAGTCGCGCGACGAGCCGGTGCCGTACTCCTCGCCGCCGAACACCATGGTCGGGGTACCTTCCGCCACGTACTTCATGGCCGCGTCATAGATCGACAGTTGTTCGCCCGATGGCTGGTGAATCGTGATGCCGCCTTCCACTGCGGAACCGTCGGCCTTTGGCGGGATCATCTTGTTCTTGATGCGCACGTTGGCGAAGGTGCCGCGCATCATGATTTCGTGGTTGCCGCGGCGCGAGCCGTACGAGTTGAAGTCGGCTTTCTGCACGCCGTTTTCTTTCAGCCATTTGCCGGCCGGGCCGTCTTCCTTGATCGAACCGGCCGGGGAAATATGGTCGGTGGTGATCGAGTCGCCGAACACGCCCAGCGCGCGTGCGCCGGTGATGCCGGAGGCGGCCGATTTCGGTTCCATCGTGAAGCCGTCGAAGAATGGCGGCTCGGCGATGTAGGTCGAGTCAGGCCAGTTGTAGACCTGGCCTTCGGTCGACGACACGGCTTCCCACAGCTTGCCCGGATTGCCCTTGACGTCGGCGTAGTTATCCTTGAACACCTTGGAATTCATCGCGTACTTCATCAGCGCCTGGATTTCAGCCGAGCTCGGCCAGATGTCACCCAGGTACACGTCCTTGCCGCCCGTGCCCTTGCCGACCGGCTCGGTCATCAGGTCGCGCGTCATGTTGCCGGCAATGGCGTAAGCCACCACCAGCGGCGGCGAGGCCAGGAAGTTCGAACGGATGTTCGGGTGGATACGCGCTTCGAAGTTGCGGTTACCGGACAGCACGGCCGAGGCCACGATGTCGTTCGACTGGATCGCCGCGTTCAGTTCCGGCGTCAGGTCGCCCGCGTTGCCGATACAGGTGGTGCAGCCGTAGGCGGCCACGCCGAAGCCCAGTTTTTCCAGGTACGGCAGCAGGCCGGCGGCGGTCAGGTACTCGGTCACCACGCGCGAGCCGGGAGCCAGCGACGTCTTGATGTGCGGCGCCACGGTCAGGCCGGCTTCCACGGCTTTCTTGGCCAAGAGGCCGGCGGCCAGCAGCACCGACGGGTTCGACGTGTTGGTGCAGGACGTGATGGCGGCGATCAGCACGTCGCCGTTGTGGACTTTGACGCCGTTCGACGTTTCGTATTCGGTGGTCAGGTCGTCGGCGGGCTTGTTGAAGCCGTTTTCCGACACGGGTTTGGAGAACAGTTCGGTGAAGGTCGACTTCACGTTGCCGATTTCAATGCGGTCTTGCGGACGCTTCGGACCGGCCAGCGATGGCGCGACGGTGCCCAGGTCCAGCGAGACTACGCGGGTATAGTCGATGTCGCCGGCTTTCGGCACGCCGTACAGGTTTTGCGCCTTGAAGTACGCTTCGAAGGCGTCGATTTCCGCCTTGGTGCGGCCGGTGCCCTTGAAGTAATCGATGGTGGCGTCGTCGACCGGGAAGAAGCCCATCGTCGCGCCGTATTCCGGCGCCATGTTGGCAATGGTGGCGCGGTCGGTCAGGGTCAGCGTCTCGGTGCCTTCGCCGAAGAATTCCACGAACTTGCCGACGACTTTCTCCTTACGCAGCATCTCGGTGATGGTCAGCACCAGGTCGGTCGCGGTGCAGCCTTCGCGCAGCACGCCGGTCAGGTTCACGCCGATCACGTCCGGGGTCAGGAAGTACACCGGCTGGCCCAGCATGCCGGCTTCGGCTTCGATGCCGCCCACGCCCCAGCCCACCACGCCGATACCGTTGATCATCGTGGTGTGGGAGTCGGTGCCTACCAGGGTGTCCGGGTAATACACGGACTCGTCGGTCTTGTGCACGCCGCGCGCCAGGTATTCCAGGTTCACCTGGTGCACGATGCCGAAGCCCGGCGGCACGACGCCGAACGTGTCGAACGCCTGCATGCCCCATTTCATGAATTCATAGCGCTCGTTGTTGCGCGAGAATTCCAGCTTCATGTTCAGGTCCAGCGCTTTTTTCTCGCGGAAGTGATCGATCGTCACGGAGTGGTCGACCACCAGGTCCACCGGCACCAGCGGCTCGATTTTCTTCGGATCGGCGCCCATTTTCGACGCGACGTTGCGCATGGCGGCCAGGTCGGCCAGCAGCGGCACGCCGGTGAAGTCCTGCAGCACGACGCGGGCCACGACGAACGGGATTTCATCCACGCGTTCGGCGGTGGCGCCCCAACCGGCCAGTTGCTTGACGTGTTCTTCGGTGACTTTCTTGCCGTCGCAGTTGCGCAGCACGGATTCCAGCACGATACGGATCGATACCGGCAGGCGGGAGATGTTGATGCCCAGGCTCTTTTCCAGTGCTGGCAGCGAGTAAAACTTGCCTGGTTTGCCGGCGATGTCGAATTCCTTGAGCGTGTTGAGAGTGTTGCGGGACATGAGATCTCCTTCAGTGAGTATCGTCAGTGATTCATTCTTATGTAATTACGACTCGGGGTGCTGCTGATGCCGGCTTCAGCCCTGGGCCGGCATGTGCACAACTGCTGCCTGTTCAGGGCTCTTGCACTCATTGGCCAACTGGCGATTCTGCTTGGAATCGAGCAGCATGCCTTTGGCGGGAATGCCGATCCAGATCAAGCCGTACAACTTGTTTTCAAAACGGTGGGCGCCGGTGGTCGTACCTACCCGCGTCAGGCGGTGCAAACGCTTTTTCCAGCGCAGCGCAATGTGGCCATCGTCGCCGGCGTTGGTATAAATCGTAATCTTGTTGCCCAGTTCACAGTTGAACTCGGTAACCGCCGAATCCGCCACGGACGGTTCGTCGGCTTCTTCCTTGTCGGCCGGCGAAATGGCCGGCGCGGCGCCGGTTTCAGATGGCTTGGCGGCTTTTTTCGCCTTGGCCGGCTTCTTTTCCGTGGCTTTGGCATGGTGGTCGACTTCCGCGTGCGCGGCGCCGGCCATGGTGAACGAGCCCAGCGCCAGTGCGCAGGCCAGGAATAATTGAGAGACAGTTTTCATGATGCTTCCGATACAGGGGTGTTAAGCAGGGCAATTGCCGATTCCGGCAAGGTCAAGCCGGCCAGACGTGCGCGTTGCAGCACAGTCCAATAATACCGGTAGCTGGCGCGGTCGTGCAGCCTGCCGCCATGCGAAATCGGACCCCATTGCGCACTCATGGCGTCATGCAGGATGTGCGCCGCCTCATTCACTTCCGACAAGCGCGGTGTGAAGGCCTTGATGACCGGCTTGATCTGGTTCGGGTGGATGCTCCACATGCGCGTATAGCCGAACTCGGCGGCGGCGCGCTGGGCATCGTTGGCCACCACGGCCGGATCCTTGATTTCCGTCGTCACGTTGTGCGACGGCACCTTGCCGTGCGCATGGCAGGCGGCGGCGATTTCCAGCTTGGCGCGCACCACCAGCGGGTGCGTGAACTGGCCCGGCGTGCGCATCGCGTTGCCGGGCACGGCGCCGTAATGGGATGAGACGAAATCCATGATGCCGAACGACAGGCATTCGACTTGCGGCAGGGCGGCGATGTCGTGCACGTCGCGCAGCGCGCCGTGCGTTTCGATCAGCACGTGCACCGGCAAGCCCTGGCGGCCGGCCTTGTTGGCGTGGTGGTTGACCAGGTCCAGTGCCTTGCGCACTTCCGCCACGCTGTCTGGTTTTGGCAACACGACATAGGCCAGTTGCGCGGCGGCCTGGCCGACGATGATTTCAATGTCGCGCTCGAAGTGGGCGCTGTGCAAATCGTGCACGCGGGCGCCGATGCGGTGGAACTTGTTGCCGTCGTCGCGCAGCATGGACGCCACCAGTTCGGCGTGCGCCGCTTCGCTGCCGGCGGACGCGCCGTCTTCGCAATCGAACGTGATATCGAACAGGGGACCAATTTCTTGTTGCAAGGCAATCGACTTGCGCATCAGCTTTTCAGAACCGGCGTAATGGTCGCAGGCGGGGAGCAGCAGTGGCTGGCGTGTGCCCTGGAATAAGACCTCGGAAGGATGCATGCTGGAAGTAGTGGTTGAGGGGGCGGGCTGGACAGGAGAAGACGCCGCCCCGCTTCCGGCGGGGCCGGGAGCGGGGCGGCGGTTGCGGCTGATGGCGGGTTTGACCGGGTCCATGTCGCCGCGGTGCGCCGATTATGGCAGCAGGTGTTTCACGCCTTCACGCTCTTCGGTCAGTTCCTTCAGCGTGATGTTGATGCGCTCTTGCGAGAAGGCGTCGATTTCCAGGCCCTGGACAATCTTGTATTCGCCGTTTTCGGTGGTGACAGGGAAACCGAACATGGTGCCTTCAGGGATGCCGTAGGAACCGTCCGATGGCACACCCATGGTGGTCCACTTGCCGTTGGTGCCCAGTACCCAGTCGCGCACGTGGTCGATGGCCGCGTTGGCAGCCGATGCCGCCGACGACAGGCCGCGTGCTTCGATGATGGCGGCGCCGCGCTTGCCGACGGTCGGCAGGAACACGTTGGCGTTCCATTCCTGGTCGTTGATCAGGTCCTTGACCGATTTGCCGTTCACGGTGGCGAAGCGGTAGTCGGCGTACATGGTTGGCGAGTGGTTGCCCCATACGGTCAGCTTCTCGATATCTTTCACCTGGGTGCCGGTCTTGGCAGCCACTTGCGACAGGGCGCGGTTGTGGTCCAGGCGCAGCATGGCGGTGAAGTTCTTGGCCGGCAGCGATGGCGCCGATTTCATGGCGATGTAAGCGTTGGTGTTGGCAGGGTTGCCGACCACCAGCACTTTCACGTTGCGCGAAGCGACGGCGTCCAGCGCCTTGCCTTGCACCGTGAAGATCTGGGCATTCGCTTCCAGCAGGTCTTTACGCTCCATGCCTGGGCCGCGCGGACGGGCGCCAACCAGCAGGGCGACGTCGACGTCCTTGAACGCAGTCATTGGGTCGGAGTGGGCGGTCATGCCTGCCAGCAGCGGGAAGGCGCAGTCGTCGATTTCCATCATGACGCCTTTCAGCGCTTTCTGCGCTTTTTCGTCAGGGATTTCGAGCAGTTGCAGGATGACTGGCTGGTCTTTGCCCAGCATGTCGCCGTTGGCGATGCGGAACAGCAGGGAATAGCCGATTTGACCGGCAGCGCCAGTAACGGCAACACGCATTGGGGTTTTAGCCATGATGAATCTCCAAAGTGATGGAATGAAAACGGAAGCTATGGGCCCGGTTCGGGGAAAAATATAATGATACCAAAAGCGGTCACGAAAAATTGCTGGTTTTGCCTCAATCAGGTGCGTGAATAATCGGCCCGCCGGGCCGGGTCCGCTATCTTCTAATTGATACAAGACCGCAAAGTTCAGATTGCCTTTCACCGGAACTGCGACTATGCTTTTCTGAGCCGGATGTCAACCATCCTGGCCAAATAAGCACAACTCCTGAGTGTAGGCTTCTCTGGACTTCCTGTCAACGCTATCTTATGTCTTATATAAGACAGATAAGTTGACGTTTTTTCTGGACGGCGAGGGGTAAATGTGGTGAAATGCCTGCCCATGAACTCCGCCTCGTCCAATCTGAACAGCGCCAACATGCAAAGCGCATCCGGTCCATCGGCCGGCGGCCCGTCGCCGACGTTTTCGCCGCTGTACCAGCAGATCAAGGCGCTGATCACGCAAAGCCTGCAGTCCGGCGAATGGAAGCCGGGCGAACTGATCCCCAGCGAAGTGGAACTGGCCGGCCGTTTCAAGGTCAGCCAGGGCACCGTGCGCAAGGCGATCGACGAGCTGGCGGCGGAAAACCTGGTGGTGCGCAAGCAGGGCAAGGGCACGTTCGTGTCGACCCATCACGAAGCGCGCGCGCATTTCCGTTTCCTGCGGCTGATGCCGGACGAAGGCGTGCCGCATTATCCCGAATCCAAATTTATCGAAGTCAAGCGCATGCGCGCGCCCGCCGACGTGGCGCGCCTGCTGGAACTGAAATCCGGCGATGCGGTGGTCTTCATCAAGCGCGTGCAATCGTTCGACGGCACTCCCACTATTGTCGAAGAACTGTGGTTGCCCGGCTTGATCTTCAAAGGCCTGACGGCCGAGCGTCTCAATGAATACAAAGGGCCGATGTACGGCCTGTTCGAATCTGAGTTTGGCACCCGCATGATCCGCGCGCAGGAAAAGATCCGCGCTGTGTGTGCAGGCGATTCCGAAGCGGAATTGCTGCAGCTGGCTGCCGGTACTCCACTGTTGATGTCGGAACGCGTGTCGTTCACGTATGGCGATAAGCCGGTAGAGCTGCGCCGCGGGTTGTATTCCACCCTGCGCCACCATTACCAGAACGATTTGAGCTGATCCACTAAAAGAACATCGAAGAGCATGAAGCGGCTGGCCAATATGACAATGCATTTACCCGTTGCCCGCCGCCAGGAAGTATTCGAACCGATTTGATTCAGGAGACGCGCAGCCCCCTCGCCACGGGGCAAGACCTGCGCTTATAAAAGAGTCATGCTTAATAGGCATGGCCAGAGACTGCGGCAGCTAAGCGGCAACTAAGCGATAAAACATAATTATCGTTATATGTAACAATAGATATTGGTCTGGACAGTGAAAATAGGCGAAAATCGCTGTCCTGCAAAATTTTAGTTATAGATAGGGAGGTCTTGACATGTCAGAAGCCGTAAGGGAAGCAAGAAAACAGCGGCCGGAATTTCGCAATATTCATGTAACGGAATTGTCCAACTACCGCATGCCATTGGCGGCGATTGTGTCGATTTTGCACCGCATCAGCGGGTTCATGATGTTTGCCCTGTTGCCAGTCGTGCTGTATCTGCTGGAACTGAGCATTCGCTCGGAAATCTCGTTTGGCTACTTCCAGGGCATCGCCCAGCAGCCCATCACCAAACTGGTCATCCTGGCCCTGGTTTGGGGTTATTTCCACCATTTCTGCGCGGGTGTACGCCATCTGATCATGGACATGCACGTCGGCCTGGACAAGGACTCGGCGCGTAAATCCTCCGCCACCGTGCTGGCCATCAGCCTGACGCTGACCGTACTGGTCGCCCTGAAACTGTTTGGAGTGTTCTGAAAATGGCAAACAATAATATCGGACCAAAGCGCCTCGTCGTCGGCGCGGGCTACGGCGTCAAGGACTGGCTGGCACAGCGCGTGACCGCCGTGCTGATGGTGGTGTACACCGTCACCCTGCTGGTTTCCTTCCTCACCGGCAGCAACTTCACGTACGAAGGCTGGGCCGGCATGTTCGCGAAACAATGGTTCAAGCTGTTCTCCGCAGTGACGCTGTTCGGGCTGTTCTACCACGCCTGGGTCGGCATGCGTGATATCTGGATGGACTACGTGAAAGCGGTTGGCGTGCGCCTGGCGCTGCAAATCGCCACCATCCTGTGGCTGGTCGGCTGCGCCGCCTGGTCGGTTCAAATTCTGTGGAGCGTATAAATCGTGGCAGCAATCAAATCTGCAATTCCTTCCCGCCGCTTTGACGCGGTGATCGTGGGCGCCGGCGGTTCCGGCATGCGCGCCTCCCTGCAACTGGCGGAAGCCGGCCTGAACGTGGCCGTGCTGTCGAAAGTATTCCCGACCCGCTCGCACACCGTGGCGGCGCAGGGCGGTATCGGCGCGTCGCTGGGCAACATGGCCGAAGACAACTGGTTCTGGCACATGTTCGACACCGTCAAGGGCGGCGACTACCTGGGCGACCAGGACGCGATTGAATTCATGTGCCGCGAAGCACCGAAAGTCGTGTACGAGCTGGAACACTTCGGCATGCCATTCGACCGCAACCCGGACGGCACCATTTACCAGCGTCCGTTCGGCGGCCACACCGCGAACTTCGGCGAGAAAGCCGTGCAGCGCGCCTGCGCCGCGGCCGACCGTACCGGCCACGCGCTGCTGCACACGCTGTACCAGCGTAATGTCCGCGCCCGCACCCACTTCTTCGTCGAATGGATGGCCCTGGACCTGGTCCGCGACGCCGAAGGCGACGTGGTCGGCGTGATCGCGCTGGAAATGGAAACCGGCGAAGTCATGATGCTGGAAGCGAAAACCACGGTGTTCGCCACCGGCGGCGCCGGCCGTATCTTCGCTGCATCGACCAACGCGTTCATCAACACCGGCGACGGCATGGGCATGGCGGCGCGTGCCGGCCTGCCGCTGCAAGACATGGAATTCTGGCAGTTCCACCCGACCGGCGTGTCCGGCGCGGGCGTGCTGATCACGGAAGGCGTGCGCGGCGAAGGCGGTATCCTGATCAACTCGCAAGGCGAACGTTTCATGGAGCGATATGCGCCGACCCTGAAAGACCTGGCGCCGCGCGACTTCGTGTCCCGCTCGATGGACCAGGAAATCAAGGAAGGCCGCGGCTGCGGTCCGAACAAGGATCACGTGCTGCTGGACCTGCGCCACATCGGCAAGGAAACCATCGAGAAGCGTCTGCCGTCGATCCTGGAAATCGGCCACAAGTTCGCCAACGTCGACGCGACCAAGGAACCGATTCCTGTCGTGCCGACCATCCACTACCAGATGGGCGGTATCCCGACCAACATCCACGGCCAGGTTGTCACGCCTAACGGCGACGGCACGCAGAAAGTCGTCAACGGCCTGTACGCGATCGGCGAATGCGCCTGCGTATCGGTGCACGGCGCGAACCGCCTGGGCACCAACTCGCTGCTGGACCTGGTGGTGTTCGGCCGTGCGGCCGGCAACCACATCGTTGCGCAAAACCTGAAGCAGAAGGAAAACAAGCCGCTGCCGAAAGACGCCAGCGACTTCGCCATGGACCGCCTGAACAAGCTGGAAACGTCGACCGGCTCGGAAAAAGTGCAGGACGTCGCCAACGACATCCGCGCCACGATGCAGAAATACTGCGGCGTGTTCCGTACCGACGAAGCGCTGGTCAAGGGCCGCGAGGAAATCCTGAAGCTGGACGAGCGCCGCAAGCACGTCGCCTTCAAGGACAAGTCGAAAGTGTTCAACACCGCCCGCGTGGAAGCGCTGGAACTGGACAACCTGATCGAAACCGCCAAGGCCACCATTACCTCGGCGGCGGCACGCAAGGAATCGCGCGGCGCCCATGCGCACAACGATTACCCGACCCGGGACGACGAAAACTGGATGAAGCACACGCTGTGGTTCTCCGAAGGCAACCGCCTGGAATACAAAGCTGTCGTCACCAAGCCGCTGACGGTTGAAACCTTCAAGCCAAAAGCACGTACTTTCTAAGCAAGGGCTCAAGAACATGCCACGCACTCTCAAATTCAAGATTTACCGCTACGACCCGGATCGCGACGCCAAGCCATACATGCAGGACTTGACCGTCGAACTGAAAGACACCGACAAGATGCTGCTGGATGCGCTGCAGCGCATCAAGTCGGACGTGGATGACTCGCTGGCCCTGCGCCGCTCGTGCCGTGAAGGCGTGTGCGGTTCGGACGCGATGAACATCAACGGCAAGAACGGCCTGGCTTGCACCACCAACCTGAACGAACTGACCGAACCGATCGTGCTGCGTCCGCTGCCTGGCCTGCCAGTCATCCGCGACCTGATCGTCGACATGACCCAGTTCTTCAAGCAGTACAACTCGATCAAGCCGTTCCTGATCAACGACTCGATTCCGCCGGAAACCGAGCGCCTGCAGTCGCCTGCCGAGCGCGAGGAACTGGACGGCCTGTACGAGTGCATCCTGTGCGCTTGCTGCTCGACGTCGTGCCCGTCGTTCTGGTGGAATCCGGACAAATTCGTGGGTCCTGCCGGCCTGCTGCAAGCCTACCGCTTCATCGCCGACTCGCGCGACGAAGCCACCGGCCAGCGCCTGGACAACCTGGAAGACCCATACCGTCTGTTCCGTTGCCACTCGATCATGAATTGCGTTGATGTTTGCCCGAAAGGCCTGAATCCGAACAAGGCGATCGGCAAGATCAAGGAATTGATGGTCCGCCGCGCCATTTAATTTATGACGCATCTGGACAAATCTGCGCATCAGGCAGATCCAGCGAACCGCGCGCGCCTCCGCTGGCGCGCGCGCCGCGGCCTGCTGGAAAACGACATCATCCTGACCCGTTTTCTCGATGCGCATGAAGAAGAATTGACCGACGAGGAAGTGGACGCGCTCACGCGGCTCCTCGACTTGTCGGACAATGCGCTGATGGATCTGGTGCTGGCTCGAACCGAGCCGGAAGGCGAGGTCGATCTGCCGCATGTGCGCGCACTGCTGCAACGTTTGCGTCTTGCGTGACGGGGCGGGCCGGATACCCGAAACCGGCCCCCTTTACGCCGCTGGTAGTACCAAAGGTTTTTTTAATAAGCTGCATCTCTCCAGGAAGGAAGAGTCCATGAACACCTCTGACAACAAAGCAACTCTGTCGTTCTCCGATGGTAGCCAGCCGGTCGAATTCCCGATCTACAAAGGCACGATTGGCCCGGACGTCATCGATATCCGCAAACTGTACGGCGCCACCGGCAAATTCACGTATGACCCGGGCTTCATGTCGACCGCGGCATGTAACTCGTCGATCACCTACATCGACGGCGACAAGGGCGAGCTGCTGTACCGCGGCTACCCGATCGAACAGTTGGCCGTGAACGCCGACTTTATGGAATCGTGCTACCTGCTGCTGAACGGCGAACTGCCGAACGCAGCGGAAAAGAAAAAATTCGTCGACACCGTGACCAAGCACACCATGGTGCACGAACAGATGCAATTCTTCTTCCGTGGCTTCCGCCGCGACGCGCACCCGATGTCCGTGCTGGTTGGCACCGTCGGCGCGCTGGCATCGTTCTACCACGATTCGCTGGACATCAACGACCCGCACCACCGCGAAGTGTCGGCAATCCGCCTGATCGCGAAGATGCCAACCCTGGTGGCGATGGCTTACAAATACTCGATCGGCCAGCCGTTCGTGTACCCACGCAATGACCTGTCGTACAGCGCCAACTTCATGCGCATGATGTTCGGCAACCCATGCGAAGAATACAAAGTCAACGACGTGCTGGTGCGCGCGCTGGACCGCATCCTGATCCTGCACGCGGACCACGAGCAAAATGCTTCGACCTCGACCGTGCGTCTGGCCGGTTCGTCGGGCGCCAACCCGTTCGCCTGTATCGCTGCCGGTATCGCCTGCCTGTGGGGCCCTGCCCACGGCGGCGCCAACGAAGCGGCACTGAACATGCTGAAAGAAATCGGCTCGGTCGACAAGATCCCTGAGTTCATCGCCAAGGTCAAGGACAAGAACTCTGGCGTCAAGCTGATGGGCTTCGGTCACCGCGTGTACAAGAACTTCGATCCACGCGCGAAACTGATGCGCGAAACCTGCCACGAAGTGCTGAACGAACTGGGCCTGCAAGACGACCCACTGTTCAAGCTGGCCATGGAACTGGAAAAGATCGCCCTGAACGACGAATACTTCGTGTCGCGCAAGCTGTACCCGAACGTCGACTTCTACTCGGGCATCGTGCAGTCGGCACTGGGCATCCCGGTCTCGCTGTTCACCGGTATCTTCGCGATGGCCCGTACCATCGGCTGGATCGCGCAATGGAACGAAATGATTGCCGACCCAGAACAGAAAATCGGCCGTCCACGCCAGCTGTTCGTCGGCGCCACCGTGCGCGACGTACCTCCACTGGACAAGCGTTAATCCGGTTCGTCGTACGGACGCAAAAAGCGGGCTTCGGCCCGCTTTTTTACTATCGGCCCCTGCGCGAACGATAGTGCTTTTGGGGCCAGGCCCCAAAATGTCGAGTTGTTGCTAATTTGCAAAAATGTCCCTGGCACTTTTTTGCAGCCTTACAATGAATTGTCCCTTGTAAGGAGCCCGCATGGATGACTTCCTGTCGCGCAGCATTGCCTGCCTGCTGCCTTCCGCGCCGCCGGAAGGGGAGGATGCGCGGCTGGTGCGGGAGATCGGGAACGGCTTCATGATTGCGTACGCAGTGGATAACGACTGGGTGCGCCAGCGCCACTTGTCCACCGGCGCCGCGACCGCGGCCGATGTGCACCGGCAGGCGATGGACAACCTGTTCACGCTGTGCGCCTACCACATCCGGGTACAGCAATTCGGCGCTTTCTTCGGCGTCTTCATCGATGGAAAATTCGAAGCGTCGATGTTTTTGCTGGAGCGCCTGTGGCAAAAGGATTTCGCCAACCTGGTCGAGAAAGGTTATGCGATCGCCGCCCCGGCGCGCGATGTGCTGGCATTCTGCGATATCGATTCCCATGAAGGAAAGACCGAGCTGAAGCGCATGATCGACCGCGTGTGGGACGGCGGCGACCATTTGCTCAGCCGGGAATTGTTCCGTGTCCGCAAAAAGACGTGATCAGTGCAATGCTCGCCCGGCCAGCCAGTGTTCCAGCTCGCCCGGCGCCAGCGGTTCGCTGACATAGCGGCCCTGCATGCCGGGACAGCCGTGCGCGGCCAGGAAGTCGCGTTGCACCTGGGTTTCCACCGACGTCGCCGTCACGGGAATGTTCAGGTTGTGGCCGATGTCGAGCATGGTTTTCGCCAATGTCCCGTGCCGTCCGTGCGGGCAGATTTCCTGCACGGATTCGGGCGCCATTTTCAGCTGGTCGATGCTCAATGAACGCAGGCAGTGCAGGTTGCTGATACCGCTGCCGAACTGGTCGACCGTCAGCCCCACGCCCAGGCTGCGCACACCCGCGCACAATTTGCGCGCCAGGTCGGGGTTGCGTATCAACTGTGCTTCCTTCACTTCCAGTCCCATGCGGGCAGGCCTGATGCCGTGCTGCGCCATCCGGCCCGCCAGGTAAGAGAGGTAATCGTGGCGGATGAATTCCCGCCCCGATACATTGACCGACACCGGCAAGTCCGGATAGCCCAGCGTATCGAGCTGCACCAGCACGCCGCACACGCGGTCGATGACGCGCCGGCCCAGTTCGACGATCAGGCCGTTGGATTCCGCCACGGACAGGAATTCGCCGGGCAACAGTTCGCCCAGTTCCGGATGGCGCCAGCGCAGCAGTGCTTCCAGCCCCAGCAGCTTGCCGTCGGCGACGCCGACATTCGGCTGCAGCACCAGGTGGATTTCATCGTGCAGCAGCGCGTCGCGCAGCGCCTTTTCCATGCGCAGCCGCAAGGCCGAGGCGCTCGTCATTTCAGGCGAATAGAAGTGCACAGCGCCGGCGCCGCCGCGCTTGCTTTCGTACATGGCGGTGTCGGCCGCGCGCAGCAGCGCGGCGAAATTGTTGGCATCGGCCGGATACATGGCGACGCCCATGCTGGCGCCCGTCGGCACGGGCTGGCCGTTGAAGTCCAGCGGCGCCATCAGCGCCTGGCGGATGCGGCAAATCATGCCCAGCGTGAAGCGCAAGTCCGGCTGGTCCGGCAGCACCAGCACGAATTCATCGCCGCCGAGGCGCGCCACCGTGTCGCTGTCGCGCACCGCCTCCTGCAAGCGCCGGGCCACCGTGCACAGCACGAAGTCACCCGCGTCGTGGCCCAGCGTATCGTTGATTTCCTTGAACCGGTTCAGGTCCAGCAGGATGACGGCCGCGCTCAGGCCGGTGCGCCGCGCCGACGTCACCGCATGCTCGATCCGGTCGCGCAGCAAGGTGCGGTTGGCCAGCCCCGTCAATGCATCGTGCGTGACCTGGTGTTCCAGTTGCGCCATCCGTTGCCGCTGTTCCGTCACGTCTTCGATGATGCCGACATAGTGCGATACGGTGTGCTGCCGGTCGCGTACCGGCGTGATCGATAAATGATTCCAGAACAGCTCGCCATTCTTGCGGCGGTTCCGCAGCACCACGTTCAGCGGACGCCGGGCGGCGACGGCGGCCGCCAGTTGGGCGCGCGTCGCGGCGTCATGTCCGGGCGCGGCCATGAAGCGGGAATCGCGTCCCAGCGCTTCCTGCAAGGTATAGCCGGTGATGCGCTCGAAGGCGGGATTGACGTAGACGATGGGATTGTCGGCGCCGTCGCAGCGTGTGATGACGACACCATTGTTGACCGCGTGCAGTGCGCGTTCGCGCAATTCCAGCGTGTCTTTTTGCTGGTAATGGGACGACAGGTCGATGCCGCAACCCAACACGTATTTCTGGTCGCCGGATACCAGCCGTGTGCCGCACAGCAGGTAGGGAACTTGCCGGCCATCGGCTTCCAGGTGGGCTTCCACCTGCACCATGCCGTCCTGCTCGAAGACGTCGCAAAACGCTTGCGCAACCACGGGACGGTCCGCCGGCGGAAACAATTCCAGCATATGCGTTGTGCGTAACTGGGTGGCGTCGCGGCCCGTTGCCAGCTCAACCTGTGTATTCCACAGTACAAAATGCCCCGCTTCGTTGATGACATAAAACGTGCCAGGCAGCACATCCATAATGTCGCACAACAGCGAGGCTCCGACCTTTGTGGCCGGATCCTGCTCCCTTTTATCCATACCTTCCCCTGCGTGTTGTTATGAGCCTTTGCACTTGCTCTTCAGCCAGCTTGCTAAAGCTGTATGTGCATTGCGACTTTATAGTGTAGTCCGCGCGGAAGCGCATGGGCGCTCGATAGCGCAGAGTTACCGGGGCTTGCCGGGGTCGTTATCCAGCAGGGCCTGGATTTCTTCCCGTTCTTTTTGCGTAACGTGGCCGCCGCGCAACGCCGCCAGCACCAGCGCCTTGCCGGAGCCGGCAAAGGCTTTCTGGATCAAGTCTTTCAGCAGCGACGTCTGGACCGATTCCTGTTCCTGCACGGGGGCGTAGACGTGGGCGCGGGCGCTTTCGTCGCGGTTCAGCAAGCCCTTGGTGTGCATGACTTGCAACAGGCGCAGCACTGTCGCGTAATTCATGTCGGGACGGGTTTCCAGCGCCGCCGCATGCACTTGCTTGGCCGTGGACGGGCCCAGCGCATACAGCAGGCGCAGCATCTCCAGTTCGGACGCGGTGGGTTTGGGCAGGGTGCTCATGCGATGTAGAATAAATTATCTAGAACGGATTGTCTAGTATCTGTTCCAGCTGCCGCGCAAGCACCACCAGCGGCGGGCGGGCGGCGGGATCGGGGGCCAGGCAGGCGGCCGCCCAGCCTTGCAGGTGCGCCGCCAGTTCGGGACGCAAGCCGTCGCACCGTTCCAGCAATTCCGCCAGCAGGCATCCGAAGGCGCGGGTTTCCAGCCGCTGCAGGCCGGCAGCTTGCGCGCCGGCGGGATCGAAGAACGACGCGGCGCCGAAGTCGCCCAGCAACGTGCGGCCACGGTGGCAGTGCAGGATATTGTGGCCATACAAGTCGCCGTGCAGGATGCCCCGCATGTGCAAATGCGCAGCGGCCGACGCGACGCCATAGGCAATGCGCAGCGCGGTGGCGGCGTCGAAGCGTTTATCGCCGCCGTACACGTCGCGGGTGCAACTGGCCAGGCTGGGAGGACCCGCCAGGTTGCCATAATCCGGGTCGATCAGCGGCATCACCAGACCCTGCGCACCGTCCGGGTGGCCATGGATGCGGCCCTGCACGGGGATCAGGTCCGGGTGCCGGCCGGCCGCGATGCAGGCCGCCATTTCCGACTGCGGCAAGCCGTCGCTGGTGACGGCGCCTTTGAACAGTTTGACGGCCACCTGGGCGGCGGCGTTCTGTTCCGCCTGGTAAATCACGCCGGACGCCCCTTCACCCAGTTTGCGGCCGATGGCAAGCGACGTCCACGCCACCTGCGGCACCGGCGCACGTTCCAGCGCGTCGATTTCGAGGCCGGAACAGAACGGATTGCCGCCGAAGGCCAGCCACGACAGGCGCGGCATGGCCAGCAACCAGTCCGGCAACGCCGTCAACTGGTTGGCGGCAATGCGCAGCAATTCCAGCTTGCCGCAGGCGGCCAGTTCGTCGGGCAGGGCGGTGAGGCGGTTCCCTGCCAGCATCAGCTTTTGCATGTCCGCACAATGGCCGATTTCCGGCGGCAGCGATTCGACGGCGTTATCGGTCAGGATCAGCCAGCGCAGCTTCGGCGGCAGCGCATCGCCCGGCACGTGGGCGATGCGGTTGGCTTTAAAGCCGATCATGGTCAGCAGCGGGCAGCGGCCCAGCACGCCTGGTAACTCCGTGAACCGGTTATCCGAACAGAAAATCACGCGCAGCTTGTGCAGGCGGGGTAAATCGTCTGGCAGGCTCGATAGCGCATTACCGGACAGGTCGAGGATTTCCAGCGAATCGGCCAGGTCGAAGATTTCGCTGGGGAATTCCGTCAGGCCGGCTTTCAGTTGCAGGCGCTGCACGCCGGCCAGTGCGCCGGCGCGTAATTGGTCAAGGGTGTGCATGGGTTTCTTATCGGGGCGAGACGGCCAAATCCGTCAGTGCCGGAAGCACGTCATCGAGATGGGCAACGTCGCAGGTCGGAACCGCTTCCGTGTCATTGGCCAGTCGGCCCGAATTGTACCAGCAGCTGTCGATGCCAAACCGGTTGGCCCCCAGGATATCCGCATCGAGCCGGTCGCCGATAATGACGGTTTGGTCTTTCGAGAAGGCGCGCGCCATCTTGACCGTGAAGTCGAAGAACCGGCTGTCAGGCTTGGCAAAGCCGCTGGCTTCGGAGGTCGCCACGAACGAAATGTAATCACCGAGGCCGGATGCCGCGATGCGGCGGCCCTGGATGTGGGCCACGCCGTTGGTGATGATGCCGACTTCGCCCACCGCCGCCAGTCGTTCGCACAGCCGCTGTGCGCCATCGATCAGCACCACGGTATCGGACAGCGATTCCAAATAGCGCTCGCTGGCCTGCGACGGGTCCAGTTCGAGGCCGCCGGCGGCAAAGGTTTGCCGGAAGCGCTCGACCTTGAGGAAGTCTTTCGTGACGGTGCCTGCCTCAAACGCGCGCCACAACGCGATATTGATGGCCTGGTACTGGCCGAACAGCGTATCGACCGGAGCCTGGAAACCCAGTTCCCGCAAAATGCGCTCAAACGACAGTCGTTCGGAAGCGCGGAAGTCCAGCAGGGTGTCGTCGAGGTCGAACAGGAAGAGCGTGTGTTTCACGAGTGAGGCGGCGCAGTGTATCGAGCCGGAATGCTAGCACGGCGCCGCGCTCGAGGGGGCATTGCCCGCAGCGGGACGTGGAGGGCTTGCCCGCAAATCCCGGTTTTACTAACGTCCGCGACTCCATACTAAAACGCGCTTTCCAGTGCGGGGTTGTACTACGCTCTCCCAGGCCTCACCACTTCATCTCGCCCTTGGCGACTTTCGCGCTGATCTGCAATGCCGATTCCAGGCCCGCCTTCGGATACGCGGATTTCATGGAAGCGATCAGCGCATCGCTGCCGCCCGCTTTCGGGGTTTCCGTTTCAAAGCGGCGCAGATAATCCGCGGTAAAGCCGATCGACTCCGGCGTGAACGCCACGCCCGGCTGGAAGTGCCCCGGCACCACCGTCACCGGCTTCAGCGCGGCAATGCGGTCCAAGGTGGCCAGCCATTGCTGGCGCGATTCCACCGTCTGCGTATCGGCGGTCCACACGTGCAGGCCGGAGAACAGCACCACGCCGCCCGCCACCGCCCTGATCGATGGAATCCACACGAACGTGCGGTCCGGCGTCGCGCCATCCAGGCCGGCCACCACGAGTTTTTCGCCTTCCAGCTTGATTTCATCGCCCGCCAGCACTTCCGGCATCACGATGCCGTGCGGCGCATTGTCTTTCAGGATCGGGCCCCAGTACGCCACCTTGGCGGCGGCTTTTTTCTGCATGGCGGCCACCGTGCCTGCCGTGGCGACGATGCGGGCGTCCGGGAACGCGGCCTTGATGACGTCCAGGCCGAAATAGAAATCCGGGTCGCCATGGCTGACGTACACGGTGGTCAGCCGCTTGCCGCTGGCGCGGATCTGCTCGACGAGTTTCAGCGCTTCGCCGCGCGAGAATTGCGCATCGATCAGCACGGCGTCCTTCGCCCCTTTCACCAGCACCGAAGCGACGGGGAAGATGGCCGCTTCGCCCGGATTGAAGACTTCCAGCGACAGCGGTGCGGCGGTGGCGATGGCGGAAGCGGAAACCGCGGCGGCGGCAATGGCGGATTTGATCAGCATGGTGTCGGTCCTTGTTGAAGTGACTGAGGTGATTGAGTGACGCCATTGTGCCGCCGGGCATTCGTACGAAAAACAGTGTAAATTGCAACGATTAATTGCATGGATCGAACATATGGACAGGCTGACCGCCGCGCGGGTCTTTGTGGAAATCGCCGACCGGGGCAGCATGATCGCCGCCGCCGACGCGCTGGACATGTCGCGCGCCATGGTCACGCGTTACCTGGCCGAGATGGAGGAGTGGTGCGCCGTGCGCCTGCTGCACCGGACCACGCGCCGCATCAGCTTGACGGCGGCCGGCGAAGTCACGCTGAGCCGCTGCCGCGAAATGCTGGCGGTGGCCGACGACATGGTGGCGGCAGGGCAGAGCGACCCCGACGCGCCGCACGGGCTGTTGCGGCTGGCCAGTTCCCACTTCCTGGCGCAGACTGCGCTGGCCGGCGCGGTGGCGGCTTACCTGCTGAAATACCCGAATGTCAGCGTCGACCTGCAAGTGGACAACCGCGCCGTCAACCTGGTCGAGCAGCGCATCGACCTCGCCATCCGCATCACCAATGAGCTGGACCCGGGCCTGATCGCACGCCGGCTGGGCGATTGCGATTCCGTCATCGTCGCCTCGCCCGCGTACATCACGCGTTGCGGCATGCCGCGCACGCCCGATGACCTGGCCCGGCACAATTGCCTGACTTATTCCTATTTTGGCAAGAGTGTCTGGCGCTTCGACCATGGTGGCGAGGGCATGCAGGCGGCCGTCGGCGGCAACCTGTCGTCGAACGAATCGATGGCGCTGCTGGCGGCGGCAGTCGAGGGCGCCGGGATCGCCATGCAGCCCCGGTTCGCCGCGGCGCCGCTGATCGGCGCCGGTAAACTGGTCCAGCTGCTGCCCGCTTACCGCCCGCAACAGCTGGGCATGTATGGCGTTTACAGCTCGCGCGAACACATGCCGCCGGCCTTGCGCACCATGCTCGATCACTTGCTGGACTGGTTCGCCGGCGACCCGGATTGGCAGCTTGAAAATGAAAACCGGGGCATACCATTTATTAAAAATTAGTCATTGACATGCCCGCGAGGCCGCAATTTTTCTATATTTATTGGTTGTTTTGTCTCAAGACAGCGTGCTATTCTACGGGACCGTTTTATAGCAATACCGAATTACAGGTCCTTCCCCCACAACTTGATATGCAATCCGCTAACCGGTCAGGCCGTGTCGCGGAAGGTTAGATTAACCCGCTAATTCCTCGCGAAGCGCGAAGAAAGGTGAGCAAGATGATGCAACAAAGCCAGTCCAACTCCTATCTGTTCGGTGGGAATGCGCCGTACGTCGAAGAACTGTACGAAGCGTACCTCGATAACCCCGGTTCCGTGCCAGACAATTGGCGCGCCTATTTCGACGCCATGCAGCACGTGCCTGCCGTCGACGGTTCCAACAAGCCTGACGTGGTTCACTCGTCCGTGATCGCCTCCTTCGCCGAACGCGCGAAAGCCGGCCCGATCCGCACCGTGATCGCCTCGTCCGACCCCGACATGGGCCGCAAGCGCGTGGCAGCCACCCAGCTGATCGCCGCTTACCGCTACCTGGGTTCGCGCTGGGCCAACCTGGACCCGCTGCAGCGCCAGGAACGTCCGAACATCCCGGAACTGGAACCATCGTTCTACGGCTTCACCGACGCCGACCAGGACACGGTGTTCAACATCTCCAATACCTACTTCGGCCCGGAAACCGCTTCGCTGCGCGACCTGACCCAATTCCTGCGCGACACCTACACCCGCTCGGTGGGCGCGGAATACATGTACATTTCCGACCCGGCCGAAAAACGCTGGCTGCAGGAACGCCTGGAATCGATCCGCTCGACCCCGAATTTCACGGCTGAAAAGAAAAAGCATATCCTGGAGCGCCTGACGGCCGCTGAAGGCCTGGAACGCTACCTCCATACCAAGTACGTCGGCCAGAAACGCTTCTCGCTGGAAGGCGGCGAAACGTTCATCGCGTCGATCGATGAAATCATCCAGCGCGCCGGCGAAAAAGGCGTGCAGGAAATCGTCATCGGCATGGCCCACCGCGGCCGCCTGAACGTGCTGGTCAACACCCTGGGCAAAGCGCCTAAAGACCTGTTCGAAGAATTCGAAGGCAAGCACGCCGAAGACCTGCCGGCCGGCGACGTGAAATACCACCAGGGCTTCTCGTCCGACATCTCCACCGCGGGCGGCCCGGTCCACCTGTCGCTGGCGTTCAACCCGTCGCACCTGGAAATCGTCAACCCGGTGGTCGAAGGTTCCGTGAAAGCCCGTATGGACCGCCGCGGCGATGCGCAAGGCGCGCAAGTGCTGCCGATCCTGGTGCACGGCGACGCGGCATTCGCCGGCCAGGGCGTTGTGATGGAAACCCTGAACCTGGCGCAGACCCGCGGCTACGGCACGGGCGGCACGGTGCACATCGTCATCAACAACCAGATCGGTTTCACCACGTCCGACCCGCGCGACGCGCGTTCGACCATCTATTGCTCCGACGTCGTGAAGATGATCGAAGCGCCGGTGCTGCACGTGAACGCCGACGATCCTGAAGCCGTGGTGCTGGCGTCGCAAATCGCGCTGGACTACCGCCTGGAATTCAAGAAAGACATCGTTGTCGATATCATCTGCTACCGCAAACTGGGCCACAACGAGCAGGATACGCCGGCACTGACCCAGCCGCTGATGTACAAGAAGATCGCGACCCACCCGGGCACCCGCAAGCTGTACGCGGACAAGCTGGCAACCCAGGGCGTGATCGCTGCCGACGGCGGCGACGTCATGGTGGCCGCTTACCGCGCCGCGATGGATGCAGGCAAGCACACCGTGGATCCGGTGATCTCGAACTTCAAGAACAAGTACGCCGTTGACTGGCTGCCGTTCCTGAACCGCAAGTGGACCGACTCGGCCGACACCGCCGTGCCGATGACGGAACTGAAACGCCTGTCGACCCGTATCACCACCGTGCCGGAAGGTTTCAAAGTTCACTCGCTGGTGGAAAAAGTGCTGGCCGACCGCGCCAACATGGGTAAAGGCGAAGTCAACCTGGACTGGGGCATGGGCGAGCACCTGGCCTTCGCATCGCTGGTGTCGTCGGGCTACGCAGTGCGCCTGACCGGCCAGGACGCCGGCCGCGGCACCTTCACCCACCGCCACGCCGTGCTGCACGACCAGAACCGTGAGCGTTGGGATGCGGGCACCTACATTCCTCTGCAAAACATCGCGGAAGGCCAGGCGCCGTTCACCGTGATCGACTCCGTGCTGTCCGAAGAGGCGGTGCTGGGCTTCGAATACGGCTACTCGACCGCCGAACCAAACACGCTGACGATCTGGGAAGCCCAGTTCGGCGACTTCGTCAACGGCGCGCAAGTCGTGATCGACCAGTTCATCAGCTCCGGCGAAGTGAAGTGGGGCCGCGCTTCCGGCCTGGTCATGATGCTGCCGCACGGCTACGAAGGCCAGGGCCCGGAGCACTCGTCGTGCCGTCCTGAGCGCTTCCTGCAACTGTGCGCGGACAACAACATGCAAGTGGTGCAGCCGACCACCGCATCGCAGATCTTCCACGTGCTGCGCCGCCAGATGGTGCGCCAGTTCCGCAAACCACTGGTGATCCTGACGCCGAAGTCGCTGCTGCGTAACAAGGATGCGGGTTCGCCGCTGACCGAACTGGCCAAGGGCGCGTTCCAGACCGTGATCGGTGAAGTGGACGACAAGATCGACGCCAAGAAAGTCAAGCGCGTGATCGCCTGCTCGGGCAAGGTGTACTACGACATCGTCAACGCCCGCAAGGCGCGCGGCCAGGCTGACACCGCCATTATCCGTGTCGAACAACTGTATCCGTTCCCGCACAAGTCGTTCGCAGCGGAACTGAAAAAGTTCCCGAACGCGACCGAAGTGGTGTGGACGCAGGATGAGCCGCAAAACCAGGGCCCATGGTTCCAGATCCAGCACAACATCTTTGAGAGCCTGGAATCGGGCCAGCGCCTGGCGTACGCCGGTCGTCCGGCATCGGCTTCGCCGGCTGTCGGTTACTACGACAAGCACTACGCCCAGCAAAAAGAGCTGCTGGAAACGGCGTTCTCGAAGCTGAAGGGCTTCATCCTGACCAAGTAATGTCGACAGGCAGCGCGCCGCCCGCAAGTGAAATTGCGCGGCGGCGCGCAGCCGTACATAAAAATAGATACGAGAAAGATACGGAGTTTTTAAATGGCACAAATCGAAGTTAAAGTTCCCCAGCTGTCCGAGTCCGTCGCTGAAGCGACCCTGCTGTCCTGGCACAAGAAAGTCGGCGAGGCCGTCGCCCGCGACGAAAACATGATCGACATCGAAACCGACAAAGTCGTGCTGGAACTGCCGGCGCCAAGCGCCGGTGTGGTCGTGCAAGTGCTGAAGGACAACGGTGCAACCGTGGTTGCTGGTGAAGTGATTGCCATTATCGATACCGAAGCAACCGCCGGCGCCTCCGCTCCAGCCGCTGCCGCACCTGCCGCCGCCGCGCCAGCCGCCGCACCTGCCGCTGCCGCCGCCAACAAGGGCGACGTGGCCATGCCTGCCGCCGCCAAGATCCTGTCCGAAGCCGGCCTGTCCGCCTCGAATGTTGCCGGCACCGGCAAGGATGGCCGCGTGACCAAGGGCGACGCCCTGGCCGCCGCCGCCGCACCGAAAGCCGCACCGGCGCCAGCCGCCGCACCAGCCGCCGCCAAGCCGGCGCTGCAAAAAGTTGCCGCTCCGGTCGGCAACCTGAACCTGGGCGACCGTCCGGAAGAGCGCGTGCCGATGTCCCGCCTGCGCGCACGTATCGCCGAGCGCCTGGTGGAATCGCAATCGACCAACGCCATCCTGACCACCTTCAATGAAGTGAACATGAAGCCGGTCATGGACCTGCGCAACAAGTACAAGGACAAGTTCGAGAAAGAGCACGGCGTCAAGCTGGGCTTCATGTCGTTCTTCGTCAAGGCCGCTGTTGCGGCACTGAAGAAATACCCGATCCTGAACGCATCGGTGGACGGCAACGACATCGTCTACCACGGCTACTTCGACATCGGTATCGCAGTGGGTTCGCCACGCGGCCTGGTGGTGCCGATCCTGCGCAACGCCGACCAGATGTCGATCGCTGAAATCGAAAAGAAAATCGGTGAATTCGGCCAGAAAGCCAAGGACGGCAAGCTGACCTTGGACGACCTGACCGGCGGCACGTTCTCGATCTCGAACGGCGGCACCTTCGGCTCCATGCTGTCGACCCCGATCATCAACCCGCCGCAATCGGCCATCCTGGGCGTGCACGCGACCAAGGACCGCGCCGTGGTGGAAAACGGCGAAATCGTGATCCGTCCGATGAACTACCTGGCCATGTCGTATGACCACCGTATCATCGACGGCCGCGAAGCAGTGCTGGGCCTGGTGGCAATGAAAGACGCGCTGGAAGATCCATCGCGCCTGCTGCTGGACCTGTAATTGACTCCGTAGGGCGGGTTTTACAAACCCGCCTTGCATGCACCTCGGCTGCGCTGCGGCGGGTTCGTGGAACCCACCCTACGCGTTGCGCTCTGTCTTTACAAAGGGGCAGGTCTGGGCTGCATGCCGTTCAAACTGATTGGGAATTTAAGACATGAGCAACAAACAATTTGACGTCGTCGTAATCGGCGCAGGTCCTGGCGGCTACATCGCCGCGATCCGCGCAGCGCAGCTGGGTTTCTCGGTGGCCTGTATCGATGAGTGGACCAACGAAAAAGGCGGCCCCGCGCCAGGCGGCACCTGCACCAACGTGGGCTGCATTCCATCGAAAGCGCTGCTGCAATCGTCCGAACACTACGAGCACGCCGGCCATGCGTTCAAGGAGCACGGCATCGACGTGGCAGGCCTGTCGCTGAACCTGGGCCAGATGGTCAAGCGCAAGGATAACGTCGTCAAGCAAAACAACGACGGCATCCTGTACCTGTTCAAGAAAAACAAGGTGACCTTCTTCCACGGCCGCGGCGCATTCGCCGGCGCCGCGGGCGCCGAAGGCTATCCGATCGCCATCACCGGCAAGACCGAAGAAACCATCAACGCCAAGCAAGTCATCGTGGCGACCGGTTCCAACGCCCGTGCACTGCCAGGCGCGGACTTCGATGAAAAACTGATCCTGTCGAACACCGGCGCGCTGGCGATCGACGCCGTGCCTGCCAACCTGGGCGTGATCGGCGCCGGCGTGATCGGCCTGGAAATGGGTTCCGTATGGCGCCGCCTGGGCTCGAAAGTCACCGTGCTGGAAGGCCTGCCGACCTTCCTGGGCGCCGTCGACGAGCAAATCGCCAAAGAAGCGCACAAGCTGTTCACCAAGCAGGGCCTGGCCATCTCCCTGGGCTGCAAGATCAACAGCGTGACCAAGGGCGACAACAACGTCACCGTGGAATACGCTGACGCCAAGGGCGAAGCCGTGACCGCCGTGTTCGACAAGCTGATCGTGTCGATCGGCCGCACGCCGAACACCAACGGCCTGGGCGCCGACAAAGTCGGCCTGTCGCTGGACGAGCGCGGCTTCATTGCCGTGGACGGCGACTGCAAGACCAACCTGCCGAACGTGTGGGCGGTGGGCGACGTCGTGCGCGGCCCGATGCTGGCGCACAAGGCGGAAGAAGAAGGCGTAGCCGTGGCCGAGCGTATCGCCGGCCAGCATGGCCACACCAACTTCGACACGATTCCATGGGTGATCTACACGTCGCCGGAAATCGCGTGGGTCGGCAAGACCGAACAGCAGCTGAAAGCCGAAGGCGTGCAGTACAAGGCCGGCACCTTCCCGTTCCTGGCCAACGGCCGCGCACGCGCGCTGGGCGACACGTCGGGCATGGTGAAATTCCTGGCCCACGCCGTCACCGACGAAATCCTGGGTGTGCACATCATCGGCCCAATGGCATCGGAACTGATTTCCGAAGCCGTGGTGGCGATGGAGTTCAAGGCATCGGCGGAAGACATCGCCCGCATCTGCCACGCCCACCCGTCGCTGTCGGAAGCGACCAAGGAAGCCGCACTGGCAATCGACAAGCGCACGCTGAATTTCTAAGCTGAGCTAATCAAAGGCCGGACGCGGGCTGCGCATTGCACCCCGTCCGGCTTTTTTTGTGCCCGTGTGAAGGCAAAATGTCATGAACGTCCAAGAGTTCTACCAACACGCGCTGACCCAGCGCGATTTCAAGGCCGACGCCGCGCAACAGCGCGCCGTCGACCGGCTGCAAGCCTGCTATGACGAGTGGGCCGCATACAAGGCCCTGCGCTCCAACAGTTTCAAGCGCTTCATCAACCGTCCCACGCCACCGCGCGGCGTCTACATGTGGGGCGGCGTGGGCCGCGGCAAGTCCTTCCTGATGGACAGCTTTTATTCCGTGGTGCCGCTGGTGCGCAAGACACGTTTGCACTTCCACGAATTCATGCGCGATATCCACCGCCAGCTCGACGAGTTGCGCGGCGTGGCCGATCCGCTGCAGGAAGTGGCGCGCAACGTGGCGAAAAAATACCGCCTGATCTGCTTCGACGAATTCCACATTTCCGACGTGGCCGACGCGATGATCATGTACAACCTGCTGTCGGCGCTGTTCGACAATGGCGTGTCGTTCATCATGACGTCGAACTATGAACCGTCGACCTTGTACCCGGATGGCTTGCACCGCGACCGCATCCTGCCGACCATCGCGCTGCTGAAGGACAAGCTCGACGTGCTGAACGTCGATGCCGGCGTCGATTACCGGGGGCGCGCGCTGGAACAGGTCGAGTCGTATTACACGCCGCTCAATGCGGCGACCGACGAGCAGTTGCGCCACGCGTATGCGCGGATCGCCGAGACGGCGGATGAAAATCCCGTGATCTCGATTGAAAACCGCGATATCCGCGCGTTGCGCCGCGCCGGCTCCATCATCTGGTTCGACTTCGCCACCTTGTGCGGCGGCCCCCGTTCGCAAAACGATTACCTGGAGATCGCCAGCCGCTTCCACACCGTGATCCTGTCCGGCATCCCGATGATGTCGGCCGCCATGTCGTCCGAGGCGCGCCGCTTCACGTGGCTGATCGACGTGTTTTACGACCAGAAGGTGAAATTGCTGATGTCGGCCGAAGTGGAGCCGGAAGAGCTGTACACGGCGGGCACGCTGGCCAACGAATTCCACCGCACCGTGTCGCGCATCGTGGAAATGCAGTCGCGCGAATATATGGACAAGGAACAGCGCAAGGCGGCCGACGCCCTGTCGTGACAGGGAAAGGGCGGGGAGGGCGCCCGAACCGTTATACTGTCGGCCATTCGACTGGAGAACACATCAGGATGACGAAGCCCAAGTATTACCTCCGCACGGTGGCTGCCGCTGCCGTACTTTTCTGCATGGCGGGCGCCGCGCCGGCGCAGGACATCGGCCGCCCCGTGCTGCACGCGCCGGAAGTGCCGCTGACGCACACGGTCGAGCAGGCCGATGCGCGGCTGGCCGAAGTGGCCGCCGCGCGCGCCAAGGTGCACCAGCAATATGCCGCCGACGAGCAGGTCTGCAACGAAAAATTCTTCGTCAACCATTGCCTCGATGAAGCCAAGGAAAAGCGCCGCGTGGCGCTGTCGGGCTTGCGCGCGGTGGAAGTGGAAGCCAACCGTTTCAAGCGCCAGAGCGCCGTCGACAAGCGCGATGCGGAATTGGCCGAGCGCATGAAGAAGGACACGGAAGAAGATGCGCGGCGCGCGGCCGCGCCGCAGCGCCCGCACATCGAACATGCCGCCACCGGGCCGACCGCCAAGCCCGGCCTGACGCAGGAACAGCGCCAGGCCGAGCACGACGCCAGGGAGCGCCGCCGCCAGCAGCAGGAAGCGCAGGACGCGCCAAAGCGTGCGGAAAACGTGGCGGCCTTTGAAAAGAAACAGGTGGAATCGGAACGCCGCCGCACCCGCGTCGCCGAACGCATGGCGGAACGGGCTGAAAAGGCCCGCAAGAAGGCCGAAGCGGCCGCCGCCAAAGCTGAAGCCGCCGCCGCAGCAGCCAAGGCCGCCGCCGCGAAGGAAGGCAAGTAAATTAAACCGCTTTTCCCATCCGCTGCACCGTGTATGCCGGCGCTTCCGTCGGCGGCGCCACCAGCTTGATGATGGCCATGGTGCAGTTGTCGCCCTTGCCCTTGGCCCGTTCGATGGCTTTATTGATGAGCTTTTCGGATGCCTGGCGGGGCGTGGCGCGGCTGAGCACGGCGCCCAGTTCGGCGTCCGTGAAGTATTGCCACAAGCCGTCCGACGCCAGCAGGAACGAATCGCCAGCCTTCAGCCCCGTTTGTTCGCCGGTGGTGACGAACGGCGTTTTTTGCCGGTTGCCCAGCACATTGACCAGCATGCGCGTGCTGCGGTGTTTTTTTGCCGCTTCCAGCGGTAATTTGTCGTGCTCGACCAGGTATTGCACATAGTCGTGGTCATTGGTGCGTCCGCTGCACTGGTCGCCGCTGAAGCGGTACAGCCGCGTATCGCCCACGTGGGCCCACACGGCCTGGCCCTGCGGTGTCAGGATCAGCACCAGCATGGTCGCCTGCGGTTCGGCGCCCGAGGCGGGGCTCATCACGATGATGTCGTGCGCTTCCTGCGCCACCGTGCGCAGCAAATCCTTCAGGCGCGGCAGGTTGGCGGTTTCCCCGGCACGGTATTCGTCCAGCAACTGCTTGCTCGTATGTAAAACCTGCTCGGCGGCAGCGGCCGAACCCAGGCCGTCGCTGACGACCGCCATCACATAGCCCGGCGAGCGGGCCGCCGTATACAGCGCGGCGCGGTCGGTTTGCAGGGACCGGCTGCCGATATGCTGGGCAGTGCCGGCTTCGATTTTATAGACGCTCATAGGTGGGATGGCCTGAGAGATACTGGCTTGAGTCGATGCGCTGAGTTAAACTATGCACCGGTAAGCACTTTAGTTGCAAGCGTGCAGTTGTTACCGTAGTGAAACTGTTGGCAAAATTCACAACTTCCCCGGGATCCAATGACTGATGTAGAAGAAATCAAGCGCCGCATCGTCGAACTCGATGTGGAACACCGCGACCTGGACGCCGTCATCGAAATGCTGACCCGTGACGGCCATCACGACCAGTTACAATTACGTCGCTTAAAGAAACGAAAATTGCAACTGAAAGACTATATCACCCTGCTGAAAATGCAGCTCGTTCCGGACGTGCCTGCCTGAAACCCCGCGGCGCTTCCCCGCATTTTTCCTGACGCATTTTGACCGACCCAGACCACACGCCCGCCGTCCCGCAAGCTGACGGCGGTGACCTGCTTCCCCCACCAGGTATCCATGACGCGGAAATCGAACGGCTGTTCGGTCCGGGCGGTCCGCTGAGCCCGGCGGTGGGCGGTTTTCGCCCACGCCAGTCGCAAACGGAAATGGCGAAAGCCGTGGCCGGCGCCATTGCCACGCAAAGCACCTTGCTGGCGGAAGCTGGCACCGGCACGGGTAAAACCTTTGCCTACCTGGTGCCGGCCCTGCTGTGGGGCGGCAAGACCATCGTGTCGACGGGGACCAAGAACTTGCAGGACCAGTTGTTCCTGAGGGACATTCCGACGGTGCGGGCCGCGCTGCAGGCGCCCGTCTCGGTGGCGCTGCTGAAGGGGCGGGGCAACTATGTGTGCCATTACCACCTCGAGCGTACGCTGCAGAACGGCCGCATGACGTCGCGCGAGGACGTCGGCTATTTGCGCGAGATTTCCCGTTTCCTGAAAATGACCAATTCCGGCGACAAGGCGGAACTGGCGAAAGTGCCGGAAAATGCGCTGATCTGGAACCTGGTGACGTCCACGCGGGAAAACTGCATGGGCGCGGAGTGCCAGTATTACCAGGATTGCTTCGTCATGAAGGCAAGGAAGGAAGCGCAGCAGGCCGATGTCGTGGTGGTCAACCACCACCTGTTCTTTGCCGACGTGGCGCTGAAGGATACGGGCGTGGCGGAATTGCTGCCGTCGGCCAACACCATCATCTTCGACGAGGCGCACCAGTTGCCGGATACCGCCACGCTGTTCTTTGGCGATACGTTCTCCACGTCGCAAGTGCTGGAGCTGTGCCGCGACGTGCTGGCCGAGGGCCTGGCCCATGCGCGCGACGGCGCCGACTGGGCGAAAACCGTGACGCCGGTGGAAAAAGCCGCGCGCGATTTGCGGCTGACCTTCCCGCAGGACATCGTGCGGCTGTCGCTGCCCCAGATTGCCCCGTCCAGTGATTTCTTCCCCGCGCTCGATACGCTGAAGGATGCGCTGGGCAGTATGAACGACGTGCTGGAAAGCACGGCCGAGCGGGCGGAAACCCTGGAACAGTGCCGCGTGCGGGGCTTTGAACTGGCCGAACGGCTGGCCGCCTGGAAGTTCGATCCGAAAGCCAAGGTCAAGGCGGGCGAGGAAGCCGTGTACTGGGTGGAAGCCTACACCAGCTCGCTGCAATTGCATAAGACGCCGCTGTCGATCGCACCGATCTTCAATGGCCAGCGCGAAGGCGTGCCGCGCAGCTGGATATTCACGTCGGCGACCCTGGCCGTGAAAAACAATTTCGACCACTTTGCCGAGCAAATGGGCTTGCAGGGCGAGCCGTCGCGCACGTGGCCGAGCCCGTTCAACTATGAGCAGCAAGGCATTTTGTACGTGCCGACCGGCTTGCCCGACCCCAATTCAATGGGCTACACGGACGCCGTGCTGGACATGGCGCTGCCGGTGATCGAAGCGGCGGGCGGCCGCACGTTCCTGCTGTGCACCACGCTGCGCGCCGTGAAGCGGGCGGCCGAGCGCTTGCGCGATGAATTTGAAAAGCGCGGCTTGCCGTTCCCCCTGTTCGTGCAGGGCGACCGGGGCCGCACGGAATTGCTGGACCAGTTCCGCAAGGCCGGTAACGGCGTGCTGATCGGCAGCCAGAGTTTCTGGGAAGGCGTCGACGTGCGGGGCGAAGCGCTGTCGCTGGTGATTATCGATAAATTGCCGTTCGCGCCGCCCGACGATCCGGTGCTGGCGGCCCGCATCGAAGTGATGGAAAAGCAGGGGCTGAATGGCTTCATGCACCACACCTTGCCGGAAGCCATCATCAACCTGAAGCAGGGCGCGGGCCGTCTGATCCGCGACGAGGGCGACCGTGGCGTGCTGATGCTGTGCGATCCCCGCGTGATTTCCAAGCCGTATGGCCGCCGCATCTGGCAAAGTTTGCCTGCATTCAAGCGTACGCGTGATCGGGACGTCGTCATCGATTTCTTCACCAACAAGCCGGAGTAACTTGCACGCGGCGCCAACTGCTGTATCGTGCGCGGGTTTTGTGCTTCACTGATCCTCCTCGAAAACAATGGGAGGCCGTGATGAGCGTTCGTCTGTTCCGCGCGGTGACGCTGGCCGCGCTGCTGGCCGGTGTGTCGCCGCTGAGCCATAGCCAGTGCTGCGGCTTCGGCATGAGTTACGACAATGTGGTGGTGTGGCCGGCGCCGGACTTGCGCGTGCCGGTGCCATCTTACGCCGAAGCGAAAAAAGCGCCGCCGGCCGGGCTGGCCAAAGCCAAACCTGCGGTGCAGACCAATGCCCGCAAGTTATCACTGCACTTCCCGCCGGACAAGCGCGCGGAAATGGAAAAAATCTATGTGCAAAGCATGGATATTTACCTGAAAGTCGAAAAGAAAATGGGCTGGACGCCGCGCGACCTGGCGGGCGGCATGGCGGCCTTCGTCGTCGGCAATTACATGGTGCTGAACAATACCGAAGTGTCCGATGAAGCATTTGCCGCCGTGGCGCGGCAATTCCGCGCGCAACCCGCGTTGCGCGAACTGGGCGACAGCCGGGACCAGGACAAGGTACGCGACGTGTTCGAGCAAAGCGCCATGGTGGGCGCGTTCATGGCGCTGGCCTATAAATCCCACCAGCAGCAACCGCAACCCGCCGCCGTCTATGAAAACATGCGCAATGCCGCGATTGAAAACCTGAAGCTGGTGATGCGTTCCGACCCCGCCGGCTTGCGGATCGACGACAGCGGCATTCACTGACGTGGCTCCCCCGGCGCCTGGCGCCGGGGGAAGAGCGGATGTTAGCGTTGCGGTTGGATCACGACCTTGCCCGTGACCTTGCGCGCAGCCATGTCGTTCAGCGCCTGTGGCGTGTCGGCCAGCGCATAGCGGGCCGAGATGTGCGGGCGGATCTTGCCCTGCTTCATCCAGTCCAGCAATTGCATCATGCCCGCCAGGTTGGCTTTCGGTTCGCGCTTGGCGAATTCGCCCCAGAACACGCCCACCAGCGACGCACCTTTCAACAGCGCCAGGTTCAGCGGCAGTTTCGGGATTTCGCCGTTGGCAAAGCCCACCACCAGGTAGCGGCCCCGCCACGCGATCGAGCGGAACGCCGCTTCCGCGAAATCGCCGCCCACCGGATCGTACACCACGTCCGGTCCCTTGCCGCCGGTGGCGGCTTTCACCGCTTCGCGCAAGTCTTCCTTGCTGTAATTGATCAGCACATCGGCGCCATGGTCCTTGCAGATGGCCAGCTTTTCATCGGACGACGCGGCGGCTATCACCCGCGCGCCCAGCGCCTTGCCGATTTCCACCGCCGCCAGTCCGACGCCGCCCGCCGCGCCCAGGACCAGCATGGTTTCACCGGCTTTCAGCGCGGCCCGGTCCACCACCGCGTGGTGCGACGTGCCATAGGTCAGCGTGATGGACGCCGCCGTGTCGAAATCCATGCCCGGAGGCATCGGCATCAATGCATGGGCGGGCGCGGACAATTGCTGGGCAAAGCCGCCGTGCGCGGAAAACGCGATCACCTTGTCGCCCGGCTTGAAGCCGGCCACGCCATCGCCGACAGCGCGCACGGTGCCCGCCACTTCATTGCCGGGCGTGAAAGGCAATTCCGGCTTGTACTGGTATTTGCCCTGGATGATCAGCACATCCGGGAAGTTGACGCCGGCCGCCTGCACATCCAGCACCACGTGGCCGGGGGCGGGCTGCAGATCCGGTAACTCTTCAACGGTGAGGGTGTCGGGCAAGCCCCACGCCTTGCATACGATGGCTTTCATAAGTCTCCATTTGAAATAAAAATAGTACGACCGTTTCATTTTGCGCCTGATGCGCGGGTTTGTCCATGGTTTGCGTTACCGCAAACGCAGGGGGAGGCGGCCGCATACAGTGTAGACATGAGCCGGCAAGAGTGTGAGATGCGCGGCCGGCCTGATGGAGGTTGCCATGGGCATCCGATATGGCTGTTTCTTCAGTTATGCGCACGGGCAGCACGCCTATATGAGCAAGTTCAAGAACGACCTTGCCGATGCGCTGAAATGTTACCTCGAACCGCATTTCGACACGGAACGCGAGCTGTTCGTCGACACCGAGCAGCTGGGCGGCGGCGATGACCTGGACCGGCGCATTGCCACGGCGATGTGCGAAAGCGTCTGCATGATCGTCATTTATACGCCGAAGTACGAAGCCCATCCCTACACGCGGCGCGAATTCGCCGCCATGCAACTGATCGAGGCGGAGCGGCGCGCGTGGTATCCACTGCCCAGCCATTTGATCATTCCCGTCATCATGACGCGCCACCCCGTCAGCCTGCCGCCGCAAATCACGGAACCGGGCATGTACGTGGATTTTTCACGCTATACGCTGGCGACGGGCGATTTGAAAACCAATCCGGACTACCTGCCCGACATCGAGAAAATCGTCGAGCGCATCGCGGCCCATTACCACTACCTGAAGCGCTGCATTCCGCCGGAACACGATTGCAGCGCGTTCCAGTTGCCGCCCATTCCAGACGCGTGGCGCGCGTCGCCGCCGCCGCATTTCCCGCGCTGAAAAGGAGAATATGATGGATCATCCACAGCTGGCCGGTACCGACTCCGGCGCCGTCACGACCTTTTATTCGTACCGGGGCGGCGCGGGCTGCACCATGGCGCTGGCCCATGTCGGGGCGTTGCTGGCGGACCGCGGTCCGGCCGGGACGCCGGTGCTGATGGTGGACTGGGACCTGGACGCACCCGGCCTGCACGAAGCTTTTCCGGCGGGGCCGGATGCGCCCGGCGTGGTGGAATTATTCGCCGCCTACCGCGACCAGTTGCTGCGCCGGGGCCGGGCTGACGGCGGCGACGATGACGGCGGCGAAGCGCTGGCGCAAGCCGTGCTGGCGGCCATCGACTGGCAGCACCATGTGGTGCGCGTGGACCAGCGCCGCCCGCTGTTCCTGATGCGCGCGGGCCGTCTCGATGACGGCCATGCGCAACGCCTGGCGGGGCTGGACTGGGAAGCGCTGTTCCACGCCTGTCCCGCGTTGTTCCGCTGTTTTGGCGCCATGCTGGCGCGCCATTTCGGCCATGTGCTGGTCGATGCGCCGCATGGCCGCAGCGCCGGCGCCGGCGTGTGCACGGCATTGCTGCCGCAGCGGCTGGTGTTGCTGTTCGACGCCAACCGGCCCGGGCTGGACGGGCTGGAATCGCTGGTGCAGCGGGTTACCACGTTCCGCGTCAGCCAGGACGGCGAACCCCGCGCGCTGATGATTTATCCCGTGCCGGCCCGCATGGCCGCCGACGACACCGGGCAGCGCGCGCGGGTGCGGCGCGGCGATCCGGCCGCCGGCCTGCCTGGTTACCAGCCGTTGTTCGAGCGCGTGCTGGCCGACGCGTACGGCGCACCAAGCCTGTCGCTGGACAGCTATTTCAATGAAGTACTGGTGCCGCACGTGCGCGAACCGGCCGGCGCGGCAGGTGACCGTGGCGACCATGACGACCGGTGTGCGCCCGTGCGCGCCTATGAAGCCTTGCTGGCCTGGATGGAACCGGGCCACCCGCCCTGGTGCGCGCTGCGCGAATTGCCGTTGCTGGAGCAGGTGACGCAAGCGCGCGCCGCGCTCGATGGCAGCGCCGCGCGCCAGGTCCAGCTGGCGCGCGACCTGTTCCGGCTTGGCGAAGCGTACCGCGACGGCGGGCGCGACGCGCGCGCGGCGCTGGCGTTCCGCGAAAGTGCCGCGCTGTACGCGGCCGGCGCGGGCGAAGCGCACCCGGACACGGCGGCGGCGCGCGCGCAACTGGCGGCGCTGTTGCTGCACCGCCGCCAGTTCGACGAAGCACGTTTGCTGCTGCGCCAGGCGTCCGACACGCTTGGCGCCGCCCTGGGGCCGCAACATCAGGAAGTCCTGGCGCTGGGCGCGATGCAGGCTCAGGCGCTGGCGGGCCAGGGCTATGTGACGGCGGCGCTGGCGCGGCTGCAGGATGTCCTGGACGTCCAATTGCGCACCCTGGGCGCCGGCCATCCCGCCACGCTGGACAGCCAGGCGCTGCGGGCTGCGCTGCTATCGCAGGCGGGCGACATGGAAGCGGCGCGCCTGTTGCTGGAACAGGTGCTGGCGGCGCGCACGCGGCTGTCCGGCGCACAGCATGCGGCCACGTTGCGCGCGGCCGACGCGCTGGCGCACGTGGTGTCGCGCATCGGCGCCGACACCATGCCGGAAGCCGTGCGGCAGCCGGTGCCAGGCTACGGAACGGCGGAAGTGCAGGGCCCGGCCCACCCGGATAACGTGTACGCGCTGCGCGACGCCAAGGTGGTCCACGGCGAGCCGGAAAGCGGCGCCGGATGCGCGGAATTGTCGTAATGACATGCCGGAAATTTATCTGTTGCGGCGGCCGCAGGCATGCGCTTCGCGGGCGTTGCTTCAGGTAAAATTCTCCACATGCGTATCCTTATCAGTAACGACGATGGCTATCTGGCGCCGGGTATTACCGCCCTGGCAAACGCGCTGGCCGCCATCGCAGACATCACCGTGGTGGCCCCGGATAACAACCGTTCCGGGGCGTCGAATTCCCTGACCCTGGACCGTCCGCTGTCCGTGCAGCAGGCCGCCAATGGTTTTTATTTTGTCAACGGCACGCCGACCGATTGCGTGCACGTGGCGTTGACGGTGCTGATGCCGGACAAGCCGGACCTGGTGGTCTCCGGCATCAACAATGGCCCGAACATGGGCGACGACACGCTGTACTCCGGTACCGTGGCCGCTGCCACGGAAGGCTATCTGTTCGGCATTCCCGCGATTGCCTTTTCGCAGGGCGAATATGGCTGGCTGCACGTCGATGACGCGGCCCGCGTGGCGCGCGATATCGTCGAGCGCCACGTCGAATCGCTGACGAAGCCCTTCCTGCTGAACGTGAATATCCCGAACCGCGCCTACCAGGACATGGGGCCGCTGGCCGCCACCCGCCTGGGCAAGCGCCACCAGTCGGAACCGGTGATCCGCGCGCACGATCCGCGCGGCCGGGAAATTTACTGGATCGGCCCGCCGGGCGCCTGCAAGGACGCGGGCGAGGGCACGGACTTTTATGCCGTGGCCCATGGCCTGGTGTCGCTGACGCCGCTGCAGATCGACCTGACCCACCGCACCCAGCTCGCATCCCTGGCCAACGCTTTGCTATGACCGACAAACCCCGTTCCTTCCCCTTGCCGCTGTCGTCCGTGGTGGACCAGAAGCCGTCGTACGCCTCGGTGCGGGGGCCGGTGGCTACGCCGCAAACCGCCACGCAGAACGCCACGCAAAACGCGCGCAGCGCACAGCCTTACGTGGCAAGGCAGGCGCCGGCCGCCGCGCCGGCACCGCTGCGGGGGGCGCAGGCGGAACGGGACCAGATTGCGGCAGCCGCAGCGCCGCGCCAGAACCCGCTGGTGTCGGAAGCCGTGCGGCGCGCCATGGTGGCGCGGGTGGCGAAGCAGGGCGTCAAGGATAGCGTGGTGCTGAGCGCGCTGGACCGGGTGCCGCGCCACCATTTCATCGACGAGGCGCTGGCGGCGCAGGCGTACATCGACGCCTCGCTGCCGATCGGCCACCACCAGACGATTTCGCAGCCGTATATCGTGGCGCGCATGATCGAGGTGATGCGCAATGGCGGCCAGTTGAAGCGCGTGCTGGAAATCGGCACCGGTTGCGGCTATCAGGCGGCCGTGCTGGCCTGTATTGCACAAGACGTGTATTCCATCGAGCGGATCAAGCCGTTACATGAGCTGGCCAAGGCGAACCTGCGGCCGATGCGGGTGCCGAACCTGCGTTTGCATTACGGAGATGGTATGCTTGGGTTGCCGCAGGCGGCCCCATTTGATGGCATTATCCTGGCCGCGGCGGGTATGGACGTGCCGCAGGCGCTGCTGGAACAGCTGGCCATCGGCGGCAGGCTGGTGGCGCCCGTGGGCGGCCGTACCCAGCATTTGCACCTGGTTACCCGCGTAGCCAAGGCTGAGTGGACCAGCGAAGCGCTGGAAGATTGCCACTTTGTGCCATTGCGCCCTGGCACTGTCTGACTGCGCCGTGCCGGGCAAACAATTTAGAATGAATATGATTAACAAGAGTTCCCTGTTATTGCTGAGCATCACCCTGGGCGCGCTCAGCGCCTGTACCACCACGCCGCAGCAGGCGCCGGTGGTGGACCGCCATTTGACCCCCACGTCGCCCCATCCTGCCGTCAAACCGCCCGCACCGAGCGAAGACGCCAGCAAGGCCCGTGACGAGCGCGGCCTGTACACGGTGAAAAAAGGCGATACGCTGATCAAGATCGCGCTGGAACACGGCCAAAGCTATACGGATATCGCGGCCTGGAATAACCTGGCCAACCCGAACGACATCAAGGTCGACCAGGTGTTGCGCGTGCTGCCGCCCGATAACGGCGGTGTCGTCATCGGCAAGGTCGAGCCGCCCGGCAATACCACGCCGAAACCGGAACCGGTCGTGGCCCGCAAAACGTCGCCGCGCGGCGACAAAAAGCCGTATACGGAAGGCGCGCTGGCCGATTTGCAGAAACCGGACAGCGACAAGCCGGAGCGGCCTGAAAAGGCGCCGGTGGTCGCGTCGGTGGCGCCGCCCGCCGCCGCCACGCCGGCCGCACCGGCCGTGCAGCTGAGCGCGGAAGACCGCGAACTGACGTGGATCTGGCCTTCCGACGGCCGTATTGTCGCCACCTTTGACGAAGGCAAGAACAAAGGCATCGACATTGCCGGCAAGGCGGGGCAACATGTGATGGCTGCCGGCGCAGGAAAAGTCATGTATGCAGGCAGTGGCATCCGCGGTTATGGTAATCTCGTCATTGTGAAGCACAGTAATAGTCTGCTGTCCGCATATGCCCACAACCGGGCCATCCTCGTCAAGGAAGGCCAGAGTGTCAGCAAGGGCCAGCTGATTGCAGAAATGGGGGATTCAGATACCGATGCCGTCAAGCTGCACTTTGAAATCAGGCAGCAGGGCAAACCCGTGGATCCATCGAAGTTCTTGCCTAACCGCTAGCTACCGCCCATGACACACTCGCCGCACGACCGACTGGATGACGATTCGCTGCCGGAAGACTTTTCGGAAGAGCAGCTCGACGATGTCGCAATCGATGCGGGAGACAATGCCGATGGCGCGGATGGCGGCATCGTTGCGGAAGCCAGCACGGTACTCGAGAGTGTCGATGAACTGAAAAAGGTGCTGGCGGCTGAACTGTCCACCGACACCACGCAGCATTACCTGAACCAGATCGGTACCCGGCCGTTGCTGACGGCGCAGCAGGAAGTGCATTACGCGACCCTGGCCAAGCAGGGCGATTTCAGCGCCCGCCAGACCATGATCGAGCATAACCTGCGCCTCGTGGTGTCGATTGCCAAGCATTACATCAACCGGGGCGTGGTCTTGCTCGACATGATCGAGGAGGGCAACATCGGCCTGATGCGCGCCATCGACAAGTTCGAGCCGGAGCGGGGTTTCCGCTTTTCCACCTATGCCACGTGGTGGATCCGCCAGAGCATCGAGCGCGCCATCATGAACCAGGCCCGCACCGTGCGCCTGCCGGTGCACATGGTGCGCGAACTGAACCAGATCCTGCGCGGCAAATACCACCTGGAAGCGCAGCACCACAACGGCAAGGACGCCACCGCCGAAGATATCGCGGAACTGGTCGGCCGGCCGGTGGAAGAAGTGCAGGACATCCTGGCCTTGTCCGAGCATGCGACGTCGCTCGACGCGCCGCTCGACAACGATCCGCAATCGTCGCTGATGGACATGCTGCCGGGCGACGCGGATGACAGCCCCGATGCGCGGGCCGAGCACCATGAAATGACGGTACTGGTGCGCGACTGGCTGACCAAGCTGCCGGACAAGCAGCGCATCGTCATCATGCGCCGTTTCGGCCTCGATAACGACGATCCCGCCACCCTGGAAACCCTGGCCGAGGAAATGGGCGTCACGCGCGAACGCGTGCGGCAAATCCAGCAGGAAGCCCTCGTCAAGCTGAAGCGCGCGATGGCCGCGCGCGGCGTGGTACGGGATTCATTGCTATAACTTCACCGGCCTGACGGCCCGCCCATGTCGTTGACGGCATGGGTTCTGCTATTATTACGCCCTTCCGCAAGCCGCCCAGCCGGCCCATTCCCCTTGAAACGTTGACCGCTATGCAAGACAAAATCATCGAAATCAAATCGCTCGACATGGACGCCCGTGGCGTCGGCCACCTGGAAAACGAAGACGGTTCGCCGGGCAAGGTGGTGTTCGTCGAAGGTGCGCTGCCGGGCGAACGGGTCAGCTTTGAAACGTTCCGCAAGAAGAAAAACTGGGAAGCGGCGCGCATGACGGCGCTGCATAAAGAGTCGTCGATGCGCGTCAAGCCGAAGTGCGTGCACTTCGACTATTGCGGCGGCTGCTCGATGCAGCACCTGGAGCCGAGCGCGCAGGTGGCGATCAAGCAGCGCGTGCTGGAAGATAACCTGTGGCACCTGTCGAAAGTCAAAGCCGGCAACATGATGCGCCCGCTGTATGGCCCGACGTGGGGCTACCGCTACCGCGCGCGCCTGTCGTCGCGCTACGTGGCGAAAAAGGGCACGGTGCTGGTGGGCTTCCATGAAAAGAAATCCGTCTACGTGGCGGACATCCAAAGCTGCCAGATCCTGCCGCCGCATGTCTCGGACATGATGATGCCGCTGCGCGCGCTGATCCACTCGCTGTCGATTTTCGACAAGGTGCCGCAAATCGAACTGGCCATCGGTGAAGAAACCACGGTGCTGGTGATGCGTAACATGGAGCCGTTGAAGGCCGATGATGAAGCCAAGCTGAAGGCGTTCGCGGACGAATACGACATCCAGTGGTGGCTGCAGCCGAAAGGCCCGGATACCGCGTATCCGTTCTATCCGCTGGACAAGGAACTGTATTATTTGCTGCCGGAATTCGGCATCCGCATGCCGTTCAAGCCGACCGATTTCACGCAGGTGAACCACCACATCAACCGCGTGCTGGTGGCGAAAGCCCTGCGCCTGCTGGATGTGCAGAAGGAAGACCGCGTGGCTGACCTGTTCTGCGGCCTGGGCAACTTCACCTTGCCGCTGGCGACGCAGGCGCGCGAAGTGGTGGGCATCGAGGGTTCCACCGCGCTGACCGAGCGCGCGCTGGCCAATGCACAAGTCAATGGCGTGGCCGCCAAGACCACGTTCCAGACCCGCAACCTGTTCGAAGTCACGAAGGACGACTTGATCAAGCTGGGCAAGTTCGACCGCATGCTGATCGACCCGCCGCGCGACGGCGCGATGGCGCTGGCGCTGGCGCTGGCGGAGCTGAAAAAGGATGCGCCGGAATTCCTGCCGAAGCGCATCGTGTACGTGTCGTGCAGCCCGTCGACCCTGGCGCGCGATGCGGGCGTCCTGACGCATCTGTGTGGCTACAAGCTGGACCTGGCCGGTGTGGTCAACATGTTCCCGCACACGTCGCACGTGGAATCGATGGCGGTCTTCAACCTCGACCCGGACGCGAAAGTCAGCGAATTGCCGATGGCCCGCGTGACGGAAACCGTCGGCGAATAATCTTTCCGAGCTTCAAAAAAAAGCCGGCGCGAAGCCGGCTTTTTGTTGAGGACCGTGGACGCTTAGTCGCGGTCGCCGCCCAGGCCCAGCAGGGCCAGCAGGTTGCTGAAGATGTTGTACACGTCCAGGTACAGCGCCAGGGTCGCGCTGATGTAGTTGGTTTCGCCGCCGTTGATGATCTGCTGTACGTCATACAGGATGAACGCGGAGAAGATACCGATCGCCAGGACGGAAATCACGATGTACAGCGCCGGCATCTGGAAGAAGATGTTCAGCAGCGAAGCGGCCAGCAGCACCAGCGCGCCGGCGAACAGCCATTTGCCCATCCCGGAGAAATCGCGCTTGGACACGGTGGCCACCGTCGCCATCACACCGAACACGGCTGCCGTGCCGCCGAACGCCATCATGATCAGCTGGCCGCCGTTGGAGAAGCCCAGCGTGCGGGTCAGCAGCGGTGTCAGCATCAGGCCCATGAAGAACGTGAAGCCCAGCAGCAGCGCCACGCCGACGCCGCTGGTCTTGTTCTTTTCAATGCCCCAGATGAAGCCGTAAGCGACGCCCAGGAACAGGATCGCGCCCATGAAGCCGCGTGGCATCGGGATGTGCATCATCACGCCCAGGGCCGCGCCCAGCACGGTCGGGATCATCGACAGCGCCAGCAGCCAGTACGTATTGCGCAGCACGTTGTGGCGCACCAGCTGACTGCTGTGCCCCCACTCGTAAGTGTTCTGCAAGTTGTTCATGTTGCCTCCGTAGTGAAAAAGTGCGGATAACCGCTTGCCAAAAGGATAGCACGTCGTCGTGACATGGCGCAAAATTTGCCTTAAACCCGGCTTAATCTTGCAGGAACCACAGCCTCACAGCATAAAACTTGCATGGCTGATATAGCCGATATTCGTAACCCGCTTTGATCTATGGTAAAATCAAGGGTTGATTGAATCATCAATTTTGTTTTAAACCATTCTTTTTATTGGAGTTTTTCAATGGCAATCGAACGCACCCTGTCGATCATCAAACCTGACGCAGTTGCTAAAAACGTAATCGGCCAAATCTACAGCCGTTTCGAAGGCGCTGGCCTGAAAGTGATCGCTGCGCGTATGACCCAACTGTCCCGCGCTGAAGCCGAAGGCTTCTACGCTGTGCACCGCGAGCGCCCATTCTTCAAAGATCTGGTGGACTTCATGGTTTCCGGCCCGGTCATGATCCAGGTTCTGGAAGGCGAAGGCGCAATCCTGAAAAACCGCGACCTGATGGGCGCAACCGATCCGAAGAAAGCTGAAAAAGGCACCATCCGCGCTGACTTCGCTGACTCCATCGACGCGAACGCCGTACACGGTTCCGACGCTGCTGAAACCGCAGCCGTTGAAATCGCTTACTACTTCCCGGCACTGAACATCTACTCGCGTTAATTCGCGGCCATGCCTGCCACCACTTGTGTGGTGCAAGTAGTAGACTGCAATAGGTAGTACCCCGCGCCCCGGCCATTGGCCGGGGTACGGTCTTTTCTGGACTGATTTTCTTTGAGCATGAATATGGACACGACCCTCACCAATTTGCTGGATTTCGATCCGGCGCAACTGGTCGCCTACTGTGCGGAGTTGGGTGAGAAGCCGTTCCGCGCGAAACAGTTGCAACGCTGGATCCACCAGTTTGGCGCCGCCGATTTCGACGAGATGACGGACCTGGCCAAATCGCTGCGCGAAAAGCTGAAGACCCGCGCCCGCATTGTGGCGCCGGCCATCATCAGCGACCACACGTCGTCGGACGGCACGCGCAAGTGGCTGGTCGACGTCGGCAATGGCAACGCGGTGGAAACCGTATTCATTCCTGAAGAAAATCGCGGCACGCTGTGCATTTCCACGCAGGCGGGCTGTGCCGTGAACTGCCGTTTTTGCTCGACGGGCAAGCAGGGCTTTTCGCGCAACCTGACGGTCGGTGAAATCATCGGCCAGCTGTGGATGGCGGAATTCGAATTGCGCCGCACCAAAGGCATCGAGCCGGGCCCGAAAGGCGAGCGCCAGATCACCAACGTGGTGATGATGGGCATGGGCGAGCCGCTGCTGAACTTCGAGCCGACCGCCACCGCATTGAAACTGATGCTCGACGACAATGCCTACGGCCTGTCGCGCCGCCGCGTGACCCTGTCGACGTCCGGCGTGGTGCCGATGATGGACAAGCTGTCGCAGGAAGTGCCGGTGGCGCTGGCGGTGTCGCTGCACGCGTCGAACGACGAGTTGCGCAATGGCCTGGTGCCGCTGAACAAGAAATACCCGCTGGCCGACTTGATGGCGGCCTGCAAGCGCTACCTGGAATTTGCGCCGCGCGACTTCATCACGTTTGAATATTGCATGCTGGACGGCGTCAATGACACCGACGAGCATGCGCGCGAACTGGTGGCGCTGGTCAAGCACCGCGACTATGGCGTCAACTGCAAGTTCAACCTGATCCCGTTCAACCCGTTCCCGGAATCGGGCTTGCTGCGTTCGAAAAATCCCCGCATCAAGGAATTTGCGCAAATCCTGATCGACGCGGGCATCGTCACCACCATCCGCAAGACGCGCGGCGACGATATCGACGCCGCCTGCGGCCAGCTGGCCGGCGAAGTGCAGGACCGCACCCGCGTGCAGGAGCGCATGGGCAAGATGGCGGAGTACCAGCAAAAGTTCGGCGCCGATTTCGGCAAGATCGTGGAGATCCGTTCCTGATGACACGGCCGGCCGCCCGCCGCCCATTGGCAACCGTGCTGGGCACGGTATGCCTGGGCATGGCCATGCTGGCGGGCGGCTGTGCGTCGCACTCGTCCGGCAAGGCGGAATTGACCACGGCGTCGGACCAGACCGCCGCGCAAAAGCGCGCGGAAATCCGCATGCAGCTGGCGGTCGGTTATTACCAGCAGGGCCAGTACGCGGTGGCGCTCGATGAAGTGAAGCTGGCGCTGGCCGCCGATCCCGAGCTGGCCGAAGCGTATGGCATGCGGGCGCTGATTTACATGGCCATGGGCGAGCGGGAATTGACGGAAGATAATTTCCAGCGTGCACTGAGACTGGCGCCGCGCAACCCGGACATCAGCAATAATTACGGGTCCTTCCTGTGCAGCGTGGGCCGCGAGGCGGATGCGTTCAAGTACTTTGACGCGGCGCTGTCGAACCCGGCGTACCAGGCGCCGGCGACGGCCAACAACAATGCCGGCGCCTGTGCGCTGAAACGGAAAGATTACGACACGGCCGAAAAGTATTTGCTTCAGGCCCTGAAATTCGCGCCGGACGTGGCCGTGACCAACGCCGGCCTGGCGCGCATCTACTTCGAGCGGCGCGATTATGCGCGCGCCGGTTTTTTCATTACCCGGCTGAGCAAGGTGGCCAGGATGGATGGGCTGACTGCCGACATCCTCTGGCTCGCGATCAGGGTGCAGCATCATGTGGGCGATACAGCTGCGGAAGCCGCTTGGGCAACGCAATTGCGCCGGCACCATGCCGGCTCGCCTGAATATGCTGCCTATCAACGTGGGGCGTTTGATGAGTGACACGAGTACCAATATGAATTCCGAATGGACGGAACAGCCGAAGTCCAAGGCGTTGCCCGGTGCGCAATTGGCGGCCCAGCGTGAAGCCATGGGCTTGACGGTGGACCAGATCGCCGACCAGCTGAAACTGGCGCCGCGCCAGGTCGTGGCGCTGGAAGCGGACGATTACAACTCGCTGCCGAACATGGCGGTGACGCGCGGTTTCGTACGCGCCTATGCCAAGGTGGTGAAGCTCGATGCGGCGCCGCTGGTGGCCATGATCGAAGTCAATCCGGTGGCGGGCCATGAACACCCGCAACCGGCACGCCGCGAGATTTCCGCGTCGTTTTCCGGTTCGCGTTTCCCGACCATGACCGAGCGTTCGTCCAAGCCCAGCGGCTGGCTGATGGGCGTGGCCGGTGCGGCCGTGGTGGCCGCCGCCGTGGGCGCGTATTACGTGGGCCTGTTCCCGAACTTGACCCCGGGCCACAAGGATGCCGCGGCGCCGGCGGCCAGCGTGCCCGTGGTGGCGCCGGCGCCGGCCGCGTCCGCGCCGCTGCAATCGGCCAATGTGCCGCTGATTTCCGTGGCGCCGCCGGCCGATCCGAATGCGCCGGCATCCGCGCCCGCCACGACGGC
>NZ_WKJJ01000016.1 GCF_009674485.1 Pseudoduganella rivuli | reverse complement strand
CTGAGACTATGATTTGCCATGAGAGCAGTGGTTTAGTTTTTGGGTTTGGTCGCACAAACACAATAACTCTTCCTTACTGCTCTCTTGCGTTTACGGCATGCTCATCCCGGCAATCCGTGAAGAACCAAAAAAAAGCCCGCTATCAGCGGGCCGGAAGAGGGAGTAATCAAATGTCACGGCCGTTTGTCCGTGGCATTTCAGACATTATTGCAAGAAAGAGTTGTAAACTCAACATTTAATTTAACATTTCAATCAGCACTTTAGTTGTTGCAGCAGAAATGCATAGGTCAGTGCCCACATCAGCGCCTGCTGGTCATTGTTGGCCGCGCCCGCATGGCCGCCTTCCGTATTTTCCCAGTACAGCACGTCGTGCCCCTGTTCCTGCATCAGCGCTGCCATTTTGCGCGCATGGCCAGGGTGGACGCGGTCGTCGCGGGTGGACGTGGTCAGCAGCACGCGGGGATAGCGGCGTTGTGCGCTGATGTTGTGGTAGGGCGAATAGCGGGCAATGTAATCCCACTGCAACGGATCGTCCGGATCGCCGTATTCGCCCATCCAGGACGCGCCCGCCAGCAGCTTGTGGTAGCGCCGCATGTCCAGCAGCGGCACCTGGCACACCACGGCATTGAACAGCTCCGGCCGCTGCGCCATGACGGCGCCCACCAGCAGGCCGCCATTGCTGCCGCCCATAATGCCCAGTTGCGCGGGCGTGGTGAATCCCCGCGCGATGGCGTCTTCGGCCACGGCAATGAAGTCGTCAAACGCGTTTTGCCGGTTTTCCTTCAGCGCGGCCTGGTGCCAGCGGGGGCCGAATTCTCCGCCGCCGCGGATATTGGCCAGCAAATAAATACCGCCGTGTTCCAGCCACCCGGCGCCGGTCGCGCCGCTGTAATACGGCTTCAGCGGCACCTCGAAGCCGCCATAACCATACAGCAGCGCCGGCAGCGGTTGCTCCGGGCCCCGTTCGGCCGCCGTGCGCGGCAGCACGGCAAAGTAGGGCACTTGCGTGCCGTCGCGCGAGCGGGCGCTGAACTGCCGTATCGCATACGGCTGCGCATCGAAATACGCGGGCAGGGCCCGCAGAGTCACGCGCTCGTCGCTGCCCGCATGGCACAGCGCCAGCGTGGTGGGCGTCAGGAAGTCCGTCAGGGTCAGGAAGTATTCATCGCTGTCGATGGCGTCGACCGGCGTGGCTTCCAGCGAGCCCAGCGCCGGCACGGCGACTTCGCGCGCACGCCATCCGTGGTCGGTATGCGTCAGTTCCAGCAGGCGGCTGTGGACGTTGTCGAGGATATTGAGCAGCAGCGCGGAACGGGTCACGCAGACGCCGTCCAGCGACGACGTGGCCGACGGTTCGAACAGCACGGCCATCTTGCGTTCGCCGCGCAGGAAAGCGCGGAAATCCGTGGCCAGCAGCGCGCCTTGCGGATACACGAAGCCATCGACAGGCCAAGCCGAGCGCAGTTCGATGATCAGCTGGCCGCGCACCGTGTAGGCGTTGGCGTCGTCCGGCTTGGGCACGCGCGTCAGTGTGCTCCCTTCGCGCAGGTACAGTTCGTTGGTATAAAACGTCATCGAGCGCCAGATGAATTCAAACCGGTGCCCCGGCGTGAAATCCATGCAGGCGCCCACGCCCAGGTCGTCCACGTCGGCTTGGTACAGGATGGGGGCGTCGGCCAGCGCCGTGCCGCGGCGCCATTCGCGCACGGTGCGCGGATAGCCCGACTGTGTCAGGCTGCCGGGGCCGCAATCGGTGGCGACAAACAGACTGTCGCGGTCGCGCCAGGCCGCCTGGCTCTTCGCTTCCGGCAGCATGAAGCCGCCCGAGACAAAGGCTTTTGCGTCGAGGTCGTATTCGCGCAACACGTGGGCATCGCCGCCGCCGCGCGACAGCGACACCAGGCAGCGGTCGCCGTGGTGCAGGAACACCGCGCCGCTCCAGACCCAGTTTTCATCTTCCACGGCCGCCAGCGCGTCGAGGTCGATCATGGTTTCCCATTCGGGTTCCACCTGGCGGTATTGCTGGGGCGTGGTGCGCCGCCAGATGCCGCGCACGTGGCCCGCATCGCGCCAGAAGTTGTAATACCAGTCGCCGTGCACGGTGACGTAGGGGATGCGGTCCTGCGAATTGAGCAGCGTGCGCAGCCGGCCATGGATGGCGTCGAATTGCGGGTGGCGGTGCAGTTCCGCGATGGCGGCGTCCGCCTGGCGCCGCACCCAGTCCATCGGCGCATCGCCCGCCACGTCTTCCAGCCACAGATAGGGGTCGTATTCCGCTGTCACATGCATAAGCGTCTCCGTTTTTACTATTGTGGCACGGATGGCGGGTTTGCCTGGCCGGATAGTGGTGACCGGCGGAGACAGCGGGGCAGCCACACGTGGCATGTTGCAAGTAATTGACTGAATTGTAATTATTTGATGCCGCGCATAGGATGGGAGCTTCATATTCTTGCTTTGGAGACAATCCTTATGCCAGTCGCTGCTTCGCGCACGTTTTCGTTGTTGCGCCTGCTGGCGCTGGGTGCGGCATTGACGGGCTGCGGCCAACACGCCGACTCAGTGCCTGGCCGGGCGGGCGGGCCGCCGGGTATCGCGCTGGCGCAGGGCGGCGCTGTACCCGGCGCAGCAACTGCCGCCGCGTCCAAAGCGGGGGCGGGTCAACCGGCACAGGTTTTCCTGATGGCCGGCAGCATATCCGGTGACGGCAATACCGATGGCTATATGCTCGCTGCACATTTCCGCGATCCGGACGGCGTGGCCGGCGATGCCTATGGCAATATTTTTGTGGCCGATACCGGCAACCATACGATACGCCGCATCACGCCGAATGGCATGGTGAGCACCGTCGCCGGCAAGGCGGGCGAGGCCGGCAGCCGCGATGGCGAAGGCGGGCAGGCCCGTTTCAATACGCCTATGGGATTGCGGATCGACAGCGTCGGCAATCTTTTTGTGGCCGATTCCGGCAACCACACGATACGGCGAATAGCACCCGATGGTATGGTCACGACCATGGCCGGCAAGGCTGGCGAAGCCGGCGCCATGGACGGGGCGCCGGGCGTGGGCCGCTTGCAACAGCCTGCCCGGTTTGCCATCGGACCGGATGGCGTGTTGTACGTGGCGGACGCGGTGGGCGGCGCCATCCGCAAGGTCGCGCCCGACGGCATGATCGCTACGCTGGCCGTCGGCGCGCCAATGCACAATCCTGTCGACGGCAGCCTGGTGGCAAAACCACTCAGCGGTATCCGCGCCATTGCGGCAGACTTGTCCGGGAACCTGTATATCACGAACGCGAATTTGCAAATGGTGCTGAAAATTAGCACCGATGGCCAGGTAAGCCACGTGGCGGGCAAGACCAACCAGTGGGATCCCGACATCAGCGACCAAATCGACGGCGCCGGCGCACAGGCGCAATTCGCGCGGCCGGGCGATATCGTGACCCACCGGGACGGCTCGCTGACGGTAGTGGATTACCACACGGTGCGCCGTATCTCCGCCGAGGGCGTGGTCACCACGCCGCCCCGGTTCAACCGTGTGAGCCTGGCCAACAACTACACCGCGCTGGCACTGGACCGCGACGGTGCCGTACTGATGGCCAACCGCAATTATGAAGAACACCATGTTCGTTCCGCTGGGCTGTCGGCGATTTACCGGCTGCACGGCGACGGCGGTTTGACGCTGGTGGCGCCCCGCCCGCTGGCGGCGCCCGCGCTGTCGCAGTATGGCATTGCGCTGCCTTCGTTCGGGCCAGCCGCGCTGGCGGCCGGGCCGGCGGGCAAGTTGTACGTGGCGGGATATGCCGCGCTGCACTGGCTCGATGCACTGGGCCGCTTTGTCACGGTGCCGCTGCGGGCCTATGGCGCCGGCAGCATCAGCAATCCGTCGCCGCGCACCATGGGCATGGACGGGGCCGGCAATGCGTACCTGGTGGAGCATGGCATCTACAAAGTCACGCCGGACGGCTGGGTGCTGGTCGTTCCCGCCGGACTGGATTATGGCGGCATCGCCGTGGCACGGGACGGTACCATTTATGCTACAACAGTGGGACAGGGCGCCATCTATGTCATCCGTGAAGAACGTGAACCGGAATTGTTTGCGGGGGTGCCGGGTGTGCTCGGCAATGGGGACGGGCCGCGCGAGGCGGCCACGTTCGGCCGCCTGGGCGGGATAGCGCTGGATGGGGCAGGCAACCTGTATGTGGCCGACACCGGCAACCACACGGTGCGCAAGATCGGTGTTGATGGCATGGTAACGACGGTTGCCGGACGTACCGGGATTGCAGGCGACACCGATGGCGCCGGCGCCACGCTGCGCTCACCGTGGTATATCACGACGGACCACGCCGGCAATGTCTATGTGGCGGAACAGGGCGGTTATACGGTGCGCCGCATTGCGCGGGACGGCGCGGTGGCGACCGTGGCGGGCAAGCTGGGCTCCGAAGGCATTGCTTTGGACAGCCTGGGGCGGATCTGGGGACTGGCCGGTGCCGAGGGCGTCGTCTATATCATTTCTGATGGTGCTTTGCTGAAATTGATATTGTGAAAATATAACGGTCGAACTGGCCGGCCCATGGCGGTTTTCCACCACCGTTTCGCATTGTTGCAACTAATTTATTGCCCACCCGGTGTATGATGCGGCCCGTCGCGCGCCGCCCTACGGCGTCCGGGCATTAATTCTGGTTGGTCAGGGTGTTTAATAGTATGCTGCTGCAATGCAAAACTTCTCTTGGCGTGGTGTGATTGCCGATGCGTAAACTGGGTGCCTGGCTTGCGAGCTTGCTCAACCTGCGGACCTTGCTCTGGGGCATAGGTTTGTCGCTGTCGGCCGCCATCGGCATGGTCCTGTATGTCAACGCCGCCCGCTTTGTCGAGGAAGACGACCGCCAGCGCTTCGACAACCTGGCGCGCAGCACGCAATACAGCATTTCCGCCCGCGTCAAGTCGTATTCCGATGTGGTGCGCGGCCTGGTCGCGCTGTTCCAGACCACGGACAACCTGACCCGCCTGCAATTTCACCAATACGTCAGCAGCCTGAATCTGCCGCTGCATTTCCCCGCGATCGAAGCCCTGAATTACGCCGTGCCCGTGACGGAAGCCGAGCGCGCCGCCTTTGTCGCGTCCGTGCGGGCGGACAAGAGCCTGGATCCGGCGGGCTATCCGAATTTCGATATCAAGAAGCCTGGTCCCAGCGGCAATTACACGGTGATGCTGTACATGGAACCGATGGACATCGTCAAGGAACGGTTCGGCGTTGACATCGCCGCCACGCCGGCCATTGCGCGGGCGCTGGAGCAGTCGCGCGATACCGGGCAGGTCAGCGCCTCGGGCCAGCCCATCCTGGTCAAGAAGCCGGTGCCGCACATCGGCCTGGGGATGCGCCTGCCGGTCTACCGGCGCGGCATGCCCATCAATGACGTGGCCAGCCGCCGCGCCGCTTATGTCGGCACGGTGGGCATCGGCTTTTCCGTGTCGAAGCTGGTGCAGGGCGCCATCGACGAGATGGCGATGCGCCAGGTGCACATGCTGCTGTATGCGGACAGTTCCACCGATGTGGAGAAGCGCCGCCTGGCCATCGAGAAAAGCGACCGCCTGCTGTACAACGACAACGGCTCGATCGAAGACGCGCCCGCGGCGCCGGGCGACCCCGACGATTACCTGGAAACCGTGTTGCCGATCGATTTCAACGGCACGCTGTGGAAGGCGCTGTTCCGCGTGAAGAAAACCGATATGCACACGGGCCTCGATGCGTATTTCCCGTGGATCGCGCTGGCGATCGGCTTTGTCGGCACCATGCTGATTTACAGCTACCTGCTGACCTTGTATTTCTCGCGCCGCAGCGCCGTGGAACAGCGCCAGTTGCTGGACAGTGTGCTGAACAACATCGATGCGCGTGTGTTCATGAAAGACCAGAACCGCCGTTATATTTATGCCAACGCCAAGATGGCGGAAGTCATGGGCCGTCCCGTGGACCAGATCGTCGGCCGCAGCGACCATGAACTGATGCCGCAGCCGGAGGCGGATGCCGCGTGGGAAGAAGAGCGGCGCGTGTTTGCCGACGGATTGAAACGGGCCGGCGAAGAGCGGTATGTCGACCCGCGCGGCGCCGTGCACCACCTGTGGTCCGTGAACGCGCCGGTGCGCATCGACAAGGAAGTGGCAGCCGTGATTTCACTGGCCACCGACATCACGGAATTGCACAACCTGAAAGAGCAGGCGCAAGCCGCCAACCAGGCCAAGAGCGATTTCCTGTCGAATATGAGCCATGAAATCCGCACGCCGATGAACAGCATCATCGGCATGGCGCACCTGGCGCTGAAATCCGTGACCAACCCCAAGCAGCGCGATTACCTGCAAAAGATTTTCCACTCCGGCCAGCATTTGCTGGGCATCATCAATGACATCCTGGACTTTTCCAAGATCGAAGCGGGCAAGCTGGAACTGGAAGTGCTTGATTTCTCGCTCAATACCTTGATGGCCAACGTCGCGAACCAGCTCAGTGAAAGCGCGGCGCGCAAGAACCTGGAACTGGTGTTTGAAATCTGGCCCGGCATGCCGCAGCAATTGCGGGGCGATCCGCTGCGGCTGGAGCAAGTGATGTTGAACTTCACCAGCAACGCCATCAAGTTTTCCGAAAACGGCAAGATCCATATCCGCGCCCGTCCCGTGGAAGACCGCGACAATTACTGCCTGGTGCGCTTCGAAGTGCAGGATAACGGCATCGGCATGAGCAAGAGCCAGATGGCAACCCTGTTCCAGTCGTTCCAGCAGGGCGACACGTCGACCACCCGCAAATACGGCGGCACGGGCCTGGGCCTGGTGATTTCCAAGCAACTGGCCGAACTGATGGGCGGCACCGTCGGGGTCGACAGCGTGGAAGGCCTGGGCAGCACGTTCTGGTTCACGGCGCGCCTGGTGAAAGGCACGAACTTGCTGGAAGCGGGCGTGGCCAAGGTGTTGGAGCCGGAAGTCATGGAATCGTTCAAGGGCGCGGCGATCCTGCTGGTGGAAGACAATATCTTCAGCCAGCAGGTGGGACAGGAATTGCTGGAAGACGCGGGCGCCATGGTGTGCATTGCCAACAATGGCAAGGAAGCCATCGATTTGCTGTTGAAAGAGCACTTCGACTGCGTGCTGATGGACGTGCAAATGCCGGTCATGGATGGCTATGAGGCGACGCGGCTGATCCGCGCCCATCCGCGCCTGGCCGGCACCCTGGTGATCGCCATGACGGCCAACGCGGGACGCGACGACCAGGCGCGCTGCATCGCGGCCGGCATGGATGAGTTCATCACCAAGCCGATCGCGCCCAACCTGCTGTTCACCGTGCTGTCGCGCTGGATGAACAAGCGGGCGGGCGAAGGGCGGCCGCCCCGCCTGGGCAGCCGGCCGACCGTGTCGGCCGCTGCCGGCATCGACCCGTTCCCGGCCCCCGTGGCAGCGCCACCGGCTGGCCAGGCCGATGCCTCCGGTGTCCCGCCGGCGGCGCAGGATGCGGCGGCTGCGCCTTCGCATCCCGGTGTGCAGATCGCTGCCGCGGAAATGTTCGATATCAGCGCGCTGGCGCAGACCTTCAATAACAAGCCGGAAAAAATGCGCAAGTACGCGGTCATGTTCCTCGACTCGGCGCGCGACGGCATGGTGGAAGTCAACGAAGCGCTGGCGCAGGGCGACATGGCGCGCCTGTCGGAACTGGGCCATCGCATCAAGTCGTCGGCGCGGGCCGTGGGCGCCATGCATTTCGGCGAACTGTGCCTGGCGCTGGAACATTTGAAGCCGGACGCCGAACCGGCCAGTGCCCGCTACATCGTGGCGCAAATGCAGCCGATGCTGGACCACTTGCAGGGGCATATTGCGCAAGAACTCGATGCGCACGCGGCGGGGTAGCGACATCCTCGCCACAGCCGCTGGCCGTCCGCGCCCCCAGCGGCGATAATGGCGCTTTGCCACACGCACCGCTGAATCCATGCCTATTACTCCCGGTCTCCTGATCTTGCATGGCAACCAACTGGAACAGTTGCGGGCCGCCGTCTTCGGCTGGCTGCAAAGCCATCCATTGGGGCCGCTGGAGACCGACACGTTCCTGGTGCAATCGAACGGCGTGGCCGAATGGCTGAAAATCGCGCTGGCCGAGGAAACCGGCATTTGCGCCGCCACACAATTGCGGCTGCCCGCGCGCCAGTTGTGGGAAGCCTATCGCGCCATGCTGGGCCGCGACAGCGTGCCGCCGATTTCCGCGTTCGACAAGGGCCCGCTGACATGGCGCCTGATGCGGCTGCTGCCGGCGTTGCTGGCCGACGACGTGTTTGCGCCGCTGCGCCATTTCCTCGGCGACGGCTGCCCGGAGCGGCGGTTGCAACTGGCGACAAGGCTGGCCGACCTGTACGACCAGTACCAGGTGTACCGTGCCGACTGGCTGGAAGACTGGGCGGCCGGACGCGATGTGCTGCGCAGCGCGCGTGGCGAAACGGTCGCGCTGGCGCCGGACCAGCGCTGGCAAGGCGCGCTGTGGCGGGCCGTGATGGCCAGTGTGCCGGAACCGGAGCGCCTGCTGGGCCGCGCCAGCGTGCACACGCGCTTCGTGCAGGCGGTGGAGCGGGGCGATGCGCCGCGCGGCCCGCTGCCGCGCCGCCTCGTGGTGTTCGGCATCTCGTCATTGCCATACCAGGTGCTGCAGGCGCTGGCCGCGCTGGCGCGGCACACGCAAGTGCTGCTGGCCGTGCCGAATCCGTGCCGCTACCACTGGGGCGACATCATCGACGGCCGCGACCTGCTGCGCGCCGCCCGCAAGCGGCAGCAATTGAAGAACGGCGTCGACCTGGCGCAGATCCCGCTGGAGGAATTGCATGCCCACAGCCACCCGCTGCTGGCCAGCTGGGGGCGGCAGGGCCGCGACTTCATCCGCATGCTCGATGAATTCGACGAAGCCAGCCAGGCGCGCGGCGAGGACGACGGCGCGGCGCCCATGCGCGTCGACCTGTTTGGCGAGGAAGAGGGAGGCACCCTGCTGGAGCAGGTGCAGGCCGCCGTGCGCGACCTGCTGCCGCCAGGCGAACATCCGCACGTCCCGCCCGACGACGACGACCTGTCAATTGAATTCCACATCACGCACAGCGTGCAGCGCGAAGTGGAAGTGCTGCACGACCGGCTGCTGGCCATGTTCGCCGAAGGCCAGCGCAGCGGCCGTCCGCTGCGCCCGCGCGATGTGGTGGTGATGGTGCCGGACATCGATGTGTTCACGGCGGCGATCCACGCGGTCTTCGGCCAGCACCGCAAGAGCGATCCTCGCCATATCCCGTTCGCCATTGGCGACGTCAATGACCGCAGCGTCAATCCGCTGCTGGTGGCGCTGGAATGGCTGCTGCGCCTGCCGCAGCAGCGCTGCCGCCAGAGCGAAGTGCGCGATTTGCTGGACGTGCCCGCGCTGGCGCAGCGCTTCGGCTTGCAGGAAGACGATTTGCCGACCCTGGGGGTGTGGATCGAGGGGGCCGGCGTGCGCTGGGGCCTGGACCAGCCGCACCGCGCCGGCCTGGGACTGGCGCCGGCCGGCGAACAGAATGCGTGGATATTCGGCCTGCGCCGCATGCTGCTGGGCTATGCCGGTGGCGACGAGGTGACCTACAGCGGCATCGAAGCATATGGCGAAGTGGGCGGGCTCGATGCGGCGCTGGCCGGGTCGCTGGCGCAACTGGTGGAAGCGCTGCTGGCGTGGCGCGCCATCCTGGCCGTGCCGCGCACGCCGGCCGAGTGGGGCGAGCAGGCGCGCGCGCTGCTCGACACGTTCTTCACGGCGTCCGGCGAAGACGACCGCCTGACCCTGGCGCAATTGCACGAAACCCTGAACCGCTGGCTGGAAATCTGCGACGGCGCGGGCTTTGACGAACCCGTGCCGCTGGCCGTGCTGCGCGAATCGTGGCTGGGGGCGCTCGACGAGCCGACACTGGACCACCAGTTCGTATCGGGCGGCGTCACCTTCTGCACGTTGATGCCGATGCGCGCCGTGCCGTTCCGCGTGGTGTGCCTGCTGGGCATGAATGACGGCGACTTCCCGCGCCGCGCACACAAGGCCGATTTCGACTTGCTGGCGCTGCCCGGCATGGCGCGTCCCGGCGACCGCTCGCGGCGCGACGACGACCGCTACCTGATGCTGGAAGCGCTGCTGGCGGCGCGCGACAAACTGTACGTGAGCTGGGTCGGCCGCAATGTGCGCGACAACAGCGAACAGCCGCCGTCCGTGCTGGTGTCGCAGTTGCGCGACTACCTGCACGCGGGCTGGGGCCTGGATTTGTCGCACAGGACCACGGAACACGCGCTGCAGCCGTTCTCGCGCCGCTATTTCGAGGAAGGCGGCCTGCCGACCTACGCGGCGGAATGGCGCGAAGCGCACGGCGACGGCGGCTTGGCGCCGGCCGAGGCTGCGCCAGGGGATGGCGTGACGTTGCCGCCGTATGAGCCGGAAGAGGGTTTCCGCCTGCGCCTGGGCATGCTGGCCAGTTTCATCCGGCAGCCGGTGCGCTATTTCTTCCGCCAGCGTCTCGGCGTGGTGTTTGGCGACGCCGTGCTGGTGGGCGAGGATGAAGAACCGTTCGCGCTCGATGCGCTGGAGCGCTTCGGCCTGGAAGGCAAGATGCTGGACGACAGCGGCGAACCGGAACCCGTGGCCGAAGTGCGGGAACGGCTGGTGGCGCGCGCGGAACGGCTGGAACGGGAAGGCTTGCTGCCGATCGGCTTGCCGGGCAAGCATGTGCAGCGTGTGCTGGTCGACGAGCTGGTGCCGGTGCGCACGGAATGGCTGCGCCAGCGCGCCCGCTATCCGCTGGCCGCGGCCAAGCTGGCGGTCAGCCTGCGGCTTGGCTGCGAATTGGACGAAACGCCGCTGGAAGACTGGGTCGACCAGTTGCGCACCAATGGCACGGACACCGTGTGGCTGATGCAACTGGCGTCGCGCGTGGCGGACCGCAACGGCGCGCCGCGCGGCGACAAGCTGATCGCCGTCTGGCTGCGCCAGCTGGCCGCCGCCGCGCAGGGAGTCCCGGTGGCGGGCATCCTAGTGGCGCGCGACGTGGTGGCGCATTTCGCGCCGCTGGAGCCGGGCGCGGCGCGCGAACAACTGGCCGAACTGGTGGCCTTGTGGCGCGAGGGCATGGACCGGCCGTTACCCGTGGCGTGCCGCACGGCGCTGGCGCACCTGGGCGACGGCGACGCGCGCGCCATCTATGACGGCGACTACAACCGCGACGGCGAAGTCACGGACCTGTGCCTGGCGCGCCTGTGGCCGGACTTTGCCGCGCTGGCGCAGGAGCCGGACTGGCTGCCGTGCGCCGAGCGGCTGTATGGGCCGCTGGCGGACTGGATCGCGCAGCACGTGACGATGACGCCGTTCGGGGAGCAGGTATGAGCAACCTGTTGCGACCGCTGACCTTCCCCCTGCACGGCTCGCGCCTGATCGAAGCGTCGGCCGGCACCGGCAAGACCTGGACCATCGCCGCGCTGTACGTGCGGCTGGTGCTGGGCCATGGCGGCGACGATGGCTATGCCAGGCCGCTGCTGCCATCCGACATCCTCGTGATGACGTTTACCCGCGCCGCCACGCGTGAGCTGTCGAACCGCGTGCGCGAACGGCTGATCGAGGCGGCCGCGTACTTCCGTGGCGAAAGCGCGAAGGCCGACTCGTACCTGGACGCGCTGCTGGAATCCTATCCGGACGACGCGGCGCGCAACCAGGCCGCGCACCGCCTGATGCTGGCGGCGGAAACCATGGATGAAGCGGCGATCTTCACCATCGACGCGTGGTGCCAGCGCATGCTGCGCGAACACGCGTTCGACAGCGGCAGCCTGTTCGACGAGGAACTGGTCAGCGACGAGGCGGCGCTGTTCGAGGATGCGGCGCACGATTACTGGCGCCAGCAAGTGTATCCGCTCGACGCGAAGCTGCTGGAGCCGCTGCTGGAGTGCTGGGCCGATGTCGGGCAATTGAAGGCGTCCGTGCGCGAACTGGCGGCGCGGCGCGACTGGCTGGAGCGCGGCAATGAAGGTGGCAATGAAGGCGGTGGCGAAAAGCTGGGGGCGCTGATCGGGCGCCTGCAGCGTTTCCAGCGTTCGCGCGTGCTGGAACTCAAGGAAGGCTGGAGCGGGCGCGCCAACCGCATGGAACAGTGGATCAGCGGGGAGCGGGAAGCGGCGCCCAAGTGCTTCCACGGCGCGAAAATGAAACCGGAATCCGTGGCGAAATGGTTCGATGCGCTGCGCAACTGGGCGCAGGACGACCACCAGCTGCACCCGGACTTGAACCAGACAGCATGGAACCGGTTGGCGCCGGACGGCTTGCTCGATGCGTGCGCCAAAGACTATACGCCCGCGATTCCCGCCGATTTCGACGAAGTGCCACGCTTGCGGGCGGCGCTGGAAGAACTCGAACCGCTGAAGCACGCGCTGTACCGCCACGCGGCGCTGGCCATTGCGCGGCGCATGGAAGAGCTCAAGCGCAACGCGCGCCAGTTCGGTTTCGCCGACATGCTGGACCGCCTGCGGCAAGCGCTGCAAGGCGACAACGGCGGGGCGCTGCGCCAGCGCATCATCGACCAGTACCCGGTGGCGCTGGTCGACGAATTCCAGGATACGGCGCCGAACCAGTACCGTATCTTCGACTTGCTGTACCAGGTCGACGCCAATGACCGGGCGCTGGGATTGTTCCTGATCGGCGACCCCAAGCAATCGATTTACGGCTTCCGCGGCGCCGACATCCACAGTTACCTGGCTGCGCGGCGCGCCACCGAAGGCCGCCATTATGTGCTGGGCACCAACTTCCGCTCGACGGCCGCGCTGGTGGCTGCCGTCAACCAGGTATTCCTGCACGCGGAAGGGGGCAATGGACGCGACGGCCATGCCAGGGGCGCGTTCCGCTTCCGCGCCGAAGGCGTCAATCCGCTGCCGTTCGACGCGGTGGACGCCAATGGCCGCAAGGAACGGCTGGTGGGCGCCGGCGGGCCGCTGGCGGCGCTGGTTGTGTCGTGCACGGAAGCGGACGGCATCAAGAAGGATGATTACCGCGCGTTCTTTGCGCACCACTGCGCCGAACACATCGCCGGCCTGCTCAACGACGAGCGGGCGGGCTTTGCCGGCGGCGACGGTGGATTCAAACGGTTGCAGCCGGCCGATATCGCCGTGCTGGTGCGCGACCGCAAGGAAGCGTCCGCGATCCGCCACGCGCTGGCGCGCCGGCGCATCGCCAGCGTGTATTTGTCGGACAAGGATTCCGTCATCGACAGCGAAGAGGCGGCCGACGTGCTGCGCTGGCTGACGGCGATGGCCAACCCGCTCGATGGCGCCCTGGCGCGCGCCGCTTTCGCCACGCGTACGGCGGGCTTGCCGCTGGCGGAACTGGCGCGTTTGTCGGCCGACGAACTGGCGTGGGAACAGCGGGTCGAACAATTGAAGACATTGCACCTGGTATGGCAGCGCCAGGGCGTGCTGGCCATGCTGCGCCGCTTCATCCACGAACTGGGATTGCCGTCGGCGCTGCTGGCGCAGGCGGGCGGCGAGCGGCGCCTGACCAACTTGCTGCACCTGGCGGAATTGCTGCAAACGGCCAGCCGCCAGCTTGATGGCGAACAGGCGCTGATCCGCTGGCTGGCCGAACAGATCGAAGCGGGCGGCGACAGCGGCGACGAGCGCGTGCTGCGGCTGGAATCCGACGCGGAACTGGTGAAAGTCGTCACCGTGCACAAGTCCAAGGGGCTGGAATATCCGCTGGTGTATTTACCGTTTGCCGTCACGGCGCGCAAGGCGGACAAGCGCAACCGCAGCTTCCTTGAATTCACCGATGGGACGGGGACGCGCCACGTCGACATGGCGCTGTCCGATGCCGCGCTGGAGGCGGTGGAAGAGGCGCGGCTGGCCGAGGATTTGCGCCTGCTGTACGTGGCGCTGACGCGGCCCCGCCATTTCCTGTGGCTGGGCGTGGCGGCGCTGGCGGCCCGCAAGGAAGGAAGCAATACGCTGCATGAATCCGCGCTGGGCTACCTGCTGACGGGCGGTGAAGCGTTGCCCGCGTCCGGCCTGGCGCTGCGCTGGGAACAGGTGAAGGGCGGCTGTGATGCGATCGCGATCGACAGGCTGGAAGCGCCCGATTCTGTCACGCTGCTGCAGCGAGAGGACTTGCAGGCGCCGCTGGTGGCGGCGCGCCGCTACGACGGCGACTTCGAGCGGGACTGGTCGGTCGGCAGTTTCACGTCGCTGACCAGGCGCAATCCGCAAGATATGTCGCATTTGTTCGCGTCCGATCTGGCTGCGGACAATGTGGCGTTTGCCGGGTGGGACGAGCGTGCTGCAGCTCCGGCGCCGGCTGGCATGGCGGCCGGCGATGCACGCGTGCCCCGCACGGCGCTGCAAGCCAAATTGCTGGAACAGCAGGCGTTGGCCGACGCCATGCAGCGCATTGCCGACGAGCCGTGGCACCGTTTCCCCCGCGGTTCCGTGCCCGGCAACTTCCTGCACGAACAGCTGGAGTGGATGGCCCACGAAGGCTTTGCCACGGTGGACGATCCACAATTCGATACGCGCCTGTTGCGCCGCATCGAGCGCGCGGGATGGGCCAACCGCCAGGACGATGCGCTGGCATGGCTGCGCGCGGTGGCGACCACGCCGCTGCCGGCGCTGGGCGCGCCATTGTCCGCGCTGCACGGCGCGCTGCCGGAACTGGAATTCTGGTTCCCCAGCGAGCGGCTGTCGAGCGGCGCGCTGGACCGGCTGTGCCGCCGCCTCGTGTTGCCCGGCCTGCCGCGTCCCGCGCTGCCGGAACGGCGCCTGCACGGCATGCTGAAAGGGTTCATGGACCTGGTGTTCGAGCACGAAGGGCGCTACTGGGTGCTGGACTACAAATCCAACGCGCTGGGCGGCAACGACAGCGCGTATCACGCGAAAGCGCTGGCAATCGGCATGGCGGAGCACCGCTATGACATCCAGGGCGCGCTGTACATGCTGGCGCTGCACCGCCTGCTGCGCTCGCGGCTGGGGGAGGCGTACGATCCGGCCGCACAGCTGGGCGGCGCGATGTTCTTCTTCCTGCGCGGTATCGGCCATGCGCAGACGCGCGGCTGCTGCGTGCTGGCGCCGGAACCCGGGCTGCTGGACGGGCTGGACGCATTATTCAACGAGGAAAATTGATGGTGTTGACTTCCACCACCACGCCAGACCCGGAGCAGCAAGCGTTGCTGGCGCAAATCGATGTCTTGACGGAAGCGGGGCAGTTGCGCCGCCTGTCCGGCGCGTTTGCCCGCTTTGTCGCCACGCTGGGTCCGGCCCGGCCGCCGCTGTTGCTGGCGTGCGTCTTGCTGTCGGAACTGGAAGGACGTGGCCACAGTTGCCTGATGCTGGCCGACCTGGCCGGCGCCAGCCCGCCGGTGCGTTCCATGCTGGGCTGGAGCGAGGAAGACTGGCAGGCGTTGCGCGCGTCCGCCGCGCCGCTGCCGAAATCCGCGACCGCATGGCGCGCGCACTTGTATCAGTGCGAACAGGTGTGGCCCGCCGCCGACCTGGATTTCGGCCAGCCGCTGGTGCTCGATGGCGACCGCCTGTACCTGCGCCGCTACTGGCGCGACGAAACCGCCGTGGCGCACGCGGTGCGGGCCCGCGCGCTGCGGCAGCGGGCCATCGATGCGGGACGCGTGCGGCATTGGCTGGACATCCTGTTCCCGCCGGCGGCCGAAGGCGACACGGACTGGCAAAAGGCCGCGTGCGCGGTGGCGGTGCGGGCCGACCTGGGCATCATCACGGGCGGTCCCGGCACCGGCAAGACATATACGGTGGCACGGCTGCTGGCACTGCTGTTCGCCACGGCGGGTATGGAGCGCTTGCCCGCGGCGTCCGCCTTGCCGCCTGCGGCGGGCGGAGGTATCCGCATCGCGCTGGCCGCGCCGACCGGCAAGGCCGCCGCGCGGTTGAAGCAATCGATCGACCAGGCGCTGGGCGCCTTGTCCGCGCTGGTGCCGGATTTGAATTTACCGGAACTGGCGGCCCGCATGGGCGCGGCGCGCACTTTGCACAGCCTGCTGGGCGCGCGTCCCGATACGCGCAACTTCGTGCACCACAAGGGCAATCCGCTCGATGTCGACGTCTTGATCGTCGACGAGGCGTCGATGGTGCACCTGGAAATGATGGCGTCATTGCTGGACGCGCTGCCGCCCCATGCGCGGCTGGTACTGCTGGGCGACAAGGATCAACTGGCGTCCGTGGAAGCCGGCGCGGTGCTGGGCGACATGTGCCATGACGCGGAAAGCGGCGGCTACAGCGCCGCGACCGCCGCCTACCTGCGCGACGCGGCGGGGATCGCGCTGCCGGAAGCGTTTGTGGGGGACGGCGGACCGCTGGCCCAGCAAACGGTGATGCTGCGCAAGAGCATGCGCTTTGGCGGCGCGATCGGGCAACTGGCGCTGGCCGTCAATGCGGGCGACGTGGCGCGCGTGCGCGACGTCTTGCGTGGCGATGACAGCGGCCAGCTGGCGTGGATCGATCCCGCCCACCATGGTCAAGTGCTGCAACTGGCGCTGGAAGGACGGCCGCGCGCGGAAGGCGGCTACCAGCACTACCTGCGCCGCATGATCGCGGGCATCGACGATGGCGCGGCGCTGTCGCAGGATACGCTGCGCCACGAAGCGTGGGTGCGCGACGTGCTCTCGGCGTTCGAATCGTTCCGCATCCTGTGCGCGGTGCGCGAAGGGGAGTGGGGCGTCGCCGGCCTGAACGACGCGATTGCCGCCAGGCTGGAGGCGGCGGGCTTGCTGCGCCGCCGCGGCGAATGGTATGTGGGGCGCCCCGTGATGGTGACGCGCAACGATTACGCCACGGGCGTGTTCAACGGCGACATTGGCCTGACGTTGCCGGACCCGATGCGGCCGGGTTCCCTGCGCGTGTATTTCAGCGAAGGCCCGGCCATCCGCAGCGTGCTGGCCACGCGCCTGCGCAACGTGGAGACCGCGTTTGCCATGACGGTCCACAAATCGCAGGGCTCGGAATTTGCGCACACGGTGATGGTGCTGCCGACGTCGGCCAGCGCGGTGCTGGCGCGCGAGCTGGTCTACACCGGCATCACGCGCGCCCGCACGCACTTCACGCTGGCCACGCCGGTGGCCGGGGTGCTGGACGAGGCGGCGACGGTGAGAACGCACCGGGCCAGCGGCTTGCGGGGGTTGGTGGGGTGAGGCCGCAATCCCGGTTGCGGGGCTGTCCACCTCCATAATGATTGCCTCCTTCGTACTCGTAGTGCCTCGTTTTGCCTTGCAACATATCGGCAATGTGGCTTGTCGGTCTCCGCTTCGAGAGCGGGCTTGCCCGGAGCAGTGTACTGCGGGGCTCTGGACTACGAGGCAAAAGGAGGCATCAAGAGTACGAAGGAGGCAGCCCCTATGAAGGGGCTAGGGCGGGTCCTCACTGCCAGATTGTTTCCGGACATTGGCCAGATATTCTTGAAAAGCCTGCGTTAACGGCTTTCCCCATTTTTTTAGGGGATTGGCATCTTCTTCGTATTTGCAACGTCCGAGCGGCACGATATCGCGCACAAAGCTTGGCCGCAGAAATTGTAATTGTTCAGGTGGTAAGCCAATTACCAATGCAATCCCATCAGCCGCGAGGCGTTGACTGTGCTCCTGGCAACTGCCTCCTTTGTACTTGTGCCGCCTCGTTTTGCCTTGCGTCTCCGGGGGAACTTATGCCGAGCCGAGTGGTCTGAGTCTATATGCGATGGGGCAAAAGGAGGCATCATGAGTACGAACGAGGCATTCACTGAGAGGGTATTAGGCCCGCTATCCTTCGAACTTCAGTACGAACTTCGGAAGGCGAATGATTGCCGCCAGCCGGAAGAAATCATCGCCATGCTGGTGCGGAATTGGCTTCAGGATCGCAGGGGGACGCCGTTTGCCAAGGGCTACCAGTGGAAAGATTTGTTCTTGCCACATGGTACCGAGCTACGCCTGCGCTTCAAAGGAAAGGATTATTACGCAATGATTCAAGGCGACAAGTTGATGTATGGCGGCGGTCACATGACGCCACGCGAATGGTGCCGCGTGGTGACCGGCACCGTGCGCAACCCGTGGCGCGATATTTGGATACGCCGGAATAGTCACGAGTACTGGCTGCATGCCTGGCAATGGCGTAAAGACAATAGCGTTTTGCCGCAGCTGTGGGGGTGTGACCGGCGGTGCCTTGCGCGGCGTAAAGGAGATTCGCCGCCGCCTTAGCTATTTAGCGAAGGCGCTCCTTGACGAACAGCCATGCGCAAAATCCGGCAACCGCCGATTGTCCTGCCCACATGAGGAAAACCGAGCCTGGCAGGTGCGGAACAGGGCCGAAACCAAAGACAAACCACAGGAAGATGGCGACGTGGCCGAGCAGCGGGATAAAGACGAACTTTGAGCGGCGCCACAGGAGCAACCCGGTGAGCACGAGGCAGGAGTCGGCCGCCAGACGGATATATGGGTTGGATGCGATATCGATGATCGCCCGGTCCGCGAGCCATTCCCACGCGCTGGCCAGTTCGACCAGGCGAACGGTTCCGTAAGCGACAATCAGCAACGAAATGATCCACCGTCCCAGCAAGGCAAATGGAAAGCCTGCGCGTTGCTCCGTTGACGCCGGTGTCTCCGCATGCGCCAGCGATGCCTTGGGCGGGTGATAGGGATTAACCATAACTGGACGCCCCTATGACATGGCGAAGCGGCGTCAGGCGGCGCGGCGGCGCTTGGCGGCGGTTTTCGATGCCGGTGCTTTCTTTCGCAAGCTTTGCTTCACGGGTTTCACCGGCTTGTCCTCATCGCCGGAAATAAACTTGCGGATCTTCAGCGCATCCATCAGGCGCGCAGAACTGGCGCCCGCGTTCAGCAGCACCATGGTGGCGTTGCGGCCGGCCGATTTGATGCGCATGATCAGGCAGCGGCCCGCTTCTTCCGTGTAACCGGTCTTGGACATGCCGATGTCCCAGCCCTTGGCGCCCACCAGGCGGTTGGTGTTGTGGTATTCGACCTTGCGGCCGTTGATCTTGATGACGTCCTTGCTGTCGGTGGAAATCTCGCGGATGACGTCGTATTTGGCGGCCGCGTTGGCCATTTTCACCAGGTCGGCGGCGGTCGACACGTTGTGCGGCGACAGGCCGGTCGGTTCTTCGATGACCGTGTTGGTCAGGCCCAGCGACTTGATTTTCAGGTCGACGGCGCGCTTGAAGGCAGGCTGGCCGCCTGGATAGGTGCGGGCCAGCGCGGCGGCCGCGCGGTTATCGGACGACATCAGCGCCAGTTGCAGCACGTCGGCGCGCGAAATCGCGGCGCCGACCGGTACGCGCGACTGGCTGTGCTTGAGCATGTCGACATCGGAGCGGTCGATGTTGATGACTTCATTCATGTCCTGTTTGGCGTCCAGCACCACCATGGCCGTCATCAGCTTGGTCAGCGAAGCGATGGGCACCTGGGCGGTGGCGTTTTTTTCAAGCAGGATTTTGCCGGTGTCGTCTTCGACCACCAGCACATTTTGCGAGCCGAGCGGCAACGCCATAGCGGCGGCGCTCAAGGACATCAGCAGGGCGGCTACTGTTTTCTTGATCATGTTAATTCGAAATTGGGAGGTTGGAAAATCGGCTGCGTATCGTAAAAAAGCGCGTTGCTAGTGCACTGCACAATATCTATACGGCAATATTTCCCCACCTACGAAGATACAGGAAATCAGCAAGCTCGTCCATGGAATGTCAGCCGTATCCGTCGCTGAAATGCAAAAAAGCCCCGCAGTGCGGGGCTTGCGGGGCTGGTGTGTGGCGAAATGACTTATTTTGCGCTTATTTGGCGCTGTAAATCTTGTCGAATTCGCCGCCGTCGTCGAAGTGTTTTTTCTGCACTGCACGCCAGCCGCCGAATACTTCATCGACGCTTTGCAAGGTGATCGGCTTGAAGCTGGCCGCGTACTTTTTCGCCACGGCTTCCGAACGGGGACGCAGGAAGTGTTTGGCCAGGATTTCCTGGCCGGCGTCCGAATACAGGAAGTTCAGGTAAGCCGTCGCGGGTTTGCGCAGGTTGCGCTTGTCGACGACCTTATCGACGATGGCCACGGGCGATTCCGCCAGCACCGACGTCGGTGGATAGACGATGTCGAACTGGTCGCCGAATTCATCCTTGACGAGGAATACTTCATTTTCAAACGTCACCAGCACGTCGCCGATCTGGCGCTGCGCGAACGTGGTGGTGGCGGCGCGGCCGCCGGTATCCATCACGGGCACATTCTTGAAGATCTTGCCCACCAGGTCGCGCGCCTGCGCTTCCGTGCCGCCTTTTTTCAACACCGAGCCCCACGCGGCCAGGTACGAGTAGCGGCCGTTGCCCGAGGTTTTCGGGTTCGGGATGATGACTTTCACGTCCGGCTTGGCCAGGTCGGCCCAGTCCTTGATGTTTTTAGGATTGCCCTTGCGGACCAGGTAAATCACGGTGGAATAGAACGGCGCTGCGTTGTGCGGGAATTTGGCTTTCCAGTCGGCCGCCACCAGGCCACGGTCGGCCAGCAAGTCCACGTCGTTGGCCTGGTTCAACGTCACCACCGATGCTTCCAGGCCATCGGCCACGGAGCGCGCCTGTTTCGACGAGCCGCCATGCGACTGGTTGACAGTCACGGTCTCGCCCGTTTTCTTCTTGTAGTCCGCGATAAACGCCGGATTGATGTCCTTGAATACTTCGCGCATGACGTCATACGACACATTCAGGATGGCCGTGTCCGCCGCAAACGATGGCGTCGCAAATGGCAGGGCGGCGGCGACCAGGGCGGTCGCGATCAGGGTACGGCGCTTATTACTTTTCTGTGTCATGGGGGCTTTGTTCCTGTTGTGAAAAACATATAGGCATGGTCTATAATTCGCGCCGGAAAAGATACGAATTTTTCGTAATATATAAATCACGATTTCGAGGCAAAGCAAAACGCACGGCACGCGACACGAGCTTTTTCTGGCTGGTGTATAGTCGCGCTGTGTGCCGGTGGCAAGCCGCCGGCGCCGGGGTGATCGGCATTATTTTGTGAGTACACATGAGTCTTGAAATTCGTATTGCTGCATCTGGCGACGCTGCTGCGGCATGCAATGTTTTACGGCGCTCCATCGCCGAATGCTGTGTCCTCGACCACAACAATGACCCCGCCATCCTGGGCGCGTGGCTCGGCAATAAAACCCCGCAAATGGTGGCCAGCTGGTTCCAGTCGCCCACCAATCATTCGCTGGTGGCGCTGCAGGACGGCAATGTTGTCGGCGTGGCGCTGCTGACGGGCGCCGGCAAGCTGGCGCTGTGCTACCTGTTGCCGGAAGCGCGCGGCCAGGGCCTGGGCAAGGCGCTGCTGGCGCGCATGGAAGAAGTCGCATGCGGCTGGGGCGTGAAAGCACTGCAATTGCACAGCACGGCCACGGGCGAAGGCTTTTTTGCGCGTTTCGGCTACACCCGCGCCGGCCAGGTGCGTTCGCCGTACGGCGTCGATACGACTTTCTTTTGGAAGCAACTCGACGGCGGCGCCGCGCCCACGGACGGCGACGACGCGAAACCGCGCAAGCGCTTCTGTAGCTGCAATTCGAACTGACATACAAAAACAATTGAAAGGTTCGCATGCCTGAAATCGCCGTCAGCCGCCAGGATATTTTCCCGACCACGATCTGGTCATTCGACCTCGCTTACCTTCAACCGTATTTCCCCCTGTGGCTGGACGTGATCCGGCAATTGCGCGCGGCGCAGCCTCAGCCGGCCGGCCGCACCATCCGCCGTGGCTGGAACAGCGACACCACGCTGCTGCAACAGCCGGCGTTCGAGCCGCTGCACGTGGCGGCGCAAACCGTGTTTGGCCAGGTCTTGCAGGAAATGCAGTTGCCGGGCGCGATCCGCTTCCGCGTCGAAGGCTGGGTCAACCTGCATGAGGAGGGGGGATTCAATATGCAGCACATGCATCCGAACCGCCTGCTGTCGGCCGCGTTTTATATCCAGGTGCCGGAAGGGTCGAATCCCGTGCTGTTCCACGACCCGCGTCCCGCCGTCAAGCTGGGGCAGGTGGCGGGGCGGGGTTTCAATGGCGGCGGGCTGACCGCCGCGCAGCCGGCGCTGGGCCAGATGCTGGTGTTCCCGAACTGGCTGGAACACCACGTGGAACCGCACCCGGTGTCGGCGCCGCGCATTTCCATCGGCATGAACGCGGTCGCGGCTTAACGTTGCAAGGACCGTTCAGGCGGCGCACGCGCAGGCGGCGCTGTCGCGGCCATGGGCGTGATAGCTCAGGCTGGCCGCATCGATGGCATGGCCGTCGGCAAACATCTTCAGTTCTCCCGGCACGAACGCGTGCCACGTTTCATCGCTGGTCAGCGGCTGGGTGGCGATCACCGCCATGCGGTCGTCCGGGCCGTTGTGCCGGCTCAGGTCGATGCTGCGTTCGCAATCGATCAGGCTGGCCTGGGCAAACGGATAGGCGCGCGACACGTAGTGCAATTGCGTCGAGCAGTGCGCCAGCAGGGTCTCGCCATCGGACAGCAGGAAATTGAACACACCGTGCACGGCGATCTCCGCCGCCAGTTCCGACACCGCCACATACAAGGCGCGCCGTCCCGGCTGCGTGGCAAAGCGGTCGGCCAGGCCGGACAGCAGGTGGCAAAACGCCCGTTCGCTGTCGGTGTCGCCTTCCACGTCATACAGGCCGGCATCCGGATAAAACCCTTTCAAATCGCCATTGTGGGCAAACGACCACGTGCGGCCCCACAAGGTGCGGGTGAACGGGTGGCAGTTTTCCTGGGCGATGCGGCCTTGCGTGGCCTTGCGGATGTGCGCCACCACGTTGCTGGCCTTGATGCGGCGCTGTTTCATTTGCTCGGCCAGCGGCGACTCGATGGTGGCGCGCTGGTCGCGGAACAGGCGCACGCCGCGGCGGGTATGGAAGGCGATGCCCCAGCCATCCTTGTGTTCCCCGGTGCGGCCGCCCCGTTCGGCAAATCCCGCAAAGGAAAAGCGCAAGTCGGCAGGCTGGTTGCTGTTCATTCCGAGGAGCTGGCACATGGTGACACCGCAAGAAAAATAACGATGAGTCCACGATAACGGCGGTGGCAAAGCGGGGGAACGAATGTTTTTCTATATGCATATGTGTAATGCGATAGGTGATGCCATATGCATAAAACGAATACACATGGAAAAAACCATTCGTTTTGCCGCGACAACGGCTGGGATAAGGTGTCGCCATTGCAGCAACCTGGAGCCAACCAAGATGAGCTTTCCCGTCCTGAACCAATACCTGTCCCGCCTGTCCCGCGACGGCGCATCCCACACCAGCATCCAGCTCGACCCGCTTGGCCGCGCGCAGGGCCGCTTCTTCAATTGCACGATGACGAGCGCGTTCCAGCCGGTGCGGGAATTGCAGCAGGGCGCGGCGATTGCCTATGAAGGATTGGCGCGCAGCGCGGCGGGCGGTGGCGAAGGGCTGTCGTTGTGGAAGTTGCTGGACAGCGCCGCCAGCGACGATGAATCCGTGGAACTGGACCGTTTGTGCCGCATGCTGCATGCGATTAACTTCTTCCGCCAGGAAGAGGCGGTTGGCGCTGGTGATACGGACCTGTACCTGAACGTGCACAGCCGCCTGCTGAGCGCCGTGTCCAGCAACCACGGCTACGCGTTCCGCCGCATCCTCGATGCGCTGGAATTGCCGCTGGCCCGCATCGTGCTGCTGTTGCCGCCCGTGACGGCGCAGCAGGGCTGGCTGATCAATTATGTGGCGGACAATTACCGCCGCAACGGTTTCCGCTTTGCCGTGCAGGCGTCCGGCGCGCGCGATGGCGCGGCGCTGCTGGAGCGGGTGCGCCCGGACGTGTTGCGGCTCGATGCGCGCGGCGTTGGCGGCTCGATCGATGCCGACGCCGCCACCGTGGCGCTGCTGGAGCAGTCGCGCCAGGCCGGCGTGCGCACGGAATTCCGCCGCCTCGACACCGTCGGCGCCCTGCAGGCGCTGCACCGCATCGCGGAAGCGGCGGGGGCGCCGCTGCTGGCGCAGGGGACGCTGCTGGACGTGCCGCAACCGGCGCTGGCGCCGCCGGCCGCCGGGGCGGAGCTGGCGGCGGTCGCCTTGCCTTAATTTCGTCTTAAGCCTGCCACGCTCACTTAAAGCGGTTTCTCAACACCCTCCGCTAATCAGCTATAGTTACAGGGTATTGTTTTATCGGAATAAGTATGGCAACGCGCAGAGACTTCTTACAGACTGGTTTGGGCCTGACCGCCGCCAGTTTCATCGGTGCGCCGCTGCTGGGATGCGCCGCGCGCGCGGAACCGGTGCGGCAGGCCAAGGCCGCACCGAAACCCGCTTCCAAGGCGCCCGTCAAAGGGGCGGACAAGCCCGTGCAACTGGCGCAGATGACACCCGCTCCGGACGAGGACCTGGAGCCGCCGCCGGACATTTTTGACGCGCAATCGCTGGACCTGGAATTCTGGCTGAAACCCCGCACGATCCAGCTGATCCGTCCCGCCAGCGGTGAAAAAACCAGGCTGCTGTATTGGAAAGACGGTGAAATCATTGATTCGGCCTATCAGGAACTGTGCCACTTGCTGCGCGACGTGAATGGCAAGGAGACTGCCCCGATCGACCCGAAATTGCTGGAAACCCTATGGGGCGCGCAGGCGTTCGTGGCGCGCTTCGGCATTGAAAGCCCGGTGGAAATCCTGTCCGGCTACCGCACCAGGAGTTCCAACAACAAGCTGATCGAGCAGGGCATTCCCGCCGCGCGGCAGTCGCTGCACATGGAAGGCAAGGCGGCCGATATCCGCATCCCCAACCTCAATGAAGAAGTGCTGGGCGGACTGGTGCGCAGTTTCCGCCAGGGCGGCGTGGGCTTCTATTACCGCTCCGGTCCGCGGGGCGGCTGGATCCATGCCGATACCGGCTTGAAGCGGACGTGGAAAGGGTGATTTGGCCAGGCGATTGGTTTACACTGCGTGATTCACTTGTACTTTCAGGAAACCATGCAGCACACTGAAACACCGCGCTTCCGTCCCGTACCCTGGACGGCGCTGGAAACCCCTGCCGATGTCGAGTTGTGGATCGCCGAGCACAACCTCGCCATGCAGGAATTGATCGCTCCCCATGAAACCGGCTATGGCGTGTGCTTCACGCTGGCCGAAGGGGGCGAGATTTACATGCAGACCACGCAGGACGGCGCCATCCTCCTCGATGTGACGGAAGAGGCGGAATGGGTCGCGCCGCTGATCGTCGCCATCGGGCAGGTGGAGCCGCCGAAGGGTTCGCTGTGGGTTTTGCCGGACGATAAGCTCGTGCAACTGATCATGGGCTTGTCCGGCCTGATCGCCACGTCCATCCTCGTGGTTGGACGCAATTTCGGGCGGGGCCAGCGCACCCGCTTTTAACGTAAAGGAAATCCATGGCACTGTCCCGCCGCACCACCGTCAAGCTGGCCGCCGCGCTGCTGCTGGCCGCCGCCTCCCAGGTCCACGCCGCCGATTTGCTGGCCACCGTCAAGGCCCGGGGCACCTTGAAAATCGCCACGGAAGGCACGTATCCGCCGTTTAACTACAAGGATGCCAAGACCGGCGAGTTGCAGGGCTATGACGTCGACGTGGCGAAACTGGTGGCCGGCAAGCTGGGGCTGAAACCGGAATTCGTGACGACCGAATGGGCCAGCATTCTGGCGGGACTGGCCAGCGGCAAATATGACGTGATCGTGGCGCAGGTGACGGTCCAGCCCAAGCGGGAACTGGCGTTCGACTTTTCCACGCCCTATACGTATTCCGCGCCGCAGCTGATCCAGCGCCGCGACGACAAGGCGGTCTATGCTTCGCTGGCCGACCTGAAAGGCAAGAAAGTCGGCGTGGGGCAGGGCAGCGTGTTCGAGCAGCAAGCCAAGGCGGCGGGCGGCATCGACGTGCGCAGTTACCCGGCCGCGCCGGAAAACCTGCGCGATTTGTCCGTGGGCCGGATCGATGCGGCGCTGAACGACAGCCTGATGACGGCTTACCTGCTGAAAACATCGGATTTGCCGATCCGCGCCGGCGCCAAGGTCGGCACGGTGGAACGCGCGGCCATCCCGATCAAGAAGGGCAACCCGGAATTCAAGGCCGCGATCAATAAAGCGCTGGCCGAGGCGGCGGCGGACGGCAGCCTGAAAGCCATTGCCGTCAAGTGGTTCGGCACGGACGTCAGCAAGGCGCCCTAGTGGATCTCCTGACGCTGTTGCAGGAAGCGGCCCCCGTCATGCTGAAGGGCGCCGGCTATACGCTGGTGTTCGCCATGGCGGCGATGGCGGGCGGTTTGCTGATCGGCTTCCCGGTCGCCGTGCTGCGCATCCTGCCGTGGCGCCTGCTGTCATGGCCGGCCGCGATTTATGTCAGCCTGATGCGGGGCACGCCGCTGCTGGTGCAATTGTTCGTGATTTATTACGGCTTGCCCGGCATCGGCATTGAATTCACGCCGGTGACCGCCGGTATCCTGGCGCTGAGCCTGAACGCGGGCGCGTATCTGTCGGAAAGCTTGCGCGGCGCGATCGCGTCGGTGGCGCGCGGCCAGTGGTGGGCCAGTTATTCGCTGGGGCTGGGTTACCGCGACACGCTGGTGCACGTGGTCATGCCGCAGGCGCTGCGGGTGGCGGTCCCCGCCATGAGCAACAGCCTGATCAGCCTGATCAAGGATACGTCGCTGGTATCCGTGATCACGATGACGGAATTGATGTTGTCCACCAAGGAAGTGATTGCCACCACCTTTCAGCCGCTGCCGTTGTACATGGCGGCGGCCGCCATCTACTGGGTCATGAGCCTGGCGTTCGAAGCGCTGCAGCGCCAGGCGGAACGCCGCTTGAACCGCCCGCACACGCGCTAACTTCCCGGTGACTTCCTGTTGTGTTCGTACACTCGACACACCCGGAGGGGCATGCTAGTCTAGGTTTAAAGATCGCGCACGATCTACCGGCACGGCATTCCACGATAAGGCGGTGGCATGGACAAGCAATTGCATGCATCGGTGTTGCAGTCCTCCGACCTTCTGCGGCCGGTGTTGGGGGATGCGCCATTGGCGGTTCATGGCCCCGGGTCGCTGGATGACCTGGCGCTGACGCCGGAACGGGCCCGCTACGAGCAAGACCAGGCGTATTTCAACGATATCCACCTGCTGGCTCCTGTTGGTTACTTTGTGCTGGCGTTCGACACCACGATCCTGCAAATGAATATCGTGGGCGCGGATTTGCTGGGCCTGCGGCGCAATACTGCCGGCCAGGTGTTGTTCCGCCAGTTTGTCGCGCCCCGCTTCCTGTCTGACTTCGATGCCTTCATTCGCGACGCGGCCAATACCAGCAACCCCCAGCGCTGCGATTTGCAGCTGACCCATGGCCGTCCCGGCGACACGGGTTTTCCCGCATCGTTGCGGGCCAGCGCGGACGGCAGTGGCCAGGCCATCCGCGTGGTGCTGGAACCGGCGGAAGGCAAGCTGGCCGCGCTGGAAAAAAGTGAAGAACGGTTCCGCCGCATCGTCCACAGCGCGGAAGAGGGCATCTGGGAAATCGATGCGCAGGCGCGCACGTCGTTCGTCAATCCCAAGATGGCGTCCATGCTGGGCTACAGCATCGAGGAAATCCTGGACCAGCCGCTGGTGGCCTTCATGGACGATGAAGGGCGCGCCATCCTCGAGCGCAATATCGCGCGCCGCCAGCAAGGGATCGCGGAGCGCCACGAATTCAAGTTCATCCGCAAGGATGGCAAGGAATTATGGGCCACCCTGGCTACCAATCCCATCTTTGACAATGCGGGCGCCTACATGGGCGCCCTGGCGCTGGTGACCGATATCACGGCCAGCCGCCAGTCGGCCGAACTGATCTGGCAACAGGCGAATTTCGACCAGTTGACGGCGCTGCCGAACCGCCACATGTTCCATGACCGGCTGGGGCAGGAAATGAAGAAGGCGCGGCGCGAAGGCTTGCTGCTGGCGCTGCTGTTCATCGACCTGGACGGCTTCAAGCTGATCAACGACACCTATGGCCACGAGCAGGGCGATGCGCTGCTGGTTGAATCGTCGGCGCGCATCACCGCGTGCGTGCGCGCCACCGATACGCTGGCGCGGCTGGGCGGCGATGAATTTGTCGTCATCGTGTCGGGCCTGGACCACGCGGCGTCGGTGGACCGCGTGGCGCAAAACATCATCACGTCGCTGCGCCAGCCCTTCCGCCTCGAAGGGGGCGATGGCTGCGTGTCGGCCTCGGTCGGCATCGCGCTGTTCCCGTCGGACGCGTCCGACGCGTCGGAATTGCTGCGCCACGCGGACCAGGCCATGTATGCCGCCAAGAATGCGGGCCGCAACCGCTACCATTACTTCACGCCGGATTTGCAGCAAGCCGCGCAGCGGCGCCAGCGGCTGTCGACGGATTTGCGCCACGCGCTGGCGGCCGGCCAGTTCGAACTGTATTACCAGCCCATCGTCAACCTGAACACGGGCATGATCGAGCGGGCCGAGGCGTTGCTGCGGTGGCGCCACCCGGAGCGGGGATTGCTGCATCCCCACGATTTCATGCCGTATGCGGAATCGTCCGGGCTGATCGTGGAAATCGGCGACTGGGTCTTCCGCCGCGCGGCGGAACAGGTGCGTGAGTGGCAAAAGGAACTGGGCCGCCCGTTCCAGGTCAGCATCAACCAGTCGCCCGCGCAATTCCGTGGCGCCGGGGCCGGAGACTGGCTGGAACACGTGGAGCGGCTGGACCTGGCGCCCCGTTCCATCGTCATCGATGTGACGGAAAATGTGTTGATGGACGATGCGGCGGAAGTGCTGGAGCGCCTGCGTCATTACCGCGCCATGGGCTTGCAGGTGGCGCTGGACGATTTCGGCACCGGCTATGGCTCGATGGCACACTTGCGCAAATTCGATATCGACTTCGTCAAGATCGACCGCTCGCTGGTGCAGGACATGGTGGGCGATTCCGGCGACCTGGCGCTGTGCGAAGCGCTGATCGTCATGGCCCATAAACTGGGCTTGAAGGTGGTGGCCGAAGGGGTGGAGACACCCGCGCAGCAGGCGCTGCTGGTGGCGGCCGGCTGCGACTATGCGCAGGGCTATGTGTTTGCCCATGCGGTGCAAGCCAACAAATTCGCCGGCATGGCGAGGAACGGCTTGCCGCGTTTGCCGTAATGCCGCTACCTCGGAAAACCTGGAGGTTCTGAATAAATCGCGGACGGCCTCGCGTAGGGCGGTTTCCGCCTGCGGAAGCCGCCATGCGTGCGCCGCCGCTGGCGCCAGCAGCACCGGGCCGCACGCAATGGCGGCAAGCCTTCGGCTTACCGCCCTACAAATGCAAACGGACCCGAAGGTCCGCTTAAACAATTCATTGCCGCACGGCAATTCTTCGCGGTATAATTACATCCGCAGCCCCAGCAGCGCCATCACGCGGTCGCGGTTAATGCCGGTCAGCGCCGACGTCAGGCTCAGCAGCGAGGAGTAGCTGGGCTCGTTCGCGGTCGTGACAAAATTCTGCGCCGCCTGGTCCATGCCGGCCGCACTGACTTCGGGCATGGCGGAATTGGCGCGCTGCGATGCATCGGCCAGCGCCAGGTTGACCTTGGACAGCGCCGCTTCCACGTGGGCCAGCGCCTGAATCACTTGCTGCAAGGTCTGGCGGATCATTTCCGCGTCATTCGTGTGCCATTGTTCCGGCATGATGACGGGCGGTTCCGGATCGGTCCGGACGCGGTTCAACTGGCCGGTCGGGTAGCGGATGCCGCCGCCCTGGATCGCCATCGTATCGCGCACATTGGTCCAGTTCGATTCCGGCGTGGTAAATTCCAGGTCGCCGTTATCGGCCAGCGATACGCTGATATTGACAGGCGCCAGCGCCTGGTTGAAGCGGGCAATGATTTCTTCGTCCGACAAGCCCGGTTCCAGCTGGACCGACCGCAAACCCTGCGCCCCGTTACCGACAGCAATGGCCAGCGTTTCGCGGGCGCCGTGACGCAGGTTACCCATAGTCATGCCTCGCACTTTGAAGCGCTGCTGCGATTCATTGCTGCTATAGCTGAGCTGGCTGTCCAGGGTGCCGCCGGATGCTTCCTGGCGGTTGCGCCAGGTATCGCTGAACTGGCGGACGCGGGCTTCCGCCTGGCCGTCGCGGCCCGAACGGTTGGCCAGTTTGGCGGACAGCTCCGCCTTCAGTGCGCGCAGCTGGGCGGCGCTTTGCTCCAGGAAATCAACGGCTTGCTGTGCACCCGAAATGTCCCGCTGCAACGGCTGGTCCCAATTGCTCAGGCCGCGCCGGGCCACCGGAGCAGGGGCGCCCGGGGCGCCGACCTGCTCTGGCGCAGCGGATTGCCCTACCGAGCCGGTCGCATCGACCTTGCTGGCAGAGCTGGTCTTGCTGCCCGAGGGGGCGGCAATTCCGCTGGAACTGGTGCGCTGAGCGATTTGCATGCGAGTTACAGTACGTTAAAGAGGGACAGGTTGCTTACTTTGGCATACGCCTTGTAAGTGGATTGCAAAGCAATATTGTAGCCATTCAAATCCGTTGCGGCCACACCGTAGTCCAATTTCCCCAGGTCCGTCAGCGCCATCTGGTTCGACAGGCTGACATTCGCGTGGTTATCGGCCAGGGTGGCCATGATGTTCTGTGCGCCGCCCAAATCCGCGATCTTCGTGGAAATCAGGTTCAGCGTATCGTCCGCTCCCACCAGGTTTGCCTGCAACAGGGCGCGCATGGTCGGGTCGTTCGACGATACACCGGCTTGCAGTCCGTCGAGGGTGGCGTCGATTTGGTTCAGGAACGATTCCAGTCCCTTCACATTGACGTTCGCGGTTTGCGAAATCCCGTTGCCCACCACGACTTCCTGCTTGCCATCATTGCCAGTATAGGTGTAACGGGAACCGGGCGCAGCATTTTCATCGAACGTGATCGCGTCCGTGGCGGTCAGCGTGCCGGAGAACACGAAACGGCCTTCCGCATCGCGCACGTTGGCGCTGTACATCATCGAATCGCGCAGCGACGTCAGCGATTGCTTCATCGATTGCAAGTCGTCCGGCGTCACGGAACCGCCGTCCAGTGCCCACACCAGCAAGTCGCGCACCTGGTTGATGTCGCCAACGGTACTGGTCAGGAAGGTTTCATTCTTTTGCAGGCGGATTTTCACCGCGTCGATATTCGCGCGGTACTGGCCGATTTGCGCTTCCTCGCGGTTCAGGCGGGAGATGCGCACATTGGTCAGCGGGTCGTCGGACGGCACCATGACGGCGGCGCCGGACGCCATTTGTTCGGTCAGCTTGCTGATTTTGTCCTGGTTGACGGACAGCGAGCGGTTCATCGAAGCCTGGAATTGGGAAGTGGCGATGCGCATGATATGGCTCCTCAGAACATTCGCAGGGTGGAGTCAAACAGCTCATTGGCGATGGCGATCGCCTTCATGTTCGCCTGGTACATCTTCTGGTATTCCATCAGGTTGACCGCTTCCTCATCCTGGTTGACGCCGGACGTCGATTTCCAGTCGTCTTCCGCCTGTTGCCGGATCGTGTCCGCTGTTTTCAGCAGCGCCTGGTTTTGCTGGCTGTCGATGCCCAGCTTGCCGACCAGCTGCGTGTCGGCGTCGGCCACCAGCACCGAACCGATCGACGACAGCGAGATGCTTTGCGTGCGGATGCCGATCAAGCCTTGCAGGTTGGCGCTGTCGCCCGGCGTGCCGTCGGCGGAAAACGCCAGCTGGCTCGCCTGGAAGGCGGGGTCGATTTGCAGCATGCCGGTGGTGCTGGACGCATTGAAGTTGAACAGCGCAACACCGGGATTACCGTTGACGTCGAAGCCGGACAGCAATTGCGCATTGACCTTGGCCGACAGCTGGTCCGCCATGTCGACGATCGATTGCTGGATCGGCGCCAGGATCGTGTTCTTGTACGACGACAAGCCGCCCATCTGGCCGCCCATGGCGCTGTCGTCCAGGTCGAACGACGTCTGGTTGAACGTCAGGTTCAGCACGGGGCCTTCGGCAGTCTGGTGGAACGCCATCACCGAACCCTGCGGGCCGATCACCAGCGGCTGGCCGGTGCGCAGCGACACGCTGCGCGAACCGTCGGGCTGCTCGATGACTTCGATCGACAGTTTCGACGCCAGGCGGTCGATGGCCTGGTCGCGTTCGTCGACCAGCGCCGACACGTTGGTGCCCAGCGCTTCGGCGCCGATGACTTTCTGGTTCAGGCGGGCGATGGCGTCGATGTCGGCGTTGATATTCGGAATCAGGGCCGCGCGCTGCTGGTCGATCGACAGGCGCTGGTTCGCCATCACGTTATAAATACTGTTGAAGTGCTGCGACATGGCGTTGGCCGCCGTCACCACTTGCTGGCGCAGCGGGGTCGACGTCGGATCGACACCGGCTGCATTCAATGCCTTGAAGAACTGGTCGACACCTGCGCTGATGCTGGACTGGTCGTCGCCCATCACGCGTTCGAGTTGCGACAGGTAAGGCTGGTTCTGGCTGTACTGGCCCTGGTCGCTGGCGGCGCGCCACAATTGCTGGCTCTTGTAGGCATCGGAAAACCGGGTCAGGCCCGTCACTTCCACGCCCATGCCGGGCGTCTTGCTGGTGATGCCGGGCGCCACCGAAGCAAGGTTCACGCCCTGGCGCGTGTAGCCCTTGGTTTGTAAGTTGGCAATGTTCTGGCTGGTCGTCGACAGCGCGGTTTGCGCGGCGAGTGCTCCGGACAGTGCGTTATTGATGATGCTCATGTAGCAAGTCTTTCCAGGTAGGGGCCGGGAGAGCCTTGCGTGTGCATGGTGTCCGGCCGGTTATCTGTTAAAGGCGACCGTCGCCGGCCGGACATTAAATCGGAGATGATTATTTTGTGTCCGGCAACACTTTGCGTTGCCCTTCGGAAAGAGGCATGGCGGGTGCGGCGGGGTGGAGCGGGAGGGCGGCGCCGTCCGGCGCGGGCGCCGGTGCGGCTGGCGGCAACAGTTGCCGCAGGATGGCGTCGGCAATGCCGAACGCGCGCCGGCCGGCCATCTGGTCGGCCACCAGGTTGTCGGCCATGTCCAGCATGTCGTCGTTGGTCTTGTCGCGGTGGCCGCTGTCGTCTTCCTGCAAGGTGCGGCCGGATGCGCGCATCTGGTGCATCATGTGCGAAATGAAGAACGATTCGAACTTCACCGCCGCTTCGGTGGCCTTGGCGCGGTAGGTCGGGTCGACGGGATTGGCGGCGGCGGCCGTTTCCGCCGCCTGGGTGGCCGCATCCTTGATGGGCGCCAGCCCATCCTGCTTGCCCATGTCCAGTTGGCGCGGGATGAGCGGGGCGAGGCGGTTTTCCAGGTTAGCCATCGTTATTCCTTAAATCACCACCAATTCGCCTTCGATGGCGCCGGCCTGGTCCAGCGCTTGCAGGATGGCCATGATGTCGTCCGGCGTCGCGCCCAGGCTGTTGATGGTGTCGATTATGGTTTGCAGGCGCGCGCCGCCCGGCCATTTGAACGTTTGCGCGGCATTCTGGTCGACGCTGACCTGCGATTGCGCCGACGCCTGCGTGGTGCCGCCCTGCGACAGCGCGTTGGGCTGGCTGACCTTGGTGCTTTCCTCGATCGTGACTTTCAGCGAACCGTGCGTGACGGCGGCCGGGCGCACGCGCAAGCCTTCGGCGATCACCACAGTGCCGGTGCGGGAATTGAACACGACTTTCGGGGTTTCGTCGCCGACGTCGATCGGCAGCGATTGCAACTTGGCCATGAACGCCACGCGCTGGGTCGGATTTTCCGGCGCCACCACTTCGACGCTGGTGCCATCGTTGGTGGTGGCGATCTGGCCGAACTGGCGGTTGATGGAGTCGACGATATTGGTCGCGGTCTGGAAATGCGGGTGGCGCAGCGACAGGCGTACCGACGGCTTGGTGGCGAAATCGGTCGCGATCTCGCGCTCGATGATGGCGCCGTTCGGGATGCGGCCGGCGGTCGGCGTATTCACCGTGACGGACGAGCCGCTCTTGCCGCCGGCGGCGAAGCCGCCCACCACGACATTGCCCTGGGCCAGCGCATACACTTCATTGTCGGCGGCTTTCAGCGGCGTCAGCAGCAGGGTGCCGCCCCTTAAACTTTTCGCATCGCCCAGCGACGACACCGTGATGTCGATGGCCTGGCCACGGCGGTAGCCGGGCGGGAACACGGCGGACACCATGACGGCGGCCACATTCTTGCTCTTCGCATCGGTACCGTCCGGCATTTTCACGCCGAACTGCTTCAGCATGTTGATGACGGACTGGCTGGCGAACTTGACCTGCGTGGTGTCGCCGGAGCCGGCCAGGCCGACCACCATGCCATAGCCGACCAGCGGATTTTCCCGCACGCCTTCCACGGTAATCAGGTTGCGCAGGGTTTGCGCGGCGTGCACCGGCATGGCGGCGGACAGCATCGCCGTGGCGGCGAAGGCGAGGGTGGCAAACAAACGGTGTTTCATGGTGTCACCTTAGAACGGCATCAGCGGACCGGTAAAGAAGCGGGTCAGCCACCCGGGCGAATTGGATTCGGCCAGGGTGCCGGTTCCGGAGTAGGCAATGCGCGCATTGGCAATGCGCAGCGACGAGACCTTGTTGTCGGCATCGATGTCGGCCGCGCGCACAAAGCCGCGCAGGCGGACGAATTCTTCGCCCTGGTTCAGGGTCAGCAGTTTTTCACCGGCCAGCTTCAGCAAGCCGTTCGGCAACACTTCCTGCACCACCACGGTGATGGCGCCGGACAGCGCGTTTTGCTGCGTGCTGGTGGCGTCGCCTTCGAACGTGCGGCCCGCATTCAGGTCGATGGCGGCCTTGGCGAACGTTTTGCCGAGCAGGCTGGGGGCGGCCACGTTGACGCCGGAATCCTTGCTGAACTTGGTGCCGGCGGATTTCGACGCGTTGGTGGTTTCTTCCAGCAACACGGTGACGACATCGCCGACGCGGAAGGCGCGGCTGTCGGAATACAGCGAGACACCGGAATCCGGCGCAAACACGCCGCCGGACGTGCCGCGCGCGATCGGCTGCGGCGAGCGGCCCATGGCGGGCGCTTCGTCGAACGGGCCCGGCCGCACGGCTGGCGGCTGGACCGCAGCGCAGCCGGTCAGCACGATGGCGACGGCTGCGGACAACAGGGTTTTCATTATCGTGCAGCCTGGGCCAGGTATTGCAGCATGTTTTCCGCTGCGGACAGGACTTTGGTGTTCATTTCATATGCGCGCTGGGTGGCGATCATGTCGACCATTTCTTCCACCACCTGCACGTTCGAACCTTCCAGCGCGCCTTGCTTCAGCTTGCCGAACTGGTCAGTGCCCGGGTTGCCTTCGGTCGGCGTACCGGACGATGCGGTTTCCGCGAACAGGTTGTCGCCCAGCGCCTGCAGGCCGGCCGGGTTGATGAACGACGTCAGGGTCAGCTGGCCCACCACGGTCGGGGTGGGGGAGCCTGCCGTGGTGGCGGACACCGTGCCGTTTTCCGCGATGGTCACCGCGGTGGCGTTGGCGGGAATCGTGATTTGCGGCACCAGCGGCAAGCCCGACGCGTTGACCAGGATGCCGTTGGCATCGAGTTGCAACTGGCCGGCGCGGGTGAATGCCGGTTCGCCGTTCGGACGGCGCACTTGCAGGAAACCCTGGCCATTGATGGCCACGTCCAGCGCGTTGGTGGTGGTCTGGATGCTGCCGTTGGTGAAAATCTTGTGCGTGCCGACCACTTGCGTGCCGTTACCCAGCTGCACGCCGGACGGCGACAGCGTGTTGTTGTCCGCGCGCTGCGCACCAGGCTGCTGTTCGATCGAATAGTGCAAATCCTGGAACGACACGCGGTCGCGCTTGAAGCCGACCGTGTTGGCGTTGGCCAGGTTGTTGGCGATCGCCTGCAGTTTGGCGTCCTGTGCCTGGATGCCGGTCTTGCTGATCCACATTGCGGGATTCATGATTTACTCCTTGTTTATCCGCCGACCAGGCGGTTGCCGGCCTCGGTCATCTTGTCGCTGGCCTGGAACATTTTCATTTGCACGTCGAAGGTGCGGTTCAAACTCATGACGGCGACCATTTCTTCCACGGCCGACACGTTACTGCCTTCCAGGAAACCGCTGCGCACCTGCACGTTGGGATCGGTTTGCAGCGGCTGGCCGTTGCGCGCCACCAGCAGGCCGGACGCGTTCTTGGTCATTTCCGACCCTTCCGCATTGACCAGCTTGAGCTTGTCGACCACCGTCATGTTGGTGCCGCCCGGCGGCTGGATGGAAATCGTGCCGTCCAGGCCGAATTCCACGCGCGAATGGGCCGGCAACCGGATCGGGCCGCCACCGCCCAGCAGCGGCAAGCCGTTGACCGTCATGGTGCCGTCCGCGTCCAGCGTGATGCTGCCGGCGCGGGTGTAGGCTTCGCCGCCACCGGCCATCTGCACGGCGAAATAACCATTGCCGCCGATCGCCACGTCCAGGTCGCGCCCCGTGCTTTTCAGGACGCCCGCCTTGGTGCTGATCGAATCGGCCTGCATTTTCGCGCCGTGCCGGTCATCGTAGCCATACCCCGGCATGGCCTGGGTGGTGGCCAGCGCCATGGTGGCGCGGAAGCCGGCCGTGTCGATGTTGGCCAGGTTGTTGGCGTGCACCTGTTGCCCGCGGAGCGCCAGTTCGGCGCCCGTCAGGGCGGTGTAAATCAATGCGTCCATGATTTACCGGGCGATTACATGGCCTGCATCAGCGATTGCAGCACGGTGCTTTCCGTCTGCAGCACTTTGGAGTTGGCCTGGTAGTTGCGCTGCGCCGTCATCAGGCCCACCAGTTCGGTGGTGACGTCGACGTTCGACTGTTCCAGCGCCGACGTGGTCAGCGCGCCGGCCATGCCCACGCCCGGGGTCGTGTACAGCGGCGTGCCGGATGCCAGGTTGGCGGACCAGCTGGTGTCGGAAATCGGCGTCAGCGAGGTTTCCGAAGGGAAGGTCGCCAGGGCGATCTTGCCCACGGTCTGGCGCTGGCCGTTCGAATACTTGGCGATCAGCGAACCATCCTTGTCGATTTCCGTGCCGGTGAAGTTACCCGCGCCATAGCCGTCGGCCTTGTTGACGGAAGTCGATGCTTCGCCTGCGAACAGCGTGCCGCCCATGTAATCGATGGACAGCGCCAGTTCCGGCGCGCCCGTGCTCTTGTAGTCGGCCGGGATGGTCAGGGTGTGGACCGGTGTCGGATCGGTGTTGACGGCGTTGCCGTCGATCTGATCCAGCGTGCCGTCGGCCTTGAAGGTCAGGGTCGACGTGCCGAAGTCGGTCGAGGTGCCGTCGCCATCCACCGAGTAGTGCACCGTCACGGTGTTGGCGTCGGTGCGCACGAAGTATTGGGTGATGCTGTGCTGGTTGCCGCGGGCATCGTAAGCGATGGACACGCGCGACATGTTGTACGAGCTTGGGTCAGGCGTCACCGCTGGCGATGCGGCCGGATCCGGCGAGGTGTATGCCACGGCCGGCACTTTCCAGTCGGCCGAGAAGTTGCTGGTGTAGCTCAGTTTGGTGGTCGGCACGGCGGCAATCTGGCCGGCCGGCACGGTCAGGTCGCCCAGCGGGCCCAGCACGGTGGAACCCACTTCTTGCGCGAAACCCTGCACGCGGCGGCCGCTCTGGTCGACCAGGAAGCCGTTGGCGTCCGAATCGAAGATGCCGACGCGGGTGTATTGCGGCGCGCCCAGGCCATCCTTGACCACGAAGAAGCCGCGGCCATTGATGGCGGCATCCATGCCGCGGCCGGTTTGCGTGGTGCTGCCGATGGTGCCGATGCTTTGCGAAATGGAACCGATCTTGGTGCCCGATGCCTGGTCGCCCGCATATTGCGATGCGAAGTTGGCGCGGCTGGACTTGAAGCCGAACGTGCCGGCGTTGGCGATGTTGTTGGAGATGGTACCCAGTTGTTCGTTAATAGCCTGGATGCCAGACATTGCGATATCGAAGCCCATGATGGATTCCTTTCAGAACAGAAGTAGCGTAGTGATGTGGCTAAGTTGGCTCAGTTAGAGCTGGCAACCGTGGATTTGCCATTGAAGGCGGATATGGCGCTCGGCGAAACTTCACCGACTCCTGCAACGTTCAGCAAGACGGCGCCACCCGAACCCAGGCGGACGCTGTTCAGGCGTCCCGTGAGTTCCAGTGGCGGGCTTTCCTTGGTGCTGGTTTCGACGCGCATCTTGTAATCGCCATATGGCAGGCCCAGCGCGGCCGGGTCCAGCACGAACGGCACATTGCCCGCGGCTTGCATGCCGAGGCTGACTTTATGTTCGACACCATCGACGCCGGTCAATACCAGCGTGGTCGCGGTGCTGCCCGAGCCCAGCGTGAAGCTGCCGCGCGCCGGCGTGCCGCTCAGCGACACGGTTTCAGCGGACACGGTCAGGTCGGAGCCGACTTGCGCACCCAGCGACAGCGCCTGCATGCCTTGCAGGACGGTGGCGTTGGTGCTGGTCAAGGTCGACAGCTTTTGCAGCGCTTCGGTTTGCGACAGTTGCGTCAGCTGCGACACGAAGGCGGCCGGGTCGTTGGGTGACAGCGGATCCTGGTTTTGTACTTGCGCCACCAGCAGCTTGGTGAACATCAGCGACGTTTCCGTGCCGGTTGCCAGCGGGTTGGTGCCGACCGCCGTCTGGCCGGCCGCGGCGCTGGCGCCACTGTTGGCGCTGCTATTGGTGAACAGATTGGTTTGCATGGATTAGCCCTCGCCCAGTTTCAGCAGCGACTGCTGCATGCCGCGGATGCGGCCCAGCACTTCGACATTGGTTTCAAACGCGCGCGCGGCCGACATCATGTCCGTCATTTCCGCCACCTGGTTCACGTTGGGATAAAACACCATGCCTTCCGCATTGGCCAGCGGATTGCCCGGTTCATACACGCGGCGCAGCGGCTCGTTGCTTTCCACCACGTCGACCACTTGCACGCGGCCGCCGGCGCCTTCGCCAGCGCCTTCCTGCATCATCGTGGCAAACACGGGCTTGCGCGCACGGTAGGTCTGGCCTTCGCTGCCCGCTACGGACTCGGCGTTGGCAAGGTTACTGGCGACGGTATTCAGGCGCACGGTTTGTGCCGCCATGGCGGAACCGGCGATTTGCGAAATATCTTTGAAGCTCATGGTGCGGCCCTCTTGGAGTGGGGTCTGGAGTTCTATTGTCCGTTGATGGCTTTGGCCAGGCCCTTCAGCTTCATGTTGATGAAGGTGAGGCTGGTGCCGAATTCCGTGGAGTTTTGCGAGAACGCTGCCTGTTCAACACCGATCTCGACGGTGTTGCCGTCGCGGGTGGGGTGGAAGGGAACGCGGTACATGCGGCCCTCATCGCCTTCGAACGTGGGTTCGCCTTTTTGCGTCGCCTGTGTATTGGCCAGCATGGCGCCGAAATTCATGTCCTGGGCCTTGAAGCCCGGCGTGTTTTCATTCGCGATATTGGTGGCCAGGATGCGCGTGCGGTCGGCACGCAAGTGAAGTGCATCGGCATGCATGCCGATGGCGTCCTTGAAGTTAATTCCCATAGCGCCTTCCCCCTGTTAACTCGCTGTCGCCCATGTACAATTGCACCGCAGCGTACTAGGTATCGCCACTGCGCAACGCCACCGTAATAGTAAAGGTATTATTGCTCATGTTCAACAAACCCATTGTACCCCGGTTCGTGCTGCTGTTGTCGGTCGGCATGCCAAATCTTTGCATGGCAATATCGAGTTCAGACCAGATTGTGGCGCAGGTGGAACAGGTTGCCAAAGAGCAGTTATCAAGGAGTGCAGAATCGGCTGGATGGCGTGACGCGAAGTTCGAAGTCGCGGCCGTCGTCACGCGCACGGTCCCGCCGTGCAAGGGGAAAGTCGCGGTGGAGGCGGCCGATGTCAGGCAGCCAACGCGCATGCGGCTGATCGCGGAATGTCCGGGCGCCGACGGTTGGAAATATGACTTCATCGTGCGCGCCAAAGTCACGGCGACGGTGGCCGTGATGGCGGCCGATGTTCCGGCCGGTAAGCCGGTGGCGGCGGCCGACGTGGCGTTCGAGCGGCGCGACATCACGCTGGTCACGGATACCGTGGCCGATGAATCCACGTTGCTGGGCATGTCGGCGCGGCGCTCGCTGCGCAATGGCGAATTGCTGCGCCAGAGCATGCTGGTGGAAGCGCAGGTGATCAAGCGGGGCGATCCCGTGCGCATCGTGGCGCGGCGTGAACAGATCGAAGTGAGCATGGCGGGGGAGGCGCTGGATCCCGGTGCGCGCGGCACGGTGATCCGCGTGCGCAACGTCAGTGGCACCGTGATACGGGCCCGGATCACGGGCAGCGGAACAGTGGAACCTGCCGAGCTGCCCATGGTGAATTAATCCCCTGTAGGCTGCACCGGCTGCCGCCGTTGCAGCTGGGTTGCCAGTTTCATTAATTTATCCGCATACGACGGGTCGGTGGCGTAGCCGCCGCGCGCCACGCCTTGCGCAAAGGCCCGCGCGTCGGACCCCGTGTTCAACGCGTCGCGGTAGCGCGGGTTGTCGACCAGGACATTGGCGTAGTCGCGGAAGGCGCTGGCCGTATCCGGGTAGCTGCGGAATTTTTCGACTTTCTTCATCGGCAAGCCATACGCATATTCCGTGGTGGCGGCGGACGTGACGCCCCCTTGCCACTGGCTGCCGGCCTTGATGCCGAACAGGTTGTTGCTGGCGCCCAGTGGATGCTGGCCCCAGCCCGATTCCAGCGCCGCGTGCGCCGCCACCAGTTCCGGCGCGACGCCCAGCTTTTGCGCCGCTTCCGTGGCCCACGGCATGATGGATTCGAGGAATTCTTTTTGCGATGCGCTGTTGGCATTGTTCAGGGTGGCCGCCATGATGGCGCCGCTGCTGTCGGCCATGCCGGCCGCGCGGGCGCGCATGGCCAGCGACGCCGAACTTTGCGACGGCAGCACGCCCGGTTCCGGGCTCACGGCTTCCTGGATAAAGGCCGCCACGTCGCGCTGCGCCTTGCTGAACGTGGTGTTGCCGCCGGACGCGAAGGGCGCGTTCATGGCTGCCATGGATGTGGAAAATGAGGCGGCAAACGACGCCGACGCGCCGCCGGTGGCCGCGGTCGGACGCACATTACTGAGCGTGGCCGCCGTGGCCTGGGTCGGCCGGGTGGTGGCGGTGAACGCGGTGAAATCAGGACGGCTCATGTTCAAACAGGGTATCGGTTAAACCGGTTCGTAAATCTGGTTATCGCCATGCAGCACGCGCTGCATGATGGAATATTGCTCGACCATCAAATCGGTATTGCGTTTGCCCAGCCGCTTGCATTCTTTCGCCATGGTTTCCAGTGCCAGCCAGTCGGCTTCCAGCCGCTTGCGCGCATCCGGCTTCAGCAAGGCATAAACGTCGGCCATGCGGGCTTCCGGTCCGGCAACGGCTTGCGCCAGCGCGACACGTTCGCGGCGGCGTTGTTCCATGGTATCGACCAAAACAGAAATTTCTTCAGCCAATTCATTGAGGTGCTGTGCCTGGCGGCGCAGCGCGGCGGCAAATTGCCGCTCCAGCAACGCCTGCAACGCCGTGTAGGCTTGCTGGTCGGCCGCCACCCCCTGCAACAAACTCTGCAACGCGTCCTGGCGCGTCGGTGCGACATTACTCACTTGTCAGTTCCCATATGGAAGCGCTGCACCAGGCCCGCCAGGCGGTCCGGATCGAACGGCAGTTCGCCTTTCGCCAGCGCATCGCGCAGCATGGCAATCCGGTCCAGGTCCATTTCCGGCATCTCTTTCAAGGCGGCCATGGCTGGCTGCAATACGGCCGATTGCATTTCGGCAGGTTTGTTGCTGGTGGCGGGGGCTTGCGGGCCTTCCGCCGGGGCATTGTCTGCGACACGGTTGACGGAAAAGGCGTCACCGATCCCGGAAGAAATTCTCATACGCTGACCTCTTGTCTTCGAGATGCTCATCTTAACCCGCCTTACGCTGGCGAGCGTAGTTTCGTTCAATTTCCATTGTTGCGGCCTGTCCCGTATTTGCCTTCCGGACCCAGCTTGTTGCGTAGTTGCTGCAAAGCATTCGCATCCGGCACGGCGGTACTGATTTCGCCACCCAATCCATGGCTGTTGCCAGGCATGCCAAACATGGCGGACACCGCCCTCGATTGTTCCGGCGTCAGGATCAACAGTTCGATGCGGCGGTTGACGCCCGCATCGGCTTTTTGCGTATCGATCGGCGCGCGGTCGGCCATGCCCACCACCTGCAGCACGCTGTCCTTGCGCATGCCGCCGGACAGCAGCACCGAGCGGGCCGCCATCGCGCGGTTGGACGACAGCGTCCAGTTCGAATAAGCAAAGTAACCGGTGTCCGCATACTGCGTCGAATCCGTGTGGCCGACCACCAGCATCCGGTTTTCCATGCGCTCGAACAACGGACCCATCTGTTTCAGCAAGTTGTTGAAACGGTCGGTCGGGATGGCGCTGCCGCGCACGAACATGCCTTGTTTATCCGTGTCGTGCAGCATCACGCGCAAGCCGTATGGCGTAATGACGGATTCCAGATTTTGCGCCAGGCCCGCGTCCGTGCTCATCTTGGCCAGCGCTTTCGACAGTTTTTGCAAGTCGCCCGGGGTTTCATAGCTGACGCGGGCATCCTGGATTTCCGACGAATCCGCACCGCTGGCCAGCGCCGTGCCGGGGGCGTCGGTTTTACCCGTGCGCGGCATGGGGAAGCGCTCGATCAGGCTGCCGCGCGGGCCGCCCACCTGTTCCGGCATCACGCCTTTACCCTGGTCAGTCTTGTTACCGTCCGCCTCGGTCAGGATGTGTTGCAGGGATTCCGTATTCCTCGCCGCCATCAGCCACAGCACGAGGAACAGGCACATCAGTGCAAGGCAAAAATCGGCGAACGCCACTTTCCAGGCGCCGCCGTGATCGTCATGCGCGTGCTTGCCGCCGCCGCGCTTGACGATAGTCTGCTCATGTTTCTCATGCGGCTTTTGCACGGCCACCTCCCCGGCGCGAGCCTGAACCGGCGTCCGGTTCGCTGTCGCGGCCTTCCAGCTCGTTGATCCAGCGTTCCAGCTGGGCGAAGCTTGGTTTCACGTTCAGCGCCACCAGGCGGCGGCCCGCGTCGATCGCCAGCAGTGGCGGTTTGCCCGCCACGTGCGTCACCAGCACGACTTTCACGCATTCCTTGTTGGACGCTTCCTGGTTGACCAGTTGCTTCATCACGTTGGAAATTGGATCCAGCACGCCGTAGCACAGGAAAATACCGATGAAGGTACCGACCATCGCGGCGCCCACGTGTTCCGCGATTTCGCCTGACGTGGCGCCTTCGGACACGGTGCTCATGGTAATCACGATACCCAGCACGGCCGCCAGAATGCCGAAGCCCGGCATTGCTTCGCCGATCTTGCCGATGGACTTGGCCGGCTGGTTCATTTCTTCATGGATGGCTTCCAGTTCCTGCTCCAGCACGCCTTCCAGTTCGTGCGCGTTGATCTTGCCCATTGCCATCAGGCGGAAGTTGTCGACGATGAACGCCAGCAATTTCGATTCTTCCAGCACCAGCGGGTAGCGCTGGAACAGTGGCGAATCCTTCGGCGCCTCCACGTGCGCATCCAGCGCTTTCAGGCCGCCGGCCGCCAGTTGCAGCAGTTCATACATCAGCAGCAGTAACTGGCGCTGGAATTCCGAGTCATATTTCTTGCGCACCACCACTTTTTTCAGCTGGGCGCCCATTTCCGCCAGCACGTGCTTGGGATTGCCAATCACAATGGCGCCGGCGCCCGCGCCGGCAATCACGATCAATTCGATCGGCTGCCAGATCTGGTGGAATGCACCACCCATCATGGCAAAGCCGCCGAACACGGAGCCCAGCACAATCATGATGCCTAAAAAGACTTGCATAATAGAACGCCTTTCTGCTTATTAACTTGGTTTCCTTGCATCCACCGCAGCGGATCAGGCGCTCTTGAGCACCGCTTTCATCTTGTTCAGCGCGGCCTTGTTCAACTGGCACACGCGCGCGTCCGTCAAATCCAGCACGGCAGCGATTTCTTTGTAGCTGAGCTCGAATTCGTAATACATTTGCACCACGCGCTGTTCCCGTTCGTCCAGGCTCATCAGGGCCTGGGCGAGGCTGCGCCGCACGATCAATTGTTCTTCCGGGCTGGGCGTGCTTTCGCCGCCGCCTCCCAGCGTGTCCTGCAAGACTTCGTCGAAACTGGCCAGCAATTCCGCGCTTTCATCGAGCTGGTACGCCTGGTATTCCTCGGGTGTGAGTTTCAGGTGCGTGATGATTTCCCGCTCATCGGGTTCATGGCCCAGCTTGCGCGTCAGTTCGCGCACGGCGTCGCGCAATTTATGGCTGTGCTGGCGCACGGCGCGCGGCCGCCAGTCCTGGCGGCGCAATTCATCGAGGATGGCGCCGCGGATGCGCAGGCTGGCATAGCTGCCAAAGGCCGCGTCCGGTTCGCCATAGCGGCGCAACGCTTCCAGCAAGCCCATCAGCCCGATCTGCTCCATGTCGTCGCGGTCGATGGCGCCGGCAATCTGCGAATTGAGCTGGCGTACGATGCGTTTCACCAGCGGCGCATAGGAAAGCAGGTGCTTCTGCTCGTCAGCCACGCTGTGCGTGACCGGCGCGCTGCCCGCGTCGCCATAGCTCTCGGCATATGCGTCCGGGTATTGTTCTATGTAGCCCATGCCTGTCCCACCCATGTTTTGGCTTTATTCCACAATCAGTTTGCCGATCATCACTTCGCTGAACGGCTTTTCACGCTTATCCCTGGCGTAGGTTTCTTCGAATGCCTTGTTCAATTCTTCCGAGAACTGGTCGATCGACATCGTTGACGCTTTGGCCATCGGCAGCGACGACAGGGCTTTGACGGCCACGCTGCGCAACAACGGCAAATGTTCCTTGCATTCTTTTTCCTGCTTGGCGGTGGTGGCGATCACCAGGTCCGCCGACAGGTAGTGCGTCACACTTTCGCCTTCGCTGCGCCTCAGCATGACAATCACCTTTTCCACGGTGATGTACTTGGGTGGCTCGGTGTTGGCCGGCTTCGCTTCTTCATGCTTGGCCTCGGCCTTACCGTTTTCCGCCGCCGGCGCTTTCTTGCTCAGGTACCACCAGGCACCGCCCGCGACTCCGACGCCCACCAGCAGCGCCGCCACCACTGCAATCACCAGTTTTTTATTCATCTATAAATTACTCCCGATTCATTGCAAAGGTAGAGGACGCGTTGTCGCCATCCGACAGGGCGCGGCCCGGGTTGCGTTGTTCCTGTTCGCGGCCTTGCTGCTGGCGTGCGTTGCCGCCGCCATCGGCCAGGTTCTGGCCGGCGTTGCCGCGCGATGCGGACGCGACCGTCACGGTCACATCCGTGAAATTACGCTGTGACAAGTCCTGGCGCACGCTGTCGCTGATGGTGTTCAGCTGGCGCAATACTTCGGAATTGTTGGCGGTAATCGCCACCTGCAGCGAACCCTGCGTATGGCGGATAGCAATTTCCACGCGGCCCATATTTGGCGGGTCCAGCGTGATGACGGCTTGCTCGCTGCCGCGCTGCATTTGCAATTGCAGGCGGTCGCCCAGCGCGGCGCGCAGCGGTTGCTGCCACTGCTCCGGCTCGCCGGACAGTTTCAATACATTCGATGGCTGGCCTTGCGGCTGGGCCGCGCCAATGGCGGCGCCCAGGTTCAACTGGTGCAGCGACGTGAACGATGCCGGCGCCACATTGCTGTCGGCGCTGGCGGCAAGGGTCGCGGTACCGGCGCCCGGCGCGGCGGCGGCGGCCAGTGCGGCGCCGCTGAACGTGGTTTCCGCGCGCGGCATGCCGGTGGCGCGGCGCGCCAGCATCTGGTCGGCCGCTTGCTGGACGGGTTCCGGCACGGCCGGGACATCGGCCGGCTGGGCTGCCGATGCGGCCGATGGCGCCGCCGTCGGCGTATCGCCGGTGTCGGATGGCGCACTTGCCACGGCCGGAGCGGTTGGCGCCGACGTGGCCGTATTGGCGGTAGCGAGGGACGCCGCACCGGACGTGCCGCCGGCCGACGCGCTCGAAGCGGTAGCCGAAGCGCGTACCGGTTGCGCGGATGGCGCGGACGTGCCGCCCATGCGCACCGGGGCGGTTGTCCCCGGCACAAAGGCGGGGGCGGCGACGGGCGCTGCCGTGGTATTGGTATAAGCCGGAGCCGTCGTTGGCGCGGCATTGACCGCGGCGGCAGTCGGTGTCGCGGCGGCACTCCAGTTGGCGCCGGCGGCCGCCGGCGCTGCGGTGCCCGGAGCGGCGGTACCGGAGGCCTGGTTGAATGCGGCGGCGGCCATGGCTGCCGCCGTCGGGGCGGCGGTGGCGGCATTCGGCGCTGGCGCGGCTGGCGCGGCCGTGCTCGCTTGCGTTCCCGCCGCCGTGGCGAACGTGGTCACTGGGGCCGCGGATGGTGCAGCGGTTGCGCCGGTATTGGCGCTGGCAGCGCGCGCGACCGGCGCCGCCGTGCCGGGTGCGGTAGTGCCGGCCCAGGCCATGGCGGTGGGTGCGGCCGTGACCGGTGCGTTGGCGCCGGTGGCGTATTGGGGGGCCGCAGGTACGGCAGTGCCCGCCATCAGTGGCGCGACTGTGCCAGGTGCAACAGTGCCAGGAGCCGCGGAGGGCGCCAGCGCCGCGGGTGCGGACGTGGCGCGCTGTACCGCATCCACGCTACCGGAGGCGCGGGGCGCGGCCGTTGCCATCGTGCCCGTTGCCATGGCGGGAGCAGCGGTGCCGGAGACGTAGGCGTTTGGCGCGGCGGTGCCGGGAGCGGCGGTTGCCGCAGTACGGAAGGCTGCACCAGATGTTGCGGGCGCCGAGGGCGCCGCCGTGCCAGCGGCATTGGCGGCGGAGCGCACCGCTGCGGATGGCGCTGCCGTCGCGGCTTGCGGCGCACCCGAAGGTGCCGCGGAGCCGGCGGCAGTCGGCGCTGCGGTCGCTGCCGCACTGCCCGCAGCTGCTTGCGGCGTCAACGATGGCGCGGCCGTGCCGGGCGCCGCCGTGGCGTAACCATTGGCGTTGGCGGCAGGCGCTGCGGATGGTGGCGCGGACTGGGCGCCCTGGACTGGCGCGCCGGCCGGGGCGGCCGGCGGCACCGGCTGTGCATTCAATACCGGTTGCGCAGGTTCGGCGGACGGCGCCGTCCAGCCATAACCGGCGGGTGCGGCGCCTGCCGGTCCCATGTCGAAGGCGGCGCTGCGCGCGGCCCCCGTGGCTGGGGCCGCGCCGGCGCCACCCACGGCGCCAACCGCACCCACGCTATCGGGCGCCTGCGGCGCCGCGGTACCGGGTCCGCCGGCAGTGGCAGGGGCCGCCGTTACAGGCGCGGCCGTGCCAGGAGCGAAGAAGGCAGCCATGCCGGGCGGCAGCATATTCTGTGCAGCCAGGACCAGCGTGGAATCCGGCGCGGCGTCCGGCGCCGGCGTTTCACTTTCCGGGGCGGCTGCGGTATCCGGTGCGCCGACGGGCAGCGCCGCCGTGGCAATATCCAGCAATTGTGCAAAAGGCAGCGGCGCGCCGGTTGGCGCGCCAGGGATCGCTGCGGCATCGGGAACAGGCGCGGCACTGGCCGGCGCGACGGCGGCGCCACCCGGTATCAGGTCCAGCAAAGGCTGGCCGGGGAGGGCGGAGGCTGCCGGGTTGGCGGGCACAGATGTCGTAATCAGAGTCATGCGGTGGTTCCGGTTGCAGCGGGTTCGCTGTTGAGGGCATAGGCCAGCCAACCCTCCTTGTTAGCCTGCATTTCCGCCAGGTGCTTGCCCAGCTCGTCACTGGCGTTGCGTGCGCGCAAAATCGCCTGGTTGTGCAATTCGCGCAGCGACGCCAGCGCGGCGCGCTCGGCGGGCGTCCATGGGCCCTGCGCCGCCATGGCGGGCAGCGAGGACGCCATTAACGTATTGATCGCCGCAAGCGCTTTCCAGTCGGAAGCGTTGGTTGCGGCGCTCATTTTTTGGCCCAGTTGCAACAAAGTCGATTGCCTATCCATTCTTCGCCTGCACTCCCAGCCAGCCCTGCTTGATGGTGGTGAGCAGACCGCTTACTTCATCGATGATGGCCGGTTCCATGTCGACACCGGCCCGGTACAGGCGTGCTGCGCAATAGTCGTACAGGCGGCCCAGGTTGGCCACGATTTCACCACCCTGCTCATAGTCGAGCGAGCTGGACAAACCATTAATGATTTCCGTGCATTTATTCAGGCTGTTGGCCTTCAACTCGTAGCGCTTGCCGATGATATGGCCACGCGCACGCGCCAGTTCTTCCAGCAGGCCGTCGGTCAGGACCAGCACCAGCTCCACCGGGGAGGCGCGGGCCGTCTGCGCATCCAGGTTGGTGGAATGGTAACTGCTATAGGCTTCCAGGCTCATATGAAACTCTCTTAAAACTTAGCTATCGGATTTGCTGAACATGGCATCAAACAAGCCCGTGTTCTGTGCCATTTGCGATTGCAGGGTTTGCAATTGCGTGAATTGCGACAGGTAGCGCTTGTAGGCGCTGTTGTACTGGTCGTCCAGCTGGGCCTGGCGGTCGGACAGCGATGTCTGCTGCTTTTGCACGCTGCTTTTGCGCTGGTTCAGCTGGCCGTCGACGGAATTCGTCCACTGGTTGGTCAGCGTGTCCAGGTCGCCCAGCACGCCGGATTCGTTATTGACGGTGGCGCTGCCGAACAGCGAATCCAGCGCGGCCGGATTGGCGGTGATGGCTTTGTCCAGGCGCGCGCTGTCGAGCGCAATGGTGCCATCGCGCTGGCCCGTGATGCCGAACGTCGGCAGGCTCTGGCCGCCGGACAGCTGGCGCAGGGTCGCCGTCATGCGGCTGCGCAACGCCATCAGGCCGGAATCCTGGGCGAACGGGCCAGGATCCTTGCCGGACGCCGGATCGCCGGGCGCCGTCAGGTTGGCCAGCGTGGTCGACAGCTTGTTGTAGGCATCGACGAAGGCCTGCACATTGGCGTGCGTGGTGGTCTTGTCCAGGCCCACCGTCAGGGTGGCAGGGGTTTCGCCCACGCTCTGGGCGCGGGTGAACGTCATCTTGACGTTGTCGACCAGGTTGAACGTGTTCGATGCCTGTTGCACCCTGGTGCCAGTGTTCTGCGCGCCGACCCACACCACGGCATCCTGCGCCGCCACCAGCGTCTGCTGCTTGGCGGGATCGTCGAGGATGGCTTTCAAGTCCACGTTGGTGATGCCGGACGTATCGAGCGACACGGCGTTGTCGGCGCCGGTGTTGCCAGCGGTCAAGACCAGCGTTGGTTCGCCATTGACCGTCAGCGTTGACGCCGTCACGCGTGCATTGTTGTCGGCAGCCTGGTTGATGGCCGACGCGATTTCCTGCGCCGTCAGCAAGCCGTCATGGTTGTTGTCGGAATTGGTCAGGTTGACGTTGAAATTGCTGCCGTCGGCCAGCACCACGTTCAGGCTGCCGCTGCCGGCTGCCGCCGTGTCCGTGACGCCGCCATATGAAACTTGCCCGGCTGTGGCCAGGCGTTCGACATAAAAGTTATACGTCCCGGCAATGGCCGTGGAACTGGCCGTGGCGGTACCGACATTGGCGTCGAATTTGGCGGAATTCGCCACCATGCTTTTTTGCGTGCTGAACGACGACAGGGCGGACGAAAACTCGCTCATTGCCGAGCTCAGGGAGGTCAACGCCTTCGATTGCGCCATGGCGCGGCTGGACTGGGCGGTGATCATGGCCTGGCGACCTGCCGTGTAGGCGGTGGCCAGTTTGGTAGCGGTCGACGTCGGGTCGTAGGTAGTGCTGCTGGTGGTAGCCATATTCGTACTCCGGGAGTATGTGTTGGAAGTGTACCTAAGTAATAGGCGACCAACTTCATCCTCTTATGAAATTGTGACGTGCGGAAACTACGTTTTGCCTAAATAACCGTCATTTTTGGCCGCGCAGCCACAATTGTGTTGCCAGTTCATCCTGCCGCTTGCGTTCCTTGGCTTGTTCCTGGTGCGCCAGCGCCTTTTGCTCTTTCTGCAAGACCTGGCCCAGGATTTCCCGTTTGACAAACGCGGCATTCAACGCCCGTTGCGACACCGCCATGTCCGCTTCATGCATGGTCAGGTCCAGTTTGTGGCTGTCGACCATTTGCATGACGGCTTGCTTGTAGTCGCCGCAATTGCTGGCCAGCGCCAGCGGCAGCTTGCCGCTGGCGCCGCTGTTCTTGTATAACCCCGTCAGGCGGTCCAGGTTTTTCTGGTAGCGTTCGCGCACGCTTTCCTTGGCGGCCATTTCGGTTTGCAGGCGCTCGACTTCCGTCGTGCGCAAATTCACCAGGGTCGACAGGCTGCGGATTTTGGTCGGTGGGGTCATGCCATCAGCCTTTCAAGGTTTTCTACGCAGTGGCCGTATGGCGCCGGCTCCTTGGCGCCCTGGCACAGGAAATCTTCGATATGCGGATGCAGGTTCACGGCCTTGTCGGTGACCGGATCGGCGCCCGGCACGTAGGCGCCCAGCGGAATCAGGTCGCGCACCCGTTCGTGGCGCGCCACGGCGGCTTTCAGCGCGCGCGCCGCCTGCATGTGCGCCGGCGAAATCACGTGCGCCATGCAGCGCGACACGGACGCGCCGACGTTGATGGCGGGATAATGGCCCCGTTCGGCCAGTTCGCGTGTCAGCACGATGTGGCCATCGAGAATCGCGCGCGCTGTGTCGACCACGGGATCCTGCTGGTCATCGCCCTCGGCCAGCACGGTATAAATCGCGCTCATGCTGCCCACCGGGTTTTCGCCATTGCCGGCGGACTCCACCAGCTGCGGCAGGTTGGAAAACACGGACGGCGGATACCCCTTGGTGGCGGGTGGTTCCCCCAGCGCCAGGGCTTGCTCGCGCAAGGCCATGGCATAGCGCGTCAGCGAATCGACCAGCAACAGTACATTCTTGCCCTGGTCGCGGTAGTGGGCGGCGATCGAGTGGCACAGTTCGGTCGCCATGATACGCATCAGCGGCGATTCATCGGCCGGTGCAATCACCAGCACGGCTTTGCGCATGCCTTCGGCGCCCAGCGACATGTCGACGAATTCGCGCACTTCGCGCGAACGTTCGCCGATCAGGCCCACCACCACCACGTCCGCCACCGTCTGGCGCGTCATCATGCCCAGCAGGACGGATTTGCCGACACCGGAACCGGCCATCAGGCCGACGCGCTGGCCACGGCCGATGGTCAGCATGGAATTGATCGCGCGGATACCGACGTCGAGCGGTTCCGTCACGGGTTTCTTGCGCAGCGGATGGACGCGTGGCGGCGTGTAATCGAGCGGGAATTCGCCGCCCAGCTTGCCCAGGCCGTCGATCGGTTCGCCCAGGCCATTGACCATGCGGCCCAGCCACGACGGGCCGATGGACAGCGTGGCTTTATCGGGGGAGGGCAGCACGCGGGCGCCCGTCTGCAAGCCGATGGCTTTCTTGAACGGCATCAGGAAGGACAGCTTGTCGCGGAAACCCACCACTTGCGCATCGAGCCATTCGCCGCCGACCGTCTCGATCTGGCAACGTTGACCGGTGTGCAAAGGGCAACCTACGGCTTCCAGCAGCAAGCCGGATGCGCCCACCAGCCGCCCGGTGGGCGTGGCCATCGGGACGGCATCGAGTTCCAGCTTGCGGAGTGCATCGGCAATCATTCTTCGCTTTCAGGCTCTTCGCCGGTGTCGGCGGCGGTTAACTGATTATCGACCTGTTCCATGACAGCAGCAAGACGCTGGTGGCAGCCGGCGTCGACTTCGTTGTCGCCCGCGCGGATGCGGCATTCGCCCACGTCCAGGCGCGAATCCGGGATCAGGTTCCAGCGCTTGGTGCGCTTCGGATCCAGGTCCTGGATGCGTTTCAATTCTTCCGGGTTCAGGTACACATCGATGTCGTCGCGGGTCGGCGGCATCGATGCCAGCGTTTCATCGACCAGCGCCATGATCTGCACCGGTTGCAGCGCCAGTTCTGCGCGGATCACGGACCTTGCCACCTTGGCCACCAGGTCCACCACTTCCTTGCGCTGCGCGGCGCGGTAGTCGGCGCGCAGTTTTTTCAAGCCCTTCAGCATCGAGTCCACGGGGCGGGCGAAATTGTCGAACGCCACCAGCGTTTCGTTGCGGCCTTCTTCGCGCCCCTGCTCGAAGCCGGCGTTGCGGCCCGCTTCAAAACCGTCTTCCTGCCCGCGCTGCAAGCCGATTTCATAGCCGTCGCGCTGGCCCTGCTCGAAACCTTCCTGGACCGACGCCTGCCATTGCACGGAATCCGTGGTCAGGCCGCTGGCGGCCGCGCGTGCCGGCGCCGGCGCGAATTGCGACAGGGGAGGGAAGCGATAGGGACGGAATTGCTTCATTATTCAACCACCTTCTCGGCAAACAGTTGGACTTCCACCTCGCCGGCGTCGGCCAGCGCTTTCACGGTGGTCATGATTTCCTGGCGTGCGGCTTCGATACGCGACATCGGCACCGGACCGGCGCGGCGCATCATGTCTTCGAATGCCTGCGCCTGGCGCTTCGGCATGGTCTTCAGCACGGCGTCGCGGATCGACAGTTCCGCGCCCTTGAGGGCAATCGCCCACTGTTCCAGCGGCACTTCCTCGATCAGGCGGGAAATCGTGGCCTCGGTCTGCGTCGACAGGATCAGGAAGTCGTACATCGACAGTTCGATCTGGTTCACCACTTCCGGGTCGTGCGCGCGCAGCAGTTCCACCATCTGCGCCCGGTTCGACGGCAGGCGGTTGAGGATCTCCGCCACCTGGCGCACGCCTTCCACGCTGGTGCTTTGCGAATCAAAGCTGCCCAGGCAGCGGTTCACCAGTTCTTCCAGTTCTTCCAGCAAATCGCGGTCGATTTCATCGAGGCGGGCCAGGTTCAGCAACACCAGGTCGCGGCCGTCGGCCGGCAGCGCATCGATGATCTGGCCGGCCAGCGCGGGCGGCAGGAACGCGAGGAACACGGCTTGCATCTGCACGTGTTCATTGGCGATGTATTCGGCCAGCCACTTTGGCGAGGCCCACTGCAGGCGCGCCATTTTCGGACGCAGTTCGTCGCCGTAAATATTGTTCAGCACCGTGTTGGCAATGTCGCCGCCCAGCGCCAGGTCCAGCGAGCGCTTCAGGTAGCTGCGCGATGCGCCGTGCACGCCGGACTGTTCGCGGTAATCGTCGAAGAACGCTTGCATCGCGGTTTTCACCGCTTCCACCTTGATGCCGCTCATGCGCGACATCACTTGCGTCACTTCCAGCAATTCTTCGCGGCTCAGGCAGCGCAGCACGGCGGCGGCCGGCTCTTCGCCGATCGACAGCAGCACGATGGCCGCCTGCTCCACCGGCGTCAGGAAGGCGCCCGAAGGATCGCCCATGTCGGGATTATTGAGGTCGGCCATTTTTCTGCATCCACTGTTTAACAACTTCCGCTACGCGCTCCGGCTCTTTCTCAGCCAGGATCTTCAGGTGGTCGACCATCACGTCGACGGACGAGCCGGTCGGCGGCAAGTCATAGTTTTCCAGCAGCGGCACCACCGGCATGCCAGGCTTCACGCCGCCCGGCATGGCGTTCGCCGCTTCCGCGCCGCCCAGTGCCGGCGCCGCATGGGCAGGACCGGCGCCGGACTGGCCTGGCAGTTGCTGCTGGGCGCCATGGGCAGCCCCGGCCGCGCCTGCCGCCTCGCCTGCCGCGGCGCCCGCGCCACGGCGGTCGCTCGGGGCGCGCAACGTCACTTGTTCCGGACCGGCCGCAACGGCCACCGCCGGTTTCGGCAGCATCGCCTGCACCACGTTCATCAGCAGTTTCAGCATCGGACGCACGAACAGGAAGAAGGCCAGCAGCGCGCCGATCGCATAGGTCAGCCACAGCGAGTAGTCGACCACGGTTTCGCGTTCCTGCCACCATGGGGCCGGCGCCGGCTTGGCCGGGAAATTCATCGCCGTCACCACCAGGGTGTCGCCCCGCTTGTCGTCGATGCCGAGGCCGTTGCGCAGCACCTTGTCGATATTGGCCAGTTCCGCGGCGCTCCAGCCGGTTTTCGGGAACGGCGCGGCGGCATGTGCCAGCACCACGGCGATATTCTGTTTCTCCAGCTGGCCACGGGCATGCTTGGTCTGCGTGATGCTGCGGTCATACGCGTACTGGCGGGTGGTGGCGTTCTTGCGGCTCTGGTCGCCACCGCCTTCGGTGTCCTTGCCATCGGCGGTCTTGGTGCCGTCGGTGCCGGCTTTCGCATCGGCCGGCGGCGGACGGTTCGACAACGTGCCCGGCACACCCATCACGAGGCGGTTGCGGTCCTGCTCGTCGCGCATGGCTTCGCTGGTGACTTTCGGCGCCGAGCCGAATTTCTCCACCGTCTCTTCGATGCGGTCGTTGTTGACGACGGCCGTCACGCTGACCTTGAAGTTCTCGTCGCCCACGATCGGACCCAGCAAGCCCTTGATGTTGGTGCGGATATCTTCCTGCGCACGCTTGCCGTGTTCATTGCCGGCCGAACCCGGGTCAAAGCCTTCATCCATGTCGACGTGCGACGACAGCAGATTGCCGGTCTGGTCGACCAGGCTGACGCGGGCAGGGCTCAGGCTGGCCACGCTGCCCGATACCATGTTGACGATGGCGGCGATGGTCTCGTTGGACAGCTTGCGGCCCGGCTTGGTGGAAATCACCACCGACGCGGACGACTTGTCGCCGTCGCTGGACACGAATGACGTGGATTTGGCGATCGACAGGTGCACGCGCGCCGTGGCGATCGCATCGAGCGTCATGATCGATTGCGCCAGCTCGCCTTCCAGGCCGCGGCGGAAACGCACGTCCTGCACGAACTGCGACACGCCCAGCGGGTCGTTCTTGTCCATCAATTCCAGGCCGGCCGGCAATTGCGCCGTCACGCCCTTGGCGGCCAGCAGCATGCGCACCTTGCCCAGCATGGACGACGGCACCATGACCTGGCCGCTGTCCGGATGGACGCGGTAGGAAATGTGCTCGGCTTCCAGCACGCTCATCATGTCGGCCGCGACGACTTTTTCGCGCGCGCCAAACACCGGCTTGTAGCTGGACTGGTCTTGCCACATCACCATCATGATCAGCGCGGTGATGCCGATCGCCAGGGTCACGATGGGCGCAATGTTTTTCGTCAATGCCGGCGACAGGAGTGGGGTACTGCCGTCGCCCGGCCGCAAGCGCGCAAGGGCGGACTTGATGGGATTGGTCACTGTAATCTTCCGCAGGAGAAGGAGGGGTTGGAACTGGGGGTAGAGCGCTGCATTACAACGGCAGCTTGATCAATTCATCCACGGCGCCCATGACCTTGTTGCGTACTTGCATCAGCATGGAAAAGGATAAATTGGCTTCCTGGCTGGCCAGCATGGCGCCTACCAGGTCGTCACTGCGGCCGGAATCGACGTCCGCCATCTTTTGCGCCGCGTTGGCGTCGTCCGCATTGACTTTATTTAGCGCTTCGCGCATGGACTGGGCGAAGTTGCCGCCGTGCTGGCCGGTGGCGCCTGCCTGGCCGGGCATATTGCCGAACTGGGCAGCAGGGGCAATGGCGGAACTCGATAAATCGGCGGCCGCATTGGTCAGGGAAGCCAGATCCGCCTGGATCAGGCTGGCGAATTCGTTAGCCATATTGCACCTCCATTAGTTGCCCGTAGTTGCCCATACAATTGCAACGTTGTTCACACATGGCTACCATAGCCCCATGTCGGCTATTTCCGACAAGCGCCGGCAACTTCCGATGCGCGGCGGACTCGAAGAATCATACATGCTGGAAATTAGTCTGGCGTAGTTCATTGTGCGGAAACAACAGAAAAGGTAAATCCGTGTCCCCTCAATGAGACAGAATTTCCTTTTTAATCATGCACTAAGCGCATTTTTGAGGTATTTTATTGCCTCGCAGCAATTGCGTTATCATGCTACGAATAAGCTTACCCGCTAGCAATATTTCTGTAAAGACTAAGTGCTCTCAGGATCAAAAATTGATCCATGGCAATGGGCGAGAATTTCATGTAAGCTTCGCTCGCCCTGCCTTTTTTAAGCTAGGATATGGCATATGGCTTTCCGCAGTGAGAGCGTACCGACCGCGTACCGATTCCAACGACTAGGCGAACTTCGCACGAACCTCGCATAAACTTCACATGAACCTCGTGAAAAAAAACGCGCAGCATCAGGTACTGGATCCATGCCTGCTGGGTCGCCCCGTGCACCGCTTGCCGGTGTTCGCAGCCCAGCTCAAGGAAGACCTGGCGCAAGCCATGCGCCTGAATTTGAATCGCCGCTACTGGGGCTCGTTCCAGGTCGACAGCGTGGAATTTTCCCGCCTGGACGGCACGGAGCCGCGCGCCCGCTGGCTGAACTTTGCCGCGCCCGCCGGCGACATTGCGTTCTCGCTGGAGCGCAAGGTGTTGTTGGCCGTCCTCAATTTCCGCTATGGCCGCGCCAAGAGCGATGGCGCACTGGATGACACGGCTGTGAAGGTCACGGCCACGGAAGACCGCCTCGCCGTGGTGCTGGGGCAACAGCTGGCCGGCACGCTGGCCGGCCGCATCGAAGCGAATTTGCCGCGCCCCGACAAGACGGAAGATACGCCGGACGATGGCAAGCAACACGATTTTCACGCGGAACCGGGCGCCCAGCCTGCCGCCGGTACCTGGATCATCAGCGTGACCGTGTCGGACCATGACACGGGCGGCAAGCCGCCGCTGGTGGGCCGCTTCTCGTTTGCGCTGGACAAGCACTTGATGACGTCCGTGCTGCACGGGCTGTCGCCGGAGCGCGACAATGCGCGCCGCGCTCCGCAGGCATCGGCGCCGCTTGCCACGCGCCTGCAAGTCAATTTGAAGGGCATCCTGGTTACCAAGGAAGTCATGCTGGGCAACTTGTTTGACATGCAGATCGGCGACGTGATACCGATCAGCATGCACCGGGCCGACGTCCTGCTCGACGATTCCCGTTTATTTACGGCGGCCGTATCCGAGCACAAAGGCAAGATCTGTTTAACCTCTTTTGAAGACGTCGAATAAACATGATGAACGTAAATCCGAACAGCGGCAGTGACGCGTTGCTGGAAGATATTTCCGAAGAAATGATCATCGACCAGGGCGGCAACGACATGGGCGACGGCATGGTGCCGGCCCGTACGGGCGGCCCGCGGCGGGACTTGCCGCAAATGATGCGCAAGATCCCCGTGACCCTGACCCTGGAAGTGGGTTCGGCCCGCATTTCGCTGCAGGAATTGATGTCGATCGGACCGGAAAGCGTGGTGGAGCTGGACATGCTGGCCGGCGAGCCGCTGACCATCAAGGTCAACGGCACCGCGATTGGCCGCGCCGAAGTCGTGGTGGCCGGTGAAAACTATGGCCTGAAGGTAATCGACCTGGACGGTCTGAACCTCGACATGATGCAGCCATGATCCTGGCAAAGCTGAGGCAGCCGCGCTGGTTGGCGGGGCTGCTGGGCGCGGCTGCGCTGGCTGCTTGCGTAGCCGCGCCTGCCCACGCCGTCGACCTGCTGGCCAATGTGGTACCGGGAGCGAAGACCGAACTGACGGTCAAGACCCAGATTCTCATCATCATGACCTTGCTGGGCTTGCTGCCCATGCTGGTCATGATGATGACCAGTTTCACCCGCTTCGTGATCGTGCTGTCGCTGCTGCGGCAGGCGCTGGGCTTGCAGCAAGGCTTGCCCAACCGCGTCGTCACGGGCGTGGCCCTGATCCTCACATTGCTGGTGATGCGCCCGATCGGCGACGATATCTGGCGCAACGCGTTCGTTCCTTACGACCAGGAAAAGATCGGCCTCGAGCAGGCGCTGAAAATCGCGGAAGCGCCGATTTCCCGCTTCATGCTGGCCCAGACCAGCAAGGCCGCCCTGAAGCAGATCGCCCACCTGGCCGGCGATGAAAAAGTCGCCAAGCCGGCCGATCACGCGTTCACCGTCAAGCTGGCGGCCTTTGTGCTGTCGGAATTGAAGACGGCGTTCCAGATCGGTTGCCTGCTGTTCATTCCGTTCCTCATCATCGACCTTGTCGTGTCGTCGGTTTTGATGGCAATGGGTATGATGATGCTGTCGCCGCTGGTGATTTCATTGCCGTTCAAGCTGTTGCTGTTTGTCCTGGTGGATGGCTGGACCTTGACGGTCAATACGCTGGTTACCAGCATCCAGTCTTATTGACGGGGACGCTATGCTGACACCCGATCTCGCAGTCGACCTCATTGCCGAGTCGCTGCACATCGTGATGATCCTGGTACTGGTACTGGTGGTGCCGGGCCTCGTCACGGGCCTGGTGGTATCGCTGATCCAGGCCGCCACGCAAATCAATGAACAGACGCTGAGCTTTTTGCCGCGCCTGATCGTGACCCTGCTGGCGCTCATCATGGCGGGACGCTGGATGGCCGGCTACCTGATGGATTACTGCGTGTCCATCTTCACCCGCGCGGCCACACTGGTGGGTTAGCAATGGAAGCGCTCATGGCCCAGATGTTACCCATGCTCAATGCATGGTGGTGGCCATTCGTGCGCGTGATGGCCATGATGGCGTCCGCGCCGGTGCTGGGCGAAGCCATGGTGCCCGTCACCATCCGCGTCCTGGCCAGCCTGGTGCTGTCGGTGTTGATGTTGCCGCTGACCAGCAACGCGGAGGCGGTCGATCCGATTTCCATGCATGGCGTGGTGGCCACCATCGAGCAGGCCGTGATCGGCGGCGTGCTGGGCCTGGCGTTCCACTTCGCCACGTCCGTCATGATGGTGCTGGGCTTTATGGTGTCGAGCCAGATCGGCTTTTCCATGGCGGTCATGAACGACCCGATCAACGGCCAGTCGTCGGACGTGGTGTCGGCGCTGCTGACCATGCTGACCATCGTGATTTTCTTTGCCGTGGACGGCCACCTGGTGATTGCCGGCGTGATCGGCGCCAGCTTCAAGGCGTGGCCGCTGGGCGCGGGCTACCACCCGCTGCTGCTGCAAACGGTGGCGTGGAACGTGGCGTGGATCTTTGCCGCCGCCATGCTGCTGGCGGTGCCGATCGTGTTCGCCACCATCGTGGTGCAGATCGGCTTCGGTTTCCTGAACCGCGTGGCGCCTACCTTGAACCTGTTTTCGCTGGGCTTTTCCGTGGTGACGATCTTCGGCCTGTACATGCTGGCCCAAATCGTGCGCTTCATCCCCGCCCATTACATCCGGATATCAGGGCAGGTGCTGGATATGATCGAGACGCAAATGCGGGTGGCCCATGGCTGACGACAGCACAGGCGACAAGTCAGAGAAGGCTTCAGCGCAGAAGCTGAAAAAGGCGCGGGAAGAGGGCCAGGTCGTCCGTTCGCGGGACCTGGCGACGGCGCTCGGCATCCTGGTGACCCTGAAGCTGTTTATTTTCCTGATGCCGTCCTACATGGAAGACATGCGGGGATTGTTCCACCAGGCGTTCGGCAATTACGAAGCGGAAGGCTCGATGCTGAACTCGCTGTCGATCATTTTCTCGTCGGCCACGTGGCTGCTGATCAAGATGATCCTGCCGCTGTTCGTGGTGCCGATGGCGATCATCCTGGGCAGTATGGTGCCGGGCGGCTGGGTGTTTTCCAGCAAACACTGGGAACCGAAACTCGAGCGCTTTTCCCCGGTCAGCAACCTGGGGCGGCTGTTCTCCGGCAAGCACGCGTTTGAATTCGCACTGTCGCTGGCAAAGGCCACAGTGCTGGTCTGGGTGCTGGTGCACATCGCCACGTCGACCATGAAGGATTACACGCGCCTGCAGGCACTGCCGTTCAACGATGCATTGATGACGGGCGGCGCGCTGATGCTGGACGGCTTGATGGCGCTGATTTCCGTGTTCGTCATCTTTGCCATCGTCGACGTGCCGGCGCAGGCGTTTTTCTATGCGAAAAACCAGCGCATGTCGAAGCAGGATCTGAAGGAAGAATTCAAGAGCAGCGAAGGCCGCCCGGAAGTGCGGCAGCGCATCCGCCAGTTGCAGCGGGCGCTGGCGCAGCGCGCGGCGCGCAAGACCGTGCCGCAGGCCGACGTGGTGATCACCAACCCGGAACACTATGCGGTGGCGCTGCGCTATGACGAAACGCGGGCCGAAGCGCCTTATGTGCTGGCAAAGGGTGTCGATGAAATGGCGCTGTTCATCCGCCAGATCGCCATGGAACACAACATTGAAGTGATGCCCCTGCCACCGCTGGCGCGCGCCATCTACAATACCAGCCAGGTGAACCAGCAGATCCCCGTGCAGCTGTACGCGGCGGTCTCGCAAGTGCTGAATTACGTACTGGCGCTGAAGTCGTTCCGCTCCGGCCAGCGCGGCAACGAGCCGCTGTTCCCATCCGATATACCTGTACCTGAAGCTATGAGTGAGGCAAGACCCTGATGAATCTCCTGAACCGCATTGTCACTGAATTGCGGCGCCACAAGTTCGCGACACCATTGTTCGTGCTGGCGATCCTCGGCATGATCATCCTGCCGTTGCCGCCGGCATTGCTGGACATCCTGTTCACCTTCAACATCGTGCTGGCGCTGATCGTCATCCTGGTCAGCGTGTCGGCCAAGCGGCCGCTGGACTTCTCGGTGTTCCCGACCGTGATCCTGGCCACCACGCTGATGCGGCTGACCCTGAACGTGGCGTCGACCCGCGTGGTGCTGCTGCGCGGCCATGAAGGCACGGCCGCCGCCGGTCACGTGATCGAAGCCTTCGGTAACGTCGTCATTGGCGGCAACTACGTGGTCGGCCTGGTGGTGTTCGTGATCCTGATGATCATTAACTTCATTGTCGTGACCAAGGGCGCGGAACGGATTTCCGAAGTGTCGGCCCGCTTCACCCTGGACGCCTTGCCCGGCAAGCAGATGGCGATCGACGCCGACCTCAATGCGGGCCTGATCAACCAGGAAAAAGCCCAGGAACGCCGCCGCGACGTGGCGATGGAAGCGGACTTCTATGGCGCCATGGACGGCGCGTCGAAGTTCGTGCGCGGCGATGCGGTGGCGTCGATCCTGATCCTGATCATCAACATGGTGGGCGGCGTCGCGATTGGTTCGCTGATGCACAACATGTCGTTTGGCGACGCGTTCCGCCAGTACGCACTGCTGACCATCGGTGACGGCCTGGTGGCGCAAATCCCGGCGCTGCTGCTGTCGGCCGCATCGGCCATCCTGGTCACCCGCATTTCCGACGCCGGCGACTTCGAAGACACGGTCGCCAAGCAGGTGCTGTCGTCGCCGAGCGTGATCGGCAGCGCGGCCGGGCTGATGGTGATCCTGGCCGTCGTGCCGGGCATGCCGTGGCTGGTGTTCATGACCTTTGCCGGCGTACTGGGCTTTGTCGCGTGGAAGCTGAGCCAGCGGGTCGAGGCGCCCGACAATTCCGCCATGAAAGCCATCGAAGCGGCGCTGAAGGAAGAAAAGGCGCCGGAGCTGGAGTGGCAATCGCTGCCGGCCGTGCAGCCGCTGCAGGTGACGGTGGGCTACAAGCTGGTGGGCCTGATCGACAAGAACCACGGAGAACCGCTGACCAAGCGCATCCGCGGCGTGCGGCAAAGTATTTCCGAACAGATGGGCATGGTGTTGCCGCAAGTGGTGGTGCGCGACGACCTGGGGCTGAAGCCGTCGCAATACGCGGTGATGCTGTCGGGCGCCGTGGTGGCGCAGGCCGAGGTCTTCCCGGACCGGCTGATGGCGATTCCGTCGCCCACCGTGTACGGCAAGATCGACGGCATCCCCGGCGTGGAACCGGCCTACGGCATGCCGGTGACGTGGATCGAAGTGGGAGAGAAAGCCAACGCGCTGGGGCTGGGCTACCAGGTGGTGGAAGCGCCATCGGCGATCGCCACCCACCTGTCGAAGCTGACGCGCGAATACTTGCCGGAACTGTTCCGCCATGAAGACGTGCCGGCCATCCTGGAACGCCTGACGGCGCTGTCGCCCAAGCTGGCCGGCCAGCTGGAAAAGGCGATGACCCATACGCAACTGCTGCGCGTGTTCCGCGTGCTGTTGACGGAAAACGTGTCGCTCAAGGATATCGTACCGATTGCGACCACGTTGCTGGATTCGTCGGAAACCACCAAGGACCCGATCCTGCTGGCGGCCGAAGTGCGCTGCGCGCTGCGGCGCCAGATCGTGTCCGGCCTGTTTGGCCAGAAATCGGAAATGCTGGCCTTCAACCTGGGCGGTGAACTGGAAAATATGCTGCTGGGTTCGCTGAACCAGGCGCGCCAGGGCGGCAAGGTCGTGCTGGACAACTATCCGATCGACCCGCACTTGCTGGCGCAGCTGCAAGTGAACATGCCGGTGGCGCGCGAGCAGATGAAGCAGCAGGCCACGCCGCCGCTGTTGCTGGTGCTGCCGCAAATCCGGCCGCTGCTGGCCCGCTATGCGCGCTTGTTTGCGCCGGGCTTGCATGTGCTGTCGTATAACGAAGTGCCGGAAAACCGCGAAGTGTCGATCATCGGCACGGTCGGCTGACGCATTGATCGGTATCATCGGCGGCGTATAGGTGTAGCGCTGCCCATCATCCAAAAGCAATATTGCTTATAGTGTGCACCCTGCGGCATGCGGGGAACACGGCTCATAGAATGTAACGGTTGCCATAACAACCATTACATAGCACATCATGAGCCTGCCCACTTTTATCTCACGCCTGACTGTCTCTGCGATCGCCGTGGCCGCCATCCTGGCCGGCTGCGGCGGCGGTGAGCCCGACCGCTCCGTGGGCGGCCTGAAATTGCTGGGCGAACAGCGCATTCCACTGACGACGGTATTTAAGGGCACCGTGGTGGGCGGCCTGTCCGGCATCGATTACGACCCGGCCTCTGGTAACTGGATCCTCGTCAGCGACGACCGTTCCGATCAGAGCCCCGCGCGCTTTTATACCGCGCGATTGAATTACGGCCTGGATGGCTTTGGCGGCGCGGAATTGCGCGACGCGATGTATTTGCGCCAGGCCGACGGCAGCCAGTACCCGTCGCGCGCCCAGTATGCGCAGCGGGGTGGGGAAGTGGCGGACCCGGAATCGATCCGCTTCGATCCGCGCGACGGTTCGATCTGGTGGAGCAGCGAAGGCGACCGTTCGCTGGGCTTGCAACCGTTCGTGCGCCACGCGGCGGCCGATGGCGGCACCTTGGAAAGCTTGCCGACGCCATTCATGTTCAGCGTGTCGGCGGCGCAGACGCAGGGTTCGCGCATGAACCTCAGCTATGAGGCGATGAGCTTTGCCGCCGACGGCAAGTCGCTGTGGGTGGCGATGGAAGGGCCGGTGTACGCCGATGGCGCGCCCGCCACGGCCACCAGTGGGGCAGTGTCGCGCATTACCCGCCATGACTTGACGGGGACCATGAAGGCGCAATATGCGTACCGCATCGACGCGGTGCCGGGCGCCACGCCTTCGTCCGGCGCGGCGGAAAACGGCGTCAGCGAGATTCTTGCCATCGACAGCCACCGCTTGCTGGTGCTGGAGCGCGCCGTGGTGCAGCCGGCGCCGGGCCAGACTATCCAGTTCCATGCCCGCATTTATGAAATCGACACGGATGGCGCGACCGACGTCAGCCGGCTGGCATCACTGGCCGACGCCGGCTATACGCCGGTGAAAAAACGCCTGGTGCTGGATTTGACTACGCTGGGCATCCGGATCGACTGCATCGAGGGCATGGCATGGGGACCGCGCCTGGCCAACGGCCACCATTCCATCGTGCTGGTATCGGATGACAATTTCGACGCGTTTGGCGCGGGACAGGTGACGCAGTTGCTGGCGTTTGAAGTGTTGCCGAAATAACCGGGGGGTTACGCCGACTCTGAAAACAGGTCTTTGGGCTGTTGCGGCTGCGACAGCAGGACCGCCACTTCCGCCATGGATTTGAACACCGACTGCGTCAGCATGGCGGTCTGCACGCGGGTCGGGTTGTTGTATTCTTCGCGCACGGGCGCCAGTTCCCGCATCAGGTGGCAGCGCACCAGGGTCAGGCCGTTGCGGGAAATGATGGCGGCCAGTTGCGGCAGCATTTCACGCATGTATTCCATGGCGGCGTTCTGGTTGGCGCCGATTTCCAGCACCACGCCGTCGCCGGCCGGTTCCATCTGCACCAGGATCTTGCCGATGTCGGGCAGCGTGAGTTCCAGGCGGATGGCGATACGGGCGCGTTTGCGGCGCGGTTCGTCCGGCAGGCCGGGATCGCGCGAGACCACGCGCAGCACCAGCTTTTCCGCGCCCCACGCATAGACGGCGAAGCGCCACGATTCCATTTCACTGACCAGCATGGGCGCGGCGCGGCCATCGCGCACGGCGCTTTGCGCCTGGTCCGTCATGAAGATACCGGACGGCAGTTTGCGGCCATTGGCCTGGTCCATCAGGGCGGCGCGCTGTTCGCCATAGGTGCGCACCATCACGGCCCATGACTGGGCCATGGTATTCGGGTCCGGCTGTTGCCACACCAGTTGGCGCGACATTTGCAATTGATCGGGACGCAGCGCGGCGGGATCGGCCATATTGGCCGGCTGCGCGTGCAGGATGTTGGCGAGCGTGTTGAGCCCCGTGTGGGGCAGCATGGTTTCTGGCGCATCGACGATCGCACCCACTGCCGCGGGCAAGCCCGGTGGCAGGGAAAAGCTGGCCTCTTCGCCCGGCACGGTTCCGACCGGCGGAACCACCTGGGCCTGGCCAGGCTGTTCGCGGACGATCCGTTCCGGCACCGTCAGCGTGGCTGCGGGAGGAGTTAATCGATCTATTGCCATAACCCGATTTTACGAGTTGTAAAAAAAGAAGCCAACCGTAATCCCGGTTGGCTCCTGTTGTCCAGGGCGAAAAAACGCCCTGGAGATCGCTACAGCAGTAATTACGATTGCAATTATTGCAGCAGGGACAGAACCAGCGAGGACTGGCTGTTGCTTTGTTTCAGCATTGCGGTGCCAGCTTGCAGCAGCATCTGGCTCGACATCATCGATGCCGATTCCGTTGCGAAGTCGACGTCCATGATGCGGCCGGAAGCGTTCTTCGTGTTGGTCGACATGTTCGACAAGTTGTTGTACACGTGGTCCAGACGGTTGGCGGCTGCACCCAGCGACGAACGTACGTTCGATACGCCTTCGATGGCGGTCGACAGGGTGGTGATCATGTCGTTGGCCGCGTCGGCGGTCGCGATGCCGGTACCGGTGCCTGCGCCCACGGTGCCATCGGCAGCGAAGACGTGGCCGCCGTTGGTGGCGGTCAGGTTGGTGTGCATCGTGGTCAGCAGGGCGGAGATATCCACGCCCATCTGTTCGGATTCAGCGGAACCGATCTGGAAGTTGATCGCCACGTTGAATTTCGAGTCGGCTTTCGAGCTCAGCAGCGTGGTGCCGCCGAACGACGTGTTCGACACGATGTTGGTCAGCTCGTCGGTCAGCGCGTCGTATTCCGACTGCATGGCCGAACGGTCAACGTCGGTTGCGGAACCGTCTGCGGACTGGGTCGCCAGGTCTTTCATGCGAACCAGGATCGACGTGGTCTCGTCCAGCGCGCCGTCGGCGGTCTGGATCATCGAGATCGAATTCTGCGTGTTGCGCATGGCCATGCCCATACCGCTGGTTTGCGCTTGCAGGCGGGTTGCGATCTGCAGGCCAGCCGCATCATCCATTGCCGAGTTGATGCGGTAGCCGGTGCTCAAACGGGTCATCGACGTCGACAGGTGGCTCTGCGTCCGGGAGATCGAGTTTTGCGCGGACAGGGCTGCGTTGTTGGTATGAAGGCTCAGCATGAAAAACTCCTGGTGTAGGTGGGTTCGATTCAGAGCAGCGTTGCGTTATCTGCGCTCTCCCAAGTACAAGACGACCAATTCGCAGCGGGCATTAAGTGCTTAAGAGAAATTTTGAAGTTTTTTTTGATTTTTTTGCGTTTAGGGACTTCACCCCCGTCCACACCTGCGGTTTTACATCCTCTAATGATGCCACAAAACAAAACAGCGCAGTCCGGAGGCTGCGCTGTGTTGCTATTTGTTTACACGAAGTTACTTCGGCAGTTACATATTTGGATAGTTCGGACCGCCGCCGCCTTCCGGCGTCACCCAGACGATGTTCTGGGTTGGGTCCTTGATATCGCAGGTTTTGCAGTGTACGCAGTTTTGCGCATTGATCTGCAGGCGGTCCTTGCCTTCATCGGTCTTGATGAATTCATACACGCCGGCCGGGCAGTAGCGCGATTCCGGGCCGGCAAACTTGGCCAGGTTGACATCGACCGGGATGTTGGCGTTCTTCAAGGTCAGGTGGATCGGCTGGTCTTCCGCGTGGTTGGTATTGGAAATAAATACCGACGACAGGCGGTCGAACGTGATCTTGCCATCCGGTTTAGGGTAAACAATCGGCTGGTAGTTCGACGCCGGCTTCAGGCATTCATGGTCGGCGTGCGAGTGGTGCAAGGTCCATGGCGCCTTGCCGCGGAAGATCAACTGGTCGATACCCGTCATGATGGCGCCCAGGTACAGGCCACGGCTCAGCCATTGCTTGACGTTACGGGCCACGTACAGTTCTTCGTGCAGCCACGATTGCTCGAATTTCACCGGGAACGAGACCAGTTCGTCATTGGCACGGTTATCAAGCAGCGCTTCGAACGCCGCTTCGGCGGCCAGCATGCCCGATTTGATGGCGGCATGGCTGCCCTTGATACGGCTCATGTTCAGGAAGCCCGCGTCGCAACCGATCAGCGCGCCGCCCGGGAAGCTCAGTTTCGGCAGCGATTGCAGGCCGCCGGCCGTGATCGCGCGGGCGCCATACGAAATGCGCTTGCCGCCTTCCAGGAAGGTGCGGATCGTCGGGTGGGTTTTATAACGCTGGAATTCCTCGTACGGCGACAGGTACGGGTTTTCATAGTTCAGGCCGACGATGTAGCCGATCACGACCTGGTTGTTTTCCAGGTGGTACAGGAACGACCCGCCGTACGTCTTGCTGTCCAGCGGCCAGCCGGCCGTGTGGATCACGAGGCCTGGCTGGTGCTTGGCCGGATCGATTTCCCACAATTCCTTGATACCGATGCCGTAGGCCTGCGGGTCCTTGCCTTCATCCAGTTTATATTTGGCGATGACTTGTTTGCCCAGGTGGCCGCGCGCGCCTTCGGCGAACAGCGTGTATTTGCCGTGCAATTCCATGCCCAACTGGAAGTCGGGACCGGCTTCGCCGTCACGCTTGACGCCCATGTTGCCGGTGGCAACGCCTTTGACGGAACCGTCATCGTTGTACAGTACTTCGGCCGCCGCGAAACCGGGGAAGATTTCCACGCCCAGCGCTTCGGCTTGCTGGCCCAGCCAGCGCACCACGTTGCCCAGCGAAACAATGTAATTGCCATGGTTCTGGAAGCATTCCGGCAACAGCATGTCCGGCGACTTGTAGGACTTGGTTTCCGTCAGCAGCATGAAGCGGTCTTCCGTGACCGGCGTGTTGAGCGGCGCGCCTTTTTCTTTCCAGTCAGGGATCAGCTCGGTGAGGGCTTTCGGATCCATGATGGCGCCGGACAGCGTGTGGGCGCCCAGTTCGCCGCCTTTTTCCAGCACGACGACGGAAATTTCCTGGCCTTTGGCTGCGGCCAGCTGTTTGATCTTGATGGCCGCGGACAAGCCCGCGGGGCCGCCGCCGACGATCACGACGTCATATTCCATCGCATCGCGCGGGCCGTACTGTTCTACGAGGTTGTTTGGCTGTGTCATAGTTTTTATAGTATCTGTGTTTCGAAAGCTTTTGAAAATAATAGCACGAACGTGCTGAAATGTTTGGTCACTTGGGCGCCATTTTGCGGGACAATCCTAGACGCTGCAATCTAATACTGTTTTTTGTGTAATGATTACGGGCAGACCAGAGCGCGCTGAGCGACCCTTTGCGCAACTGGCGAAGCCAATAACAAGACAGGAGTGGCGCCGTGGGCATCGAAGTGAATTTTGAAGGAAAGATCGCGCTGATTACCGGCGCTTCCAGCGGCCTCGGCGCGCGTTTTGCCAAAGTGCTGGCGCAGGCGGGAGCCCAAGTGGTACTGGCTTCGCGCCGGATCGACCGGCTCAAGGAGTTGCGCGCGGAAATCGAAGCGGACGGCGGCGCGGCCCACGTGGTGGCGCTCGACGTCACCGACTATGCCAGCATCAAATCCGCCATTGCCCACGCGGAAACCGAGGCGGGCCAGATCGATATCCTCGTGAATAATTCCGGTGTGTCTACAACGCAACGATTAGTCGACGTGACGCCGGAAGATTATTCCTTTGTCATGGATACCAATTTACGGGGGGCGTTCTTCGTCGCGCAGGAAACCGCCAAGCGCATGATCGCCCGCGCCAAGGGCGATCCGAAAAAGCAGCACCGCATCATCAATATCGCATCGGTGGCGGGCTTGCGGGTATTGCCGCAAATCGGCGTGTATTGCATGAGCAAGGCCGGCGTGGTGCAAATGACCAAGGCCATGGCGGTGGAATGGGGTAAATACGGCATCAACGTCAACGCGATTTGCCCGGGTTACATTTCCACGGAAATCAATGAAGATTATTTTGCCAGCGAGCAGGGCCGCAAACTCATTGAAATGCTGCCCCGTAAGCGTCCCGGCAAGCCGGAAGACCTCGATGGCTTACTGTTATTGCTGGCGGGCGATGAAGCGCATTTCATCAATGGCGCCGTGATTTCCGCCGACGATGGCATGACGGCGATGTAAACGTTACAGGTGCACGCCGACCAGTTTGTGCACCAGTTCCGACGATGTCGCCGCGCTGAACTTCTTCATCAGCCGCGCCCGGTGCATTTCCACCGTGCGCGGCGATAAATTCACATCGCGCGCAATCACCTTGCTGGTTTTTCCTTCCACCAGCAGCGCGGCGATTTCCCGTTCCCGCGCCGTCAATTCCGCCGTCACCGGGCGCTTTTCACTGACATCTTCAAACGTCCAGATGCCGCGGCCCAGCGGTTCATGGGGATTGAGCGCGTGGCCCGTGACGTGGCACCAGAACAGTTCGCCGCTGCCGCGCAGCATGATGCGCTCGTCCGAATAGCGGCCCTTGGCGTTCATGATGGGGATGATGCGGTCGCCCGTGCGCTTGAATTCATCCTGCGTGGGGTACAGCATGGAAAACGATTTGCCGGCCAGTTCGACGCGGTGATAGCCGAACATCGCGGCCAGCGCGATATTGGCCGCGAGAATGACGCGGTTTTCCGACACGCACATGCCCACCGGCGCTTCCATGAAGATGGTTTCGAAATCGATGCCGGGCAGGGGGCTGTTCATAGGGAGCGGTAATTCTACGGTATTGTACTTTCAGAGGCCGTATTCTATTCTGGTATCCGTTTCAGAAACAGTGCAAATCTATCAAAAGATAAGGGACACCAAATGAATAAAGTTTATCCCGATGCCGCCGCCGCACTGGCCGGCATCGTCCAGGACGGCCAGACGATCGCGGTCGGTGGTTTTGGCCTGTGCGGTATCCCCGAAGCCCTGATCGCCGCGCTGCGCGACAGCGGCGCCAAAGGCTTGACGGCGATTTCCAACAATGCCGGCGTCGATGGTTTCGGCCTGGGCCAGTTGCTGGAAACCCGCCAGATCAAGAAAATGATTTCGTCGTACGTCGGTGAAAACAAGGAATTCGCGCGCCAATACCTGGCCGGGGAACTGGAACTGGAATTCACGCCGCAAGGCACGCTGGCGGAAAAACTGCGCGCCGGCGGCGCCGGTATCCCGGCCTTCTTCACCAAGACCGGCGTCGGCACCATCGTTGCCGATGGCAAGGAAATCCGTGAATTCGATGGCGAGCAATACGTGATGGAACGCGCACTGGTGGCCGACGTGTCGCTGGTGAAGGCGTGGAAGGCCGACAAGGCCGGCAACCTGCTGTACCGCAAGACCGCGCGCAACTTCAATCCCAACGTGGCCGCCGCGGGCAAGATCACTGTCGTGGAAGTCGAAGAGCTGGTGGAAGTGGGCGAGATCGATCCGGATGAAGTGCATACGCCGGGGATTTTCGTGCATCGCATCGTGGTCAACGCGACGCCGGAAAAACGTATCGAACAGCGCACCGTACGCGCCAACTGAGTGAGGAGACGAACATGGCATGGACTCGTGATCAAATGGCTGCGCGCGCAGCCAAGGAATTGCAGGACGGTTTTTATGTGAACCTGGGCATCGGCTTGCCGACCCTGGTGGCCAACTATGTGCCGGCGGACATCGAAGTGTTCCTGCAATCGGAAAACGGTTTATTGGGCATCGGCCCGTTCCCCACCGATGACCAGGTCGATGCGGACCTGATCAACGCGGGCAAGCAGACCGTCACCGCCCTGCCGGGCGCAGCCTACTTCAGCTCGGCCGATTCGTTCGGCATGATCCGTGGCGGCAAGATCAACCTGGCCATCCTGGGCGCGATGCAGGTGTCGGAAAAGGGCGACCTGGCCAACTGGATGATCCCGGGCAAGATGGTCAAAGGCATGGGCGGCGCCATGGACCTGGTGGCTGGCGTGAAAAAAGTCGTGGTGCTGATGGAACACGTGGCCACGGCCAAGGATGGCTCCACGTCGCACAAGCTGCTCAAGCAGTGCGACTTGCCGCTGACCGGTGTCGGCGTGGTGGACCTGGTCATCACGGACCTGGGTGTGATGGAAGTGACGCCATCGGGCTTGAAAGTCACGGAACTGGCGCCCGGCGTCACCCGTGAACAGATTGCCGCCGCGACCGGCGTCGAGCTGGACTTCTCCGCGCTGTAATCCCTCCGCCGTACCCGACGGCGTGGCGTTCCTGCCACGCCGTTCCTTCCTGCTTCCCCCGAAATCGTTTCCACTCAATCAACCGTGTGATTCTTTCCATCACACGCGGCGTGCACCGTTGACCATGCATTGCTGACAATTGAATACTCTCCTGGCGGCGCCGCCAATCACATCAAATAACCAGGAGACAATATGCAATTGACCCGATTCCCCGTGGCAGGGATGGCTGCGCTCGCCCTGACGACCGGCGCCCTCATGACAGCCTGTGGCGGCGCGCCCGATGCCGGCCTGGCCGCCGGCACGAAAAGCGTCCGCATGGGCGCCGTGGCCGACACGTTCGGCCTGACGGAAGACGCCAACTTTTACACGATCGATACCGGCGCCGGACTGGTGCTGAAAATCCGCCGCCTCGACAATGGCGTCAGCACGCAATCGGCCGGCGACATCGCATCGATGGTGTACAACGGCGTGCAATACCAGGACCAGTCGCGCGGCAGCCAGGTCAATTCCGGCTTCGATTATTTGTACACGGGTGTGTCCGCCGTCAACGTGGCGGCCACCACGGTGGGGGCCGACGTCGTCAAGGTGACGGTCACGGCCGGTAACCTGACGCACTATTACATCGTCAAGCGGGGCGTCAACAATGTCTACATGGGCACGTATTTCACGACGGAGCCCAACACGCTGGGACTGGCCCGCTTCATCCTGCGCATTCCCATCAGTGCGTTGCCGAACGGTCCCGTGCCGTCCGACCTGCGCGGCACCACGTCGACGGTGGAGTCGGGGGACGTGTTCGGCTTGCCGAACGGCGAAACCCGTTCCAAGCATTACTCGAACATGCGCCTCAAGGATTGGCAATACATCGGCGCCACCAACAATGCCGGCGGCGTCGGCATGTGGGTGGTGCGCGACAACAATGAAGGCAATTCCGGCGGTCCGTTTTACCGCAGCCTGCTGAACCAGGGTACGTCGACCAACCAGGAAATCACGTACATCGTCAATTATGGCGAAGCGCAGACGGAAGCCCTGCGCACCAGCATCCTCAATCAGTACACGCTGGTATTCAACAATGGCGGCGTGCCGGACGCGGGCGACACGTCCTTCCTCGGCAGCCTGGGCTTGACCGGTTACGTCGGCGCGGCGGGACGGGGCAGGGTGGCCGGCGTCGGCCTGTCCGGCATGGACCCGGCGTATGAATACACGGTGGGCTTTGCCAACGGCACGGCGCAATACTGGGCCAGGGCGGATGCGGGCACGGGGCATTTCGACAGCACGGGCATGCTGCCCGGTACGTACACGCTGAAGGTGTACAAGAATGAATATGTGGTGGCGACGCAAAACGTGACGGTGTCGGCGGGCGGCACCGTGGCGCTGAACACCATCGATGTGGCAGCGGGCGACCCCAGCAAGGCAGTCGCACAGTGGCGCATCGGCGACTGGGATGGCACGCCGACCGAATTCATCAATGGCGCCAAACTCACCACCATGCACCCGTCCGATGTGCGCATGGCATCGTGGGTGCCGCCGGATTACACGGTGGGCACGTCCGCCGCGGCTACCGGCTTCCCCGCGTACCAGTGGAAAGACGTCAACGGCACGCTGACGGTCCGTTTCAAGCTGAAGCAAAGCGAGATCGCCAATTATCAATTACGCCTGGGTATTACGGCGGCCTATGCGGGCGGGCGTCCGAAACCGCAAATCAATGGCTGGATCCCGGCCAACCCGGCCGCGTCGACACAACCGTCGACCCGCACCTTGACGGTGGGGACGTACCGGGGCAACAACACCCTCTACACCTTCAACGTCCCCGCCAGCGAACTGGTGGTCGGGGACAACGTGCTGACCCTGACCGCCATCAGCGGCTCGTCGGGCGTGAAATACCTGAGTCCCGGCTATGCGTGGGATGCCGTGGACTTCATCAAACAACCATAAAAGAGACAAGCATGAACAAGACGTTACGACATCTGGCGCTGGCCGCGTCGCTGCTGGCGGGCGGCCAGGCATCGGCCACGGTGGTCGCCACCTTTGGGCAGGGTTCCGCGGTATGGGATCCCGTCTACAGCGCCAATTTCGGCAGCAATATCACGCTGTCCAACAATTACGCGGAGGGCGGCCTGCTGTTCAGCTATACCGGTTCCGCCAACAACAATGGCTGCGGCTATGCGGGAATCGATTGCTATGACGACCCGAGCGAACTGAGCCCCGCTTTTGCCGGCAATTACATGGCGACGGCCGGCAACAATGCGTACATCAGCATCCGCCGCACCGACGGGTCGGATTTCTACAACGTGGAATTCGCGGCCGGCACCGGTTACCTGAATTTGAACGGGTACTGGAAGACGTACAACAATGGCGTACAGACCGGCAGCGGCAATTTCTCGAAGCCGGATGGCGCCATCCTGGGGCTGGCCGACGTGGGGGGATTCGACGAAGTGCGTTATTACGCGTTTGCCACGGCCAACCGGACTTCCGGATTTTCCGCCGCCGCGATTGACGATGTCCGCGTCGGCTTGCCGGAACCGGCTTCCGTCCTGTTGATGATGACGGGACTGATCGGCCTGGGTGGACTGCGCCGCCGCAGCCGCTAAATAAAAAAACGGCACGCCGAGGCGTGCCGTCAAGAACTGCAAGGATGGAAAATCAGGCTAGCTAATCAGGCTACCTTGGCGACCGGCGTCGCTTCCGAGACCTCGCCAATCGGGGACGGATTGGCCAGTTCACGTTGCATGGTTGCGACATCCAGTTCTTTTTCCCACTTCGACACCACCACCGCCGCCACACCGTTGCCGACGAAGTTGGTCAGGGCGCGGCATTCGCTCATGAAGCGGTCGATACCCAGGATCAGCGCCATGCCGGCCACTGGAATCGTCGGCACCACAGCCAGGGTTGCGGCCAGGGTGATGAAGCCGGCGCCGGTGATGCCGGAAGCGCCTTTGGAAGTCAGCATGGCCACGCCCAGGATGGTCAGTTCCTGCGCCAGCGTCAGTTCGGTGTTGGTTGCCTGTGCCACGAACAGGGCAGCCATCGTCATGTAGATGTTGGTGCCGTCCAGGTTGAACGAGTAGCCGGTTGGTACCACCAGGCCGACCACTGGCTTGGAGCAGCCCAGTTTTTCCAGTTTGCGCATCAGCGAAGGCAGCGCGCTTTCCGACGAGCTGGTGCCCAGCACGATCAGCAATTCTTCCTTGATGTACGAAATGAAGCGGGTGATCGAGAAGCCGGTCATCTTGGCAATGGCGCCCAGCACGACGAACACGAACAGGAAGCAAGTCAGGTAGAACGAACCCATCAGGGCAGCCAGCGGTTTCAGCGAAGCGATGCCGTATTTGCCGATGGTGAAGGCCATGGCGCCGAATGCACCGATCGGAGCGACTTTCATGACGATGTTGACCATGCCGAAGATCACGTGGGCAATGTCATCGATGAATTTCGTCACAGGTTTGCCGCGCTCACCCATCAGCGACAGGGCGAAGCCGAACAGGATCGCGATCAGCAGCACTTGCAGGATGTCGCCCTTGGCAAACGCATCGACGAAGGTGTTCGGGATGATGTTCATCACGAAGTCCTGCGTGGTCTGCGATTTGGCTTTTTCCGTGTATTGCGCGATGGCTTTGGTGTCCAGCGTGTGCGGGTCGGCGTTGAAGCCGTCACCCGGGCGCAGCACGTTGGCCACGATCAGGCCGATCACCAGGGCGAAAGTGGAGACCACTTCGAAGTACAGCAGCGCCTTGCCGCCGACGCGGCCGATTTTCTTGACGTCCTGCATACCGGCAATACCGGCCACCACGGTGCAGAAGATCACCGGTGCGATGATCATTTTGATCAGCTTGATGAAGCCATCGCCGAGCGGCTTCATGGCCACCGCATCGGTGGGCAGGTAAATGCCCATCAGCACGCCCGCCAGAATGGCGAACAGCACTTGTACGTAGAGAATTTTGTAAAACGGTTTCTTGTTCATGATCGCGTCCCCCTGGTTTGATTTGATGGGAGCGATCTTCCGCCAAAGCGGTCAAGTCATCTATTGTGGCTATCACGCATACGGATAATACGTATGCGTGATATCAGACATAGCCGTGGTTATTGCGCGACCCAGCCGCCATCCATGTTCCACGCCACACCGCGCACCTGCTTGGCCGCGTCGGAGCACAGGAACACGGCCAGCCCGCCCAGTTCTTCCGGCGTCACGAATTCGCCGGAGGGTTGCTTATCAGCCAACAAGGCTTTTTTCGCCTCGTCGTTGGTCAAGCCTTCCTTCAGTGCGCGCGTATCGACCTGCTTTTGCACCAGCGGCGTCAGCACGAAGCCCGGGCAGATCGCGTTGCAGGTGACGCCGGTTTGCGCGGTTTCCAGCGCGGTGACCTTGGTCAGCCCCACCAGGCCGTGCTTGGCCGCCACATAGGCGGACTTGCCGGCCGACCCGACCAGGCCGTGCGCGGAGGCCAGGTTGATGATGCGGCCCCAGTTTTTCTTGCGCATGTAGGGCAGCGCCAGGCGCGTCGTATGGAAGGCGGACGTCAGGTTAATGGCGATAATCGCATCCCACTTGTCGACAGGAAAATCTTCCACGTTGGCCACATGCTGGATGCCGGCATTGTTGACGAGGACATCGATGCCGCCGAAGCGGTCGGCGGCAAACGCGAACAGTGTTTCGATTTCCGACGCCTTGGACATGTCGGCATTGTGGTACGCCGTTTGTACGCCGAATTCTTTGGCCGTGGCGCTTTGCAGCTGGGCGATTTCATGGGTGTCGCCAAAACCGTTGAAGATGATGTTGGCGCCTTCGGCGGCCAGGGAGCGGGCCATGCCCAGTCCAATGCCGGATGTGGAGCCGGTAACGAGTGCGGTCTTGCCTTTGAGGAGGGATGCGGTCATGGATGTTCCTTGCGGTTGTCTATATTGTCTATAGGGAAAGGCCTGAGCTACACTGGTTTAGGATTTTACGTGTAACCCTGTAAAATGTCGCATTGAAAAAAAGGAATGGGCATGCTTGAAGCGAAAATAAAGTCTGTGCAATGCATCTCCCTGAGCGGCTTGCACCAGATGGCGTACAAGGAATGGGGGGAGGCGGATAATCCCGACGTGCTCATTTGCGTGCACGGCGTGACCCGCGTTTCAGACGATTTCGACAACCTGGCGCGCGCGCTGGCGGACAAGTACCGCGTGGTATGCCCCGACGTCGTGGGCCGCGGCCGCTCCGGCCGCCTGCGCAATCCCCAACTGTACCGCCTGCCGCAATACGTGGCCGACATGGTGACGTTGATTGCCGCAGTCACTGGACACACGGAACGCAAGGACGTGCACTGGTTCGGCACGTCGATGGGCGGCCTGATCGGCATGGGCCTGGCGTCGCTGCCGGACAGCCCCATCAGCCGCCTGGTGTTGAACGACATCGGCCCCACATTGGATGGCGCGGCGTTGCAGCGCATCGGCGATTACATCGGCCAGGACGTGCGCTTTCCGACCTTCGAGATGGCTGCCAAATTCGTGCGCGACATTTCACTGACCTTCGGTCCCCACACGGACGCCGAGTGGCACAAGCTGGCCGCCGACGTGCTGGTGCAGGACAGCGATGGCCAGTGGACGCGCCACTATGACCTGGGCCTGGCCCAACCCTTCCGCTCGACCACCATTGAAACCGCGGAAGCGGACCAGGCCGCGCTGTGGGCCGCGTACGACGCGATCCGCTGCCCGACCCTGCTGGTGCGCGGCGCCCAATCCGACCTGCTGTCGCGCGCGACGGCGGACAACATGACGCAGCGCGGGCCAAAAGCCACGCTGGTGGAGATACCGGACGTCGGTCACGCTCCAACCTTCGTGCATGACGACCAGATCGCGATTGCACGGGAATTTTTACTCAACTCATAAACGAAAGATAGCAATGGAAATCAAACGACTGCACGTAGGCAAGCGCCTGTCCGAAGCCTCGATCCACAATGGCACCGTATACCTGGCCGGCCAAGTTGCAGCAGGCAACCCTGACGCCGACATCACGGGCCAGACCCGCGAAGTGCTGGCCAGTATCGATAAGCTGCTGGCCGAAGCCGGCAGCGACAAGTCGCGCATCCTGATGACGCAGATCTACATCACCGACCTGGCGCTGTTCCCTGCGCTGAACGCCGTGTGGGAAGAGTGGGTCGTGCAAGGCGCCACGCCGCCGCGCGCCACCGTGCAAGCCAAACTGGCCGATCCAAAGTGGCTGGTGGAGATGGTGGTCGTGGCCGCCCAGGCTTAATCACCGCAAACGATGTGTCCCGGGTGGCGGGCAGGCAACGCCTGTCGGCCGCCTGCGCCTGTCAGGCCACAGCAACACAGTAATTCAGAGGTTTCATGGTTTCTATCGCAGCGCTGAACAGCGCAACTTCGGACCAGCTGGTGCAAGGCTTGTCCGCCGATGAAGGAGCGCGTGTGCTGGCGGCGCTTGACCAGGCCAGCGAATTGTATGGCGACAAAGTGTGCACCAGCGGCCAGCCGGCGGTGGAATTCGCCGTGGCCGTGGCCAATACGCTGGCGTTCCTCAATACCGACGCGGATTCCCGCATTGCCGGCATGATGTTCGAGCTGACCCTGCTCGATCCCACCATGGCGCCGCGCATCGAACCGCTGTTCGGCGAACATGTGGCCGAGCTGGTCAACAGCGTGCGGCAATTGATCCGCATGCGCGAACTGACGCAAAACCAGCCGGCCGGCGGGATCGGCCGGGGCAAGAACGCGTCGCAGCAGGCCGTCGCGCAAGTGGAAACCTTGCGCAAGATGTTGCTGGCGATGGCCACCGACATGCGCGTGGTGCTGGTGCGGCTGGCGTCGTGCCTGACGTCGCTGCGCTATTTTGCCGACATCAAGCGTTTCGACGACGTCACGCACGCGTACGGCCGCGAAACCCTCGATTATTACGCGCCGCTGGCGAACCGCCTCGGCATCTGGCAATTGAAGTGGGAGCTCGAAGACCTTTCGTTCCGCTTCATCGAGCCGGAAACGTATAAACGCATCGCCAAGATGCTGGAAGAAAAGCGCATGCTGCGCGAAAGCTTCGTGTCGGCATCGATCGAACGCTTGCAAAAGGAACTGGCCGCAGCCGGCATCGAAGCCGAAGTGTTTGGCCGGCCCAAGCACATCTACTCGATCTGGAGCAAGATGCGCGGCAAGGAACTGGATTTCACGGAATTGTACGACGTGCGCGCGTTCCGCGTGATCGTCCCCGACATCAAGACGTGCTATACCGTGCTGGGCGTGGTCCACAATATCTGGACGCCGATCCCGAAAGAATTCGACGATTACATTTCCCGTCCCAAGCAAAACGGCTACCGTTCGCTGCACACGGTGGTGACGGCCGACGATGGCCGGCCGCTGGAAGTGCAGATCCGCACGCAGGAAATGCACCAGTTTGCCGAGTATGGCGTGGCGGCGCACTGGCGCTACAAGGAAGCGGGCGGTTCCAACTTCCAGGGCCAGAAGTACGATGAAAAAATCGCGTGGCTGCGCCAGCTGCTGGCGTGGAAATCCGACGTGGCCGAACACGTGGTCGGGCAGGAGGAAGTGCAGCGCGAATGGGTGGAAAAGCTCAAGTCCGCGTCGCTGGACGACCGCATCTATGTGCTGACGCCGCAGGCGCGCGTGCTGGAATTGCCGGTCGGCGCGACGCCGATCGATTTCGCCTACCACTTGCACAGCGACGTCGGCCACCGCTGCCGTGGCGCCAAGGTCGACGGCGTCATGGTGCCGCTCAATACGCAGCTGAAAACCGGCCAGACCGTGGAAATCATCACGGCCAAGGGCGCGCCCGGCACTGCCGGTCCGTCGCGCGACTGGCTCAGCCCCGGCTATACGGCCAGCAACCGCACGCGCTCCAAGGTGCGTGCGTGGTTCCATGCGATCGACATGCAGGAAACCCTGGCGCATGGCCGCTCGCAGGTGGAAAAGAGTTTGCAGCGCGAGGGCAAGACCGCCGTCAACCTGGAAGCGCTGGCGGCCAAGCTGGGTTTTTCCAAAGTCGACGAATTGTTCCTGTCGGTGGGCAAGGAGGAGTTCAGCCTGCGCCACGTGGAACAGGCGCTGCACGATACGGGCGAACCGGCCGAACCCGCCGACGAAGTCTTTGTCGGCAAGAGCCGCGCCTCCAGCGTGGAGCAGGGCGCCAAGTCGGGTGTGCTGGTGGTCGGCACCGATGGCTTGATGACGCAACTGGCCAAGTGCTGCAAACCGGCGCCGCCGGATCCCATCATTGGTTTCGTCACGCGCGGCAAGGGCGTGTCGATCCACCGCGCCAGCTGCAAGAATTTCGCGGAAATGCGCGCCAAGGCGCCGGAGCGGGTCATCGTGACGGAGTGGGGACGGGGCGTGTCCGAAACCGTCTACCCGGTCGGCATCTTCGTGCTGGCGGGCGACCGCCAGGGCTTGTTGCGCGATATCTCCGAAGTATTTTCGCGTGAAAAGCTCAACGTCATCGGCGTCAATACGCAAAGCGCGAAAGGGCAGGCGCGCATGACGTTTACAGCGGAAATCGCGTCCACCGCGCACTTGCAACGAGCGCTGGCCGCGATAGCCGAAGTGCCGGGCGTGCAGGAAGCGCGCCGCGGCTGACGCGCGTTGCAGGCCCGGATGCGGGCCTGCCTTGCTTATTGCTTCGCTGACTTCTTCGGTTTGGCGGCGCAATAAGGCGGCACGTACTGCGCGCCCTTTGCCAGGCTGACATGATGGCACAGGGCTGCGCGGTGGGCCGCAATCGACGCGCGGGGTTTGGCTGTGGTATTGCCGTGCTGGCTGCTGTCCGTCACCGTCAGGCCGGCGGTTTTCATGGCTGTGGACTGGGGCGCCGCATCCTGTACCCAGGTCAGCAGGAACCCATGCCACTTCCCGTTGACCAGGCCCATGCCGGCAATCTGGCCGGATTCGCTGAGGCTGGTCTGGTTGATCTGAGTGTAGCCGGTGGCCAGGTCCGCGATGTCGTACATCGTGCCATTTTCATACAGGAATTCCGTGGCGTTGCCGTCCGCCGTCGACGTCAGGCCCAGGATCTGGCCGGCGCCGTTGATGTGGGTGGCATAGCTCAAATCGCCGCCCAGCGTGCCCAGGTCCACCATTTTTTCGCCATCGTGCAGAACGCGTGGAAGAGGTACGCCTGTCCGGTATCGGCGAGTCCCACCACGTGACCTTTGCCATTGATGGCCAGGGCGCCGCTGGTTGGTCCGCCCAGCGTGCCCAGGTCGGTCAATACGCCACCGCTGTAGCGGAAGGCGCGCAGGGGATACCAGGTATCCATGCCTGCCCACCCCGCCACCTGGCCCGCGTCGTTGATGGCGGTGGCGACGCTATGCGTATAACCTGGAACGGTGCCCAGGTCCGTGACAGTGCCGTCACTGTACAGGAAGGTATGGGAGCCATTGCCCACCGGGATGCCATGGCCCAAGATCTGGCCGCTTGCGTTCAGGCCGGTCACCTCGAGTTCGGGGCCGGAAATGGGCAGCGTGGTCAGCGTGCCGCGGTTGTAGGTGAAGGCATGCATGTCCGTGTTGTCCGGCAGCAGGCCTGCGCCGGCCACCAGTCCGGCGTTGTTGACCAGTGGGGCGTAGACATAGTCGCCGCCCAGGCTCAGTTCGGTCACGACGCCATCTCGGTACAAAAAGCCATAGCCCTTGCCGCTTGTTTTATAGGCGTAGCCGGTGATATGACCCAGGCCGTTAATGGCGGTCGGGCGGCTGTAGCCGGTGTCCGTCAGCGGCAGGTTTTGCACGCCGGCGGGCGTGGTGCGGAAGGCGGCCCACCGGTCGGCCATATCGCGGCCGCCGATCACGGTACCGTTGACGCCGGTAAGATTGGGAAAGACGCCCTCACCCAGGTCGGTCGTGACCCAGGCGGCTTGGGCGCTGGCGCTGGCGGCCAGCAATGCTGCGACGAACAGTGGTTTCTTCATTGATATCCTCTGGGAAATAATTAACCAGTGGAAATATATCAATGCGCACAAGAACTTGCAAATAAAGCATTCACTTTTAATAAGATAGTTTTGCCGCGCGGCTGGCCTGGCCTGATTGCGCGGCTGCTTCTGGCAGTATGGCTGGCGGCCCGTTGAAGATCGCCAATGTCGGCTGCCGCATCGCGTCCGGCAGCTTGAACACGCTGACCAGGTGCGCCAGCTGGTCGGCCTGCTCGTGCAGCGAGGCGACCGTCGTGGCGGCTTCTTCCGCCAGTGCGGCATTTTGCTGCGTGACCTGGTCCATCGCCGCGACCGACTGGTTGACTTGTTCGATGCCGCTGCTTTGTTCCTGGCTGGCGCGCGTGATGTCGCCCATGATGGCGGTGACTTCGCCGATGCGGGAGACGATGTTGGTCATGGTGGCCCCGGCCTGTTCGACCCGGCGGGTGCCGACGTCGACCTGTGCCACGGACGTGTCGATCAGCGCCTTGATTTCCCGGGCGGCGGCGGCGCTGCGTTGCGCCAGGCTGCGCACTTCGGACGCCACCACGGCGAAACCGCGCCCCTGTTCGCCCGCGCGCGCCGCTTCGACGGCGGCATTCAATGCCAGGATATTGGTCTGGAAGGCGATGCCGTCAATGACGCCAATGATTTCCACGATCTGGCGCGACGCGCCGTTCATCGAGGCCATGATGTCCACCACGTCCGTCATGACCGCGCCGCCCTGGCTCGCGGCATCGGCCGCTTCCTGCGCCAGTTGGTCGGCCTTGTGCGAGTGCAGGGCGTTGCGTTTGACGGCGGCCACCAGTTCATGCATCGAGTTCGCGGTTTCCTCCAGCGACGCGGCTTGCTGTTCCGTGCGCGTGGCCAGGTCGCTGCTGCCAACGGCCATCTGGCCCGAGGCGGAGGCGATCGTGTCGGCGCCGCTGCGCACTTGCTGCACGATGGATGACAGGCTGGCGCTCATGTCTTTTAGCGCCTGCATCAATTGTCCCGTTTCATCGGCGGAGTGGACGGCAATCGGCGTGCTCAAGTCGCCCGCCGCAACCGATTGGGCAATGCGCATCGCGCGCCGGATCGGGCGTGCAATCGAGCGCGCGATCCACCACGCGAACGCGGCGCCAGCCAGCAGCGCCGCCGCGCTGAGGACGTGCAGCAGGGTCTGGCCGGTCCGGTATTGCTGTTCCGCTTCCGTCGCCAGCGTTTCGATGTGGCTGCTTTGCCGCTGTTTCAAGCCATCGATGGCGGCCAGGTAGGCGTTCAGCGCCGGTTCCAGTTGCGCCGTTGTCAGCCGGAGCGCCGCCGCCGCGTCGCCACCATCCCTGGCGGCAAACACGGCGCTGCGCGCTTGCCGGTATGTGTTCCGGCGGCTGCCGATATCGGCATAGAGTGCGCGCTCGTCATCGCTGGCGATCATGTTTTCCAGTTGCTGCTGGATGACGCCGATGCGCTTGCTGGCCTGTTCGATGTGCTGTTCGACGCGCCGGCGTTCGTCCGCGTCCGCGCTGGAAATCACGCCGATGGTGCGGGCGCCATTCACGTGGGTCAGGCTGTGCCACTCGGACGCCAGCCGCTCCTTCGCCATGCCCTCGGCATGCATGCGGCTGATCAAGTCGCCCATGGTCTGCAAGCGCCAGTGGCCGATGGCGGCTATCGCCAGCAACAGCGCCAGCACCACGCCAAAACCCAGCGCCAGGCGGGTGCCGACCCGTAAATCGTGAAGTTTCATTGTTGCGCTCCTGCCTGTTTTCGTGCGGTCAGGCTAGCATGCCGTTACTGCACTACATCCAGAATTTACCTAAATTAACAATGCAAAAAGAAGTCCGGAAGCGCCAACAGGCGCACGGGTGAAAACCCGTGCGCCGGAACCGGAATACTCGCGTTGGAAAAGGACTGTAGCGGGACGGCAGCGGAGCGCCTATCGGGCGTTGCTGATTTCGCTATAAGGATTTCCTTCAATCAATTGGCTGGTTCCGGCTGCAGGGTGACATGGTCGATGCCGTGCTTTTCCAGCAGCATGGCGCGGATCTCTTCGAGGATGCGCGGCCACGCCGCCATCTCGCAAATGCTCACGTGGCCGATCAGCGCCGGCTGTCCCGGCGACATGGCCCACACGTGCAAATCATGCACGGACGCGACGCCGTTAATCATTTCCATGTCGGCGCCCACGGCGGCATAGTCGAGCTGGTCCGGCACGCCTTCCATCAGGTGGAGATAGGACTCGCGCAGGATGCTGAACGTGGATTTCAGGATCAGCAGCGCGACCAGCACGGACAGCAGCGGGTCGGCCTGCATCCAGCCCGTGAAATAAATGATGGCGCCGGCCGCCAGCGCGGCCACCGATCCCAGCAAATCGCCCAGCACGTGGACCAGCGCGGCCCGCGCATTCATGCTGTCCTGGTCGCGCGACAGGACCCACGCCACGGCCACGTTGATGAGCAGGCCGATCGCCGCCACCGCCATGACGGCGCCGCCCTGGACGGCGTGCGGTTCCGTCAGGCGATGTATGGCTTCGTACAGGATCCACGCCACCACCACCAGCATGGCCAGGCCATTGACGAAGGCTGCCAGCGCTTCGGCGCGGCCATAGCCAAACGAGTAGCGTTCCGACGGCGGCCGGCGCGTCATGTATTGCGCCAGCAGCGCCAGCGCCAGCGACGCCGCGTCCGTCAGCATGTGGCCGGCGTCCGATACCAGCGCCAGCGAGCCGGACATGAAGCCGGCCACCGCTTCGACGCCGGCGAAACCCAGCGTCAGCGCCAGCGCCCACGACAAGGTCTTCAGGCTGCGCTTGCCGGACTGGTGCTGGTAATGCGCGTCGCCGTCGAGGTGGGCGTGCAGGTGGGTGGAGTCGGGGGCGCCGGACATGGAGTTACTTGTAGATGCCGGCCGTGATCACATACAGGCCGACCTGGCGGAAGTAGGCGGACTTGGCGTGCAAGCGCTGCGTTTGCGGGTGCACCCATTTGAAATCCACGGGGCCATGCTGGCCTTTGCCGGCGCGCTCGATGATGTCGCGCACGAATTGCTTGTCGTCGTCGTCGCGATAGTCCATCGCGTTCAGGCCGACCAGCCGCGGCGTCATGCCGTGCGCCATGATCTTGCCCTGCAGATCGTAGATCACGACATAGATGTCGCGGTAAATGAAGCGGCCCTTGGGGTTGCTGACTTCAAAGAAGGTCTTTTCCGGGCCCTCATCGATCAGATACGCGGCCGTCTTGTTGATCAGCGCGACAGCTTCATCCGGCGTGCCATGCTCGGCAGCTTGAGCCGTCAGCGACAGCAGCAGGGCGGTTAAAAATGGGATCAGGAATTTCATCGCGTTGCTCTATCGGAATAGCTCCTGACTATAACATACGACGTTTGCGCAATGTTTTTACAATCTACATTGCATTCCGCTCTTGCGGGGCAAGGTTTCCGTCACTATAATGCTGGCTCTCGGGCGGTTAGTTCAGCTGGTTAGAATACCTGGTCGACATCCAGGGGGTCGCAGATTCGAATTCTGCACCGCCCACCAGTTTTCAGCAGTAGCGGTAAAAAGCAGTATGAAGTTGTAGCACCTCAGGGCGGTTAGTTCAGCTGGTTAGAATACTTGGTCGACATCCAAGGGGTCGCAGATTCGAATTCTGCACCGCCCACCAGAACATGTAGTAAGATTTGATCAGTACCAAGGGCGGTTAGTTCAGCTGGTTAGAATACCTGGTCGACATCCAGGGGGTCGCAGATTCGAATTCTGCACCGCCCACCACCAACACCACTGTTGTATAAGAGCGAGAAAGGCAATCCGGTTATGACACCGCGAACTACTACCAAGGTTAGTACGTCACGCTAGTCGATCGGCTTTCTTCGTCTTGTCACATCTGAAAGAAAACGCGGCTGGCCCGCGTTTTTTTTCGTCTGTCGTTTCCTTCTTTTCATTGTAATACCCTTAATCCGGCATCACGCCGCTTGGAGAGCATAATGGTTGCAGTCCGACTTCCCGATGGTTCCGTTCGTCAATTTGACGCGCCCGTAACGGTGGCCCAGGTGGCCTCCAACATCAGCACCAGCCTGGGCAAAGCCGCCCTGGCCGGCAAGGTTGACGGCAAGGTCGTCGACACGTCGTTCCTGATCGACAAGGATGTCGACCTGGCCATCGTGACCGACAAGGATCCGGAAGGCCTGGACGTGATCCGCCACTCGACCGCCCACCTGCTGGCGTATGCCGTCAAGGAACTGTTCCCGGACGCGCAGGTGACGATCGGCCCGGTCATTGAAAACGGCTTCTACTACGACTTCTCGTACAAGCGCCCGTTCACCCCGGACGACCTGGTTGCCATTGAAAAGAAAATGACCGAACTGGCGAAAAAGGATGAAAAGGTCGAGCGCAAGGTGTTGCCGCGCGATGAGGCCGTGGCGTACTTCAAGTCCATCAACGAGCACTACAAGGCGGAAATCATCGCATCGATTCCTGCCGACCAGGACGTGTCGCTGTACTCGGAAGGTGGTTTCACCGACCTGTGCCGTGGTCCGCACGTGCCGTCGACCGGCAAGCTGAAAGTGTTCAAGCTGATGAAGCTGGCTGGCGCCTACTGGCGCGGCGATTCGAAAAATGAAATGCTGCAGCGTGTCTACGGCACCGCGTGGGCGAAGAAGGAAGACCAGGAACAATACCTGTTCATGCTGGAAGAGGCGGAAAAGCGCGACCACCGCAAGCTGGGCAAGCAGCTGGATTTCTTCCACTTCCAGGATGAAGCGCCGGGCCTGGTGTTCTGGCATCCGAAAGGCTGGACCATCTGGCAACAGGTCGAGCAATACATGCGCAAGAAGTACCAGGACAATGGCTACCAGGAAGTCAAGGCGCCGCAAATCCTCGACGCTTCGCTGTGGGGCAAGACCGGCCACTGGGAAAACTACCGTGAAAACATGTTCGTGACGGAATCGGAAAACCGTTCGTACGCGCTGAAGCCGATGAATTGCCCGGGGCACGTGCAGATCTTCAATAGCGACCTGCGCTCGTACCGCGACTTGCCACTGCGCTACGGCGAGTTCGGCCAGTGTCACCGCAACGAGCCGTCCGGTGCGCTGCACGGCATCATGCGCGTACGCGGCTTTACCCAGGATGACGGCCACATTTTCTGCACCCACGAGCAGATCGAGCCGGAAGTGGTGGCCTTCCACCAGCAAGCCATGGATGTCTATAAGGACTTCCACTTCGATAACATCGATGTCAAGCTGGCGCTGCGTCCGGACAACCGCATCGGCGACGACGCCGTGTGGGACGAGGCGGAAGAGGCGCTGCGCGCCGGCCTGCGCGCGTGCGGCGTGACCTGGACCGAATTGCCGGGCGAGGGCGCGTTCTATGGTCCGAAGATCGAGTACCACTTGAAGGATTCGCTGGGCCGCCCATGGCAGGTGGGCACCATGCAGGTGGACTTCTTCATGCCGGGGCGCCTGGGCGCCGAATATGTCGCAATGGACAACAGCCGCAAGACCCCGGTCATGCTGCACCGCGCGATCGTCGGCTCGCTGGAGCGCTTCATCGGCATCCTGATCGAGAACTATGCGGGCGCGTTGCCAATGTGGCTGGCCCCGGTGCAAGTGTCGATCCTGAACATCTCCGATGCACAGGCCGACTACGTGCAGGATGTCGCTAGCCAGCTGCGTAAACAGGGCTTCCGCGTCCAGACCGATTTGCGGAACGAAAAAATTACGTATAAAATACGCGAACATTCCGTCCAAAAAATGCCTTACATTTTGGTCGTAGGGGACAAGGAGCGGGATGCTAATACTGTGGCCGTGCGGGCGCGTGGCAATGTCGATCTGGGCGTAATGTCCATCGACGCCCTGGTGGAACGTCTTCAGCAAGACGTCGCAACCAAAGCCTGATCCGAGGAAACTCGCATACCGGCCTTTCATCAATTGTGAAGGAAAAGACAATAGCTACTGACAAGCAGCATCGCATCAATGGCGAAATCACGTACCCGGAAATGCGTTTATCGGGCGTGAACAATGAAGCGCTCGGTATCGTGAGCCTGGCCGAAGCCTTCCGCCTGGCGGAAGAGGCGAACGTCGACCTGGTGGAAATCGCGCCTAACGCGACTCCGCCGGTCTGCCGTCTGATGGACTACGGCAAGTTCAAATATTCGGAGCAAAAGAAAGCTCACGAAGCAAAACTGAAGCAAAAAGTCATTACCGTGAAGGAAGTCAAATTCCGTCCTGGTACCGATGATGGCGATTACAATATCAAGCTGCGCAACCTCGTGAAATTCCTCGAGGATGGCGATAAAACCAAGATCACGCTGCGTTTCCGCGGCCGTGAAATGGCGCACCAGGATATTGGCTTCCGTATGCTGGAACGTCTGAAGGCTGACCTCGAGCCGCATGGCCAGGTCGAGCAATTCCCGAAGATGGAAGGCCGCCAGATGATCATGATTCTGGCCCCGAAGAAGAAAAAATAAGATACAATCGCGGATTCCAGTGACGCTTGCCTTTGAGAAAAGGCAAACGGCCGCTGGAATTTGTATTGAATTTGCGCACTTTACCGTGTGCGAAGTGTAGTGGCTTCCAGGCCGCTGCATCGACAAGTGAAAGCAGGCACCCAAGCGCGACATAGTTGTTGCCACCTGCAATCCTGTTACTTTGGAGCTGTCCGAGAGGACAGATGTGTTATGCCAAAAATGAAGACCAAAAGCTCCGCGAAAAAGCGTTTTCGCGTGCGTCCAGGTGGTACTGTGAAATCGGGTATGGCTTTCAAACGCCACATCCTGACCAAGAAAACCACCAAAAACAAGCGTCAGCTGCGTGGTACCCGTAACATCGATGCGACGGACGTTCAACGCGTCTACGCAATGATGCCATCCGCTTAATCTCACACTCATTTAAGGAGCTACTATGCCTCGAGTAAAACGTGGGGTTACTGCGCGTGCCCGTCATAAAAAAGTACTGAACCTGGCCAAGGGTTACCGCGGCCGTCGCAGCAAGGTATACCGTATTGCCAAGCAAGCAGTGATGCGCGCTGGCCAGTACGCCTACCGCGACCGTCGTAACAAGAAGCGCGTATTCCGCGCCCTGTGGATCACCCGTATCAACGCGGCAACGCGTGAACATGGCGTGACCTACAGCGTGTTCATGAACGGCCTGAAAAAAGCCAACATCGAACTGGACCGTAAAGTCCTGGCCGATATGGCTGTGTTCGACAAGCCAGCTTTCGCTGCGATTGTTAACACCGTTAAAGCCAAGATCGCTGCTTAATACGCATGATCTGACGCGCTGCGCAAGCAGCGCTTGAGAGCGGGGCAAGGTGTGAACCTGTGCCCCGTTTTTGGTTTCTAAGACAGGAATTTTGCTGATGAACACCCTGGAAGAACTCGTCGTCTCGGCCCGTGCTGATTTTATCGCCGCCGCGGACGCAGCCGCGCTGGAAAACGCGAAAGCCAAATACCTGGGCAAGACCGGCCAGATCACGGAAATGATGAAAGGCCTGGGCAAGCTGGACCCCGAGGCGAAAAAAGCGCAGGGCGCCCTGATCAATGCCGCCAAAGTGCAGATCGAAGCCGCGCTGACCGCGCGCCGTGACGCCATGGCCGAAGCCCAGTTGCAGGCACGCCTGAATGCCGAGGAAATCGATGTCACCTTGCCTGGCCGCGGCCGCGCCGGCGGCGGCATCCACCCGGTGATGCGTACCTGGGAACGCGTGGAACAGATCTTCCGCTCGATTGGATTCGACGTGGCCGGCGGCCCGGAAATCGAAACCGACTGGACCAATTTCACCGCATTGAACAGCCCGGAAAACCACCCGGCCCGTTCGATGCAGGACACCTTCTATATCGACGGCAATGACAGCACGGGCAAGCCGCTGCTGCTGCGCACGCACACGTCGCCGATGCAGGTGCGCTATGCCCGCAACAGCAAGCCGCCGATCAAGGTTATCGCGCCGGGCCGCACGTATCGCGTGGATTCCGATGCGACGCACTCGCCGATGTTCCACCAGGTCGAAGGCCTGTGGATCGCCGAAGACATTTCCTTTGCCGACCTGAAGGGCGTGTACCTGAATTTCGTCAAAGCCTTCTTTGAAACGGACGATTTGCAAGTGCGCTTCCGTCCGTCGTATTTCCCGTTTACGGAACCGTCGGCCGAGATCGACATTGCATTCGGCTCCGGTCCGCTGAAGGGCCGCTGGCTGGAAGTGTCGGGCTCGGGCCAGGTGCACCCGACCGTGGTGCGCAACTTTGGCCTGGATCCGGAAAAGTACATCGGCTTCGCGTTCGGCTCCGGCCTCGAGCGCCTGACGATGCTGCGCTACGGCATCAACGACCTGCGCCTGTTCTACGAAGGCGATTTGCGCTTCCTGAAGCAATTCAATTAACCGGATCGCGGCGGCAACGTAGGGCGGGTTTTACAAACCCGCCATGGCGGCGCCGTCGAAATGCATGCAAATGGCGGCTTCCGTTGCACGGAAACCGCCCTACGTGAGACTAATAATTATGCAATTCTCTGAAAATTGGCTGCGGACTTTAGTTGATCCGAAAATGACGTCGGATGAACTGGCGCACTTGCTGACCATGTCCGGCCTGGAAGTGGAAGAAGTGGAACCGGTCGCGCCGCCGTTCAACAATGTCGTGGTGGGCCACGTGCGTGAAATGGCCAAGCACCCGAACGCGGACCGCCTGAATGTGTGCCAGGTCGACGTCGGCACCGGCACCTTGCTCAACATCGTGTGCGGCGCGCCGAACGTGCGCCCGGGCTTGAAAGTCGTGTGCGCGATGGCGGGCGCCGTGCTGCCGCCGGGCGCCGACGGCAAGCCGTTTGAAATCAAGGTGGGCCAGCTGCGCGGCGTCGAGTCGCAAGGCATGCTGTGCTCGGCCAAGGAACTGAAACTGTCGGAAGAGGGCTCCGGCCTGCTGGAACTGCCGGACGATGCGCCGACGGGCCAGAACTTCCGCGATTACTTCGCACTGAACGACCTGAAATTCACGATCAAGCTGACGCCGAACAAGGCGGACTGCCTGTCGGTGCTGGGCGTGGCGCGCGAAGTGGCGGCCCTGACGGGGGCGCCATTGACGGTGCCGGCGTTCCGCACCGTGCCGGTCACCCTGGATGAAACGCTGCCCGTCAAGGTGTCGGCGCCGGACCTGTGCGGCCGCTTTGCCGGGCGCGTGATCCGTGGCCTGAATGCGAAAGCGGCGACGCCGGAATGGATGAAGCAGCGCATCGAGCGCAGCGGCATGCGTTCCGTGTCCGCGCTGGTCGACATTTCCAACTATGTGATGCTGGAACTGGGCCGTCCGTCGCACGTGTTCGACATGGACAAGATCCACGGCAGCCTGGACGTGCGCTGGGGTAAAGCCGGTGAAACCCTGAAACTGTTGAACGGTAATACCATCACGGTCGATGACTGGGTGGGTGTGATCGCCGACGACAAGGAGCTGGAATCGCTGGCCGGCATCATGGGCGGCGACGCCACGGCCGTGTCGCTGGACACCACGGCGATTTACCTGGAAGCGGCGTTCTGGTGGCCGCAAGCGATCCAGGGCCGCGCCCGCAAGTACAATTTCTCGACCGATGCGGCGCACCGCTTCGAACGCGGTGTGGATTATGCGACGATTCCCGAGCACCTCGAGCGCCTGACGTCGCTGATCGTGGAAATCTGCGGCACGCCGAACACGAAAGTGGGCGCCATCGACGACCAGGTCGTCAACCTGCCACAGCCGAAAGCCGTGACGATGCGCACCGCGCGCGCGCAAAAAGTCATCGGTGTGCCGCTGACCGACGCGGTGATCGCCGACATCTTTACGCGCCTGGCGCTGCCATTCACGTTGGAAGACGGTGTGTTCTCCGTGACGGCGCCGTCGTACCGCTTCGACATCGAGATCGAAGAAGACTTGATCGAAGAAGTGGCCCGCGTCTACGGCTTTGAAAACATCCCGGCCGTCGCGCCGGTCGCGCCCAACACGATGAAGCTGGAACCGGAAAACACCCGCTCCATCTTCGCCGTGCGCCACCAGCTGGCCGACCTGGGTTACCAGGAAGTGGTCAACATGAGCTTCGTGGAAGCCCAGTGGGAACTGGACTTCGCCGGCAACGACAACCCGATCAAGCTGCAAAACCCGATCGCCAGCCAGATGAGCGTGATGCGCTCGACCCTGATCGGCGGCCTGGTGGCGAACGTGCGTTACAACCTGAACCGCAAAGCCAGCCGCGTGCGCGTGTTCGAAGTGGGCGCGCTGTTCAAGCGCGACGCATCCGTTGTTGATGGTCCGCTGACGGTGGCCGGCTACGACCAGCCGCAACGCGTGGCGGCGCTGGCCTATGGCCCGGTGGCGGACGAACAGTGGGCGATGGATACCCGCAACGTCGATTTCTTCGACGTGAAAGCGGACCTGGAGCACTTGTTCGCACCGAAAACCCTGCGTTTCACCAAGGCGACGCACCCGGCGCTGCATCCGGGCCGTTCCGCCAACGTGGAACTCGACGGCAAGGTGATCGGCTTTATCGGCGAGTTGCATCCGCGCTGGCTGCAAAAGTATGACTTGCCGAATGCGCCGGTATTGTTCGAAGTGGATGCTATTGCTTTGCAGCAACGCGATGTGCCAAAATACAGCGAGATTTCCAAGTTCCCGGGCGCCACGCGCGACCTGGCGCTGGTGGTCAGGCATGATGTGGCGGCCCAGTCGCTGCTGGATGCATTCCATTCCGCAGTGCAAGTAAGTCCGCACGGCAAGCTTGTGCAAGCCATTGTTTTGTTTGATGAATATCGCGGCAAAGGACTGGAAGCGGATGAAAAATCTCTTGCTTTCCGCTTTAGCTTGCAAGATACTCAAAACACCCTGCAAGACGATGTGGTAGATGCTGTGATGGCTGCTGTAACGGCGGCCGCGGTTGAAAAACACAACGCCAAACCGCGGGCTTAAATTGCGTAGGGCGGCTTTTACAAAGCCGCCGTTGCGCCGCCGGACATGCAGATAGCGTGTCCGTCGTAAATTTTACGCAACAATTAGAGGCAGCAAAATTAACAACAACGACGTCGACAACAACGTACTCCAGTCCGCCCTGGATGCGGAGCTGCACAGCGCCATGCTGGTCGCTAAAGTGCGCAAAGAGGCGGAAAAGGACATGCCGACCTTGACCAAGGCCGAGCTGGCGGAACTGCTGTTCGAGCAGGTCGGCCTGAACAAGCGCGAAGCCAAGGACATGGTGGAGACCTTTTTTGACGAAATCCGTAACGCGCTGGAGCGCGGCGAAGCCGTCAAATTGTCCGGGTTCGGCAATTTCCAGCTGCGCGACAAGCCGCAGCGGCCGGGCCGCAATCCGAAAACCGGAGAAGAAATTCCCATCACGGCACGCCGTGTCGTGACCTTCCATGCCAGCCAAAAGCTCAAAGGCATGGTGGAAGAAAGCAACTCGCTGGCGCGTGCCGCTTAACTGAGTGCCATCCATGAACGATCGTCTCGGCAAGTCTGATCCGGCGGCATTGCCGCCCATCCCGGCCAAGCGGTATTTCACGATCGGCGAGGTGAGCGAGCTGTGCGGCGTTAAACCGCATGTGCTCCGTTATTGGGAGCAGGAATTCACGCAGCTGAAACCCGTCAAGCGGCGTGGCAACCGCCGGTATTACCAGCATCATGAAGTGCTGCTGATACGGCGTATACGGGAACTGTTATACGAACAGGGGTTCACCATCAGTGGCGCCCGTAATAAACTCGATAGCCGTGGCGTGGCCGTCCATGCGGAGTATGATGAAGAGATGGGCGCTGAACCGCAGCCTGTGCTGCCGCCGCCAATCGACCGGGCCCTGGTACGCAAGGAATTGCTGGCCATCCTGGAATTGCTGAAGTAGCAGCAGGCCGGGAAGGCTTCGTTGCGTCTGTCGCGCATTGCCGCGTTTTTCCGCGTATTTTACGTCTAGTCCGTCAAGTGAAAATCCACGGCACGGCACAGAAGTGTAAAATAGCAGTGCTACAATATTAATGTTACTATTTTGATAGTAAATGAGTCGTCGGCGGTGTGGGTTTTCTCCCACGAGGAAGACACGAGGGAATCAATGATACGCGTTGCCATATGTGACGATCATCAGATAGTTAGGGCCGGCTTCAAACAGATTTTTTCATCTTCGGATGAATTTTCCGTCGTTGCCGAGGGCAGCACCGGCCGCGAAGCTCTGGACATTGCACGGCGCGAAATTTGCGACGTGCTGCTGCTCGATATCGCCATGCCGGACCAGTCCGGCGTTGATACGCTGCGCACCATCCGTCAGGGGCAGCCGGACTTGCCGGTGCTGATCCTGTCCGGTTACCCGGCGCAGCAATATGCGCTGAATCTGTTCAAAATGGGCGCCAATGGCTACCTGAACAAGGAGTGTGAGGCGGAAGAGCTCATGACGGCGGTGCGCACCGTACACCAGGGACGCCGTTACGTCAGTTCGCAAGTGGGCGAATTGCTGGCGCAAAGTTTTGACCGCGATCCGAACACGGCGCCGCATACGGAATTGTCGGACCGCGAATTCCAGGTGTTCTTGCGGCTGGCGCGTGGCGCCACGGTGTCCGATATCGGTGTGGCGCTGTCGCTCAGCATTAAAACCGTCAGCACTTACCGCACCCGCATCATGGAAAAAATGGGTCTGCAATCGAACAGCGACCTGACGTATTACGCAATGAAGAATAATTTGCTGGAATAAGGCGCGGGGCGTGCAGGGCGGCGCCACGCCGCTCACGCCAACTCCCATTCCCATGCAATTTTAGTTACGCTTCCAAACTTTCTTCAATTTTCCTGCCTGCAAATCCAGCGCACCGTAGAAACTTGTGCGCTGCGGCAAATTTCCGCACGGTCTATAATTCCCTCAGCTATGCTGGGTCCAGCATCGTGTATTGCGATAGATCGCCAGCGAAGGAAATTAACCAGGATGTATTTCACAGTCGACAGAGCGCCGCAACACAAGCTGCCCATCTATAAGACGATTCTGTGCATCACGTGCGCACTGATTCTGATAGCCAATGGGTTCAGCCTGTACCTGAATTTGCAATCGCTGCGGGGCGCCAATGCCCAGCTGGCGCAAACGTCGCGTGTGGCCGAACGGCTGCAATACCTGAATGTGCTGGTGCTGGATGCGGAAAGCAGCATGCGCGGCTATTTCACATCCGCCAAGGAATCGTACCTGGGGCCGACCCGCACGGTGACGGCTGAGACGGAAGCGGAATTCGCGGAACTGGAAAAACTGTTGGCGGAAAACCCGGCCCAGCTGAAAAACCTGGCGCAATTGCGTACGCTGGTGCGGCGTAAACTGGCGCTGATGACGCAAGCCATCGATGTGTACCGCCACGGCGGCCTCGATGAAATCGTCAATATCGCCAAGGTCAGCGATGAACGCTCCGCCATGGATGAAATCCGCCTGCAAGTGGTCATCATGGTGCAGGAGCAAAATGAAACGCTGAAAAAGCGCAGCGAGCGCTTTTATGACGAATACCACAAGGCCATCGTGCTGGGCACCGGCATCAATGCCGTGGCCATCGTGGTGCTGATCGCATTTTACCGGCAAGTGCGGCGCAGCTTCATGAACCGGGCGGCCGCCGAGCAGGCGCTGCAATCGGCCAATGAAAACCTGGAATCCACGGTCGAACAACGTACCGAGCAATTGTCTGTCTTGTCGCGCCACCTGATTTCCATCAGCGAAGAGGAAAAGGTGCGGCTGTCACGGGAATTGCACGATGAAATGGGGGCGAACCTGACATCGATCTCCATGGATATCGCGGCCGTCATGCAGCAACTGCAAAAGACCCATCCTGAACTGGCGCAGCAATTGAAGCGGGCCCGCGCCACCCTGGTCGATACGGTGGAAATGAAGCGCCGCATCATTGAGAACCTGCGTCCGAGCCTGCTCGATAACCTGGGCCTGTGCGCCGCCATCGAAAGCTATTGCGAAGAGTTTTCGCGCATGGCGAAGGTGCCGTGCGAAACCGATATCGCCAGCCATATCGACGGTGTGGCAAAGTCGCGCGACAGCAGCCTGGCCATCGCGCTGTTCCGCATCGTGCAGGAATCGCTGACCAATATCAGGAAGTATGCGAAAGCCAGTCACGTCACGGTGACTTTGCAATGCGCGGAAGAAGTGTTGACGTTGCGCGTGATCGACGATGGCGTCGGGATTGCGTCGAACACCATCGTCAAGCCCATGTCGCACGGTTTGCTGGGCATGCGCGAACGGGCCTTGCTGCTGGGCGGGACACTGACGATCCGCCGGGGGCGCAACGACCAGGGCACGTGTATCGAAGTCCATATCCCGCTGCGCCATACGCCCCCGAAAGTGCCGGGCCGGCCCGACTTCAGCAGCCTGCCACGTCCACCAGCAGACGGTCATATTCCGTCTTTGCCACCTTATAGCACTCCCCAGCGTAGCGCTCCAAGCCTTCACGATCAAGCACAGTGATATTGCCGCGGCGGTAGGTGATCATGCCGTCGTCCTGCAGCTTGCCGGCGGCCGCCGTGATGCTTTCGCGACGTACGCCCAGCATGATGGAAATCATTTCCTGCGTGACTTTCAACTCGTTGGAAGCGGAGCGGTCCAGGCGGTCCAGCAGCCAGCGGCACAGTTTTTGTTCGATCGAACTGTGGCGACCACCCACCGCGTTTTGCGCCATTTGCGCGAACAGTGCGTGGTTGTAGCGCATCAGCAGCTGGGGCAGGGCGCCGCCCTGGTTGAAGCAATCGCGCAGCGCCTGCGCCTTCAGGCGGTAGCCATAGCCGGCGCTTTGCACGACGGCGCTGCACATGGCCCGCTCGCCGGGGAACATCGATACGCCCACCACACCCTCATGGCCGACCACGGCGATTTCCGTGGTGGCGCCGTCTTCCATCACGTACAGCAGCGACACGATTGACGTGGTCGGAAAATACACGTTTTCCAGTTTGCTGCCATACTCAAACAACTCTTTGCCAAATGGCAGTGCGACCAGTTCCAGGTGCTCAAACAGGGATTCCAGGACTTCGCGAGGCAGGGCGGCCAGCAGTTCGTTTTGCTGGGCGCCGCTGTAGCTGACAACGGGCCGGGACGCAACTTTGAATTCCGGCGAATCCACGTCCATCCGTGCCACCGATGGATGGCCAGCGTGACCGAAGTCGCTGTCAAGTTGACTGTTGTTCATTTTTTCCTCACAAGCTTAAGTACATGATTGCAATGCGATGCCAATGAAAACATCGGGTGGGACTTCTGTTCTCGTCCCACTTTATCGATCGCGTTGTGAGTACTTTAAGTTCTTGTGTAGGTTACGAACATAAGACGGTTCTCCGCCCCCGTGTAGGCTGGGAGCATGGCGCTTTGTAAGCTTATTCCTACGGAAACTTTGTAAACCGGAATTACCCCAGCAAGCGCTTGCGCGAAACGATGCTGGGCTTGTTGGCGCTCCATTCATGGGGCTGCGCCACGGTCGGCAGAGGGCCGTCCACCGACCATCCGGCCGATAACGCCGCCGCTTCGTCCTGTTCGTGCGCCTGGTCCAGCCGGAAACGGCTGACCGCCTCGCCCAGTTGCACGGCTTCCTCGTGCAGGCTGTCCGCGCCGGCCGACGCCTGCAATACCAGCGCGCCGTTCTGGCGCGTCATGTCGTCGATGCGGGCCAGCGCGCGGTCGACCTGTTCGATCTGTTCCCGCTGCGCCGCTTCGGCCTCGCTGATCTGCGCAATGATCGATGCCGTTTGCCGCACCGAATGCACCACCTGCTCCATGGTGACGCCCGCGGCGTCGGCCTGCGCATGGCCTGCTTCCACGCGCGACACCGAGTCTTCGATCAGCGCCTTGATTTCCTTCGCGGCGGAGGCCGAGCGCTGCGCCAGCGAACGCACTTCGCTGGCCACCACGGCAAAGCCGCGGCCCGCTTCGCCGGCCCGCGCCGCTTCGACGGCCGCATTCAACGCAAGGATATTGGTCTGGAACGCGATGCCGTCAATCACGCCCGTGATGTCGCGGATCTTGTCGGAACTGGCGCGGATGGCGGCCATCGTGTCGACCACGGCCGCGACCTTGCTGCCGCCCTGCTGGGCGATATCGGTGGCCGACTGCACCAGCTTGCGGCCGCTTTCCGCGTGCGCCGCGTTGCGCTGCACGGTGGCCGTCAGCGAGCGCATCGAGGCCGCGGTTTCCGACAAGTCTTCCGCCTGCGACGCCGTGTGGCCGGACAATTCCGTATTGCCGCCCGCCAGTTCATCGGCGCCGCTGGCAATCCGTCCCGCGCCGCTGCGGATGTCGCCCACCAAGGTGGCCAGCGAATCCGTCATGGCGCCGAAGGCGTTGACCAGCGCGCCGATCTCGTCGCGCGCCGGGGACGCGATCGCCTGCGTCAGGTCGCCTGCGGCAGCCGCGCGCACGGCGCGGTTCAGCGTGCCGACGTCGCGCGAAAACGACAGGTAAAAGCCCGCGAACAGGAAGGCGGCCGCGCCGATGGCGGCCAGCACGCCGGCCAGCATCAGGTTGCGGCGCCACCGGTCCGCCGCCATGCGCCGGGCCAGCAACTGGTCCAGCGCCGTGGCGCAGGCGCCGCCAAACGCGTACAAGCCATCGATGGCGGCGTTGCCGGCGCCGGAAAATTCCTTGCCCGAGGTCTGGTTGTACGAATTGGCGACTTCGTTTTTCGTGCGTTCAAGGAACGCCAGCGCATTGCCGGTGGCCGCCTGGTGCGATTGCAGTGCGCCTTTCAATTCCGGATTGTGCTGCAGCATGGCCGCCACCTGGCCCGGCACGCGGTCCAGGTTGTGGCGGGCGATCATGGCCGTGGCGTTGACCATCTGGTCTTCATTGGCTTCGAACAGGCCGCTGTCGATGTAAGCGCCGCCACGCGCGGCAATCACGGATAAATCTTCGGCGATGTCCGGCAGCGAACGGGTGAAGGCGGCAATCAGGTAATAGGTTTGCACTTGCGGGTCCAGGCTCAGGCTGGAGCGGTCCGCCACCGCCGTGGCCAGCTTGCCCAGTTGCCCGATCAGCGCACCGTGCAGCTGCACGCTGCCCTTCGCGTCGGACGCGCCCTTGGCCTGGCGCTGCGCCAGCGCGGTCCATGCGTCGCGGGCGGCTTGCCACTCCGGCAGCGCGGACAGTCCGGCGCTGCCCGCTTGCCACGCATCGAGGCGCTTGATGCGCTGTTCCACCTCATTGCGCAACGGCGCCCCGTCGGCCGGCTGGTGCGCCGCCAGGCGCAGGCGTTCGACGGCGCGGTGCTGCTGCACCAGGCGCGTGATGTCCTGGACCTGCAACAGGTACGCCACGCCACGCTGTTCGCGGCCCGTGACATCGATGGATTTGTTCAGCTCCACCATCAGCAGGGCGGTCACCAGCAGCAGGGGCAGCAGGAAGACCAGCGTCACCAGCATGAATTTGGGGAACAGGCGCAGGCGCTGCATCAGGGCGATGGCGGGGCGAAGAAGGGTTTGCATGGGGATCTCGATTCATTAAAATTGCCGCGACGCAATAATGCCCGTGGATTGTGACGGCTTGATGAATCGCAAAGCCCCCTCTATAGTAGGCCTGGAACCCTTGAAAGGCAGCCGATGCACGTATTGGTAGTAGAAGACGACGCCGTCCTGGCCGATGGCTTGCACCGTATCCTGACGGGCCACGGCATGGCGGTCGACGTCCTGAAAAACGGTTCGGAAGCGGACGCCATGCTGGCCACCGCCGAAGGGGAGGGCATTGCCGTGGTGGTGCTGGACATCGGCTTGCCCGGCATCGACGGCTTTGAAGTGGTGCGCCGCCTGCGCGCGCGGGGCGCCGCCACGCCGGTGTTGCTGCTGACGGCGCGCGACGCGGTGGAAGACCGCGTGCGGGGACTGGAACTGGGCGCCGACGATTACCTCGTCAAACCGTTTGCCATGCCGGAACTGGTGGCGCGCGTGCGGGCGCTGGCGCGCCGCCATGCGCCCAAGCCGCAAGTGCTGGCGATGGGGGCGCTGGCGCTGGACGCCGTGGCGCGCCGCGCCCGCATCGGCGAACGCGCCATCGATTTATCCGCCCGCGAATGGGCGGTGCTGGAATACCTGCTGCAGCACGGTTCGCGCGTGGTGTCGAAACAGCAGATCATCGACGCCATCCTGCCGTTCGGCGACGACATGACGTTGAACGCGGTGGAAGTGTATATCTCGCGCCTGCGCCTGAAAATCGCCGACGCCGGCATCACGATCCGCACCATCCGCGGCTTCGGCTACATGCTGGAACCCGCCGCGCATGCGTGACATGGCGCGTGCGCCCGACAGCATCCGCCTGCGCCTGCTGAAATGGCTGATCGGCCCGTTCGTGGTGGTCAGCCTGGCCGGCGGCGCGCTGACCTATGCGCTGGCGTGGCTGCCCGCGCAGATGGCGTACGACCAGAGCCTGTTCGATGCGGCCGGCGCGCTGGGCGCGCGGCTCGACGTGAAAGGCGGCGTGTGGCGCATCGACTTGCCGCCGCAGGCGGAACAGGTGCTGCGCAGCGGCGATATCGACCACGTGTCGTTTGTCGTGCGCGATGCCGATGAAGGGACCGCCGGAGGCGGTGCCCTGGTGGCGGGCGACGGCGATTTTCCGCCGCTGCGCATGCCGCCGAAAGCCGGCGCGCGGTTTGCCTACGACGGCGTGGTCAACGGCGAACCGGTGCGCATCGCCACCTTGCGCATCACGCGGGGGCAGCGCAGCGCCACCATCGGCGTGGCGAAAACCCTGCGCATGCGCGCGCAAATCCGCCAGGCGGCGTTCCGGGCGCTGCTGGTCCTGGGCGCGCTGGCTACCTTGGGTTGCGTGGGCCTTGCGTGGTTTTCCGTCACCAATGGCTTGCGGCCGCTGGAGCGCATGCGCAGCCATTTGAATGCGCGCAGCCGCGACGACCTGGAACCGATCCCGTCCGCCGGGGTGCCGTATGAACTGGAACCGGTGGTGCTGGCGCTCAATGGCTTGCTGGCGCGGGTGCAGGGCGCGGCGCAGGCGCAGCAGGATTTCCTGGCCGACGCGGCGCACCAGTTGCGCACCCCGCTGGCGGGGTTGCAGGCGCAACTGGAATGGCTGGCGCAGCGCCACACGGATGCGGAAACCGCGCAGGCGGTGGCGCTGATGCTGTCGGCCACGGCGCGCATGGCGCGGCAAAGCCAGCAATTGCTGGCGCTGGCCCGCGCGGAACCCGGCCATTTCGATCCCGCCACGCTGGAGCCGGTGCGGCTCGATGCGCTGGTGGGCGAATGCGTGCAGCCATTCGTCGAACAGGCCGCCCGCAAGGGGATCGACCTGGGATTCGAACTGGACCCCGTCACCGTGCGGGGTGAACGCTTCCTGCTGCGCGACCTGATCGACAACCTGGTCGACAACGCGCTGCGCTACACGCCGGAGCACGGCGTGGTGACGGTGCGCTGCAGCCAGGGCCAGGGACCTGGCGCGGGGCAGGGCGGCGTGCTGGAAGTGGAGGATTCCGGGCCGGGCATCGCGCCGCACTTGCGCACGGCCGTGTTCGACCGCCACGTGCGGCTGGACAGCAAAGTGACGGGCAGCGGGCTGGGGCTGGCGATCGTGCGCGATATCGCCACCGTGCACGGCGCCACGGTCGCTGTTGCCAGCGGAGCAAAGGGTGTTGGCGCCTTGTTCACGGTACGGTTCCCCGAGTGAAATAAATCTGCGGGAATTTGTCAGGAAACTGTCAGCATTTCCTCAGGGAAATGCAAGCTTGCCTTGCTACGATGGGAATATGGCATGGGGCCATGCAACCTCGGAGAGCGCAATGAAGCGACGCATGCAAGCAGTTTCCGCCGGCTACACGCTGATGGAAGTGATGATCACGGTGGCCATCGTGGGCATCCTGTCGGCGGTGGCCATCCCCGCCTATACGGATTACGTCACGCGCGGCCGCCTGGCGGAAGCGTTCACGGCGCTGGGCGGCGCGCAGGCGTCGGCGGAACAGTTCTGGGCCAACAACCGCACCTATGTCGGCTTCGATGCATCCAGTTCCTTCCCGGCCGCCACCACGAATTTCACGTATGCGCTGTCCGGCGCATCGACGTCGGCCTACACCATCACGGCGACCGGCCAGAGCAAGGCGGCCGGCTTTGTCTACACCATCAACCAGGCCGGCACCAAGGCGACCACGGGGTCGCCGACCGGCTGGGGCACCAGCACGTCATGCTGGGTGGACCGCAAGGGTGGGGCATGTTCCAACTAACGCACATGCCGGCGCTGAAGCGGGTACGGTCGCAGGCGGGCGTCACCTTCGTCGAGCTGGCGATCGGCCTGGCCATCGTGGCGATCGCGATGTCGATCGGCTTGCCGATGATGTCGAACTGGGTCATGACCAACAAGGCGGCGTCCGCGTCGGAATTTTATGCGGACGGTTTCGCGCTGGCGCGGCGCGAGGCGGTGGCGCGCAATGCGTCGTCCCGCATCGTATTGACGCCGAATGTTGCCAATGGCCAGATGGACTGGCAAGTCGACGTCTGCTATCCGGCCGCCGGGGTCCGCTGCAGCGACAGCACCGGCGCCTGGTCGACCACCGCGGCGCCCGCCACCAACGACCCGAAGGGTACCGATGGCTTCAAGTCCGTGTTCCGCGACGCCGGCGCACTGCCGCAATCGGACGTGCTGTTGCCCAGCATCGAACCGTCCGGTGCGTCGACCATTTATTTCACGTCGCTGGGCTGGGTCGACACCACCATCGACAACCGCCTGACGCAGATCCGCCTCGACCCCGCCACGCGCCTGGCCAGGGACATTCCCGTGGTGGCCGTTGCCGTGACGCTGGCCGGCACCGCCACCAAGTGCAATCCAACCTTATCCGCGCCCGATTCCCGGGCCTGCCCGCCATGAAAGCGCTCAACCAGACCCGGCGCCAGCGGGGTGTCGCCATGCTGGAAGCCATCATTGCCATCGTCATCCTCGGCGTCGGCTTGCTGGGCGCGGTCGGCATGCAGGCGCGCGCCTATTCCGCGCTGTCCGACGCCGGCATGCGCGCCGAAGCCACCATTGCCGGCGATACGCTGCTGGGCATCATGAGCAACGACGCCGCCAACCTGGCGTCCTACGCCGTCACGGAAAGCGGCTCGGCCAATGCCGTGCTGGCGCCATGGCTGACGGAAACCAAGGCGCGCATCCCGAACGCCATCGTGGCCGTGACGGTCACGCCGCAGACGGGCCGCACCCGCGTCGACATCAGCATCCGCTGGACGCGCAAGACGGGCGCCAGCGAAAACCGGCATGTGCTGACTTCTTACGTGGCGAACGCATCATGAAATCTATTAAAGCTACCCAGGGCTTTTCCGTGGTCGAGCTGATGGTGGCGATGACCGTCGGCTTGCTGGCCATGACCTTCGCCACCCGCATGCTGGTGTCGGCCGAACAAAACAAGGCCAGTTCGCTGGGCGGTTCGGACCAGATGCAGAACGGCATGCTGGCGCTGTTTTCCATCAATGAAGACGCGGCCCAGGCGGGATGGGGCTTGAACGACGAGTTGCTGACCGGCTGCAATACCGCGTTCAGCGACACCAGCGGCTTTGAACTGGCCGTCGACGCCAGCAGCGGCGCCAACCGCACGCCGCTGGCGCCCGTCATCATCCAGCACAGCAGCACCGGTTCCGACACCATCAGCCTGTATGCGGGCACGTCGCCGACCGGCGTCGGTTCCGTGAAAGTGCGCTCGCTGTATGCCGGCGCCGATACGCTCGACATCGACACCCAGGCGCCATTCGGCTTCGCGACCGGCGACGCCATCGTGGTGGCCAATGAACCGTCCGGCGGCAATTGCGCCATCGCGCAGCTGAGCGCCGACCCACTGGCGTCCTCGCTGCAGTTTTCCAGTGGCGACGGCAACCGCTTCAACAGCGGGTCGCTGGGCGGCAACAGCTACGCGGCGGGGCGGGCCCGCGTATTCAACCTGGGGCCGGCACGCAACCTGTCGCTGCACACGTGGACCACCACCAACGGCGTGCTGACTTTGCGCGCCAGTAATTTGGAAGGCGCGGCCGCCGCGCCTGTTTCCGTGGTCGGCAATATCGTTGCGCTGAAAGCGCAATATGGCTTCGATACGCGCGCCGCGGCGATTTTCGATGCGGCGACATCGATGCAGGTGTCGCAATGGTCGAACACGATGATCGATGCCGATGGCGTCAGCGGCACCGGCAATGCGGGCGACTACCGCCGCGTGGCGGCAATCCGTATCGCCATCGTGGCGCGCAGCGGCGCGCCGGAAAAACCGGGCAGCTCGGGGACTTGCACGGCCACCACGGCGGCCCCGGTACTGTTTTCCAACGCCAGCCCGTCCGGCGTGACGGCGGTGTCGGTGACGGCGCCGGTGGCGCTGACCAACGATCCGTTCGACTGGAAGTGCTACCGTTACCGGGTGTTCGAAGCCATCGTCCCGATCCGCAATTCCGGCTGGAGGCCGACATGATGCGCCACGCTCTCGTTCTTTCCGGCGCGCGCCAGCGGGGCATGGCGCTGCCCATCGTGCTGATCCTGTTGACGGTGATGCTGATCAGCAGCCTGTACCTGGTGAAATCCACCACGTCGACCACCATGGCAACGGCCAACCTGGCGTATGACTCGGCACTGTCGAAGGCGGCCGACCTGGGGCTGCACACGGCGTTCCAGTACCTGTCGACCGTGTCCAAGGAGACGCTGCTGCAGCACGACTCCGTCAACGGCTACCGCGCCACGATCAATCCCGCGCAATCGATCAGCAGCAGCGACTATTGGGAAGGCTCGGCCCACGTCACCGACACGGCCGGCAATGAAATTGAATACGTGATCCACCGCATGTGCATGTTCGCGGGCGACTACAACGCGACCGCGCCCGCCAACCGCTGCACCCTGACGTCGTCCAAGAGCAAGGTGGGTTCGGCGACCAAGCTGGGCGAAAGCCTGTCGTCGGACCGTTCCGAATACAACGCCATCCCCGAATTGCATTACGTCGTCACGGCGCGCATCTACGGCGCGCGGGGCGGCAATGTCGTCACCCAGGCCGTGGTGATGATGGGACCCTGAAGGAAATCAATCATGCACGCCATCTCCCTCCCGCGCGCCGCGCTGACAGCCATGGTCACCATGGCGTTGGCGCTGGCTGCCGTGACGCCGCTGCCCGGCATTGCCGCCACCACCAATATCGCGCAAGTGCCGCTGCTGAACATTTCCGGCACCGGCAGTGTGAAACCCAACCTGATGCTGCTGTTCGATAACTCCGGATCGATGGAACAGCATTACACGCCGGACTATATCAACGACAACCTGTGCCGTTCCGGCGCCAAGCTGTCGAACGGGCAAATGGCGTGCGACGTGGGGCACCCGCCATTCATGTCGCCGGACTTCAACCGCCAGATCTATAACCCGAAGATCCGCTACCAGCCGCCGATCAAGGCGGACGGGACGTATTACAACGAACAGACGGCCGCCAATACCACCAACTGGACTAACGTGGTCAGCGACGGCTTCGGTGTCTACAACAAGGATTTGTACGCGGCCAGCGATACCGCCATCAACCTGACCAATGGTTTTCCCGACCTGAAATGGTGCACGGTGTCCGGCGGCACGGATTGCAAGACCAATACGGCGACCTACACGTATCCGGACGCGACTTACAAGTACCCGACGAAAATCACCACCGGCCCGTATTACTACACGATCTCCGTGGCGGAGTACTGCACGGACGAGACCATGACGGTGTGTAAGTCCACGGCGGCGGGCGCTTCCGCGCCGTCCGGCTATCCGGTGGCGGCCAAGCTGCGCTGGTGCACCGACGTCAACCTGATCAATTGCCAGGCCAAGCGCGTCGGCAGCTACATTTATCCGCGCTATTCGACCGCCAGCGGCGCCACCGCATCGTACGGCACCATCACCATCGGCGCGTCGTCGTCCAGCGCATCGATGACCATCACCAGCGCCACCATTCCCGACCCTAGCACCGCGCGCACCATCACCAACGGTACGGTAACGGCATCGACCGGCACCAACAGCGCGCTGAAACAGCAGACGCTGGCCAGCGCGCTGGCCGCCAGCATCATTGCCAAGACGGGCCTGACCAACCAGTACTACGCGTGCGTGAAAACGCCGATCGGCCAGCCCACGGTGCCGGCCTGTTCGACGTTCGGCATCACGCTGGCGTCCGACAGCGTGGTGGCCGTGGTGCCGGTGATTTGCACCGGCAGCAAGTCGGTCAGCACCTGCCTGACCGTGAATGACAGCAGCCGTTCCGGCTGGGGCATCACGGTCACGGCGCCCACCGTCACCGTGACGGCGGCCGTGGCGCGCGTGTCGCCCACCGCGCTGATCTCCGTGTCGGGCACCACGTCCAACAGCGGCACGCCGAAACTGGCCAGCGTCACGTGGGGCGGCACCACCCTGGCCACCAACATCAGCCTGGGCACCAACAAGAGCGCCAGCACGGTGGCCAGCACCATCGTATCGGCGATCGGCACCGGCGGCACCATCAAGGCCTATGTCGGCGGCAACAGCATCACGTCCACGTGCGCGGCGCAAAGCAATACCAAGATTTGCCTGGTCGATACGGCGGTCAACAGCAATTCCGATACGCCGTCCACCGGGTCCCTGTCGGCCGGCGGCTCGATTGCCTTCAGCTACACGGCCGGTTCCGGCTACGTGGCGGCGGCGTCCGCCACGACGGACAGCATTCCCACCACGACGGCGGCGCTGTCGTCCGGTTCGGACGCCCCCAGCACTTTTGTGCGCGTGAACCTGACGTCCGGCAGCACCTATCCAAAAGCCACGGACCGCAGCGACTGCGTGACGACGGCGGGCGTCTGCACCTATGCGGAGGAAATGACCAACTTCGCCAACTGGTACTCGTACTACAAGAGCCGTTTGCAAATGATGAAAACCGCCGTGGGCATTGCCTTTGCCGCCATCAACAGCAATTACCGCGTCGGCTACGTGAAACTGTCCAATGCGGGGGCGGGCGCCGCCATCGACATGAAACCGGCGGACTTTGTCGGCACGTCGCGCACCAACTGGTACAGCGCGCTGTACAACACCACCACCAGCGGCTCGACACCGATCCGCACGGCGATGGACAGTGTCGGCAAGATGTTTGCCAACCAGAGCCCGTATAACTATGCGTCGGGGCAGGAAGTGGTGCAGTACCCGTGCCAGCCGAATTTCATGATCCTGACCACGGACGGCTACTGGAACGGCGGCGCGTCCACCACGGTGCTCAATAATGACAACGTGGAAAACGCCAACCGCTTCTGCACGTCGGCACGCGGCTGCGTCGATCCGCGCGCACAGACGCAGCAATCGATTTCCGACGTGGCGCTGTATTGGTACAACGGCGGCTCCAACACGGGAACGGTGTCGCTGCGCCCGTCGCTGGAACCGGACATGACCAAGCCCGGCCAGGTGCCGGCCGCCGCCGGCGAAAACACGCACTTGCACATGAACACGTACACGCTGGGCCTGGGCATGGATGGCGTGATGACGTACGAGGCGAATTACGATACGGCGCCCAAGGTGGGCGGCGACTTTTACAACCTGATCACGGGCGTGGCATCCGGCTGCCCGTGGAACAGCAACGGCGCCTACGTATGGCCGGACCCGCAAACCACCAGCACGGCCAGCACCGTGCAGGAACGGGTGGACGACCTGTGGCACGCCGCCATCAACGGCCACGGCAAATACTTCAGCGCCAACGAGCCGAAGGAAGTGGTGGAGGGGTTATCGACCGCGCTGGCGAACATGCAGGTGTCGGTCGGGGCAGCTGCCGCGGCGGCGACGTCGACGCCGAATATTTCGCAGCAGGACAATGACATTTTCTCGGATACGTTCACCACCGTGAAATGGTATGGCGAGCTGACCGACCGCAAGATCGATCCGGCCACCGGTGTCGTGAGCACGTCGGTCACGTGGACCAGCTCCGACAAGGTGGGACAGCAAGCCATCGGCGGCACCCGGAAAATCTGGAGCCTGGATACGACGGCGGCCACGCCGACCCTGAAGCAATTCACCTACACCGGCTTGACCGCCACGGAACAGGCCTGGTTCAGCAACAAGTGCACGTTGCTGTCGCAGTGCACGCTGCTGTCCACGGCCGACCGCGCCATCGTCAACGACGGCGCCAACGTCGTTAACTGGCTGCGGGGCGTGCAGACCTATGCCGATGATGCGATTTTCCGTGCCTATACGCAGACCAGCTATACGCCGGCGGGGGCATCGGGCCCGATCCCGATCGTGCTGGGCGATATCGCGTCGTCGAAACCGGCGTATATGCGCGACCCGCGCAAGAGTTATACGCTGTCCGGCTACGATGCGTTCAAGGCGCTGTGGGCAAGCCGTTCCGCAACCGTGATGACCGCCGCCAACGACGGCATGCTGCATTCGTTCGAGGCCGCGACCGGCAATGAGCGCTGGGCGTACGTGCCGCGCATCACCATGAAAAAGCTGTATGCGCTGACCAGCACCACCTACGGCACCAACCACCAGTTCACCACCGACGGTTCGCCCGAACTGGGCGACGTCTATTATGGCGGCGCCTGGCATACCGTCATGGTGGCCGGCTTGAATGGCGGCGGCCGGGGCTTCTATGCGCTGGACGTGACGGACCCGGATTCGCCGAAGGCGCTGTGGGAAATTTGCGCCGATTCGACGGTCTGCGCGATCAACGACCCCAACATCGGACTGACATTCGGCAATGCGCAATATGGCATGTGGCAAAACAAGTGGGTGGTGATACTGACGTCGGGCTATAACAACGTGCCGGGTGTCGACGGCGTCAACACCGGCGATGGGCAAGGCTGGCTGTACATTGTGGATGTTGAAACGGGCACGATCCTGAAGAAAGTATCGACCGGTTCCGGCAGCACGACGACCCCTTCGGGCTTCTCTAAAATCACCGCGATCACGAACGATCCTGCGACGGACCCCGTCATCACCTATGTTTATGGTGGCGACAACGACGGCAAGCTGTGGAAATTCGACCTGACCGATGCGGCGGGCGCCGTCACGGTGAAAAACCTGGCCGATGCGGGAACGTTGCAGCCGATTACCGCACGGCCGGAAGTGACGCTGTGCGCTGCCACCGATAGCAGCGGCACCGTGACTGCCAAGAAGGTAGTGCTGTTCGGCACCGGGCGGTTGCTGGACGTGCCGGACACCACCAACACCGATACCCAGAGCCTGTACCTGGTCAAGGATACGGACAGTTGTACCACCACGCCCTGCGTCGCCATCCGGGGCACCAGCATGGTGAAGCAGACCCTCAGCCTGCAGGGTTCCGGCAGCAACGTGAACACCTACTCGATTTCCACCAATGCGGTGGACCTGGGAACCCAGGATGGCTGGTACTTCGACTGGAACCTGAACCTGGGCGAGCGCATGAACCTGGACCCGAAAGTCGTCAGCGGCGTGGCGAATGTCGTGACGAATATCCCGAGTTCCTCGTCGTCCTGCTCGGTGGGCGGCTCGTCCAATTTCTACAGCGTCAATGTATGCAATGGCAACCCGCCAATCGGCACGGTGGCGGGCGGCACCCTGTCGAATACGTCGGCCGCGGTGGGCTTCATCATCATCCGCCTGCCGAAAGGCGAACTGAAAATGATCACCACGACGGCCAAAGGCGAAATGCTGACCAAGCCGCTGACAGAAATGAATTCCGCCGCCGCCCACCGCGTCGGCTGGCGCCGCGTGAAAACAGATTAAGAAAGCCAGGGCACAACCGCCGCCACCTGGGGCCGTATGCCGGGGACAGGTTTGCAAAGCAAGCCTGTCCCCTCACCACCACAGCCAAATACCCCACGCAAATGGTGTAAAATCTCCAGTTTTGCTCCGCAAGGCCCCGGCCATCCCCATGTCCAACGAAATCGAAACCACCTCCAGCGACAGCGCAGAACAAGGCAGCGTCAAATCGGCCGCCCTGATCGCGCGTGAAACCAAGCGCCGCCGCACGTTCGGCATCATTTCCCACCCGGACGCGGGTAAAACCACGCTGACGGAAAAACTGCTGCTGTTCTCGGGCGCGATCCAGATGGCCGGTACCGTGAAGGCCCGTAAATCCGGCCGCCACGCCACGTCCGACTGGATGGAAATCGAAAAGCAGCGCGGCATTTCGGTGGCCTCGTCGGTGATGCAGTTCGATTTCCGCGACCACATCATCAACCTGCTGGACACCCCGGGCCACCAGGACTTTTCCGAAGACACCTACCGCGTGTTGACGGCGGTCGACTCGGCGCTGATGGTGATCGACGCGGCCAAGGGTGTGGAAGCGCAAACCATTAAACTGCTCGACGTTTGCCGTATGCGCAATACGCCGATCGTGACGTTCATGAACAAGCTGGACCGCGAATGCCGCGACCCGCTGGAATTGCTGGACGAAGTGGAATCCGTGCTGAAGATCCAGTGCGCGCCAGTCACTTGGCCGATCGGCATGGGCAAGAACTTCCGCGGTGTGTACCACTTGCTGAATGACGAGATCCTGCTGTTCCGCGCCGGCGATGAAAGCGCGAACCAGGACGTGGAAGTCATCAAGGGCATCGACAATCCGCGCCTGCAGGAAATGTTCCCGATGGAGATGGACCAGTTGCGCATGGAAGTGGAACTGGTGCACGGCGCATCGCACCCGTTCAACCTGGAAGACTTCCTGGCCGGTATCCAGACCCCCGTGTTCTTCGGTTCCGCGATCAATAACTTCGGCGTGCGTGAAATCCTGTCCGCGCTGGTGGACTGGGCGCCAGCGCCGCGTGGCCGCGACGCCTCCGTGCGCGTGGTGGAGCCGACCGAAGAGCCGTTCACCGGCTTCGTGTTCAAGATCCAGGCCAACATGGACCCGGCGCACCGCGACCGTATCGCGTTCCTGCGTGTCTGCTCGGGCCGTTTCGAGCGTGGCATGAAAGTCAAGCACTTGCGCCTCGGCCGCGAAGTGAAAGTGTCGTCCGTGGTGACGTTCATGGCATCGTCGCGCGAACAGGTGGAAGAAGCCTACGCGGGCGACATCATCGGCTTGCCGAACCACGGCAACATGCAGATCGGCGACAGCTTCTCCGAAGGTGAAATGCTGACCTTCACCGGCATCCCGTATTTCGCGCCGGACTTCTTCCGTCAGGTGCGCATCCGTAACCCGCTGAAGATCAAGCAGCTGCACAAAGGCTTGCAACAGCTGGGCGAGGAGGGCGCCGTACAAGTCTTCAAGCCGGTCTCCGGCGGCGAACTGGTGCTGGGCGCGGTCGGCGTGCTGCAGTTTGAAGTGGTGGCCAGCCGCCTGATGAACGAATACGGCGTCGACGCCGTGTTTGAAAGCACGTCGATCTCGACGGCGCGCTGGGTTTCGTCGGACGACAAGAAAGCCCTGTCGGACTTCGAAAACGCCTTGAGCGCCAACGTGGCCTACGATGCCGCAGGCAACCTGGCGTACCTGGCAACGTCCGGCGTCAACCTGCGCCTGACACAAGAGCGCTGGCCCAAGCTGCAATTCCACGCGACGCGCGAACACGCCGCAAAGCTGGTGTAATAAAAATGGCGGGCCCATAAAGCCCGCCATCACAGATGCCGCAAACCCCGTAGGGCGGGTTTTACAAACCCGCCATGCGTGCAACACGCCAATGCATCACTTGGCCGGCGTCGCCAACGGCTTCCCTTTCTCCACCACATACACCCCCACCAGCTTCATCACAGTGCCGCCCACATTGCGCGCATCGTGCACCTTCCCAGCCGGAATCACAAACGCATCCCCTGCCTTCACCCGCCGCGGGTCTTCCCCTTCAATGAGCAGTTCGCCTTCACCCTCCAGCACATAGCTGATCTCATCGCCCGGATGCGTATGCCGCCCGGCCACCACGCCCGGCTCCAGTTCCACCCGCGCCACCACGGCTTCATGCCCCGGCGCCGCCACATCGGCCTTGGTCACCACCGCGCGCTTGATGCCGGACGCCTGCGCCAAAGCGCCACCGGAAGCCGCCAGCAACAGCGCGGCAAGGAAGACGGATACAGTCAGTGTTTTGTTCATTATTGAGATAGGTCCCTAGGCTGGATGGTGATGAGGATGGTGGTCATTGCCAAACAAGATCGCATCGAGAATGCTGGCGGACCAGCACAGCACGCAGGCGAGGGTGGCGGCGGTCATGGTCGGCCCATTGACGCGCGACGCGGCAATCTGCGCCGCCAGCACGGTCACGTCCAGGGCCAGCGTGCCGTTGGCCAGCTGGGCGGCCACGATCGACGCCTGTTCATACGCGACGTGCAGGATGTAAAACAGGGAAACCAGCGAAGGGATCAGGAAGATGCACCCGCGCGTGGGTTTCTTCAGGATGAGGATTTGTCCCAGCCCCGGGAAGATGAGGCCGGACAACAGTGCTGCCTTGAGGGATTGCTTCATGGTCACACTCCTTTTTGAGGTGACTCTATCTTACACTTTAGATAAATGTTGTGGTGGGTTTGCTACTGGGCAATGGTAGCTGAGCGTTACCGCGAGTCTCTATCGGCTATCGCCTCAATAGCTCGCATTGCTGAAGTTGCGCGTCAGCTTGCAGGAAAGGAAATCGATGTGCTGCTGCATCTCTTGGACTTGGCGGGCACGGCGCGCACAAGGGGAGGCGTGCCGTCGCCAACGACGGCGCGAAGTGCCTTGGATATGCCGCAGCTTGGTGGTGAGTGGCGAGGCCATATACGCCACTATTCTTCGGCTGCGTGGGGAGTTGCTCTGTGGTAAATCTTGCTCGCACGAAGCGCCATGCTCAGATCAATTCCCCATTGCAAAGCGGTCAAATTTCTTTGGTAATTGGTGGATTATTATCGACTTCCGGGTCCACCAGGAACTCGACTCCATCGCTATCAGTGAAGTGGAAAGTCAATGCGAGCGATTCTTTGACGGTGTTAGCGTCACTAAAAGTTACCATTTTTCCGCTTACGCTAATACTTGGCTCACTAAATTGATCTGAGTGTTCGGGCTTTATTGAAACTTTCGAGAATTTTACGCCATCTGGTGTCGGTGCAACCAATTGATAATTTAAAATTGCATCATGAGTAGTGACGGTGACGGTTTCAGGATTAAATGTGGTGCGGTATTTTGTCTTTCCATTCTCATCCACATATGGGATTGCAGTTACTTGTACGTTGTCGAATTCAGGTTCAGTGGTTGTATTTTCTTGCATTGCAATTACCTTTCAGGCTGGTGGTGGGGTGATAATTTGAGGGTCTCGATATTCGATGCGCTGCAGTGTTCTTAAATGTTCCGAAATCTTTGAAATTTCACCAGTGCAACGATATGCACGAATTAAGGGAGCCAATACTCGATAATCTGCGGCGCCTTGAGACAAAGGTAGCAGCAATTCCTGGGCTCGCTTGCAGGTGGTTTGCGAATTCGATGTTTGACCTGAAATACGTTCAAACTCAGATAGCGCAAGTGTAGCATTGGCAAGACTGATTATAATCGACTGATTTCGAGAGTCGTTCTTATGTAGTCCCTCCAAGATTTCTATAGATTGATCAATTGCAGTTAGAGATTCGTTGCGGTTGTTGTTTTTTAAATAAACCAATCCTTTTGCCCAGAGCAGTTTCGCCGTGAGGTCATGAACCTCGGTTCGCTTGGGGTCAAGCTTTCCAAGGGCTGAAACTTTCTCATGCAATTTATTAATCCTATCAAGATTATTTTTGTATTCGATGTTTTCGGTTTCGCTCTCAAAAATCTTTAACTGCAACGAATACATATAGAGCTGCCAATAGCGATTGCTAGGGTCCAGTAACACCAAATTTTTTAAGAGATGCTCCGCCTCTATTAAACGGGCGTGGGATTCCAATGGTTTTCCCAGGGCAGAAAGTAACTCAGCTTGACGCGATATCGAGCCAGCTAAACGATATGTTATTTTTGCATCCTCGGTTTTTGCAAGTAGCTGACGTAGAATTTTTTCCTCTTGCTGAAATAAGGTCATGCCTTCCCGTAATTCCCCTAACTTGACCTTGGTGCTCGCAAGAAATGAATGACTGTTGGCTAGATCCGCTGAATATTTGAGATTATTTGGATGTTTGCTGAAAGCTCTCAGCTTTAACTCACTCGCTGCAAAAAAAGAAGAGGATGCACTATGCAAATCGCCTCTCTTTAATGCAATGCTGCCCAGATTAGTATAGGCGTATGACTGTTCGATCCACCCTTCAACATCATCCGGCTCCAGTTTTGAAAATCGGTCACTGTATTTTTTGTAATCTAGGAAATACTGCTCGGCCTTGTCAAAATCGCTACGATCAAGATAGGTCTGCCCTAGCCAAAATGCATTCGCCCCTAAATTCTTAACTAAATCTCTATCTTTTATATCTGGCTTATCCATACGTTGGAGAATGTTTCGACCAGCCGCTAGAGCGGTGATTGCCTCTTCCATATGCCCTTGGGACCGCTTTACCTCCGCAATGATCTGTAGGCTCTTGGCACGTTGTAATAACCCTATATGAGAAGTATCCAAAGCATTGTTGTCGGAGAGGTATGGAAGAGCCCGTGCACTAATATTGTCTAAGAGGTCAAGCTTACCCAGCGGCCGCAATTTTTCGACGAAGTCTCCTAGCATATAGGTCATCAGGTTTTCAGCTTCACTACGACGGAGGTCGGCAGTCTTCTGGGAACGCAGCGCAGTAAAGCCTAGAACGCTTGCCAAGACAGCCAGCGTCCCAATTAGTGCGAAGGCAATAATGCGCAGGCGCTCAGAAAATTTAGCCCTATCCTGAGAATTATTTATATATTCTCGCTCCAAGGAAGACAACGAAAACCCGGTAATTTCAAGCAGACGTGATGCTTGTTTTACCCTAATACCTCCAGGAAGCAATAGGTCACGAGGCTTTCCTGCTGAAGCCCATTTATCTGCATCATGGCTTATTCGCGTCCTCAACTGCAATGCATGCCGATGCTGTTCAATCCATTCCGAGACCCTTGGCCAACGGCGCAGCAATGCTTCATGGGCCATGCCGAAACTTGGAACATTGCCTGATAATTCACTGACAAACAGTCGGGCTTCCACAAGTGACTGCACGAGCTCCTGTGCCTCTGTGTTTGGTAGTCCAGCCCAAGCTGCACGTCGGGCAGTTACTGCACCTTGCTCTTCTGCAACATCCACGATCAGTGACAGTACAATGGGAAGCGCCGCTGCTTGATTAGCAGACACGCCAGCGACGACCTGTTCGGCACGGACCGCAATTGCCCCCTCAATCCCCCCAAGAAGTCGAAACTTGTCAAAGCCAAGCGTCCCATCCTCACCCCGCTGCCGATAAAGCTCATTCAAGCAATACTGCAGCAACGGCAACGTATCCGGACTTGCCCTTGCCGCATCACACAGCACATCATCCAGCGCCGCCCCCGTAGCCGGATCAACCTCAAACTTCAACCCCGCTGCCTTGGCCGGCATCCGCACCATCTGCGCGATCTCCGCCCCATCCGGCGGATTCAAGTCAAAGTGCCCGCCGCGCGACTTCAGCGCCATCAGCGCTGGCAGCGCTATCACTTCCGGATAAAAATCATTCCGGCAAGCCAGCATCACCAGCACCGCCTTCGACAACGCCAGATGTTCCAGCACGGCAATAAACCGCGCGCGGATCTCATCGGTAACCCCCGGCGCGCGGAAAATCGCCTCCAACCGGTCCACGAACAGCCCGATCTTGATCCTTCCGGAAGCTTCCGCCAACCTTCCGGCAATGGCTTGCGCATCGGAAGATTCCAGCCAGCGCCCCAATCCTTCCGCATTTTCGCCGGCAAACAGCAGCTTGCCGCCGACTTCCGCATCCATCAGCACGGCAGCCAGTGCCTGGAATAAATTTCCGTCCGCCAGGTCCGCGCAATCCATATACAAGGTGCACGCCAGCGCCACCGGTTCGCCGGAGCCGGTACGGGACGCCATCAGGCCCGGCAGCAGGCCCGCGCGTACCAAGGAAGTCTTCCCGGAACCGGAAGGTCCCAGCACCAGCGCCATGGCGCAGCCGTCGGAAGCTTGTTTCAGCACCAGTTCGCGCAGCTGCGCCGTGGCTTGCATGCGGCCGAAGAAGATGGCGGCATGGCTTTCCTGGAAGGATTCCAGGCCCCGGAAGGGAGAGCCTTGCTGCCAGGAACCTTCCAGAGCGTCTTCCGTCGCGATGACGGGCGCAATGGCGCGGTAGCCGCGCTTGCGGACGGTTTCGATATAGCGGGGTTCGGAGGCGGAGTCGCCCAGTGCGCGGCGCAGCTGGGTAATGGCTTTGTGGATGGGGTTGTCGCCCAGTTCTGCATTGCCCCAGCAGGCTTGCAGCAATTCTTCCGGCGGGATGACGGCGCCCGGATGGCGGCACAAATAGCGCAACACATCCATGGCTTTCGGCTCGACGGTGGCGGTCGCTCCCTCGTTGCGCAGCGTGTTGCTGTCTGGATCTATCTGCCAATCGCCGAAGCGAAACCCGTTATCGCTCATCAACAGCCGCCCATCATAAAAATGATTTCTTTGTAAATCAGGGACTTATACCTTCCGGAAGGTTGCCGGAAGGCGGAAGAAGATTGCACTCGTTAAATTGCAACCGTTCCCGTCAAACAATCTTAGCACTCCCCCAACAAGGATAGTAACATGTCTAATATTTCCATGTTTACCATAGGCAACGCTTTTGAAGCCAGCGGGGCACATGGCGTTAATTCCCAGCAGGAAACCAACAAAGGTTGCACGCCTGCACTCGACGGCTTCGATTTCGTCTGGGCCTTGCAGCCAACTGTGGTAAATCGGCAACTTGCAACATTGCAGCATGCCGGATTCATTCCTTGGACGGTGGCGGCAGGGGGCCTGGAAGAAACCGGGTTGCTGATCGGCGGTGACGGCGACGACCGTGCCGTGCTGGCGGCGCCGGAAATCCACTTTGAAACCGGCATGCCGCGCACGGCGGCCCTGGTGCTGACGTTTATTAATGGCAACATGCGCATTCCCAACGGTTACGAGGGCGGCGATGTGTTGCGCCAGCCACTGGCCGGATGGAGGCTGGCGTTCCAGGTCAAAATTCAGTTGTTGCCGGTATCGATGCGCGACTTGCTGAACGGCGCCGCACCCGCCGGTCCCGCCAGCGTCAACCGGCTGGGACGGTTCGACGAAGCGTATTACCGCGTGCAGGCCGCCATGCTGGATTTCGAACAAAGCGACTTGCAGCAGGCCGATGCACTGTACACCTATTTAAATACGGATAACGAATTCCTGGCCAAGCGGTTCACCGCAACGGTTGGCGAATGGCTGAAGCAATTTGCCGGCAGCGGCAATCCCTTCGTGCTGGGCTACGTTGTCACGCGCAAGACACATGCGGACGATATCCTTGATCGCATGCAACCATCGGGCGCCAATGTCGCGGCCAACGGGTCGTTGAATTTCCTGCAAGTCATGGGTGACCGGAAGATCGCCCACGATCCGCGGCTGTATGGCGTATCCGCCGGGCATTTTCCGCCGGCCGCGCCGCGGAATGAAGACAGCGCCGGCAAGCTGGTAATTGCGCGCAATACGTTTCTCAACGATTTCGTGCGGCCGCTGCTGGTCGAACCGATCCGTGAGCGGCTGGCGTCGCTGCCGGACTATATCCATGCGCGGCGCGCCCATGGCGATGAACTCGACCGCGTCGAATCGGCCAATGAAAAGTCGGGCGCCATGGCGTCGCTGGATAACGGCGCGCGGGCCGGGTTTGTGCCGGAAGCGGGCGGCTGGCGCTACCGCGACCACGTGCTGCTGCATTGGCACGAAGCGGGCGAACGGTCGCATGACCGCGAATCGGAACAGGACTGGCAATTCCATGTCGGCGTGTCGAACCAGCCGGATGCCGACGGCGTCGAGCGGCTGACGTTCGATCTGACCAGTACCTTGATGCGCTACGAGTGGGACCGCCTCAACCAGAAAAGCGGGCCGTTCATGCGCAAGACGTACCTGGGCAAGGGCTGGGCGCGCACCACGATGCAGTGGTCGCTGCGGCTGCAATGCGTGCCGACCGCGCGCGGCGGCATCACGTTGACGGTCAATGGCCGGCCGGCGCCCGCCGTCACGGATTCCGGCGTGGTGGGGATGTACGTGGTGTCCGATGCGCGGTCGCATTTACTGAACATGAACAAGATCACCATGGACTGGGAAGGCAACGCGGCCAGCATGACGTCATTGCAGCAAACCGTGGTGGCGCATTTCGGTGCGGCCGTGGCGGCGATGTTCGGGCAGGCCGCCGGCCACCTGGTGCTGCCGGCCGGGCCGCAACTGGCATACCGGGGCGTGCGCCTGGATGGCGACGGCAATATCGAACTGGAACTGGTTCACGAGGAGCGTTGAGATGAGTGCAAATTTGGCAGCGTTGGCAATCGAGGGCGTGGCGCGCAAGTACGCGCTGGCACGGCGCAAGGTGGATGGGCTGGGTGGCGCGACGGCATCGGGCGCTGTGGGGTATGCGGCGGCGCGGGTGGCGCGCATCGTGCTGAAACGGGAGCCGGCCGGCGACGAAGTGCTGCGCTGGACATCGATTTTCGCGTCGCAGCCGGAGGCCGCGCGCGGCCGCGCCGAACTGGCCATCGCCCTGCTGGCATTGCCGGAAGCGTCGGAGCTGGATGCGCCGGAGCGCCTGGCGCGTGGTTACGATGCGGTGATGGGACGTTACGATACGAAGAGCACGGGCGTGTCCCATGGCATGGATGCCTTGCTGGTGCGCCAGGTGGCGGAGGGCTTGTCCGAAACCGACATGATCCGCCTGCATTTCGTGCGCTTGCACGACACGGAGCGCCGGGGCCGGGGCAGCATGCCGTGCGCCGCGCCCATCGATGCGCGCCGTCCGTTCTTCACGCTGCGCGACAGCCATGGCATGCCGCTGGTGTTTTCCGTGGGCGCCAACGGGCACCTGCACCTGTTCCGCCGCACCGCGTTCGGCAATTGGTCGCAAACGGATCTCAGCGCGGCATTGCCGGCGTTCGATCCGCGCGCGTCCGTCATTGAATGCATCGATATGCGGCAGGGCGCCGATGGCGCGGTGGCGATTGCGCTGGCCGTATCCAAGCGCAGTGGCGATGGCGGTTGCGCGCTGTATGCCGCCGCCGGTTTGCCGGATACGCTCGATGAAACAGGCTGGTTCAATGCCTTCGCCAGCATGCCGGAACGCCGCCGTGGCTTGCCGGACGGCGCCGCCGTCACGGCGCTGGCGCTGGGTCCCGTATTGCCGGGCGCCGCACCGCTGGTGCTGGTGACGGCGGAGACCTACGATGGGGAAGGGCGCTGGTATTTCAACGCGGCCAATCCCGTCACGGGGATTTCGCCGCTGCCGGAAGGGTGCGAACCGCAGGCCATCGGCTGCTATCGCCTGCCGGGCGCGTGGTCGCTGACGAAGGATGGTTCGGCGCTGTCCTTTGTCTCGTTCCCGGACCCGTTCAACTGGGGCATCAATGTGACGTACCAGTCGGTTCCGCGCCGTCCGTCCAGCTTCCTGCTGGCGCCGGGATCGGTGCCGAATGTGCCGGACGTCTACGTGGCGGGGGATGGCATCGTCGTGTACCGGGGCGGCCATACGTTGCCGCTGAAAGTCGCCGATGCGCGCGGTGCGCGTCTCGTGTGGTGCGGGCAGGACGCGACGGCGGAGCACCTCGCCTATTCGGACGGTTCCGGCGGGCTGTGGCTGGTGTCGCGCGCCATGGGTTCATCGTGGGGGCGGGCGCATGCGGTGGCGGAATCGCTGGTGGCGGCCAGTTTGTGCATCGATAGCGAAACGGGCGGCGTGCATGCGGTGGGGGTGACGCCGGGTGGTGCGCTGATGTGGATGCGGATACGGCGTAGTGGGGAGGTGGAGAGCTGCGAAGAGATTGCGCAGTCGGCCGTGTGGGAAGGAGAAGAGGACGCTGCGGAGCTGGGGACTGCCGCGTAAGTTGCCGGCATGGGGGACCACATGCGGACTGCGGCCCAAAATGCGTAGGGCGGTTCGCTTGCGAGCCGCCATGCTTGCGTCAACGTGGCGCAGGCAGGCGGCTTTGTAAAAGCCGCCCTACGGGTTTAGCGTCGCAGGGCGGCTGGGCGATTTACTCGTAATCGCTGATCGGCGCGCAGCTGCAGAACAGGTTACGGTCGCCGTACACGTTGTCGGCGCGGCCCACGGTTGGCCAGTACTTGTTACGGCGCAGCGATGGCACCGGATACGCAGCCACTTCGCGGCTGTACTTGCGGTCCCAGTTGTCCGACACTACCACTTCGGCCGTGTGCGGCGCGAACTTCAGTGGGTTGCTGGCCTTGTCGAATTCGCCGCTTTCCACTTTGGCGATTTCGCCGCGGATAGTGATCATCGCGTCGATGAAGCGGTCCAGTTCAGCCTTGGCTTCCGATTCGGTCGGCTCGATCATCAGGGTGCCCGGAACCGGGAAGCTCATGGTCGGTGCGTGGAAGCCGAAGTCCATCAGGCGTTTGGCGACGTCTTCGTTCGAAATGCCGGTGGCGTCGGTCAGCGGACGCAGGTCCAGGATGCACTCGTGCGCCACCAGGCCGTCGTGGCCCGAGTACAGCACAGGGAAGTGCGGCGCCAGGCGGCGTGCGATGTAGTTCGCGTTCAGGATCGCGGTTTCCGTCGCGGCGGTCAGGCCTTCGGCGCCCATCATCGCGATGTACATCCACGAAATCGGCAGGATCGAAGCGGAACCGAACGGCGCGGCGGAAATCGAACCGATGCCGTCTTCGCTGCGCACGTAGCCGTTGGAACGCTGGTTCGGCAGGAACTTCGCCAGGTGCGCGCCGACGCCGATCGGACCCACGCCCGGGCCGCCACCGCCGTGCGGGATGCAGAAGGTCTTGTGCAGGTTCAGGTGCGACACGTCGCCGCCGAACGCGCCCGGACCGGCCACGCCGACCAGTGCATTCATGTTGGCGCCGTCGACGTACACCTGGCCGCCGTGCGCATGGATGATGTCGCACAGTTCGGTGATGCCGTCTTCGAACACACCGTGGGTCGACGGGTAGGTCACCATCACGCACGCCAGGTTCTTGCTGTGCTGTTCAGCCTTGGCTTTCAGGTCTGCCAGGTCGACGTTGCCGCGCTCGTCGCAGGCGGTCACGACCACCTGCATGCCCACCATCTGGGCCGATGCCGGGTTGGTGCCGTGCGCCGACGAAGGAATCAGGCAGATATTGCGGTGGCCTTCGCCACGCGACTGGTGGTACTTCTGGATCACCAGCAGGCCCGCGTATTCACCCTGCGAACCGGCGTTCGGCTGCAGCGACACGGCGGCGTAGCCGGTCACGGCGCACAGCATGTCTTCCAGCTGGGCGATCATTTCGCGGTAGCCGACGGTCTGGTCGTTTGGCGCGAACGGGTGGATGGTCGAGAATTCAGGCCACGTCACCGGGATCATTTCGCTGGTGGCGTTCAGCTTCATCGTGCACGAACCCAGCGGGATCATGGTGCGGTCCAGCGCCAGGTCCTTGTCGGCCAAGCTGCGCAGGTAGCGCAGCATTTCCGTCTCGGAGTGGTAGCGGTTGAAGATCGGGTGCGTCAGGTAGGCGGACGAACGGCCCAGCGCTTCGTTGAAACCACGCTCCACGGCGGCTTCCACGGTGTCGAAGTCCGGTGCAGTCGCGGTCGAATTGATGCCGGCGGCGAAGATGGTCCACAAGGTGGCGATGTCGTCACGGGTGGTGGTTTCGTCCAGCGACACGCCCACGTGGTGCGCATCGATCTTGCGCAGGTTGACGCCGTTGGCGACGGCGGCTGCGTGCAACGCGTCGGCGTTGGCGGTCTTCACGGTCAGCGTGTCGAAGTAGCTGTCGTTGGCCAGTGCATAGCCCAGGGTTTTCAGGTTCGATGCCAGGATGCCGGTGAAGCGGTGCACGCGCTTGGCGATTTGCAGCAGGCCGGCAGGGCCGTGGTAGACGGCGTACATCGACGCGATCACGGCCAGCAATACCTGCGCGGTGCAGATGTTCGAGGTGGCTTTTTCGCGGCGGATGTGCTGTTCGCGGGTTTGCAGGGCCAGGCGGTAAGCCGTGTTGCCTTGCTGGTCGATGGTCACGCCCACCAGGCGGCCCGGCATCGAACGCTTGTATTCGTCGCGGGTGGCCAGGTAGCCGGCGTGCGGGCCGCCAAAGCCCAGCGGTACGCCGAAGCGCTGCGAGTTACCGACGACCACGTCGGCGCCCCATTCGCCCGGCGGCGTCAGCATGGTCAGGGCCAGCAGGTCGGCGGCCACCACCACCATGGCGCCGGCGGCTTTGACGGTTTCCACGGCGGCGCGGTAATCGCGCACCACGCCGTTTACGCCAGGGTATTGCAGCAGCACGCCGAACGCACCGGTCACGCCAGCCAGTTCCGACGGGTCAAAGGTGCGCACTTCGATGCCCAGCGGGGTGGCGCGGGTCTGCACCACTTCCAGCGTTTGCGGCAGCACGTCGTTGGCCACGTAGAACACGTTGGATTTCGACTTGCCCACGCGCTGGATCAGCGTCATGGCTTCGGCGGCGGCGGTGCCTTCGTCCAGCATCGACGAGTTGGCGATGCCCATGCCGGTCAGGTCGGTCACCACTTGCTGGAAGTTCAGGATGGCTTCCAGGCGGCCTTGCGAGATTTCCGGCTGGTATGGAGTGTACGCGGTGTACCAGGCCGGGTTCTCGAAGATGTTGCGCAGGATAACGCCCGGGGTGTGGGTGTTGTAGTAACCCTGGCCGATCAGCGATTTCAAGACCTTGTTCTGGCCGGCGATGGCTTTGAGCTTCGCCAGCGCTGCGGTTTCAGGCATCGATTCGGTGAACTGGCCCAGCGGCAGGGTGTTCTTGTTGCGGATCGACGGCGGTACGATCGCATCGATCAGCGCGGCGCGCGAGGCGTAGCCCAGCACGTCGAGCATTTGCTGCTGCTCGGCGGCGTCCGGGCCAATGTGGCGGGCGATGAATGCATCGCGGGCTTCGAGTTGGGTCAGGCTGGTACGGGTCATGATAGCGGAGGGGATGGTGGGAATTCGTAGGGCGGGTTTTACAAACCCGCCAAGCATGCGGTTCGACGGCGCATCGGCGGGTTTGTAAAACCCGCCCTACGGGGACCGCGGTATTCGTATGCCCGCGAAATCGCGGGCGCCGAAGGATTAACCTTCGGTGGTCTTGCCGTAAGCGGCGGCGTCCAGCAGGCCGTCGAATGCGGCGGCGTCGGCTGGCTTGATCTTGAACAGCCATGCGCCGTAGGCGTCGCTGTTGATCGATTCAGGCGCGTCCACCACGGCGTCGTTGACGGCGATGACTTCGCCCGATACCGGTGCGTAGATGTCGGAGGCGGCTTTCACCGATTCCACCACGGCGGCGTCGTCGCCGGCGGTGTAGGTGTTGCCGACTTTCGGCAGTTCGACGAACACGATGTCGCCCAGCGCGTCCTGCGCGAATTCAGTGATGCCGACGGTCAGGGTGCCGTCCGCTTCAGCGCGTACCCATTCGTGGGATGCGGTGTACTTCAGGTCTGCAGGAATGTTGCTCATATTGGCTCCAGTTGGGTTGTTGTTCGTTGCCTGTGGGTTGGACTTGCGGCTCAGGCAGCCAGGATTTTACCGTTACGGACGAAAGGCAGCTTCACGACAGTGGCGGCCAGCTTCTTGTCGCGGATTTCCACGTGCACCGTGTCGCCCACGTTCACGCCCATCGGTACGCGCGCCAGCGCGATCGCCTGCTGCATCGTCGGGCTGAAGGTGCCGGACGTGATTTCGCCGGTGTCGCCGTTGGCGGCGATGATTTTCTGGTGCGCGCGCAGCACGCCGCCTTTTTCACGCAGGATCAGGCCGACGAACTGGGCGTTCTGGCCTTTGGCCAGCAGGGCCGCCTTGCCGACGAAGTCGCGCTCGGACACCAGGTCGATGGTCCAGGCCAGGCCGGCGTCCAGCGGGTTCACGGATTCATCCATGTCCTGGCCGTACAGGTTCATGCCTGCTTCCAGGCGCAGCGTGTCGCGCGCGCCCAGGCCTGCAGGTTTCACGCCGGCCGCATGCAGCGCGTTCCACAGCGCTTCCGCCTTGTCGGCGGCCACGCCGATTTCAAAGCCGTCTTCGCCGGTGTAGCCGGTGCGCGCCACCATGGCTTCGCCGAACGGGGTGTCGTGCACGAACGCCACGTTGAACGGTTTCATGTCGCCGGTGGCAGCTTGCGAGCCGGGGATCACTTCCCATACCTTGGCGCGGGCGTTCGGGCCTTGCACGGCGATCAATGCCATTGCGTTATCGCCGTCACGGCGTTGCGTGATGGTGAGACCGGCGCCGGTCTTGTCGTTGTGGGCTTGCATCCATGCCACGTCCTTGGTGGCGGTGCCGGCGTTGACCACCAGGCGGAACCACTCTTCGTTGATGAAGTAGACGATCAAGTCGTCGATGACGGTGCCTTCGGGATTGAGCATGCACGAGTACAGGGCTTTGCCCGATACCTGCAATTTGTCGACATTGTTGGCCAGCAGGCCGCGCAGGAAGCCGCGCACGTTGGCGCCCTTGATGTCGACCACGCACATGTGGGCCACGTCGAACATGCCGACGTCGGTGCGCACCGCGTGGTGTTCCTCGATTTGCGAGCCGTAGTTGACAGGCATGTCCCAGCCGCCGAAATCGACCATGCGGGCGCCGAGGGCGCGGTGGGCGTTATTGAGGGGAGTCGACTTCAGGGTCATGTTTGGTCCAATGAGCAAAAGGGGAATAAGGCACGGCAAGCCGTACATCGAACCCCTCTGTCCTTGGTACCTGAGAGATAGCAGGCTGGTCGCCTGCACGCCCCTTCGGTGGGCCGTAACAAGCGGCCGCTCTCCAGAGTTTGTGCCGGTTGCGCAGTGCGCCGCCGACCCCTGACCGGTCCTTTTGCCTGAGAGTTTTTGGGTAGTGCCCCTTCGGCGGCAGCGGCTTGCTGCGCTCTCCCGATCAAGACTGTCGACTATATGCCAGATGGTTACCCGTGTCAATCTGACAGGAGCGTTTTTCCCTGGCGCACGAATGAAACGCGTGCGCGGGCGGGGCGGCTTCCTTTGCTAAAATTCTATTAACTACAACAACGAGGCCAACCATGGACCAGCATGAAAAATTTGACGGGCACGCGTGGTTTACGCTGTCCGGCGACGTCAACAGCGATATGGTGCACCGCATGTTCGATGCGGTCGCCGACATGACGGAAGACATGGTGACCGACGCGCACGTGCTGTTGCAATCGAACGGCGGCTATGTCAGCGACGGCATTTGCCTGTATAACTACCTGAGCAAACTGCCGATCCGTTTCCATTTCTATAACGCGGGCGCAGTCGCATCCATTGCCGTCATTGTCTTCCTGGCGGGGCAGAAACGATATGCCAGTACGACGGCCCGCTTCATGGTGCACAAATCGCACGCCAGCGCGCCATCCGGCGCCCGGCCGGAAGCGCTGCGCATCATTGTCGAAGGCTTGCAGGCCGACGATGCCCGCACCGAGGAAATCCTGCGCAACCATGTGGAATTCTCGGACGACCATTGGCAAATCCATAATTATTCGGATTTGCATTTGACGGCCAAGCAGGCGGCCGAAGTGAAAATGATCGACAAGGTGATGGACTTCACGCCGCCCAAGGGGCGCCGCGTGACGAATATCTGACTCTTGTAACGCGCCCCGGCCTTCGCGCCGCCGGGGCTGTTTTACAGGCCAGCCTGATCAGTGTCCCCGGGCTCCATTGCGGTGGGTGCTGCGGGCGCTGACCCGGTTGGCCCTGCGCTCGTCTTCCGCGCGCAGCCGGTTGTCGTCGCGGCGGCCGCCCTGAATTTCCTGTTGCGCAACCGATCCCGATCCTTTTCCTCCCGACTGCCGGCTGATGCCGCCTCCCTGCTGTGGCATTTCCTGACTGCCCTGATAATCTTGTCTGGTTTTTACCTTGGGTTGCATGATTTAATCCCCTTAGGTTGAGACGGTCCGGTAAAAAAATCTACCGATTATTAACTTGCAGCTATTGCCTTGTGGCAATAATGTGCAAGAATATGGGTGTGGCAATCCGCCGTTCCCATACCAGTTCAGGTTAGACCATGCAATCAGATCAGACAAATCCTGCCGTGCCCAAGAAAGCGGTGACGCCGCGGCATGCATTGCTGGAAAATCTGATCGACATCGTGCACCGCCACGTCGGCGAACAATTCCTGGATTTCACGACGCGCGTGGCGGCGGAGTTGATCGATGGCGACCTGGATGGCGACGTGCGCGAGGTGCAGGCGCGGATTCGCGCCGGTAATTTGCTGCGCAGCGGCCATTACGGCTACCTCAGCCTCGTGAAAAAGGAGCTGGAAAAGGCGTTGCGCCACGAAATCGCGGAATTGGCGCCAGGGCAAAAGGCCAAGCCGCGTCCCGCCGCGCAATCGCTGTCGCTGGTATCCATGGAGGAAATGGATAACAAGGTGGCGCTGGGAACGATGTCGAAACCGTTCGAAGTGCAATATGCCGATGCGCTGGCCACGCTGAACGTGCGGCTGGCGTTCCTGCTGGACCGCGACATCCTGCGCACCACTCAAAACCCGTTCCGCCCGGATGTGCTGCTGGATGCGCTGCAGCAGGCCTGGCTGGCGTTCAACCCGGACGAGGCGGCGGCCGAATTGCTGCTGTCGCTGTTGAAGCCGGACTTGTTCATGAACCTGTCGTCGATGTTCGATGAGCTGAATGACACCTTGCAGCGCAAGGCCGCGCAGCCCGGTTCCGTGGACAGCTATAAAACACGCAAGGCCGATTCCCATGACGCCAGCAGCGCCAGTCCGGCACGCCAGCGCAAGCAGCAGGCGGAGTTGGCGCAGCAATTGCGCCAGTTCTTTGGCGGCGCGCAGGAGCCGGTTGCCGATCCCGCGCTGCTGATTCCCGATTTGCCGGACATCGCAAACCTGAAGGCGGGGACGTGGGCGCAGGGGCCGGCGCAGAATTTCCAGGGCGACGGCAATAACGAAGCGGCGCAACACGCGGTGCAAACCGCCGCCAAGCAGCCGCTGTTTAATTTCCTGTCACAGGTGCAGCAGGGCAGCATGGCGGCGGCAGGCTTCGCCGCGCCGGGCATGATACCGGCCGTGCCGGCCATGATGGCGACAACCGCCATGCCGGCGGGCGGTGTGCGCGCGTATATGCCGGGCGGATTTGCATTGCCGCCGGGCGTGGCCGCGCAGTTTGGCGGCGGCGTGGCGATGCAGGGCGTTGCCGGCGCCGGGATGATGATTCCCGGCGGCGTCGCGCCGCAGGGTGTGGCGGGAGTCGCCGATGCGGGCATTGGCGCAGCAGCGGGGCAAGGTGCGGGCTGGCTGCCGGCTGGCGCAGCTTTCTCCGTGCCCTGCCTGGTCGCTGCCGGCGCAGGTATGACGACGCACGGCGGGGCGGATGCCGGCAGTGTCGGCGTGGCGGCAGGCTTTATTCCCGCGTCGATGATGTCGGGTGGCGTGGCCGGTGGCATGCAGGGGGGCGTGCCGATGGCGGCGGGCGGCTCCGGGTTGCTGGCGCTGTTGAACGCGCAGGGCGCCGCGCTGGCCGGCCTGTCCGGCGCCATGCCTTCCGGCGAAGGTGCTGCGGCCGGCATGGCGGGATTGGGCGCCGTACCCAACGTGTTTTATCTCCCCAGCATCAAGCAGCAGGCGCCGCAAGGCACGTTGAGCCGCGCCGACGAAAGCACCATCGATTTGTTGTCCGCCGTGTTCGACACGGTGTTCCGCGACCAGAACATTTCGAAGGAAATCCGCGACCTGATGCGCTTCCTGCAAATCCCCGTGCTGAAAGCCGCGCTGGTCGACAAGGATTTCTTCTTCCAGGATGGCCATCCCGCGCGGCGCCTGATCGACCTGTTGTCGCGCATGGGGTGGGAACAGCGCAAGAGCCCGGATGATCCGCTGTTCCAGGCCATGCAGCGCAGCGTCGAGCGGGTCGGGCGCGACCATGACCACGAAATGAACGTGTTCACGGAAGCCGTCAACGAACTGGAAGCGTCGCTGAAAGCGGATGAAACCGCGGAAGCCACCGCCATGGCGGCGCCGATCGCGGCGGCGCTGAAGCAGGAAAAAATGGCCGAAGCGGCGAAGGCGGCAAAGAACGCCGTGGCGCTGCGTATCGGCACCGGCGAAGTGGTGGCCGTGGTCGAAGCGTTCCTGGAAAACCGCTGGGTGTCCGTGCTGACCCTGGCCTACAGCGTGGAAGAGGAAAAGCCGGGCGCCGTGAAGCATGCCACGCAAACCATGGATGACTTGATCTGGAGCGTGAAGCCGAAAATCACGCCGGACGAGCGCAAGCAATTGATCGGCAAGTTGCCGAAGCTGCTGGCGACGCTGAACAAATGGCTGGACATCATCAAGTGGCAGGATGCGGAGCGCTTGCAATTCTTTGCCGAACTGGCCGAATGCCACGCATCGATCGTCCGCGCGCCGCTGGAAGTGTCGCCCGAGCGCCAGGTGGAACTGGCCATGGAAGCGGCGCAAAAAGCGGCGGAACGCCGGCAGGAGCTGGCGGCGCAAGCGGCGGCACGCGAGCAGGCAACGCAGCCGCCACTGCCGGAAGACGACGACGCCGTGGTGGAAGTGGACAGCCTGGCGCGCGGCGACTGGCTGGAATTCGACCAGGACGGCGGCAGCCAGCGCAAGGTCAAGCTGGCCTGGATCAGCCCGCGCAAGACGCTGTATATCTTCTCGACCCACTCGCGGCAGGAAGCGTTTTCGTTGTCCGGCGAAGTGATGGCGCAGAAATTCCGCGACGGTAAAGTACGCGTCTACCGCACGGACGGCCTGGTGGGCCGGGCGCTGTCGCAGGCCATGGGGCAGGCTGCCGTCAACGATGCGGATATGTCCGCTCCAGGCGCGGTGGCCTGAGCCGCCAGGGTAGCTAAGCCTTGTTTTGATTGCAGTTTTGCAACATTGCGATCAACCCATCCGCCGCATCTTCCACATAGTCCAGCACCGTGTCAAAACCCTGCGCGCCGCCATAATACGGATCCGGCACGATGTCCGAACGCGATTGCGTCGCGTATTGCATGAACAGCCCCAGCTTGTGCTGGAATTGCGCCGGGCAGCGGGATTTCAGGATCGCCAGGTTGTCATGGTCCATGGCCAGGATATGGTCGAACACTTCGAAATCCGTGACGGAGACCTGGCGCGCGCGCTGCGCGGACAAGTCGTAACCCCGCTGCAGCGCGTGCAGCATGGAGCGCTGATCGGGTTTGCTGCCCACATGATAGGAGTGGGTGCCGGCGGAATCGATGTCCAGCTTCAGGCCGGCCTGTTCGGCCCGGTGGCGGAATACGCCTTCGGCGGTCGGGGAGCGGCAGATATTGCCCATGCAAACAAACAGGATGGAAGTCTTGCTCATGGCGCGGTTATTATTCGGTTTTAGAGGGAAATGACGGGGAGCGGCGGCGTCTTTTTGGCCAGTATTCGTGACCAAAATGGTATGATAGGCCACTTTTCATCACGGCATCCCGAATCCGGTTTTTAAAAAACGTGCGTTTATCATCGATAAAATTGTCGGGATTTAAGTCTTTCGTTGATCCCACCAATTTCCAGGTGCCGGGTCAATTGGTTGGCGTAGTAGGTCCTAACGGTTGCGGCAAATCGAATATTATCGATGCCGTACGATGGGTGCTGGGCGAATCAAAAGCGTCGGAATTGCGCGGCGAATCGATGCAGGACGTGATTTTCAACGGTTCCACGCACCGCAAGCCATCCGGCCGCGCGTCCGTTGAACTGGTGTTCGACAACCACGAAGGCAAGGCGTCCGGCCAATGGGGCCAATACGCGGAAATCGCCGTCAAGCGCACCCTGACCCGCGACGGCACGTCGACCTATTACATCAATGGCCAGCCGGTGCGCCGGCGCGATATCCAGGATATTTTCCTCGGCACCGGCCTGGGTCCCCGCGCCTACGCGATTATCGGCCAGGGCATGATTGCCCGCATTATCGAATCCCGTCCCGAGGAATTGCGCGTATTCCTGGAGGAGGCGGCGGGCGTCTCGAAATATAAAGAACGCCGCCGCGAGACGGAAAACCGCCTGCACGATACGCGGGAAAACCTGTTGCGCGTGGAAGATATCCTGCGCGAATTGAACAGCAACCTGGAACGGCTGGAAGCGCAGGCGGAGGTGGCCATGCGTTTCCACCAGTTGCAGTCCGACCAGGATGAAAAGCAAAAGCTGCTGTGGCTGCTGCGCCGTAATGAAGCGCAGGCGGAACAGCAGCGCTGGTTCCGTGAAATGGAGCAGGCGCAGACCGACCTGGAAGAGCAGACCGCGAAACTGCGCAACGTGGAACTGACATTGGAGCAAATGCGCCAGGCGCACTTTGCCGCCGGCGACCGCCTGCATACGGCGCAAGGCGCGCTGTACCAGACCAATTCTGAAATCGGCAGCCTGGAAGCGCAGATCAAGTTCGTGGTGGAATCGCGCACGCGCCTGCAAAACCAGCTGGCGACCCTGACCGCGCAGCGCGACCAGTGGCAGCAGCAGGCGCAGGAAAACACGGAACAGCTCGAAGAGGCGGAATTTTCGCTGGAAGAGCTGTCGCTGAAAGTCGAACAGGCCCGCATGATGGCTGAGCAAAAGGCGGAAAGCTTGCCGCTGCTGGAGCAAAGCTGGCGTGACGCGCAGCAGCGCAGCACGGAATCGCGCGGCCGCATCATGCAGATGCAGCAGCAACTGGAACTGGAATCGGCCCACCAGCGCAACGCCACCAATATCCTGAACGGCCTGGCCGTGCGCAAGGAACGGCTGCTGCAAGAGAAAAACGGCCTGGCGCTGCCCGACTCGGCCCACCTGGAGAACCTGAAGTTCCAGCTGGAAGAAAAGCAGCAGATGCTGGAAGAAGTCGGCATGCAGCTGGAAGCGGCCAATGAACAGCAGCCGGTGCTGGAATCGGAACGGCAGGACGCGCAACTGCAAGTGAATGCGGAAAGCGCGGCCAATGCGCAGCTGGAAGCGCGCCTGGCGGCACTGAAGCAATTGCAGGAGCGCGTGCAAACGCAAGGCAAGGTCACGCCGTGGCTGCAAAAGCACGAACTCGATGCGCTGCCCCGCCTGTGGCAGAAACTGCAGATCGAGCAGGGCTGGGAAACCGCGATGGAAGCCATCCTGCGCGAACGCACGTCCGCGCTGCAAGTGTCGAACATCGAGTGGGCCAAACATTTCTTTGGCGACGCGCCGCCGGCCAAGCTGGCGCTGTTCGCGCCCGTCACCAGCGCGCCGGCCCCGATGCTGGAGCGTCCCGGCCTGAAACCGTTCCTCAGCCTGTTGAAACTCAACGATCCCGGCCTGCGCGGCGTGCTGCAAGACTGGCTGCACAACGTGTTCGTGGCCGACGATGCGGCCGACGCCTTCGTCAACCGCCATACGTTGCCGCCGGGCGGTTACTACGTGACGCGCCAGGGCCACGTGATTTCGCCATCGTCCGTGCGCTTTTATGCGGCCGATGCGGAACAGGACGGCATGCTGGCGCGCCAGCAGGAAATCGACAACATCGTCAAGCAATCGCGCGCGCAATCGATGCTGGCAGAAGAAGCGCGGGTACGCTCCGTGCGCGCCGACGCGGCCGTGACGAACCACGCGCGCGTGGTGGCGGAGCTGCGCCAGAAATCGCAAAGCCTGACGCAAGCGGTGCATGCGCTGCAACTGGACGTCGTGAAATTGTCGGAAATCGAGGCGCGTTTCCAGCAGCGCAGCACGCAGATCGGCGCCGACCTGGCGGAAATCGCCGCCCAGGAAGAAGAACAAATGCAGGCGCGCATGGAGTCCGAGGAAAAGTTCGAACAGCTCGACATGGAGCTGGCGGACGTGCAGGGCGCGCATGAAGATGGCCAGACCGCGCTGATGGACAAGGAACAAAAGCTGGCCGATGCGCGCAATGCGCAGCGCGACCTGGAGCGTTCCGCGCAAGAGGCGGAATTCGCGGAAAAGTCGCAGCGCAACCGTATCGCGGAATTGCGCCGCACCATCGATACGGCCAAAGCGCAGGCGCAGCAGGTGGCCGACAGCCTGCAATCGGGCCAGCGCGAACTGGAAGCGCTGGAAGCCGGCACCGCGCACGAAGGCTTGCAGGATTTGCTGGACCGCCGCACGCAGCAGGAGCGCGCGCTGGCCGACGCGCGCCATGAACTGGACCAGATCGCCCAGCAATTGCGCAGCTTCGAGGAAGCGCGCATGAGCAATGAACGCTCCCTGCAGCCGCAGCGCGACAAGATCACGGAAATGCAGTTGAAGGAGCAGGCCGCGCGCCTGAACCAGGAACAGTTCGCGCAGCAATTGCTGGAAGCGGGCGCCGACGAGCAGGCGCTGGCCGACAAATTGCAGCCGGAAATGAAGGCGCAATACCTGCAGGCGGAAGTCACGCGCCTGAACAACGCGATTGCCATGCTGGGCGCCGTCAACCTGGCCGCGCTGGACGAACTGGCCCAAGCCACGGAACGCAAGCGCTTCCTGGATGCGCAATTCAACGATTTGACGGAAGCCATCAATACGCTGGAAGACGCGATCCAGCGCATCGACCGCGAAACGCGGGACTTGCTGCAGGATACGTTTGACCGCGTCAACGGGCATTTCTCCGAACTGTTCCCGATCCTGTTCGGCGGCGGCCAGGCGAAACTCATCATGACGGGCGATGAAATCCTCGACTCCGGCGTGCAAGTGATGGCGCAGCCGCCGGGCAAGAAGAATGCGACGATTCACTTGCTGTCGGGCGGCGAAAAAGCGCTGACGGCCACCGCGCTGGTGTTTTCCATGTTCCGCCTGAACCCCGCGCCGTTCTGCCTGCTCGACGAAGTCGACGCGCCGCTGGACGACGCCAATACGGAACGTTTCTGCCGCATGGTGAAACGGATGTCCGCCCATACCCAATTCCTCTTCATTTCGCACAACAAGATTGCGATGGAGATGGCCAATCAACTGATCGGTGTGACGATGCAAGAGCAGGGCGTATCGCGCATCGTGGCGGTGGATATGGAATCCGCCGCACACTTCGCTTCCGAGGCACAAGCAGCATGACAGACCTTCAAATGAGTTTGATCGCAGCCAGCGGCGTCTTTGTCGCCGGCGTTTTCGTTTATAACAAGTGGCAGGAGTACAAGGCCAAGAAAAGCGTGGAGCGCGTGTTCGCGTCCGAGCACGAAGATGTGCTGATGCGCGCCGACGGCGGTGACGCGGGGATCGGGGGCGGGGTCCGCCATGAGCCCAGCTTCTCGCTCGATGGCGACAGCGGCGCGGACCACGCGGCGCCGGCCGGCGCCTATGGCGACGGCCCCGAGCCGGAAGCGCCGGTGGTGCGCACGGCCGATGCCTCCACGCCGCCGGAAGAACTGGCCACCGCGCTGGTCGATCCGCTGATCGATTGCCTGTTGCCGCTGGCGCTGGAAGCGCCGGCCCGCGGCGACAAGCTGCTGCCCGTGCTGCAAAAGCTGCGCCTGGTCGGCAGCAAGCCGGTGCACTATATCGGCCTGGCCGTCAGCGGCGACTGGGAACCGGTCAAGCATGGCGGCGTCTACACCAAGCTGCAAGGCGGCGTGCAACTGGCCAGCCGCACCACGGCATTGAACGAACTGGAATATTCGGAACTGGTGACGCGCCTGCGCGCCGTGTGCGATGAAATCGGCGCGGAACCGGAAATCCCCGACATGATGGAAGTGATGCAGGAAGCGAAAAACCTGCACCGTTTCGTCGCCGGCCACGACGCGCAACTGGGCGTGAACCTGCAAACGAACGGCGCCCCGTGGGCCATCAATACCCTGATCGCGGCGCTGGAAAAGCAGGGCTTCGACGTGCGTCCCGATGGCCGCTACGTGATGCCCGATGGCGAAGGCGGCCACCTGTTCTCGCTGTCGACCAACGTGACGCTGGCCGAAGAAACCACGTCGCGCCTGACATTGCTGCTCGACGTGCCATGCGTGGCGCCGGTGCGCGATGGCTTTGGCGCCATGATCGCGTGCGCGAAATCGCTGGCGGGCCGACTGGATGCGTCGATCGTCGACGACTTTTCGCAGCCGCTGGCCGATGAGGCGCTGGCGGAAATCGCCGGCCAGGTACAGGAATTCTATGCGGACATGGACCGCAACGATATCCCGGCCGGTTCCACGCGCGCGCTGCGCCTGTTTTGCTGAGGGTAGTGCATGAGCGAGGTAAATAAACCCGTCGATCCAGCCGGGCGCGCCGCCTGGCTGACGAAAGAACTGAACCGCCACCTGCACGCTTACCACGTGCTCGATGCGCCCACGATTCCCGATGCGGAATACGACCAGCTGTTCGTGGAATTGCAGCAGATCGAAGCGGCGCACCCGGAATTGCGCGCTTCCGACTCGCCGACCTTGCGTGTCGGTGCGCCGCCGCTGCCGCAATTTGCACAAGTGACGCATACGGTGCCGATGCTGTCGCTGAACAATGGCTTTACCGACGAAGACGTGGAAAACTTCGACCGCCGCGTGCGCGACGGGCTCGACGTGGCGCAAGTCGACTATGCCACGGAAGTGAAGTACGACGGCCTGGCCATCAACCTGCGCTATGAAAACGGCTTGTTCGTGCAGGCGGCCACGCGCGGCGATGGCTACACGGGCGAAGACGTCACCGCCAATATCCGCACCATCAAGGTGATCCCGCTGCGCCTGAATACGGACCACCCGCCCGCCGTGCTGGATGTGCGCGGCGAAGTGCTGATGTTCAAGGAAGATTTTGCCCGCCTTAATGCGCGCCAGCGCGAAGCGGGGCAGAAGGAATTCGTCAATCCCCGCAATGCGGCGGCCGGTTCGCTGCGCCAGCTCGATTCCCGCATCACGGCCCAGCGCACCTTGCGTTTCTTTGCCTATGGCATCGGCGCACTGGAAGGCGCGGAGATGCCGGAATCGCATTCGGCCTTGCTGGACTGGTACAAGCAGCTGGGATTGCCGGTGGCGAAAGAAAGCACCGTCGTGCGCGGCGCGCAGGGCTTGCTCGACTATTACCGCGCGATCGGCGCCGCCCGTCCCGGCATGCCATATGAAATCGATGGCGTGGTTTATAAAGCCAACCGGCTGGCGGACCAGAAGCAGCTGGGCTTTGTGTCGCGCGCGCCGCGCTTTGCCATTGCCCACAAATTCCCCGCCGAGGAAGCCACCACGGTCGTGCAGGATATCGAAGTGCAGGTCGGCCGTACCGGCGCCATCACGCCGGTGGCGCGGCTGGAGCCGGTCTTTGTCGGCGGTGTCAACGTCACCAACGCCACCCTGCACAATGAAGGCGAAGTACAGCGCAAGGACGTGCGCGTGGGCGACACGGTGATCGTGCGCCGCGCCGGCGACGTGATTCCGGAAGTCCTGGCCGTGGTGCTGGAAAAACGCCCGCAACCGGAACCGCCCCGCTATGTGCTGCCGAAGACCTGCCCCGTGTGCGGCTCGCACGTGGTGCGGGAAGAGGGCGAAGCCATCGCGCGCTGCTCCGGCGGCTTGTTCTGCTCGGCCCAGCGCAAGGAAGCGATCCGCCACTTCGCGGGCCGCCGCATGATGGACATCGAGGGCCTGGGCGACCGCTATATCGACAACCTGGTCGAGTGCAACCTGGTGCACGGCGTGGCGGACTTGTACAAGCTGACCCTGGACGACCTGCTGAAAATGAAGCGGCTGGCGGATGAGCGCGACGGCACCACACCAGAAACGGTTGCGCAGGGCAAAATCGCGACCAAGTGGGCCGACAACCTGCTGGAAGCGATTGCCGCCAGCAAGAAGCCGCCGCTGGAGCGCCTGCTGTTCGCACTGGGTATCCGGCACGTGGGCGAATCGACCGGCAAGACGCTGGCCGAATGGCTGGGCACCTTTGCGCTGATCCGCCGCGCGCCGGTGGCGCTGCTGCGCGTGCTGCCCGATATCGGCGGCACGGTGGCCGAAGCCATCGCGGACTTCTTTGCCGAAGAAAAAAACCAGCAAGCCATCGATGCCTTGCTGGCAGCCGGCGTGGCGCCGCAAGGCGAGCACGTGCCGCCCGCCAAGCTGCGCGACAAGCTCGATCCCGTCAAACTGGTGGCGGCGCTGGGCATTCCGAAAATGACCGAACCCCGCTGCAAGCAATTGCTGGAAGCCGGCGTGACCCTGGAAGCGCTGGGCTACTTGAACGTCTTCAACGTGTTTGGCCTGCCGGCCACGGTGGCGGCCGCGCTGGACGAGTGGATGCAGGATCCGTCGCACCGCGAACAGGTGAAAGCGCTGGCGCTGCTGCGCGAAGAATTGCTGGCGCAATTGCCGGAAGCGGCCAGCGCGCCGGAAGGCAAGTTGACGGGCAAGACGTTCGTGCTGACCGGGACGCTGCCAACACTGTCGCGCGACCAGGCCGGCGCGCTGATCGAGGCGGCCGGCGGCAAGGTCAGCGGCTCGGTATCGAAGAAGACCAGCTACCTGGTGGCGGGCGCGGAGGCGGGCAGCAAGCTGGCCAAGGCCGAAGAGCTGGAAGTGACGATCCTCGACGAGGCGGGCTTGCTGGCGCTGCTGGAGGCGAACCAGTGACGGCGCCCGGTCCCATCCGGAAAGCCGTGTTTCCCGTGGCGGGCCTGGGCAGCCGCTTCCTGCCAGCGACCAAGGCACAGCCCAAGGAAATGCTGCCCATCGTGGACAAGCCGCTGATCCAGTATGCGGTGGAAGAAGCGGTGGCTGCCGGCATCACGGATTTGATCTTCATTACGGGCCGCAACAAGCGCGCCATCGAAGACCATTTCGATAAGGCGTATGAGCTGGAAGCCGAACTGGAAGCGGCGTCGAAAGACGCGCTGCTGGAGCAGGTGCGCAATACCGTCCCGCCGGGTGTCAATTGCATCTACATCCGCCAGTCTGAAGCGCTGGGCCTGGGGCATGCGGTGCTGTGCGCCCGCCCGGTCGTTGGCGATGAACCCTTCGCCGTGCTGCTGGCGGACGACTTCATGGATACCAACGGCCACGCCAAGCCGGTGCTGGCGCAGATGGTCGACGCGTACAGTTACGAACGCGCGTCGGTCCTCGCGGTGCAGGATGTCCCGCGTGAAAATACCCGCCAGTACGGCATCGTCAGCGCGACGCCTTACCGCGACCGCATGGAACTGGTGTCCGGCATCGTGGAAAAACCCGCGCCGGACGAAGCGCCATCGACCCTGGCCGTGGTGGGGCGATATGTCCTGTCCGGCCGTATTTTCGAGCACCTGGAACACCTGGGCAAAGGCGCCGGCGGCGAAATCCAGCTGACCGATGGCATTGCCTCGCTGCTGAAAACCGAGCGCGTGGTGGCCTACCGTTACGACGGTGTGCGCTACGATTGCGGCTCCAAGCTGGGCTACCTGAAAGCCACGGTGGCCATGGGCTTGAAGCACCCTGACATGGGCGCGGAATTCCGCGCCAGCCTGCAACAGTTGCTGCAAACGGAGGAATAACCATGACTGTCCGTGAAATCCTGAAAATGGGCGATCCACGCCTGCTGCGCGTGGCCGAACCCGTCAAACGGTTCGATACGCCTGAATTGCACGAGTTGATCGCGGACATGTTCGACACCATGCACGCCGCCAACGGCGCAGGCCTGGCCGCGCCGCAAATCGGCGTCAATTTGCAACTGGTGATTTACGGTTTTAAAAACAATCCCCGCTACCCGGACGCGCCGCAAGTGCCGGAAACCGTGTTGATCAATCCCGTGCTGACGCCGTTGTCCGACGCGCAGGAAGAAGCGTTCGAAGGTTGCCTGTCCGTCCCGGGCTTGCGCGGCAGCGTGCCACGGTATACGCGGCTGCACTACGAGGGTGTCGATCAGTACGGCAAGCCCATCGTGCGCGACGCCGAAGGATTCCATGCGCGCGTGGTGCAACATGAAGTCGACCACCTGAACGGCATCCTGTATCCGATGCGGATCAGGGACTTCACCAAGTTCGGCTTCACGTCGGTGATGTTCCCGGATCTCGATCCGAACGACGACGATTGACGTTCCCGCGGAGCTTACGCCGGCTCCGCATGCTCCACCAGCAACTGCACCCGCGTCACCCCGTTATATTCATTCGCATCCAGCCGGAACGCCACGCGCGCACGGTCGCCCAGCGCGTCCGTGTGGCCGAACCAGATCGCGTCGTAGCGTTTGCCGTTTTTCTCCAGCAGCAGTTTCAAATGGCGCTCTTTCAGGATGCGCTGGCTGATCACGCGGAATTCGTCGCAGAACACGGGCGGGGCGAAGCCCTGGCCCCAGACCTGGCCATCCATCAGCGCGATGAATTGCGTCGTATAGCAATCGTCGTCCAGCGGGCCGTCGGTTTCAATCACCCGTTCCAGCTGCGCTTCCGACAGCCAGTCGCGCCCCACGGCTTCAAACGCCGCGCAGAAGGAGTCGAACGCATCGGCGCGGATCGTCAGGCCCGCCGCCATCGCGTGGCCGCCGAACTTGTCGATCAGGCTGGGCGCTTTCTTTGACACCAGGTCCAGCGCGTCGCGCAAGTGGAAACCGGGGATCGAGCGGCCGGAACCTTTGAGCCAGCCGTCGCCGGCCGGCGCGAACGTGATGGTGGGGCGGTAAAACTTTTCTTTCAGGCGCGACGCCACGATGCCGATCACGCCCTGGTGCCACGACGCGTCGAACACGGCAATCGTCGAACTGTTGGCGGGCTCGAATTCGTCCAGGTGCAGCAGCGCCGTATCCTGCATCTCCGCTTCGATTTCACGGCGTTTCAGATTGATTTCATTGAGCTGCTGCGCCAAGGTCCATGCGCGGTCTTCGTCATCGGTCAGCAGGCATTCGATACCGAGCGACATGTCTTCCAGGCGGCCTGCCGCGTTCAGGCGCGGACCCACGGCGAAGCCCAGGTCAAACGGTGTGGCTGTGCGCGCCTGGCGTCCCGCCACGCGGAACAGGGCCGACACGCCCGGGTGCATGGCGCCGGCGCGCATGCGTTTCAAGCCTTGCGCCACCAGGATGCGGTTGTTGGCGTCCAGCTTCACCACGTCGGCCACGGTGCCCAGCGCCACCAGGTCCAGCAATTCGATCAGCTTGGGTTGCGTGGCGGCGTCGAATACGCCGCGCTTGCGCAACTCGGCGCGCAAGGCCAGCAGCACGTAGAACATGACGCCGACCCCGGCCAGGTGCTTGCTGGGGAAGCCGCAGGCCGGCTGGTTCGGATTGACGATCACGCGCGCGGGAGGCAGTGTATCGCCCGGCAAGTGGTGGTCCGTCACCACCACTTCGATGCCCCGCCGGTTCGCCTCCAGCACGCCATCCACGCTGGCAATGCCGTTGTCGACCGTGATGATGATGTCCGGCTGCTTTTCGCGCGCCGTCAATTCCACGATTTCAGGTGTCAGGCCATAACCGTATTCGAAACGGTTGGGGACGATGAAATCGACGTTGGCGCCCATCTGGCGCAAGCCGCGCAGCGCCACCACGCAGGCGGTGGCGCCATCGCAGTCATAGTCGGCCACGATGACCATGCGCTTTTTCGCGGCAATGGCGTCGGCCAGGAACACGGCGGCCGCATCGATGTGCAGCAAGCCGGATGGCGGCGTCAGCGCCGCCAGTTCGCTGGACAATTCCTTCGGATCGGTCAGTCCGCGCGCGGCGAACAGGCGCGCCAGCACGGGGTGGACGCCGCCCTGGCGCAGGACTTCGGATTCACGGAACGGACACGGACGGATAGCGATGCGGGTCATGCGGTCAAGCCTTGCAGGGAAGGGCTGCGCCAGAATTTACGCAGTGCGCCTTTGGTGATCGTGTAGGTAACGGTATGGGTGCGGCTGGTCAGCACCAGTTCCAGCGTTTTGAGGCGTCCACTCCGCAGCGCTTCCAGCAGCGGCGCAAACCATTGCTGTTCCAGCTGCTGCATGTACATCAGCCAGGACGACCAGTCGGCTTCCTTGCCGGCGGGCATCGCTTCGCCCAGCACGGCGATCGTGTCGTGCGGATGGGCCAATACCGTCGCCACCCCGGCGCCGCGCAGTGCCGGTGTGGCCAGGACGGACAGCCAGGGCAGGCATGCGGACTCCGCCAGGGCAGGGAGCGCTGGCGGCATGCTGTCCGAGCCCCCCCACATCCAGAACGAATTCACGGGAACCAGTCCGCGCAGTTCGCGCGCCGCGGTGACGGGATGCGCATGCCACAGCATCTGCACTTCGTTTTGCAGTTGACGGAACTCGCGCTTTGCGGGGCCGTCCGGCATCCAGTCAGCGAGATTTTCGCCGGTTGCCGCGTCCGGCGACGCGGTGCGCATGGTGCGCCAGTCATCCGCACGCATGAACCACGTGTTCGCATCGCCGTACAGCAGGGTCTTGCCGACTTCGTCGAAATACGGCTTGGCGGCGTCGAACAGGGCGCGTGCATCGGCGTCATCCAGATGCAACTTGCGCGGGTCGCCCAGCACCATGTGGGTGCGGGCCAACGCCAGGTGTACCGGGTGGACGATGAACCACCACCCCGCCGGCGGCGCGATGTCCAGCGCGCGCATGGCGGCATGGGCCAGCGGCGCATTGTCGCTGGTACTGCCGATGTTGATACGGTGCATCAGCCAGGCTTCGTGCGGCAACAGGCGCGTGTCCGGCTCGGTCCGGACCACCGTACTGGCGGCATGGCGGCCCAGCAGCCAGGACAAGGCTGGGGCTTGCAAGGCGCGCTGGAGGTCTGAGGCAAGTTCCGTGGGAACGAGGGCGAAGGGAACGACGGCAGTGAGCTGATTCATAACCCACCATTTTAACGCCGCGTCGTGACAATGTGTGAGAAGTGTGCAGCTGGCCGGGGCATAAAGCGTTCCATCGGTTATCTGTTTCACGCATGAAATGCTGCTAATGTGGCAAAATCCGGGCTTGCAATGTTTTTGACCGGGTCCCATGACTTCACCCAGCAGCACCGGCAGCTCCCACGCGGGTAGCGCGCCGCCATCGATCAAGCCCTCGAACATGCCGTACGAGTGGCTGGTCGGCTTGCGCTATACGCGTGCGGGCAAGCGCAGCGGCCGTAACAGCTTTATCTCATTTATCTCAGCCATTTCCATGGCCGGCATTGCGCTGGGCGTGGCCGCGCTGATCGTCGTGTTGTCCGTGTATAACGGCTTCCAGAAGGAAGTCACGGAACGCATGCTGTCGGTGCTGGCGCACATTGAAATGTATGACGTGCGGGGCGGCGGCATGAAGGACTGGCAGGCGGTGGCGCGCCAGGCTGCGCAGCACAAGGAAGTCAAGGCCGCCGCGCCGTTCGTGGAAACCCAGGCCATGCTGGTGCACGGCAGCGACAAGCTGCGGCCCGCCATCGTGCGCGGTATCCTGCCTGAATTCGAAGGCAAGGTGTCCGGGGTGACGCACCTGGTCAAACAGGGCAGCTTCGATGCGCTGCGCCCGGGCTCCTGGAACATCGTGCTGGGCGTGGAACTGGCCAAGGCGCTGGAAGTCACCGTGGGCGGCAAGGTCGCGATGGCGCTGGCGCAGAGCGGTACCAACCCTGCCAATGCGCTGAATGCGGCGCCTTCGATGCGCATCTTTACCGTGGCCGGCACGTTCGAGGCGGGCCACAATGAATTCGACGCGGGCCTGGCGTATATCGCGCTGGAAGACGGCGAACAGTTGCTGGGCTTTGACGGGCCGTTCGGCCTGCGCCTGCGCGTGGCCGACACGCAGCGTGCACCCATCGTGGCGGCGGAGCTGAAGCAGATGCTGGCCGGCGGCATGCTGGTGCGCGACTGGTCCAAATTAAACGCCAACTGGTTCGCCGCCGTGCATACGCAAAAGAACATGATGTTCATTATCCTGACCCTGATTATCGCCGTGGCGGCCTTCAACCTGGTGGCGACTTTGGTGATGACGGTGACGGACAAGCAAGCCGATATCGCCATCCTGCGCACGCTGGGCGCGTCGCCCGCATCCGTCATGAAGATCTTCATGGTGCAGGGCGCGCTGGTGGGCGTGCTGGGCACGGCAATGGGCGTGGCCGGCGGCGTGCTGCTGGCGCTGAACGTCGACGTCATCGTGCCGGCGATCGAACGCTTGCTGGGCATGAAATTCCTGTCCAAGGATATTTATTTCATCAGCGCCGTGCCGTCCGACTTGCGCTGGGGCGACGTCGGCATGATTGCCGCCACGGCTGTCGGGCTGGCGTTTTTTGCCACGCTGTACCCCAGCTGGCGCGCGGCCAAAGTGAAGCCGGCCGAAGCGCTGCGCTATGAATAAGGGAGCCCCGATGATCTTCAAGAGCCTCCCTTACGAATGGCTGGTCGGCCTGCGCTATACGCGCGCCGGGCGGCGCAGCGGCCGCAATGGCTTTATCTCGTTTATTTCGTTTATCTCACTGGCCGGCATCGCGCTGGGCGTGGCGGCGCTGATCATTGTGCTGTCGGTGATGAACGGCTTCCAGAAGGAAGTCACGGACCGCATGCTGTCGGTACTGGCGCACGTGGAAGTGTTCGAGCCGGAAGGCGCCATGCCGGACTGGCGCGCCGCCGCGCAGCAAGCGTTCAAGCACCCGGAAGTGCGGGGCGCGGCGCCGTTCGTGGAAACCCAGGCCATGCTGCAGCACGGCGCGGAAGCGCTGCGGCCCGCCGTGGTGCGCGGCGTGCTGCCGGAAGAAGAACCGAAGGTGTCCGACGTGGCGGGCCGCACGCGCTACGGCAGCTTTGAAGCCTTGCAGCCGGGCGAGTTCCGCATCGTGCTGGGCATCGACCTGGCGCGCGCGCTGCAAGTCAATATCGGCGACAAGGTCACGATGATGCTGGCGCAAGGCACGGTGACGCCTGCCGGCGTGGTGCCGCGCATGCGCGCGTTCACGGTGGCGGGCGTGTTCCAGGCGGGCCACCAGGAATTCGACGCCGGCATGGCGTTCATCCATATCGAGGATGCGCAGCGCATGCTGCGCCTGTCCGGCCCGGCGGGGCTGCGCCTGAAACTGGCGGACATGCACCGTGCGCCCGAAGTGGCCGAGGAATTGAAGAAAACCATGGGCGGACAGTTGCAAGTGCGCGACTGGTCCAAATTGAATGCCAACTGGTTTGCCGCCGTGCAGACGGAAAAGCGCATGATGTTCATCATCCTGGCGCTGATCGTGGCGGTGGCCGCGTTCAACTTGGTGTCGACCTTGGTGATGACGGTGACGGACAAGCAGGCCGACATCGCCATCCTGCGCACGCTGGGCGCGTCACCCGCGTCGATCATGAAAATCTTCATGATCCAGGGCGGTATTGCCGGCGTGATGGGCGCGGCGGCCGGCGTGATCGGCGGCGTGCTGGTGGCGCAAAACATCGACGTCATCGTGCCGTTCATCGAACACGTCCTGGGCATCCAATTCCTGTCGAGAGATATTTATTACATCAGCACCGTTCCGTCGGACATGCGCTGGCCGGACGTGATCCGGATCGGCGTCGTGTCCGTGATCCTGGCCTTCGCGGCCACGATTTACCCCAGCTGGTGGGCGGCCCGTGTGAAACCTGCGGAGGCATTGCGCTATGAATGACATCAACAATGGCGCCGCTGTACTGTCGTGCCGCGGATTGGGCAAGACGTTTACGCAGGGCGCGTATTCCGTTCCCGTGTTGCGCGGTATCGATCTCGACGTGCGGCGCGGCGAGCGGGTCGCCATCGTCGGCGCGTCCGGTTCCGGCAAGTCCACCTTGCTGCACCTGCTGGGCGGGCTCGATACGCCCAGCACCGGCATGGTGTCCTTGCTGGGACGGGATTTCGCCAGCCTGGGCGAAGCGGCGCGGGGCGACTTGCGCAACGCATCGCTGGGCTTCGTCTACCAGTTCCACCATTTGCTGCCGGAATTCTCGGCGCTGGACAACGTCGCCATGCCGCTGATGATCCGCCGCATGAAGCGCTCGCTTGCCCATGAGCAGGCGCAACAAATTCTCGCCCGCGTGAACCTGGCCAAGCGCGTGACGCACGTGCCGGGCGAATTGTCCGGCGGCGAACGGCAGCGCGTGGCGCTGGCGCGGGCGCTGGTGACGCAGCCGGCCTGCGTGCTGGCCGACGAACCCACCGGCAACCTGGATCACCACACGGCGGAGCAGGTGTTCGACCTGATGCTGGAATTGTCGCGCACGCTGGGCACGGCATTTGTCATCGTCACACACGATGCGGAACTGGCGCGCCGCTGCGACCGCGTGCTGCGCCTGACGGACCAGGGATTGCAGCAGGAATCCTGAGGAGTGTGATCATGTGGATCGATACCCATTGCCACCTGGACGCCCACGAATTCGGCGCGCGCACGCTGGACATCGCGGACGATGCGGACAGGCAGGGCGTCGGCATGATCGTGATTCCCGCCATCGACCGGGGCAACCTGGACACGGTGGCGCAGCTGGCCGCGCAGCGTGGCAACACGTGTTATGCGCTGGGCATCCACCCGATTTGCGTGCCGAACGCCACGGAAGATGACCTGGCCGTGCTGCGCGCGCGCGTGGAAGCGGCCATGGGCGATCCGCGCTTCATCGGCGTTGGCGAAGTGGGGCTGGATTTCTTCATCCCGCTGCTCAACGAGCCCGTCATGCGCGACAAGCAGATTGCGTTTTTCCGCGAACAGTTGCGCATCGCGCGCGACTTCGGCTTGCCGGTGCTGACGCACGTGCGCAAGTCGCAGGACCAGGTGTTGAAACACGTGCGGCAAATCACGCCGAACGGCGGTATCGCCCATGCGTTCAACGGCAGCTTCCAGCAGGCGCAGGGTTATATCGACGTCGGCTTCAAGCTGGGCTTCGGCGGCAACCTGACCTTTACGCGGGCGTTGCAGATCCGGCGGCTGGCCACCGACTTGCCATTGTCCGCCATCGTCATGGAAACCGATGCGCCGGACATCGCGCCGGCGTGGATACATCCGGGTGTCAACACGCCGGACCAGGTGCCGCGCATCGGCGAGGTATTGGCGCAGTTGCGGGGGATACCGGTGGAAGAGGTGAGGGATGTGACGGCGGCCAATGCCAGGGCGATCTTGCCGAGGATGGCGACGTTGCTGGACGGACCAGACGCAACGGGCGTGCCTTAAGTCAAACAGCCGGGCAGTCCCGTTGCGCACAATAGGGGTTTCGCTTCCCGGAGGCCGCCATGTCCCGCTGCGCGTTGCTCGGCTTTGTCGGTGGCGCCGCGTGCTTGCAGCAACAGGCGGCATTGCCTTTGCATCCGGCGTGGTCACTGGCCGGCACGCTGGTGTCGGCGGTGCTGCTGGTCCATGTGCTGTGCCACTGGCGGTATGGACGGGCTGCGAGGCCGGCATTGGCGGCCGCCACGGGATTTGCCGCCGGCTTTTACTGGGCCGCACTGTTGGCGCAAGCCGCCCTGGGTCCCGCACTTCCCGTCAATGCGGAAGGCCGCGATATCACGCTGACAGGCGTTGTCGACAGCTTGCCCGGCCGCTCGAGCCAGGGCCTGCGATTCAACCTGGCGGTGGAGCAGGTCCACGATGCCGTCATCCGCGTGCCACCGCGCATCTCCGTGTCATGGTTTGCCGATAGCCGTATGGATACCACTGCCGTGCCGGATATCCGTCCCGGCCAGCGCTGGCAATTGACGGTACGGCTGCAACGTCCGCACGGCAATGCCAACCCGTATGGTTTCGACTACGAATTGTGGCTGCTGGAACAGGGCGTTCGTGCCACCGGCTACGTGCGGCAGCAGGCGTCGAATCGCAAGCTGGCCGGCTTCGTGCCGGGCTTTGGCAATGCGGTGGAACGGGGGCGGGCGGCGCTGCGGGACCGGATAGCGCGCGCGCTGCCAGGCAAGGAATACGCCGGCGTCATCGTGGCGCTGGTCATCGGCGATCAGCGCGCCATCAGCCAGTCCGACTGGGACGTCTTCAACCGCACCGGCATCTCCCACCTGGTCAGCATCTCCGGGCTCCACATCACGATGCTGGCGGGACTGGTGGCATGGGCCGCCGCCGCGCTGTGGCGCCGGTCGTTTTTCACCGGTGCGCAATTGCCGTTGCTGCTGCCGGCGCAAAAGGTGGCCGCCTTGGCGGGCTTGCTGACGGCGTTTGCCTATGTGCTGCTGGCGGGGTTTGGCGTGCCCGCGCAGCGTACCTTGTACATGCTGGCCGTGGTTGCCGTGGCGCTGTGGCTGGACCGGCTGGCCGGCATCACGCACGTGCTGTGCCTGGCCGCGTTCGTCACGGTATTGCTGGATCCGTGGGCCGTGATGTGGCCGGGGTTCTGGCTGTCCTTTGGCGCGGTGGCGGCGATCCTGTATGCGACGGCGGGGCGTCCCGGCAGCGCCGGCGGAATGGCCGTGGTGGGTGAGTTAAATATGCAATTAACGAACAGTCGCGGGATGACAGCCACCCCGGCCACCAGCGCCGGCGGCAGGGCGCATGCCGCTGCCGGCGGAATTGGCGAAGGCGGCGGCGTAGCGGGGTGGCTTGGGCTTTCCCGGGTGTGGCTGGCCAATACCGTTGCCGGCCTGCGCATGGCCGCCCACGTGCAATTTGCCGTGACGGTGGGGCTGGTTCCGCTGACCATGCTGCTGTTTGCCCAGTTTTCGCTGGCCAGCCCCATCGCCAACGCCATCGCGATCCCCGTCATCAGCTTGTTCGTCACGCCGCTGGCGCTGGCAGGCAGTCTGCTGCCGCCGGCGTTGGGGGCGCCGCTGCTGCAGCTGGCGCATGGCGCCGTGTGGCTGCTGGCGCAGGCATTGCAGTGGATCAGCGCATGGCCCCATGCGGTGTGGCCGGCGCCCACGCCGCCCGCGTGGGCGTTTATCTGGGCGTTGCTGGGCGCCGCGTGGATGCTGGCGCCGCGCGGCTGGCCCGTGCGCTGGCTGGGGCTCGTGACGTGGCTGCCGCTGTTGCTGGCGCAGCCGGATCATCCGGTGAGCGGACAATTGCGCGTCATCGCGTTCGACGTGGGGCAGGGCATGGCGTTGCTGGTGGAAACCGCCGGGCACCGGCTGCTGTATGACACCGGGCCGTCGTACGCCGCGGAGTCGAACGGCGGTAACCGTGTCATCCTGCCGTATCTGAAAGCACGCGGCATCCGCAAGCTCGATGGCGTGATTGTCAGCCATAGCGATACCGATCATGCCGGCGGCGCGCTGGCGGTCTTGCAGGGAAGCGACGTCGCCTGGCTGGCATCGTCGCTGCATCCGCACCATCCGCTGGCGCAGGTAGCGCGACGGCACATGCATTGCATGGCCGGGCAGGCATGGCGCTGGGATGGCGTGGATTTCGCGTTCCTGCATCCGGCGCCGGACAGCTATGGCGATCCCGGTCTGAAACCCAATGCGCGCAGCTGTGTGCTGAAAATCAGCGCCGGCGGCCAATCCATCCTGCTGGCGGGCGATATCGAAGCGGCGCAGGAAGCGCAATTACTGGCCGGTGCGCCGGACCGGCTGCATGCGGACGTGCTGCTGGCGCCGCACCATGGCAGCGGCACGTCGTCGACGCAAGCTTTCCTGCGCGCCGTGGCGCCATCGGTGGCGCTGTTCCAGGTCGGCAACCGCAACCGCTACCACCATCCGCAGCCGCAAGTGTGGGCCCGCTATGGCGCGCTGGGTATCCGGTCGTTGCGGACCGATGAAACCGGGGCCATTACGCTGTCGTTGGGCGACGGCGTGGCGGTGCAAGCGTACCGCAGCGACCATGCGCGGTATTGGTACCGGCAATGACTTGCCAAATTGGCATATGCCCTTATCTATGGGCCCTGTCTGTACGATAAGGATCGCCATGCTGTTTCCCCGCCACCCGAAACCCGTCGTGCCGCCAAAAGCCGTGGCCACCCAGGTTGTCCAGCAGCGCCGGCAAGACAAGGCCGTCAATCAGCACGTCCTCATTGTTGAGAAACCAGCGGCGCCCGCGCCACCGCAGCCAGCCAAAGATTAGAGCAAGCGTTCTACTTATTAATGACGCAGCCTCTTTACAATGCCCTTGAAGGAGGCCGCACGCCGTGAAAAAACCACAAATCCATTTTGCCCATGCCAACAGCTATCCTGCCGGCACCTACCGCAAGCTGTTCGACTTGCTGGGCGAGCATTACAGCATCGGCGCACTCGACATGCATGCGCACAATCCCGCCTATCCCGTGCGCACGGGCTGGCCGCACCTGGTGCGCGAACTGGCGGACGAGCTGGAAAAACGCTACACGGAACCGGTCATTCTGCTGGGCCATTCGCTGGGCGGCATGCTCAGCGTGATGACGGCGGCCAAGCGTCCCGACCTGGTGCGCTGTGTGGTGATGCTCGATTCGCCCGTGGTGGCGGGCTGGCGTGCGATGGTGTTGCGCATGATGCGCAAGACGCCGATTGCGGACAAATTTTCGCCGGCGCGTTTTTCCGCGCGGCGCCGCAACGTGTGGCCCGATGCCGAGGCGGCGTACCAGCATTTCGCATCGAAAGATTTATTTGCCGCGTGGGCGCCCGGCGTGCTGCGCGATTATATCGATTCGGGACTGAAACCCCATCCGGACGGTGTGCAACTGCGTTTTACGCGGGAAAACGAGACGGCGGTCTATCGCAGCCTGCCACACCATGTCGGCAAGCTGGTGGGCGGCGGCTTGCAGGTCCCGGCCGGGTTTATCGGCGGCACCGAGTCGGAGGAAAACCGCATGGCGGGGCTGGAAGCGACGCACCGGCTGGTCGGCAAGCATATCCGCATGTTGCCGGGCGGCCACCTGTTCCCGATGGAGTCGCCGGAACTGACGGCGCAAACCATACACGAAATGATCACGGAATTGCTGGAAACCACGGGCAACCGCGACGCTTACCATCGCCGCCGCCGGGCTTGAAAATCGCCGGCAAATTGCAAAATTGTTCTTGAAGGCAGGGCTTTCTTGTAAAATCCCGGGTGTTCGGGCCCTGGCGCCTGCCTGCAATCTTGAAAGAATGGTTTTGCGATGACGATTAAGAGCGATAAATGGATACGCCGCATGGCGGAGCAGCACGGCATGATCGAGCCGTTCGAACCGGGCCAGGTGCGCGCCCAGGATGGCCGCAAAGTGATTTCGTACGGTACGTCGTCCTATGGTTACGACATCCGTTGCGCCGACGAATTCAAGGTGTTTACCAACATCAACAGCACCATCGTCGACCCGAAAAACTTCGATTCCAATTCGTTTGTCGACATCAAAAGCGATGTCTGCATCATCCCGCCGAACTCGTTCGCTCTGGCCCGCACCATCGAATACTTCCGCATCCCGCGCAATGTGCTGACGGTGTGCCTGGGTAAATCGACCTACGCGCGTTGCGGCATCATCGTCAACGTGACGCCGTTCGAGCCGGAATGGGAAGGTTACGTGACCCTGGAATTTTCCAACACCACGCCGCTGCCGGCGAAAATCTACGCGGGCGAAGGCTGCGCGCAAGTGCTGTTCTTTGAAAGCGACGAGATCTGCGAAACGTCGTACAAGGACCGCAACGGCAAGTACCAGGGCCAGCATGGCGTGACGCTGCCGAAGGCATAACGCCACATCCGCAATCGAACGGCGCGCCTGGCAACAGAGCGCGCCGTTGTCGTTTCAGGCGATCGGCAACGTGATTTGCACGCACAGGCCGCCGCCGTCGCGGTTGGCGGCCGTCAGGGCGCCACCATGCGTGTGCACCACTTGCTGGGCGATGGCCAGGCCCAGGCCATGGCCTTCGACGTCCTTCGGCGTGTCCGTGCTGCGGAAGAAGGGCTGGAAGATGGTGGCCAGATCCTGCTCGGCGACGCCCGGCCCCCGGTCCAGCACGCGGATCGCCAGGCGCTGTTTCGCCTCGTCCACCTCCAGTTCCACCCGCACCGTGCCGCCCGCCGGGCTGTGCTTGATGGCGTTGCGCACGATGTTTTCAATGGCGCGTGCCAGCAAGTCTGCCTGGCCCAGTACGGCAACGTCCGCGTCGCCCCGCAACTCGATGGCGCGGTCGGTCGACGCTGCCTCGAATTCCGCATCCGCGACGATTTCATCGAGCAGTTCCGCCATATTGACGGGTTCCTTCGGCGCCGTGACGGAACCGGACTCCAGCCGCGCCAGCGTCAGCAATTCCCCCACCAGCTTATCCATGCGTACGCTTTCCCGTTCGATGCGCTCCATCGTGGCGTGGGCCTTGTCCGGCTGCTGGTGCGCCAGGCCGATGGCCGCTTGCAGCCGCGCCAGCGGCGAACGCAATTCATGTGACACGTCGTGCATCAGGCGCGTCTGGCCATCGATCAGGCTGCGAAGGCGCGCCGTCATGCGGTCGAAATCGCGCCCCAGGTCGGTCAGCTCATCGCCCCGCTTGCCGGCCGTGTGGGCGAAGCGGGGTTGCAGGTCGCCTTGGGACGCCGCTTCGAACGCTTGGCGCAGTGAACGGATCGGGCGCGCGAAATACCACGCCAGCAACGCCGCAAACAGCAGGCTGGCAATGACCGCGGCGGCAATCGGGATGAAGGGCGTCAGCGGCTGGAAGCGTTGCGGGCCGCCGGGGCCACCGGGACCGCCAGGTCCACCGAGTCCGTCCGGTCCTCCGGGTCCGCCAGGTCCTCCATGGCCACCAGGGCCTCCGGGACCACCAGGACCACCAGGGCCACCGCGTGGTCCATAGCCGCCGCCGGGGCCATTGCCGTTATTGAAATCATCCCGCGCGCCACGGTATCCTCCGTGGCCTCCACCCATGTCGCCGGGCCCGCGCCCGCGCGGCCCGTCCGGCGGCGTGCCGTGCTCGCCGAACGACGCCGATGCGGCAGCGGTGAGGCCAGCCAGGCCCGCCCCCGAGAATATCTGGGGTGTGCCCGGACCCATGGGACCGGGAGGTTCGGGCTGCGGCAGGAACAGCAAGTACTGGTGGCCGTCGGCCGCCTTGACTTCCCGCACCACGCGCTGGCGGTCGCCCTGTTTCAGCACTTCGCGCGCCGCCAGCACGGCGCCGGGCTTGACGATCCGGCCCAGCAATTCATGGCCCTTTTCATCGACCGCGTGCACGCGGTGCCGGTCCATATTTTCCAGCAAGCTTTGCATGGCCTTGACGCCGCCGAATTCCAGGGTTGCGGCAGCCGACGCTATCGCGTCTTCCGCGCGCGGACCCGTATCGATCTCATAGCGCCGCGGCGGACTCGCGTCACGGTTCTTCAGCCACACGGCGCCGCCGATGGCCACCGTGGCCGCCAACTGCGCCAGCAGGATGGAAAGGAAGAACTTCCAGAACAGGCGGCCCACGGTCAATCCTTGATCAGCTGATATCCGAGCCGGTAGACGGTTTGCAGGCAGGAGCGGCCATCGGCAATGGTGCCCAGTTTATGGCGCAGGCTGCTGAGATGGACGTCAATGTTGCGGTCGAAGCGGGCCATCGGCCGGCCCAGCCCCTGTTCGGACAGGATATTCTTGCTGACGGGTTTGCCGGCGTTACGGGCCAGCACTTCCAGCAAATTGAATTCCGTGCTGGTCAGTTCGATAGTGTTGCCGGCCCAGGTGGCGCGGCGCTGTTCCGGCCACATCGTCAACTGGCCCACCACCAACGGCGCCATGCTGGCCGTATCGGCAGGCGCCGCCAGCGTACGGCGCAGGATGGCACGGATGCGCGCCGTCAGTTCGCGTGGCGTGCACGGTTTTGCCACGTAATCGTCGGCGCCCAGTTCCAGGCCGACGATGCGGTCGGTGTCGTCGCCCCGCGCCGTCAGCATCAGGACCGGGATATTGCTGTGCGCGCGGATGCGGCGCAGCGTCTCCAGTCCATTCATGCGCGGCATCATCACGTCCAGAACGGCAATCGCATACAGGCCGGACAGCGCGGCCGCGGCGCCCGCTTCGCCGTCGTGCGCCGTCTTGACGTCAAACCCTTCCTGCTCGAGGTATTCCTGGAACATCCCCGTCAGTTCGACATCATCGTCGATCAATAAAACCTTGCTCATCATGCAGCTTATGTTGGATTTCGATGATTCATCATAACCGACAAGCATGGAGCGATTGTGTGCATTTACCCGCTTTTACACCGCCGCGTGACGCGGTCTTTACATGGTTTTACGTTGCGCTTACCGCGCTTTACATTGTCCCGCCAGACAATGGCTGCACCGATCAAACAACGATCAACCACCGAGGAGCCGCGATGAAAACCAAACAAAATCAAATCGTACAAAGAATCGTCCTGGCCGCTGCGCTGGCGCTGCCGTTCGGCGTCGCCACGGCCGATGACGTCGCCGCAATGCCGGCGCCGGAAGGCCGTATGGGTCCCGGCCCGGGCCACTTCGGCCCCGGCATGCAAGGCGGCCCGGGCATGCCTGGCCGTGGACCGCACGCCGGCGGCGAAGGCGCGCCGGAGGGACACGGACCGCAAGGCCGCCAGGGCGGTCCCGGCGGTCCCCGTCCCATGGGCCCGCCACCGTTCCTGCACGGCCTGAACTTGACGGAAGCCCAGCAAGACAAAGTCTTCACCATCCTGCACGGCCAGGCGCCATACATGCGTGAGCAGGACAAGGCGCTGCGCAAGGCGCATGAGGCGCTGCATGCGCTGGCCTCCAGCGCACAGTATGACGATGCCAGGGCCGCGTCGCTGTCGCAGGCGGCGGCGCAAGCCATGACGAACCTGGAACTGGCCCGGGTGCGCACGGACCAGAAACTGCTGGCGGTGTTGACGGCGGAGCAGCGCAAGCAAGTCGAACAGCGCATGGCCGCGATGCCGCAGCACGGCCCACGCCTGTAAGCGGAATCAGGAGAACCCATGAACATTGCGTCCGTTACTTCTTCGAGCGCGGCCAGCCAGGCCAGTTCGGTATCGCAGGTGCAACAGAACTCCGGCGCGGGCGGCGCCGGTCCCGCCCATCGTCCGCCGCCACCGCCCGACGGGGGCGCCTTGCTGGGCGCCGTGGCGGATGCGCTGCAATCCATCGGTGTGACTGCCACCGGTGCGGCGGACGATGGCTCGGCCACGGCCAGCACGGATGGCGCCGGCACCAATACGCAAGGCAACGCGGCACAGGCGCTGAGCAGCTTCCTGCATGAACTGATGGGTGCATTGCACCAGCAGGGGGCCGGCGGGCAGGGAGGGCAGCCGCCGGATGGCCAGGCCTACGGGCCGCCCGGTGGCGGATCCGGCGGGCCGGGTGGCCCCGGCGGTCCCGGGGGCGGTCCTGGCCGGCTGGCGGCGGATTTGCAAAGCCTGATTTCCAAGCTGGGGAGTTCATCCACGGACGGTTCGGAAAGTACCGGCGGCACCGGCAGCACGGAAGGTACGGACAGCACCGCCAGCGCCACGGACAGCGCGTCCACCACGCTGGAAAGCGCCTTTGAAAACCTGCTGCAGGCGCTGGGCTCGGATACCTCCGGCGCGGGCGGCAAACTGGCCAGCTTCCTGCAAACGCTGGCGGACAAATTGCCGGGTGCAGGCAGCAGCGGCAACCTCATCAACACTTCGGTATAAGTAAAGGAAACACCATGCATTCCCATGACCACGGCCTGCAGGCTGATCTCGACCAAATGCTCAAGCTGTCCATTGGCCGCCGCAAATCCATGCTGTGGCTCATGGCAGGTTCGGCGGCGGCATTGCCGGTGCTGGGCTGCGGCGGAGGCGGCAGCGACGCCGCTTCCACCAGCAGCACCGGCAGCACCGGCACCACCAGCACGACCAGCACGACCAGCACGACCACAGGGTCGAGCACGACCGGCACCACCACCGGCACCACCACCACCACCACCACCGGCACCTGCAGCGTGATTCCCGAAGAAACGGGCGGCCCGTACCCGGGTGACGGCACCAACAGCAACAGCAGCGGCGTCGTCAACGTGCTGACCATGAGCGGCGTGGTGCGCAAGGATATCCGCAGCAGTTTCAATGGTCCGACCGGCACGGCGGCCGGTGTCCCGCTGACCATCAAGCTGAAAATCCTCAACGCGAATAACGCATGCGGCAACGCGGCCAATTTCGCCGTCTACCTGTGGCATTGCGACCGCGAAGGCCGCTATTCGCTGTATTCGTCCGGCGTGACGGACCAGAATTACCTGCGCGGCGTGCAGGAAGCGGACGCCAATGGCGAGCTCACGTTCACGACCATCTTCCCCGGTTGCTACGACGGCCGCATGCCGCACGTGCACTTCGAAGTGTATGCCACGCTGGCCAAGGCGGCGAGTGCGTCGAACCGCATCAAGACGTCGCAATTCACGTTCCCGATGGCAACCCTGAACGAAGTCTATGCGACCAGCGGCTACAGCACCAGCGTCAGCAACCTGGCCCGCATCAGCTATACGACCGACAATATCTTCAGCGACGGCTATTCGCTGCAACTGGCGTCGATGTCGGGCAATGCCACCGATGGCTATGTCGCCACGCTGACCCTGGCTGTCGTGGCCTGATCCTTTCCTGCCGCGGCGAAGGTCCCTTCGCCGCAAAGCATCCCATCCGGCGGCGACCGCGAAGCAAGGTTCGCCGTCCGCTCCCCATTTCCCCACGCACTCCCGCCGCGCCGGCTCCTGGCATGGCGCTTGCACCAGTCCAGGCATGGGCGCCGCCGCGCGCCGTTTCCGGAGATGCCGCCATGAACGTCAACCAGCGCTTGCTCAGTTACCGGCCCGATCCCGCATGGAGCGTGTATACGCCCAGCGGCAGGGAAGCCGATGAGGAATTGGCCGACGGTGCGGCGCTGCTGGAGGCTGCCGCCACCGGCCGCTTGCCCGCCTTCAGCGCCGCACTGGTGGCGCAAGGCCATCCGTCCGGCGGCGCCGTGCTGCGCACCCCGGCCGGCCGTCTGCTCAGCCGTACGCTGGCGGGCCTGGCGCGGCAACTGTGGCCGTCCGGCACGGCGGACGTGAAACGCAAGGCCATTGCGTTGTTCGGGCTGGAGCTGGAAGGGCTTAGCCCGGAAGACAAGCAATTCGAATATGCGCGCCAACTGTCCCGCTTCATGCGCGGCGCGGCGCAGGAACTGGCGGCCGGCGGCGATGCGCAGGACGCGCCGCGGCGGGTACAGGCGGCGCTGGCCCAGGCGGCGCGGCGCCACGCCCCCGGTTTGCTGCACCATGCCGGGCGGGCCGCCGCGCCACCCGGTTCGTAGCACCAGTGATTGTTGGTCCGGGCGGCGTGTCCGTTCCGGCGTTTGTCGTATCACCCTCACCGGAGACTATCATGCATGACATCGATCGCACGACCCTGGAGTTCGGCCAGGAAATGGGTTACGAAGGCGAACAGTTCGAGTTCGGCCAGGGAGAATGGGGCGGCGAAACGGGCCTGCTGTCCGAAGCCGAGGAAATGGAACTGGCCAACGAACTGCTGTCCGTGACCAATGAAGCGGAACTGGAACAATTCCTCGGCGGCTTCCTGAAAAAGGCCGCGAACTTTGCGGGCAATGTCATCCGTTCGCCGGTGGGACAGGCGGTGGGAGGTGTGCTGAAAGGCGTGGCGAAAAAAGCGCTGCCGCTGGCCGGCGGCGCCATTGGCGGCTACTTCGGCGGCCCGCTGGGCGCCAAGATCGGCAGCGGCCTGGCATCGGCTGCCGGCGGCGCGCTGGGCCTGGAAGCGGAAGGTGAAATGTCGGGCGAAGACCGCGAATTCGAAGGCGCCCGTACCTTCGTCCGGCTGGCTGCCGATACCGTGAAAGGCGCGTCGCAGGCCCGCGGCGGCGATCCGCGCGCCGTTGCCCAGCAGGCCGCCACGGCCGCCGCGCGCAAGCATGCGCCTGGCTTGCTGACCAAGGGCGGCGGTCAATGCGGCGCGCCGTCCCGGGGCGGTATGGGGCGCGGCGGCATGGGGGCGAGCGGTGGCATGGGGGCGGGCGGCGCCGGTGGCATGGCGGGTGGCATTGGCGGCGGCAATGGCGGCAACGGCGGCAGCTCGGGGCGCTGGACGCGCCAGGGCCGCACCATCGTCCTGTACGGCGCGTGATCCATCATGGCCATCAGTCCTTACGCCGCCTGGATGCTGGCGCAGGAAGCCCGCTCGATGCTGGCGCGCCTGTCCCGCGTGCGGCCCTTTGCGCTGATCGAGCCCATGGTGCCCGCCGCCGCGCTGTCGCCGGCGTCGCAGGCGGCCATCGAGGCCCACCTGGCGCAGGGCCGGCGCGAACTGCGGCGGCTGGTCGATGGCTATCTGGCGTGGCTGCGCGGTCCGGCGGGCCGCAACAGCAGCGCGGCCGAAGCCCAGCGGCGCTTCACCGTGTTGCGGCTGAAATTCAACGCGGCGCTGGCGCAGTTCGACCTGTTCAACGACGTCATCACGCAGCGCAGCGAACATGAAAACGGCGTGTGGCTGTCCGGGCTGGACGTGGTGTCGGACGATGCCTTGCGCCTGCCGGGCAAGCCTTACACCGCGCCGCCCGTGATCTGCTACCTGGACCGGGGCCCGGGTGCGGCGATACGGCGCGCCCGCACGCGCCTGCCGGGTGGCGGCGACAACCCCGTCGCCATCATCCGCGTGCCGCGCGAGCGCATGGTGGGCAGCGGCATCGCGTCGTCGCTGGTGCATGAAGTGGGGCACCAGGGCGCGGCGCTGCTCGATCTGGTCAATTCGCTGCGGCCCGTGTTGCAGGGCATGCAGCGGGGCGCCAGCGGTCCGCCCCGGGTGTGGCGGCTGTGGGAGCGCTGGATTTCCGAAATCGTCGCGGATTTCTGGTCGCTGGCGCGGGTCGGCGTGGTGGCGACGCTGGGGCTGATGGGCGTGGTCAGCCTGCCGCGCGTGTTCGTGTTCCGGCTCGACACGGAAGATCCGCACCCGATGCCTTGGCTGCGCGTCAAGCTCAGCTGCGCGATGGGGCAGTTGCTGTACCCGCATCCGCAATGGCGGCGGCTGGCGGAACTGTGGGAATCGTATTACCCGCTGACCGGCCTGCCGCCCGCGCTGCGGCGCCTGATGCGGCAACTGCAGGACAGCATGCCGGCGCTGGCCAGGCTGCTGGCGCGGCACCGGCCCGCCGCGCTGCGGGGGCGGGCACTGGGGCTGGCGCTGGGTGTACAGCAGCGCCAGCCGCGCCGCCTCGCGCTGCTGTTTTCACTGTGGCGGCGCGCGCCGCAGCGGCTGTACGACGCGCCGCCGTCGCTGGCGTTCGCCGTCATCGGGCAGGCGCGGGCCGACGGCCGCCTCGACCCGGAAGAAGAAAGCGCGCTGCTGGCGCGGCTGCTCACACATTGGGCATTACGCAGCACGCTGGACACAGGGCGGCGTTCCGCCGTCTGTGCCGTGGGTTCCTAGCAATCGACCAAGGAGAGTGACATGGCTAACATCAAGAACGCGGCCGCCACGGCAAAGAATATGCGCGGGGCGATCCAGGTGACGGTGCACGACACGCAAACGGGCGCGCCCGTCGTCAACGCCGCCATCAAGCTGTACGAAGCGCGTAACAGGCAGGGCGAGCGCATGCATGCGTGCGACGTCGATGAAGTCAAGAAGTGGGTGCCGGACGATGCGCAACTGGTCGCCACCGGCTTCACGGGGCAGGATGGCGCGGTGCTGTTCGACCAGCGCGAACCGGGCGCGTATATCGCCGCCTATGACAACATCGTGCCAATGCGCATGGATGCGCTGTATTACCAGTGCGCGGCAGTCATGCACGGCTGCACGGAAAACATTTGCTTCGATTTCGCCTTCAATCCCACGGTAACGCTGTCGTATGAAAACAATTGCCAGCCGGTGGGCGAGCATTGCGCCTTCGTCGGCGACAAGGCCTTTGCGGAAGTGCATGTCGATGGCGACGGCCCGCTCGACGAATCGCAGGTCAAGATCGTCGCGCGCTCGCCGTGGCTGCAGCGCAGCGACGACCGCCACACGTTTGTGTCCAGCCTGCGCCACAGCGGCATCCACCGCTTCGAGGCCCAGGTGCTGTTCGCACGGCGCGGCAAGCCTGCCGCGATCATTGTCGGTCCCGGGCACCTGCCCGGGCACGACCATGGCCAGTCGGCGGCCGGCATGCCGATGGCGCGCAACGGCGCGGGCGCATCGCTGACGGCGGAGGAACTGGCGGGCGTGCTGTCGCCCGGCAGCATGGCGGGATTGAAAGTGGCCGCCGATATCGAAGTGGACCAGCGCACGCCGACCCCGATTTCCGGCAACCTGGGGGTATCGCTGTCGCGGTCCGAAACGGAGCCGACGGAAGACTTGCCGCTGTGGACCCTGATCCGCAACAGCACGGAAGCGCTGGGCTTCAACAATTACCTGAAGTTTATCGACCAGCTGTTTTGCGATGCGCCGGTGGGCGGCTTGTCCGAGTTCGAGCGCCAGCGCTTCGTCGCCAAGGGCGCCATGTTCAACAACCTGAAGGGGCGGCGCCTGCTGCCGTTCAACGATGCCGATTCGTACCGCGTGCTGAAGGCGGCCACGGAAGCGTTCGTGATGGTCAATTGCGGCATATTGAGCCTGCCGCTGGCCTTCAATCCCGCCGAAGATGCCGCCTACCTCGACCGCCGCGACATTCCCAATGGCGGCGACCTGGCGCAAGTGCTGGCCGGCGATTACCTGGAAGTGGTCGATGGCTCCACGTTGACCTTGCCGTACCTGGCGGTGATCCGCCGCAAGTTGCCGGACATTCCCATTCACCTGGGGCCAAAGGAAGCGGATGCGGACCTGTGCTTCGGCATCATCCAGGAGCGCCTGTCGAATCCCTGCCTGCTGGAACTGATCTGGTCGTACTGGCAGGAGGAGGGCATGCTGGTGCAAACCATGAATGCCATCACACAGCGCTTCCAGAACCTGCGGGCGCCCGGGATCGGACCGGACCCGCTGGCCAACACGGAAATCGACATGCTGCGGCCGCTGAACAACCTGCTGTGGGGCTATACGCAGGATGAACAGCACCGGCTGTCCGTGGTGCGCCGCAATTACGAGTACGACCACCATTACGGCATCCGCCTCGATGGCAAGGCCGTGCGCCAGTTCCGTCCGGCCGACAGCCGCTCGAAATTCCTGGAAGCGTTCCACCATCTGCTGCGCCTGCTGACGGCGTTTTACCGGCAGGATGACGACACCACCGTCAAGGCCGACGCCTTCCCCGTGCTCAATGCGCTGAAGGAAATCCATTTAATCCTGTCGCAGGGCGCGCACAACCAGTTCGGCGACCTGCCCAGCACGGCGCGCATCGAAATGCTGATGCAGCAATGGCTGCTGGCACGCCCCGAATTCCGCGAATTCCTGCCGACCCGCGTCATGGTCGCGTATCCGGAACCGTGGATGGACAGGGTCGATGCAATGAAAAAGCTGCAGAACTGGACCGATACCAGTGTCGTGCATTTCCGTTCGCTGGCGCTGTTCGGCGAACAGTTGCTGCTGTCGATCCGCTATGGCAACTGGAGCGACGTCTATGAATCCACGCAAGCGTTCAACTGGGCCCGCTTCTGGCGGCCGCAGGCGCAAGGCTACATCCATGCGTACCGGGCGGCCACCGGGGTCGATTTGTCGGTGGACGGCGCCGATCCCGCCGCGGATTCCACCTTGCCGTCCGTGTTGTTGCGGCAACGGCTGACGCAACAGCACCAGCGCGCATGAGCGTGTCTGAGGATGTATGAGCGGGGCGGACTTTCGCAGCGCGCTGTACCTGGGCATGCGCCACAGCGCGCCGGAACTGGTCGCGTGGACGGCGCTCACGCTGGGCAAGCCGGCCGCGTTGCAGGACCCGCCCGGCGCCGTGGCGCTGGCGCGGCAACTGGCGCAACTGCAAGGCTGCGAAGCGGCGACCCTGCTGCCGTCCACGTTACACCTGTTCCGCGATGTGTTCGGCATGCTGGCGCGCGGAGCCATGGTGGCGCGGCCGTCGCTGCTGGTGGATGCGGCGGCGTATCCGATTGCACGCTGGGGTGTGGAATGGGCGGCGCTGCAGGGGGTGCCGGTCCGGAAATTCCGCCATGGCGATGTGGTGCAACTGGCCGGCCTGGCGCAACGGGCTCATGGCGGCGGATGGACGCCCGTGGTGCTGGCCGACGGTTATACGCCGGGCGACGCGGGGACGCCGCCGCTGCGGGCTTACGCAGGCATCGTGGCGCCGCTGGGCGGCTGGCTGGTGCTGGACGATACGCAGGCCCTGGGCGTGTTGGGGCGCGAAGGCGGCGGTTCCGTGCGGCTGCACCGGTTGCAGCAGATGCCGGTATTGACGGGGGCGTCGCTGGCCAAAGGCTTCGGCGCACCGCTGGCGGTGCTGGCGGGACCGGCGTGGCTGATTGCGGCGTTCGAGCGGCATAGTGAAAGCCGCGTGCACGCCAGCCCGCCATCGGTCGCGGTGATTGCCGCCGCCCGCCATGCGTTGCACGTCAATGCGCGCGACGGGCCCCGCTTGCGGCGCAGGTTGCTGGCGCGTATACGGCAGTTGCGTAGTGCTGTTGCAGCGGCGGGACTGGCTTGCCATGGCGGCGCCTTTCCCGTGCAACTGGTGCCGCTGCCGGGCATGGAGGAACAGGATGCGCTGGCGCTGGCCGAACGGGTGCAAGGCATCCTGCTGCGCACGAAAAACGGATTGGCGCTGGGATTGCTGTTGCGGGCCGACCATGGCGAACTGGAGGTGGCGCGGGTGGCGGCGGCGCTGGCGTCCCGGATGGTATCGGGGAAAACACGAGGAGGAGGCGACCATGCATACCGGTTTCGAGATATTGCCGTTTTCGGCTGAATGGCTGGAAGCGGAAGGGTGGTCCGGTGAAAGCGAACAGGGCGAGCGCGCGATGCGGATGGCGCGCGGCGGCAGGGGCGGGCGCCCGGCGCGTGCCGCGCCAGGGAGCGCGGGCAAGGCCGGACTGGGCGCGATGGCGAAAGGGGGGCGTGCTGCGGGTGCGGGAAAAGGGCAGGCGCCAGGGGCCAAACCGCCTGCAGGAAAGAGCTGGGGCAAGGGCAAGGGCATGCCGGTGGGCCGCTATCCCCGCCGGCGTCCGGTGGGCTGGCCGGGGCCGTGGGGCGGCGTCTGGCCGGCCGGCGTCGCGGTCTATGAACCAGACTGGCTGGCGGTGGCCGATGCTCCGCCAGGCGACGAACCGGATGCCGCGGCGGACGATGATAGCGACGATATGGATTACCGCAGCGACGCGGGGGAATGGTAACGGAGGTGTGCCATGTACAGTAAAAATTGCCAATGTGCTTCCTGCCGGAATACGGCTGCGGGCGGCTTTGAAGTAATGGAGTTTTCCAGCGAAGGCTTTCCCGGCGAGTTCGAGTCGCCGTTCAGCGAGCAGGAGGAAACGGAACTGGCGATGGAATTGCTGTCCGTCAGCAGCGAGGCGGAACTGGAGCAATTCCTGGGTAACGTGTTCAAGAAGGCGTGGCAAGGCATCAAGAAAGTCGCCAAGCCGCTGGGTGGCGCATTGAAGGGGATTGCCAAGGCGGCGTTGCCGATGGTGGGTGGCGCGCTGGGCTCGTTCATTCCCATCCCCGGCGTCGGCACGGCGCTCGGCTCCGCGTTGGGCGGCGCGATCAGCAAGGCGCTGGAAGTGGAAATGAATGAAATGGGCGAACTGGCGCAGGAAGACCGCGAATTCGAAACCGCGCGCCGCGTGGTGCGGATCGCCGGTACCGCAGCCAGGCTGGCGGGAGACAGCGACGGCAGTCCGCAAGCCGTGCGTGGCGCCTTGCTGCAGGCGGTGCGTGCGCATGCGCCGCATTTCCAGACGCGGGCCGAGCGCTGCGCCGCCGGCGGCGACGGCGAAGCGTATTGCGGCCCGTGGCGCAAACGGCGCGCCGAACGGTTCCCGCTGCTCGAGCTGCCATAGCGTTGGCGTGCGCTGCGATGATCATCGATTGCCACTGCCATGCCGGTCCCGGCGACGGCTTGTCCGGCCCGTGGGACAGCGACGCCACGCTGGCGCGCTACCTGCGCCGCGCCAGCCGGGCCGGTATCGCCCGCACGGCGCTGCTGCCCGCATTCCATAGCGATTATGCGCTGGCCAACGGCGCCGTGGCGCGCATGGTGGCGGCCAGTCCCGGGCGCTTTTATGGCTATGCGTTCGTCCATGCGCGGCGCGATCGCGGCCGCATCGGCGCCATGGTGCGCACGGCGGTCGAACAGTATGGATTCATCGGCATCAAGGTGCACAAACACGACGCCCGCATCAGCGGAGAAGTGTGCGACGCGGCGCGGCGCTACCGTTTGCCGGTGCTGTATGACCCGGCCGGCGAAACCGCCGTGGCGGAATTGCTGGCCACGCAGTATCCGGATGTGAATTTCATCTTGCCGCACCTGGGCAGCTTTGCCGACGACTGGGCCGCGCAACTGGCGCTGATCGACCACCTCGTGCGGCACCCGAATATTTATGCCGACACTTCCGGCGTGCGCCGCTTCGACTTGCTGGAACAGGCGGTGCGGCGCGCCGGACCCCACAAGCTGCTGTTCGGCAGCGACGGGCCGTGGCTGCATCCGGGGCTGGAATTGGAAAAAGTCAGGCTGCTGGGATTGCCGGCCGCCGATGAAGCGCTGATCACCGGCGAAAATTTCCTGCGCCTGATATCGCCCGCTTGATGACCGACCCTCAGTGATAGGCGGGGCCATCCGGCTTGCCCTTGCGCCGCATTTGCAGCGCGCGGTCGCTGATGCCCAGCAGCGCGGCGGCGCGCTGGTTGTTGCCCTGTTCGGCCGCCAGCGCCAGCTTCATGGCGGTGTCGGCGGCGGCCTGGCTGATGGCCGGCAGCGAGACGCCGAGGTCGAGCGCGTGGCGCACCGCGTCCGTGAAATGCTGGTCGGGCCACGCCGCGCCTGCCTGTAGCCGCTCGTCCGGCGGCACGTCGCCAATGGTCAGCGGGCCCAGGCCGCAATGGCGGTGCCAGATGCGGGCCACGGTTTGCCGCAAGTCCCGCACATTGCCGGGATAGCTGCGTGTCAGCAAATATTCGCGCACGGCGGGGTCCAGTTCGTGCGCGTGGTCGGGATCGAGCTGGCGCAGGAAGTGCGATACCAGCGGCAGGATGTCGCCCGTGCGTTCGCGTAGCGGCGGCGGGCGGCAGCGCCAGCCCGCGATGCGGTAGTACAGGTCGGCGCGGAACGTGCCGGCCGCGACGCAGGCGTCCAGGTCGCGGTTGGTGGCGCACACCAGGCGGAAACGCGTCGGTTGCCAGTGATTGCCGCCCAGCCGTTTGTATTGCTGTTCCTGGATCACGCGCAGCAATTGCGCTTGCAGCGGCAATGGCAATTCGCCCACTTCATCGAGGAACAGGATGCCGCCGTCGGCCTGGGCAAAGGCGCCGTCACGCGCGTTCATCGCACCGGTGAACGCGCCTTTTTCATGGCCAAAGAATTCGCTGCCCGCCAGTTCCGGTGACAGCGTGCTGCAATCGAGCAGCACCAGCGGCGCGTCGCCATGCAGGCCGCCACCGGGGTGTTGATGGAGGTGATGGATCAGTTTGGCGATCTGTTCCTTGCCGGTGCCGGTTTCACCGGTGATCAGCACGGGCGACTGGGTCCAGGCCGCCACCTCCACCACGCTGCGCACCAATGCGCGCCAGGCGGGGCTGTCGCCCACGAGGCACGAACGCACGGCGTCCGATTGCATCAATTGCTCGACGGCGCGCCACCGGTGCAGGCGCGCGGCGGCCTGGGTGGCGATGCTGTCGGCGCCGGCGGGGGCCGTGGGCCACAGCAGCACATCCGCGGCGCCTGCCGCCAGTAGCGACCAGCCGGTATTGGCGGGCAGCGCGCCGCAACAGACGGCCAGCACCGACTGGTTGCCGCACTGATCCGTCACCAGCGCGGCCAGCGCAGCGGCGGCCTGCTCATCCCACTGGCTGAACAGCAAGACCGCCAGCCCGGCGGGCTTGCCATGCGCCGGCTGCACACTGACCCCAGCCAGGCCCAGCCCGGCTACCAGCGCGTCGGCAGCACCATCCGGCAGCGGAGCGACCGGATGCAGGGACGCGATCAGCGTGTCTGCGCCATCCATACTGTCAAGTTAGGCAGCGGGGAGGCGGGGCAATTGAGGAGACGCAAGCATGTTGGCTCCTGTATTGGGGGGAAAGATTGACGAAACACTACGATTCTACGCTGCCCATTGCCGCGTGGCCATCGCCATGCCAGAAAAACAACTCTGCCGCAAAGCCGCCCGCTATAAGCCTCGTACGAACGATAGTGCTTTTGGGGCCAGGCCCCGAAATGTCGAGTAGATCGTTGCTCAATAAAAAGGCCGGCGTTCAGCCGGCCCTGTGTCACGCTGGTGTAGCGCTTACTGTTTGACGCAATCGACGAAGTAATCGCGTTTGCCGTTGACTTCGCGCTTGACCAGGCCGTGCACGTCGGTCTCGAAGCCCGGGAAGCGTTCGTTGAAGTCGCGTGCGAAGCGCAGGTAATCGACGATGGTCTTGTTGAAGCGTTCGCCCGGGATCAGCAGCGGGATGCCCGGAGGATATGGCGTCAGCAGGATCGACGTGATGCGGCCTTCCAGTTCATCGATGGCCACGCGTTCGATTTCGCGGTGCGCCATTTTGGCGAACGCTTCCGACGGTTTCATCGCAGGAATCATGTCCGACAGGTACATTTCCGTGGTCAGGCGCGCCACGTCATATGCCTTGTAGAAATCGTGGATTTGCTGGCACAGGTCGCGCAAGCCCATCGATTCGTAGCGTGGGTTGGCGGCCGCGAATTCCGGCAGGATGCGCCACATCGGCATGTTCTTGTCGTAATCGTCCTTGAACTGTTGCAGCGCGGTCAGCAGCGTGTTCCAGCGGCCCTTGGTGATGCCGATGGTGAACATGATGAAGAACGAATACAGGCCGCATTTCTCGACGATGACGCCGTGTTCCGCCAGGTACTTGGTGACGATCGACGCGGGAATGCCGGTCTCGCCGAACTGGCCGTCCAGCGACAGGCCCGGGTTGACGATGGTGGCCTTGATCGGGTCCAGCATGTTGAAGCCCGGCGCCAGGTCGCCGAAGCCGTGCCATTCCTTGCTGTCCGCCGTGAAAATCCAGTCTTCCTGCGAACCGATGCCTTCTTCCGCGAAGGTGTCCGGGCCCCAGACCTTGAACCACCAGTCCTTGCCCCATTCCTCGTCGATCTTTTTCATCGCGCGGCGGAAGTCCAGCGCTTCCAGAATGGATTCTTCCACCAGCGCGGTGCCGCCCGGCGCTTCCATCATGGCGGCCGCCACGTCGCACGACGCGATGATGGAATACTGCGGCGAAGTCGACGTGTGCATCAGGTACGCTTCATTGAAGGCGTCCTTGTCCAGTTGCACGGATTCCGAATCGCGCACCAGCACCTGCGATGCCTGCGACAGGCCCGCCAGCAGCTTGTGGGTCGACTGGGTCGAGAAGATCAGCGATTCCTTGGCGCGCGGGCGGTCCTTTCCGATCGCGTGCATGTTCTTGTAGAAATCGTGGAACGTCGCGTGCGGCAGCCACGCTTCGTCGAAGTGCAGCGTGTCGATTTCGCCGTCCAGCATTTCGCGCAGGGTTTCCACGTTGTACACCACGCCGTCGTAGGTCGATTGCGTGATGGTGAGGATGCGCGGCTTCTTGTTGGCGGCGTCGCGCGCGAACGGGTTGTTTTCGATCTTGCGCTTGATCGATTCCATCGTGAACTCTTCCAGCGGAATCGGACCGATGATGCCCAGGTGGTTACGCGTCGGCATCAGGAACACGGGGATCGCGCCGCACATGATGATCGAGTGCAGGATGGATTTGTGGCAGTTGCGGTCCACCACCACGATGTCGCCCGGGGCAACCGTCGAGTGCCATACCATCTTGTTCGACGTCGACGTGCCGTTCGTCACGAAGTAGCAGTGGTCGGCGTTGTAGATGCGGGCCGCGTTGCGTTCCGACGCGGCGACGGGACCGGTGTGGTCCAGCAGCTGGCCCAGCTCTTCCACGGCGTTGCAGACGTCGGCGCGCAGCATGTTTTCACCGAAGAACTGGTGGAACATCTGGCCGATCGGCGACTTCAGGAACGCCACGCCGCCCGAGTGACCCGGGCAGTGCCACGAATACGAACCGTCGTTGGCATAGTGCACCAGCGCGCGGAAGAACGGCGGCGCCAGCGAATCCAGGTAAGACTTGGCTTCGCGGATGATGTGGCGCGCCACGAATTCCGGCGTGTCTTCGAACATGTGAATGAAACCGTGCAATTCGCGCAGAATGTCATTCGGGATGTGGCGCGACGTGCGCGTCTCGCCATACAGGTAAATCGGGATGTCCGCATTCTTGTAGCGGATTTCTTCGACGAATGCGCGCAGCGACTTCAGTGCGTCATCGGTTTCTTCCTTGGAACCGCCGCCGAATTCCTCGTCGTCGATGGACAGCACGAAGGCCGAGGCGCGCGACTGCTGCTGGGCGAACTGGGACAGGTCGCCGTAGCTGGTGACGCCCAGCACTTCCATGCCTTCTTTCTCCATCGCAGCGGCCAGGGCGCGGATACCCAGTCCGGACGTGTTCTCGGAACGGAAATCTTCATCGATGATGACGATAGGGAAACGAAATTTCATGGATGTCTTCTCCAAAAAGAACAACCGCCCCGGGATCGTTGAACTCCGGAGCGGGCTGGGCGTCGCCTTGGCAGGCAACGCAAAAAATAAGATCGCGATTCTCGCAGAAAATCCGATGCTTTTGTGAAAAAAGTTGCCGAATTTTCTGTCTAATGTGCTTCCATCTTAGACGATCCAGATGAAATCGCCGTGACAGCAGGATTTAATGGTGCGCGCCGCCGCCCAGGAAGGCCAGCGGATCGACGTGCGCCGCGGCACAAATGCCCAGCACGACACCGGCCGCCGCCACGCCGTACGACGTGTACAGCAGCCATTTACGGTGCGTCAGCAGGGTAATCGCCGCCAGCGAAATCGCGATCTGCACGGCGGTGGTGGCCAGCGCCCACTGGTGGTGCGTGTGCATCATGGCGTCGGATTTCTTGTTCCACTCGGCCGACGACGCTTCCCATTTTTCCGCGTCTTTCTTGATGTCTTCCTTTTCCGTCTTGTAGCGGGCCACTTCGGCCTTGTACTTTTCAGGATCGACGCCCGGCAGGATCATGGCCAGTTCCGCCAGGTTCTGCTTGGACGATTTCGACTGGTAATAGCTCCAGCTGTTGGCGGCCTGGGTCTTGTCGATGGCCGCGTTGTTCTTGTACATGGCGGCTTCGTTTTGCGTGGCGCCGCCCTGGTAGCCGAACAGCGCGCCGACCGTGGCCAGGATGGCCGTGGTGACGGCGATGTTGCCGGCGAATTTGTCATTGCTGTGGCCTGCGTGTTCGACCGCGTGATCGTGCGGGCCGTGGACGTGAAAACCGTGTCCGGACATGGTGATACCTCGTAACGTAGGTGGAGTTGAAGTAGAAATCAGAATTTGCGGTACGTGACGAACGCGTAAGGCAGGCCGCTTGCCGCCACGTGCGGTTCGCGCGCGGTTTCGCGCCATTCCGGTCCCAGGGCGGGGAAATGCGCATCGCATTCGTAGGTGGCCTGGATTTCCGTGATGATCACTTCATCGGCCAGCGCCAGCGCCTGTTCATAGACCTGTGCGCCGCCAATGATATAGGCCTGCGCATCGCCGGCCACCAGCTCGCGGGCCTCGGCCAGGGAGTGCACGGTTTCCACGCCGTCCGCGCGCCAGCTGGCATTGCGCGTGATGACGATGTTGCGGCGGTTCGGCAGCGGGCGGCCGATCGATTCGTAGGTCTTGCGGCCCATGATGATGGCATGGCCGGTCGTCAGCCGCTTGAAATGCGCAAGGTCTTCCGGCAGCTTCCATGGCAGGGTGTTGTGGATGCCGATGCCGCGCTCCAGGTCGGCGGCAACGATGATGGCCAGCAAGGTCATGGTTTTGTTACTCGTATAAGGCTGATCGGGTTCCGCATTATAAGGGAAGAAGGGAGGCCGTCACCTTCAGCTTGCCCTTGTCAATCCGTGTGCCGATAATGAATCGACAAACTTGTCGAAATACTCATCCGTATGCTCATGACACTGAGGCAAGCCTGTGGTCACTCTTGCATTGCTAGTGTCATCACGGACCTTGCCGCTTTCTACATGTCGCGTTGTGCCGCTGCCTCATTCGTAAAACCCTTACAAGACGATTCGCGCCATTGTGACTATTCGTGAGATTTGAACGAACTTTTTTAAGTATTGTGCGTGTAGCGCCAGAGCAATTAATTCCAAGAAACGGCCAGTAGACAGTTTTTCACTCTGGAGGGAGACAATGAAACACCCACTCAGGCACGCTCTTGGAGACGTGCAGCATGCGATATTGGCCTTGGCCGACGGCACCTTGTTCCACGGCGTATCGATCGGCGCGGCCGGTGCGACCAGCGGCGAAGTGGTCTTCAACACGGCCATGACGGGCTACCAGGAAATCCTCAGCGATCCCAGCTACAGCAGACAGATTGTCACGCTGACGTATCCCCATATCGGCAATACCGGTATCAATAGTGAAGACGGCGAATCGCCCCGCATCCATGCGGCCGGCCTCGTCATCAAGGATTTGCCGCTGCTGCAGTCGAATTTCCGTGCCACGCAATCGCTGCCCGACTGGCTGCGCGAGCAGGAGATCGTCGCCATTGCCGGTATCGATACCCGCAAGCTGACCCGTATCCTGCGTGAAAAAGGCGCGCAAAACGGCGCCATCGTCACCGGCGACGACGCGGTCAAGGCCGCCGAAATCGCGCTGGAGCGTGCACGCGCTTTCCCCGGCCTGAACGGCATGGACCTGGCCCGCACCGTCACGACCAAGGAAGCGTTTGAGTGGTGCGCCACGGAATGGACGCTGGGCCGGGGTTTTGGTCACCAGCATACGCCGCGTTTCCACGTGGTGGCGTATGACTTCGGCGTGAAAGCCAATATCCTGCGCATGCTGGCCGAACGCGGCTGCAAAGTCACCGTGTTGCCGGCCGAGGCGGGCGCGCAGGCGGCGCTGGCGCTGCAACCGGACGGGATTTTCCTGTCCAACGGTCCCGGCGACCCGGGTCCGTGCACTTATGCGATCGACGCCGCGCGCGAATTGATGGACGAGGGTATTCCGACGTTCGGCATTTGCCTGGGCCACCAGATCATGGCGCTGGCGTGCGGCGCGCGTACCGTCAAGATGAAGTTCGGCCACCATGGCGCCAACCACCCGGTGCAGGATGTGCTGAGCGGCGAAGTGATGATCACGTCGCAAAACCATGGTTTCGCGGTGGACGCGTCGACCCTGCCGGCCAACTGCAAGGTCACGCACGTGTCGCTGTTCGACGGTTCGCTGCAAGGCTTCATGCGCCTCGACAAACCCGCTTTCTGCTTCCAGGGCCACCCGGAAGCTTCGCCCGGTCCGCACGACCTGGCGCCGTTGTTCGACAAATTTATTTCTCTGATGGGAGAACGCCAGCATGCCTAAGCGCACCGATATCAACAGCATCCTGATCATCGGCGCCGGCCCGATCGTGATTGGCCAGGCGTGTGAATTCGACTACTCCGGCGCGCAGGCGTGCAAGGCGCTGCGCGAGGAAGGATACAAGGTGGTGCTGGTCAATTCGAACCCGGCCACCATCATGACCGATCCGGACATGGCGGACGTCACCTACATCGAGCCCATTACGTGGCAAGTGGTGGCGGCCATCATCGAGAAGGAACGTCCGCAAGCCGTGCTGCCCACGATGGGCGGCCAGACCGCGCTCAATTGCGCGCTGGACCTGCACCATCACGGCATCCTCGAAAAATTCAACGTGGAACTGATCGGCGCCACGCCGGAAGCCATCGACAAGGCCGAGGACCGCGCCAAGTTCAAGGCGGCGATGACCCGCATCGGCCTCGGTTCGGCGCGCTCCGGCGTGGCCCACACAATGGCCGAAGCGTGGGTGGAACAGGAAAAACTGGGCTTCCCCGTCATCATCCGCCCGTCGTTCACGATGGGCGGCAGCGGCGGCGGCATCGCCCATGACGCGGAAGAATTCCTCACCATTTGCACGCGGGGGCTGGAACTGTCGCCCACGTCCGAGCTGCTGATCGAGGAATCGCTGCTGGGCTGGAAAGAATTCGAAATGGAAGTGGTGCGCGACCGCAAGGACAACTGCATCATCGTCTGCTCGATTGAAAACCTCGACCCGATGGGCGTGCATACGGGCGACTCCATCACGGTGGCGCCGGCGCAAACGCTGACGGATAAGGAATACCAGATCATGCGCAACGCGTCACTGGACGTGCTGCGCGAAATCGGCGTGGACACGGGCGGCTCCAACGTGCAGTTCGCACTGAATCCCGTCGACGGCCGCATGATCGTCATTGAAATGAATCCCCGCGTCTCGCGTTCGTCGGCGCTGGCGTCGAAGGCGACCGGCTTCCCGATTGCCCGCGTGGCGGCCAAGCTGGCAATCGGCTATACGCTCGATGAACTGCGCAACGACATCACGGGCGGCGCCACGCCGGCATCGTTCGAACCCGCCATCGATTACGTGGTGACCAAGGTGCCCCGTTTCGCGTTCGAGAAATTCCCCGGCGCGGACCAGCACCTGACCACGCAAATGAAATCCGTGGGCGAAGTGATGGCCATGGGCCGCACGTTCCAGGAATCGTTCCAGAAGGCGCTGCGCGGCCTCGATATCGGCATGGATGGCCTGCGCCGCGCCAACACGGGCGCCGCGGTGATTGCACAGGAACTGGCGCAACCCGGTCCGCAGCGCATCTGGTACGTGGGCGAAGCCTTCGCGCAGGGCATGACGCAGGCCGAAGTGCACGACCTGTCGAAGATCGATCCGTGGTTCCTGGCGCAAATCCACGACCTGGTGGAAGTGGAGCAGTGGATCCAGACCCAGACGCTCGAAGGGCTGGACAAACCCGTGCTGTACCGCCTGAAGCAGCAGGGCTTTGGCGACCGCCGCCTGGCCACGCTGCTGAACACGTCGGAAACCGCCGTGCGCACGCACCGCCACCTGCTGGGCATACACCCTGTCTACAAGCGGGTCGATACCTGCGCCGGCGAATTCGCCACCCGCACCGCCTACATGTATTCGACCTATGACGACGAATGCGAAGCGCAGCCAACCAGCAAGACCAAGATCATGGTGCTGGGCGGCGGTCCGAACCGCATCGGCCAGGGCATCGAGTTCGATTACTGCTGCGTGCACGCGGCGCTGGCCATGCGCGAAGATGGCTATGAAACCATCATGGTGAACTGCAACCCGGAGACCGTTTCGACGGATTACGACACGTCCGACCGCCTGTACTTCGAATCGCTGACACTGGAAGACGTGCTGGAAATCGTCGCGCTGGAACGTCCGGCCGGCGTCATCGTCCAGTATGGCGGCCAGACGCCGCTGAAGCTGGCGCTGGACCTGGAAGCGAACGGCGTGCCGATCATCGGCACCTCGCCCGACATGATCGACGCGGCGGAAGACCGTGAACGTTTCCAGAAACTGCTGCATGAGCTGGAATTGCGCCAGCCGCCCAACCGCACGGCCCGTACCGAAGAAGACGCCGTGCGCCTGGCAGCCGAAATCGGCTATCCGCTGGTGGTGCGCCCATCCTATGTGCTGGGCGGACGTGCGATGGAAATCGTCCATGAGCGGGCGGACCTGGAGCGCTACATGCGCGAAGCGGTGCAAGTGTCGCACGATTCGCCGGTATTGCTGGACCGCTTCCTGAACGACGCGGTGGAAATCGATGTCGACTGCGTGGCCGATGGCGTGGACGTGGTGATCGGCGGCGTCATGGAACACGTGGAGCAGGCCGGCATCCACTCCGGCGACTCGGCCTGTTCGTTGCCGCCTTATTCGCTGGCGCGCGACACGGTGGAGGAAATCAAGCGCCAGACCGCGCGCCTGGCGCGGGGCCTGAACGTGGTGGGCCTGATGAACGTGCAGTTCGCGGTCCAGCGGCAGAAGATCGACGGCCGCACGCGCGACCAGGTATTTGTGTTGGAAGTCAATCCGCGCGCTTCGCGCACGGTGCCGTTCGTGTCCAAGGCGACCGGCCGGCCGCTGGCGAAAATTGCCGCGCGCTGCATGGCCGGCGAAACACTGGCCGAGCAGGGCGTCACCGGCGAAGTCACGCTGCCGTTCTACAGCGTCAAGGAAGCCGTGCTGCCGTTCGGGAAATTCCCCGGCGTCGACACGATCCTGGGTCCGGAAATGAAATCCACGGGCGAAGTGATGGGCGTGGCGCCGACCTTCGGCGAAGCATATTACAAGGCCCAACTGGCAGCCGGCGTGCGCTTGCCGCGCGGTGGCGTCGCTTACCTGCGCGTGCGCCAGGGCGACCAGGCCCGTGCGGTGGCGCTGGCGCGCGACCTGGCCGATGCGGGTTTTGATCTGATCGCCAGCCATGTGACGGCGCAGGTGGTGGCGGCGGGCGGCGTCGCCATCCGCGAAGAGCAGGATGACGCCGTGCTGGCGCAACTGCGCGAAAAAGCCATTGCCCTGGTGGTGGTGACGGTCGATGAAAAGCGTTCGGCGATCGGATCGTCGCGGGCGCTGCGGGTCGCGACGCTGGCGTCGGGCGCCGTGTATTGCACCACGATCGCGGCGGCCGAAGCGTGCGCCGAAGCGCTGAAATATGCGCAGCAGCCGCCCAGCCTGTATTCGGTGCAGGCGCTGCACGCGCTGGCCTCGCAATCGCGGGAAGCCGCGCAGCCGGTGGGCCGCCGCGCGCCAAGCCCGGCAGACCTGGCCGCCGCCGCGTTCAAGGTGCCGGAACGGCGCCGCAGCGTGCGCGAACGCAGCGTTGGCGTGCCACCGTTGAAACTGTTCATCCGCCAGCCGTTCACAGAGTCCGATGCGCGGCAGCAGCGCATGATTGCAGACATCCTGACCCTGATCGATACGGCCAACGGCATTCCGTACCCGTTCCGCTACCTGACGGGGACCGAAGCGGAAAGCGCGGACACGTTCCGCTCCTCGTTCGAGCGCAATTATAACCAGCCGTTTACGCCGAAGAACTTCCGCCGTCACCGCCTGGCGCTGCTGGACCAGGCCGACGTCATGATCAATATCCGCGTCGGCATGAGCGAGTCCAGCGCGTTCGAGCTGGCGTATCACATCTTCAAGGGACGGCGTACGCCGGTGCTGTTCCTGGTGTGGAAAGGGGCGCCCATCAAGACCACGCTGCTGCGCGAGCTGGGCGACATGGTGGACGTCACCTACATCGAGTTTGACGAAGTAGAAGAGCTGAGGGGGGCAATCCACCGCTTCTTCAGTGGCAAATCCCTGCAAGTCCTCGAGGCTTGCAGCTAAAACAAGGAGTAAGAAATGCTGGCAAATTTCAAGATCAAGAACCTGGTGATCGGCGCACTGGGATTCCTCAGTGTGCTGATGCTGGTGATGGGCGTGATGGGTATCTATGGCGCCAATAAATCGGTGGCCATGCTCAATGATGTGACGCTCAATGACCAGCACAACACGACCGAGCGTACCGCGATCCGGCTCGACATGGAAACCAACCGCAGCCAGATCCTGCAGGCGCTGCAGCATAATCCCGGCTTCGACTGGTCCAAGCTGCATGACCATCCGCTGACGAACCACTGGACCATCATCGACACCACGTCGGCGCGCCTGGCCAAGAACTGGGACGCTTACCTGGCCGGCATCAAATCCGAAGAAGAGCGCAAGCTGGCGCAGGAGTGGTATGCGAAGAGCGCGAGCCTGGGCCTGGAACACATCAAGGCCGCCGCCGCCGCCATCAAGGCGGAGCAATGGGATGACGCGGAAATGGTATTGATCAAGAAGATCAATCCGACCTACCGCGTGGGCGACGAAGCCCTGAAAGCGTTCACCGCGTTTTCCGACAAGCGGGCGAAGGAAAATGAAGAAGCCGTGCAAGCGAGCCTGGCGTCGACCCGCAACACCATGATTGCCGTGGTGATCGTGGGCGCCTTGCTGGGCCTGTTTGCCGGCGCCGCTGTCGTGGGCGCGATTTCCGCACCGCTGAAGCAGGCGATGGACGTGGCGCACCGTGTGGCGGAAGGCGACCTGACGGGCAAATCGGAAGTGGTCAGCGACAATGAAATCGGTTCGCTGCTGCGGGCGCTGGACAAGATGAAAGCCAACCTGGCCGACATCGTGGGTGAAGTGCGCGGCAGCACCGACGTGATTTCCAGCGCATCCGGCCAGATCGCGGCCGGCAACATGGATTTGTCGAACCGCACCGCGCAGCAGGCGGCTTCACTGGAGGAAACCGCGTCGTCGATGGAAGAGTTGACGGGCACCGTCAAGCAGAACGCCGAACACGCGCGCCAGGCCAACCAGCTGGCGCAGTCGGCATCGGAAGTGGCCAGCCGTGGCGGCCAGGTGGTGTCGCAAGTAGTCGACACCATGGGTTCCATCAACGATTCGTCGAAGAAGATTGTCGACATCATCGGCGTGATCGACGGCATCGCATTCCAGACCAACATCCTGGCGCTGAATGCCGCCGTGGAAGCGGCGCGTGCCGGTGAACAGGGCAGGGGCTTTGCCGTGGTGGCGTCCGAAGTGCGTTCGCTGGCGCAGCGTTCCGCCGCGGCGGCCAAGGAAATCAAGGCGCTGATCGACGATTCCGTCGACAAGGTCGATTCCGGCGCCAAGCTGGTTGACCAGGCTGGCGCGACGATGGAAGAAATCGTCACCAGCATTGGCCGCGTGGCGAGCATCATGAGTGAAATCACGCAGGCCAGCCAGGACCAGACGGCGGGCCTGGACCAGATTCACTCCGCCATCAGCCAGATGGATGGCCTGACCCAGCAAAACGTGGCGTTGGTGGAAGAAGCGTCGGCAGCCGCCGATTCGCTGTATGAACGGGCTGCCGGTTTGCAGCAGGTGGTCAGCGTGTTCAAGGTGGACAATGCGCCGCAGCAGCTGGCCGCGCCACGCGCACCGATCAAAGCCAAGCCTGCCGCAAAACCCGCCGCCAAGGCCAGCGCTGTGCGCCAGATCGCCGGCCGTTCCGGCAAGCCAGCGCCGGCGCCGAAGAAAGCCCCGGTGGCCAGCGGCGCCAACGACGACTGGGTGGAATTCTGACCGTGTCTCCTCCGGCTGCCTCCCCCGGTGGCCGGTTTCACGGCTGCGCGCTCCCCGCGCAGCCGTTTATTTTTTTAGCGCTTCAATTTATGGCGCCAGCTGTTCCCAGGCCACCTGCCAGTAACCGTTGCGGGTGGCCGTCTTCGCCTCCAGCACGGCGGCCGGCAACTTGACGTCCAGCGCGGCGATGCGGTCCGGGTCGAGCAGGACGGTGGGCTTTTCCTGGCGCAGGATCGGCAGCAGATCCGGCTTGGTGTGGAATTTCAGGATCTTGGCGGCCTGCTGGCCGGCCAGCGCACCCACCTTGCCGAATTCCGCGCCCACGTACAGCGCCGCGCCGGGCACGCGCACCATGGCCAGGGTCACCACCGGCACCTTGTTTTCCTTGCCGTATTCGCCCAGGTCGATGGCCGCTTCATAGCGGTGCAGGCCGTAATACGTGTCGAGCGGGACGGCGAACATGTCGACGCCGTTGCCGCCTTCGTGCAGCGCCTTCAGCGACGGGATGATGCTGTCGGTCTTGGCCACCTGTTTTGCTGTCACGGCCATGCCCAGCGGTTTGGCGCCGACGGCGGCGGCCGCCACGTTGGCCACGCCGTTTTCATCGTCGGTGTGGATCATGCCGATCTTGCTGGCGTTGGGGAAGATCTTTTGCACCATCTTCAGCGAATCCTGCATGCTGGTGTACAAGGTCGATCCCGTCACACCGGGACCGCCGTCCACCAGCGACACGCAGCCGGCGTCCTGCGGGTGGGCCACGGCCGTGAAGACCACGGGGACCTTGGCGTCTTCCAGGATGCCCCGCGCATACTTGGTGGCGGGCGTGCCGATGGTCAGCACCAGGTCGGGCTTGACGGCCGCCATGCGCACGGCTTCCTGCCGCACCTTCATCAGCGCGCCGACGCGGTTCCAGAAGCCGCCCCGCTCGATGTCGAAGTCCACCTTGACGCGGTTGACCTTGAGGTTCTTGCCGGCCGCGATACCTTGCTCTTTCAGCGTTTCCAGGAAGCCGTTGTACGCTTCCTGGTACGGTTCGATATCCGTCACCTGCAGCACTTCGACGCGGTATTCATGGGGCGTTTCCATGGTTTCCAGCGGCAGCGGCTCGATGGCGAAAGAAGGGGCGGCGGCAAAGGCGGCTGCCACGGCCAGGGACACGGCGAAGGGAAGGGCGAGTTTTTTCATGGTGCGGTTGCGGTGAATGTCGATGCCTTATTTAAGCAGGAAACAATGTATTTTCTGCAAGTATCGACAGACTTCGCGAGCCAAACTGCATTCCAGCCCGGCCACCGTTGTATTCATGACGCAGGCGCCGGCGCCTCCAGCAATTCCCGCATGATGCCGAGAAACACCTGCAACACCGGCGACGCATCGTCCTTGCGATAGGTGGCGTACAGCGTGGTGGACGGTGCGCCCTGCGCCAGCGGGCGGTACACCACGCCTGCGTGGCCGAACTGGCCCGTCGATTCCGGCAGCAGGCCGATGCCCAGGCCCGCGCGCACGAGACTGAGCAACGTCTGCACTTCCACCACCTGCTGGTAAATGGTCGGCGTGAAGCCCGCCTCGATGCAGCTCTGGTACAGGTAATGGGCGAACTGCGACTGGTCCAGCTTGAACGAGATAAAGCGTTCGCCCGCCAGGTCGCGCAGCGCGATACGCGACCGGCGCGCCAGCCGGTGGCCTTGCGGCAGCACCACTGCCACCGCTTCGGTCGACAGCGGTTCGCTGACCAGTTCCGCGTCGGTCTGGCCCATGCGGTAAAAACACAGGTCCAGCCGCCGTTCCTTCAGCGCCGCCTGCTGCGCGGCCGGCTGCATTTCGTGCAAGGTCCACTTGACGTCCGGATAGCGGTCCTGGAAGGTGCGCAGCGCCTGCGGCAGGATGCCGACCATCAGCGAACTGATCATGCCGATCTCCAGCGTGCCCCAGTGTCCGCGGCCCGCCTGCCGCGTCAGGTCGATGGCGCGCTCCATTTGCTGGAACACCAGCGCGGCCTGCGCCTTCAGCGCCTGGCCGGCCGCCGTCAGTTCCACGCGGCGCTGCGTGCGCAGGAACAGCGGCGTGCCCAGTTCCGCTTCCAGCAGGCGGATTTGCTGGCTCAGCGGCGGTTGCGACATGTGCAGCCGGGTGGCGGCGCGGCCGAAATGCAGCTCGTCGGCCAGCACGGAAAAGTAGCGCAGCAGGCGTAAATCCATATTCTCTGAATATCAATCAATGCTCAAGAATATATTGTACAAATGATTCGCCGCTAACGATACTGGATTCCACAGTCATCAAATAATAAGGAGGAGACGATGGAACTCAATGTCAACGGCCAGCCGCACACGGTGGCCGCCACGCCGGACACACCGCTGCTGTGGGTGCTGCGCGAACAGCTGGAACTGACGGGCACGAAATTCGGCTGCGGCGCGGCGCTGTGCGGCGCCTGCACCGTGCACCTGGACGGGGAACCGGTGCGCTCGTGCAGCACGCCGGTATCGGCCTGCAAAGGGCGCCAGGTCACAACCATCGAAGGCTTGTCGGCGCAGGGCGACCACCCGCTGCAGCAGGCGTGGGTGGCCGAGGACGTGCCGCAATGCGGCTATTGCCAGTCGGGCCAGCTGATGTCGGCCGCCGCGCTGCTCAAGCGCACGCCGCGTCCCACCGATGACGACATCCTGAACGCCATGTCGGGCAATATCTGCCGCTGCGGCACCTATGAACGCATCCGCCGCGCGATCCATGCCGCCGCCACGATGCAAGCGGCCGTATAAGGAGAACGCCATGGCCCCAATGTCCCTGCGTTCTCCAAAGTACCCGAACCTGTCGCCGCTGTCGCAGCGCCGCCGTGGTTTCCTGAAATCCGCCGCCGTGCTGGGCGCCGGCCTGGCCGTCGGCCTGCGCCTGCCGGGCGCCGCCGCCCAGCAGGCGGCGTCCGGCGCGCTCCAGCCCAACGCATGGGTGCGCATTTTCCCCGACAACAGCATCCGCTTGGTGGTGCACAAGCACGATTCGGGGACCGGCACGCGCACGTCGCTGGGCCTGCTGCTGGCCGAAGAACTGGAAGTGGATTTGCAGCAGGTGGAAATCGTCACGCCGGAACACCCGTTCTTCAAGGATTACATGCACCCGCAGTGGCACGTGTTTTCCACCGGCGGCAGCACCAGCGTGATGCTGGAATACGAACCGCTGCGCAAGGCTGGCGCCACCGCCCGCGTGCTGCTGGTGCAGGCGGCGGCCAACCGCTGGCAGGTGCCGCTGTCCGAATGCCGTGCGCAGGGCGGCCAGGTGGTGCATGGGCCCAGCGGCCGCGCGCTGCGCTATGGCGCGCTGGCGGGCGACGCGGCGCAATTGCCCGCGCCGAAGGACGTGCCATTGAAGGCGCCGTCGGAATTCCGGCTGATCGGCAAGCTCAATCGCAAGCTCGATGCGCAGGCCAAGGTCACGGGGCGCCACCAGTACGGCATCGACGTGAAATTGCCCGGCATGCTGGTGGCGGTGATCCTGCACGCGCCGGTGGTGGGCGGCAGGGTGCGCAGCATCGATGCGAAGAAGGCGCTGGCGACTCCCGGCGTGCGGCAGGTGATCAAGGTACCCGCGTCGCCACCCGGCCTGCTGGGCGGCAACCAGGAAGGCGTGGCCGTGCTGGCCGACGGCTACTGGGCCGCAAAAAAGGGGCGCGACGCGCTGCGCGTGCAGTGGGTCGATGGCGCATTCGCCCGCTTCAACAGCAAGGACGTGCCGGCGCAGCAGCGCGCGTTCCTGGCGCGTCCCGATGCGCCGCTGGTGCGCACCATCGGCATCGGCGACGCGGCGCAGGGGCTGAAACAGGCGGCCAGGGTGCTGCACGCTGAATACACGATGCCGTACAAGGCGCAAAACCCGCTGGAACCCCAATGCGTGGTGGTGGAATTGCGCGACGGGCAAATCCATTACTGGGGCGGGCTGCAAGTGCCCAGCAACGTGCAGTTGGCGGCGAAGGAAATCGCGGGCCTGGCCGAAGACAAGGTAGTGCTGCACGAATTGACGGGCGGCGGCAGCTTCGGCGCCCGCGAAGCGCGCCACTGGCTGCTGGAAGCCACGTTCCTGGCCAAGGCGGCGGGACGGCCCGTCAAGCTGATGTACAGCCGCGAAGATGAAATGCGCCAGCTGTTTTACCACGCGGCCAGCTACGGCAAGCTGTCCGGCGGCCTGGATGCGGACGGCAACCTGCTGATGCTGGCGATGCGCGCCGTGTCGCCCGCGTCGCCGGAAGAGTGGGAGCCAGGCTACAACGAGCGCAAGGACAAGATGGATTACAGCACCACGGAATCGATCTGCATCTGGGATTACGCCTACCGCGCGCCGCACATGGACATCGGGTGGGTGCGGCATGAAACGTCGATGCCAACTGGCTGGTACCGCGCCGTGAGTTTCATCCCGAATGTGTTTGCCACGGAAAGCTTCATCGACGAACTGGCCCACGCGGCGGGCAAGGATGCGCTGGCATTCCGCATCGCGCACATGCAAGAGCGCCCGCGCCACGTGGCCGTGTTGGAACAGGCTGCGCGCAAGGCCGGCTGGGGACAGGCGTTGCCACCCAACCGCGCACTGGGGATCTCGACCAACCAGGCTTACAACAGTTACATCGCCATCGTGGCGGAGCTGGAAAAGCAGGGTGGCGCGGTGACGGTGCGCAAGATCACGTGCGTGGCCGATTGCGGTCTGGCCGTGCATCCGGGCAGCGTGCGCGAACAGCTGTATGGCGGCATCCTGTGGGGCCTGGGCCACGCGCTGTATGACCGCATCGATATCGACAAGGGGAAAGTCGTGCAGTCGAACTTCGGCGATTACCCGGTGATGCGGATGTCCGACATGCCGGACATCGACATCACCATCGTGCAGGGCGACGTCAACAAGCCCAGCGGCGTGGGCGAATTGTCGAACCCCGGTGTGGCGCCCGCCATCGCCAATGCGCTGTTCCGCCTGACGGGCAAGCGGCAGCGCAGCACGCCGTTCACCTTCACCGCCTGAGGAGCGCGCCATGGCGAAACGGCTGGTGGTGGCGCTGACCGGCGCCAGTGGCGCCATCTACGGCGTGCGGATGCTGGAAGCGCTGCGCCGGGCGGACGGGTGGGAAAGCCACCTGGTGATATCGCCGTCCGGCGCGCTGACGGCCATGCACGAACTGGGGCTGCACCGCGCGCAGATCGAGGAACTGGCCGATGTCGTGTACAGCGCCAGGGATATTGGCGCCGCGATTGCCAGCGGTTCCTTCCTGTGCGAAGGCATGGCGATCGCCCCGTGCTCGATGCGCACGCTGGCCGCCGTGGCGCACGGCATGGCGGACAACCTGGTGACGCGCGCGGCCGACGTGATGCTCAAGGAACGCCGCCGCCTGGTACTGCTGGCGCGCGAAACGCCGCTGAATCTCGCGCACCTGCGCAACATGACCGCCGTGACGGAACTGGGCGCCATCGTGTGCCCGCCCGTCCCGGCCTTTTATACGAAACCGCAATCGCTGGAAGAGATCGTGGCCCACACCGTGGGCCGCACGCTGGACCTGTTCGGCGTGCCGCACCAGGACATGGTACGGCGCTGGCAGGGTATCACTGCATAACAATGGAGACAAAATGGATCACAATGACATGATGCATGGCGCCGTTGGCGCAGCAAGCCCCTTTGCAGCAAAACCCTCGCAGATTCCCGTCACCATCCTGACGGGCTTTCTCGGCGCCGGCAAGACCACCTTGCTGAACCATATCCTGACGGCCCGGCATGGCATGCGTATCGCCGTCATCGAAAACGAATTCGGCGAAGTGGACGTGGATTCCGACCTGGTGGAAACGTCCAGCGAAGAAATCTTCCAGATGACCAACGGCTGCATCTGCTGCGTGGTCGACGTGCGCACGGACCTGGTGCGCATCCTGCAAACGCTGCTGGCACGTCCGGAAAAATTCGACGCCATCCTGGTGGAGACCAGCGGGCTGGCCGACCCCATGCCGGTGGCGGCCACGTTCTTCATGGACAACGACGTGGCGCGCCAGGTGCGGCTCGACGGCGTGGTGACGCTGGTCGACGCGCTGCACGTGGAAAGCCACCTGGACGACCCGCAACTGAAGGGAATGGACAACCAGGCGGTCGACCAGATCATCGCGGCCGACCGCATCGTCATCAACAAGACGGACCTGGTCGACATGGCCGATATCCGGCGCCTGCAGCAGCGCATGCGCGACATCAACCAGGGCGCGCAAATCCTCGTGTCGTGCCATGCCCAAGTGGACTTGGGACAGATCCTCGGCATCGGCGGCTTCGAATCGGGCGTCGCGCTGGCCGATGATCCGCTGTTCTTCGGCAGCCATGACCACGGCCACGAACTTGAGCACGAACATGACCATGCCTGCGACGAGCATTGCGCCCATGACCACGAACATGGGCGCGGCGCGCCGGCCAGCGTTTGCGAACAGACGGCCGCGCCGGGACACCAGCACGACCCGTCGGTGTCGTCGGTTTCGCTGACGTTTGCCGCGCCGTTCGACCGCTGGCACTTCGATATCTGGCTCAAGCAATTGCTCGATGCGCAGGGCGACGACCTGTTCCGGCTGAAAGGCATCGTCGCGTTCGCGGGCGAGAGCCGGCGCCACGTGCTGCAGGCCGTGCACCGCATTGTCGACCTGCGCCCGGCCGATGACTGGCGCGCGGACGAAGCGCGCATCGGCAAGCTGGTCTTCATCGGGCGCAACCTCGACGCCGACACGCTGAAAGCGGGGCTGGACTGGTGCCTGGCCGCGCCGGTGCACGCCGCGCACGAGCATCGTTTGCTGGAGGCCGCGACATGAGCAAGAACACGAGCACGAACACGAGCATGCGCGCAATCCACCACCACGCTGGTCCGCGCCTGGAGCTGCGCGGCATCAGCAAGGCCTATCCCACCGTGGTCGCCAACGACGATATCGACCTGGTGGTGATGCCGGGAGAAATCCACGCGGTGCTGGGGGAAAACGGCGCCGGCAAATCCACGCTGATGAAAATGATCTACGGCGTGACGCAGCCAACTGCGGGCACCATGCGCTGGGAAGGGACGGACGTGCGCGTCACCAGTCCCGCCCATGCGCGCAGCCTGGGCATCGGCATGGTATTCCAGCACTTCTCGCTGTTCGACACGCTGACCGTGGTGGAAAACGTGGCGTTGTCGCTGCCGGGCAAGCCGGACCTGGCCGACCTGGCGCGCCGCATCAGCGCCGTGTCGGAGCGCTATGGCTTACCGGTCGACCCGGCGCGGCTGGCCTACGGCCTGTCGGTCGGGGAACGGCAGCGCGTGGAAATCATCCGCTGCCTGCTGCAAAACCCGAAGCTGCTGATCATGGACGAACCGACGTCCGTGCTGACGCCGCAGGCGGTGCGCACGCTGTTTACCACGTTGCGCCAGCTGGCGGACGAAGGTTGCAGCATCCTGTACATCTCGCACAAACTCGATGAAATCAGGGAACTGTGCCACCGCGCCACCGTGCTGCGTGCCGGTAAAGTCAGCGGCGGCTGTATTCCGTGCGATGAAACGCCGGCATCGATGGCGCACCTGATGATCGGCAAGGAATTGCCGGCCTGCCAGCGCGGCGGGGGGCAATCGGACGGCGAGGTGCGGCTGCAGGTGACGCGCCTGTCGCGCCAATCGGCTGATCCGTTCGGCGTGGCCTTGCGCGACGTGTCGCTGGAAGTGCGGGCCGGTGAAATCGTCGGCATTGCCGGCGTGTCCGGCAACGGGCAGCAGGAATTGCTGGCGGCGCTGTCCGGTGAAACCACCTGCGCCGACGCGCGCACGGTGCGCATTTGCGGCGTGGCGGCGGGCCGCATGGGTCCCGCCGCCCGGCGCCGCCACGGGCTCGGCTTCGTGCCGGAAGAGCGGCTGGGACGGGGCGCCGTGCCGCGCATGTCGCTGGCCTGGAATGGCTTGTTGACGGCGCACGCGGGCGGCTTGCTGCGGCGCGGCATGGTGCGCCTGGGGGCGATGCGCGAGCTGGCGCAGCGCTGCATCGCGGCCTACCACGTCAAGTGCGGCGGGCCGGACGCGCCGGCCAACTCGCTGTCCGGCGGCAACCTGCAAAAGTTCATTGTCGGTCGCGAAATCATGCAGCAGCCGAAATTGCTGGTGCTGGCGCAGCCGACGTGGGGTGTCGACGTGGGCGCGGCCGCGTTCATCCGGCAGTCGCTGCTGGACTTGCGCAGCGCGGGGACGGCCATCCTCGTGGTCTCGGAAGAACTGGACGAATTGTTCGAGATCAGCGACCGGATCGCCGTGATTGCCGGCGGCAGGCTGTCGCCGGCCGAACCGGCGCAGGACACCAGCGTCGAGCAGGTGGGCCTGCGCATGAGCGGCATGTGGGCCAGCGAAGAGGCGCCGGCGCTGCCGACCGCGCATGAAGATTGCCACGCGCATGGCCACGCGCATTGTCCTGATGAGGTGCACCATGCTGCATGACTGGTCCGTCCAACTGGAAGCGCGTCCCGCCGCGTCGGCCCGCATGCGCTGGCTGTCGCCGCTGGCGGCCGTGTCCCTGACACTGGCGTGCAGCCTGCTGTTGTTCGCCGCGCTGGGCAAGGACCCGGTGGCTGGATTCACGGTGTTCTTTATCAACCCGTTGAAAGACGGTTACGCGCTGTCCGAGCTGTTGCTGAAGGCGGCGCCGCTGATGCTGATTGCGACCGGGCTGGCGATCGGCTACCGCGCCAACATCTGGAATATCGGCGCCGAAGGTCAGTTTATCGCCGGCGCGATCGCCGCCACCGGCGCCGCGCTGGCGGCCGGGGAGCAGCCGGGACCTTGCATGTGGGTGGTGATGATGGTGGCCGGCGCGCTGGGCGGCATGGCGTGGGGCGCGCTGCCCGCGCTGTTGCGCACGCGCTGCAATGCCAATGAAATCCTCGTCACCCTGATGATGGTGTATATCGCGCAACTGGTGGCGTCGTGGCTGGTGCACGGCCCGTGGAAAAACCCGGAAGGGTTCAATTTCCCGCAAACGCGCTTGTTTGCCGACGGCGAACTGTTGCCGATCCTGGTCGACGGCACACGGCTCAATGCCGCGCTGCCGGTGGCGCTGACGGTGCTGGCGGCGGGCTACGTGTTCATGGAGCGCAGCTTTTACGGCTTCCAGATGCGGGTGGCGGGCGAGGCGGAAGCGGCGGCGCGCTATGCTGGCTTTTCCGCCCATGGCGCGGTCTGGGCCGGCATGCTGGCCGGCGGCGGCATGGCGGGCATTGCCGGCATGGCGGAAGTGGCGGGACCGATGGGCCAGCTGACGGAATCGATTTCCAGCGGCTACGGCTTTGCCGCCATCATCGTGGCCTTCGTCGGCCGCCTGCATCCGCTGGGCATCGCGCTGGCCAGCCTGCTGATGGCGCTGCTGTTCCTGGGCGGTGAACAGGCGCAGCAATTCATCAACCTGCCGGCGTCGATCTCCAAGGTGTTCCAGGGGATGCTGCTGTTCTTCCTGCTGGGCGCGGACCTGTTCATTGCCTACCGCCTGCGCATCGTGCGCGGCGCCACCCCCGGAGGCCGGATATGGAAAACATGCTGATCACATCGATACTGGCCGCGACCATCGTGTCGGGCACGCCGCTGATCCTGGCGGCCATGGGCGAGCTGGTGACAGAAAAGGCCGGCGTGCTGAACCTGGGGGCCGAAGGCATGATGTCGATCGGCGCCGTCACGGCGTTTGCCGTCGTGTATTCGGGCGGCAGCCCGGCGCTGGGCGTGGTGGCGGCCATGCTGGCGGCCTGCGCGATGGCGCTGGCGTTCGGTTTCCTCACGCTGACGATGCTGGCCAACCAGGTGGCGTCCGGCCTGGCACTGGCGCTGTTCGGCGTGGGCCTGGCCGCGTTCATCGGCAAGCCGTTCGAAGCGGCGCCGCTGCCGCACATCGCGCCGCTGGCGATTCCGCTGTTGGACCGGATTCCCGTGATCGGCCCGGCGCTGTTCCGCCAGCAATCGATGGTGTACGTGTCGTGGCTGGTGGTGGCTTGTGTGCTGTGGTTCCTTTACCGCAGCCGCTGGGGCCTGGTGCTGCGCGCTGTCGGCGAATCGCCGTCGTCGGCCCACGCGGTCGGCTACCGCGTGATCGCGCTGCGCTATGCCGCCGTGGCTTTTGGCGGCGCCATGGCCGGCATGGGCGGCGCGTTCATGTCCGTGTTTTACACGCCGCTGTGGGCCGAAGGCATGGTGGCGGGGCGCGGCTGGATCGCGCTGGCGCTGGTGGTGTTCGCCACGTGGCGGCCGATGCGGGTAGTGGCCGGCGCTTACCTGTTCGGCGGCGTCATGGTGGCCCAGCTGTTTGCCCAGGGCGCGGGCCTGAAACTGGACGTGCCGTCGCAACTGATGTCGGCGCTGCCCTATGCCGCCACCATCGCGGTGCTGGTGATTATTTCGCGCAACGCCAGTGCGATCCGGCTGCATTCACCCGCATCGCTGGGCCAGCCGTTCCGCGCCGACGCCTGACGGCCACGCGCTGTTCCGTACCGCTTGTTTCACCGCTGTTGTCATACCACACCTATAAGGAGACGCAACATGTCGTTTGAAGCCCGCAGTCCGCTCTACCAACGCAATGTCATACGGCTGTCCGCCGCAGTGGCGCTTGCCGCCCCGGCCGCGCAGGCCGGCGCAGCCGAACCGCTGAAGACGTGCTTTTTGTATTCCAACCCGATCGGCGAAAGCGGCTGGACCTACCAGCACGAACAGGCGCGCCGCGCGCTGGCTTCCGCCATGGGAGACCGCATCGTCACGCGCTACGTGGAAAACGTGGCCGAGGGCCCGGATGCGGAACGCGTGATCCGCAACTTCGTGCAGGAAGGCTGCAAGCTGATCTTCACGCCGTCGTTCGGCTTCATGGAACCGACCATCAAGGTGGCGCGGCAGGCGCCCAAGGTCATCTTCATGAACGGTACCGGATATAAAACCGCGCCCAACGTGGGCGCCTACAACGCCCGCTATTACGAGGGACGCTACCTGGAAGGCGTGCTGGCCGGGCACCTGAGCCGCAAGGGGCTGGCCGGCTACGTCAGCGCCTTCCCGATTCCCGAAGTGCTGCAGGGCGTGAACGCGTTCACCCTGGGCATGCGCAGCGTGAATCCCAACGCGCAGGTAAAGCTGATCTGGGTCAACGCGTGGTACGACCCGGGCAAGGAACGCGACGCGGCCAATACGCTGGCGACGCTGGGCGTGGACGTGCTGACGTACGACACGTCGTCGGTGGCGGTGGTGACGGCCGGCGAGGAAAAGGGCATCCCCACGTTCGGCTATTACTCGGACATGTCGCGCTTCGGCCCGAAAACCAACCAGACGTCCGTGGTGCAGACGTGGACCGGCTATTACACGCAAGTGGTGGAAGACGTGCTGGCCAACCGCTGGAAGCCGGGCCATACGGTGGGGGGATTGCGCGAAGGGATGATCAGGATGGCGCCGCTGAACGCCAGCGTGCCGCAGGACGTGCGCGACAAGTTTGCCGCCGCGGAAAAGGATATCGCGGAAGGGCGGCTGCATCCGTTCGCCGGTCCCATCGTCGACCAGGCGGGCAAGCAGCGCGTGGCGGCCGGGCAGGTGCTGGCCGGCGCGGACCTGGACCGCATGAATTACCTGGTCAGCGGCATCGATGGCGCGCCGCCCAAATGAAAGGCTGCCCATGAACAAACAATTTCTCATCAAGGATGCGCACGCCGTGCTGACCGGGGCGGCGGGTGATGCCGCGCGCAGCCCGGCCACCGATATCCGCATTGCCGATGGCGTCATCACGCAAATGGGATGCGGGCTGTTGCCGCAGCCCGGCGAGCGGGTGCTCGATGCGCGCGACTGCGTGGTTTATCCAGGCTGGGTCAATACCCATCACCACTTGTTCCAGTCGCTGCTCAAGGGCGTGCCGGCCGGGATCAACCTGACGTTGAGCCCGTGGCTGCAGGCGGTGCCGTTCATTTACCGCAAGGCCTTCGACGAGCGGCGGCTGCGGCTGGCGGCGCGTATCGGACTGGTGGAATTGATGCTGTCCGGCTGCACCACGGTGGCCGACCACCATTACATCTATTACCCGAACATGGGGTATGACGCGTCGGCCGCGTTGTTCGACGAAGCGGACAAGCTGGGTGTGCGCTTCATGCTGCAGCGGGGCGGCGGCACCGTCACGCGCAAGCTGGAAGCGGACCAGTCTACCTACGTGGAACCGGAAACCCTGGACGGCATGATGGGCGACGTGGAACGGCTGGCCGCACGCTACCACGGGCGCGGCGCCCGCCCCATGACGCGGGTGGCGCTGGCGCCGACCACGGCTACCGTGTCCGTGCCGCGCGGCGAATTGCGGCAGATCGCCGGCGCGGCGCGCCGCCTTGGCATCCCGCTGCATACGCACATGTCGGAGACGGTCAGCTTCATGGAGCACTGCCGCGCGGAATTCGGCTGCCTGCCGATCGAATACCTGGCCGAACACGACTGGCTGGGCAAGGATGTGTCGCTGGCGCACCTGACGCACCTGACGGATGGCGAACTGGCGTTGCTGGCGCGGACCGGCACCGGCATGGCGCACTGCCCGCAAAGCAATGCCCGGCTGGCCGATGGCGTGGCGCGCGCGCCGGACTTGCACCGGCTGGGTGGCGCCGTGTCGCTGGGCGTCGACGGGGCGGCGTCCAACGAGGCGGCCGACATGCTGTCGGAAGTGCATTTCTGCTGGCTGATGCACCGCGCCCACGCGGGCGCCGCCACGCGGCCCCGGCCCGACGGCGCGGGCGAGGCGGGGGCCGACAGCGTATCGGTGGAACAGGTGGTCAACTGGGCCAGCGATGGCGGCGCGCGCGTGCTGGGATTCGACGGCGTGGGCGTATTGGCGGTGGGGCAGGCGGCCGACCTGGCGGTATACGACCTCGACTCGCCCCGTTATTTCGGCTTGCACGACATGGCGATCGGGCCGGTGGTCGCGGCGGGCAGGCCGCGCCTGAAATGGCTGCTGGCGGCGGGACGGGTGGTGGTCGAGGACGATGCGATTCCCGGTGTCGACATGGCCGCGCTGCGCGCCGAGGCGGCGGCCGACGTGCTGCGGCTGGCAAGGGAAGTGTAAGGGAGGTGCAATCCTAAAAAAATGTGTTGACAGTAGTATGAGATAAACAGTATAAATAGTTTTAATCAAGTGGGTAGAAGCGTTCAGTTCCCGGGTTGCGCAGTCAGGCGCCGGGAGCAGGAGATTGCCCGCTGGCGGAAGCACCGCCAGTGGCCATTCGCGAACGCTCAGGTAAGTGGCCCTGGCAGTGCTCCGGCAAGCGTAGCGCACAGCAATGTGCGTCTTCCCAACCTGTAGCATTGTGAGGAGCATTCCCATGATCATCGACACCAGCTGCTATCCGACCAACCTGGTCGACCTGGCCTGGCGCCACGATGGCGAACCATTCACCGGCGAACGCCTGATCCAGATGATGGACGGCCCGTACATGGTGAACGGCAAACCCCGCCGCATCGACAAGGCCTTCATCCAGCCGCCGCAAGGCAATACCATCTACACGTGGACCGACGGCGAAAAGACCGGCCGCGAATCCATCGACGCCTACATGGCGTACACGCTGGAACTGGTCCAGCGCTATCCCGACCGCCTGATCGGCTGTTTCGTCTACAACCCCCGCTGCGGCGTGCAGAACGGCGTGGAAGCCATCGAACGCTATGTCAAGGAGCATGGTTTCAAGATGGTGCAGTTCCAGGCCAACATGCACGCTTACCGTCCGGACCGTGCGCTGGACTGGCTGCGCCCCGCGCTGCAAAAGTGCGCGGAACTGGGCGTGCTGGTCAAGCTGCACACTGGCGACGGCCCGTACAGCATCCCCACCGAGTGGGTGCCGATGATCAAGGAATTCCCGACCGTGAACTTCATCATGGCGCACTTCGGCGTGCAGACGGGCGGCGTGTATTGCTTCGAACCGTTCCAGCTGGCGATGGACTTGCCGAACGTGTATTGCGAATCCGGCTGGTGCCTGCAATCGCGCATCGTGGAATTCGCCAAGGTCTTGCCCAAGCGCAAGATCCTGTACGGCTCCGATACGCCGCCGAATGAACCGGGAATGTGGCTGCGCCTGCTGGAAGTGCTGTGCTTCGAGCCGCCGCAGGGCCTGAACCTGGACGAAGACACGCTGGAAGAGTACCTCGGCAACAACGTGGCGCGCATGGTGGGCCTGGAAACCAGCCCGCCGCCCCGCAGCGTCGACGAAGCGCAAGCCTACCTGCGCGCCCACCGCACCAACAACCATGACACCCGCTAACCGGAGTACCGCACTATGATCATCGATACCCACCTGCACCCCACCAACCTGGTCGACGAAGCCTGGCGCCACACGGGCGAACCGTTCACCGGCGAGCGCCTGCTGAAAATGATGGACGGCCCCTACATGATCAACGGCAAACCGCGCCGTGTCGACATGGGTTTCATCCAGCCGCCGCCCGGCAATACCGGCTACCGCGATGGTAACCGCCGCGGCCGTGACGGCATCCGCGATTACATGGCGTACATCGCGGACCTGTGCCAGAAGTACCCGGACCGTTTCATCGGCAATTTCACGTTCAATCCCCGCTGGGGCCCGGAAGAGGGCGCGCTGGAACTGGAATTCCACGTCAAGGAATACGGCTTCAAGATGCTCAAGCTGCACGCCAACATGCACGGCTACCGCCCGGACCGCGCGCTGGACTGGCTGCGCCCCGCCATGAAGATGTGCGCCAAGTACAACATCGTCGTGCTGATCCACACGGGCGACGGCCCGTACACGATTCCGACCATGTTCTATCCGATCATCCGGGAATTCCCGATGGTGAACTTCATCATCGGTCACTTCGGCATCCAGACCGGCGGCAATTATTCGTTCGAAGCGTTCTGGATGGCGATGGATACGCCGAACGTCGTGTGCGAATCGGGCTGGTGCTTCCAGTCGCGCATCGTGGAATTCGCCAAGCAGCTGCCGCGCAACAAGATCGTGTTCGGCACGGATTCGCCGCCGAACGAGCCGGGCATGTGGCTGCGGGAACTGGAAGTGCTGTGTTCCGCGCCGCCGCACGGCATGGGCCTCGATGAGGACGGGCTGGAAGACTACATGGGCAACAACATCGCCCGCCTGGTCGGCATCGAAACCACGCCGCCGCCGCGCACGCAGGACGAAGCGCTGGCGCGCCTGAAGGATACCTATGCGGGACTGAGATAGTCATACTGCCGGTAGGGCGGGCTGTAGGGCGGTAAGCCGCAGGCTTGCCGCCATTGCATGCGGACCAGTGCTGCTGGCGCCAGCGGCGGCGCATGCATGGCGGCTTCCGCGAAGCGGAAACCGCCCTACGTGTGTGGCACGTGGATTGCAGTGGCGGCAGCCACCAATCAAGGAGAACAAGATGACGAATTACCATGCGGCCGCCGGCCAGGATTTTCACCGCTTCCTGGACTGGTACCGCGAACTGTACGCCGATGACGTGCTGGCGGTGAAGGAGGAACTCGGCGCCGACCAGGATGCCACGGCGCTGGTGTGGCAACTGGCGGCGCAGGGCCGCCATCCGCTGCTGTGGTGCGACAACGTGCGCGGACTGGGCGCGCGGCTGGCGACCAACGTGTTTGCCTGCCGCACCCGCGTGGGGCGCATGCTGGGCGTGCCGCCGGAAGGCATCCATGCGGAATACCAGGCGCGCAGCCGGCGCCTGCTGGAACCGCGCATCGTCGGCAACGGCCCGGTCCTGGACAGCGTACAGACGGAGGGCATCGATTTGCGCACGTTGCCGATGCTCCGGCACTTCGCCACCGACCGCGGCCCGTACATCACCAACGCGATCTTCATCGCGGAACACCCGGATACGGGGGCCGGCAACATGAGTTACCACCGTTCGATGCTGCATTCGCCAACGGAAATCGCCACCAGCCTGCATTCGCGGGGACACTTGTGGCGCCTGCTGCAACTGGCGAAGGAGCGGGGCAGGCCGCTGCCGGTGGCGATGGTGATCGGCGCGCATCCGCTGTTCATGCTGGCCGGCGCGGCCAGGGTGCCGTTCGGTGTCGACGAGCGCCACGTGGCGGGCGGCTTGCTGGGCGCGCCGCTGGACGTGGTGCGCACGCCGGTGCACGGGCTGGCGGTGCCGGCCCACGCGGAAATCGTGCTGGAAGGCGTGATCGACCCGGACGCGCAAGTGGAAGAAGGGCCGTTCGGCGAATTTTCCGGCTATTCGTCCGACCGCTCCACCAATAACCTGTTCCGCGTGCAGGCCGTGCTGCGCCGGCGCGACGCCATCCTGGTCGATGTCGTGGGCGGCAATTCCGCCGAACACTTGAACCTGGGGCGCATTCCCCGCGAATCGGAAATGGTGGAAAAACTGCGGGAACGCTTTCCGAGCGTGACGGCCGTGCACTACCCCAGTTCCGGCACGCACTTCCATGCCTACGTGGCGGTGAAGCAGATGCGGCCCGGCGAAGCGCGCCAGGTGATGCTGGGATTGCTGGGCTGGGACCCGTACCTGAAAACCGTGGTGGCGGTGGACGACGACGTCGACGTCACGCGCGACGAGCAGGTGTTGTGGGCCATGGCCACGCACATGCAGCCGCACCGCGACGTGGTGGTGGTCGACGGCTTGCCGGGCAGCGCGCTCGATCCGTCCGCGTCCGGCATCGGCACCACGTCGCGCATGGGCATCGACGCGACCCGGGGGGCGGACTTCGATGGCGTCCGCGCGCTGGTCGGCGCCGACGCGATGGCCAGGGCGGCGGCCATGCTGGCGCGCCACCTGTAACCGTGGGTAAATTTGCAACAGTGTGGGGCCCGATCTGGTAGCATGCGGGGTTTTCCGGGCGGCGTATCCCGCCGCCTGGCGCGACCCGATACCAACAGGAGCTTCCATGCATTTCATCACTTCGCTGGCCGGTGCGGCCGTTATTTCCCTGGCGGCCTTTGCCTCCGCGACCGCCGGCGCCACGGCACCGGCGGCGCCGGCTCCGGCCGCCGCGCCCGATGCGGCCGCCGTCAAGGCTGCACAGGAGTTATTGGCCGCCATGCAGGCGGAAAAACTGGTGCGCTCGGTGGCCGGCGCCAGCCGCTTCCCGAACGAGCAGGCCCGCGTGGCCGCCATGGCCAAGGTGGACAAGCTGACGCAGACGCCCGCCAATGTCTACCAGCGCCTGTCCGCACCCATCGCGAAATTGCTGTCGGCGGACACCGTGACGGAAATGACGCGTTTCTACCAGTCGTCGTATGGCCAGAAAGTGCTCAAGGAAAAGTACAACAGCCATGCGCGCCTGGGCGGCGAGACGGCGCCGGAAGCCACCAAGGAAGAGAAGGCGGCGCTGAAGAAGCCCGCCTACCTGAAGGCGAGCAAGGAGTTCGACGCGGCCGAGCCGGCCATCCGCCATGAAGTGTTCGTGCTGGTGAAGAGCGCGCTGGCGTCGGCATGACGGTCCTGCCCACCACGGAAGCGCACTGGCCGCAACTGAAGGCGACGCGGCTGGCCGCGTTGCTGGATGCGCCCACGGCGTTTGGTGTCACGCATGCGCAGTCGTCGGCCAACACGGACGACGACTGGCGCGCCCACGCGGCGGGCCGCAAGGGCATCGCATTTTTCCTCGCATGGGACGGCGAAGACGCGGTGGGCATCGCGGGTGGTGTGACCGGCGGCGATGGCCGGTACCAGCTGATCGCCATGTGGGTGCGGCAAGACCATCGGGGTTCCGGCGTCGCGGCGCAACTGGTCGATGCCGTCAAAGCCCACGCTGTCGCTGCGGGGCATACGCGCGTGGCGCTCGATGTGTCGCCGGACAATGCGCCGGCGGCGCGGTTTTACCAGAAGCAGGGTTTTGTGTTCCTGCCACAGTGGGAGCCGCTGGCCAGCCACCCGCACATCCAGGTGCAGGCGATGGCGTGGATGGCGAACTGACTGACGGTCAGACCGCCATCGGCGCCGTGATCGGCGCGTGGTGCTGGTAGCCTTCCAGCGAAAAGTCGGACGGCTCCACTTTTTCCAGCCACTCCGGCTGGTATTTCCCCGTCTTGGCAAAATCCGGCACGCGGTCGGAGATCACCAATGTCGGCGCCGGGAACGGTTCGCGTTTGAGCTGTTCCCGCACCATGTCCAGGTGGTTTTCATAGATGTGGGCATCGCCGATGAAGTAGCTGAACCAGCGCGGCGTGTAGCCCGTCAGGCGGCCCACCAGCGCCAGCAGCGCGGCGCCCTCGGCCAGGTTGAATGGCGTACCGAGGCCGATGTCATTGCTGCGCACGTACAGGCACAGGGAAATCTCTTTGGTGGTGGCGTTCGGGATGAACTGGTAGAGCAAGTGGCAGGCCGGCAGCGCCACCTGGTCCAGCACGGCCGGGTTCCAGCCATGGAACAGGATGCGGCGGCTGCCCGGGTTGTTGACGATGGTGTCCAGGCATTCGCGCAACTGGTCGATGGCCTTGTACATCAGGACTTTATCCACGCCGTCTTCCGTCAGCGGCGCCACGATACGGAAGCCGTTCTTTTGCGCGTCGGCGATTTGCGCCTCGGCGGCGGCGTCGAGCAGCTTGTAGCCAGGCCACTGGCGCCATTGTACGCCATAGACCGGGCCCAGGTCATCGGTGCCGGTGCGGTGCGGATTGTCCAGCCACTGCTGGTTTTCATTGGCGTTCTGGTCCCATACCTTGCAGCCCAGTGCGCGGAAGTCCGCTGCACTGCGCGACGCGCGCAGGAACGCGCACAGTTCGCCGACCACGGATTTGAATGCCAGCTTCTTGGTCGTCACTGCCGGAAAACCATCCTTTTGCAGGTCGAACCGCATCATGGCGCCTGGCACACTGAGGGTGCGGATGCCGGTGCGGTTGTCTTGCCAGCTGCCGGTGTCGAGGACGGTGCGGATCAGGTCCAGGTATTGCTGCATTCAAATCTCCAACGGGTGCGAAATGTTCCAGTAAGCCTGCGATTGTAGCAGGTGGCGCTGACGGCTGTTTAACGCTTGGGGCGCTTGCCGCCGTCGCGCGCGGTGGCCTTGGCCGCCGCTTTGGCGGCGGATTTCGCGCCCCGTCCACCGGTGACGACCACCGCGCCTTTCGGTGCGCCGCCTGCCGCGTTGCTGGCGCCACGCGGACCTCCGGCGCGTGCCGGGCCATTGACCGGCCGTCCGCCCTGTCCGGACCGGCCTTGCGCTGGTTTTGCCGCGCGCGGTGTCGATGCGGAAGCGGGAAAGTCGCCATCGAGGTCGTTGCGGAAGCGGGGATCGGCGCTCAGTGGCTGGTCCGGATCGGCATTGAGTTTGGCGGGCGCCTTGCGCTGCGCGGCGCCATCCTTCTTCGCCGGCTTGGCGGCCGCCTTGGGCGCCGGCGCTGTTTCCGGCACGCGGTGCTCCGCTTCAAAGCCCGCCACCTCGGTACGGGGCAGGATTTGCTTGGTGAGTTTTTCCAGCGCGCGCAATGGTTCGACTTCGTCGGCGCACACCAGCGACAGCGCTTCGCCCTCCATGCCGGCCCGGCCCGTACGGCCGATGCGGTGCACATAATCTTCCGCCACGGTCGGCAAGTCGAAATTCACCACCAGCGGCAGCGCTTCGATATCGAGGCCGCGCGCGGCCACGTCGGTGGCCACCAGCAACTGCACCTGGCCCGCCTTGAAGCGTTCCAGCGCGCGCAGGCGCGCATGCTGGGCCTTGTCGCCGTGGATGACATCGGCCTTGAAGCCCTGCGATTGCAGTTGCTCGACCAGCACGTCGGCGCCCTTGCGGGTTTTCACGAACACCAGCACCTGCTCCCAGTCTTTCTTTTTCAGCAGGTGCACCAGCAGGGCCGCCTTGCGGCGCTTGTCGGTGGTGATGGCCCACTGGCGCACGGTGGCGGCGGCCTTGTTGCGCGGGCTGGCCTGGATCGTGACGGGATCGTTCAGCAGCACTTGCGCCAGGTCGCGGATCACTTGCGGGAACGTGGCGGAAAACAGCAGGGTTTGCCGGTCGTCCGGCAGCGCCAGCAGGATCTGTTCGAGGTCGTTGGCGAAACCCAGGTCCAGCATGCGGTCCGCTTCGTCCAGCACCACCGCCTGCAACTGGTCGAACTGCACTTCGCCCTGGCCCATCAAGTCCAGCAAACGGCCCGGCGTGGCCACCAGTACATCGAGGCCCTTGCGCAGCTTGGCGATCTGCGGTTCGATCGGCACGCCGCCATAGGCAACAAAGGCGCGCATCGGGATATTGCGGCCATAGCTGCGGAAGCTTTCGAATACCTGTTCGGCCAGTTCGCGGGTCGGCGTCAACACCAGGCAGCGCACCATGCCGGGCGCGGCGCGCTCGCCCTCGGTGGCCAGGCGCTGCAGCAGCGGGATGGCAAAGCCGGCGGTCTTGCCGGTGCCGGTCTGCGCGGCGGCCAGTACGTCGCGGCCTTGCAGGATGGCGGGAATCGCCAGTTGCTGGACCGGCGTCGGTTCGGTATAGCCGACCGTGGCCAGCATGCGCAGCAACGGGTCGATCAGTTCAAGTGAAGCAAAAGTCATAGGGTCTTTCAGAGTTCGTTACACCACAGTGTCAGGGCCTCGTGCAGGCGCGTATCGTCCAGCGCCAGCAGGTTGTCACCCACGTACCATTCGGTGACGCTGTGGCCCGGCAATTGCGCGTGGCCGGCGCGGTTGAACAGCCACACGCCGTGCTGTTCCGCCACCTTGATACGCAGCCCGACGGCGCGGTCACGGCTGATGGGCATGTGCACGTGCAGCATGTTGGCCTGCGGCGCGGCGGGATTCGGCGTCAGTTGCGGGAAGGCGCGCAAGGTTTCATACAGCGCCCGCGTGCGGCGGAAGTAATCCGGCATGGCTGCCAGGCGCGCATCGAGCTGCATGGCCGCCGCCACGATATACGGCGAGCGGTGGATCACATTGCCGCCGGAGCGGCGGAACCATTCCGCCGCCACACCGACAAACGATGGGCTTCCCAGCAGCACGGCGCCGCCCAGGCCGCCGATACCCTTGTACATCGACACATAGACGCTGTCGAAACCCGCGCAAATGTCGTGCAGCGACTTGCCATACGCGGCGGCGGTTTCCCACAGGCGCGCGCCATCCATGTGCAGGTGGATGCCCTGCGCGCGGCAATACGCCTTGATGGCTTCCAGTTCGTCCCAGCCCGGGCACTGGCCGCCGATTTCGCGGGCCGGCAATTCCAGCACCACGGCGCCCAGCTTGTCGGGAATGGCTTTCAGGTCGTCCAGCGTCCACGGGCGCTGCGGGTCGCCGATTTGCAGCGCATCGAAGTGGCCGAGCAACTGATGGTTGCCCCGTTCATGCCTGAAGATGTGCGCGGTGGGATGCAGCGCCACCAGCCGGCTGCCCCGCTCGGCGCATGCCAGGCGCAGCGCCGTCACCTGCGTCATGGTCCCGGTGACGCAGAACACCCCCGCGTCAAAACCCAGCAGCGCCGCGATTTTCGCTTCGAACGCCTGGATCAGCTCCCCCTCGCCGTAGACGTCATGCGTCACGTTGTGCTGAGCACACCAGGCGCCCATGGCGGAAAACAGTTCGGCAGGGGTTTGCTGGCGGTGGCCGGGCAGGACGGTATGGCAGCGCAGGCGCAGTTCGGCGTCGGTCACGGGAGTCTCCTGAAAGGATGGCATTGTACCCGACGGCACTGTGGTTAAGTCCCGGTTACTTCCTGTGTCTTTAAGTTACACCTGTTTTATATTTTCTTTAAATCAAGTAACATTAACTTAAAGAAACAAATATTTTTACAATTCTTACAGGGGTTATGATGAAAAACGTTGTCAGGGCGGTATTGTTTGCTTCGCTGGCTTTCTCATGCGCCGCACAGGCGATGGTGGTGCGCGGCACTGGTTCGGGCGCATTGCGCGGCGGGGATTTGACCGACCCGGAAAACAATGGCAACGCATCGTCCTACCTCAATTACAACGCGACGTTCCGCTCCAGCGTGGAACCGTTCTTTTACAGCGAAGGCGCCTTCAATGTGTTCGACAACGTGGTCGGCGGCGGCGATGCCAAATGGTGCTGCGACGCCGGCAATGTCTGGGTCGAGGCGGATTTCGGCACCAAGCGCTACGTGCTGACGGGTTTTACGGCAACGTCCGGCAACGATGCGACGGACCGCGATTCGGATAACTGGAAAATCCTGGGCTCGAATGACGGCGTCAATTACACGACGATCTTTGCGTACGACAAGCCAGGCGTGTCGGCGTGGGGCAATACCCGCCTGCAGGTGAATGAATACCTGGCCAACGTGGACTTCGTCACGCCGGCCGCCTACAGCATCTTCCGCTACCAGTCGACCCACACGGTGGGCAACTACATGCACCAGATTAATGAACTGGAATTCTTCGGCAACCAGGCAACGGTGCCGGAACCGGCAACCTTTGGATTGCTGGGTCTGGGACTGGCGGGCATCATCGCGGCGCGCCGCCGCAAAGCTAAGCAGGTTTGAGCGAAGAAGGCGCGCGGCGCGACAGCGCCAGCAAGCCGGCAATCCCGCCGGCTGTCATCGCCAGCGCGATGGCTTCCGCCTGCGTCGCATGGAAAACGCCAAAGTCCAGCACCGGATTGACGCGGATTTGTTCAATGGCCAGGCGCTCAAGTCCCGCCAGCACCAGGTACAGGGAAAACAGCCAGCCTTGCCGGAACGCGTGCCTGCGCAACGCCCACAGCAGCAGGAAAGCGCCCAGCGCCATCACGATTTCATAGACGGGCGCCGGATAGACACCCGGCGCGGCAATGACTTCGCCGAAAATATTGTTGGTGTAAGTCTGGGCCCAGAACCACGTCGGCAACCAGTCCGGTTTCAACGCCATGTCCGCCACGCGGCCCCAGTCGCCATCGCCGGAAACCTGGCAGCCGATGCGGCCGATCGCATAGCCCAGCATCATGGCCGGGGCCACCGCATCCAGCATCGGCCGCGCGGGCAAGTGCCAGCGGCGGATAAACCACAGTCCCGCGACGGTGCCGAACAGCAGTCCGCCCAGTACGCTGAGACCTGAGCGGCTGAAAATCATGTCCGATGGGTTGACGGCAAAGCTGTCCAGGTGTTCAAAAATATGGAACACGCGGGCGCCGGCCACGCCGGCAAACATGGCCAGCAATGTGAGGTTGGGGACGACGTCGTGCGGTGCCATGCGCAGCGTCACGCCGCGCTGCGCGCGCCAGGCCATGGGCAGCATGCCAGCGCCGTGCAGGCGCCGCATTTCTGCCGACAGACAACTGGACGCGTCCAGCAGGGCCACTGCCACCATCAGGCCGAAGGTGGCGAAGGGCAGCGGTAGTTGGTATCCGGTGAGGGCAAAGACGACGTCGCTGAGGTAGGGATAGGACATTATCCGGTGCTCAGTGCACCACTTGCACGTTATGGAACTGCAGTGCCGCCAGATTCGCATAAATGCCACCCAGCGCCACCAGGGTCGCGTGGTTGCCGGTTTCCACGATCTTGCCGTCTTCCATCACGATGATGCGGTCGGCGCGCTGCACGGTGGCCAGGCGGTGCGCGATGATGACGGTGGTGCGGCCTTTCATGGCCGCTTCCAGCGCGCCCTGCACCAGGCGTTCCGATTCCGCGTCCAGCGCGCTGGTGGCTTCGTCCAGCAACAGCAGCGGGGGATTTTTCAGCAGCGCGCGGGCAATCGCGATGCGCTGGCGCTGGCCGCCGGACAGGCGCACGCCGCGCTCGCCGAGGAACGACTGGTAGCCGTTCGGCAGGCGCTCGATGAATTCGTGGGCGGCCGCCATCTTCGCGGCCTGGATCACTTCCTCGTCGGTGGCGTCGGCGCGGCCATAGCGGATGTTTTCCATCGCGTCGGTCGAGAAGATCACCGTATCCTGCGGCACGATGCCGATGGCATTGCGCAAGGTATGCAAGTCCAGCTGGCGGATGTCGACGCCATCGAGCTTGATCGAGCCCAGTTGCGGGTCGTAGAAGCGCAGGAACAGCTGGAACAGCGTGGTCTTGCCGGCGCCGGACGGGCCGACCACGGCGATGGTTTCGCCCGGCTTGATGTCCAGCGACAGGTGCGCCAGCGCCGCCGTGTCGGGACGCGACGGATACGAGAATGTCACGTCGGCCAGCGTCAGCGCGGCGCCGTTGGCGGCGCGCGGGGGCAGCGCCAGCGGGTGGGCAGGGGACTGGATGTCCGATTTCACGGACATCAGTTCCAGCAGGCGCTCGGTGGCGCCGGCCGCGCGTTGGGCTTCGCCCATGACTTCGGACAGGGCGCCGATGGCGCCCGCCACCGTGGTGGCGTACAGGATGAACTGGCCCAGCTCGCCGCCTGTCATGGCGCCTTCCAGCACCGCATGGGCGCCCAGCCACAGCACGAACACGATGGTGCCGAACACCAGCACGATGGCCAGCATGGTCAGGAAGGCGCGGGCGCGGATGCGTTCCATGGCCGTCTTGAACGCGCTTTCCACGGACGCGCCGAAGCGGTCCGTCTCGATCTTTTCATGGGTGAACGCCTGCACGGTCGGCATCGCGTTGAGAATTTCACCGGCGACGGCGGACGCGTCGGCAATCCGGTCCTGCGACGCGCGCGACAGCTTGCGCACGCGGCGGCCGAACATCACGATCGGCACCACGGTCAGGACCAGCAATCCGATAATGATGGACGACAGCTTGGCCGACGTCACGAACAGCATGGCCAGGCCGCCCAGGAACAGCAACACATTGCGCAGCGCCATCGAGATACTGGTGCCGACCACCGCCTGGATCAGCGTGGTATCGGTGGTGATGCGGGACAGCACTTCGCCGGTCTGCGTGGTTTCAAAGAATTCGGGGCTTTGCGTGACGACGTGACGGTACACGGCGCTGCGGATATCGGCCGTGACGCGCTCGCCCAGCCACGACACCGTGTAAAAGCGCGCGGCAGTGGCCAGCGCCAGCACGGTGGCCACGCCGAACAGCGCCAGGAACACGGCGTTGACATGCTCGATATGGTTGCCCGCGGTACCAGCCGCGCCAAAGCCCATGTCGATCATTTGCTTGAACGCGACGGGAATCGCCAAGGTCGCACCGGCGGCCACCACCAGCGCCACGCCCGCCATGGCGAATTGTTTCTTGTAGGGGCGCAGGAAGGGCAGCAAGCCTTTCAGGGCGGCCAGGCTGCCTTTTTTCATGTCGCGCGCGTCGGAATTGGCGGGGGCCGGCGCCGTATTGGAACTGTCGGCCGGGGTGGAGTTGCTGTTGCCTGCGATGCTGTTATTCATTGGAATTTCTAGTCTTTACAGTTTCATGGGCCGTACATAGCCTGTCAGCTCCAGGTAGCCTTTGCCCACCTGGGCGCCATCGCGCCGCACCGTCACGGCGCCTTCCCAGTACACCGCGCCCGTGCTGCGGCGCGAATCGAGCTCCTGGTCGTCCTGCAGGGGCGCGATCTGCCACAGGATATCGCCTGTGGCAAGCTGGGTGGCAACGGGATACTCGGCATTGGTGCGGGGCGAACGCCACCGCCTTTGCGGGGTAAAGCTGACCTGGTCCTGCGCGTAATGCGTGATCTTACCGGATGCGTCACGCCATGTCGCGTGCGCCCACAGTTTACCACCTGTCTTGCTACGCATATGAAAGCCCATCAGAGCGCCGCCGTCGTCCAGGTTGATGCCGACCCAGTCCCAGCCCGCCGCGTCCTGGTCCAGGTAGGCGCTCGACCATTCGTGGTCCAGCCACGTGACGCCGGTGACCGCCATCGGCACGGCTTTGGCGCCGCCCCGCGCGGCGGTGACGGTGATGGTGCCGGTGGTGTCCAGTTGCGGTTCGCTATAGTAATAGCTGGCGCTGAGCGGATCGGGGCTCTTGCGTGAAAAGCCGTTTTCCCCCTGCAGCATGACGCTTTGGCGCGGACGCAGCGTCAAATCCAGCGTAAAACCGGTGGCGGGAAGCTTGACGTGATACGCCCCGTCCTGTGTCCGCACCATGCGCCAGTCGTCCAGCTTCACGTCGGTGTCGCCGGCTTTCGCGTAGGCCAGGCCAAAGCCTTCGCGGGCGGAGCGCTGGTCATGCCGCAGCTTGCCCACTGCGGGATCGGACAGCGCCGCGTGGCCGATGATCAACTGGTGCGGTGCGAAGCGGCTGGGATTGGCCGTGTCGTGCGGCGGCGCGGCGCGGAAGAACGTGACCTGGTAGCCCAGTTCCTTGCCGTCCGGCGTTTTCACCCAGCCGGTCGCGTACCACCATTCGGTTTTATAGGCGGGATGGGCGCCATAGTCGCGGGGGAATTGCAGCGTTTGGCCGGGGGGCAGGGGCGTGACCGGCGGATAGACGGGCGGCGCCGCGTGTGCGGCAAGGCCTGCCGATGCCAGCAACATGGCGGTTACGGCATGTAAAACCCGCTTCATCACCAATCCTCCCTGACGGCCCGGATCGGCGCCCCGGACAGCGCCCGCCGCCCCGACGCCAGCGCCGTCAGGGCGGACGCGGCCAGCAGCGCGGCGGCCACGCTGCCCAGCAAGGTCCACGGCAAGTGCAGTTGCATGGTCCAGTGGAACGATTGCGGATTGACGATAAACACCAGCACCAGGCTGATGACCCAGCCCAGCACGAAACCGGTGGCGATGCCCAGCCCCGTCAGCGCGCCGCCTTCGATGGACAGGATGGCGAGGATTTGCCGGCGCGTCACGCCGATATGGCGCAGCATGCCGAATTCGCGGGCGCGCGCAAAGGTTTGCGCGGAAAAGGTGGCGGCCACACCCACCAGGCCGATGACAATGGCGATCAGTTCCAGCAGATACGTGATGGCAAAGCTGCGGTCGAACAGTTTCATGCTGAGGGTGCGGATTTCAGACAGTTCATTCAATTCCAGGGATGCGCCGAACGGCAATGCCTTCAGCGCGCGCTTCAATTCGTCCATGCGGGCGCCGCCGGCAAGCCACAGCGCCACGTTGTTGATATCCATGTCGCCCGTCAGCGCCTGGTAATCCGACAGGCGGATCTGCACGGCGCCGTGCGTGCGCGCATAGTCGCGCCAGATGCCGGCCACGAAGAAATCGCGGGGTACGCCAGCCAGCGGCAACGTCAATGTGGCGCCAGGGTGCACGTTATACAAGTCCGCCATCGGTTCCGATATCCACGCGGGTAAACGGCCCGCCGGGACAGGCAATGCGGGACCGGCCATGGCCAGCACGGATTCCGGCTTTGCCGCATCGACGTTGCGGGCCATCAGCAGTACGGGCGGACGGGCCGGATCCAGCTGCAAGGGTTTGGCGCGCAGGAAATCCGCCTTGGCGATGCCGGGCAGCGAGCGCATTTGCTGCTGTTCGTCCGGTGTCAGCCCCGCGGTGCCGCCGCCGGTGGCGCTGGCCGCATACAGGTCGGCCGGCAGCACGTCGAGCAGCCACTGGTCGACCGACACGCGGAAGCTGGCCACCATGATGGCCATCGCCACCATCAGGCTGAAACTCGACAGCACGCCGCCCAGCGCCATGCCGGCCTGGCCCGGTGCGTTGGCGAGGCGGGACAGGGTCAACGCCATCACCGGCGACGACTGGTCGTTACGGCCCGGTCCCCGCTGCCACACCGACGCCAGCTGGCGGAACACCAGTCCCGCCAGGCGTGGCATCAGGGCAATGGCGCCGACCAGCATCAGCGCGATCGACAGGTAGCCGAAAATCGGCAATTCCCACAGCGGCGGCAATTGCGACAGCAGCGCCGCCAGCGCCAGGCACACGAGACCCGGCCAGGCCGGGGCGAAGCGCGCCAGCGCCGCTTCTTCCGCACCGGCTTTCAGTGCAATGGCGGGACGGGCACGCGCCGCTTCCATGGCCGGCGCGGCGCTGCCCAGCACCGAGACACCGACACCGAGCGCGAAATACACGAGGGCCGCCACCGGCGTGAATTGCACTTCCGGCTGCACGCCGGAAAACAGGCCCGCCCCCAGGTCGCCGCCGAACAGTTGCAGCACGCCGGCCGCCAGCCCGTAGCCGGCCGCCACGCCCAGCACACTGCCGGCCACGCCCAGCGACAGGCCTTCCACCATCACCTGGCGCAGCAACTGGCCCCGTTCCAGTCCCAGCACGCGCAACAGCGCGAACTGGCTGCGGCGCCGGATCACCGACAGCGCCTGCGTGGAAAACACGAGGAAGGCGCCCGTGAACAAGGCCACCAGCGCTAGCACGGACAGGTTGACGCGGTAGGCGCGGCTCATGTTGTCGTTGCGGCTGTTCTGGTCATCGTCGTTCGGGCTGCCGACGTGGAAGCGGCCCGGGTACGCGCGCTCCAGGTCGCGCGCCAGCGCTTCCTTGAACGTGGCGCGGGCGACGCCGTCGCGCAGTTTCAAATCGATGCGGGTCAGTTTGCCCAGCCGGTTGAAGCGCCACTGCGCCGTCCCCAAGTCCATCACGCCCAGCCGCTGCCCGGCGCGGGCGCGGGCCAGGGGGCCCGCCACCCGCAACGTCAGCGGCTGCGTGCCGGCCTGCAGGCGCACCGTGCCGCCGGGTGGCGCATTGAGCCACGTTTGCGCGGCGGCCGACAGGAACACCGTGTCGTCGGCCAGCGCATCCATCGGATGGTCTTCCGCCGGGATGCCCATCAAGTCCGGCGTGATCGATCCGGCGCGGAACATGTCGATGCCGAGGATTTCCAGCGGCGTGCGCTGGCCGGGCACCGACGCGTGGATTTGCAGCACCGGCGATGCGACGGCCACGCCATCCCGTTGCGCCAGGGTGGCGTAGATCGCTTCGTCGAAATTGCTTTCCGTGCCGCTCACTTGCACGTCGGCCTGCCCGGACAGGCTTTTCACGGCGGTCGAGAATTCATTGAAGGCGGCGGCATTGATCAGGTGGATCGCGAAACCCAGCGACACGCCGATGGCGATCGCCACAATGGCGGTCAGGGCCCGTATCGGGTGCGAGCGCCACTCGCCAAACAGCAACCAGCCAGCCAGGCGCCGGCGCTGCACGCCGCCGCGGCTTACAGGGGAATCCGTCATCAGCCCGGGCACTCCAGCGCCAGCTTGTCGGCGGCGCGCTGGGCACGCGTCTTGGCGCGGTCCAGGTTTTGCACCAGCGCACCGCGCACTTCGTCATCGGCCCATTTCTTTTCCAGTTTCAGCTTCGCGCACTGCTTGTGGCGCGCCTGCGCCGCGCGGGCCGCCTGTTGCTGGGCGCGGTCGTCGGCTGCTTCGCGCTTGTGGCGTTCGCGTTCCAGCGTGCTGGCTTCCTTTTGCATGCGTTTCAAGTCGGCGGCCGCATTGGGATTGGGCTGCGGGGCTTCGGGGACGGCAATCACGGCCGCCGTGCCGGCCTGGCACGGCTGCTCCGTGTACGTGACCTTGCCGTCCACCGTGCATTTGTGCACGGTTTGCGCGTGGCTGGCGCCACCGGCCAGGAGGATCAACAGCAGGGCGGTGCGCGGCAGCTTCACAGGATTTTCCCCGGGTTCATGATGTTGTGCGGATCGAGCGCCTGCTTGATGGCTCGCATCAGGTTCAGTTCGAGCGGCGATTTGTAGCGCGCCAGTTCGTCGCGCTTGAGTGCGCCGATACCGTGTTCGGCGGAAATCGAGCCGTCGAAATGGTCGACCGCATCGTGCACCAGCCGGTTGACTTCGGCCTGGTTGGCCAGGAAGGCATCATGGCCGATGCCATCCGGCGGCGCCACGTTGAAATGCAGGTTGCCGTCGCCCAGGTGGCCGAAGCACACCAGCTGGCAGCCGGGAAAGGCTTGCTGCAGGCGCGGCGCCGTCTGCGCGATAAAGGCCGGAATCGACGACACGGGCAGTGAAATGTCGTGCTTGATGTTCTTGCCGGCCTTGGCCTGCGCCAGCGGGATATGTTCGCGCAATTGCCACAGCGATTGCGATTGCGCGATGGACGTGGCCACCACGGCGTCGGCGATGATGTGGCGCTCCAGCGCCGCGCCAATGGTATGTTCCAGCAGCGCCACCGCGTGGGTTTCCGATTCGCTGCTGGACAATTCCAGCAGCACATATTGAGGATGGGCCGCCGTGAACGGCTGCGGCAACTGGGGAAATTGCGTGCGCACCAGGTGCAGGCAAAACGCCGACATCAGTTCAAAACCGGTCAGGCTGGCGCCGCAGCGGTCTTGCGCCAGTTTCAGTAAGTCCAGCGCCGCTTCCGGCGACGGCAGCGCGGCCAGCGCCGTGATGCACGCTTTCGGCTGCGGATACAGCTTCAGCACCGCGCCAGTGATAATCCCCAGCGTGCCTTCCGCGCCGATATACAGGTCGCGCAAGTCATAGCCCGTGTTGTCCTTGCGCAGCGCGCGCAAGCCATCCCACAGTTCACCCTGCGGCGTCACGACTTCCAGCCCCAGACACAATTCGCGCATATTGCCATAGCGCAGGACGGCGGTGCCGCCCGCGTTGGTGGCCAGGTTCCCGCCGATGGTGCAACTGCCTTCCGCCGCCAGCGACAGGGGGAACAAACAGCCATGCTCTTGCGCCGCCTGCTGAACGATTTGCAGGATGCAGCCGGCATCGACGGTGATGGTGCGGTTGAACGGGTCGACGTTGCGGATGCGATCCAGCCGCGCCAGCGACAGCACGATGGCGGTTCCCGTGCCGTCCGGCACGCTGCCCAGCACCAGCCCGGTTTTGCCGCCCTGCGGCACGATGGGCACGCGCCACTGGGCGCAAGCCCGCACCGTATCGGCGACTTGCTGCACGGAACCCGGCCGCAGCACGGCCAGCGCGCTGCCGGTGAAACGTCCCCGCCAGTCCGTCAAATAGGGCTCCATTTCACCGTCACGCGTCAGCACGTGCGCATCGCCCAGCAAGGTACGGCAGTGGGCCAGGAAGGCGTGGGCGGCGGCGGTCGGCAGGGCGGTGGCGTGGGTCATGGTGTCATTTTGCAGTCGTATTGACCTTGTCCAGCAAGTCCTTGGCGATCTTGCGGGCCGCCTGCTTGTAGGGGCGCACGTACATGACGGCGCAAATGAAGTACACGATGACGATGGCGGCTTCGCCCCAGCCCAGCCACGACGACGTGGCGCCGAGGTCGCTCCAGCCCCGCACCACGCCTTCCGCGAAGTACAGCAAGACCATCATCGATGTCCATTGCAGCGTATAAATGTCGCGTTTCAGGATGCCGGCCAGCGGGAACAGCAGCGGCGCGGCTTTCAGCGCCAGCCACGAACCACCCGGCTTCAGCGGCGCGATCAGGGTTTCCCAGGCGACGCACCACAGGATCAGCAATCCCATGCTGGCGACCGCGCCGATATGGAAGAACTTCTGCTTGTTATCGTTCATTGGCTTGATTATCGGGTCGGTCATGATGCGCTCCGCAATTTCCAGGCGGTTTCCGCCAGCCGCTTGCCCTGCGATACGGCGAGCTTTTTCTCATCATCCGTCAGCGTCCGCTTGCCGTCCAGTCCCGCCCAGTGCGTGGCGCCATACGGCGAGCCGCCGCTGGACGTCGTCATCAGTTCGGGATTGGTATAAGGCAAGCCCATCACCATCATGCCGTGGTGCAGCAGCGGGATCATCATGGTCAGCAACGTGGATTCCTGGCCGCCGTGCAGGCTGCCGGTCGACGTGAAGACACAGGCCGGTTTGCCTGCCAGCGTGCCGGACACCCACTCGGCCGACGTGCCATCCCAGAAATACTTCATGGCCGACGCCATGTTGCCGAAGCGGGTAGGGGAGCCCAGGGCCAGCCCCGCGCAATCCCTTAAATCGTCCAGTTCCACGTAGGGGGCGCCGTCATCCGGCACATTCGATGCCGTTGCTTCCGCTACACTGGACACGGCCGGCACGGTGCGCAGGCGCGCTTCGCAGCCCGGCACACTGTCGATGCCTTGGCCGATCAGCTCGGCAAGACGGCGGGTGGCGCCATGGCGGGAGTAATATAAGACAAGAATGATGAGGTCTGGTGTGGTCATTGCATTATTATATGGGCCACACGATTTTTAGACAGCTTCATGGTTAACAAGATTATCTCCCCGTTGATTTCCCCCTTGCTGGCGTCGGTCTCGCGCAATGTGCAAGATGGCGTCGGCGCCGTCCGTTCGCTGTCATGGCGCGAAATCCGCGACATGCTGCGCTTTGCAGGCCGGCGCCTGCGCGAAGAAAGCTTGCCGCAGGTGGCAGGCAGCCTCACCTTTACCACCGTGTTTGCGCTGGTGCCGCTGGTCACCATCGCGCTGGCGATTTTCACGACCTTCCCTATGTTTGCCGTGCTGCGCAAGGCGCTGGAAGCGTATTTCGTGCAAAACGTGATGCCGAAACAGATCGCCACGCCGATCCTCAACAATGTCACGATATTTGCCAGCAAGGCCACGCGCCTGTCGGCGGTCGGTGCGGTGGCGCTGGTGTTCACGTCGGTGGCCATGATGGGCACCATTGAAAAAGTGTTCAACCGCATCTGGCGGGTCAAGGCGGAACGCAGCTGGACGCGCCGTATTCTCGTGTACTGGGCGCTGCTGACCCTGGGGCCGGTGCTGGTGGGCGTGTCGCTGTCGATGTCGACCCAGGTGTACATGGCCACCAGCGACCTGGTGGGCGACGTGCCGGTGCTGGGCGCCATCTTGTACACGCTGCTGTCGCTGTCTGCCACCACGGCAGGGTTCACGCTGATGTACACCGTGGTGCCGAACCGCCAGGTGGACTGGCGCGATGCGCTGTGGGGCGGCTTGCTGGCGGCGCTGTTCTTCGAGCTGGCCAAGCGGGGTTTTGCCGTGTTCATCACGCAATTTCCCACGTATTCGAAGATTTACGGCGCGCTGGCGGCCTTGCCGCTGTTCCTGATCTGGATTTATTTGTCGTGGCTGATCACCTTGATCGGCGCGCTGTTCGTCGCGGCGCTGCCGGTCGTGAAATATGAACGATGGTGGCACGAAGCGCCGCCGGGCGGGGAATTCGTCGATGCCATGGCCATCCTGAAAGTGCTGTACGCGGCGTCGCGCTATGGCGACACGGCGCTGGTCAGTGCGGCGGCGATCCGCGCGTGCACGCGCATCGGCTTCGATGAAATGGATACGTTGCTGGAACGGATGGCGGCCCAGGGCTGGGTCGGCAAGGTCAAATCCGATGCGCCGCCCCGCGTGCAGTGGGGCAAGCGGGTCAGCGAAGGGATCGATAACTGGGTATTACTCGCCAATGTCGAGCGCCTGACCCTGGCCGATGTGTACCGCGTGTTCGTGTTCGGCGGCATGGCGATCAATGCCGGCGCGGCCGGCGACAGCGATGACGAGGCGGACCGCCTGGCCGCCGTCGAGGCGGCGCAGCTGGCGCGGCACGTGGAAGGGGCGGTCGAGCAGGGCTTGCAAGTGAGCCTGGTGCAGCACTTCGAGGGCGCCGCCTGATCCCTGGTATCCGGTGCGGATCAGGCGGCGGGCAGGTCAGCGCAGGAAAGCCGCCAGCGCGTCCAGCACGGCGTCCGGCTGTTCCTGCATCATCGCGTGGCCCGCATCGACGGTGATGGTTTTCGCATGGGGCATGGCCGCCAGCAAGCCTTTGGCCGACTTCGGCGGCGTCATCACGTCTTTCGCGCCAAGCACGAACAGGACGGGACAGCCCACGGATTGCGCGGCAATCTCGCCGTTCGCATAGGCGTTGCAGGCAAAGAAATCCGTATAAAACAGCTGTTCCGGATTGATCTGCGACATGCGCTGCATCAGCCGCCGCGCGCCGCCCATGACGGAAAAGCCGGGGCCGGGGCACGACGGTTTTTGCGCCATCGACGAATGGGAAAAGATATTGACCATGTCGATGGCCGCCTGTTCGTTGTCGCGCGATGTGCCCAGCAGCGCATCCGACACCTTCATGGGGAAGGTGGAACCCAGCAGCGCCAGTTTCGTCACGCGGTCGGGCGCCTTATGTGCGGTTTCCAGCGCAATCAGCGACCCCATGCTGTGGCCCACCAGCGCGGCCCGGGTGACGCCGGCGGCCGCCAGCACCACCAGCAGCCAGTCCGCCATCTCTTCCACAGTGCGTTTGGCGGCGCCCTTGCTGCGGCCGTGGCCCGGCAAGTCCACCGCCAGCACGCTGTAGCCGTGGTGCGCCAGGTAGCGGCTTTGCAGCGCCCATACGGAATGGTCGTTTTGCGCGCCGTGGATGAACACCACGGTGGGCAGGTCGGGATCGAAGGCCTTGCCGCCGGTATAGGCGTAGGCGGGCACGCCGTGAATATCGACAATCATCTCACGCTCCTTTCTGCGCCAAGGCGGTAGCCAGTTTCAATCCGCGCGCCAGGTCTTCCAGCAAGTCCGCCGGATCTTCCAGGCCCACCGACAGCCGCATCGTGCCTTCGGCGATGCCGGATGCTGCCAGCTGGTCGGCGGGAACGCGGAAGTGCGTGGTGGAAGCGGGGTGGATCACCAGCGACTTCGCATCGCCCACGTTGGCCAGGTGCGAAAACACCTTCAGCCCATCGGCGAAGCGACGGCCCGCGGCGCGGTCGCCCTTCAGCGTGAACGAAAACACGGCGCCGCAGCCTTTCGGCAGCAGGCGCTTGGCCAGTTCGTAATCCGGGTGCGACGGCAGCTCCGGGTACGACACGGATTCCACGGCCGGGTGCGACACGAGGAAGTCCACCACCTTGCGCGTATTGGCCACGTGGCGTTCCATGCGCAGGCCCAGCGTTTCCACGCCTTGCAGGATGGCGAACGCGTTGTGGGGGCTCATGGCGGCGCCAAAGTCCCGCAAACCCTCGCGGCGCGCGCGCAGCGCGAACGGCGCCACGGTGGATTCTTCCGCGAACACCATGCCGTGGAAGCCGTCGTACGGTTCGCACAGTTCGGCAAAGCGGCCGGTTTTATCGTAGGCCGCCTGCCAGTCAAAGGTGCCGCCGTCGACCAGCAAGCCGCCGATGGCCGTGCCGTGGCCGCACAGGAACTTGGTGGCGGAGTGGAATACCAGGTCGGCGCCCAAATCGAACGGGCGCATCAGGTACGGAGTGGTGAAAGTGGAATCCACCATCAGCGGCAAGTGGTGTTCGTGCGCCAGCGCCGCGACGGCGGGGATGTCGAGCACGTCGAGGCCGGGATTACCCAGCGTTTCCGCGAACAGGACTTTGGTTTCAGGGCGGATCGCGGCGCGCCACGCATCGAGGTCGCGCGGATCGACGAACGTGGTCTCGATGCCGAAGCGCTTCAGCGTGTAGCCGAGCAGGTTGTGCGAACCGCCATACAGCGCGCGCGACGCCACGATGTGCGAGCCGGCGCCGGCAATGGTGGCCAGGCCCAGGTGCATGGCGGCCTGGCCGCTGGCGGTGGCGATGCCCGCCACGCCGCCTTCCAGCGCCGCGATGCGCTCTTCCAGCACGGCATTGGTGGGATTGGAAATGCGCGAATACACGTGGCCTGCGCGTTCCATATTGAACAGCGACGCCGCATGGTCGGAATCGCGGAACGCAAACGACGACGTGAAATGAATCGGGGTGGCACGGGCGCCGGTGGCCGGATCGGGCGCGGCGCCTGCATGCAAAGCAAGCGTATCGAAACCAGGGTATTGGGGACCGCTCATGATGGCTCTCTTGGGTGGATTGAGAAGGTTGAGTTGCCGGAATCGTACTCTGAAATTTATTCTCTGAACAACAGCGTTGCAAAGAGTGAAGATTTCATTCAGTGCAATACTGGATTTTTTCCTATCCATACGTTACATTCGGTCTTAAGGCTAACGATGAACCCCCCGATTACGAATAACAGGACGGCCCAAAATGAAAGTCTCCGAAATTCTGCAAGTTAAAGGCAATATTCTTTACACCATTACTCCCGACCAGCCGCTGGTGGAAGCCGCGAAAACCATGGCGGAAAAGGATATCGGGTCGCTGGTGGTGATGGAATTCGGCGACCTGGTCGGCATGCTGACGTTCCGTGAAGTGCTGAAAGCGCTGCACGAAAACGATGGCTCGGTTGGCGGCGGTACCGTGCGCAAGCACATGGAAGACCACCCGATCACCGTGACGCCGGATACCGAAGTCAATGAAGTGCGCCGGATCATGCTGGAAAAGCATGCCCGCTACCTGCCTGTCATGAATGCGAAAACCCTGCTGGGCGTGATTTCGTTCTATGACGTGGCGCGCGCCGTGCTGGAAGCGCAAAGCTTTGAAAACCGCATGCTCAAGGCATATATCCGCGACTGGCCCGCCGAAGCGGAACAACCGGCCGATTAATTCCGGCCCGCCCCAATAAAAAAACGCTATCCCACCGATAGCGTTTTTTATTGGGCGCTTGAATTTCGCGAATTACGCCACGCCCGCCAATGCATCGTTGCTGAGCCAGCCATTCAATGCATCGGCTGTCATCGGGCGGGCAAACAGGAAGCCTTGCGCCAGCGGGCAGCCCAGGGATTGCAGGATTTGCGCCTGGCGTTCATCTTCGACGCCTTCGGCGATCACGGCCAGGCCCAGGTTGCGGCCCAGTTGAATCACCATTTCCGCAATCGAGCTGCCCCGTGCCGAGCCGGTAATTTCCGTGACAAAGGCGCGGTCGATTTTCAGGCGGTCGATTTGCAGGCGCTGCAGGTACGACAGCGACGAGAAGCCCGTGCCGAAATCGTCGATGGCGATCGACACGCCGGTCTGCTTGATCTGCGCCAGCATTTTAATCAGCAGGTCCGGCTCTTCCATGGCCATGGATTCCGTGATTTCCAGTTCGACGAATTCCGGCGGCGCGCCGGTGTCGGCCAGCGCGCGGCGCAGCATTTCCAGGAAATACGGATGGCGGAACTGCACTTGCGACACGTTGATCGACATCGTGAAGTTGTCGTGGCCCGCGGCGCGCAGACCCACCAGTTCGCGGCACGCCGTGCGCATCACCCATTCGCCCATGTCGATGATCAGGCCGGAGTATTCCGCGATCGGGATGAACTTGTCGGGCGAGACGAATTTGCCGTCGGCCGTTTGCCAGCGCAGCAGCGCTTCCGCGCCAACGGGGCGGCGCGTGACCAGGTCGATTTGCGGCTGGTAGACGACGAACAGCTGGTTCTGGCCAAATGCCGTGCGCAGCGCGTGCATCATGCGCACGCGTTCGCGGATCTCCACGCCCATGCTGCGCGAATAATAGAAGTGGCCGGCGCGCTGCATGGATTTCGCGCGCTTGAGCGCAATATCGGCGTCCTTCAACGCGTCGGCGCCCGTGCCTTCGTGTTCGGCCAGCCGCACCAGGCCCAGGGTGGCGGACAGTTGCACGTCCTGGCCTTCGATGCTGAACGGGACCTGGAACAGGCCCAGGATGGTGGTCGGGTTCACTTGCGCCGCGTCGCCCAGCACGCAGAAGATGTCGCCGCCGAGGCGGGCCACCGTCAAATGCTGGCCCAGCCGCGATTGCAGGCGTTCCGCGACGGCGACCAGCAATTCGTCGCCGAACTGGTGGCCCAGCGCATCGTTGGTTTCCGCGAAGTGGTCCAGGTCGACCAGCGACAGGGTGGCGTCGTCCTTGCCGGGACCGGAGAGGGCGGCATCGAGGATTTCCACCAGGCGGGTACGGTTCGGCAGCTTGGACAGCGAGTCGTAAAACGCCGCGTTATGCAGGTGCGATACCAGTTCCACGTTATCGAGGCCGACCGCCACATTGCTGCAAAAGACTTCCAGCAAGCGTTGTTCGATTTCCGTCAGCGTACGGGTAGTGTGCAGGAACGCCACAAACGCCCGGCTGGCCTTGCCCGCGAAATACAGGGTGACGGCATCGTCTTCGTAATGGTTGCGCCGCTCCGCCAGCGTATGTTCCATCGCGGTGACGATGCGGGGCTCCGTGCTGCACGTCAGTTGCGTGTTGTTGTGCTCCACGTATTCGCCGGCCGCCGCCATCACCACCAGTTCGTGGCAACCGTCTTCCGGGCATTCCTGCACGCACAGCACGCCATTGGTTTCCTGGCCCAGCAGGTGGGCAATTTGCGTCAGCACGCCGGCCGCGAAGTTTTGCACGCCGTGCAGCGACATCAGTTCCGTACTGGCGTGCACGATGCGGTCCAGGCCGCGGCGGCTGTCATTGATCTTGCGGATTTGCTCGTACGACCGGATCGCCGCCGTCACCGTCGTGAACAGCTTGATGCGGGTGAGCTCGGACTTGGTCTTGTAATCGTTGATGTCGTAATCGCGGATGGCGTCGATTTCCGGTGCATAGCCGGGCTGGCCGGTGCGCAAGATGATGCGGACATCGGCCAGTTTCAGCGTTTCACGGATATAGCGCACCAGATGCAGGCCGGCGTCGTCCTGCTCCATGACGACGTCCAGCAGGATGACGGCGATTTCCTCTTCGTGGCGCAACATTTCGCGCGCCTGGCCGGCCGAATACGCGTGCACGAACTCGAGCGGCCTGTGCTGCATGTCCAGGTTGCCCAAAGCAAACGTGGTGGTGGAATGGACGTCTTCGTCATCGTCGATGATCATCACCCGCCATACTTCGCGGGGTGCGTGCGTGGCCGGTGCAGCTGGATGCTCCTCGAGGAATACCAGATCGTCTTGATCGTCCTTGGCGGGGACGTGATTCTCAAGGGATTGGGGCATGTGTCGCTTCTCCGGAAATCGCGGGTGTTCTTGAATCAAGTATATAGCGAATTGTTAAAGAGAACGATCATTTCAACGTTTTCCCGTAGCCAATAAGTCGCAAATTGCAAGGGATGTAGCGCGGCGTGCCACAAATTATTCGGAGGGTAAGAAATGTGTTAAATATTCGATGATTCGTGGAAATTTTATTTGCAATCTTTTTATAATTTCTACCGGACTTTTAGTACTAATAGGAACTATTTTGGCTTCGTGGCAACGGTGAGGGCCGATGACTGGTAAAATCAGCGTTCCCCCAGTTTTTCACATCTCTACTGACATGTCCGGCAATTCATTTGGCAAGCTGTTTTCGGTAAGTACTTTTGGTGAATCGCACGGCGTGGCGATCGGTTGCGTGATCGATGGCTGCCCGCCCGGCATGCCGCTGTCCGAGGCGGATATCCAGCCCGAGCTGGACCGCCGCAAGCCCGGCACGTCGCGCCACGTGACGCAGCGCCAGGAACCGGACCGCGTGGAAATCCTGTCCGGCGTCTACCAGGGCGTCACCACCGGTACGCCGATCGCGCTGATGATCCGCAACGAAGACCAGCGCAGCAAGGATTACGGCAATATTGCGGAAAGTTTCCGCCCCGGCCACGCCGATTATACGTACTGGCACAAATACGGCGTGCGCGATCCGCGCGGCGGCGGCCGTTCGTCGGCGCGCCTGACGGCGCCCATCGTGGGCGCCGCGGCGATTGCGAAAAAATGGCTGTTGCAGCAATACGGCACGGTCTTCAGTGGTTGCATGAGCCAGCTGGGCGAAATCGGGATTCCATTTGAATCGTTCGACCACGTGCCGAACAACCCGTTCTTCGCGGCCACCGCCGATGCGGCGCTGATCGCCCGCCTGGAAAGCTACATGGACGACTTGCGCCGAGATGGCGATTCCATCGGCGCCCGCATCAACGTCGTGGCGAAAAACGTGCCGGTGGGCCTGGGCCAGCCGATTTACGACAAGCTCGATGCCGACATCGCGTATGCCATGATGGGCATTAACGCCGTGAAGGGCGTGGAAATCGGCGCCGGCTTCCAATCGGTATCGCAGCGCGGTTCGGAGCATGGCGACGAGCTGACGCTGCAAGGTTTTGTCGGCAATAACGCCGGCGGCGTGCTGGGCGGCATTTCCACCGGCCAGGACATCACAGTCTCCATCGCCATCAAGCCGACGTCGTCGATCCGCACGCCGCGCCGCTCGATCGACAAGGACGGCAATCCCGTGATGGTGGAAACCTTCGGCCGCCACGACCCGTGCGTCGGCATCCGCGCCACGCCGATTGCCGAAGCCATGCTGGCGCTGGTCTTGATGGACCACGCGCTGATGCACCGCGCGCAGTGCGGCGATGTGAAAGTGGCGACGCCGGATATCGCCCGCGCAAAATAAGGTGTTACAGGGCGGCTCGATGAGCCGCCTTTTTAGTTTATGCCCACCCAGTTCTTCAATTACTCCGCCTTCCTGTTTTTCTACTACGCCCACGCGGGCACGTTCTCCAGTTACGCCAGCCTGTTTTACGCCGACAAGGGCATGACCGTGGCCCAGATCGGCGTGCTGATGGCGCTGATCCAGGTGATGCGGATTTTCGGTCCCAATGTCTGGGGCTGGGTCGCTGACAACAGCGAACACCGGGTGCGCGTGCTGCGCATGACGGGGCTGGCCGCGCTGGCGGCGTTTTCCGGCTTTTTTATCGGCACCGGATTTGCCCACTTCTTTGTCGCCATGGTGGTGCTGAACCTGTTCACCAGCGCGCAGGGCCCGCTGTGCGAAGCGCTGATGCTGTCGGAAATGCGTGGCGACATGACGTACTACGGCCGCATCCGGCTGTGGGGGTCGATCGGCTTCATCATCATGATGATGGCCACCGCCTACCTGATGGACTGGCTTGGCACCCGGGCGCTGCCCTGGTCGGCCGGCGCGCTGTTGCTGTGCACGTGGATGGCGGCGCTGCGGCTGCGCGACGTGCCGCGCCAGCAGCATAAAGGGCCGGCGCCCGCGCTGCTGGCCGTGCTGCGCAAGCGGGAAGTCATTGCATTCTTCGTGTCGTCCGCGCTGGCGATTGCCGCCCACATGGCGCTCTACACGTTTTATTCGCTGTACCTGGCGCGGCATGGCTACAGCAAGGCGCTGATCGGGACCATGTGGTCGCTGGGCGTGGTGGCGGAAGTGGTGCTGTTTTATTTCCAGGGGCCGTTATTGAAACGCTGGGGCGCGCGCCGCCTGCTGATGCTGTGTTTCGCCGCGGGCGCCGTGCGCTTCGCCATGATCGGCGCCGGTGCGCAGTGGATCGCGGTGCTGGTGGCGGCGCAATTGCTGCACGCGGCCACGTTCGCGCTGCACCATTCGGCCAGCGTGCTGGCCATGCAGCGCTGGTTTGCCGGGCCGTTGCAGGCGCGCGGGCAGGCGCTGTATATCAGCCTGTCGTATGGTGTCGGGGGATCGCTGTCCGGCGTGGCGCTGTCCCGCTGCTGGGAGCGATTCGGGCCGGAATCGATTTATATGGTGGCGGCGGTGCTGTGCGTGCTGGCGGCGATCGCGTCGGCGCTGTCATTCCACTGGCAGCGCACCGACCATCCGCCGTCAGGCGACCTTGTTGCTGACCGCCTCTAACTGGTGGCGGCGTTCGATGGTTTTCACCACCAGCGAACGGATATCGTTGAGCAGCGTGAATTCGTTCTGGCTCAGCTGGATCGGCGGGAACGATTCATCCCAGTCGCCATACAGGAAACCGGCCGGCTGTGAATTGGCCAGCAGCGGCAACACCACGAAGCTGCGCGCTTCGCTCAAGGTGTCGCGCCACCAGCTTGGCAGCTTGGCGGCGAACTTCGGGTCCCTGGCGTTTTCAATGAAGATCACGCGGTCGCTGTTGAGCGCCGCATGGAACACGTTCGGTTCGTAGGCATCGGAGAACGTCATTTCGCCCAGGCGCTCGCGCACGCCATCGCCAAAGCTCATGCGGGCCGCATAGGTGCCTTCCCGGCGGTTGCGGACAAACGCCACGGCGCGGGAAAATTCCAGGCCCTGGTAAATGGTTTCCAGCGCGATCGACACCATCTGGCCCGGCATGGCCGTGGCGGCCATGTCGCGCATGTCGTTGACGCCGCTTTGCAGGATCTTGATGCCTTCGGCGCGCTGGCGCGTCTTGGCCAGCGCCTTGGCGCGGCGCTCGGCCGGCTTGGACAGCGGGGCGATGGTGAGATCGGCGGCCGCCACCGCCTTGGCCTTTTCAATCGCCGCATCCATCTGTTCTGGATCGACGCCCAGCATGGCCGAGTAACTGGCCGTGATGCGCTTGACTTCCTGCGCGCCTGCTTCGTCGTCATTCCACAGCGAATCCGCGCACTGCGCGGCCATGGTCGACAGGCCGGCGATCCAGTCGGCGCTGGTGACTTCCTGGCCTTCCTCGAATGGGCCCACGTTGCGCATGCCGCTCACGAGGTTTTTCGGCAGGCCCCAGTGCGCCGCCGCCGCGCTGCCGATTTCTTCCAGCGACAGGCCCAGGATGTCGAGCGCCGCGTCGTCTTCGCGGCCTTCGCCTGCCTGCTGCTGCATTTGCGCCCAGCGTTCCGGCATGTAATACGTGATCATCATGCGGCCCAGCGTGTGCAGCATCGAGCACACCACGGCTTCTTCCGCGTGCACGCTGGCCGCGCTTTCCGCCACTTGCTGCGCCACCATGCCGGCCAGCACGGCTTTTTCCATTTCAATGTGGGCGATGCCGGAATTGGGCGATGTGGTGGTCATTTCCTCCACCAGTTTCAAGCCCAGCGCCAGGTGGCCGATGGCGTCGGTCCCCAGCACCAGTACGGCCTTGCTGACCGTGTTGACGTGCTGGCCGAAGGCGGAATACATGCCGCTGTTGGCCAGGCGCAGCACTTTTTGCGTCAGGACGGGATCCGACAGCACGGTGCGCGTCATGTTGAATTCAACGTCGTCCTCGCCGCGCATGGCCGACAGGATGGCCGTGATGGCCTTGGCGAAGCCCGGCATGTCGCCCTGCATGCGGGTACGGTCCCACAGCAGGGATAAAGTCTTGCCGCCGTCGGCTTTGCCGGTTGCGCTCATGCGCCCACCTGTTTCAGGTCGGCCGGCATCAGGCTGGCATAGGTGCGCTCGCGCAGTGCCGCCAGCGCGGTGGACGCCGCCATCGGCTTGCCGGTCAGGTAACCCTGGATATATTTACAGCCGCGCTGTTCCATGTACGCCAACTGTTCGTCCGTTTCCACGCCTTCGGCCACCACGGACAAATCCAGGTGTTTCGCCAGGTCCAGCACGGCATTGCAGATGGCGCCGTCTTTTTGGGAGCCGGGCAGGTCGCGGATGAAGGCGCGGTCGATTTTCAGGACGGAAATAGGGAAGCGCTTCAGGTAAGCCAGCGACGAATAGCCGGTGCCAAAGTCGTCGATGGCGATACGCGCCTTGCGCTCCGCCATTTTGGTCAGGATCGTCTCGGCATGGGCCGGGTCGATCATCAGGGTGCCTTCTGTAATCTCTAAAACCAATTGCTCACCAGGTAAGCCGGAAAACGCGATGGCGTCGTCCAGCACGTCGAGGAATTTATCGTTGCGGAATTGCCGGGGGCTAATGTTAACAGAAATATACAAATTCCGCTTTGCAACTTCCTGAAACTGCTTCAGCTGCACGCAGGCCGACTTCAGCGCCCACGCGCCCAGCAGGTTGATCAAGCCATTGGTTTCAGCGATCGGCACGAATCGGCCGGGCGGCACCATGCCCAGGGTCGGGTGCTTCCAGCGCATCAGGGTTTCGAACCCTTCGATTTCGCGCGTGTGGGCATCGACGATGGGTTGGTAATACAGCATGAATTCGCCTTCGCGCACGGCCGAGAACATGGCCGCTTCCAGCGAAATATCGTGTTCGGGCGGCCCGCTGTGCTGCGGGTTGTAGACCACGGCGCGCGCCTTGCCCGTGACCTTCGCGCGCGACAGCGCCGCGTCGGCCATGGCCACCAGCCGCACTTCGTCTTCCGCGTGCTGCGGATAAACCGCCACGCCGACCGAAGCGCCGATATAGATGGTGTGGCCTTCGATTTCAAACGGCGCCTGTAACGTCGCCAGCAGGCGGCCGGAGACCAGCTTGATTTGCGCTTCCGTATACGTGCCCGGCAAGACCGCGACGAATTCATCGCCGCCCACGCGCGCCAGCGTATCGCTGTCGCGCAAGGTCTTGCGCAGGCGAGCGGCGGCCATGCGCAGCACCGCGTCGCCGATCGGGTGGCCCAGGCCGTCATTGACTTTCTTGAACGCGTCCAGGCCGATGCTGGCCACGGAAAAGCCCTGGCCGGAACGGCGCGCCTGGGCGATCGTCATGCGGATGCGGTCGGCCAGCAGCAGGCGGTTCGGCAATTCCGTCAGCGCATCGTGCGTGGCCATGTGGCGCAGCCGTTCTTCCGTCGCGTGCTGCGCCGTCAGGTCGCGTCCGATGACGAGCAGTTCCTGTACCGCTCCCCGGCTGTAGAGCGAAATGCGCAATTCAAACCAGATGTCGGTTTCGTGCACGCGGAAACGCGCTTCGACCCGGTCCGCCACCCCGGATTGCTGGACGGCCGCCAGCGCAGCGCGCAGTGGCGCCTGGTCGGGGTCGTAAGCCAGCGCGGGGAGCAGTTGTCCGAAAAGCGAGGGCATTTCGGCCATCATGCACGCGCGGCGGTTGGCGTACTCGATGTGGCCGGATAATTGCAGGCGGAATACGATGTCACCAGCCTCTTCAAGCAGGCTGTCCATGTCGTTTTGGCTGTCGCGTAGCGGCACGGCGGAAGGGCTGGGTAACATCGTCACGATCAAATTTATGGGGGCGCAGGGCAAAGCCCGGCCTATTGTTGCAAAACCAGAACGAAATGTATCACCGATGCGCCATTTAAAAAATGAAATATGACAACTTTTAGCGGTGTTTTGAGAAAAACACGCGCCATGGGCGCCAAAAAACATCGATGAGCCCAATCCACAGGGTAGCAGATGGCAATCATAGTCGTACAGTAAGAGGAAATAATCTGCGGCGAATCTGCGGCGCAATTTCCACGAATAATTTATTCAAGCATATGCTTGATATTTTGCCGCAAGCGCATTACGCTGCATGAATTGATATTTTGGGAGCATGCAATGGATAACCCGATGGACCGTGCATTTGAAACGCACCAGGTACTGAATCAACCTGGCGCGTTCGGGGACGTCAACCTGTACCAGGCCGATATGGCATTGCGCGAAGCGGTGGCGCGCGAAGGCGGCGAGGGCCACGACGAAATGCTGGCCAGTCTCGGCGAAATGCTGGGCCGCGCCGAGACGCTGGACCTGGCGCGCCTGGCCAATGCCAACAAACCGGTGCTGCATAACTTTGACCGCACCGGGCGGCGCATCGACCAGGTGGAGTTCCATCCGGCATGGCACCGCCTGATGCAACAATTGATTGAAAACGGCGCCCATGCGTCGGCCTGGGATGGTACGCCGGGTGCGCAAGTGGTGCGCGCCGCAAAATACATGTTGTTCGGGCAGGTGGAAAATGGCGCCCAGTGCCCGGTGACGATGACGTATGCGTCGGTGGCGGCGCTGCGCCATGCGCCGGCGCTGGCCGATAAATGGCTGCCGAAGATCCTGTCGCGCGAATACGATCCCCGCCCGTTGCCCCTGGCGCAAAAGCGGGGCGCGCTGATCGGCATGGGGATGACGGAAAAGCAGGGCGGTTCCGACGTGCGCGCCAATACCACGCGGGCCGAACCCGTGCTGCCGTCCGAAGCGCGCGCCGTGTTTGGCGACGACAGCGATGGCGTCTACCGCATCGTCGGCCACAAATGGTTTTATTCGGCGCCGCAATGCGATGCGCACCTGGTGCTGGCGCAGACGGAACCGGGCGGCAGCGCCGGCCTGAGCTGCTTCCTGGTGCCGGGCTACCTGCCGGACGGTCAGCGCAACCAGGTGCGGGTGCAGCGCCTCAAGGATAAATTGGGCAATTGCTCGAACGCGTCGTCCGAAGTGGAATTCACGGGCGCCTATGGCTGGCTGGTGGGGCAGGTGGGGCGGGGCATTCCCACCATCCTGGAAATGGGCAGCCTGACGCGCCTCGATTGCGTGATCGGCAGCGCCTCCACCATGCGCGCCGCGCTGACGCATGTGCTGCACCATGCGCGCGGACGCCGCGTGTTTGGCAAGCTGCTGTCGGAGCAGCCGTTGATGCAAAACGTGCTGGCCGACATGGCGCTGGAATCGGAAGCCGCCACCGCGCTGGCGCTGCGCCTGGCGCGTTGCTTCGACCACCCGGACCATCCGCAGGAAACCACCCTGGGCCGCATCCTGACGCCGGCCGGCAAATACTGGGTCTGCAAGCGGGGTATCACGCTGGGCGCGGAAGCGATGGAAGTCATCGGCGGCAGCGGCTATGTCGAGGAAAGTCCGCTGGCGCGCATGTACCGCGATTTCCCCGTCAATTCGATCTGGGAAGGGTCCGGCAACATCATGTGCCTGGACTTGCTGCGCGCCTTCGGCAAGAGCCCGGCGGCTGGCGATGCGCTGGCGGCGGAACTGGCGCTGGCCGGCGACGGTGACGCGCACTTCAACCGCTACCGCGCCGCGTTGCTGGCGGATCTGAAAGCGATGGCGGGGCAGGCGCCCGATGAATTCGGCGCGCGCGTGCTGGCCGAGCGCATCGTGCTGGCGGTGCAGGCGGCATTGCTGCTGCGCCATGCGCCGGCATACGTCAGCCAGGCCTTTGTCGCGTCGCGCATCGCGCGCGAGCCGGGCGGGGTGTTCGGCCGGCTGCCGGCCGGCACCGATTGCGCGGCGATCCTGGCGCGTGCGATGCCGGCGTAACTAATTCACGTCTTTCGGCAATTTAGCCATTCCCCAGCCCGCTCAGGGCTGGGATAATGCCGGGTATAACCATATACATATGAGTCCCCCGACATGAAACAAGATCCGCGCTTCCCCAACCTGTTCATTACCGACCACCCGCTGATCCAGCACAAGCTCAGCCACATGCGCGACAAGGCCACGTCGACCCGCACGTTCCGTGATCTGCTGAAGGAAATCACCCTGTTGATGGGTTATGAAATCACGCGCGACCTGCCGCTGACCACGCGCGAAATCGAAACCCCGCTGATGACGATCCAGGCGCCCGTGATCGCCGGCCGCAAGCTGGCCATCATTCCCGTGCTGCGCGCCGGCATCGGCATGAGCGATGGCTTGCTGGATTTGGTGCCGTCGGCCCGCGTTGGCCACATCGGCGTGTTCCGCGACCCGGAAACCCACCAGCCGGTCGAATACCTGGTGCGCCTGCCGGACCTGGAAGAGCGCATGTTCATCCTGTGCGACCCGATGGTGGCGACCGGGAACTCGGCCGTGCACGCGGTCGACGTGTTGAAAAAGCGCGGTGTGGCGGACGACCAGATCGTTTTCCTGTCGCTGGTGGCGGCGCCGGAAGGCATCACCGTGTTCCAGAACGCGCATCCGGGCGTGAAAATCTATTGCGCGTCGCTGGACAGCCATTTGAACGACCATGCTTATATCGTTCCAGGCCTGGGCGACGCGGGCGACCGCATTTTCGGCACCAAATAAAGTCATGGCGCCCGTCCAGGATCCGAATTTCCGCGACCGCCTGAACGCCCTGTCGGAGAAGTACGGGGCGACGATTCCTGCCACGATGGCGGCAATTGCTGCCGCGTTGTCGCATTGCCGCAACGCTGATGCTGATGAGCAATCGCTGCATCGGTTGCACGAATTGCTGCACGGCGTGGCCGGATCGGCCGCCACTTTCGGTTACCCTGTACTTGGTACCGAAGCCCGGCGCCTGGAGCAGGAAGTCCGGCCACTACTGGGGAAACGCCCGGTTGAGGTCGCTGACTGGGGCGCGCTGGAAGGCATGGTTGCGCAGTACTTGTCCTGGGCGGCCATTGACCCCAAGGCGACCGAATACAAGGTTTGAGTTCTCATTCCAGTGTCGTGCGGATGACGCACGAATGATATTCCTCAACCCTGTTCTTAAAATTTTGTCTATAGTGGTAGTCATGCCGCGCGAAACACGTGCTCGGACGACGAATTACGCAACAAACGTCATCTCCCTGCATTTATTTTCGTGGAAACGGGACAACCCGGTTTTATTCGGTATAATGCGGGATCGTTAGATTCAGAGTAGTGCAGCTTCGCTGGCTTACTTGCTTCAAACGATATCACGGGCGCAAGCCCAATTTAACTGAAATAGGAATTGTAATGGCAACTGGTATCGTAAAATGGTTCAATGATTCGAAGGGTTTTGGCTTCATCACCCCTGACGAAGGCGGCGAAGATCTGTTCGCTCACTTCTCGGCGATCCAAACCCAAGGCTTCAAATCTCTGCAAGAGAACCAGCGCGTATCGTTCGACGTAACCGCTGGCCCAAAAGGTAAGCAAGCATCGAACATCCAACCGCTGTAATTCAGCGCTGGATCCAACGATAAGAAAATCCTCGGTCGCCGAGGATTTTTTTTCGTCTAATGCTTTTGCATCAGGTGGCCTTGCGCCAGTAGCCGGGCTGCGCATAGGTGCGGCGCAGGAAGTCGACAAAGGCCCGTATCCGCAGCGGCAAGTGGTTGCGCTGCGCAAACACCGCATAAATATCGTTGCCGGGCGCCGCATAGTGCTCCAGCACCGGCACCAGCCGGCCCGCTTCCAGGTCGGCGCCCACTTCCCACATCGACCGCCACGCCAGCCCCTTGCCGGCCAGCACCCATTCGTGCAGCACGGCGCCGTCATTGCAGCCCATGTTGCCCGACACTTTCAGTGTCGTGATCTTGCCATCCACCTTGAAGGTCCAGCCGCGCTGGCTACCGTCGCTGCTGATGGCCAGGCAATTGTGCTTGGCCAGGTCGTCCAGGGTACTCGGCGTACCATGCCGCTTCAGGTAGGCGGGGGTGGCGACGATGACGCGATGGTTGTCGGCCAGCTTCACGCCCACCAGGCTGGAATCCTGCAGCGACGCGATGCGGATCGCCACGTCGACCCCTTCGCCGATCAAATCCACCACCCGGTCTGACAGGTTCAGCGTGGCGCGCACGTCGCGGTGCTCGGACAGGAATGATGGCAGCAACGGCGCCACGTGCTGCCGTCCAAACCCCGCCGGCGCCGACACCAGCAAGTGACCTGTTGCGCGCGCGCTGCGTTCGGCCACCGCCGCTTCCGCATCTTCCAGTTCCGTCAAAATGCGCTGGCAATCTTCCAGGAACGCGGCGCCTTCGTTGGTCAGGGCCAGTTTGCGCGTGGTGCGCTGCAATAGTTTCACTCCCAGCCGCTGCTCCAGCGCATCGAGCCTGCGCCCAATAACGGCGGGCGCTATGCCTTCCGCGCGGGCGGCGGCGGACAGGCTGCCTTTGGCGACAACATCGACGAACGTGGAGATTTGCCTGAACTGACCCATTCAACTGTTCCTTTTGATTTGTGCAAAAAACGCATAGATGATGTGATTTTTAGTCTTGTTTCCATAACTTATTAGTGAATATACTGCAAAAACGATGTGGGCGTAAAAGCCTATACTGAGGATTCCATCAATACGAAACAACGGAGATCACATGTCGCAAGCCACCATTCAATTGCCAGCAGGTATGGAAATCACGGGCGCCATCAAGCCCGGCTACGAAACGGTACTGACCCCTGACGCGCTGGCCCTGGTGGCCAAGCTGTCGCGTGCATTCGAGCCGCGTCGCCAGGAATTGCTGGCCGCCCGCGTGGCCCGCGCCAAGCGCCTGGATGAAGGCGAGCGTCCGGACTTCCTGAAGGAAACCGCTCATATCCGCGAAGGTAACTGGACTATTGCACCGATCCCGAAGGCACTGGAATGCCGCCGCGTGGAAATCACCGGCCCGGTCGACCGCAAGATGGTGATCAACGCCCTCAATTCCGGCGCCGACAGCTACATGACCGACTTCGAAGATTCGAACACGCCGAACTGGGATAACCAGATTTCCGGCCAGGTCAACATGATTGATGCAGTGCGCAAAACCATCTCGCTGGAACAGAACGGCAAGTCGTACAAGCTGAACGACAAGACCGCGACCCTGGTGGTGCGTCCGCGCGGCTGGCACCTGGATGAAAAGCACGTGCTGGTCGACGGCAAGCGCATTTCCGGCGGCATCTTCGACTTCGCGCTGTTCATGTTGCACAACGCGAAAGAACAGCTGGCCCGCGGCGCCGGCCCATACTTCTACCTGCCGAAGATGGAATCGCACCTGGAAGCGCGCCTGTGGAACGACATCTTCGTGATGACGCAAAACGAACTGGGCATTCCACAAGGCACGATCAAGGCCACGGTCCTGATCGAAACCATCCTGGCAGCGTTTGAAATGGATGAAATCCTGTACGAACTGCGCGAACACAGTTCGGGCCTGAATGCCGGCCGCTGGGATTACATCTTCTCGTGCATCAAGAAATTCAAGCTGGACAAGGACTTCTGCCTGGCCGACCGCGCCAAAGTCACGATGACGGCGCCATTCATGCGTTCGTACGCGCTGCTGCTGCTGAAAACCTGCCACAAGCGCAATGCCCCGGCCATTGGCGGCATGGCGGCCCTGATCCCGATCAAGAACGATCCGGAAAAGAACGAAATCGCGATGGGCGGCGTGCGCAACGACAAGGCGCGCGACGCCACCGATGGCTACGACGGCGGCTGGGTGGCGCACCCGGGCCTGGTGGAACTGGCCATGGGCGAATTCAAGAAAGTGCTGGGCGACGCCCCGAACCAGATCAGCAAGCAGCGTCCGGACGTTAATGTGGCGGCCGCCGACCTGCTGAACTTCCAGCCGGAAGCCCCGATCACGGAAGCAGGCCTGCGTTACAACATCAACGTGGGTATCCACTACCTGGGCAGCTGGCTGGGTGGCAACGGTTGCGTGCCGATCCACAACCTGATGGAAGATGCGGCAACCGCGGAGATCAGCCGTGCGCAGGTATGGCAGTGGATCCGTTCCACCAAGGGCGTGCTGGACAACGGCGACAAAGTCACCGCCGAGCTGGTACTGAAGATGATTCCGGAAGAATTGCCGAAGGTGAAGGCTTCCGCACCGGACGGCAGCAGCCCGAACTACGACCGCGCCGCGAAAATCTTCGCCGACATGTGCACGTCGGACGCGTTCGCGGAATTCCTGACCCTGCCGCTGTACGAAGAAATTTAAGTCAGGCCACACCGTCCCTATGGAACGAAACACGGTTCCGTAGGGCGGTTTCCGCGCAGCGGAAGCCGCCAAGCATGCGCCAACGGGGCGCAAGCAGGCGGCTTTGTAAAATCCGCCCTACAGCTTGCGCTGCGACAGTGCTGGCTTATCCAGGTACGCCTGCAACGCCGCTTCATCGATCCGGTTGCCCGCGATCCGCCACAGCAGCGAATCGATCCGGTCCGCGCCCCAGAAGTATTCCCCTTCAAATTCAAACGTCGGCACGCCGAATATGCCGCGCCCGATGGCCATTTCCGTGGCGGCCGCCAGTTGCTGCTTGACTTCCGGCGTCACGGCGGCCTGCGCCAGCGCTTCGCCGTCGAGTTCGCATTCGTTGGCCAGTACGATCAGCACATCGGCCTGCGACACATCCTTGCCCCGTTCCCAGCACGCCGCATACATGGCGACCACGAAGCGCTTGCGCTGTTCCGGATCGGTGATGGCGGTCGCCATCCGCAGCGCCATCAGCGGATTGAACGGGTGCCCCGGTGGCCCCACGAACTTCAGCCCCATCTCCGCCGCCAGCCGCATCACGTCGCGGAACGTATGGACCCGCTTGGCGGGGATTTCCGCCGGGCCCTTGTTGCCGTGCGCCGTCAGCATGGCGGCAAACAGGATGGGTTCGAATTCGACGCGGCAACCGGCGGCTTCGATGCAGCCGATATCCTTGGTCGCCAGCCAGGCAAAGGGACTGATGGGGTCAAAATAGAACTTCACCAGCGGCCGTTCGCTCATATTGCCTCCTCAGAAAGTGTTTTTCCATTGCCTTAGGGCGGCAAATACCGCCGCCGGGCTTTCCCCGCCGTGCAATTTTCCTGCAGTAAGTAATTGTGCCGCGATTTGCGGTTCGGCATAACGCAGGAACGGATTGGTGTTGCGTTCCAGCCCGATCGTGCTGGGCACCGTCGGCTGGCCCCGGTCGCGCGTGCGGCTGTCCGCCTCCATGCGCGCCTGCAACGCCATATTGCCAGGCTCCACGGCCAGCGCGAAACGCAGGTTGGACAGCGTGTATTCATGGGCGCAAAAGACTTTCGTCTCGGAAGGCAATGCCGCCAGTTTCTCCAGCGACGCCGCCATTTGCGCCGGCGTTCCTTCAAACAGGCGGCCGCAGCCGCCTGCAAACAGCGTGTCGCCGCAGAACAGCCACGGCTCGCCGTCGTCGCGCACATAGGCGATGTGGCCCCGCGTGTGGCCCGGCACGTCCAGCACACGCAGGCGCAGCGGCAAGCCCGGCACGTCGACCACATCCCCTTCGGACAACGGCTGCGTGACGGCGGCGATACCGTCGTGGCGCGGGCCGAATACGGGAACCGCGTAATGCTGCAATAATGCAGGTACGCCTCCGGTATGGTCGGCATGGTGATGGGTGAGTAAAATGGCGGTAAGCGCCAGGCTATTTGCCTGCAAGGCGGCCAGGATGGGTTGGGCGTCGCCGGGATCGACCACGGCGGCATGGACGCCATCGTGGATCAGCCACAGGTAATTGTCGTTAAAGGCCGGTACGGTGAGGACGCTGAGCTTTTGATTCATCTTGTCGGGGAAAGTGGCATGGATAGCGCCGCATCTGAAAAATCCATTATAGCGCTGGACTCCTGGCTGCAAACGCCGGCCGGGGCCTACGTGCGCGCATGGGAACAAGCGCAGCTCGATGCACTGACCGCCGACATTTTCGGTTATAACGCGCTGCAGATCGGCTTGCCGCAAATCGATGCGCTGGCCGCCAACCGCATGCCGCGCAAGTGGCTGGCGGACCTGCGCACCCGTCCACGGCTGGATAATGTGACGGAATTGCGCCAGGTGGCGGTGACGTTCGATTACGCGGAACTGCCATTCGCGTCGCAAAGCCTGGACCTGGTGGTGTTGCCGCACGTGCTGGAATTCGCGGCGGAGCCGCACCAGGTGCTGCGCGAAGTGGAGCGCGTACTGATTCCCGAAGGGCAGGTGATCATTTGCGGCTTCAATCCGGCCAGCCTGTGGGGGCTGCGCCAGGTGACGGGGCGGCTGACGGGATCGCACTTCCTGCCGCCCGCCGGCGAATTCATTTCTATGCCGCGCATGCGCGACTGGTTAAAATTATTGAATTTGGGCGCCACCACCAGCCACTTCGGCTGTTATGCGCCCGCATGCCGTACTGAAAAGTGGCTGCAGCGCTATGCCTTCATGGACCGCGCCGGCAGCCGCTGGTGGCCATACCTGGGCGCCGTGTACATGGTGCAGGCAATCAAGCGTGTCAAAGGCATGCGGCTGATCGGTCCGGCATGGACAAAGAAACGCGCGGCGGCCCCGGTGGCCGTACCAGCAACGAATAAAACACGGGAAACACAGGATGGACAAGGTTGAGATTTTTACCGACGGTGCATGCAAGGGCAATCCAGGCACCGGCGGGTGGGGCGCATGGCTGGTCGCAGGCGAAGCACAAAAGGAAATGTTTGGCGGCGAGTTGAACACCACCAATAACCGCATGGAATTGACGGCGGTGATCGAGTCGCTGAAGGCGCTGAAGCGTCCGTGCGAAGTGGTGCTGCACACCGACTCGCAATACGTGCAAAAAGGCATCAGCGAGTGGATCCACGGCTGGAAGCGCAAGGGGTGGGTGACGTCGACCAAGGAACCGGTGAAAAATGCCGACCTGTGGCAGGCGCTGGACCAGATCCAGGCCACGCACAAGGTCGACTGGCGCTGGGTGCGGGGCCACAACGGCCATCCGGGCAATGAAAAAGCCGACCAGCTGGCGAACATGGGCGTCGAGTCCGTTCGCCGCAAATAACACCATCAAGCCGCCGCCGGCCCTCTGCTATACTGCCGCCCGTCCGTCAGCCCTCGTAAAATCACCATGCGTCAAATCGTTCTCGATACTGAAACCACCGGCATCAACCCCAAGCAAGGCAACCGCGTCATTGAAATCGGCTGTGTCGAGCTGGTCAACCGCATGTTGACGGGCAATAACTTCCACGTTTACATCAATCCCGAGCGGGATTCGGAAGAGGGCGCACTGGCGGTCCACGGCCTGACCACGGAATTCCTCAGCACCAAGCCGAAGTTCGCGGAAATCGCCGACGAGTTCCGCCAGTATATCCAGGGCGCCGAACTCATCATCCATAACGCGCCGTTCGATATGGGCTTCCTGAACCACGAGTTCAACCTGCTGAAATTGCCGGCGTTCGACAGCCACATCCACGGTGTCATCGATACGCTGGCCCAAGCCAAGGAAATGCGTCCGGGCAAGCGCAATTCGCTGGATGCGCTGTGCGATCACTTCGGCATCTCCAACGCGCACCGTAAACTGCACGGCGCGTTGCTGGATGCGGAATTGCTGGCCGATGTCTACCTGGCCATGACGCGGGGCCAGAACAGCCTCGGCATGGACGTGGAAGAAGAAGTCGTCGCGCACGACGGCGCGCTGGTAGAGGTGGCGATGGGCGACATAATCGTGCTGGCCGCTTCGCCGGAAGAGCTGGCCGCGCATGAAGACGTGCTCAATGCGCTGGACAAGGGTGTGAAAGGCACGTGCGTCTGGCGCACGGTGCCGGAGCCTGCTCCGGCAGCCTGATACGACAAGCCGTCACCACGACGGCTTTTTTATGGTTCTTCACGGATTGCCGGGATGAGCATGCCGTAAACGCAAGAGAGCAGTAAGGAAGAGTTATTGTGTTTGTGCGACCAAACCCAAAAACTAAACCACTGCTCTCATGGCAAATCATAGTCTCAG
>NZ_WKJJ01000015.1 GCF_009674485.1 Pseudoduganella rivuli | reverse complement strand
CCGGCAATGGCGGCCGCGCCGCCGCGCATGCCGGCCACCAGCCGCGCCAGGCTGGCGCGCATGGCTGACAGCGCGTGCAGTATGCTGGCGCGGTCGCCGGGCCGCAACGCGATGTCCATCGCCAGGTTGCCGGCCGCCACTTCACCGGCGATGGCCGACGCATATGCCGGCTCGCCACCCAATTGGCGCGCCAGGCTGCGCATGATGATGAGGGCGGCGGCCACGCCCATTAGCGCGCCGCCCGCCGCGCCGCATAGCAGCACGGTGCGCGCGTGGTCCGTTGCGAAGCGCACTTGCGCGCCGCCCTGTTGCGCGGCTTGCCGCTGCAAGTCGGAGAACTGGCGCACTTGCGCTTGCAGCGCATCGAGCAGGGGCAAGGTTTCACTGCGCATCAGCGTGGCCGCCTCGTCGCGCCGGCCCTGCGCCAGGATGGCCGCGGCCGACGTGAACGAGCGCATGTAGGCGCCGCGCGCCCGGCGGATGTCGGCCAGCATGCGCCCATCGGTGTCGTCCTGCACCAGCTGGTCCAGCGCATCGAGCGCCGCGCCGATGCGGCTTTTATTGGCGGCGATGCGGGCCAGGATATCCGGCGTTTCGTCCGGCGCGGCAATGAACAGTTGCAGCGTATAGCGCGCGTTTTCACGCGTCAGCAGGCTGACCACCGTGGCCGCGTCGGCCCTGGTCCATTCGCGCTCGACCAGGCTGGCGTTGATGCTGCCGACGTGCGACAGGCTGCCGATGCCGACCGCCGCCAGCGCCGCCATCACCGCCAGCACGATGCCAAAACCTGCCGCCAGCCGTGTCCCCACTTTCCATGCCGCGAAGTTCATGCTTCCCCCTTGTTGTCATGCCGCCGCGCGTTCCCGGCGCAGCAGTGCTTCCAGCGCGTCGGCGGGCATCGGGCGGGCGATGTGATAGCCCTGTAATTCGTGGCATTGTTGGTTGCGCAGGAACGCCGTCTGTTCCGGTGTTTCCACGCCCTCGGCGATGACGCGCAGCCTGAGGCCGCGCGCCATCGCGATCATGGCCGTGATGATGGCGCCTTCGCTGCCGCCGGCATCGATTTCCGAGACAAAGCTGCGGTCGATCTTCAGGCAGTCGAGGGGAAAGCGGCGCAGGTAATTGAGCGATGAATAGCCGGTGCCGAAATCGTCCAGCGACAGGCCGACGCCGATCCCCTTGAGTTCTTCCAGCAACGGCACGGCCAGGTCGGCGTCTTTCATGATGGCGGTTTCCGTGATTTCCAGTTCCAGAAAGTGCGGCGCCAGCCCGGTTTCATCCAGCACGCTGCGCACCAGCGGCAGCAATTCGTCGCGCTGGAGCTGGCATGCCGACAAGTTCACGGCGACGGCCAGTTCCGGCAGGCCGGCCAGTTGCCAGCGGCGGTTTTGCGCACAGGCTTCGCGCAGCACCCAGGCGCCGATCATGGTGATCAGGCCGGTTTCCTCCGCCAGGGGAATGAATTCGGCCGGACTGACCATGCCCCGGCGTGGATGGTTCCAGCGCAGCAGCGCTTCCGCGCCGGTGATGGCGCCACAGCCGGCGTCCTGCTTGGGCTGGTAATGCAACTGGAATTCGCCGCGCTCCAGCGCGTGGTGCAATTCCACTTCCATGCGCTGGCGAGCACGGTTGGCCGCGTTCATTTCTTCGGTAAAGAAGCTCAGGCGCCCGCGCCCGGCCTGCTTGGCGCGGTACATGGCCAGGTCCACGTTCTTCAACAGGGTTTGCGGATCGGCGCCGTCGCGCGGGTACAGGCTGATGCCGATGCTGGTGCGCACGTAGACTTTTTGGCTGGCGATATAAAACGGTTGCGTCATCAGGTGCAGCACTTTTTCCGCCACCGCGGCCGCGTCTTCCTGCCGCGCCACATCCGGCATCACGATGACGAATTCATCGCCGCCCAGGCGCGCCACCGTGTCCGATGTGCGCACCGCTTCGCGCATGCGGCGCGCCACGGAGGCCAGCAGCAAATCGCCGGCCACGTGGCCCAGGCTGTCGTTGATGACCTTGAAGTTGTCCAGGTCGTGCAGCAGCACCGCCACCATGCGGCCGTTGCGGCGCGCGCCAGCAATGGCGCCATTCAAGCGGTCGGCCAGCAGCGTGCGGTTGGCCAGGCCGGTCAGCGCGTCATGGGTGGCGTTGTATTCCAGCTGGCGCGCATAGGCCCGGCTGGCGGCATCGGCATGCTGCGCGGCGCGTTCGATGCGCTTGCGCTCCGTGACGTCGAGGATCACGCCGATGGTGGCGGCCTGGCCGCGCAAGGTCATGCGCGAGCCGAACACTTCGATGTCGAACAGCGTGCCATCCTTGCGGCGCGCCTGCCGTTCATAACGGACTTCGGTGGCTTCGCCGCTGAGGCGGCGCTGGCGGTGGTGCTCGACCAGGCTGCGCGCTTCGTCCGGCACGATGTCGAACACGCCGACCGAAGACATCATTTCATCGCGGTCATAGCCGAACATTTGCGCCATGCGTGGATTGACGAACCGGAAGCGCGCATTTGCCGCGATATAGACGCCGACCGCGGAATTGTCGGCCAGGCTGCGGAAGATGTGTTCCGCTTCCACTCCCGTCACCGGCGCCGTGCCGGGTATCGCTTTGTATGCCATGGATATCCACCAGTGAGTCTGTCGTATCGTCGGCAGTGGATATGGTCCGGCGTGCCGCGCCGTCATTGCGCCGCAGTCTCCGCCAGGTCTCCTCCATTCTCCACCCCTTGCGCCCGCTGATTTTGTTGCCAGCGTGGCGCAAGGTGGAGCGCAGTATGTGGCGAGAAGATGGCGATCAGGAAGTGCTATACGGCCCGGGCCGTTTGGCCCGGATGGCAGGAGGGCGCCGGCGTCAGGAGCGCCGTGCCGTGGCGACGATGGCGGCCAGTTGCGCGCGGCGCGTCACTTGCAGCTTCTGGAACACGCTGCTGAGATGATTCTTGACGGTTTTGTGGCTCAGGCCCAGCGTTTCGCCGATCTGTTTGTTGGTCATGCCTTCGGCGATCAGGGGCAGGATCTTGCGCTCCTGCGGCGTCAGTTCGTCGATGTCGGCCCCGAAGCCTGGCTGGGCCGCGGCCGGCACGATGCCGTTCGCGGTCGCGCTGGCGCGCAGGATCTGGATGGTGTCGGCATCGATGGCCGTGGTGCCGCGCGCCACGCCCGCGAGGATGTGCGCCAGCTCCTCCATGCGCGCGTCCTTGTGCAGGTAGCCGTCGGCGCCGGCCAGGATACCTTCGAGCCGCAGCATGGCATCGGTGGCCGACGTCAGGAACACCACGCGGGTGGCCGGCGCCGCCTTGCGGATCGCGCGGCAAGCCTCGATGGCGCAACCGGCGGGAAACTGCGCTTCCATCAGCACGATGTCGGGCGTCAGCCGCGCCGCCAGCGCCCGTCCTTCGGCCAGGTCGCCGGTGGCCCCGACCACGTCATGGCCGCGCTCTTGCAGCAAGTTGCGCAGCGCGCTGCGCACCCATTCGTGACTGTCCAGCAGTAATACCCGTATTTTTGCTGCTGCGGATTCCATAACTCCCCCTTGGTTCCCTCTCAGCAATTTTCATGCCATATTGGAAATATGGGAAAGCAGTGGTTTCGCGGTCCCGCATGCATGGTGGCGGCGCACGGCGCCGCATTGCGGTACGTGGCCGCACTACGGCGGTGCGGCCGCCGCGCTCAGGGCGTGCTCAGCGCAAGCCGCCGAAGCGCTGGTACAGGCTGTCATCGGCCTGCGGCGCGTCCGGATCTTCGCGGCGCAGCACCGCCGTGATGTGCTCTTCGGCCGCCACGTACACGTGCAGGTACAGGGCCCGCGCCAGGTCGTACGCTTTCGCGCCGGGCCACGGTTCCGGCAGCAATTCCACCGGCAATTGCGGATCGTGCAGTTGCACGCGGCGGTAGGCGTGCATCAGCAGCGTGCGGATCACGAACGCCTGCTCCGGCGCTGGCGCGGGGCCGGCTTTCAGCAGCGCCAGCAGTGGCTCGAACAGCGCAATGAATTGTTCATAGCCGGCCATCACGCCGGTCAGGTCCCAGCCATCGGCCACCATGTCGCGCAGCGGCTTGGCATAGCGCACGCCCGGCAAGTCGGCGGTCTGGCAAATAAACAGCTTGTTTTGCGTACCGGTGCGGACCAGCAATTCGTCGAGGATTTCGCGGTCGCCGGCCGGGTGGGCGGCCAGTCCCGGGGCGAGGATGCTGTAGCCCTGCCACAGCAATTCCTTGCGCAGGTTGCTGCGCTCGGTCGCCGTCAGGCCGGAGCTGGAATGCATGACCAGGGTCCACTGGCCATCCCAATCCACGTGCAGCGGCGCATAAATGCGGCGGTAGGCGCGGGTGAAGCGGGCAATCGTGTCCGATGGCACCGCATAGGATGAGCGTCGGCCGTCGCGCTGCGACGCCAGCCAGCCTTCCTGGGCCAGGCGGAAGACCGACGTGCGCACCAGCCGGTCATTGACGCCGAACGGCGCCAGTAATTCGATCAGGCTGCCCAGCCAGACCGTCCCGCCATGCGGCACGATACTGTCGCCGAAGATCGTCATCACCAGCGACTTTGAGCGGGGCGGGTCGGTGGCCAGGAAGTGCGCAATCCATTCGTTGCTGTTCAGGATATTCATCGTGCAGTGCAATCCATAAGTCTCGTCAGGCAGGAGTTTACTTTGCTCTGCGTTCGGCGCAGCATTATTTTTCTTATAGCCGGCCAAACAGGCCATCTTGCACCTGTATTGGATACATAAAAATGATTTGAGTCAAAAAAACTGTAGCCAACTGAAAATTTGTATCGTAATATGCGGTCATACCTTGATGAAGGAGACAAGTCATGTACGCACAGATGGTGGAAACCGGCCTGAAGAAGGTCCAGACCAGCGACGACATGAGCGCGGAAGAACGCGAGTTTCAGGCTCGCATTGACGCCGGCGTGAAGATCGAAGCCAAAGACTGGATGCCGGATGCCTATCGCAAGACCCTGATCCGCCAGATTTCCCAGCACGCGCACTCGGAAATCGTTGGACAGTTGCCAGAGGGTAACTGGGTGACCCGGGCCCCGACCCTGAAACGCAAATCGATCCTGCTGGCCAAGATCCAGGATGAAGCCGGCCACGGCTTGTACCTGTACAGCGCCGCTGAAACGCTGGGCGTCTCGCGCGACGAATTGCTGGCCGCGCTGCACAGCGGCAAAGCCAAGTATTCCAGCATCTTCAATTACCCTACGCTCAGTTGGGCGGACATGGGCGCCATCGGCTGGCTGGTCGACGGTTCCGCCATCATCAACCAGATTCCGCTGTGCCGCTGCTCGTACGGCCCGTATTCGCGCGCCATGATCCGCGTCTGCAAGGAAGAGTCGTTCCACGCACGCCAGGGCTACGACATCATGATGGCCCTCAGCAAGGGCACGCCGGAACAGAAAGCCATGGCGCAGGATGCGCTGAACCGCTGGTGGTGGCCTTCCTTGATGATGTTCGGCCCGTCCGATGCGGCCTCCGTCAACAGCGCGCAATCGGCGCAATGGCGCATCAAGCTGTTCTCCAACGATGAACTGCGCCAGCGCATGGTCGACCAGACCGTGCCGCAAGCCGAATACCTGGGCCTGACCATCCCCGACCCGGACCTGAAATGGAACGAAGAGAAGGGCGGCTACGACTTCGGCGAAATCGACTGGGAAGAATTCCACCAGGTCTTGAAAGGCAACGGCCCGTGCAATAAAGAGCGCCTGCGCACCCGCGTCAAAGCCTGGGACGATGGCGAATGGTTCCGCGACGCGCTGGTGGCGTATGCCGACAAACAACAAGCAAAGCAGGCAGCTGCCTGAGGAGAACAAGATGAGCAAAGAATGGCCACTGTGGGAAGTATTCATTCGCAGCCAGCACGGCCTGGCGCATAAGCACGTCGGCAGCCTGCACGCGCCGGACGCCGGCATGGCGATCAACAATGCGCGCGACGTCTACACGCGCCGCAATGAAGGCGTCAGCATCTGGGTGGTGCGCGCCGCCGATATCGTCGCATCGAGCCCGGGCGACAAGGATGCGCTGTTCGAACCGTCGAACAGCAAGGTCTACCGCCACCCGACCTTCTTCCCGATGCCGGAAGAAGTCAAGAACCTGTGAGCCCGGCCATGGATGCAAAGGTAAACTATCTGCTGCGCCAGGGCGACAATGCGCTGGTGCTGAGCCAGCGCCTGTCGGAACTGTGCGGCAAGGGCCCGGCGCTGGAAGAAGACATGGCGCTGACCAACGTGGCGCTGGACTTGCTGGGCCAGACCCGCATGTGGTTCACGTATGCGGGCGAACTGGAAGGCCAGGGCCGCGATGAAGACCGCATCGCCTACCACCGCGACGCGCACGACTTCAAGAATTGCCTGCTGGTGGAACAACCCAACGGCAACTATGCCGACACCATGGTGCGCCAGTTCTTCTTCGATACGTGGCATTATTTCCTGATCGGCGCGCTGGCCGCGTGCCAGGACACCCGTATCGCGGAAATCGCGGAAAAATCGCTGAAGGAAGTCACGTATCACCTGCGCCGCAGCGGCGACCTGGTGGTGCGCCTGGGCGATGGCACCGATGTCAGCCACCGGAAAACCCAGGCCGCCGTCGATGATCTGTGGATGTACACGGGCGAATTCTTCGCATACGACGACGTCGACCAGGCCATGGTGGCGGCAGGCATCGCGCCGCCGGCAGACCAGTTGCGCGCCCAGTGGCTGGCCCACGTGGCGGACATCCTGGCCGAAGCCACGTTGACGATGCCGTCGCCGGACGCATGGATGCAAAAAGGCGGCAAGCAAGGCCGCCACTCGGAACACCTGGGTTACCTGCTGGCGGAGATGCAATTCCTGCAGCGCGCCTATCCCGAATCGCAGTGGTAATGGAGGCCGCCGCCATGCTCAGTACTTCCCGGCTCAGTGCAGCGCAAGTCTGGTCCTGGTTGAACGAAGTGCCGGACCCGGAAATCCCCGTGATTTCCGTGGTCGACCTGGGCATCGTGCGCGGCGTGCAGGTGACCGGCGACAGTGCCTGCACCGTCACCATCACGCCCACGTATTCCGGCTGCCCCGCCATGCAGGTGATTGCCGATGCCGTCACCGAAGCGCTGACCGCGCGCGGCGTGCAGCACGTGCAATTGCACACGCAACTGTCGCCCGCATGGACCACGGACTGGATGAGCGAATCCGGCAAGGCCAAGCTGAAAGGCTATGGCATTGCGCCGCCCGCCCAGCAAGTGATCGACATCAGCGGCCTGCGGCATGGCGGCAAGGGCGGCCTGGCCGCCGGCGTCAAGCGCCATGCCATCGCAGCGCCGACAGTCGTGTGTCCCCATTGCGGCTCCAGCCATACGGAACTTACCAGCCAGTTCGGTTCCACGCCATGCAAGGCGCTGTACAAGTGCCTCGATTGCCGCGAACCTTTTGACTACTTCAAGTGTCACTAAAAAAATATGAGCAAATTCTATCCGCTGTCCGTCGCCGCGGTGAATCATGAAACGCGCGACTGCATCGCCGTCACCTTTGCCGTGCCGCCCGAGTTGCAGCAAAGTTTCCAGTACCAGCAAGGCCAGCACCTGACCCTGCGCACCCATATCAATGGCGAAGATGTGCGCCGTTCGTATTCGATCTGTTCCGCCGTGCAAGATAACCGCCTGCGCGTGGCCATCAAGCGCACCCCGGGCGGCCTGTTCTCGACCTGGGCCAACGAGGCGCTGAAGCCGGGCAGCACGCTGGAAGTCATGCCGCCGATGGGCCACTTCAACGTGCCGCTCGATGCCGCCAACCGCAAGCAATACATGGCATTCGCCGCCGGCAGCGGCATCACGCCGATGCTGTCGATCATCAAGACCACGCTGCTGGCGGAACCGAACAGCCGTTTCACGCTGTTTTACGGCAACCGCGCGTCGTCGTCCGTGATCTTCAAGGGCGAACTGGGCGACCTGAAGGATATTTACACGGACCGCCTGAACATCGTCTACGTGATGAGTCGCGAACAGCAGGATATCGAACTGTTCAACGGCCGCATCACGAAGGAAAAGGCGAAGGAATTCCTGCGCCTGTGGGTCAATGCCGACGACTATGACACGGCGTTCATCTGCGGCCCGGAAGACATGATGCACGGCGTATCGGAAGCGCTGCAGGAAGCCGGCATGCCGAAATCGAACATCAAGATCGAACTGTTCGCGGCCAGCATTCCGAAGCACCAGCACAAGCCGCGCGCCGCCGCCGAACTGGGCTCCGGGCTGACGGAAGTCACCGTGGTCCTGGACGGCAACCACACGACGTTCTCGATGGACAAGGACAAGGAATCCATCCTCGACGCGGGCCTGCGCGCCGGCATCGACATGCGCTATTCGTGCAAGGGCGGTGTCTGCTCCACCTGCCGCTGCAAGGTCCTCGATGGCAAAGTGGACATGGACGTCAATTACGCATTGGAAGATTACGAGATCGCACGGGGCTTCGTGCTGAGCTGCCAGAGCTTCCCCGTGACGGACAAGGTGGTGGTCGATTTCGACCAGGCAGAGTAAGAAAACACTGAGACGAGACAGAGGAGACACCATGACCTACGAAAACATCCTGTTTGACATCAGCAACGGCATCGCCAAACTGACCCTGAACCGTCCCGATAAACTCAACAGCTTCACGCAAGCGATGCACCTGGAGGTGCGCGATGCGCTGGGCCGCGTGAAGGCCGACAAGTCCGCGCGCGTGCTGGTGCTGACGGGCGCGGGCCGCGGTTTCTGCGCCGGCCAGGATTTGTCCGACCGCGCCGTGGAGCCGGGCGCCAAGGGCGTGGACCTGGGCGAATCCGTGGAAAAATTCTATGCGCCGCTGGTCATGGAATTGCGCAACCTGCCGATGCCCGTGATTTGCGCGGTGAACGGCGTGGCCGCCGGCGCCGGCGCCAACCTGGCCCTGGCGTGCGACATCGTCATTGCCGGCAAATCCGCCAGCTTCATCGAAGCGTTCTGCAAACTGGGCCTGATCCCGGACACCGGCGGCACCTGGCACTTGCCGCGCCTGATTGGCCTGGCGCGCGCCACCGGCCTGGCCATGCTGGGCGAAAAGCTGACGGCGGAACGCGCGGAAGAATGGGGCCTGATCTGGAAATCCGTGCCGGACGAAGTGCTGATGACGGAAGCCATGGCGATGGCCACGCATTTCTCCACCGCGCCCACCAAGGGCCTGGCGTTCACCAAGAAAGCGCTGCAAGCCAGCTACGGCAACACCTTGCAGGACCAGCTGCAAATGGAAGCGGGCATGATGCGTGAACTGGGCTATACCCATGATTACCGCGAAGGCGTATCGGCCTTCATGGAAAAACGCACGCCTGAATTCAAGGGGGAATGATCATGGCGACCCTTTCCGCTGGAAGTGTCGTTGCCGTCATCGGCAGCGGCGCCATGGGTTCCGGCATCGCGCAAGTGGCGGCAAGCGCGGGCCATATCGTCAAGCTGTATGACACCCGCCCCGAAGCCGTGGCCAAGGCCATCGCCGACATCGGCGCCGTGTACCGCAAACTGGCCGACAAGCAGAAAATGACGGCGGCCGACGCCGATGCGGCCACCGCGCGCCTGAAAGCGGCGCAGGGATTGAACGACGTGGCCGACGCCGCGCTGGTGGTGGAAGCCATCGTGGAAAACCTCGACGTCAAGCGTTCGCTGTTTGCCGACCTGGAAGGCGTGGTCGCCGATGATTGTATCCTCGCCACCAATACGTCGTCGATTTCCGTGACCGCCATTGCCGCCAAGCTGCGCCGCCCGCAGCGCCTGGTCGGCATGCACTTCTTTAACCCGGTGCCGTTGATGGCGCTGGTGGAAGTCATCAGCGGCCTGGCGACCGATAGCGCCGTGGCGCAAACCGTGTACGACACGGCGGCCCGCTGGGGCAAGAGTCCCGTGCACGCGAAATCCACGCCGGGTTTCATCGTCAACCGCGTGGCCCGTCCCTACTATGCGGAAGGCTTGCGCCTGCTGAACGAGCAGGCCGCCGATCCCGCCACCATCGACGCGGTGTTGCGCGAAGCGGGCGGTTTCCGCATGGGACCGTTCGAGCTGATGGACCTGATCGGCCACGACGTCAATTACTCCGTCACGCAATCGGTGTTCAACGCGTATTACAACGATCCCCGCTTCACGCCGTCCGTGATCCAGCAGGAACTGGTCAATGCCGGTTTCCTGGGCCGCAAGTCCGGCCGGGGTTTCTATGCTTATGGCGAAGGCGCGGTCGCGCCGGCCGTTGCCACCGAAGCGCCGCAGCCGAATCCTGAATATGCCAACTACAGCATGGGACAGGATGCGATGGGCGCGGTGACGTCGACCGCGCTGATGGATGCGCTGCTGGAGCGCTTCCGCGCGCATGGCGTGGAAGTCGGCCTGAAAAAACACCTGGAAGGCAATGCGCACGGCCACGCCCAGGACATCGCGCCCGCCATCCATTGCAACGGCGCCGCCGTCTACCTGACCGACGGCCGCACGGCGACGCAGCGCGCGCGCGACAGCAAGCATCCCGACACCGTGGTGTTCGACCTGGCGCTCGACTATGGCAAGGCGCCCCGCATTGCGCTGGCGTGCTCGGACCAGTGCCGGCCGGCCGCGTTCAACTCCGTGGTGGGCCTGTTCCAGGCCGCCGGTTTCGCCGTGACGAAGCTGGACGACGTGCCCGGCCTGGCCGTGATGCGCACCGTCGCCATGCTGGCCAATGAAGCGGCGGACGCCGTCAACCAGGGCGTGTGCAGCGCGGAAGGCGCCGACACCGCCATGCAGAAGGGTGTCAATTATCCGAAAGGGCCGCTGGCGTGGGCCGATAGCATCGGCATCGGCCACGTGGTGACGGTGCTGCACAACCTGGCCGCGGCCTATGGCGAAGACCGCTACCGCGTGTCGCCGCTGCTGCGCCGCAAACTGGCGGCGGGAGGCAAGTTCCATGCATGACGCCTTATCCCCGGAACGGGCGCAAGCCCTGGCCCAGGCCGCCGGCGCGGCCATGTTCGAGCGCGACAACGCCAGCCAGGCCATGGGCATGGTGCTGGCGGAAATCCGCCCCGGCTATGCGCGCATGACGATGCCGGTGCGCGACGACATGCTCAATGGCCACCAGACGTGCCATGGCGGCTATATCTTCGCGCTGGCCGACAGCGCCTTCGCTTTCTCGTGCAACAGCCATAACCACGTCACCGTGGGCGCGGGCTGCACCATTGAATACCTGGCCCCGGGCCGCCCCGGCGACGTGCTGACGGCCGAAGCGCAGGAACAGGCGCTGGCGGGCAAGAGCGGCATTTATGACGTGCGGGTACAGAACCAGGACGGCAAGTTGATTGCGCTGTTCCGGGGCAAGTCGCATCGCATCAGCGGCGAGGTTGTTGCGCAACCCGTGCCGCAATCAATTCAATAACGGAGACAGCATCATGGTTCAACGTACCCCCGCCCCGAACGACCTGGAGCCGATTGAACGGGCCAGCCGCGATGAATTGCAGGCGCTGCAACTGGAACGCATGAAATGGTCGCTGACGCATGCCTATGAAAACGTGCCGCATTATCGCGCCGCGTTCGACGCGGCCGGCGTCCACCCCAACGATCTGAAAACGCTGGCCGACCTGGCGAAATTCCCGTTCACGGACAAGAAGACCCTGCGCGACAACTATCCGTTCGGCCTGTTCGCCGTGCCGCGTGAAAAAGTCGCCCGCATCCACGCGTCGAGCGGTACCACGGGGAAGGCCACGGTGGTCGGCTATACGCTGAAAGATATCGATACGTGGGCCAATGTGGTGGCCCGCTCGATCCGCGCGGCCGGCGGCCGCGCCGGCGACATGGTGCACATTTCGTACGGCTATGGCCTGTTCACGGGCGGCTTGGGAGCGCACTACGGGGCGGAACGGGCAGGTTGCACGGTGGTGCCGATGTCCGGCGGCCAGACGGAAAAGCAGGTGCAGCTGATCTGCGATTTCAAGCCGGACATCATCATGGTGACGCCGTCGTACATGCTGAACATCATCGAGGAATTCCAGCGCCAGGGTATGGATGCGGCGGAATCGTCGCTGAAAGTCGGCATCTTCGGCGCGGAACCGTGGACCGACGCGATGCGCGTGGAAATCCAGCAGCGCGCCGGCATCGACGCGGTCGACATTTACGGCCTGTCCGAAGTCATGGGTCCCGGCGTGGCCAGCGAGTGCATCGAATCAAAAGACGGCCCGGTGATCTGGGAAGACCATTTCTACCCGGAGATCATCGATCCGGAAACCGGCGAAGTGCTGCCGGACGGTTCCGAGGGCGAACTGGTCTTCACGTCGCTGACGAAGGAAGCGATGCCGGTGATCCGCTACCGCACGCGCGATTTGACGCGCCTGCTGCCTCCCACGTTCCGCTCGATGCGCCGCATCGGCAAGATCACGGGCCGTTCGGACGACATGCTGATCATCCGCGGTGTCAATGTGTTCCCGACCCAGATCGAAGAACTGATTTGCAAGATGCCGCAACTGGCGCCGCAATACCAGTTGATCGTCACCCGCGACGGCCACCTCGACAAGCTGGAAGTGTTGACCGAAGTGCGCCCCGGCGCTTCGCTGTCGTCCAGCGACGTGGCGGCGCTGGCGCGCGAACTGGAGCAGCGCATCAAGACCAACGTCGGCGTCTCGACCCGCGTGACATTGAAAGAACCCAACGGCATCGAACGCACGCTGACCGGCAAGGCCAAACGCGTGATCGACCAGCGCCCGAAAATCGTTTAAAGGAAAAAATATGAATGAAGCCTTCATTTGCGACGCCGTGCGCACCCCGTTTGGCCGCTACGGCGGCGCCCTGGCGTCCGTGCGCGCCGACGACCTGGCCGCCGTGCCGCTTGCCGCGCTGATGGCGCGCAACCCGGGCGTGGACTGGACCCAGGTCGATGATATTTATTACGGCTGCGCCAACGGCGCGGGCGAAGACAACCGTAACGTGGGCCGCATGGCGGCGCTGCTGGCCGGCTTGCCGGTCGAAGTACCGGCCAATACCATCAACCGCCTGTGCGGTTCCAGCCTGGATGCCGTGGGTATCGCCGCGCGCGCCATCAAATCCGGCGAAGCGCAACTGGTGATTGCCGGCGGCGTGGAAAGCATGACGCGCGCGCCGTTCGTCATGGGCAAGGCCGACAGCGCGTATTCCCGCAGCGCGAAAATCGAGGACACCACCATTGGCTGGCGCTTCGTCAATCCGCTGATGAAAGCCAAATACGGCATCGATTCGATGCCGGAAACCGCGGAAAACGTGGCGCAGGAATTCCATATCAGCCGCGCCGACCAGGACGCGTTTGCCGTGCGCAGCCAGCAGCGCTGGGCCGCGGCCCATGCAGCCGGCCACTTCAAGGCGGAAATCGTGCCGGTCACGATCCCGCAAAAGAAAGGCGATCCGAAGGTGGTGGATACCGACGAGCATCCGCGTCCCGACACCACCGTCGAGATGCTGGCAAGGCTGAAAGGCGTGGTCAAGCCCGATGGCACCGTCACGGCGGGGAATGCGTCCGGCGTCAATGACGGCGCGTGCGCGATCCTGCTGGCGTCCGGCGCCGCTGTCGACAAATACGGCCTGAAACCGCGCGCCAAGGTGCTGGGCATGGCCACGGCCGGCCTGGCGCCGCGCATCATGGGCTTTGGCCCGTCGCCCGCGTCGAAGAAAGTGCTGGCGCAACTGGGCCTGACCATCGAACAAATGGATGTCATCGAACTCAATGAGGCATTTGCCGCGCAAGGACTGGCCGTTACCCGCGACCTGGGCCTGGCGGACGATGCGCCGCACGTGAATCCAAACGGCGGCGCCATCGCGATCGGCCACCCGCTGGGCGCGTCCGGCGCGCGCCTGGTGACGGCCGCGCTCAACCAGCTGGAACGCACGGGCGGGCGCTATGCGCTGTGCACCATGTGCATCGGCGTGGGGCAGGGCATTGCACTGGTGATCGAGCGCGTATAAGCATCAAGTACCAGCATCAAGCAGCATTTTTTTGACCAGACCAAAAATTAAGGGAGACACAAAAAATGTTCAAGGCCTTCTTCAAGCAATCCGCTGTTGCCGCCGCACTGTGCGTGGCCGCCGCTGGCGCGTACGCGCAAAACATCAAGATCGGTTCGGTGCTGTCGGTATCCGGCCCGGCCGCGTTCCTGGGCGACCCGGAACTGAAAACCCTGCAAATGGCGGTGGAGAAGGTCAACGCGGATGGCGGCGTGCTGGGCCGCAAGCTCGAACTGGTGCATTACGACGATGGCAGCGACGCCGGCAAGGCCAACGGCTTCACCAAACGCCTGATCGAGTCGGACAAGGTCGACGTGCTGATCGGCGGCACCACGACCGGCGCCACGATGGCGATGGCGCCGCTGGTCGACAAGGCGTCCATGCCGTTCATTTCGCTGGCGGGCGCCGTGGTCATCATCGATCCCGTCAAGAAGTGGGTCTTCAAGACGCCGCACACGGACCGCATGGCGGCGGAAAAAGTCTTCGAAGACATGAAAAAACGCGGCATTACCAAGGTCGCGCTGCTGTCCGAGACCAGCGGCTTCGGCGCGTCCGGCCGCAAGGAAACGCAGGCAGTGGCCGCCAAATACGGCATCACGCTGGTGGCCGACGAAACCTATGGCCCGAAGGACACGGACGTGACCGCGCAACTGACGCGCATCAAAGGCACGGCCGGCGTGCAGGCGCTGTTCGTGTTCGGCCTGGGCCAGGGCCCGGCCGTCGTCACCAAGAATTACGGCCAGTTGGGCATGACGGCCATCCCGCTGTACCAGTCGCACGGCGTGGCGTCGGACGAATACATCAAGCTGTCCGGCAAGGCCGCAGAAGGCGTGCGCCTGCCGACGCCGGCGCTGCTGATCGCCAACGTGCTGCCGGCCGGCGATCCGCAAAAGAATATCGTCACCAATTACGACAAGACGTATAAGGACCGCTACAAGGTCGACCCGTCCACCTTTGGCGGCTATGCGCTCGATGCGCTGAACCTGGCCATCGATGCGATGAAGCGCGCCGGTTCCACCGACCGGGAAAAGGTGCGCAATGCGCTGGAGCAGACCAAGGGATTTGTCGGCACCACGGGCGTGTTCAACATGAGCGCGGGCGACCACATGGGGCTGGACTTGTCCGCGTTCCGCATGGTTGAAGTCAAGAACGGCGACTGGCAATTGCTGAAATAACGGCCAGGAGCGACACCATGTTTGCGCAATTCCTGCAATTCCTGTTTTCAGGAGTGACGGTGGGTTCCGCCTATGCGCTGGCGGCGCTGGGCTTCACCATCATTTACAACACCAGCGGCGTGATCAATTTCGCCCAGGGTGAATTCATCATGCTGGGGGGAATGCTGGCAGCCCTGATGGCGGGCGCCGGCATTCCGCTGCCGCTGGCCATCATCGGCGCCATCCTGATCACGGCCATGGTGGGACTGGTGATGGAAAAGACCGTCATCGAACCTGCACAAAATGCGCAAGTGGTGACCTTGATCATCATCACGATCGGCGCCTCATTGGTGGTGCGGGGACTGGTGCAGATCTGGCTGGGCAAGGGCACGCATGCGCTGGCGCCGTTTTCCGGCGACACGCCGATCACGCTGCTGGGGGCCACCCTGCTGCCGCAAAGCCTGTGGGTACTGGGCGTGACCCTGGCCACGGTCGGTGCATTGGGCTGGTTCTTCGGGCGCACGCTGTTGGGCAAGGCCATGCTGGCCACGTCGCACAACAAGCTGGCCGCGCAACTGGTCGGCATCCCAACCGGGCGCATCCTGCTGCTGTCGTTCGGACTGGCCGCGCTGCTGGGCGCCGTCGGCGGCATCCTGGTGGCGCCGATCACGTACACGTCGTATGACGCCGGCATCATGCTGGGCCTGAAAGGCTTCGTGGCGGCCGTGCTGGGCGGCCTGGGTGGTGGTGCTGGCGCGATTGCCGGCGGCCTGATCCTCGGCGTGGCCGAATCCATGACGGCCGGCTATATCTCGTCCGCCTACAAGGATGCGGTGCCGTTCGTGCTGATCCTGCTGATCCTGTTCTTCAAACCGGCCGGCCTGTTCGGCAAGAAATCCACGGAGCGCGTGTGATGAAGACTTCGACCCGTGGCTTGCTGATCCTGGCGGTGGTGCTGGCCGTGTTGCCGCTGCTGTTGCCGAACTCGTATTACTTTGACGTGGCGATCCGCATTGCGCTGAACGCCGTGGTGGTGGTAGGACTGAACCTGCTGATGGGCTACACCGGCCAGATCAGCCTGGGCCATGCCGGTTTTTTCGGCCTGGGCGCCTATGCGTCGGCGGTGCTGACCGCCAACTACAACTGGCCGCCGTTTGCCGCGCTGGCCGCCGGAGCGGCTGCCACCGGTTTGCTGGCGTTCGTGCTGGCGCGTCCCGTACTGAAGCTGAAAGGCCATACGCTGGCGATGGCCACGCTGGGGCTGGGCATCATCATTTCCATCGCGATCAACAACGAAGGGCAGTGGACCGGCGGGCCGGATGGCATCGCCGTGGGTGCGCTGTCCGCGTTCGGCATCGAAGTGGCGGGTGAAAAGCAATGGTACGCGGTGGCGGCCGTGTTGCTGCTGGCCGTCACGTGGCTGGCGCTGAACCTGATCGATTCTCCGGTGGGGCGCGCATTGCAGGCGATCCACGGTTCCGAAGTGGCGTCGCGCGTGGCAGGCATCGATACCACGCGCTACAAGGTGCGCGTATTCGTACTGTCGGCCGTGGTGGCCAGCATTGCCGGTTCCATCAGCGCGCATTACGTCGGCTTCATCACGCCGAACATGGCCGGGTTTTTCCATTCGATCGAGCTGGTGACGATGGTGGTGGTGGGCGGCATGGCGTCCGTGTTCGGTTCCATCCTGGGCGCCGCGCTGCTGACGTTGCTGCCGCAATTGTTGTCCGCCTTCGAAGGCTGGGAAGTGGTGGTGTTTGGCGCGATCCTGATGGCCACGATGATTTTCCTGCCGCGCGGGCTGGTGCCGAGCGTGGGCCTGATGTTCTCCGCAAGGAAGCGGGGCTGACATGCTGACCATACAAAACCTGTCAAAAAGCTTTGGCGGCGTGCACGCGGTACAGGATGTCAGCTTCACCGTGAAGGAAGGCAGTATCCATGCGGTGATCGGACCGAATGGCGCAGGCAAGACCACGCTGTTCAACCTGGTCACGGGCGTGTACACGCCGACCAGCGGCCAGGTCGTGCTGCGCGGGGAAAACGTGGCCGGCATGTCGCCGGACTTGCTGGCGCGGCGCGGCATGAGCCGCACTTTCCAGAACCTGCAAGTGTGCATGAACATGTCCGCCATCGAGAACGTGATGGTCGGCGCCCATTTGCGGCTGAACCAGAACCTGTTCGCATCGATGCTGCGGCTGCCGTCGGTGCGCAAGGCTGACGCGGCGTGCCGCGATGAAGCGGCGCGGCTGATGGAGTTCGCCGGTGTCGGCAAATATGTCGATGCGCACGCCAGCCAGATGCCATACGGCGCGTTGAAACGGCTGGAAATCGCGCGGGCGCTGGCGGCGCAGCCGAAGGTGCTGTTGCTGGATGAACCGGCGGCCGGCTTGAACCACACGGAAACCGGTGAAATCGAAGCGCTGATCCGCAAGGTGGCGCAATCGGGCGTGACGGTGGTGCTGGTCGAGCACGACATGAAACTGGTGATGAATTTGTCCGACCATATCCTGGTGCTGGACTATGGCAAAAAGCTGGCCGAGGGCACTGCTGCCGAAGTGCGGGCCAATCCGGCCGTGGTGGCGGCCTACCTGGGGGCGGCGGCATGAGGGACACCATGAATAACCAAAGCGAACCGTTGCTGGAAATCCGCGGCCTGACCAGCCACTACGGCCGCATCCAGGCCTTGCACGGCATCGATATCGACGTGCGCCGGGGCCAGCTGGTGGCGCTGGTGGGCGCCAACGGCGCCGGCAAGACCACACTGTTGCGTGCGATTTCCGGTGTGCAGCCGGTCAGCGGCGGCACCATCCGGCTGGCCGGCGCGGACATCACGCGCGCCAGCGCCGACCAGCGCGTGCGTGCCGGCATTTGCCAGGTACCGGAAGGCCGGCAAGTGTTCGGGCCGATGAGCATTGAAGACAACCTGAAGCTGGGCGCCTTTACCCGGCCAAAGGGCGAAACCGCCGAACAGATGGAGCGTATGTATGCACTGTTCCCGGTGCTGAAGGAAAAACGGCTGCTGCCGGCCGGCACCTTGTCCGGCGGCCAGCAGCAAATGCTGGCGATGGCGCGCGCGCTGATGGGCAAGCCTTCCGTGCTGCTGCTGGACGAACCCAGCATGGGCCTGGCGCCGCTGCTGATCGCGGAAATCTTCCGCACGGTGGCCAGCCTGCGCGACCAGGGCATCACGATTTTCCTGGTCGAGCAAAATGCCCATGCGGCGCTGGCGATTGCCGACGTCGGCTACGTGATCGAAACCGGCGCCATCACGCTGTCCGGTCCGGGGCCGGAATTGCTGGACAACGAACAGGTGCAAAGCGCCTATCTGGGCATGTAAGGAAATCACGAGGAAACACTATGGTCAAAGTCTATGAAATCAACGGCATCCGTCCCGTCGTGCATCCGACCGCGTTCGTGCACCCGACCGCGGTGCTGATCGGCGACGTCATTATCGGGCCGCGCTGCTATGTTGGCCCGCTGGCGTCGATCCGCGGCGACTTCGGTCGCCTGATCCTGGAAGAGGGCGCGAACCTGCAGGACGGCTGCGTGATGCACGGCTTTCCCGGCTGCGATACCGTGGTGGAAGTCGACGGCCATATCGGCCACGGCGCCGTGCTGCACGGTTGCCGCATCGGCCGCAATGCGCTGGTGGGCATGAATGCCGTGGTGATGGACAACGCCGTGATCGGCGCGGAAAGCATCGTCGCGGCCATGAGTTTCGTGAAAGCGAACATGGAAGTGCCGCCCCGCTCGATGGTGGTGGGCATGCCTGCGCGCGTGATGCGCGAAGTCACGGACCAGGAAATCCAATGGAAAACCTCGGGCACGGCGCAATACCACGAACTGGCGGTGCGCTCGCTGAACACCATGCGCGAAGTCGATGCGCTGACCGAAGTGGAACCGGACCGCAAGCGGATGGAGTGGGAAACTTCGCTGCCGCTGCATCAACACAAGAATGAAGCCAAATAACCGACTGGAGAGAACACCATGCCTCAAACTCTGCAAAGCCTGATCGCCGGCCGCTGGCACGGCAAGGAAGCGGCAACGCCGCTGTATAACGCGTTGAACAATAGCGTGATCTACCACACGCACGCGGAAACCATCGATTTCTCCGAAGCCGTCACGTACGCGCGCAAGACCGGCGTGCCGGCCCTGATGAAGCTGGACTTCCAGCAGCGCGCGCAGCGCCTGAAAGCGCTGGCGATGTATCTGATGGAGCGCAAGGAAGAGCTGTATACGATTTCGCACCTGACCGGCGCCACCCGCGCGGACAGCTGGGTCGACGTGGAAGGCGGCATTGGCACCCTGTTCGCCTATGCGTCGATGGGCAGCCGCGAACTGCCATCGTCGAACGTGCTGCATGAAGGGCCGGCCATGGCGCTGGGCAAGCGCGGCGGCTTTGCCGGCACCCACATCCTGGTACCGCGCGGCGGCCTGGCCGTGCACATCAACGCGTTCAACTTCCCGATCTGGGGCTTGCTGGAAAAATTCGCGCCGACGTTCCTGGCCGCGATGCCGTGCATCGGCAAACCCGCCACCGCGACCAGCTACCTGACCGAAGCCGTGGTGCGCATGATCCATGAATCCGGCCTGCTGCCTGACGGCTCCTTGCAGCTGGTGATCGGCAGCACGGGCGACTTGCTGGACCGCCTGACGGGCGCCGACGTGGTGACGTTCACCGGTTCGGCCGATACCGCCGCCAAGCTGCGCGCCAACCGCAACCTGATCGCCAATTCGGTCCCGTTCGCGGCCGAAGCCGATTCGCTGAACTGCGCGATCCTGGCGCCGGACGTGACGCCGGACGATGCGGAGTTCGACTTGTTCGTCAAGGAAGTCGCCCGTGAAATGACGGGCAAGGCCGGCCAGAAATGTACGGCCATCCGCCGCATCATCGTGCCGCGCGACCGTGTCGACGCGGTGGCGGAGCGCCTGCGCGAACGCCTGGCGAAAGTCACGGTGGGCGACCCGTCCGTCGAAGGCGTGCGCATGGGCGCGCTGGCGTCGAAAGACCAGCAAAAAGACGTGGCCGAGCGCGTGGCGATGCTGGCGCAGGGCAACGAGATCGTGTTTGGCGAGCGGGATGGTTTCAAGCCGGTCGGCGAAGGCGTGGGCGAAGGCGCGTTCTTCTCGCCAACCCTGCTGTTGTGCCGCAATGCGTCCGTCAACGACGCGGTGCACGACGTGGAAGCGTTCGGCCCGGTGTCGACCATGATGACCTATGACGGCATCGATGAAGCGCTGGAACTGGCCGCGCGCGGCAAGGGTTCGCTGGTGTCGACGCTGGTGACCAAGGATCCGAAGACCGCCGCCTACGCGGTGCCGGTGGCGGCCGCCACCCATGGCCGCGTGCACATTCTCGACAAGGAATCGTCGGTCGATTCGACCGGACACGGTTCGCCGCTGCCGCAACTGAAGCACGGCGGTCCCGGCCGCGCCGGCGGCGGTGAGGAACTGGGCGGTATCCGCGCGGTGCGCCACTTCCTGCAGCGTTCCGCCGTGCAGGGTTCGCCGACCATGCTGGCCGCCGTCACCGGTGAATACGTGCGCGGCGCGGCCGTCAATGAAAGCGATATCCACCCGTTCCGCAAGTACTTCGAGGATTTGCAGATGGGCGACTCGCTGCTGACGCACCGCCGCACCGTGAGCGAAGCCGATATCGTCAACTTTGGCGGCATTTCGGGCGACTACTTCTACATGCACTTCGACGAGATCGCCGCGAAAGACACGCAGTTCGGCAAGCGCATCGCGCACGGCTACTTCGTGCTGTCGGCGGCGGCGGGCCTGTTCGTCTCGCCGGCGCCGGGCCCGGTGCTGGCCAACTATGGCCTGGACAACCTGCGCTTCATCACGCCGGTGGCGATCGGCGACACCATCCGCGCGCGCCTGACCTGCAAGCGCAAGGTCGACCGCAACCGCACCGACGACCAGGGCCGCGGCCAGGGCGTCGTGGCGTGGGATGTGCAGGTGACCAATCAGAACGATGAGCTGGTGGCGTCGTATGACATTTTGACCTTGGTGATGAAGAAGCAGTAAGCCCGCCGTCGCGCGCTTCCGGATACAGGCGTCCACGTGGCGCCTGTTTTTCTTCCGATGGAAATGCAACGGGCGTGAATATTGGTGAGTTTTCAACTGCATGTTAGCGGTTACGATGGCGGACATTATTTTTTGCCCAATCACTCCATGCGTTTTTCCATCTTTGCCGCAGCCCTGATGCTGGCCGGTTGCGCCGCCGTCCAGCATGTTCCCGTCGCGATGACGCCCGCCACCGGTTCCACCGCGCTGGTTCCGAAGTCGCTTGCCAGCGAAGTCGTGGTGCCGCTGGCGACGGGGTTCGAGCGCAAACTGCCGGCCGGCAGTTTCTGGACCATGGCTGGCGCCATTCCGCAGGGAACGGTCTACCGCCGCCACAAGGATGTTTTCACGCTGGAGGGGGCGCACGTGCACGAAGCTTACCTGGTGGTCGAGCAAGGCCGCCTGGTGGGTTTCTATCTCCCGGCTGAACGGGGCTTTTCGCCGCAACAGCCATCCCTTCCCATCACACTACAGGAATAAAAAATGAAATTGATGAAATTTGCCGCCATCGGCCTGGCCCTGGCATTGACGGGTTGCGCCGCCACCGGCCCGAAATTCGCTGAAGCGGAATCCGCCGTCCCGGCGCTGAAAGCCGACCAGGGTCGCGTGTATTTCTACCGTAACTCGAGCATGCTGGGCGCCGCGCTGAAACCGGCGATCCAGTTGGACGGCATCGAAGTGGGCAACTCGCACCAGGGCGGCTACTTCTACGTGGATACCTATGCCGGCAGCCACGTGGCGCAAACCAGTACCGAAGCGACCAACAAAGTCAGCTTCGTGCTGGATAAAGGCGAAACCAAATACGTGCGCACGTCGGTGTCGATGGGCCTGATGGTTGGCCACGTGGTGCCGGAACTGGTGGGTGCGGACCAGGCGCGCAAGGACCTGTCCGAATTGAGCTACACGGGCACTAAAGCCGCTAAATAAGCAGCTGGAAAGCATGCAGGCGGGCCGCACAGGCCCGCCCCGGCGCATTACTGCGCCAATCCGAACGGATCGTCGATGCTGTGCGCCGGTTTGGTGAACCAGCGCGGACCGTCTTCCGCCATGTAAAAGTGGTCTTCGTGGCGTACGCCGAATTCGCCCGGCACCACGATCATCGGTTCGTTCGAGAAGCACATCCCCACGTCCAGCGGCGTGTTGTCGCCGCCAACCAGGTATGGCCACTCGTGGATATCGAGGCCGATGCCGTGCCCCGTGCGGTGCGGCAGGCCGGGCAGCTTGTAGCCCGGACCGAAGCCGTCTTCTTCCAGCGAGCGGCGCGCCGCCTGGTCCACGGTTTCGCATGGCGCGCCCAGTTGCGCCGCCGCGAAGGCTGCCGCCTGCGCTTTCTTTTCGCTGTCCCACACACTGCGCTGGCGCGCATTCGGCTCGCCGTACACATAGGTGCGCGTAATGTCGGAAATATAGTTGTGCACCTTGCAGCCGGTGTCGATCAACACCGTGTCGCCCTGTTTCAGCGTCTGCACGTAGCTGACGCCGTGCGGATACGACGTCGCTTCGCCAAACAGCACGATGACGAAATACGAACCCGGTGCGCCGACCTTGCGGTGCGCGCTGGCGATGAATTGCTCGACTTCGGTGGTGGTGATCCCTTCGCGCAGCATCGACGCGGTGGCCACGTGCACGGCCAGGGTCATGTCCTTGGCGCGCTGCATCAGTGCGATTTCCGCTTTCGACTTGCGCATGCGGCAGTGCGCCGTCACGGGACGGGCGTTTTCCAGCGCATAGCCTTCGGCCAGCGGCTTGATGCCGTCATAAATGAAGAACGCGGCGCTTTCGCAAATGCCGATGCGGGGCGGCTGGGTTGCGTCGGGCTTGATGCCCATGCGCTGCAACGTATCGATGAACAGGCGGTACGGGCTTTCATGTTCGTGCCAGCCATTGACCTTGCCTTCGACCAGCATGAAGTCCAGCAAGGTGCTTTCTTCAAATGCGGGGGCAATGTATTCGATCTCGCCCTGTGCAGGCAGGATCGCGCCCACCATGCGTTCACTCGGGTGCCAGCGCGTGCCGGTAAAGTAAAGCAGGTTGGCGCCCGCGTTGATGTAAATGGCGGCGATGCCATTCGCCTGCATGTAGCTTTGCGCGCGCGCGATGCGCTGCAAATGTTCGTCCTTGCCGATGGGGATGGCGCCTGCCGTCATGTCGGACAGCGTCGCCAGGGCTTGTTCCGCGGTTTTGCCGCCTACGCCGATGGTCATTGTGATAACTCCTGGTCATTTCCGGTGGCGGCGATGATAGCAGCTTTAGCGGTGGGGAAAACGCCTTGTGCCGCGATCGTATCGCGCCATGAGGAAAGCCGCACAGCGGGCGCCGTCCGTTCAGCCGCCCGTCATCTGGTTGCGCGGCATACCGGGTGGCGGCGCCGCCTGCGGTCCCGTGTACAGGTCGGACGGATAGGTGAACACCCAGTCCGCATACCGCCCCTTGCCATTGAAGCCACGGTCGTCGTCGAGGAAGTTGCCTTGCTTGATGGGCGCCTGTTCGGACAGCGAATGAATGCCGACGATGCGTCCCTGCTGCCGTACCAGTCCCCATTCCGCCTTGCCCGTCATCGGGTCCGTATACAGCCGCCGCAAATGGCGCTTGGCGCCGGGAAAGCGGGGGTCTTGCAGCAATTCGTCCAGGGTCAACGGATATTGCGCCATGCCGCCCGCGCCCTTCGCTTGCAGGTAGCGTCCCAGCGCCTGGCGGAATTCGTGGCCGATGAACAGCAGTTGCGCCTCCTTGTCGCGCCGCGCCGACGTCGCATACAGTTCGCCGCCGATCGCCAGCGCGCTGCCCATCAGCGCCACCAGCATCAGGGTCCAGATGTAGGCAAACCCGCCGGCGGTGCGGGAAATACGGTGTTGTCGCATCACAGCTGGTTGTAGGGAACGCCGTCGCGCGTCTTGCCCTGCGCACCACTGCGCACGTCCGCAATGCCGGCCATGCCCGCCGCCTGCGGGCTGACGGCTTGCCACGTCTTGTCGGAATCGGTCATCGGATCGAGCGGCACGGCGCGGAAGTACTGGTAGGTGACGAGGTCGGCCAGGGCGCCCGGATACTCGCCCTTGTCGGCGTAATACTTGTCGATGCCGATGCGCAGCACGCGCAGGTTTTCCTTCAGCGCCGCTTCCTTCGACTTGTCGACGGAGCCGAAGTAGCGGGGCAGGGCGACGGTCAGCAACAAGGAAATGATGGCCAGCACCACCAGCAGTTCGATCAGCGTGAAGCCGCGCTTTTTTGTCATCATGCCCGTCACCATGTCTTTAAAGGGATGCCGTTCAGGCCTGTCAAGTCCGAGCGGCTGGCCACGTCGAAGACGTCGGCGCCTTCCGTCGGATTGTCCGGCGCCGACGCATAGGCGCGCTTGGCCCAGGTGTCCGCCGCGCTGGCGATCGAGGGCGGCGCGAACGGATCGCGGGGAATGCGTCGCAGGAAATACATGGACCGCTTTTGCGGGTGGCGCTGGTCCGGCACGCCTTCGGCCAGTTCTTCCAGTGTTTTCGGGAAGCCGGAATCGCCCAGGCTCAGTTTGACGCTGCCATTGTCGGACGCCCGCTTGTACGCATCGATGGCTTCGCGGATTTCCTGCAGCGCCAGGCGCAATTCGCGCTCCTTGTCGCGCTGGATCGCCACCTGCGCCATCGGCACGGCCACCGTGGCCAGCACGCCCATGATGGCCAGCGTGACGATCAGTTCGATGAAGGTGAAGCCGCGCTGGCGGCGCAAACGGCCCATCACTGCACCTTCTTCGGTCCCGGACCGGCATTGGCAGGCTTGTCGGCAGGCTGGGATTGCGGCGATTGTGGCGACGGCGCGCCGGCATCGTCGGCGCCGGACATCGGCGTGCGCACGAATGGCGGCGGTTCCGTCGTCGGCTGCGTTACGCCCAGGTCGGGCCCCGCCACCGCGGCGCGCACGCCAATCGAACTTTCCGTTCCGGACAGGAATTCCGCTTCATGCAAATCCGGCCGCCGCACGGAACGCAGCAGGCGCGGCGTGATCGACAGCACGATCTCGCTGCGCGAACTGTCATCCTTTTGCGTGCCGAACAGCCGGTTCAGGATGGGCAAGTCGCCCACGCCGGGCACCTTGCTGCCCACCTTGCGGTCTTCATCGTTGATCAGGCCCGCCAGCACCTGGGTTTCGCCGTCGCGCAGGCGCAGCACGGTCGACGCGCTGCGGGTGCCGATCTGGTATGCCTGCGTACCGGATTTGCTGGTGACTTCCTTCACCACGTTCGACACTTCCAGGTTGATCTTGATGGCCACTTCATCGTCCAGGTGCACATTGGGTTCCACGTCGAGTTTCAGGCCCACGTCGACGTAATTGACGCTGTCCGAACTGACGCCATTGTTGGTGGTGACCGTGATGACCGGCACCCGGTCGCCGATCAGGATCTTGGCCTTGTCCTTGTTGCGCACGCGGATGCGGGGATTGGCCAGCAGGTTGTTGTCCGTGTCGGTCGCGCCGGCATTGATGGTGGTGGCGCCCAGGCCCAGGTTGATATTGTGGCTGTTGATGCGTTTGAGGTCCGACACTTTCAGCGGGTTGGAGCCGACGCTGGTGGCGTTGGCGCCCGCCAGGCTCAAGGTCGCCTGTTCCGGCCAGTGGATGCCCAGTTCCTGCAGGCGCGAGCGCTTGACCTCCAGCACTTCCACTTCCAGCATGACTTCCGGGTCGGCCAGGTCCTGTACGGCGATGATGCGCTCCGCCATGCGCACCATGTCCGGCGTATCGCGCATGATGATGATGCCCAGGCGCTCGTCGGTGACGATGTCGCGGGCTTTCAGCAGGGTTTTCAGCGTGAACGCCACCTGCTTGGCTTCCGCATTGGCCAGGAAGAAGGTGCGGACCATCAATTGCTGGTAATCCTTCACCTTTTGCGGGTTGTTGGGGAAGATCGTGATCGAGCGTTCGCCCGTCACGGCCTGTTCCAGTCCCGTGGACGACAGCAGCATGGCGATGGCTTCCTCGATGCTGGCGTCGCGCACGGAAATCGTCGCGCGCAGGTTGGGATCGACTTCGCGGTCGAACGCGAAATTCAGGCCGGACACCTTGCCGATGAAGTCGAACACGGAACGGACCGGCGCATCGCGGAATTGCAGCGTGACGGGCTTTCGGAACGCGGCCGACAGCCGGCCCGTGCCTTTCTGCGCCTGCGCATCGGCAATGCGCGCTTTCAGGCGCAGCGCCTCGCGCTGGCCGGGTCTTTCCTGCAGCACGGGACGCAGCAAATCCAGGGCGGCCGCCGTATCGCCGCGCTGGAACTGGCTTTCCGCATCCAGCACGATGGCGCGGTGGCGGCGTTCCTGCGCCAGCGCCGCCAGCCCTTGCTGCGCCACCATGCTGTGCGGATCGATCGTCAGCGCCTGGCGGTACAGCACTTCGGCTTCGGCGTCGTTGCCCTGCTGGCGCTGCGCTTCGGCGCGGCTGGTGTAGCCGTTGACCAGCGCCGCCTTGCGGTTCAGCAGCGCGATGCGGTATTGCGCATTGTGCGGATCTTCGCGCAGCGCCTGTTCCAGCTTGGCCATGCCCTGTTCAACCTGGCCCGCGTCGAGCAGCGCATTGCCTTCCCTGAAACTGGGGTTACCCGCGCACGCGGCCAGCAGCATCGCGGCTGCCGTTGCGGTGGCGACGCTACCCAGGCGGGACAGCAGATGTTGTGGTTGATTCAATTGGCTTCCCCTGTTGCGTTGGTGAGTGCAAGCGTGACGGTTTGGTTGCGCGGCAGGTGCGTGAACGACAACGCGCCATCGTGCGCCGCATCGAGGCGGTAGGCGCTGGCAATGGTGTCGCCGACCCTGGCGACGATGTCCTGGCCATCGGCTTGCAGCAAATACGTGGTTTGTCCGCCGTCGCGGTAACTGCCAAGGAATACGAAGGGGAGTGCGGCGGCGTTGACGGCCTGCGCGACAGTCGCCTGCTCCGGCTGCACCGCGCGCGCCGCCACCAGTTTCAGCGGGGCGGGCTGCATCTCGGCGCTGCCGGCAAACAGGTTGCCCACATCTTCATCTTCGATGCGCCGCTGGATTTGCAATTCGGCGGGAATGGCAGGCGACATGGCGACCGGGGCGGCAGGCACAGGCGCGGCGGTTTCCACGGAAGCGGCCGGGCGCGGCGTGGCGGCGGCTGGCGGCACCACGTCGTCATCCGGTGCAAACCATGCCAGCGCCACGGTGGCGGCGCCGGCGGCAATGATCCATTTCTTCATGACCGGCTCCTGACCAGCAGCACGAACTGGATGCGCGCTTCCACGTCGGCAGCATCGGACCGTTCGCGCTTGAACGCCACGCTCTCCAGCGTCAGCGCCGGCAGCGCCTGCAGCGCTTCCAGCATGAATGCCTGCACGGCGGCGTAATCGGCCTTGACGGGCAGGTTGATCTGGTAGCGCATGAAGTTCGCGCGCGGCTCCGCCTGCGGCTTGTATTCCGCCTTGGCCAGCGGCACGTGGTGCTTGTCCGCGATGTCCACCAGCGTTTGCAATTGTTGGGGAAGCGCGGCGTGGGCAGGCAAGTGATCGTAAAACGCGGCCAGGCCATTGGCGGCGGTGGGCGGCGCTGCTATGGGAACGGCCGCCGCGCGCGTGGCCATGGCAAGGCGCCCCTGCATGGCGGGCAATTGTTGCCGCAGCGCTTGCGCATGCCACAGCATGGCCAGCGCACAGGCCAGTGCTGCGCCGCCGATGGCGGCGGGTGCGCCCAGGCGGCGCAGCGCGCGCCGGACTTCCCACCTGGCGCGTGGCGTGATCGACGTTACTGCCGCCATTGCGCCTCCAGCTGGAAACGGTAAGGACGGGGCTGGTCGCTGGCGGCCTGCTCATGCTTGATGAGGTAGACGGAGCGGAACAGCGGCTGCTGGCTGAGGAAAGCCAGGTAATTCAGCATGTCGCGCGCGGTTTCCGCTTCGGCGGCGATTTTCAGGCTGCCGGCCGGCCCCTGTGGCGCGGCCCTGGCCGTGTCACCGCCATCCTGCGCCGGCTGGCCATTCAAGTCCACTCCCAGCAGCGCCACATGGATATCGGGCGGCGCCTGCAGTGTTTTCAGCAGGCGCGGTACCGGCAAATTCAACTGGCGCACGGCTTCCGCCACCACTTTGACTTGCTGTTCCTGTTCGCGCTGCACGGCCGGTGGCAACGGCACGGGCGCCGCGCGGCGCGGCTGCGCGGCTGCGATGCGCGCTTGCAGCGCCTGCACGTCGCCATAGGCGCGCAGCCAATGGGCGCCGGCCGGCAGCAGGGCCAGGATGCCCAGCGCGGCCAGCATCAGCCGCCAGCCGCCTTGCGGCGCCGCGGCGGGCGTGAATGACAGGCGGGTTTCCCGCATCAGGCGCATAAGGCCTCCTGCATGCTTGCGGGAACCAGCGCCGCTGCGGGACCGAACGGCGTATCGACCAACTTGAACAGCGGCGGCAGTGCCGGTTGCGGGGAGGGCTGGCAGGTCAGGTCGATCACGGCGGCAGTGGTGATACCGTCGAGCTCCGGCATGCGCAGCGCCCAGCGTTGCCAGGCGCGCTCCAGTTCGACCTGCCACGCCGGCCCGCACGGTTGCGAGCACAGGGCGGCGATGCGGCCGTTCGTCACGGTGGCCATCGTCAGCTTTCCCTGTTCCACGATGGCGAAGGCCGGCATGCCCGTTTGCATGCGGCTGGCCGTGCCCATGACGGGTTCGATGATCGTGCCTTGCTTGCCCACGGCCATGCGCAGCGCCTGCAGCAATTCGGCATCGATGCCGCATGCGGCGCGCGGCTGGCCATAGGGCGCATCATCGTTGGCGATATTCCAGCCCCGCGCAGCGTCCCCGTACACGGCCGACAATTGCATTTGCAGGAAACGCGTCGCCGCTGGTTCCGCCAGCAACGCGTCGCTCCAGGGCACCATGACGAACTGGCACCAGCGGCCGGACAGGGTGACGGACAGCGGCGCCTGGTCGGTAATGGCCGTCATGATCGCGTTGGCGGCGTCGTTGGCCTCCAGCATGTCGGCGGGACGCTCCAGCAGCGCGCGCAGCATTGCCGCCGGCGCTTCCCAATGCCCTGCGGGATTGGCGACAGGCAGCACCGCCACGCCGGCGATTCGGTCGCCTTCGACGGCGGCCGCCACCACCTGCTGCGGCGCCAGGTAGATGCGCACGCTGCGCCGCATCAACAGGGGCAGCTGGGGACGCAGCGTCGCGGTGATTCGTTCAGTGAGTGACACGGTTCAGCTCCGTCAAGGTGGATTCGCCGTTGCGCACCAGTTCCAGCGCGGCTTCGCGCGCCAGCCGGAAACCCATGCGGGCGGCTTCTTCTTTCATGCGGCTGACCGGGGCGCGCGTGCAAATCATTTCACGCAGCGCATCGTTCAGGATCAGGACTTCGGCAATGGCCTTGCGGCCCTTGTAACCGGCGCCACGGCAATGGCCGCAACCCTTGCCGGCGCGGAACCGCCAGCCCCGCACCTGCTCCGCCGTCAGGCCGCTGTCGGCCAGTTCCTGCGCATCGGCTTCCACGTCCACCGCGCAATGTTCGCAATTGACGCGCATCAGGCGCTGCGCCACGATGCCGTTCAAGGCGGCGGCAAAGCTGTAGGCGTCGACACCCATGTGCAGGAAGCGGCCCACCACGTCGAACACGTTGTTCGCGTGCACCGTGGTGAACACCAGGTGGCCCGTCAGCGATGCCTGCACGGCGATTTGCGCGGTTTCATCATCGCGGATTTCACCGATCAATATCTTGTCCGGGTCATGCCGCAGGATCGAACGCAGGCCCCGTGCAAACGTCAGCCCTTTCTTTTCATTGACGGGGATTTGCAGCACGCGGGGCAGCCGGTATTCGACCGGGTCTTCGATGGTGATGACCTTGTCGCGGCCCGTGTTAATTTCCGTCAGCGCCGCATACAGGGTGGTGGTCTTGCCGGAACCGGTGGGCCCCGTCACCAGCAGCATGCCGTGCGGGCGGGCTGCCAGCCGGCGCACCTGGTCGATCGCATCGGTATTCAGGCCCAGGCTTTCCAGTGTCAGCGCATTGGCGGCCGCTGTCAGCGCGCGGCGGTCCAGCAGGCGCAGCACGGCGTCTTCGCCGAAGATGTTCGGCATGATGGACACGCGGAAGTCGATTTCGCTGCCCTTGATGCGCACCTTGAAACGGCCATCCTGCGGCACGCGGCGCTCCGCGATATCGAGGTCGGCCAGCACCTTGATGCGGGAGACCACCTGTTCGGCCATCTGCAAGCCCTGCACCTGGCCGGCCTGCACCAGCACCCCATCCACGCGGTACTTGATGACCAGGCTGTTGACGTCGCATTCGAGATGGATGTCGCTGGCCTGGAATTTCAGCGCATCGTAAATCGTCGAGTTGACCAGTTTGACCACGGGGCTGGTGTCGCCGCTGATACCGATCAGCGAGATATCGACGATGGCCTGGTCCAGGTCCGCCGCTTCACCGTCGTCCGCATCCGGGTCCTGCATCATGTCGCGCATCGCCTGTTGCGCGCTTTCCTGTTGCGACAGGTAGGCGGCCAGGTCGTCCGCATGCGCCAGCGCCACGGTGAACGTGACGCCGGTGGCGTATTGCGCCCATTGCGGCACGTCGTCGGCGAACGGATCGGCCAGCACCAGGACAGGCACGTCGCCCGCTTCCGGCTGCGTCATCAGGACGCAGCCGCGCTGCGCGCAGTCCGTGTACGGCAGCAGGCTGTACACCGGCTGCGCGGCCTGCAGCATGGCCATGGTCCATGCGGGATAGTGGAACAAGGCGGCCAGTTGCCGCGTGAAGTCGTCCGGCGCCAGGCCGGCCATCTCTTCCAGCACGGCCAGTTGCGGCCGGCCCTGCGCCAGCGCGGCGGCGGTGGCCTGGCGTAGCAGGGCAGTGGTCAGCGAGGAGGTCAAAGCGGGCAGGGGGGCGCGTGCATTCATCAGCTCAAACTCCCGGCAAGTTCAAAGATCGGCATATACATCAGGACCACCACGCCGCCAATCACCACGCCGATCACCGTCATCAGCATGGGTTCCAGCAGGCGCGACGCCCAGTCCACCCAGCGCGCGAATTCCTCGTCATGGAAGCGCGCCGAGCGTTCCAGCATGTCGGACAGGCGTCCCGTGTTTTCCCCCACTTTCAGCAGCGATTGCGCGACCGGCGTGGCCAGTCCCTGCTGGTCCAGCGCGGTGGAAAACGGCAAGCCTTCGCCGACCGCGCGGCGCACGTCGGCAAGCTGGCGCTGTTGCGCCGGCATCAGCATGCCGCTGACCATGGCCAGCGCCTTCGACAACGGTATGCCGGCGTGCAGCAGCAGCGACAGCGCTCGGTAAAAACGCGCCAGCCGGAATTCGGCGGCTTTCGCGGCCAGCACGGGCAGGCGTAGCACGGCCAGGATCAGTTGCGCGCGGATGGCGGCATTGGCGGCACAGGCCACCGCGCCGCCGACAAGGGCGCAGAGCACGCCGGCGCACAGCCATGGATGGGCGGCCAGCGAACGGCCGAAGCCCAGCAGCATTTGCGACATCCACGGGATATCGCGGCCGGAACTTTCATAGACGGCGGAAAATTTCGGGACCACGTAGCCCAGCAAGAACAAGGTCACCAGGGTGCCGACCGCCAGCAGCATCACGGGATAGATCGCGGCGGAAACCAGCTTTTTGCGGATGGCGTCGAATTGCAGCTGGTATGCCACATAGCGCGCCAGCGCTTCCGGCAAGTTGCCGGAACGCTCCGCCGCATGCACGGTGGAGACGTAGAGTTCGGGGAAGATGGCGGGGAAGGCCGCCAGTGTTTCGGAAAAGCTCTGGCCCTGCGACAGCGCGCGGCGGATCTCGCCCAGCGTGGCTTTCGCGCCCGCCTTGGCTTCCTTGCTGTGCAGCGTGGCCAGCGCTTCCGACAGGTTCAGTCCCGCTTCCAGCAGCGCCAGTAATTCCTGTGAAAATTGCAGCAACGGGAACGGTTGCGCGCGGGCGCGCAGCAAGCCGCCGGAAGGCGTTGCGCCGTCGGCGGTAGCGGAAGGTTGACCCGCGATGGCCAGCACACGCCAGCCCTGGCGCAGCGCTGCGCGGATGGCGTCGGCTTCGGTGGCGGCATCGATGGTGATGGTGCGGCGCGCCTGTGCGCCGGCGCCGCCCTGGACTTCGAGCTGGAACTGCAGGGACATCAAACGTTCACATTCGTATTCTGTATTGCACCAACGGGTGTGGCGGACCGGCAAGGATGAGAAACCTGCCGGCCCGCCACGTACATCAAGCGTTCAACTTGCGTTGATTACTTGGTGATCACACTGACTTTGTCGACCACGAACGAAGTCTGTGCCGACGAGTCTTCCGTCATCGAGAACGACAGCGTCACGGTCTGGCCTTTGTATGGCAGCAGGTTGAACGTGCGCATCTGGTAGCCGGTCGCCTTGTTCAGGTTCGAATAGGTGGCCAGCGTGCCCAGCGTGGTGCCGCTGCTGTTCTTCACCGTCACGGTCAGCTTGTCGTAAGCCGTCGTGGTGGTGGTTTCAGCGGTGTCGATGTGCAGCGCGAACGACAGGTCTGCCGCGGTCGCGGTGGAAGGAATCACCACTGGCTGCGTCAGGGTTTCCGTCGCGGTGGTGCCATTGCCGCCCAGCCATGCGAACTTGGTGCCTTCGTAGGCGGTCTGGCCGCTGAAGGAACCGATCACGCCGGTGGTGCCGCTCCAGCCGGTGGCGCCCGACTCGAAGCCGCCGTTGGAAACGCGCTCGGTGCCGGTCACGGTGCTGACGGTCAGGGTTGCGCTGCTCGACGTTGCGCTCTTCTGTGGCGACGATGCGTCTTTCACCACGGCGTAGAAGGTTGCGCCGTTGTCGGCCGTTTGCGCGGTCAGCGAGTACGTTGCGGAGGTTGCGCCGGTGATGGCCGAACCGTTACGGTACCATTGGTACGTATAAGGCGCGGTGCCGCCGGAAATGCTGCCCACGGTGAACGATGCGGTGCCGCCTGGCGCGACGGTGACGGACGATGGCTGGCCGCCGATGACGACGCCGCCACCCACTTCATCCACGTCGGCGCCGACGTTGATCGCAGCGTAAGCGCGCTGCACGGCGATCGATTCTTTCGAACCCACGCCATACAGTTCATTGGCCGCTTCGATCATCTTGGTACGCGCGGTGGCGTAGTTGGTCGATGCGGTGAACTTGGTCGTCGCGGCCTTGAACCAGATGCGGTATGCCTTGTCGTTACCGATGCCGGTCATGGCCAGCGGCTGCTTGGTCAGGTATTGGCTGTAGTAATCGCTGCTCGAGGTCGAGTTGGAACCTTGCGACAGGAAGTAGAACGCGCGGTTGTTCGGACCCGAGCTGTAGTGCACGTTGATCGAACCCAGCGTCGAGCTCCAGGCATCCTTGGATGCGCCGTCTTTCGATGGCTTGTACATCCAGCGCAGCGGCTGGCCGTTCTTGGCGATTTCCTTGCCCATCATCCAGTCGTTACCGGCCGGGATCACGGTGCCGGTGCCGCCGTTGCGGGCATAGGCTTCCACCATTTCACCGTTGATGTCGGCGAACGATTCGTTCAGGCCGCCCGACTCGCCCGAGTAGGTCAGGTTGGACGTTGCGTCGACCACGCCGTGGCCCATTTCGTGGCCGATGACGTCGATCGAACCCAGGCTGTAGAACGACGAGCCATCGCCGATGTACATGCACTTGCAGTTTGGATCGAAGAAGGCGTTGTCGTAGTTGTTGTCGACGTGCACAGCGATGTAGGTCGCGGTGTTCTGGCCGTCCAGCGATTGCCAGCCGATCACGTTTTTCATCGTGTCGTAGGTGTTCATCAGGCCCCACAGTGCATTGACTGCGGCGGTCTGGCCGTTGGCGTTGGTGGTGCTGCCGCCGGAGATATATTGCTGGCCGTCGCCCCACACGTTGGTGCTGTTGGTGTAGATGCTGCCTGCCTGCGGATTCGATTCCGGCGAGTGGTTGGCGTTGGTGATCGCCATGCCGCCGAAGGTGCCGCCTACGCCGCGGGATGCATCCAGCATCTTGTAGGTGCTGCCGGACAGCGTGGTGTTGATTGGCACCTGGCCGTTGTACTGGCTGTTGCCGGTGCCGACCACGGTTTGCAGGGCTTGCCATTTGTTGATGATGGCGCCGGTCTTGGCGTTGACGACGGTGTCCTGGTACACCAGCTTGTTACCGTCGTGCATACGGGTCTTGACCATGTAGGCCAACTGGTAGCTGTCCACCACTTCTTCCAGGTCCACCGCGTTCAGCTGGGACTCGGCCTTGTTGACGGCGGAAGGCACGCGCACCGACTTCATGACTGGATAGATCAGCAGTTCGGCGCTTGGCTGCCAGCGGTGCACGCCGCTTGGCGATGCCGATTTCACGGCAATCGCGATGGCCTGGTCGGCGCTCAGCGATGGCGTCACGTCAGGCGCGCCGGCGCGGGCCGATTTGTTGGCGGCCAGGCCTTGCGAACCATTGGTATTCAGGCCGGCGCGGCGGTCCGATACGGACTCGCTGACGATGTCGCCGGCGGCATTGGTCACCACCACGGATTCGGAGCCGAACACGCGCAGGCCCTGGAAGGTGTGGTTAACGCGGGAAATCTTGGTGTTGTCGGCGCCAGGGTGCTGGGCGGCGACGGCAAAGCCGTGTGCCGAGCCCAACGCTGCAGCAGCCGGAGCAGCAGCCAGTTTGCTGACCAGCGAGGCTTTCTCTTGTGGAGTGGCCTGGGCGGTCGGAGCGGCCATCATCTGGCCTGCGGTTGCATGGCTGGTGAACATCATCGGCAGGGCAGCGATGGATGCGGCAAGCAAAGTCTTACGTAAATTCATCTCTTCTCCATAGGTTTTAAAAGGAATGCACTGGGTGTCACCTGGCCGCATGGTTGCGTGGCCAGCCTGGCGTCGGACACAGCCGGAACGGATAGTCCGGTGTGGGGTTTGAAAGGTAAAACGCCTGGGAGCTGCGACACTATTCCTGTCGATACGGGCAAGTCAAAAAACTTGCTAAATGAGTCGTGCACCGAATTTTTGTTAAAAATGGGACAAAGATGCTAAGTATTTGCAAGCAAATATAGTCTTTTCGCTTAACGCGTCTTGGACAAAGTTGGCGCACGATAGCGCCAGGAAGGCGGGATTTTGTATGAAAAAAGCAACGAACTAGAAGTTATGCTCTAAATTCGTGGAGAACACGACAGATTGCAAACTAATTCGCTGTGTCGTGGTTGCAATCTCAATATATTGCGTTCTACACTAGGCGCGGACTCAGGCATAAACGCTTGACAACACACAACTAAAGCGGCGGGCAACGACCTGCCGCATACCGGGAAACCGGATCGGGAATTACAGGGACAGAATATGACGAAGATCAGCACCACGTTGGCCCGTGCTTTGCGCACGAGCCTGCCCAGCCCTTCATAGGGTATCGCCGCCGCCACCCACTAGCAGTTTCACGCCGTCACGCCGCTATCCGGCCAGCCGGCGACGTCGCGCATTTGCCGCCATATACGGTGCAAGTGTGCAGGGACAGCTTTTAACTGTGCTTACTATGCTCTCGATATCTACCAAAGTTGAGCGGCTGGTCATGGAGTCGCCTTTCCTTACTGAAGGATTAGGGCGTGGCCTGATCAACCTCTCCGAGCTGGCAAGGCAGCTGCAACCGCAGCTGGAAACGGATCTGTGGAAACCGGTGGGCCAGGCCGCCGTCGTCATGGCGCTGCGCCGTGTCGCGGAGCGCCTGCCGCAGCATGAAACCGGGCCGCTGGCGGAATTGCAGCTGGCGCGCAAATCGGGCGAACTGACCACGCGCACCGACCTGACGATGACGACGTACAGGTATTCCGAGAATACCTACGAATGCCATCGCCAGTTGCTGGAAATGGTGGCGCCGCAGCAGGGGGCGTTCATCACCGTCACACGCGGCATCAATGAAGTGATGGTCATTTGCAGCCGGCCGCTGATGAACGTGGTCAACCAGGTCTTCGTGCACGAGCGCGAACTGGCGCGGCTGGAAAACCTCAATGCCGTGACCTTGCACCTGAATCCCGACACGCTGGACATGCCCGGCATTTACCACGGCATCCTGAAAAAGCTGGCGTGGGAAAAAATCAACCTCGTCAACATGATCTGCACGCACACGGAATTGACGGTGCTGCTGGAGCAGCGCCATACGGGGGCGGCGATTTCCGTGCTGTCGCGGCTGGTGGCGCATTGAAGGCGGTGGCTGTGCCGCGCCAGGGCTTGCCGCGGCTGGTGTACCGCAAGCCGATGCTGGGGCGCGATTACTGGGTGCATGACGCGATCCTGCCGGATCCCGACGCGGTCTCGCGGCGCTGCTTCGCCCACGACGAATGGGAACTGGGCGCGCCCCGCAAACCCATGCCATGGCCCGGCATGCGCAGCCCCGGCGCGCTGACGCCGGAGGAGCTGGCCGGCGTCGAGGCGTGGGTCAAGAAAGTCACGGGCGCCAAGCGCCTGTGGCAGCAGGTGGCGCCGGAAGGACACATGTTGAACCACAACTATGTGCAACTGGTGGGCGGTGCGGAATCGGGGCCCCGTCCCCATACGGATTCGCGCAAGCTGTGCCGCTATGCCGCCGTGATTTACCTGTCGCCCGATCCGCTGGTCTCCGCCGGCACGTCGTTTTACCGGCTGCGCTATCCGGACGGCACCTTGGGCGGCAATATCTGCAGCCCGCCCCATGCGAACTTGCGCGAAGCGCTGGGCGTGACCGGCTTGCCGCAGGAAGCGTGGCATGAAGAAGTCATGGTGGAAAACCGCTACAACCGCATGCTGCTGTACCGCGCCAATCTCGTGCACTCGGCCAGCGGCTATTTCGGCACCGGCCATGACGACAAGCGCATGACGGCCGTGTTTTTCTGGATGGCGGATGCTTAATTAATTAGGGGCCTGGCCCTTTTAGCACTATCGTTCACAACGCGAACGATAGTGCTAAAAGGGTCAGGCCCCAATGAAACAGAAGGGTGGTTTCCGCAGTGCGGAAGCCACCCCGCCTCATCATGCCAGTTGGGAACGTACGCGGGCGATCGCGGCGCGGACCTGGTTTGGCGCGGTGCCGCCCACGTGGTCGCGGGCTGCCACGGAACCTTCCAGGGTCAGCACGGCAAACACATCCTGCTCGATCAGCGGCGAGAATTCGCGCAACTGGTCCAGCGACATTTCCGCCAGGTCGATCTTCAAGCCGTCGCAGGCGCGTACCGCGTGCGCCACGGCTTCGTGCGCGTCGCGGAATGGCAAGCCTTTCTTGACCAGGTAATCGGCCAGGTCGGTCGCCGTGGCGTAGCCTTGCAGCGCGGCCGAACGCATGGCTTCCGGTTTCACCGTGATGCCGCCCGCCATGTCGGCGAAGATGCGCAGCGTGTCGACCAGCGTGTCCACCGTGTCGAACAGCGGCTCCTTGTCTTCCTGGTTGTCCTTGTTGTAAGCCAGCGGCTGGCCTTTCATCAGGGTCAGCAGGCCCATCAGGTGGCCATACACGCGGCCGGTTTTGCCGCGCGCCAGTTCCGGCACGTCCGGGTTTTTCTTTTGCGGCATGATCGACGAACCGGTGCAGAAGCGGTCTGCGATGTCGATGAAGCCCACGCGCGGGCTCATCCAGATGATCAATTCTTCCGACATGCGCGAAATGTGCGTCATCACCAGCGATGCGGCAGCCGTGAATTCAATCGCAAAGTCGCGGTCCGACACGGCGTCCAGCGAGTTGTGGCAGACGTCGTCAAAGCCCAGCGTTTGCGCCACGCGCACGCGGTCGATCGGGAACGTGGTGCCGGCCAGCGCGGCGGAGCCCAGCGGCAAGCGGTTGACGCGCTTGCGGCAGTCCGCAAAACGCTCGGCGTCGCGGCCGAACATTTCCACGTAGGCGAGCATGTGGTGGCCGAACGTGATTGGCTGCGCCACCTGCATGTGGGTAAAGCCGGGCAGGATGGTGTCCGCGTGCTGTTCCGCCAGGTCGGTCAGCGCGCCGCGCAACTGCTTCAGCAGGCCGGTGACGTCGTCGATGGCGGCGCGCACGTACAGGCGGATGTCGGTGGCCACCTGGTCGTTGCGGGAACGGCCCGTGTGCAGGCGCTTGCCGGCGTCGCCGACCAGCTCGGTCAGGCGCTTTTCAATGTTCAGGTGCACGTCTTCCAGGTCTAGCAGCCATTCGAACTTGCCGGACTCGATTTCCGAGCTGATCTGCGCCATGCCGCGCTGGATGTCGGCCAGGTCGGTGGCGCTGATGATGCCTTGCGCGGCCAGCATGTCGGCGTGCGCCAGCGAACCCTGGATGTCGGCCTTGGCCATGCGGTTGTCAAAAAAGACAGAGGCGGTATAGCGTTTGACGAGGTCGGAAACAGGTTCGGAGAAGCGTGCCGACCAGGCTTCGCTCTTTTTGGAAAATTGATCAGTCATGGTAAATAATGAGGTGGGCGTGCGGGAGAATTGACCGATTATAGCCAAGGTTGCGCCAGTCAGTCTGGCTCCGGGTTTTTTAGGCGTATCCATTTTCAGCGATAAGTTGTTAATATCGCCATATTTATAGCCAATTTGCCGCTGGTGCGGCGCTATTGAGACAGGAGGGGACATGCCGGTACTGGAGGTGAGCACGGACAAAACGCGGCTCGACGTGGCGCTGATACACCGCTTCCTCAGCGGCCAGTCGACCTGGGCGCAGGGCTTGCCGCTGTCCGTGCTGGGAAAAGCCATCGCCAATTCCCTGTGCTTCGGCGGTTACGCGGACGGTGCGCAGGTGGCGTTTGCCCGCGTGGTGACGGATGGCGCCACGTTTGCCAACCTGGTCGATGTCTTCGTGCTGCCGGAATGCCGCCGCCTGGGCTACAGCAAGCAATTGATGACGGCCATCATGGCGCACCCGGAGTTGCAGGGGCTGCGGCGCTTCACGCTGGCGACGGGCGATGCGCATGGCTTGTACCGCCAATACGGTTTCGGCTCGCCGCAGCGGCCGCAGACGCTGATGGAGCGGTATTTTCCGGATATTTACAAGACGGAAGCGTAAGCCCCGGGACTTAAAGCCCGGTGGCGCAGCCTCTGCGTAGGGCGGTTTCCGCGGAGCGGAAGCCGCCATGTTTGCGCCGCGTTGACGCACGCATGGCGGCTTGATGAAACCAATCCGCCCTACATAATCACTGCCAGTTCATCAGGCAGGGCGGCACCAGCAACAGCAGCGCCAGCACCGCATAAATCAGTTGCAGCGGCACCATCCATTTGGCCCACGTGATCCACGGAATCCGGGCCAGCGCGAGCACACCCACGGTAATGCCGGACGTGGGAATCATCGGCGTGGTGAATTCGCCAAACTGGTACGCCAGGATGGCGGTCTGGCGCGTCACGCCCACCAGGTCGGACAGCGGCGCCATGATCGGCATCGTCAGCGCCGCCTGTCCCGTGCCGGAGTGGATGAAGAAGTTGATGACGGTCTGGATCGCGAACATTTTATGCGCCGCGAACACCGGGCTGGAAGACTGCACCAGCGGCATCAGGCCGTGCAGCATGGTGTCGATGATTTGCGCATCGCGCGCCAGAATCACCGTGCCGCGCGCCAGTGCGATCACCAGCGCCGTGCCCACCAGGTCTTTCGCGCCGTGCATGAAGGCGCCCATGAATTCATCGGAATCCAGGCGGCCCACCACGCCCACCACGATGGTCATGGCCAGGAACAGGGCGGCGATCTGCTCGATATACCAGTCGAATTTCACGACGCCCACCACCATGCCCAGCAGCGAACCGGCAAAGATGAACAGCACCAGCTTGTGCTTGAAGGTCATGCCGGTGAAGGTGCTGAAGTCGACCGGGTTTTCCGTGCGCTTGACGAGGTCCATTTCATAGGTCGGCGACAGTTGCGGGTTGCGCTTGATGCGCGCCGCGTACCACATCATGAAGGCAATCGTCACCGCCGTCATGATGACCCACACGATCAGCCGGTAGCCCATGCCGGAAAACAGCGGCACACCGGCGATGCCCTGCGCCACGCCGACATTGAAGGGATTCAAAAACGCGGCGCCGAAGCCGATCTGGGTGCCGAGGAAGGGCAGTGACACGCCGGTGACCGTGTCATAGCCCAGCGCCAGCGCCAGCGGCACGAAAATCAGGATGAACGGAATCGCTTCCTCGTTCATGCCGAAGGTGGCGCCGCCCAGCGAAAACAGCGTCAGGAACACGGGAATCAGCGCCACGCGCACGAAGCGCGAATGGTCGTGCGCCTTGGCGATCGACTTGATCATGGCGTCGATGGCGTCGGTCTTTTGCAGCACGGCGAACGCGCCGCCCGTGATCAGCACGAAGCCGATGATCAGCGCCGCTTCGACAAACCCCTTGATGGGCGCCATCAGCAGCGCGACGAGACCCTGCGGCTTGCTGGCCACGTAGTGGAAGGTGGCGGGATCGATCAGCTGCTTGCCGTTGACCAGGTGCGTATCGTATTTGCCGCCCGGGACCAGCCACGTGGACAGGGCGATCATCGCCAGGATGGCGAAGATCAGGACATACGTATTGGGAAGCCGGAGTTTCATGCGGTCCTTGTTATTGAGAGAGCAGCTCGCCGGAGCGGAACGCGGACGCTCCCGCTACCTTGCCGATATTCATGCCGCGCAGCACGTGGCGGTGCGCACTGCGCGCGAAGAACACGCCGTCGACCGTGCAGCGGATGGTCGACGTGGCGCCGCTGACGGGATCGATGACGTCGGCCAGCGCATCGCCCGCCTTGACCTTGTCGCCCAGCTTGCGGGTGTAGACCAGCACGCCGGGGTGGGGCGCCAGCAGCGGTTCCACGCCTTCCAGCGGCGTGGCGGCGCACAGCGCCGGCGGCAGTTCGCCCACTTCAAAGTCGATCACGCCATTGATCGCGAGGAAGCGCAGCAGGCTGTCCGCATCCTTTTCCGCCAGGCCGTACTCGACTTCCATCTCGCCCCGCAATTCCACCGTGGTGGAAACGCAGGCCGGCGGAATCGGCACGCTCGGGAAGTGCGCCTGCAAATCCCACCACAGGCGGCTGCAGGCTTCGTCGAACGGTTCGCCGCCCGCCGCCAGCGCCAGCAGCACAGCATGGGCGCCCATCAGGCGCGACAGCGGTTCGATCGCATCGGCCAGCGGCGTACCCGCGTAGATGTGCAGCACGGCTTCGTTATCGCAGTGCAGGTCCAGCACGATATCGGCGTCGATCGCCATTTCCAGCAGGGTTTTCTTCAGCGTGTCGGCATCCGTCTTCGGCTGCTGCGCCTGCACCAGCGCTAGCGCCTGGCGGCGGATTTCCGCCACATTGGCTTGCGCATCCTGTCCCAGCTTGCCTTCCAGCGACGATTTCAGTTCGTCGGCCACGTGCTTGTACGAGCGGTTGAAGTTGATGCCGGTGGTGATATCGAAGCGGCCGAACGGCGCGCCCTGGATCGCCTGCGACAGGCCGATCGGATTGGCGGCCGGCACCAGGATGATTTCGCCGTGCACCTTGCCGGCCGCATCGAGCCGGTCGAGTTCACGGCGCAGGAATTGCGCCACCAGCATGCCCGGCACTTCGTCGGCATGCAGCGCGGCTTGAATATAGATTTTTTTGCCGGCGCCGGGTGTGCCGTAGTGGTAGCTGGTCAGCTGGAACGAAGTGCTGCTTTGTGGCGCGGACAGCGCGTGCTTTTTCACTTGCATGGTCGGACCTGTATAGATATTTGGGCTCGGGGCACCCATTATGCCGTCCCGGCGGCGCCCGTGGCGAGACGTTTTGGACGTCCAGGCAGGTGCTGGAGAAGGCTGCTTTGCTGTATATTTGGAAACTGTACGGGCAGAATGCATGCATTTTGCCATCATCCACAGCGAATGGACTGCAACATGGGCGCATTGAGGGAATTATTGGGTAACTTGAAGTCGGTTTTGACGTCGATAGCGGGGCGCTCTATGGGAGGCTTGGCACTGATCTGGCTGACGATGGCCGCAGCGCAGGCGGCGGATCCGCCGGAACCGAAAGGTTCGCTGGTCATCATCGGCGGCGGCCTGCGTGGCGATAACGCGGACATCTGGCAACGCATCGTGCAACTGGCCGGCGGCAAGGGCGCGCGCATTGCCGTGTTCCCGTCGGCGGCCGGCGCACCGGAACGCACGGGCCAGTCCATCATGGGCTACCTGAAACGTTATGGCGCCGATCCTTTCCTGGTGCCGATTGCCGTGAAACTGGCCAACAGCGATTACCGCAAGGCGGCCGACGACATGACCTTGGCGGACCGTGTGCGGCGCGCCGGCGGCGTGTATTTCGCGGGCGGCGACCAGGGCCGCATCACGCAGGCGCTGGTGCGCCCGGACGGCACGCGCACGGCGGCGCTGGATGCGATCTGGGACATTTACCGCCGGGGCGGCGTAATTGCCGGCACCAGCGCGGGCGCCGCCATCATGAGCAGCACCATGTTCTATGACGCGCGCCGCGTGCTGTCGACCTTGCAGGAAGGCGTGGCGGACGGCAAGGATATCGCGCCGGGACTGGGCTTCATCGGCGACGATATTTTCGTCGACCAGCACTTGCTGATCCGCGGCCGCTTTGCCCGCATGATTCCCGTCATGCTGAAAAAGGGTTACCAGTTGGGGCTGGGCATCGATGAAAACTCTGCGATGGTGGTCAACAGCAAGCGAGAAGTGGAAATCATTGGTTACAAGGGCGCGCTGCTGCTGGACTTGTCGCGCGCCACGATGGAATCGGATGCCAGCGCGTTCAACGTCAGCAATGTGTTGATCAGCTACCTGGACCGGGGTGACCGGTTCAACATCGCCACCAAGACGTTTACGCCGGCGCCGGACAAGGCGGACGGCCGCCTCGATAACGCGCGGCCCGCGCGGCGCGGCCCCGTGTACAGCAACGATATCCTCGGCAACAGCGCGGTCAGCGACTTGATGGAGCGGCTGATCGACAGCGACCAGCAGGATGCGATCGGCATTGCCAGCGGCGACCCGCGCGGCACCACGCCGGAAGTGGGCTTTGAATTCCGCTTCTCGAAGACGGCGGAAAGCGAAGGCTATCTGTCGTCCGTGGTCGATGCCTACTCGATCCTGAACCTGCGGCTCGATATCCGTCCCATAGAAGTGCAACGTCCGCTGTATAAATACAAGAATTAATTCGGCGGGGGCGGAATTAGAATGTTGGCCACTTCAGTCACATTAGCCACATTCACCAACAGGATTCCGCCCCATGACTCTCTTCGCCAAGGCAGCACTGGCAACCTGCGCGCTTGCCGCTTCCGCTGCTTCCGCAACACCTCCCGCCACCATCCGCCTCGATTACCTGCATAGCGGGAATGCGCTGGCCGAGCAGTATGCGATTGACCGCGTGGTAATCGAGCCGCTGCCGTGGGCCGGCAACCTGTCGCGCAATATCGATGACACGGACCGTGGCGTCAACAAGGTCGAAGTGGTGGATGCGAAGACGGGCGACGTGCTGTACACGCGGGGCTTTTCCACCATCTTTGGCGAATGGCGCACCACGGACGAAGCGCAAAAGGTCACGCGCGGCTTCCAGGAATCCGTGCGTTTCCCGAAACCGGACCGCCCGGTGCGCGTACGCATCCTGAAGCGCGATGAGCGCAACCAGTTTTCCATCGTGTGGAGCGTGGACGTCGATCCGGACGCGCAGGACGTGGTGCGCAAGCAGGATCCGGCGCCGGCCAAGCCGATCGCCATCCGCGTCTACGGCGCGCCCGGCGATAAAGTCGACTTGCTGATCCTGGGCGACGGCTACACCAAGGCGGACATGCCGAAATTCGAGCAGAGCGCGCGCAAGCTGGCCGATTACCTGTTCTCCGTGTCGCCGTTCAAGGAGCGGGCGAAAGACTTCAACGTGTGGGGCATCGCTGTGCCGACCCAGGAATCCGGCGTCTCGCGCCCGTCGACTGGCCAGCACCACGCGTCCGCGCTGGGTACCCGCTATGACATCTTTGGCAGCGAGCGCTACGTGCTGACCCTGGACAACCGCGCCTTGCGCGAAATCGCCCAGCACGCGCCGTACGAATTCATTGAAATCCTCGTCAACAATGACACCTACGGCGGTGGCGGCATTTACGGCCAGTTCAGCACGGCCGCCGCCAACAGCGACTGGGCCAACTACCTGTTCGTGCACGAATTCGGCCACCACTTCGCGGGACTGGCGGATGAGTACTACACGTCGCCGGTGGCCTACGCGTCCGGTGGCGCGAACCGCCCGGAACCGTGGGAACCGAATGCCACGGCGATGAAGGATCCCTCCCGGCTGAAATGGAAGCACCTGGTCACGCAGGGCACGGCGCTGCCGACGCCATGGCCGAAGGCCGTATATGAAGAGCATTCGCGCGCGTACCAGAAGACACGCGCCGCGCTGCGCAAGGACAACCGTCCGGAAGCGGAAATGAGCGCGCTGTTCAGGGAAGACCTGGCCTACACCACCAAGCTGTTTTCCACCGCGCCGAACAAGGACGCCGTCGGTGCGTTCGAAGGGGCGAACTATGAAGCGACGGGCTATTACCGCCCGGCGCAGCAATGCCTGATGTTCGACCGCAGCGAGAAATTCTGCGCCGTGTGCAAGGAGGCGGTGAACCAGACCATTGATTTGTATTCGCGGCCGGCGAAATAAGGCGCTATGCCGTGCTGAAGTTGTCCCGGGTGGCGATTAGCACGGCGCCACAACTGGTTTTGTCGCCATCGAATGCCAACCGTTTTCCGTTGACGGTATGGCGCGGCGAACCGCTGATGATCTTGCAACCGTTGTGGCCGGGGATGGGGCAGGTGCAGGTGTCGCCTTCGCAGGCGACCGGGATGCCATTGATTGTGAAGTGGTTAAGGCTGCATTGGATGACTTTGCCGCCGTGAGTGGTGTCGTCGCCTAAGCGGATCACGTTGCGCATGATTGGGGCCTAATGAGAGTGTGGCGATTATTTGTTGGCGCGTTTGCGTTCGGCCTCCATTAGTGCTTCCACTGATGGAGCGTTGTAGTTGTCCGGATCGATGGCTGGCTGCACATCATGAACGAACGGGTCACCCTGCATTCTGCGTACTTCATCTGGTGCGGGGCTGATAAAGACGATGCTGGCTTCGTCGGGATCGCGCAAATTGATGGCTGCGCTGACACCGCCTTCTTTGTAACTGCCCATGACACCCAATGCCATTTGCATAAAGAAGGTCGCTGCACCTGTATTCCCAAGGCGCCGGTCGGTGTTGATGAATTGCGCGGTCTTGCTGATGTCGATGGCTGGACCGCCTTCGTGTTCATATTGATGCAGCATGCTGGTGAGCATGATCAGTTGGTCCTTGTTGTTATTGGTGCCTGCGATGATGCGGGACGGTCCTTTGGCGCGCTCGGCATCCGATAATGTTTGTATGGCTTGATGCCAGCCTGCCATTAGCGTGTGCCTGCGCTGTTCACGACGCATGATGGATTTGCCGTCTTTGTCTCGGAAGGAGACGAAGATAGGGCGGTGAAGATAGCCGAGAGTGGGCAAGCGGTCGAAGGCACTTAGCTGATCGTAAGTCCAGGGAATTGGGAACCAGGGAGTAGGTTTCCATGTTTTCGGGGGCTTGTTCCGGTAGGCCAGTGTCTTGTTAAGGAATTCATCATGACCTTCTGGATGTGCTTCCCGAGTTTTTGCAAAGGCGGCGGCGGCTGGAATCCATTCCGTGATAGTGGGAGGACGTGCAATGGATGTTCCATCGCCGTATTTCGATTTGGTCGGAATGGATGCCATCAAGGCGTAATACATCTGCCGAAATTCCCACTGTAGGAAATTATCGTCAAGGTCAATCCAATCGTAGGGACGTAGCGGCTCGACTCGTTCTCGACGGGCCAGAGCAAAGACTGCTGCCGCATCGGGCATCGCAGGAACGTAGTAGCCGTTTTTTACCAGGCTTGGAGTGCCAGGCGGCAGAGACTGGTCCCGATACGAATAGCTTTCATCTGCGGCCACCACGACGAATGGCACATCTGGATGCTCGTCAAAAAAACTAAATACTTGCTCTAACAGGCGGTCCGGCCGTTCGGCGAGCTTCCATGCACCGTTGACCCATAGATGAAATGACAGTCCCGTGCCTTGCGTACTTCCCGCGAGACCCATCACTGGATCTGTTGGCGGTGTAAAAGAGGGCGCGCTGGCATAGAACGATGGTAGGCCCCAATACATCGGGGTTTTTTTTGCTGCATTTTCAAAAGCGTCCAGCAACCGACCACCACTGATGCCTATCTTATCGGTGTCCCTCCATGCATACTTCTTGGGATCAGTTTCGCGAATGCTGGTGTATGGGCTTCCTTTTTGAAGCGCTTCCCATACTTTTCCCTGCCGGTGCTTGTCCAGTGTTATGCCAAGGCTGATCACTTCTAGTACATATTCTCGCTGCTCTTTCTCATTATTGGCGATGAACTTCTGCTGCCGCATCAGCTCTGCTTGCAAAATCTTATGGCGTTCCTGCGCCTGCTTTTCTTTTCCTCTGGCGTGTGCAGCAACGACTAAGAACCCGATAACTAATACTGCACCCATGTAGAGGCCTAATTGAACCCAGCGGGTGATTTCCATTTTCAACTCCGGAGAAGTTAATGTGGTTTTGGCGAGCAAAAACAGTCCCAAAGCAGCTAATACTATAAGAAGGATCAGCATGGCTTCTGGAGCGTGGCCTCTGAAAATAAACAATTTGATTATTGTTGATATGTTAGTTTCATTCATGGTCTAACCTTGTTTTTAGGCGATACCCGACTACCGGTGACGGATTCCGCGATAACAATGTCCCATAAAGGACTTCCATCTGGTAAAGGCAAATTCGGGAGGATTCCAGAACTGTAATACTTGGAGTTTCCTTCAATAAGTTTTTTGCGCCATGGCGATTCAACTTCCCAATATGCGGAGTGTTTATTAAGAAATTTTTCCCATGAAAGTATTCCTGGGCGCTCCCTCTCGTTGGTAAGTGGTTTTTTCAAGCGCCAATCTGCCACGTCGCAAAGGTATGCATAAAACATCGGATCAGTAGATGCCTTGCCCTGTCCGACTGCAATGTCGTAAGCCGTGACTTGCTGATGGTTTTCCTTGTTGCCAATGATGGAGCCATGAAACGATTTGGCGCTCACTTCATGCTGCCAGCGCTTCCTCGCTTCGTTTGGGCTTTCCTGTACCTGTATCTTGAGTTTTCCCTCTTTATAGGTGGATGAAAGGACCATGCGTTGGTCATCGCCTTTCAGATTTCTCTGCTTGTTGTAGAGCTCGGATAGTTTTCTTCTTTCTTCAGGATGCATGATCCTTGCAGTGGTGGAGGTGCCACTTCCCATTTCGGCACTGCCCCGGATTGACTGGTCGGGATGGTCTTCCCACCATGTCAGGAGTCCGCTACTGCTTGTCACTGCAATTGCTGCATCGATGGGATCAACTTCCTCACACGGGCCACGGTTTGGCGGAGTGATTTCGTTTGCATTGCTTAATACTGCGGCCACTGGTTTGCGCAAAGCTTCGCCTGTTATTGTGCGGATGCCGTTTCGTTGATCTTCAGGTTTGTCATGTGGATCAATCGGCCAGGTGGCTATAGGCAAGTTGGCACGTAGTTTGCGTCCGGAACTATCTACATGAGCATGATCGTCTTCGCCCTTGATACGCAACGCATAGTCATAAGGGGACTCGGCTCCGACCAAGACAATGGCTGGCGTATGAGCGTTGGAGTTCGTCCGCAATTTATTGGTAAATACGCGTTGAAAAAATCCCTTGCCTAGCTCTTTTAGCGGATTGCGAGTGACCTCCTTGGCTACGAGCGTTTTCTCGGATTGCCCATCCGTCGTGGGAGTAAGAACCCACTGGGTACCTGTTATGTAGTCTGGAACGCCTTGCCAGCCTATGCCTTGCATATTATCCAGAGCCACAGTCATGTCCTGCGGACAAAAGTACAGGTAGACTTTTCCCCGGTTATCGCGATCGTTGCTGACTTGCCATTTAGAGCCAACGATGCCATCGTGTTTTTTGTGATCGTTCAGTGTGTTGAATTCCGGTTCAGCTGGAGTCGGCTTGCGCTCGGCGATGCGACGCACAATATTGGACAGCGTCTGTAGACGTGCATGCAGGCATTGCATTCCAGTGAGATTCGCATAATGTGGTTCCATCACCGCATCGGACCCGCCAATCAGGTGGCTGCTGCCTTTTGACACAAACGAGAAAGTATCTACCAAACTATAAGGGGGATGAGTCAGGATAAGCGTATCCGCTGGGCGCAGGTCTTTCTCGGCCAGCATTGCCTGTGCAAGTAAAGTTACCAGGCAGCCCTGGCTATGCGCGATGACTGTAACTGTTTCTCCATCATCGTAATCCCGTATCATTGAAATCAGCGCTGCGAGCCTTGATGCAGCCAGCACCATGTAAAGCCTTCCTGGGCAATTCAGCAAAGGTCGGACCGCGTCGCCACCCACATCTATCATTACAGTGCCAAACCCCTTGTTCCACATATCAGGCAAATTGCTGGTGGCGTTGGCAAAGGGACCGCCACCTTTGGACTTATCCTTGTCGAGCCGGTTGCCGTAACGGTCAACATACTGCCCACGCTTAATGCGAGTCTGTTCATCCAGCTCACGATAACCCCAATAAAACGGAATAACCGGACTATCCGTGTTTTCATCGACACTGCGCTTGAAAAACACTGCATCCGGATCCGGTTCCAATTTTTCTTTATCGGCCGCCACGGGCATCCGATAACTGCCCGCCTTGAACGTGCGATGCAGGCGCTCTTCCAGCCCTTTGCACAATCCCTGCTCGACAGCGTCGTAGCCTGTACCGACATCATTGACACCATGGATGACAATCACATTGCCCGGCAGGCGGCGGCGCACGTCGACCGGCTTGTTGGCCGTGCGCTTGGTCTTCAATACGGAGGTGGTTTTTCCCTTCGCGCGTTTGGGTTGCGGATACAGTCCCATGTCACTCTCCCTTGGTCGATGCCGTGATGTTCACCAGTTGCATGGCATCGCGCAGGATTTCCTCTGCTTTGCCATCGCCGTCTGTCAGGGCCTGCATTTCGCTGCCATCGTCAAACGACAAATCGAGCTGCTGGTTGGGGGCGGCATCGTCTTCTGCTTCAGAATCGCCATCCGCAAAGGTCCCACCCCGGTAACGAGTGATAAATTGCTCGCTGGCCTGTGCCTGACCGAAGGCAGGAAAGGCCGCCTCCATGGTTTCCGGATCATTGAAGACAAAGCGCGGCGCGTTAAACTTGAGTGGTTTGCTGCTGCCCAGCGTAATGCCATCTCCCAGCCGAATGAACGATCCGTCTTCGCATACCAGTTCGATAGCTGGCGCCATGGCCACGAGCTTGCCCTCGGTTGCTGTCAAACGGAGCGACTTGGCCGCATTGATATCCATGTCGTCGTGCTGGCTTTGCATCAGCAGCGTGCCGAAGTGTGCGATGGCTTTGATTCCGCCATGGTGCGAAAACAATGAAATACCTTTGCCCGCATTGAGGTTGAAGCGCTGGCCGGAGGCCAGCTGCAAATGCTGTTGAGCTACCGTGTCGATATTGGCGGCAGCGTAGCTGACGATGGATTTTGACGTCGCAAAGCTGATGCCCGCGGGTGCCGAGACACCAATTACAGGTGTACCGCCGCCTTCGCCCTTGGGTGACGTATTGCTTCCGTTTTCCCACCGCTTGAATGCCGACTTCAATTCATCCTGGGATTGCACATCGAGCGGCAGCGCGTGATGCTGGGCGGCGTGTTCGCCGAGAGAACGGAACAGTTCGAGGCAATCCTCCATCAGGGCCAGATATTCCGCGCGATCGAGTTGCTTGTCATTGCGTGACAGGTTCTGCCACGTGGACAGCAACATGCCTTTGCAAGCGCGCAGCGCCATGTGTTCATCAGTGCGCAGTTCCGCTCCCTCGCCACGCGGGACGCCGGCGCCTTTGGCGCGAGACTGCACCAGCCATCCCAGATTCAGTTCGCTGGCGCCATGTTCGCAGCCCAGTTGCGTGCTGATTTGCCCGGCGGTGTCATCGAAGCGCAACTGGTTGGCTCGCTTGCCGCGTATCTCGCGGCTCTTTAATCCAGACAGATAGCGGTTGTCCGGCAATCCAGCGGAACCCAGGCAGGGTGGGAGGGCGTCGGCGTTGTACAGTTGTGCAATGATGATGGGTTTGTCTGGATCACCGCCCAGAAATGCCAGCAGCACTTCGGTGCCGACGCGCGGCAAATTCAGCAAGCCCAGATTGTTCCCCCTGCTGCCGATATTGCCGGCCCAACTGCTGGCAACGCGAACCCACGCCGTGACAGCGCGGTCATCCCGCGTCAGCGTGCCGGTGAAGCGGACTTTGACCCGTCCCAGTTCATCGCAAGACACTTCTTCTCCGGGAGGTCCTGCCACGACGGCTGTTTGCATATGAGGATGGGGAAGGTCAGTGCGTGGATCGTAGGCAGGGACAAAGCGGATGCCGCGGCGGATGCAGGTCAGTCGCGTCAAGAAGCGCAATTCGCCGGATGTATATCCCGGGACGGACGCCGGCAGGCCTGGCGCTTCGATGTTCCACCGGCTCATGGCAAACAAACGATCCACCCGTGCATCGAGTCCCTTTGGCAGGTTGTTGCTGGCCATGATGTACTGGGTAATGACGACGAACTGGCGCTCATTGTCTGGGTGCCGGTCCAATTCAGGGTGACCCTCGAGGCTGAGGTACTCGCCGGGGCCGGTATCGCGCAAGCCACCCTCCGCATAAAAGCATTTGGATTCGAAGTCCTGGCGAGCCTGGCGTAATAACGTCAATGACCGGAAGTCGTCCGCATTACCGCCGGTATGAGGCGCCTCCACCAGATAGTGTTCCAGCCCGGCCGCGTATCGGTTGCCTGCCGTACCCTGATCAATGGCAGTCGATGTACTGGCATTCAGAAAGCCGGGGTGCGAAGGACTGCGATAGTCCCAGCTAAAGCGGCTGGCGCATCCTGACCGGAGGGTCCGTATTCCGCCCCATGCAGTGATGGTGTCGTATTCTTCGGTGGCGCTGTCCCGGTGAAAGCGCACATGCCGGATCGGGCCATGCAGCAGCAAATCAGTGTCGTGCAGTAGCACCATGGTGTGACAAGGCGCGGCATACGGCCGCGAGCGTTCTTCTTCCGGGCCGATAGCCGGTCTGCCTGCACGGAAATACCATGAGATTCCGCGTCGCTTCAGCAGACGGCGGATGAATGCCGCAGTGCTTTCATTGTGCTGGATGATTTGTGAACGTTTCGGAAATTCTTGCAAGGCCAACGCCATGCCGACTTCCATGTCAAAGGCTGCCGCAATTCCCGGGATTCGATGGCGCACTTCGCTCAATAAAGTCAGGACGACTTCCAGTTCGGTGGCGTTGGTAAACACACGCGTATCTGCCCCGAGATCGAGCAATGCCAGACCATCACGCATGACCAACTGATAAGTCGCCAGTCCGCCATCGCTTTCCCCCTGGCTGGCCTCGGCAACAATGCCGCAAATACTGCGTAAATTTCCCTCATCGGTAACGATTTGCAGCTCCACTGGTATGCCAATGAAGGTCTTCAGCGGAATACTCACGTCCAGGGCGACGCAATAAATGCGGATGTCGATTCCGTCACACATTGCCGAACTGCCGCTGACTCGATGCGGTAGCAGTACGTCGTCCTGTATCCCATCCGGAAGGCCCAGCCGCATACGCAATGGACGGTTCTTCGTGTTTAACGTCTCTTCAAGAAGTGCGGTATATGCCAACCCGTCCATTAAGACCTCCGCTGTCGTTGCAGGGATGTCCATTATTTGACAAGGTGTGTGCAGAGAAATTGCTGCTACTCAATGTCGGTGAATTTTCCAGTTACGTTCGCTTACGTTTGATAAATATTGATCGTGCGGCAGCGTACAGATGGTATTTCGCCCCGGACCTATTCTGTCCCTGTGACAAGTTCAGACACCAACACAGAGACAGAAAGGTCATCATGATGAACAAGCTGATAGCTACCCTGATCGCGGGCCTGTTTGCCACCGCCTCCATGGCGCAAACCACCACCGCACCAGCCCCGACGCCGGAAGTCGCGAAAGCGCAAGCCAAAGCGGGTGAAAAGATTGCCAAGGCGGAAGCCAAGGAAGTGAAGAAAGCCGCCGACGCGGACCAGGATGTGGCCAAGGAACAGGCCAAGGCCAACGAGAAAATCGCCAAGGCCCATGCGAAAGCCGACAAGGAACATGCCAAGGCTGCGGATAAAGTCGCCAAGGCCGATCCGGAAGACCGCATGAAGGCGGAAGCGAAGGCCGACAAGAAAATCGCCGCCGCCGACGCGAAAATGGATAAAGCCATCGCCAAGGCCGACGCCAAGGTAGCGAAGGAGAAAGCCGAAGCCAACGAGGAAAAAGCCATTGCAGCCGCCAACACGGCGGAAGCGAAGGCCAAGGCCAACGCCGACATCAAGACGGCCGCCGCCAAGCATTAATCCAGCAGCGTACTCGCCGTGCGGGGCCGGAAATACCGCACTGGCAGGCCGGCGTAACAGCGCGCCGCCTGCATCTCGAACGCCGTGCGGGGCCGGGAATACCGCAGCAACATGATTCACTACGGGCGCCATCACTGGCGCCCGTTTTTATGCCGCACCGGCAAGCAACACCCACCATCGATTCCTTGCATGGCGGAACCAACAGTGGCAGCATAGACTGATCGTTCACCGAACCAGGGGAAGCCATGGCGCGTCTGGCTATTGCGCGTGTTGCTATGGGTGTCGCGGTCCTGTTGGCCCAGGCTGCGCCGGACGCGGTCGGACAAACCACCAATTTGGTGATTTACGGCAAGATCAACGTCAATCTGGAGCAAGTCAGGCTGACCCGTCCGGTCCAGTCGCTGACCCGCCTGTCCAGCAATTCCTCGTCGCTGGGTTTCCGCGCCAACGAAGACCTGGGCAGTGGCTGGGGCGCCTTCATGCAGGTCGAAGGCGCAATCGGCATGGACACGGGCGCGGGCGACATCAATGGCAAGGATACTTTTGTCGGCCTGCTGCACCGCGACCTGGGCAGCATCGCTTTCGGGCGCGAATCCACCGTCATCAAGAAAATGAATGCGTATACGGACCGCTTCGAAGGCAGCGGTATCGCCGACGATTCGGGCATCGCGCTGCTGCAAGGCGAAGGCAATCCGCTCGGCTTCAACCGCCGCTCCGGCAATGAAGTGCGCTACGAGAGTCCGGAACTGGGCGGTTTCCTGCTGACCCTGGCGCGCGCCGCTGAAACCGAGGAAGGACCGGGCCGCTCATCGATCCGCGCCGCCTGGTTGCAGTACCGCAGCGGCCCGTGGAAAGCAGCCGTCGCCTATGAAGGCCACCATGGCTTGCGCATCGGCTTTAACGACAGCATCCTGCGCCTGGCCGGCAACTATGCGGCATCGTGGGGCGACGTCAGCCTGGGCTGGAACCGCCTGGCGTACGGCGTGGCCGGGGGCGACTTGCGGCGGCACTACGTCACGTGCACGGGCGCCTACAAAGTGGCGGGCGGCAGCATTGCCTGGCGCTATGGCAAAGCAGGCGACATCGGCGGCAGCGCCCCGGCGGGGACGGTGCTGGCCAGTGTGGCGGGCAACCTGAGCAAGGGCGCCGGCACGGGGGCGACCCACATCACCGTGGGCTATAACCATGTGCTGTCGCCGCGCAGCTACCTGTATGTGTACGAGACCCGGGTGCGCAATGACGCGCGCGCCAATTTCAACTTTGGCACCAATGCTTACGGCAGCGCCAATCCCGGTGCGACCGTGCGCGGCTCAGCGCTGGGCATCGTGCACCGGTTCTGAGCCATGAAACTACTGGCCCGCTTGCGCCCCGATTCGCTGCGCTTGCGCCTGATCCTGGCCAGCGTGGCGGTGGAAATATTGCTGCTGTCTTTACTGATCGCCAATTCCCTGCGGCTGATCGACAACGCGGCGGCCGCCAGTATCGCGGCGGCCCTGGGTCAGGCCGTGCCCATGCTCAACGCGGCTGCCGTGCCGTATCTGATGGAACGCGATTATTCCGGCTTGCATGATTTTCTCGCGGCGACCGTGCGCGAAGACGGGCGCGAACTGGCGTATGTGGTGGTGCGCGACGCGGACGGGCACGAAGCGGCGCGGGTCGGCCTGCCGCAACACGCGGCGTTGCCGCCGGTGTCGGCCAGCATCGGCGACGGCATTGCCAGCGGTGTCTACACGGTGGAGCGGGCGATCGCGGTGGGCGGCATCCGCATGGGCAGCCTGCGCCTGGGCCTGTCCACGGCGATTGCCGGCGATACCCGCGCCGCGCTGCTGCGCCAGGGCTTTTTGATTGCGGCGCTCGAAGTCGTGGCCAGCATGGTGATCCTGAGCGTGGTGGCCGTGTGGCTGACGCGCCACCTGGCCCAGGCCGCGGCGGCCAGCCGCGCCATTGGCGATGGCGACTATACGCGGCGGTTGCCGGAAGAGGGCGGTCGCGAAGTGGCGGAGCTGGCGCGGGCCGTCAACCGCATGGGAGAGGAGGTGGAGCACCGCATCCATGCGTTGTCCGACCTGAATGCGGAGCTGGAACACCGGGTGGACGAGCGCACGGCGGCGCTGACCCAGATTGTGCAGGAACAGCAGATCCTGCTGGACAATGTGATTATCGGCATCCTGTTCCTGCGTGACCGCGTCATCATGCGCTGCAATCGCGGCTGGGCCGAGTTGATGGGCTATACGCCGGAAGAATTGCAGGGCCAGCCCACCCGCATCTATTACCCCAGCGATGAAGCGCATCGCCGGCAAGGCGAGCAAGTCTATCCCGACATCGTGGCCGGCCGCACGGCGTTTGGCGAAAACCAGTTCGTACGGCGCGATGGCGGCCTGGTCTGGTGCAGCTTCCAGGGCCGCGCCATCGATCCGGCCCACCTCGACAAAGGCAGTATCTGGGTTTTCCAGGACATCACGGCGCGCAAGCTGGCTGAACAGGCGCTGGCCCAGCGCAACCAGGCGCTGCAACACTCGCTGGTGCAGTTGCAGGATACCCAGGCGCAGCTGATGCAGGCGGAAAAGCTGGCGGCGCTGGGCCAAATGGTGGCGGGCATCGCGCACGAATTGAATACGCCGATCGGCAATGTGCTGACGATGGCGTCGTCCTTCAGCCATATGGTCGACACGATGGCGGACGCCCATGCGCAGCGCAAGCTCACGGCCAGCATGCTGCAGCGCTTCGTGGACGACAGCCGCAGCGCCAGCGATGTGGTGGCCCGCAACGCCATCCGCGCCGGCGAATTGATTGCCAAATTCAAGCTGGTCGCGACCGACCAGAGCCACGACAACCGCTGCAGCTTCGACTTGCGCGCCCACGTGGACGATATCCTGGCCGGACTGGGGCCGACGCTGCGGGCCGCCAGGGTTGCCGTGACGGTGGAAGGCGAGGGACCGCTGATGATGGACAGCTTCCCGGCCTTGCTGGCGCAGGTGCTCATCGGCCTGGTGGGCAATGCCATCGACCACGCGTTCGACAGCAGCGAGGGGCGGGCGATCCACATCCGCCTGCGGGCTTTGCCGCCGTTCCAGGTCGAAGTCGTGTTTGCGGACAATGGGCGCGGCATCGCGCCGGATGTGCTGCCCCACGTGTTCGAACCTTTTTATACGACGCGGCGCGGCGCCGGTCACACGGGACTGGGCTTGCACATCCTCTACAACGTGGTGACCGTGGCGCTGGAAGGCAATATCAGCGTCGAAGTGGCGAACGGCACCCGCTTCACGCTGACCTTGGCGCGCGAGCTGGCGGCACAGCCACGGACGCGCAGCCCGGCATGAGGGCGCGTTTCAATCCTTCTTTTCCTGCTTCTCCAGCCTGTCCAGCAAGCGCTTGGCGGCGCGGACCGCGTCGAATTCCCCGTCGCGGCCTTCCGCGAAACCGCGCACCGACGCCTGGGCCAGCAGCTTTTTGCCTTCGGGGCTGTTGCCGATCTTCATGATGGCGGCCGCCAGTTGTTTGCGGTCGGCTTCGGGCATGTCCGGCCTGGCGATCCAGGCGCCGTGCGGAATCGGGGCCGACTTCCACAGCACTTTGATGTCCTTGAGCTGGACGCCGTATTTTTCATTGAGCTGGTTGTCCGCGATCGCTCCCGCGTCGGACTGGCGCGAATAGACAGCAATGGCGGAATTGGGCTGCTTTTTCACGAAGTCGATTTTCCCCAGGTCCTTGGCATCGACACCGGCCTGCTGCATGGCCAGCAGCGGCAGCAGGTAGCCTGACGTCGATTTCGGGTCCGTGAACGCAAAGCGCTTGCCGCGCAGGCCGGCCAGGTTGTGGATGCCGGAATCCGTGCGGGTGATGATGAGGGCATGGTACGAGTCGCCGTCGTCTTCCACGTAGCGCACGACCAGCTGGGCGCCGAACGATTCGTTGGCGCTGACATAACCGAATGCCCCGGTGCCGGCGATATCGACCTTGCCTTCCCTGAGCAGCTTGAGCGTGTCGTCATAGTCGCGTCCCGCCACCAGCTTGACGGGCACGCCCAGCTCCTTTTCCAGTGCGCGGGCGAAGGCGCCAAAGTTGTTCAACAGTTCCAGCGCGGACAAATTGGGATTGGCGCAAATGGTCAGTTGCTTCAGTTCGGCCGCTGCCATCAGCGGCAGGGCCAGCAGCGCCAGGGCAAGCCAGCGAATGGGTTTCATGAGGCCAGCTCCACGCGGTTGCGTCCCGATTCCTTGGCGCGGTACAGCGCCGCATCGGCCGCCGACAGCATGGCGGCGATATCGTTTTCAATGCGCGGCGCGCAGCAGGCGCCGATACTGACGGTGTTGCGCAACTGGCGCCCATCATCCAGGGTTACCGTGTGCGCGGCAAAGGCGTCGCAGATGCGCTGCGCGATCACCTGCGCATCGGGCGCGGAACAGCCCGGCAGCAGCACGGCGAATTCTTCGCCTCCCAGCCGCCCCAGCAAGTCGCCGCTGCGCAGGCAGGTTTGCGCCACGGCGGCAAACGTGGTCAGCACCTGGTCGCCGCCGTCATGGCCATAGGTATCGTTGACCTTCTTGAAGTAATCGATATCCATCATCAGCACGGCCACCGGACGACGCAGCAATTGCGGTGACGCCAGCAATTCTTCGGCCTGCGTGAGAAAGCCGCTGCGGTTCAGCACATGGGTCAAAAAATCGTGGGACGCCGCGTGCTGCAAGCGTTCCAGCAATTCATTGCGCGCGACCATGACGCTGGCGACCGTCAGCGGCGCCAGCGCGGTCAGGCTCAGGCCCACGCGCAGCGACATCACGGCCAGCGGCGATTCCACGCTGGCGCCGATTTGCAGCAAGCCGGTGGCAATCGACAGCAAGGTCCACATGCAAAAGAACAGGGTGATGCCGGCCGTGGCGAACAGGCTGTACGTCAGCGCGCACCACAGCATGGCGGGCACCGCGTACAGGATGGCGCCCGGGCCGCCCCAGTGCACGCCGAGGCCCAGGCTGACGGCAAACGCCAGCAGCGGCGCAAAGTGGTCCAGGCGCCAGTGTTTCCAGCTCGGCCAGTCCGCGCGGCGGCGATGGTCCTTGAGCCAGCGCCGTACGTCGGGCATCGTCAGCAGCACGGGCAGGATGCCCATGTAGCTGACCAGTTCCGTGCAAAACCAGAACGCGAAGCCATACGCATGGCTGCCGCCGAACAGCACCGGATGCACGAAGATGCCGGACGTGCCCGCGGCGGTGGAGGCGCCCAGCACGCCCAGCACGAAACGGGGCATGGCGCGCGGATGGCGCAGCGTGCGGTATGACTCCGGCATGCGGGAAAAGATCAGGTAGCCCGCGATTACGCCGGGCAAATTGGTGCTGATCAGCAGGACGCCCTTGAACACGGAATGGGCCATGACCAGGTCCGACACCAGGTAGCCGGCAAAGGCGGAAATCCAGTCCAGCCAGTTGGGCGGGCGGCCCCGGCGGATCAGGATGCCGAGCAGCACGGCATTGGTGGGCCAGTATGCCGCCAGGTCGCCGGGCGGCGACGTCAGGATGCCGAAGATCGAGCAAAGATAGACCGCCGCGCCAACCAGCAGCGCGTCCCGGAACTTGTCGCCGGATGTCGGCTGCGCATCGCGCGCAGCCAGGGTATCGGTCATAAAGGGTCTCCAGCCTGTCCAGGCATTGTCCCGCCCTTGATAGAGCAAGTCAATCGAAGGAGGGCAGGCTGTAGCGGGAAGGAGAAGCGGGACCCGTCCGCCGCGCAGGCTGCCGCAGGCGGACGGGAAGCGGCGTTACATTGGCGCCAGCGAGGACGGCTTGATGCGCTGCACCAGCTCTTTACCCTTGCGGGCGCGTTTGCCGAAGTGCGGCGCCAGCAGGTTGCCGGACAATTCCAGCGCACGGGGCTTGGCCGCCATGGTGCCATGGACGATCACGCCTTTCTGCGTGATGGCCTGGGCCGACACCAGCTGTTCCTTCGGCTCCAGTTCCATCATGATCACGCCACGGCCGCCGTTGGCCAGCACTTTCATTTCCGCCAGGCCGAACACCAGCAGGCGGCCATTGGCCGACAGCGCCGCCACGGCGCTGGCGTCCTTGCCGATGATCGATGGTGGCAGCGGCAAGTCGCCTTCATCCAGGGTCATGAAGGCCTTGCCGCCTTTCTGGCGGCTGATCATGTCGGCGGCTTTCGCGATGAAGCCGAAGCCGGCGGTCGACGCCAGCATCAGTTGCGTATCGGGCGTGCCGGCAAAGTAATGCTTGATGCGCGTGCCGCCGGACAGGTCGACCAGCGTGGTGATTGGCACGCCGTCGCCACGCGCGTTCGGCAGTGCGGACACCGGCACCGAATACACCTTGCCGTTGTCGCCAAAGCCCAGCAGCGTGTCGACCGAGCGACACTCGAAGGCGTCATGCAGCGCGTCGCCCACCTTGAACGTGAACTGGGTCTTGTCGTGGCCGATGCCGGTACGGGCGCGTACCCAGCCTTTTTCGGAAATGATGACGGTGACCGGTTCGTCCACCACCTTCTGTTCCGCGGTGGCTTTTTGCGCTTCCTCGATCAGTGTGCGCCGCGCGTCGCCGAAGGTTTTCGCATCGCCTTCGATTTCGCGGATCACCAGGCGCTTCATCGACGACGGGTTTTCCAGCAAGTCGAGCAGCGTCTGGCGTTCCTTGCGCAATTCCGCCAGTTCCTGCTGGATCTTGATCGCTTCCAGGCGCGCCAGTTGGCGCAGGCGGATTTCCAGGATGTCTTCCGCCTGGATCGCCGACAGGTTGAAGCGTTCGATCAGCGCGGCTTTCGGTTCGTCCGAATTGCGGATGATGGCGATCACTTCATCGATGTTCAGCAGGATGGTTTCCCGGCCTTCCATGATGTGGATGCGGTCTTCGACCTTCTTCAGCCTGTGCTGTGTACGGCGCGTGACGGTCTCGAAGCGGAAGCCGATCCATTCGGACAGGATTTCCGTCAAGCCCTTCTGGCGCGGGCGGCCATCGCCGCCGATCATCACCAGGTTGATCGATGCCGACGATTCCAGCGACGTGTGCGCCAGCAGCAGCATCATGAATTCATCTTTGTCCTGGTTCTTCGACTTCGGCTCGAACACCAGGCGCACCGGCGCGGCGCGGCCCGATTCGTCGCGGATGGTGTCGAGCGCGCCGAGGATCAGCTGCTTGGACGCCAGCTGTTCCGGCGTCAGCGCTTTCTTGCCCAGCTTGACTTTCGGATTGGTCAGCTCTTCGATTTCTTCCAGCACCTTTTGCGATGACGTGCCCGGCGGCAGTTCATGCACCACGGCTTGCCACTGACCGCGCGCCAGTTCTTCGATCTTCCAGCGCGCGCGCACTTTCATCGAGCCGCGGCCCGTTGCATACATGTCGTGGATTTGCGCGGCAGGGGTGATGATCTGGCCGCCGCCCGGGAAGTCCGGGCCCGGGATCATTTCCATCAGTTCCGCATGGGTGATCTTCGGATTGCGGATCATCGCCACCGCCGCCTGCGCCACTTCCGTCAGGTTATGCGACGGGATTTCCGTCGCCAGGCCCACGGCGATACCGGAGGCGCCGTTCAGCAGCACCATCGGCAGGCGTGCCGGCAGCAGGGTTGGCTCTTCGTACGAACCATCGTAGTTCGGCCCGAAGTCCACCGTGCCCTGGTCGATTTCATCGAGCAGCAGGCGGGAAATCGGCGTCAAACGGGCTTCCGTGTACCGCATCGCGGCGGCGCCGTCGCCATCGCGGGAACCGAAGTTGCCCTGGCCATCGATCAGCGGGTAGCGCAGCGAAAAGTCCTGCGCCATGCGCACCAGCGCGTCGTATACCGACTGGTCACCGTGCGGGTGCAGCTTACCCAGCACGTCACCCACCACGGCGGCGGATTTGCGGGGTTTCGCGGTCGGGCCCAGGCCCAGTTCATTCATCGTGTACAGGATGCGGCGCTGCACCGGCTTCTGGCCGTCGCAGACGTCCGGCAGCGCGCGGCCTTTCACCACGGAGATCGCGTAATCCAGGTAAGCGCGTTCGGCAAAGGTGGACAGGGTCAGCGTTTCGCCGCCGTCACCGCCGTCGCCGCCGAAGTCGTCGCCGCCACGGCCATCGTCGCCGTTGCCGCCATTGCCGTTATTGCCGCCGGCGGCATCGGCTGCCGGTGCGGCATTGTCGGCATTTGCAGTATCCGCCGGATCAGCCATATCAGCCGCGGCTTCTTCAAAGAGGTTTGCTTGTTGAGTCATGATTGCGGTATTCGTTAAATATCGGCTTCCACTTCATTGCCATGTTCTTCGATCCATGCGCGGCGGGCGGCGGCTTCGCCTTTCCCCATCAGCATGTTGAAGCGGGCGGACGAAGCGCTGTGGTCGAAGTCGCCCAGCGCCACCGGCAGCAGGCGGCGCGTGTCCGGGTTCATCGTGGTTTCCCACAATTGTTCCGCGTTCATCTCGCCCAGGCCCTTGAAGCGGGAAATCGACCAGCTGCCATCTTTCAGGCCATCCTTGCGCAACTTGTCTTCGATGGCGATCAATTCGCCGTCGTCCAGCGCGTACAGCTTCTGGATCGGCTTCTTGCCGCGCGCCGGCGCATCGACGCGGAACAAAGGCGGACGCGCCACGCAGATGTGGCCTTTCTGGATCAGCGCCGGGAAGTGGCGGAAGAACAGCGTCAGCAACAACACCTGGATGTGCGAGCCGTCCACGTCCGCATCGGAGAGGATGCAGATTTTGCCGTAGCGCAGGCCGGACAAGTCGGGGTTATCGCCGTAATGGTGCGGGTCGACGCCGATCGCCACCGCGATGTCGTGGATTTCATTGTTGGCGAACAGGCGGTCCTTGTCGGTTTCCCACGAATTCAGCACCTTGCCGCGCAGCGGCAGGATGGCCTGGAATTCCTTGTCGCGGCCCATCTTGGCCGAACCGCCCGCCGAGTCGCCCTCGACCAGGAACAGTTCGGTGCGCGTCACGTCGGTGGATTCGCAATCGGTCAGCTTGCCCGGCAACACGGCCACGCCGGACGATTTTTTCTTTTCGACTTTTTGCAGCGAACGCAGGCGCGACTGGGCCTGCTTGATGACCAGTTCCGCCAGCTTTTTGCCGTAATCGATGTGCTGGTTCAGCCACAGTTCCAGCGGCGGCTTGGCAAACGTCGACACCAGGCGCACGGCGTCGCGCGAATTCAGGCGTTCCTTGATCTGGCCCTGGAACTGGGGATCGAGCACCTTGGCCGACAGCACGAACGACGTGCGTGCAAACACGTCTTCCGGCAGCAGCTTGACCCCTTTCGGCAGCAGCGAGTGCAGTTCCACGAAGTTTTTCACGGCGCCGAACAAGCCGTCGCGCAAGCCCGATTCGTGCGTGCCGCCATTCGGCGTCGGGATCAGGTTCACGTACGATTCGCGCACCACGGCGCCTTCCTCGGTCCACGCCACCACCCACGCGGCGCCTTCGCCTTCGGCAAAGCCTTCCGCATCGGGACCGGCGAATTGCGCGCCTTCGAACATCGGGATCAGCGTTTCACCGCCGTTGGCGGTTTGCGCCAGCGCTTCGACCAGGTAGCCGCGCAAGCCGTCGTCATATTTCCACGTTTGCGAGTCGCCCGTTTTCGCGTTGGCCAGCGTGACGGTCACGCCCGGCAACAGCACGGCCTTGGAGCGCAAGAGGCGTTGCAGCTCGACTTGCGAAATCAGCGAGGAATCGAAGTATTTCGGATCCGGCCACGCGGTGACGCGGGTGCCGGATTTCTTGCCGTCGCGCGGCGCCGGCATGGAACTGAGCGGTTCGACCAGGTCGCCGTTTTCAAAGGCGATGGTGTGGTAACCGTTGCCATTGTCGTCCTTGCGCCAGACGTTGATTTCCAGGCGCTTGGACAGCGCGTTGGTCACCGAGACGCCGACGCCGTGCAAGCCGCCGGAAAACGCATAGGCGCCGCCCGAACCCTTGTCGAATTTACCGCCCGCGTGCAGGCGGGTGAACACGATTTCCACCGTGGGCACGTTTTCTTCCGGGTGCAGGCCGACCGGGATGCCGCGGCCGTCGTCCTCCACCGTGATGCTGCCGTCGGCGTTTTGCGTGACGATAATATTTTTGCAATGACCGCCCAACGCCTCGTCGGAGGCATTGTCGATCACCTCCTGGATGATGTGCAGCGGGTTCTCCGTGCGGGTATACATGCCGGGCCGCTGTTTGACGGGCTCCAGGCCTTTAAGGACGCGGATGGATGATTCGCTGTAGTCGGAAACTGGTTTTTTAGTGGCCATACGAGTTCGAAGGTGCTGTTCAGGCAAAACGCTGTGATTATATACAGTATTTCTGCTCCGTTAAGGCGTTTTTATGCGACAACGCGCGGGACGCCGCCGGTCCGGGAGCTTGCGCATTCTATCCGCAACGGGCGGCCGTGGCTGAAAATTGCCACGCGCGGTCCGGTTGCCGTGAGCGTCAACTGTGGTTAAATGGGGAAAAAATATTGCCGATCCGCCTATGAACCAGCACAGCCAGGACAAATTTCCCTTCGCCATACGCCTGGCGGGCTTCCCGCCGGAGGCTGAACAAGCGCTGGCAGCGGCGCTGCAAGCCGCGCCGGCCCACGGCCCGGCGTATTTTTGCCTGTCCGAACACAGTTTGCAAGAGCCGGACCTGGTGCTGGCGTACGGCCCGGATTTGAAAGCCATGGCGTCGCTGGCCGCGATGGCGGCCACGCCGGGCGAACTCGATGCCCGTCCCGCGCTGGTGGTGGGGCAGCCGGCCGTGCCGCTGCCGTATCCGGTGGCGCCGCTGCCGCTCGATCACAAAGCCTTCCATGTGCAACTGGCGCTGCTGGTGGCGCGCCGCGCCGATGCGCTGGCCCGGCTGGCTGGCGCTGGACTACCGCCGCCGCCGGAGCGGCGCCGCAGCCAGCGGCTCGATTTCGACCTGACCGATCCCGCCGAATATGAAGCCATGCGGGGACCATCGCGGCGTGGCGCGGTGCTGGTGGTCGATGGCGGCGGGCGGTTTTACGCGCACCTGGGCGAGTTGATGAAGCCCTACAACATCGCCGTGCTGGCCGCCGCCAATGAAGCGTCGGCGCTGGCCGCGTGTGAAGAAGGGCGGGTGTCGGTGGTGCTGATGAATACGTCACTGCCGGGGATCGACCCGTATGCGTTGTGTTCCCGGTTGCGCGCGCAGGCCGGGGCGCGGCCGCCCGCCGTGGTGCTGCTGGTGTCGCCGCCGTTTGCCTATGACGGTGAACGGGGCCGCGCGGCCGGTGTGGAAGGGCTATTGGACAAGCCGGTGGCCGACGCCACGCTGAAATCCGTGATGAAAAAACTCATGCATATCGCCTGATATACAAATCGTTTACGCGGCGCTCCCGTCTTTTTAGGCCGTTTTTACGGCTGCCTCGATAAGCTGGCGGCATCTGATCACAGGATGCCGCCATGCCCAAACTTTCCTTTTCCCTGTTCGCCGGCGACACCATCGCTATCGTCGATCCCCGCGCCGAGCATGATGGCGGGGGCCGTGCAGCCGCCGCCATGGCGCTGCTGCGCGCCCGTTCCGGCAGCAAGGTTGCGCTGGCCGACCTGTGCGGGCGCCAGCCAGCGCAACCACAGGGCGGCGCACGGGTCTACGTGCTTGAGCGCGGCGACGTGCCATCCGTGCTGGCCGTGCTGGCGCGCCGCTATGACGAGGTGATCGTCGACGTTGTCTGTGGCGAAACGCTGCCGGGGCGCGCCGCACTGATTGCATCCCGTCTGGCCGTGGTGCCGCCGCGGGGCGCGGCGCAATTGGACCGGGTGCGCCTGTTCAATCCCGGACTGCGGCTGCTGCCATGGGATGGCGCGGCGGCGGATGTGCCGGCCCTGTACCGCAGGATTTTCCCCACCTGACGCTGGCGCTGCGCCGCAACCTATGGCCCGCCGGTATAAATGGTGAGGCCTGCGGCGTAATAGCGCTCGCGGCGGCCCGATCCTGATTTTTCTCCCCAGGCGATATCGGCGTCGGCGCGTCCCGGCACCAGTGCATAGCGCACGCCCAACTGGCGCCATGCGCCGCCGCCCCGCACGCCATAGCTTTCCACCGTCAGCGCGGAGCGCTCGCCTACCGCCACTTCCAGCGCCGTCGCCCACGTCGCCGCCGGACGTTCATGGCGTTCGCGACGCCAGCCTACATTCGTATGCCATTGCAGGCGGTCGCCATTGAGGTCGACAGTCAATGGCGCATAGACGCTCCAGACCCCGGCCAGGCCGTTGGCCGGTTCGAACTGGTCCGCCACCACCAGGCCCACGCGCCATGGCGCATCCTTGGGGGCGGCCAGCAATGTCTTGGCCTGCAAGACCGCCTGGTTCATGCCGAGGCCGCCATCGCGCGCCTGAATACGCGCAGCGCCCGCCGCAAGTTCCCAGTCACCATGGAAGTTACAGGCGGGAACCACCCAGTAATGCGTGTGCGTGGGTTCACGCTGGACCCAGGTTTCAAGCTGGCACTGCCCGGGATCGAGTATCGGCGCGTCATCGGTGACCAGCGGGCGGGCCGCCCACACGGCGGGCGCAACCCCGGCGCACATCAGCAATGACGTGGCAAAGGCGCTGCGCATTTTCCACGTGCGGCATCCCTGCATGCATGGCTCCCCTGGCTTGTTCCGATGCTCAAGTATAGCGGCCGCCGCGATTTTTACGCTTTGTTTACACGGCCCCGGCAAGTCTTTACGACACTTTTAGGGCATGCCCGATAAGCTGGAATGGTCAAAACAAGACCTGTGTGGGGGAATGAAATGGACCTGTTGTATATCGGAGCCATCGTGGCGTTCACGATAGGCATCCATGCGCTGGCGGCCGTTTGCCGCGACCTGGGAGAGCGCAAATGATCGGCATTTACCTGATCGGCGCACTGAGCGCGGCCGGCCTGCTGGTCTACCTGCTGGCGGCGCTGCTGCATGCGGAGGAACTGTAATGACTTTGCAATTCATCCTGTTGCTGCTGGCGTTCCTGGTGGTGCTGGCGCTGCTGGCATGGCCGATGGGCGCGCTGCTGGCGCGCGTGGCCGGCGCCGGCAAGGTGCCCGGCATGGGCTGGCTGGCGCCCGTCGAGCGCGTGATCCACCGCCTGGCCGGTATTGCAGGCGATCCTGACCAGCAAGGCATGGGCTGGACGACTTATGCCGCCGCCATGCTGATGTTTAATGCGGTCGGCGCGCTGGTGGTGTATGCGGTGCAGCGCTTGCAAGCGTGGCTACCCCTCAATCCGCAGCAACTGGCCAATGTCAGCCCGGATTCCGCTTTCAACACGGCCGTCAGCTTTGTCAGCAACACCAACTGGCAAGGCTACGTGGGCGAGCAAACTATGAGCTACCTGACGCAAATGGTGGCGCTGGCCGGCCAGAATTTCTTTTCCGCCGCCACCGGCATCGCGGTGGCCTTTGCGCTGATCCGTGGCTTTGCCGGGCGCACCACCCAATCCGTGGGGAACTTCTGGGTTGACGTCATCCGTTCCACCCTGTACGTGCTGTTGCCGCTGTCGCTGGTGTTTGCCGTGTTCCTGACGGGGCAGGGCGTGATCCAGAATTTTTCGCCGTACAAGGACGTGCCGTTGATGGAGGCGGTCACGTACACGCAGCCGAAGACCGGTGAAGACGGCAAGCCTGTCCTGGAAATGCTGACGGCCACCACGCAGACCATCGCCATGGGGCCGGTGGCGTCGCAGGAAGCCATCAAGATGCTGGGCACCAATGGTGGCGGATTCTTTAACGCAAACTCCGCCCATCCCTATGAAAATCCCACCGCGCTGACGAATTTTGCGCAAATGATTACTATCTTCCTGATCCCGGCCGGCCTGTGTTTCGCCTTCGGACGCATGGTGGGCGACCAGCGCCAGGGCTGGGCCATATTGGGGGCGATGACGATCATGTTCGTGGCAGCCGCGCTGGTTGTTGCCGCCGCAGAACAGCAGGCCCATCCCGCGTTGCAAGCGCTGGGCGTGGACCAGGTCGCGTCGCCGCTGCAAGCGGGCGGCAACATGGAAGGCAAGGAAACCCGTTTCGGCATTGCCGCGTCGACCCTGTTCGCCACCGTCACCACGGCGGCATCGTGCGGCGCCGTCAACGGCATGCACGATTCCATGATGCCGGCGGGTGGCATGGTGCCGCTGTTGCTGATGCAGTTGGGCGAAGTGGTGTTTGGCGGCGTCGGCTCCGGCCTGTACGGCATGCTGGTATTCGCCATCCTGGCCGTGTTCATCGCGGGCCTGATGACGGGCCGCACGCCGGAATACCTGGGCAAGAAAATCCAGTCGTATGAAATGAAGATGGCGTCCATCGTGATCCTGGCGACGCCCATTCTGGTGCTGGCCGGTACGGCGATCGCCGTCATGGTGGAGCCGGGCAAGGCCGGCGTGGCCAATCCGGGTGTGCACGGCTATTCGGAAATCCTGTACGCCTTCAGTTCCGCCGCCAACAACAATGGCAGCGCCTTTGCCGGGCTGTCCGCCAACACGCCGTTTTATAACACCATGCTGGGCATCGCGATGTGGTTTGGCCGCTTCGCCATCATCGTACCGGTGCTGGCGATTGCCGGCTCGCTGGCGGGGAAGCAGCGCCTGCCCGTCAATGCCGGCACGATGCCGACCCACGGTCCGCTGTTCGTGGCGCTGCTGATCGGCGTGGTGGTGCTGGTCGGCGTACTCAATTATGTTCCCGCGCTGGCACTGGGCCCGGTGGTGGAACACCTGCAGCTGTTCAAGTAAGGAGCATCGCATGTCTCAACTACAAGCGTCTCAAGCGCAGCAGCTGGCCGCTGCCGGGACCAGCCGTGGCAAGCGTTTTACACTGTTCGATGCCGCGCTGCTGAAACCTGCCATCGCCGACGCGTTCCGCAAATTGCATCCGCGTATCCAACTGCGCAGCCCCGTCATGTTTGTCGTCTACGTCGGCAGCATCGTCACCACGCTGCTGTATCTGCAGGCGCTGAACGGGCAGGGCGAGGCGCCGGCCGGCTTTATCCTGGCAATCACCGCCTGGCTGTGGTTCACCGTGCTGTTCGCGAACTTTGCGGAGGCGCTGGCGGAAGGCCGCAGCAAGGCGCAGGCCGCGTCGCTGCGCAGCCTGAAGCAAAGCGTGATGGCGAAAAAACTGACCGCGCCGCGCCATGGCGTCACATGGCTGCCTTGCGCAGCCACCGACCTGCGCAAGGGCAATCACGTGCTGGTGGAAGCGGGCGACGTGATTCCCATCGATGGCGATGTGATCGAAGGCGTGGCGTCGGTCGATGAAAGCGCGATTACCGGCGAATCGGCGCCCGTGATCCGCGAGTCGGGCGGCGACTTTTCTTCCGTTACGGGCGGCACCCGCGTGCTGTCCGACTGGCTGGTCGTCAGGGTGGCGGTCGATCCGGGCGAAACCTTCCTGGACCGCATGATCTCGATGGTGGAAGGGGCCAGCCGCAAGAAAACCCCGAATGAAGTGGCGCTGACCATCCTGCTGGTGGCGCTGACCATCGTGTTCCTGGTGGTGACGGTGACCCTGCTGCCATTTTCCATGTATGCGACCGAGGCGGCGCAGGCGGGTTCGCCGGTCGCCATCACGGTATTGATTGCGCTGCTGGTGTGCCTGATCCCCACCACGATCGGCGGCTTGCTGTCGGCGATCGGCGTGGCGGGCATGGGCCGCATGATGCAGGCCAACGTGATTGCCACGTCCGGCCGCGCCGTGGAAGCGGCGGGCGACGTCGACGTGCTGTTGCTGGACAAGACCGGGACCATCACGCTGGGCAACCGCCAGGCATCGGCGTTCCTGCCCGCGCCGGGCGTGACGGAACAGCAATTGGCGGACGCCGCGCAACTGGCGTCGCTGGCCGACGAAACGCCGGAAGGGCGCAGCATCGTCGTGCTGGCCAAACAAAAGTTCCATCTCCGCGAGCGCGACCTGGCGGCGATGCAGGCGCAGTTCGTGCCGTTCACCGCGCAGACCCGCATGAGCGGCGTGGATCTGCCGGGCCGCGCCATCCGCAAGGGCGCCGCCGACAGCGTGCGCAAATACATGACCGCGCTGGGCAAGCCGTATCCGGCCGAGGTAACCAAGCTGGCCGATGACGCGGCGCGCCGCGGCAGTACGCCGCTGGTGGTGGCCGATGGCGATCGCGTGCTGGGGGTGGTGGAGCTGAAAGATATCGTGAAAGGCGGCATCCGCGAACGCTTTGCGCAATTGCGCCGCATGGGCATCAAGACCGTCATGATCACGGGCGACAACCGCCTGACGGCGGCGGCCATTGCTGCCGAAGCAGGTGTCGACGATTTCCTGGCCGAAGCCACGCCGGAAGACAAGTTGCGGCTGATTCGCGAGTATCAATCCGGCGGCCGCCTGGTGGCCATGACGGGCGACGGCACCAACGATGCGCCCGCGCTGGCACAGGCTGACGTGGCGGTGGCCATGCATTCCGGCACGCAGGCGGCGCGCGAGGCGGGCAACATGGTGGACCTGGACTCGAACCCGACCAAGTTGCTGGAAATCGTGGAAATCGGCAAGCAGATGCTGATGACGCGGGGGGCGCTGACCACCTTTTCGATTTCCAACGATATCGCCAAGTATTTCGCCATCATTCCCGCAGCGTTCACGGCCACGTTCCCGCAACTGCAGGCGCTCGACGTGATGCGGTTGGCTAGTCCATCGTCCGCCATCCTGTCGGCCGTGATTTTCAATGCGCTGATCATCGTGGTGCTGATCCCGCTGGCGCTGAAAGGCGTGCGGTACCGCGCCGTGGGCGCCGCCGAATTGTTGCGCCGTAACCTGTTAATTTATGGCCTGGGTGGTTTGCTGCTGCCGTTTGCCGGCATCAAGCTGATCGACATGCTGCTGGCCGCATTCAACCTGGCTTGAGGAGAACATCATGATGTCCCAATTGCGTCCCGCCCTTGCCGTATTCGGCGCGCTGACCCTGGTGTGCGGCGTGCTGTATCCGATTGCCGTTACCGGCATTGCCGGCGCCGCGTTTCCAGCCCAGGCGGCCGGCAGCATCATCGAAGCCGATGGCAAGCCGGCCGGATCGGAACTGATCGGCCAGCCATTTACGTCGCCGACATACTTCTGGGGACGGCCATCGGCCACCGGGCCGATGCCGGCCAATGCCGCCGGTTCGAGCGGTTCCAACCTGGGGCCGCTGAACCCGGCGCTGGCGGACAATGTGAAGAGCCGGATCGACGCGCTGCGCGCGGCCGACCCGGACAACAAGGCGCCTATTCCCGTCGACCTGGTCACGGCATCCGGCAGCGGCCTCGATCCCGACATCAGCGTTGCCGCCGCGCTGTACCAGGCGCGCCGCGTGGCAGCCGCGCGCGGCATGCCGGAGCAGCAGGTGCGCGCGCTGATCGAGCGCGAATCCCGCCAGCGCCAGGCCGGATTCTTTGGCGAGCCGCGCGTCAATGTGCTGCGCCTGAATCTGGCGCTGGATGGTAAAACACTCCATACTCGTTGATTTCAGTATGCTGTACCCATGACGTTTTTCCGCGAAAGCCCGCGCCCCGGGCGTCCCGATCCCGATGCGTTGCTGGCGCAAGTACAGGCCGGCGAACGCCGTTTGGCGCGTGGCCGCTTGCGCATTTATTTTGGCGCGTCGGCCGGCGTTGGCAAGACGTACGCCATGCTGTCGGCCGCGCGCAAGCAGGCCGGAGTTGGCCAGCAGGTGCTGGTCGGCGTGGTCGAGACGCATGGCCGCAGCGAGACGGCCGGATTGCTGGACGGACTGGCGATCCTGCCGTTAAAAACAGTGGCTTACCGCGACCGTACCTTGCGCGAGTTCGACATCGATGCCGCGCTGGCGTGTAAACCATCGCTGGTGCTGGTGGATGAGCTGGCGCATTCGAACGCGCCAGGCTCGCGCCATCCGAAGCGCTGGCAGGATGCGGAAGAATTGCTGGAAGCCGGCATCGATGTCTGGACCACGGTCAATGTGCAGCACCTGGAAAGCCTGAACGACGTGGTGGGCGGGATTGCCGGAGTGCGCGTCAATGAAACCGTGCCGGATACGGTGTTTGACGGCGCCGATGAAGTGGTGCTGGTCGACGTGCCGGCCGATGAATTGCTGGCGCGCCTGAAAGCCGGCAAGGTGTACCAGGGGCAGCAGGCCGAACGCGCATCGCAGAATTTCTTCCGGAAAGGTAACCTGATTGCATTGCGCGAACTCGCGCTGCGCCGCACGGCCGACCGGGTGGAAGGCGACGTGCGGGCATGGCGCGTGGAACAGTCGATCGATGCGATCTGGAAAACCGGCGCGTCGCTGCTGTGCTGCGTGGGCCCCCGTGCCGGCGGCGAGCACGTGGTGCGCAGCGCCGCGCGGCTGGCCGGCCAGTTGGGCATGGCCTGGCACGCGATTTACGTGGAAACGCCGGCGCTGCAGCGTCTGTCCGCGCAGCAGCGCGAACGCATTCTCGCGACGCTGAAGCTGGCGGCCGACCTGGGGGCCGTTACGGCCGTGCTGTCAGGCGCGGATATCGCGCAACAGGTGGTTGCATACGCACGCGGCCACAACCTGTCGAAAATCGTGCTGGGGCGGGGCCACCATACGTGGCCCTGGCGCTTGCCGCATATCCGCGGCATGGCGCGGCTGGCGCCGGACATCGACCTGGTGGAAATCGGCGCCATGCCTGCGGTGCACGATACGCCGCTGCGCGACGCCGGGACGTCGGCGGAGGTGCGCAGCGTCAAGCCGCTGCCGTATGCCATCGCGGCGGCTGCGGCGCTGGGTACGGCGTTAGCCGCCACGCCGCTGCTGGCGTTCCTGGACCTGGCCAATATCGCCATGCTGTTCCTGCTGACGGTGCTGTTGGTGGGCGTGCGATTCGGGCGGGGGCCGTCCGTGATGGCGACGTGCGTCGGCGTGCTGTGCTTCGACTTCTTCTTCGTGCCGCCCCGCTTCAGTTTTGCCGTCTCGGACTTCCAGTACCTGGTGACGTTTGTCGTCATGCTGGCCGTGGGCCTGATCACGGGGCATTTGACGGCCGGGCTGCGTTTCCAGGCGCGCGTGGCGGCGCTGCGTGAAGCCCGGGCGCGGGCGCTGTACGAATTCGCCCGGGAATTGTCCGGGGCTTTGCAGACGGAACAAGTGTTCGAGATGACGCGCGCCGCCGTGATGGCGGCTTTCCGCGCCCGGGCCGCGCTGCTGCTGCCGGACGACAGCGGCCATCTCAGCGCCGGTGATGACGCAGGCGGGAGACCGGCCATTGCCGGACTGGATATGGGGATAGCGCAATGGGCTTTCGACCATGCCGTATGCGCCGGGCCGGGAACTGCAACCTTGCCGGCCAGCGCCGTGTTTTACCTGCCGCTGGTGGCGCCGATGCGCACGCGCGGCGTGCTGGCCATCGAACCTGGCGACCGGCGCTGGCTGCTGGTTCCGGAGCAGCGCCAGCAACTCGACACGTTTGCCGCGCTGGCGGCCATTGCACTGGAGCGCGTGCATTACATCGGCGTGGCCCAGCAGGCGCTGGTCAGCATGGAATCGGAACGGCTGCGCAATTCGTTGCTGGCGGCGTTGTCGCATGACTTGCGCACGCCGCTGACGTCGCTGGTGGGACTGTCCGAATCGTTGGCCGCATCGCGCCCGCCATTGGCGGCCGCCCAGCTCGAGCTGGCGCAATCACTACAGGACGAGGCGCGGCGCATGCATACCCTGGTGGCCAACCTGCTGGACATGGCGCGGATCCAGAGTGGGGAGGTCAAGTTGAACCTGCAATGGCAGCCGCTGGAAGAAGTGGCCGGCAGTGCGCTGCGGCTGTGCGCCGTGCCGTTGAAACGGCACGTGGTGTCCACCAGGCTGCCGCATGACTTGCCGTTGCTGCGCTATGATGCGGTGCTGATCGAGCGCGTGCTGTGCAACTTGCTGGAAAATGCCGCCAAATATACGCCGCCGGGTTCGCATATCGAACTAGCCGTGCAAATCCTGGGGCCTACCGTGCGCGTAACGGTCAGTGACGATGGCCCCGGCCTGCCGCAGGGCAGGGAGGACAGCTTGTTCGAGAAATTCGTGCGCGGCGAGCGCGAATCGGCCCGGCCCGGAGTTGGCCTGGGCCTGGCGATTTGCCGCGCGATTGTGGAAGCGCATGGCGGACAGATTGCCGCCGTCCCGTCGCACTTGGGTGGCGCCGCCTTTGCCGTGGACTTGCCGCTGGGGACGCCGCCCGCAATGCCCGAAGAGGAAGCATGATGAGCCAATATACCGCGGACCCGATGCCGGTTGCCTTGCTGGTGGAAGATGAACCGCAAATCCGCCGTTTCGTGCGCGCCGCGCTGGAAGAGGAGGGCTGGCAGGTGCACGAATGCCCGACCATGCGGCGGGGGTTAACCGATGCCGGGACGCGCAAGCCGGACTTGATCGTGCTGGACCTGGGCTTGCCGGACGGCGATGGCAACACGTTTATTGCCGATTTGCGCAAATGGTCGGACGTGCCGGTGGTCGTATTGTCGGCCCGCGTCGACGAAGCGGACAAGATCGCGGCGCTCGATGCCGGCGCGGACGATTACCTCACCAAGCCGTTCGGCGTCGGGGAATTGCTGGCGCGCGTGCGCGCCACGTTGCGGCGCCGCCGCCAGCCACAGGCCGACCAGTTCGGCGTGGTGCGCTTTGGCGCGGTGGAAGTGGATGTGCGCAACCGTCGCGTGCTGAAGAACAATGAACATGTGCACCTGACGCCGACGGAATTCCGCCTGTTGTCTGTGCTGGTGGCCAATGCGGGGCGCGTCATGACGGCGCCGCAATTGCTGCGCGCCGTGTGGGGGCCGTCACAAAGTGAAAACGGCCACTACCTGCGCATTTACATGGGCCACCTGCGGCACAAGCTGGAAGACGAGCCGGCGCAGCCGAAATACCTGTTGACGGAAACCGCCGTCGGTTACCGGCTGCAATTGCAAGCATGAATAGCATCTCCGGGTCATCCCAGCTCGCCCGCCTCGCCCTTCAGCGCAAATAAATCCACCTTCAGCGCCTTCATGCCGTCCGGCGCATACAGCGCCAGCGCCTGCGCTTTCAGCATCGTGTCGTACAGCGTGTTGCGGTGGTCGAAAGTGAAGTAATACGTGTTGGGGCGGATCGGCACGTCGTGCGGCACTTGCGCCATGTGCGTGAGCGGGATGCCGGGCAGCGCCATGCCGACCATGCGCTCGACGTCGTCCGGCGCGCCGCATTTGAAACGCAGCGGCACGGCCGCCACCAGTTCCAGCGCCGGCATGTCCGCGCTGACGGCCAGGCACAGCGCGGTGGCGCGGTCGACCTGGGCCGGGTCGATGCGGGTGCGGTAGCGGCCCGGCCGGTCGGGATCGGGCGGCAGCGGGATCGTGAAATAGCGCGACGACAGCACCGTGTCGGCCAGGTCGCGGATCATCGCGGCCAGCCGCGCGAAACCGGGACCGGCGTCCGCATGGCGGTAAGCGGGCAAATCGGCCAGCGCATAGCGGGTGGAAAACGACATCAGGCCACCGGCCAGTGTCGTCATCCGCTCGAACAGGGATTCTGGATGATGCTGGCCGTGGCGCGCGCAGTGCACCAGCGCCGCGCCGCAGGTGCTGATGGCGTTGAGCATCAGGTACGACGTGATGTCGCCGCTGTGGAAAGACACCACATCCTTGGCCGGCTGCCGGTGCCGCTCGTGCAGCGCGTCGACCTTGGCCTGTAACTTGTCGACCAGCCCTTCGAGCATGCGCTGCAAGCCGGTGGCGGAGACCGTGACGGCGGGCGGAATGAAGGCGGGATCCGCTTCGAAGCCGCCCGTGGCCAGGCGGCGGATGCGGATCACGGGCAAGGCGACGGCACCGTTGCTGTCCCGGTCCGCCTGCGGCGCCAGCCGCACCGCCTTGCGCAGGTAGGCAATCTGTTCGGACGGCGCGCCTTCGTACAAATCCAGGGTTTCCCGTTCATGCCGCGCATAGCGCACGGCAGCGGCGGCGCCATTTGCCTGCACGTTGCCGCCATGCGCATGCAGCGCGGGCAGCAGCGCGCAAATCGTGCAGGCCTGTTCGTCCTGCGCCAGCTGGTCCAGGTCCAGCGCCGGCGGCAAGGCGTCGGCGCCGGGCGCGTCGTAGCATTCGCCGTCCGGGAACACCAGCGACAGCACTTCCGCCTGCAACACGCCGTTGCGCAGGCTTTCATCGTTCCACCGCACGTCGCGGATGCCCCACAGGTGCGGCTGCAGCATGGCGGCCATGCGCTGCGCCCGCGCTTCGTGGTAGCGGTCTTGCTGCTGCAAATGCAGTGGCCCCAGCATTAAACCTTCGGTCCACAATACCTTCAATGGCAGGCTCATGGCGTGCTCCCGGGAGTGATGGAAAGGGCAGCTTGCCGTGACCGTCCTGCTGGTTCTTTGCGCCGCCGCAAGTGATTGCCGATCTGAAATCTTTCTCGATTGAATTTGCATTTGCGCAAGTTGCCGAAAAGACAGACGGAAATAATGGCCCTTCACCCCGTTCACTGGAGGAGGGCCGATGGAGCGATTGCTGCCGTACTACGAACGCGAACTGGTCATGTTGCGACGCCACGCGGGCCAGTTTGCCGCGCGCTATCCGAAAGTGGCGGCGCAGTTGCAGCTCGATGACAGCCAGGAGGCGGAACCGCAAACCGAGCGCCTGATCCAGTCCGTCGCGCTATTGGCGGCCCGCGTGGCCATGCGCATCGATGACGGCCATGCGCACGTGACGGAAGCATTGCTGGAACTGTTGCTGCCCCACTATTTGCGGCCGTTTCCGTCGTGCGCCATTGCGCAGTCGACGGACGGCGCCGGTACGCCGCGTGGCACGGAGCTGGAGTCCGCGCCAGTGAACGACGTGCCGTGCAAGTTCCGCACCGTGTTCCCGGTCGATGGCCAGGCAGTGACGGTGCTGGCCGCCGCTTTCGAACCCCCGCTTGCGGCGCCGCCCGCCATAGTGCTGCCGCCCGATGCGTGCGCGGGACTGCGTATCGAACTGCATGCATGTGGCGCCGACAGGGCGCGGCTGTATCTCGATGGTGAAGCGCCGCTATGCGCCGCGCTGCGCGATGCGCTGTGCATGCAGGCCGTATGCGCCTGGGTGGAGCAGGGGCGCAACTGGGTGGCGTTGCCGGCTTTGCCTCTGATTGCGGCCGGCTTTGCGGAGGACGAGGCGTTGTTGCCGGCCGATGGCCGCTCGCATCCCGCGCAGCGCCTGCTGGCGGAATACTTTGCGTTTCCTGCGAAATTCAATTTTATCGATGTGGACGTGGCGGCGCTGCGCGCGTGCGCGCCATCGGCGGCGGAAACCTGGGTGCTGCACGTGGCGCTGGCCGGGGCGGGGCCGGATTCCCATGCGGCGCGCATCTTGCGTCATGTCTCCTCCGCCAATTTTCTGCCGGGCTGCACTCCCGTGGTGAACCTGTTCCGGCATCCGGGCGAACCTGTCGCCGTCACGCATGAAGAGCTGGATTACGCGGTGCGCGCCCATCCGACCACCCCGGCCGCGTATGAAGTGTTTTCCGTGGACAGCGTGCAGGCGATGGAAAAACACGGTACGGAGCAGGTGCTGGTGGATTTCCGCCCGCTGTATTCGCTGCGCCATGGCGAGCAGAGTACGGGCCGCTACTGGATGCTGCGCACCGACGACATGCTGGCGGCCAGCAGTCCCGGGTACGAAAAGCGGCTGTCGCTGGTCGATGCGCGCCGCATGCCGCTGGCATTGGAGCCGTGCACGTTGTCGTTGCGGCTCACGTGCAGCAATCGGGATTTGCCCGCGCAATTGCGCGATAGCGTATTGCGCAGCGGGAGCGCCGCCATGCGCTGCGTGCGCATGCCATCGGCGGCGTTGCGGCCGCCTTCCGGTGCGGCGCTGCACTGGCGCCTGATTTCCCACCTGGCGCTGAACCAGCGTGCGCTGGCGCCGCAAGGCGTGCAGGCGCTGCGGGAAATGCTGGCGCTGTACGACTTGCGCCAGGACGCGATTTCGCGCCGCCAGATTGCCGGCGTGGTGGCGCTGGAACAGGTGCACGCCACGGCGTGGCTGCGCCATCCGCACGGTGCGTCGCTGGCGCACGGCATCGAAGTGCGGATCACGCTGGAGGAGGAAGCCTATGCCGGCAGCGGCATCAGCCTGTTTATCGATGTGCTGGACCACTATTTCGGGCTGTATGTGCAGGTCAACAGCTTTGTCGAACTGGTGGCCCTGTCTGCCCGCACGGGCAAGGAGCTGAAACGATGCGCACCTCGCAGCGGCTATGCCAGCCTGGCGTGATCCGGCGCCTGCGGGATGAACCGTGGCGCTTCAGCGTGGCGCAGGCGCTGCGGTTGCTGTTGCGCTGGCTGGCAGCGCAGGGGATAGCGCAGGACGAAGCGTATGCGCGGGTGCTGGGGTTTCGTAACAGCTTGTCGCTGGCGTTTCCCGCTGCCGAGCTGGTGGCGCTGGAGATGTCGGACCCTGAGCTGGAAGTCGCGCTGACGCCCGCCTTTATCGGCTTGCTGGGGGCGGCGGGCGCGCTGCCGCTGCACGACACGCAGCACATCGCCGACTTGCCGTCGGGGGACCAGCGTCGCGGCGTGTGCGCGTTCATCGACCTGTTGTCGTCGCGCCTGATGGCGCTGCATTGCCAGGCGGACGAGTTGCGGCGGCTCGAGCATGGCCTGGCCACGGGCGGTGCCGACAACTTGCTACCGTTGCTGCTGGCGCTGTCCGGCGTGCAGCCAGCGCCCCGCCATCCCTACGACCATGTGGCGGCATATTACGCGGGCTTGCTGCGCATGCGGCCAGTCAGCGGAATGGCCATTGCCCAGATATTGGGCGGTTATTTCAGGGTGCCCCTCGCTTGCGAACAATTTGCCGGCAGGTGGGAACCCGTGCCGCAGGCGCGCCGCTCTGTGCTGGGGCGTACCCGTCCCATGCTGGGGGGCGGCGCCATGCTGGGCGCCCGGTTGTTCCGGCCCGAACGCGGCGTGCGGCTCGATATCGGGCCGCTGCAAGCCGATGAACTGGAGCGGTTTCTACCGGGTGGCGAGGGTGCGGCGGCGCTGGCCGAGCTGTTGCGGCTGTGTGCCGCACCTTCGCTGACGTTTGAAGTACGGCTGTTGCTGGCGCCCCAGGTGATACGCCCGCTGGTATTGGAACCGCCTGGCCGGCGGCGCCGGCTGGGCTGGGATACCTTTTTGCCGGATCGTCATGGGCGGGTGGGGCGGGCGCAAGTGCGGTATCTGTTGCAGTTGTAGCGCAAGGAGGATGGCGATGGATGGCGCAAGGACGTGGATACAGTCGGTGCTGGATGGCGAAAGCCAGCATGGCCGTTTGCTGACGATGGATTTTCCGCGCGATGATGGCCCGGAATATGCGGTGTTGCTGGTCAATACCCTGCATGCGCGCGAAGAGATGTCGCGCTCATTCCGCTACGAAGCGGAATTGCTGTCGGACGACGCGCATATTGCGCTGACGTCGATGATGGGCAAGATGGTGACCATCTCGCTGGTGCGCAACGACGGCTTGCTGCGCCATTTCAATGGCTACGTGACAGAATTCAGCCTGCTGGGCGCCGATGGCGGCCTGGCGAAATACCGCATGGTGCTGGAACCGTGGATGGCGTTTGTCCGGCTGCGCCAGGATTGCGTCGGCTTCCATGGCCGCACGCTGCTGCAGATCACGGAACTGACGCTGCGCCACTGCGTGCAGCACGACTGGCAAACGCGCCTGTATCACGGCGATCCGCCCATCACCTGCGCCAACCAGTACAACGAGACGGACTACAACCACTTGCACCGGCGCTGGGAAGCGCGCGGCTGGCATTACTGGTACGAGCACCGCGCCAATGGCCATACCTTGTGGCTCGGTGACGACACCATGATGCTGGACCCCATCGATGCGCGTGACGGCACGGAAGCGCCGGACGGCATGCCGTTCCGCAGCGAAGCGGGATCGAAGGAAGACGACAGCATCCACCAATGGCAGGCAGTACGCCGCATCGGCGCGAACAGGCTGACGTTGTCCACGTTCGATTACAAGAACCCGTCGCCACAACATATCTCGGCGCAGACCCGTTATGTGCAGGGCGACCTGTTCGAGCATGAAGTGCACGAATACGCGGGCGCCAGGGCGTACCAGGGCAGCCGCGAAGGGGAACCGCTGGCGCAACGGCGCAGCGATGGGCGGGAAGCGCTGTACCAGACCTTCGAAGCGTCCGGCAACGACCGCAATGCGCAGCCGGGGCGCTGCTTCAAGCTGGAAGAACATTTCAGCGGCCAGGCACCCGCTAAGGAAATCGGCGACGCTTCGCGCGAGGGCCGCAGCTACCTGATCCTGGCGGTGGAGCACAACGCCAGCAACAACTACCAGGACGGGCGCCATGCGGAATCGCGCTACACGAACCGGTTCACGTGTATCCGCCAGGAGCGGCGCTGGTATCCGGAGCGGGGTTACCACAGCCAGCCTTGCGCCGACCCGGGTGTGCAGACGGCCATCGTCGTGGGCCCTGCGGGGGAAGAGATTCACACGGATGACCTGGGGAGGATCAAGGTGCAGTTCCACTGGGACCGGTTGGGAACGGGGACGGGCGGCGCCGAGCCGTGGGTGCGGGTGGCGATGCCGGTGGCCGGTGCGGGGTTCGGGCAGATCGGGTTGCCGCGCGTCGGGCAGGAAGTGGTGGTGCAGTTCGTCAATGGGAATGTGGACCATCCGATTGTGACAGGGGTGGTTTACAACGGGAGGCATGCGCCACCGTGGGAGTTGCGGGGGCAGCGGGCGTTGTCGGGGTGGCGGAGCAGGGAGCTTGGCGGTTCGCGCGGGAATCAGCTGGTGATGGATGACACGCGGGACCAGTTGCAGGCGCAGTTGCGCAGTGATCATTTGCATAGCCAGTTGGCGCTGGGGCATATCGTGCGGGTGGAAAGCAAGGCGGGGCGGGGAGAGGTGCGTGGGGAGGGATTTGAGTTGAGGACGGATGGGCATGGGGTGGTGCGGGCTGGGAGGGGGATGTTGGTGACGACGGAGGAGCGCACTGCTGCGCGTTCACAGACGGCCAGTATGGAAGAAACCGCGATGCGCCTGGATCGCGCGCAGCAAAGCCACGCCAGTCTGGCGGAGCTCGCGCAGCAGCATGACGGTGAAGCTGCCCGACAGCAGGCCGATGTCATGAAGACGCTGGAGACACAGCAGCGCGCAATGGCAGGCAAGGATGGAAAAGCACTGGCCTCACACCTGGTGTTTGCCAGCCCGGCAGGCATCGCCAGCACAACTGCGGGCAGCACGCATATCGCCAGCGATCAGCATACAGCGCTTAGTTGCGGCAAGAGCTTCTCACTGTCCAGCGGGGAGAGCTTGTTCGCCACCATTAAGCGCTCGCTACGGCTGTTCGTGCAGCAGGCCGGGATGAAGCTGGTGGCGGCTGCAGGGGACATCGATATTCAGGCGCTGACGGACAACATCCGGTTGCTGTCCAAGTTGGAAATCTCGCAGACGGCGAATCGCATTCTTATCACTGCCAAGGAAGAGGTGGTCATCAATGGCGGTGGGAGCTACATGAAGCTTAACGCTGACGGGATCGAGCGGGGCACCAATGGGAACTACGTTGGACACGCGGCGCGGCATAGTTTTGTCGGGCCGAAGAATAGTGATGTGGATGTGGTGATGCCAGGGTTGGCAGAACTGAAGGGGCGCGGCGCGCTTAACGTGGGAACGCATGCGAGTGCGGCGGGACGCGCATGTTCCGGGTTGCCTTACAAGCTTTTCAAGGATGACTCCTTGCTGGAAGAGGGGCAGTTGAATCAAGACGGGGCGCTGGTCTTCAAACATGAATTGGCCGCTGAAAGCACGTATCGCCTCGAGTTGGTGAATGGACAAGTATTCCGCATCCTTCCCACCAGAGAGAGTTCTCCCGATAAGACCAGTAGCGGCATGGGCTTCCATGGGTATGTGAATCCAGGCGGGGCGTTGACTGAGCATTCCTCCAATCTTGACGAGGACAGGCTTCTTTCCAATCCGTTTACTTCGACATGGCTTGATTCATCAGGGGGAGACTCATATGGACGAGAATGAAAAACTCTATATACAAAACCTTTATTACGATTCAACCTCCGCGCCCTATAGTTGTTTGGTGCTGCCTTGGTGGGTGCGGGAAAATAGGCAGGTATATTTTCCCAAACATAACTGCGCAATAGAGCCGTTGATTTGTGGCGAAAAGACGTTTGGGCGTATAGCTCAGGATCTGAGGAATGCGAAACGAAGTGTGGATATCATCACATGGGGATTTGATCCCGGCATGGTACTGATGAGAGGAGGAGAGGCTGAGGAGGGCGAAAGGTATGGCGACATATTGAAGAAAATAGCTGGAAGGGAAAAGCACCCCGTCACGGTTCGCATAATTGTCTGGCATGACGATGTGCTTTCTCAGTCAAAAATGAAAAACATTCCAGGGTATTATGGAGCGCAATATCCGGCCGTGGGATGCTATATGAAAAAAGAATTTTACGGACCAGAACATCAGGACTACAACGCGGACTGGTTTGCTGATGTGAGATCAGGCAACGCGGGGTCTATAGAGTTTCACGTACGAATGGTTCCTAACAAATACTTGAAACCTGCTCTTGTCGGTGAGTGTGAGCCTCCGGGCTATATGGTGAAGGCATCTGAGCTCTATGCTACTCATCATCAGAAAATGATGTTGATAGATTACGAAGATCCGCAGTCCGCGATTGGTTATGTCATGGGGCATAACAGCGTGACGGATTTCTGGGATACGGAAGAACATCTGTTCCGTGACTCGCGTCGGGAGCGGTTTTTTAAAAGTGACGCCAAGAAGATTATGAATGAGGCCTGCAATCGCGCAGGTTCCATTGCGGTGACTGCTGGTACTGCTGGGTCGAATGGATTGCCGTCCTTTGGCTATTCTGACGCTGAGTTGCTTCAGGTATCTAGTGCTGCTCAGCAATATATCGATGAGCGTAGCTATGTGACTAAACCATACCAGGATGTTTCATGCCGCCTGCGTGGTCCGGTACTCTATGATCTTAATCATAATTTTTGTCAGGCTTGGGCAGAATCCGCGCCGCCAACTTCTTTTTTCTTTGAGGTGATAGGCGTTCTTTTAAAGCCTTTGTTGAACAGGAAAACTGAAGCCAGCGCCAAAGATAATGAAGGGTTGAAAACGAGGAGGGAAATAAGCTGGAAGTCCTTCATACTCGATGACGGCCGGCATAGCGTTCAATTGCTGAGAACGCAACCGCTGCATGGGGAAAAGTCCATCAAGGAGTGCTATGCAAATTTGACGCGGCAAATACATCATTACATTTTTATTCAAAATCAGTACATACAATATGACACATGGTCAGCCTACCTTGTGAAGTGCGTGGAAAGGCTGAGGGATAACAAATTCCTTAAGCCGATTTACGTTTTTATCCTCACATCAACGCCAGAGGATAAAGGGATGGACCTTCCGACCTATGACACGATTTCGAAATTAGGGAAAAGTGACTCCATGGTGGTTGAGCATAAAAGGGCAATGGAAAATGCGAGTAAAGGAAAGGGTAAGCTTCCAGTTTCATTGGAAACAATGAAGGCTTATGGAATAAATGTGGTTGTGGGGTCGCTTTGGACGTGCAGGAAGATGACTGCAGGTGTGAGGCTGAATCCTGATGAGTATGAAGAAATTTACATTCACGCGAAGGTTGCTATTGTGGATGATGCAGCTTTTACGATTGGATCAGCCAACCTCAATCTCAGAAGTATGGCTATTGATAGTGAGCTAAATGTGTTGAGTACGGCAAGTGATGTTGCGTATGGATTGAGGCGGGATCTTTTTTATCAATGTACAAAGAAGTATGGGCCGGATTGCTTTGGGGATATGGCTTCAACATTTTTTAATTGGCGGGCTGCCATGGAAGATAATAAGGCTGCTAAAAAACGTGGTGACCAGTTGGCGAGCATGCTGTTGCCGTTCTTTGTGGATAGAGAGCCAGGAGAGCCCGTGGTATGAAAAGAAAATTCTTCATTCGTGAAATTTTTCTCTTAGCTGCTTTTTTGATTTTCGCTGAAGGTTGCGCGAAGGGAGACGCTATGCATGATGCTATCTTAAAATTGCCGAATTTTGATGTAAATAGTGTGCCGCCCATTTGTGGGCGGTGGAGAGATCATATGCCTGATGTTCGTTCAAAAGAACCGTATGATATATATCTAAGCGCACGAAAAAGATGGCGCAGTAAACAGGCGTGGTTGTTTGATAAAGAGGAAAATAAATCGATATTGTATGATGTTATGTTTTCTGCTGAAAAGGGGGACTGGGGTGCCAAAGCTCTTCTTGCTAACTTTTATCGGTTGGGGCTGGGCATAACTTCTTCAAATCATGTTCTAGATCCGGATCCGGAAAAGTCAATCGCCATTGTTAAAACTGCTGTGGAGGCAGGTCAAGCATGGGGATTCTACGATTTGGGCGTGGCGTATGAAAAAGGATATGGGGGAGTGGAACAAAGTAAAGAAATTGCGTGGGCTTTATATTTGAAGGCTGCAAAATTAGGCAGTCCAGAAGCATTGATGGCATTGGCTGATGCATATGGTAGAGCACGACGCCTGAATGAGGAGGAATTGATGCTGCAATGTGCATATAAACAAGGTTTCGGAGCGGCTGCATATCAACTAGCTGTGATTGCTAAGATAGAGGGGCGGGCCATGGAAGCCGTGCGCTTATATCAGGATGGCGTAACCTTCGGTGATAGTGAAAGTGCATCGGCACTTAATCTCATATTTGATACTGACGACGGCATTGCCAAAAAAGAAGAAATGCTGAAAGCGCTTGGTTCAGACCGGGACCCAGAGCGAGCGCGCCGTTATAAGGAAATTTACGACGCTCTGGACCTGAATCGCGACTTGCGGTTGGGAAGATTGGATAAGGTGCTTCCCCTGCCGCCAGCCGCTTTACCGGAATGGCATGGCATCGAAGCTGCCTTGACTCCGGAGCCGGAAGGCCCACCAACCTACTAATGCGCAGCCAAACGCAAGGAGTCGCAAATGTCCCTGCAAATCATCGTGGTCGGCGATGCCACTGACCATGGCGGCAAAGTCATCACAGGCTCGCCCAAGCACGATATCGACGGCAAAGCCATTGCCCGCTTGGGCGACAAAGTGGAATGTCCCCGATGCTACCCCGGTGGCAAACCGCACGGCATCAATAAAATCATCACGGCCCACAATGCCGTGACAGTGGACGGCATTCCCGTTGCCGTCCATGGCAGCACGACCGAATGCGGCTGTAAATTGATAGGCCGCAGTCGGGCAGATGTGGGATAGAGATCAGATTACTCGATCCTCTTCCCCGGCACTTCCTGCCCATGCTGCCGCAACACCACGCTCTCCACCGTGCCGGCAGCATTGCGCCGGAAACTCAGCCGGGCATCCACCGCGGCGACAACGAACTCATCGCGCGCCGTGGCCTGCGCTTCGAACGGCGGCTGCCCGGTCGCCTGTACCTGCAAGCCCTGGCGCTGCGGCTGGATCGTCAACACAAAGCCGGGCGCCAGCTGGTATTTGCCGGTGTAACCGGCCAGCACGTCCGGCGTCAATGCCACGATCTCCGGTGGCGGCGCCGCTCCGGGGACCAGCGCCGCCAGCGCGATGTCGTCCATCGGCGCGGACGTATTGGCCAGCACCACCACGCCCCGTTTGCCATCCGCCGTGACGCCGGCAAAAGCGGCATAGCCGCCGGTTTGGCCGTTGTGCCAGACGATGCGCGTGCCGCGCACGTCGCTCAAATGCCAGCCCAGTGCGATATCGGCGCCAGGGATGGCGGGACGCTGGCGCTGGATGGCCAGCGCATACGGGCTGCCTGCGGCGGTGGGCATCAGTGTTGTCAGGTAGCGCAGCATGTCGGCCGCCGTGGAGCGCAGCGCGCCGGCGCCGGCCATGGTGTCGAAATCCCAGTTGGCTGCGGGTTTGCCCGCGCCATCATGCCCGAGCGCCAGTCTGGCGCGCATGGCCGTTGTCAGTGTGACGGCGGTCGATAGCATGCCCAGCGGCGCGGCAATGCGGTCATGCACCAGGGTTGCATAGGATTGGCCGGCGCGGGTGGACAGCGCCACGCCCAGCAAGCCGTAGCCCAGGTTCGAGTATTCATACACCGCGCCCGGCTTGCGGGCGAGATGGTGATTGCGCAGGAACGCTTGCAGCTCCGTTGCGCCATATGCCGCGTACGGATTGGTCATGTCGGGCGGCATGAAGCCCGTAGGCAGGCGGGGCAGCCCGGACGTTTGCGTGGCAAGGTCGCGCAAGGTGATGGCCTGGCCCTGCCACGCGGGGATGGCGTAGCCGGGCAGCAGGTGCTGCACCGGTTCGTCCAGCGCCAGTTTTCCGCCTGCCGCTTCCTGCGCCAGCAGCAGCGCAGTGAAAGTCTTGGTGACGGAGCCGATTTCATATACGGTGTCACCGTCGGGTGCGCGGCCGTTCACTGAACCAAAGCCGTGGATGGCGGGATCGCCGCCTTGCTCGACGATGCCGATCACGATGCTGGCCACGGCGCCGTTGGCGGTGCGCTGGGTGGCGAGGCGGCGGGCGCTGTCGTGCAGCGTGGGGGCGGCGGCAGCGGTAAGAACGGATGCGGCGAGGGCACAGGCGAGCGCCGTCCGCCCCGCCGTGAGGGGGGAACGTTTCATGGGATCTCCGGTTGAAGTAAGCGGTTACGTGTTAATTTGATCGAGCTGGTCGATCTGGCGCTGCAGCTTGTGCGCGCCGTACAGGTTTAGCAAAATGACGGTCAGCATCACACAGCAAATGACGCCATCTGCCGCCCAGCCGCGCGCAAACGGCAGCGAGGGATCTGGATTGGTGTTCACGCCCCAGCGGAACACCACCATGCCTGGCACCAGCGGCGCCACATACCACAGCCACACGGCGCGCAGCGCATCGCGCTGGCGGACCAGTTCGGCGCGGTGAAAGTCGCGGCTCGGCAGTGCGGATGCCACGCTTGGCAGCGGGCGGCTGGATGCGCGGCGGTGCAATTGCCACACCACCACCAGCGTGCCGATGATCGTCAGCACGCTTCCGGCCCGCATCAGCGGATCCGGGAAGGCCCACAGGTAGTGCACGAAACCGGCGCACACCAGCAGCGCCGCCGCGTATTCAAGGAAATTACGGCGGGCGATGCGGCGCTGGAAGCGGTTCGCGCGTTTGACCAGCTCCGCTTCCGGCAGCGCTTCTCCGCCAGTGGCCGGCGTCGACCGCCACATGTTTTTGACATCCTGTTCGTTCATGATTGACCTTTCGTGCCCATCTGGCGGGCCAGCAGCGCTTTGATGCGGTGGATCTTGGTCGCGACATTGCGCGCGGAAATACCTGTGACGTCGCCGATGGCGGCGGCGTCCAGGTCTTCCAGGTACAGCAGCATCACTTCGCGGTCCAGCGGCGCCAGTTTGTGAATCAGCGCCAGCAACCGCTCCATATCCATGCGCCGTTCGGCGTCGGCAATACCATCGCGCTCGTCCGGTACCTGTTCCGCTTCATCCAGTTCCAGGCTGATACGGTCGGCCTTGCGGAAAGTGCGCTGGATATGCGTGGCGCCCACGTTGTGTGCGACGCGGTAGACCCACGTGCGCAGCGAGCATTGTTCCTTGTAGGTGGCGAAGCTTTGCCACAGCGCGACGTGGATTTCCTGTACCAGTTCCTGCCGTTTGGCTGCATCGCGTTCATAGCCCATGGCGAAGCGGGCGATATCCGGGCCATAGGTCGCTATGGCGTGCCTGTAGCGGTCGTTCTGGCTGGCGCAGGCTGGGTTCAACGGAGGTCGGGCGGTCATGGGGGGGGCTGGATGAGCTGTACTTGAACAGGTAGTCACCGGCCGTGCGGGTTTCTTACAGCAGGGGCGAAAAAAATGGGACCGCAGTCCCATTTGCCTACTTGCTGAGCATCCGCATCGCCCGCTCCAACCCCTCGATGGTGATGGGGAACATGCGGTTGTTCATCAACTGGCGCATGATGTTGACGGACTGGCGGTATTGCCACAGGCCTTCCGGTTCCGGATTGAGCCAGATAAATTTCGGGAACGCGGACGTGAAACGGGCCACCCATTCGGCGCCCGCTTCCTCGTTGTTGTATTCCACGGAGCCGCCCGGCTGCAGGATTTCATAGGGGCTCATGGTGGCGTCGCCGACGAAAATCAGCTTGGTGTCCGGCGTGTACTTGCGCAGTACGTCCCAAGTGGAAAAGCGTTCCGCGTTGCGGCGGCGGTTGTTCTTCCACAGGTAATCGTAGACGCAGTTGTGGAAATAGAAGAATTCCATGTTCTTGAATTCCGTCTTCGCCGCCGAGAACAATTCCTCCGTGCGCTCGATGTGGTCATCCATCGTGCCGCCCACATCCAGCAACATCAGCACCTTGATATTGTTCTTGCGCTCGGGCTGCATCTTGATGTCGAGGAAGCCCGCGTTGTTGGCGGTGGCGCGGATGGTCTGGTCCAGCGCCAGTTCCTCCTCGTGGCCTTCGCGCGCGAACTTACGCAGGCGGCGCAGCGCCACCTTGATGTTGCGCGTGCCCAGTTCGCGGTCGCCGTCGTAATCCTTGTAGGCGCGCTGCTCCCACACCTTGACCGCCGTACGGTTGCCGCCCTTGCCGCCGATGCGGATGCCTTCCGGATTGGTGCCGCCATGGCCGAACGGCGACGTGCCGCCGGTGCCGATCCACTTGCTGCCGCCTTCGTGGCGCTCTTTCTGCTCCTTCAGCAATTCGTTGAGCCGGTCCATCAGCTTGTCGTAGCCGAATTTTTCCAGCGCGGCGATCTGCTCCGGCGTCAGTTCCCGCTTCATGCGCTGCATCAGCCAGTCCAGCGGAATGCCGGCATTGGTGTCGAAGGCGCCGTTGATGCCCTTGAAATATTGGGCAAACGCGCGGTCGAACTTGTCGAAGTGCGCTTCATCCTTGACCAGCGTGAGGCGGGCCAGGTAATAAAAATCGTCCAGCGACGTGTCGATGACGTTCTTTTGCATCGCTTCCAGCAAGGTCAGGAATTCCTTGATGGAGACGGGGATCTTCGCTTCCTTGAGCGTGAAGAAAAAATCAATCAGCATAATCAGCCTCGCTGCAACCGGTAGCGCAAATGCGCCCTGACTTCAGGCCATTCGCCGCGCGTGATGCTGTACATGACGGTGTCGCGCACGGTGCCGTCGCGGCGCAGCCCGTGGTGGCGCAGCACGCCATCCTTCTTTGCGCCCAGGCGCTCGATGGCGGCCTGCGACGTGTAATTGAAATTATCGGTGCGGAATCCCACCACGGCGCAATCCAGTGTGTCAAACGCGTGCGACAGCAGCATCAGCTTGCACGACGTATTGACGGACGTGCGCTGGCGGCTGCGCGCATACCACGTGTAGCCGATTTCCACGCGGCCAATCGCGGGAACGATATCGTGGTAGCTGGTGGTGCCGATCACGGTGTTGCTGGTGGCGTCGATGACGGCAAAGGCAAAGCGGGAAGGGCGCATGTCCAGCGCGGCCTGGATGTATGCGTCCGTCTCATGCGGTTCCGGCACCGACGTGATGCGCAGCTTCCATAACTCGCCGTCCGCCGCGGCGGCGCGCAGGCCGGCCGCGTGCTGGAGACCCAGCGGTTCCAGGCGCACGCCGTTCAATTCCAGCGTGCAGTTGGCCAAATCCTTCATCAGCGGCTGTTCCGGTTCATGAACACCAGGCGTTCGAACAGGTGCACATCCTGCTCGTTTTTCAGCAGCGCCCCATGCAGCGGCGGCACGATTGCCTTCTGGTCCTTGCTGCGCAGCGCTTCGGCCGGGATGTCTTCGGCCAGCAGCAGTTTCAGCCAGTCGAGGAATTCCGACGTCGACGGTTTTTTCTTCAGGCCAGGCACGTCGCGCACTTCATAGAAGGTTTGCAGCGCCTGCGCCAGCAATTCCTGCTTCAGGTTCGGGTAGTGGACCTTGACGATGGCTTCCATCGTGTCCTTGTCCGGGAATTTAATGTAGTGGAAGAAGCAGCGGCGCAGGAAGGCGTCCGGCAATTCCTTCTCGTTGTTGGACGTGATGATGACCAGCGGGCGGTGCTTGGCCTGCACCATTTCGCGCGTCTCGTACACGTAGAATTCCATGCGGTCCAGCTCGCGCAGCAAGTCGTTGGGGAATTCAATGTCGGCCTTGTCGATCTCGTCGATCAGCAACACCACCGGTTCCGGCGCCGTGAAGGCTTGCCACAGCACGCCCTTGACGATGTAGTTGTGGATGTCGCGCACGCGCTCGTCGCCCAGCTGCGAATCGCGCAGGCGCGACACGGCGTCATATTCGTACAGGCCTTGCTGGGCCTTGGTGGTGGACTTGATGTGCCACTGCATCAGCGGCATGTCCAGCGCGGCCGCGACTTCCTCGGCCAGCATGGTCTTGCCGGTGCCGGGTTCGCCCTTGATCAGCAGCGGACGCTGCAAGGTCAGCGCGGCATTGACTGCCAGTTTCAGGTCGCCAGTGGCGACGTAATTGTCGGAGCCCTGGAAACGTGGGGCGGGGCCTTTGTCGGGATGCATGTTGAACTTGTCTCGTAAGGGAAAATAATCCTGCGAGTATATGCCAGAACGCTATACCACACTGCGTCCGGATGATGTGGACTGGCGGCATTTTATTAGGTTAGAATCGATGATTATTAGCGTAAAAGTCAACTTTTATGCTCTGGCAGTATCACTTGTTGTGCCTCGCAGTGCTTTTCTTTACTGACGTTAACCTAGTCCTCACTATGAAAAAAATCTACGCAGTTCTCGTGCTCGCGGGCCTCGCCAACGTAGCCGCAGCGGCCGACGTGGTAGGAGACCCGAAGGCCGCTCCAGCCAAGATCGAAATGTGTGTCGGTTGCCACGCCATTCCCGGCTACAAAGCAACGTTCCCGGAAGTGTTCCAGGTACCGATGATTGGCGGCCAATCGGCGAAGTACATCGAGAATGCGTTGAAGGGTTACCAGAAAGGTGAGCGCAAGCACCCATCGATGAAGGGCATCGCGGTCAGCCTGTCCGACCAGGACATCGCCGACATCGCTGCGTACTACTCGCAGCAATCCAAAACCGCGAAATGAGGCCACGTCACATGAAAAAAATCATCATCGCCCTGTTCTGCTCCGCACTGCCATTCGCAGCATCCGCCGGCGGCAATATCGAAAAAGGTAAGGCACTGGCCGAGAAAGCCAACTGCTTCGCTTGCCACGGCAAGGACTACAACACCCCGATCGACCCCAGCTATCCGAAGCTGGCCGGCCAGCACCAGGATTACCTGGCGCACGCGCTGACCGCGTACAAGCGTGGCGACAAGGCCAATGGCCGCGCCAACGCCATCATGGGCGGCCAGGTGCAAAACCTGTCCGGCCAGGATATCAAGGATGTGGCGGCATACCTGCACAGCCTGCCAGGCACGCTGGTGCTGAAGCGCTGATTGTTGCCTGACCAGTAAAAAAGCCACGCATCGCGTGGCTTTTTTTATTGACCGGCCTTGCGCCGGACGGCTTCGATGTAGGCGTCGGCATCGAGCGGCATGCCGCTGCGCTGCGCATTCCAGATCATCTCGCCCAGACAATCCATGATCTGGTGCTGCGCTTCGTGGGCGGAATCCAGTTTCAGGGTCAGCGCCGTGGCGGCCGCGCGGATGCCGGGCGGCTGGTCGATGGAAATCTGTTCGTCGATCGACAGGTGCATCGACAGGTGCAGGAAGGGATTGGTCTGGCCCGAGTCGACGGAAAAGTCGCGCGCCAGCGCGGCGTCCACATCGGCCAGCACGTCATGGTATTCGGGGTGGTGGCGGATCCAGTCGGAGGCCATGGTTTCCAGCGGCGTCAGGATTTCCTGGGCGCGCTGCTTGCGGAATACGTCGCAAAAGAAGCGGCGTACGTCGCTTTGGGAAGGGTTGAACATAAGCTGACACAATACAGACAATCCGCCATTGTACCTGTTCCGGCCGGGAGCCTGCCCGCACACTATGCGGCGCTGGAAAGCAGAACGGACGCCGAAGCGTCCGTTCTGGGTGGATTACTTTTTGTCCGGGATGGCGGACTGCGGTGCGACCACTGCCAGTGCTTCCCCGGTGGCCGATACCAGTTCCGGGACGGCACCTGGTGCCCCTGCATTCGCCGCGGTTGTGGCGGTTGCCTTGTTGGCAGCATTGGCATTATTGCCATTCTGCCCCCGGGCATGCGGCTGGCGCAGGTAGCGCGACGTGTGGTGACGGTGCCGTTCGCCATGCGGCGGCCACGTCAGGAAGCGGGACAATTCCTGCAAGGCCCGCTGGTACACTTCGCGCTTGAACTCGATCACCACATCCAGCGGTACCCAGTATTCATGCCAGCGCCAGGCGTCGAATTCAGGGTGGTCGGTCAGGCGCAGGTTGACGTCGTTGTCGCGCGCGCACATGCGCAACAGGAACCAGATCTGTTTCTGGCCACGGTAATGGCCACGGATTTCCCGCTTGATAAAGTGATCTGGCACCTCGTAGCGCAGCCAGTCGCGGGTCCGTCCGATGATCTTGACGTGTTCTGCTCGTAATCCTATTTCTTCTTCCAGCTCCCGGTACATTGCCTGTTCAGGCGTTTCTCCGTATTTGATACCCCCTTGCGGGAATTGCCATGAGTGCTCGCGCACCCGTTTGCCCCACCACACCTCGTTATGGGCGTTGAGCAGGATGATGCCGACGTTGGGCCGAAACCCTTCACGGTCGAGCATAGTGCACCTCAAACTTTCTGCTGCCGCGCGCCCTTCTTATATTTTTGCCCACAAACCTGCGCGCCGACACCGCCGCCGTGGTACGGCAGCGGCCGGCAAGCCATCCAATGAACGCATTTGTATAAAGTTTGGACGCATCAGCCAGCTAATCCTTTAAAATTAGGTTGATTATAACTCTCTCTTTTTGAAAAAGAATTCAACGTATGCGCGCCTCACGATTTTTTATTTCAACTCTCAAAGAAGCTCCGTCCGACGCTGAAATCGTCAGCCACAAACTGATGATGCGCGCGGGCATGATCAAGCGCCTCGGCTCGGGTATCTACACCTACATGCCGATGGGCCTGAAAGTGATCCGCAAGGTCGAAGCCATCATCCGCGAAGAGATGAACAAGTCTGGCGCCATCGAGCTGCTGATGCCCCTGGTGCAGCCGGCCGAGCTGTGGCAGGAAACGGGCCGCTGGGACAAGATGGGCCCGGAACTGATGCGCGTGAAGGATCGTCACGGCCGCGAGTTCGCGATCCAGCCCACGTCGGAAGAAGTCATCACGGATGTTGTTCGTTCGGAAATTAAATCCTACAAGCAGCTTCCGTTGAATTTTTACCACATTCAGACGAAATTCCGCGACGAGCGCCGTCCCCGTTTCGGCCTGATGCGCGGCCGCGAATTCACGATGAAGGATGCGTACTCGTTCGACCGCGACCTGGAAGGCATGCAAAAGTCTTACCAGATCATGTTCGATGCGTACACCAGGATCTTCACCCGCTTTGGCCTGAAATTCCGCGCCGTGGCCGCCGACAACGGCGCCATTGGCGGCACCGGTTCGCATGAATTCCACGTGATTGCGTCCACCGGCGAAGATGCACTGGTCTACTGCCCAACCTCGGATTTCGCGGCCAACATGGAAGCGGCCGAAGCCGTCGCCTCCGGCACCCGCGCCGCGCCTGGCGCCGCGCTGGAAAAAACCTCGACCCCGAAAGCGCAGAAATGCGAAGACGTGGCCAAGCTGCTCAACATCGACCTGAAAAACACGGTGAAAACCATCGCGCTGACGGTGGAAGCGGACGGCAAGAAGCAGTACTTCATGCTGCTCTTGCGCGGCGACCACGAACTCAATGAAATCAAGGTCGGCAAGGTGCCGGGCCTGGCGCAGCACCGCTTCTCGACCGAAGAGGAAATCGCCGAAGTGTATGGCTGCGTGCCGGGCTACCTGGGCCCGATCGGGACCAAAGCGCCTGTCACCGTGGTGGCCGACCGCACCGTGGCGCTGATGTCGGACTTCGTCACCGGCGCCAATGAAGCGGATTACCACTACACGGGCGCCAACTGGGGCCGCGACATGGCCGAGCCAAGCCTCGTGGCCGACTTGCGCAACGTGGTGGAAGGCGATGCGTCGCCGGACGGTAAAGGCGTGCTGGCCATCGAGCGCGGCATCGAGGTGGGCCACGTGTTCCAGCTGGGCACCGCGTACTCGCAATCGATGAACGCGACCTTCCTGGACGAACAGGGCAAATCCGCGCCGCTGCAAATGGGTTGCTACGGCATTGGCGTGACCCGCATCCTGGGCGCCGCCATCGAACAGAACTTCGACGACAAGGGCATTATCTGGCCGACGTCGCTGGCGCCGTTTGAACTGGTGCTGTGCCCGATGGGTTACGACCGCAGCGAGATGGTCAAGGAAGAAACGGACAAGCTGTACGCGGCGGCGGAAGCGGCCGGCATCGACGTCATCGTCGACGACCGTGGCCTGCGTCCCGGCGCGATGTTCGCGGACTGGGAATTGATCGGCGTGCCGCACCGCGTCGTGATCGGCGAGCGCGGCCTGAAAGAAGGCAACCTGGAATACCAGGGCCGCCGCGATACCGAAGCGACCGCCGTGCCGGTGGCCGACATCGTCAACTTCATCAAGGGCAAAGTGCAACCGTGAACCGGCGTCACCACCAGCGGCCTGGCGCCGACCGGCGCCGACTCCGGGCGCTTCCCCTGCGCTGGTGGTATAGCTTGGCCCTGATGACTGGCATGCTGGCGGCGCCGTACGGCTTTGCCGGCAACCAGCAGGAAGAAGCGCTGGCCGACTCCGTGCGGCTGGCGCTGTCCAACGCCATCCTCGATGCGCGCCCCCCGAAACCTGTTTTCACCAGCGCGACCGACCACCAGCGCTACCAGACCTGGTTCGCCGATCTGTCGGGACGCCTGCAGCGCAAGCTGCCGGACGACCAGGTGCGCACGGAATTCCTGGAAACCCTGTGGTACGAGACCAAGCGGGCAGGGCTCGATCCCGGGCTGGTGCTGGGGCTGATCCAGGTGGAGTCGGCGTACCGCAAGTACGCCGTATCGGTTGTGGGCGCGCGCGGCTACATGCAGGTGATGCCGTTCTGGACTAACGTGATCGGCGACGCGGACCGCCGCAAGCTGTTCAACATGCAGACGAATTTGCGCTATGGCTGCGCCATCCTGCGCATGTACATCGATATGGAGAAGGGTAATCTGTTCCTGGCGCTGGGCCGCTATAACGGTTCGCGCGGCAAGCCGGAATATCCGAACGCGGTGCTGGCCGCGTGGAACAAGTGGAAGCACACGCCCGGCGCGGGCGTCACGCTGGCCGCCTCACCGTAATTTCTTCTTGCGCTCCAAATTAAAAAGCCCCGGGCCTTCGCAGGCGCCGGGGCTTTTCGCGTGCGTTGCGCAACGCGCCGCGTTCAGCTCAGGTGATCGGAGATCAGCTTGGTCATCTCGAACATCGACACTTGCGCCTTGCCGCCGAAGACGGCTTTCAGCTTGTCGTCCGCATTGATCATGCGGCGGTTGGCCGCGTCTTGCAGGTTGTGCTTTTTGATGTAGTCCCAGACTTTCTTGGTGACTTCAGTGCGAGGCAGTGGGTTGGCGCCCACCACGGGAGCCAGCGTTGCCGATGGCTTCATTTCTTTCATGAAGGCTGCGTTGGGCTTGCGCGCTGGCGCTGCCTTGGCTGCAGGTTTTGCCGCTGGTGCCGCTTTCTTGGCTGCAGGCTTGGCCGCCGCCGCTTTTTTTGCTGGTGCTGCTGGGGTTTTCTTGGCTGTTGCCATATTCGAGCCTCCTTAACGAACACTGAAATAGTTGCGCAATTCAATCGCACGGCTAATATTGGTGGGGATTTGCCCAGTATGCAAGTGTTTTTCGTGTTTTTTCACGGAAACGATACGGAAAAGTCCGACACTGTGGAAACCATGCGCCGCCATAGGGGACTTAACGCATACCCGGCATCATGCCCTTCATGGCGCGCATCATCTTCATCATGCCGCCGCCGGACAGTTTTTTCATCATGGTCTGCATTTGCTCGAACTGGTTCAGCATGCGGTTCACTTCCTGCACCTGCACGCCCGCGCCGGCCGCGATGCGGCGTTTGCGGTTGGCCTTGATCAAGTCCGGCTTGGCGCGTTCGGCCGGCGTCATCGAGTCGATGATGCCGACCATGCGGCGTACCTGCTTGTCGGCCTGGTCCATGTTGGCGCCGCCGGCCGCTTGCTGGAACTGCGCCGGCAGTTTGTCGACCAGGCTGGCCATGCCGCCCATTTTCTTCATCTGGCCCAGCTGCGCCTTGAAGTCATTCATGTCGAACTTGCCGCCCGACTTGACCTTGGCCGCCAGGTCGGCCGCCGCCTTGGCGTCGACGCCTTTGCGCGCCTCTTCCACCAGCGCCATGATGTCGCCCATGCCCAGCACGCGGCTGGCCATGCGGCTCGGGTCGAACGCTTCCAGGCCGTCCAGCTTTTCCGACACGCCTGCAAACTTGATCGGCTTGCCCGTTACGTGGCGCACCGACAGCGCCGCACCGCCGCGCGAATCGCCATCGAGCTTGGTCAGCACGATACCGGTCAGCGGCAGCGCATCGTTGAACGCCTTGGCCGTGTTGATGGCATCCTGGCCCAGCATGGCGTCGACCACGAACAGGGTTTCAATCGGCTTGATCGCGCCGTGCACGGCGGCGATCTCTTTCATCATTTCTTCATCGATACCGAGGCGGCCCGCGGTGTCGACGATCAGCACGTCGTGGTAATGCTTTTTCGCCCAGTCCAGCGCGGCCAGCGCGATGTCGACTGGCTTGTCCTGCGGCGTGGACGGGAAGAAATCGGCGCCGGCCTGGCCGGACACGGTTTTCAGCTGGGCGATCGCGGCGGGACGGTAAACGTCGGCCGACACGGTCAGCACTTTCTTTTTCTTTTCTTCCTTCAGGTACTTGGCCAGCTTGCCGACGGTGGTGGTTTTACCCACACCTTGCAGGCCGGCCATCAGGATGATGGCGGGCGGCTGCTGGGCAAAGCTCAACTGGGTGGCTTCCGGCCCCAGGTCGGCGCCCATCAGGGCCGCCATTTCGCGCTGCACCACGCCGACCAGCGCCTGGCCCGGCGTCAGCGAGGAAATCACTTCCTCGCCCATCGCCTTTTCCTTGACCTTGGCAATGAATTCCCGCACCGCCGGCAGGGCGACGTCCGCCTCCAGCAGCGCCATGCGCACTTCGCGCAGCATTTCCGCCGTGTTGGCTTCGGTCAGGCGCGCCTCGCCGCGCATGGTCTTGACGACTTTGGCAAGGCGTTGAGTCAGATTGTCTAGCATGTAAGGCCTACTATATATAGAGGGTGCAAAATGCCGCCATTCTACCTTAATCCCTCTGCGCCCCTGTCCCCCGGTGTGACTACGCTGGCGATGTTTTTTTGATTTCCTTGCTTTATATCTATTAGTGCTTGGTATGATCTGTTCACAATCTGATTTGGCTGGTTGACTATTCCTGGGAGACACGAAGCAATGAAGAAAACAGCGTTCGTAAAAACAATGGTGGCGGCAGCGCTGGCGGCGGCCGTTCTGGCGCCGGCACAGGCGCAGGACGTGGTCCGCCTGGGTAACCTGAAATTCGCGCATTACGGCGCGGTGTCGTACATCAAGGAGATCGCGCCCAAGTGCGGCATCAAGGTGGAAGAGCACATGTTCGCCAAGGGGCTGGACGTGATGCAGGCCATCATTGCCGGCGAACTCGATGTCGGCACCACGGCGTCGGAAGCGGCGATTTCCGGCCGCGCGGGCGGCGCGCCGATCTACGTGGTGGCCGGCTTTGCCAAGGGCGGGGCGCGGCTGGTGGGACGGTCCGACCTGAAAATGAAGTCGCTGAAGGATTTGAAGGGCAAGAAAGTCGGCGTGACGCGGGGCGGCATCCAGGAAGTCCTGCTGCTGGCGGAATTGCAGCAGGCGGGCCTGACCGCGTCGGACCAGCCGGGCAAGGATGTGCAACTGGTGTTCCTGGCGTACGCGGACTTGAACCAGGCGCTGCTGGGCAAGAACATCGACGCCATGATGCAGTCGGAACCGCAATCGTCGCAAGCCATCAACAAGGGTTTTGGCGCGGAAATGCTGAAGCCGTACGACACGCCGATCGGCGAGCCGATCCGGACCATGGTGATGACGGAAAAGTTCTACAAAGAGAAGCGCCCGGTGGCGGAAAAGTTCATGCGCTGTTTCGTGGAAGCCACCAAGACTTTTATCGACCAGCCCGCGACGGCGGAAAAATACGTGCGCGAAGTCGTGTTCAAGGGCCAGATCACCAGCGACGATTTCCAGGATGCGATCAGCAATTCGCCGTATTCGTATGACATCACGCCGGACCACATCCAGGTCACCACGGACGTGATGGTGAAAACCGGCGTGGGCCGCATGGCGCGTCCGCCGGTGGCGAAAGAGTGGGTCAAGACCGACTTGCTGGACGGGGCGAAAAAGAGCCTGGGCGTCAAATAAGGGAGAGTCATGGGCAAATGGCGCAAGACGTGGAAAGAGGCGGGTGTCGGCATGGTGGTGCCGGCCGTGGCCATCGCCATCTGGCAAGTGGTGGCGATGAATGGCTGGGTCAATCCGCAAGTATTGCCGGCGCCGCTGGCCGTGGTGGAAAAGTGGATTGCCTACCTGTTGCCGCTGCAACCGTATGTGGCGGAGCAGGGCAGCTGGCTGGCCTGGGCCTTCTCGGGCGAGTTGATCCATGACGCCATGGGCAGCATGTACCGCGTGGGCGTGGGCTTTGTCATCGGCGCCGGGCTGGCGCTGCCGCTGGGCTTGCTCATGGGGGCCAGCCCCCGCGTCTATGCGTGGATGAACCCGCTGGTGCAATTGCTGCGGCCGATTCCCCCCATTGCCTATATCCCGCTGTCGATCCTGTGGTTCGGCCTGGGCAATCCGCCGGCCGTGTTCCTGATTTCACTGGGCGCGTTTTTCCCCGTGCTGATGAATACCATCGCCGGCGTGCGCCAGGTCGACGGTATTTATATCAGAGCGGCGCGCAACCTCGGCGCGTCCGGGACCACGCTGTTCGTGCGCGTGATGCTGCCGGCCGCCGTGCCGTACATCCTGTCCGGCGTGCGGATCGGCATCGGTACCGCCTTCATCGTGGTGATCGTGTCGGAAATGATCGCCGTGAACAATGGCCTGGGCTTCCGTATCCTGGAAGCGCGCGAATACTTTTGGTCGGACAAGATCATCGCCGGCATGATCACGATCGGCTTGCTCGGACTGGCCATCGACGTGGCCATGAACCGCCTGAATAATTACCTGCTGCGCTGGCACCGGGGACTGGAGCATTGATGAGTGACACGCACATCCAGATTGAACGTGTGAACAAGGTGTTCAAGACCGCCGAGCGCGATGTGGTCGCGTTGCAGGATATCCAGCTGGAGATTCCCCGCGGCCAGTTCGTCTGCCTGCTGGGGCCATCGGGCTGCGGCAAGTCCACCCTGTTGAACGCCATCGCCGGCTTTGCGCCGCCCACCAGCGGCCGCATCGTGGCGGACGGCAAGGTGGTCGAAGCGCCGGGGCCGGAGCGCGGCATGGTGTTCCAGGAATATGCGCTGTTCCCGTGGATGACGGTGGAAGAAAACGTCGCCTTCGGCCTGGAAATCAAGGGCATGGCCAAAGCGGACATCGCCGCCACGGTGGCGCGCCTGCTGACCATGCTGTCGCTGCACGACTTCCGCCACCGCTATCCGAAAGACTTATCGGGCGGCATGCGCCAGCGGGTGGCGATTGCCCGCGTGCTGGCGCTCGATTCGCCGATCATGCTGATGGATGAACCGTTCGGCGCCCTCGATGCGCTGACGCGGCGCAACTTGCAGGACGAGTTGCTGCGCCTCTGGGCGGAGCTCAAGAAAACCATCATTTTCGTCACCCACAGTATCGAGGAAGCGATTTACCTGGCGGACCGTATCGTCGTCATGACGTACCGTCCCGGCACCGTCAAGCGCGATTCGCTGGTGACGCTGCCCCGCCCGCGCGATCCGGCCGCCCCGGCATTCAATGACCTCAAGCGCGAGCTGGGCATGCTGGTGATGGAAGAGCAACAACGCCACCATAACGATGAATTGCGCATGGCGGCGGTCGACTGATACCGGAAGCTGCCCCCACCTGAGCGGGCAGCCGATGGTAAACTAAACCCTTATGCAAACCATTTTCCTGATTGCAGCGACGCTGCTGTATGTTGTCTGCGCTGTCCTGCCGTCGCGGCAGGCGACGGCCATTTCTTCCGCAACCGCCGTGGCCTGGCTGCTGCATGGCGCCAGCCTGTGGCTGGGCGTGCTGACCCCGGGTTTCTTGCGCATCGGTTTTGCCACCATGCTGTCGTCCGCGCTGTGGATTTCCGTCGGCGCGTACTGGCTGGAAAACCGTAATTTCTCGCTGGACGGCTTGCGCCGCCTCGTCATGCCGACCGCCGCCGTGGCCGTGGCGCTGCAGGGCGTGTTCCCGGGCGCGCTGGTGCCGCTGGGGACGGCCATGCTGGGCTGGCATATTGCGATTGCCACGCTGGCCTACAGCACGCTGACCATTGCCGCCTTCCACGCCGTGCTGATGGCGCTGCAGGAATCGCGGCTGCACACGCGCGGCGAGGGGGGCGGCTTCCTGTCGTCGGCGCTGGACCAGTTGCCCGCGCTGCTGACGATGGAAAAACTGCTGTTCCGTATGATCGCGCTGGGTTTCCTGTTATTGTCGATGACGGTGCTGTCGGGCATCGTGTTTTCCGAAGAGTTGTTTGGCAAGGCGCTCAAGTGGGACCACAAGTCCGTCTTCACCTTGCTGTCGTGGCTGCTGTTTGCCGCGCTGCTGGCGGGCCGCCATTTCCGCGGCTGGCGTGGCAAGACTGCGCTGAGCTTTACGCTGGCGGGATTCGCCACCTTGCTGCTGGCCTATGTCGGCAGCCGCTTTGTCCTGGAAGTTGTGTTACATAGGGGAGTCGTCTGATGTCGCGTTTGTTGTTCTGGATCGCGTTGGCCTGTCTGGTGGTGGCGGCAGTCCGCTCGAAGTTGCGGCAGGCGGCCAAGCGCCACCAGCAGATGGAACAACCCGAGCAGCGCGAGCAAATCCGTCCGCAGCCCAACCGCGCCCGCGCGGAAGCGGCCGCCAATGCGGAAACCATGCTGTGCTGCGCCCACTGCGGCGTGTATTTCCCCGCTTCTGAAAATGTGCCGGCCGGCGGCCGCGATTACTGCAGCGCCGCCCATGCCCAGCTGTCGCCCCAATAAGCCTGTCACGTGGTTGCGCGCCTGCATTCCCTGACCAGCGAATCGCGCGCCACCTTCTGGCGTTCGCTGGATGCTTTGAACGGCACGCGGGTGGTGATCGCCATCGTGCTGCTGATTTACCAGAGCCTCGACGCGCGCGGCGTGCCGCTGCTGGCGGGGCATTCGGTGTACTTGCAGGCATGCCTGGGCTATCTGCTGCTGGCCGTGGGGTTCGTGCTGGTGACCACGTATCTGCGCCGGCGTTTCCTGTTGCAGCTGCTGACGCAGATCGCCTGTGACCTGGCCATTATTTCCCTCTTATATATAGGCGCGGGCGGCGTGCGCAGCGGACTGGCCATCCTGTACCTGTTCCCGCTGGCCGGCATGGCGATCCTGGCGCCATTGGTGCTGGCGCTGTTTTCCGCATCGCTGGTGGCGCTGTTCATGCTGGGCGCCAGCATCTGGCAAGTGTGGACCGATGGCGAACCCACGCTGCTGCAATCGGGCCTGTTTGGCGCATCGTTCCTGTCGGCCGTGGTGCTGGTCAACCGCATGGCGGCCAAACTGATCGGCCAGGAAGAGCTGGCGGTGCGGCGCGGCGTGGAGATCAGCGTGCAGCAGGCCGTCAACCGGCTGGTGATGTCGCACATGAGCGATGGCATCGTGGTGGTGGGACCACGCGGCGAAGTCTATGCCGGCAATCCCGCCGCGCAGCAGATGCTGGGCCTGGCGGGATTTGATTTGACCACACCCCTGTCCGGCCTGCCTTCGCTGTTGCCGATTGCCCAGGCTTACGACGACTGGCACGCCGACCGCAGCCTGGCCACCGCCTTTGTCACCATCAAGCCGTACACGGATCCGGCGCTGCAGGAAGTCACGGCGGCATGGAGCGCGCGGCGCGACATGGTGTCGCATTTGAAAGTGCGTTTCGCGGCGGTCGACACGGAAGGGCTGGACGTGGAGCGCAGCGTGATTTTCCTGCAAGACGTGACGGCCATTGAAAACCAGGCGCAGGAATTGAAGCTGGCGTCGATGGGCCGCCTGACGGCCAGCATCGCCCACGAAGTGCGCAACCCGCTGTCGGCGATCGGCCACGCGACATCGCTGCTGACGGAGGATTTGACGGCGCCCGTGCACGTGCGGCTGTTGAAAATCATCGGCGACAACGTGGCGCGCGTGAACCGCATGGTGGAAGACATCCTGCAACTGTCGCGCAAAGTGCAGCCGCATTGCGAACCGCTGGCGCTGGACGGCTTCCTGTCCGAACTGGTGGCGGAATTCGAAGAAACCCATGGACTGGCGGCCGATATCATTGATTTGCAGCCTGCGAAGAAGGCCGTGGTGCGTTTCGACCCGCTGCATTTGCGGGAAGTGCTCCTGAACCTGCTGAACAACGCGGTGCGCTATGCCAGCGCCGGACCGGCCAGCATCCGGCTGTTTGTCGTGACGGACCGCATGCGGCGCATGGAGTTGCACGTGCAGGATGACGGCCCCGGCATTTCTCCGGAAGTGCGGGCCCATTTGTTTGAACCGTTTTACACCACGTCCAGCAAGGGCACGGGGCTGGGCCTGTATCTGGCCCGCGAATTGTGCTTGAATAACGAAGCCATGCTGGACTATGAATACCGTTTCGATTCCGAGCAACATGCCGATGGCAGCCGCAAGTCCAGCGGCCGCTTTGTCATCACGTTTGCCGGCGCAGCCAAAGGCCTTGAATGAATACTACCCGCAGTTCCCCCCGCGTGCTGGTCGTCGACGACGAGGCCGACCTGCGCGAACTGCTGGAAATCACGTTGCTGAAAATGGGGCTGGACGTGGACAGCGCGGAAAACCTGGCACAGGCCCGGTCCTTGCTGGCGCAGCATGACTATGCGCTGGTACTGACGGACATGCGCCTGCCGGACGGACTGGGGTTGGAACTGGTGCGCGAAGTGTCGGCCGCGTTCCGCAACACGCCGATCGCCGTGGTGACCGCCTATGGCAGCACGGACAATGCGGTGGTGGCGCTGAAAGCGGGCGCCTTCGATTACATCAGCAAGCCGGTGGCGCTGGACCAGTTGCGCATGATGGTGCAATCGGCGCTGCGCCTGAACGCGCCGCCGTCTGAATCGAGCAGCGCACCCAAGGCGCCCAGCCGGCTGCGGGGCGAATCGGCCGTGATCCAGGCGCTGCGCGCACAGATTGCGCGGCTGGCCCGGTCGATGGCGCCGATCGCCATCACGGGCGAATCGGGCAGCGGCAAGGAACTGGCGGCGCGCGAAGTACATGCACAGGGCTCGCGCTCGGCCAAGCCTTTCATCGCGGTGAACTGCGGCGCGATCCCCGAAGCGCTGATGGAAGCGGAATTCTTTGGCTACCGCAAGGGCGCGTTCACCGGCGCCCAGGACGAGCGGGATGGCTTTTTCCAGGCCGCCAATGGCGGCACGCTGATGCTGGACGAGGTGGCGGATTTGCCGTTGCCGATGCAGGTGAAGCTGTTGCGCGCGATTCAGGAGCGGCGCGTGCGCAAGATCGGCGCCACGGTGGAAGAGCCGGTCGACGTGCGCATCATCAGCGCCACCCATAAAAACCTGGAAAAGCTGGTGGACGAGGGGCATTTCCGGCAAGACTTGTTTTACCGCCTGAACGTGATCGAACTGGCGCTGCCGCCGTTGCGCGACCGGCTCGACGACCTGGAAGTATTGACCGACGCCATCCTCGAGCGGCTTGGCACGTTTGATCAAAAAGTGCGGCTGGGACCCGGCGTGCTGGAAACGCTGCGCAGTTATTCCTTCCCCGGTAATGTGCGGGAACTGGAAAATATCCTGGAGCGGGCGCTGGCATTTGCCAACGATGGCGTGATTGAAGTGCGCGACCTGGCATTAAAAGGCGCACGCCTGGCCGATACGCCGCCCGGTTATCTGCCGCCGCCGGAATTGGAAGGGATCGAATCGCCGGCCTGGGCCAGGGCGCCGGAAGCGGCTGCCGCCGCCATTACGTCCGCCCATGAGGGTGCTAATACTTTCAATAGCGCCGTGAATATAGCGGCGCCCGCGCCGGCGCTTGCCGCCGCGGATAGTCCGCCGGCGGTGCAGAATATGCCGCCATTGCCGCCGCTGGATATATTGCCCAGCAACCTGCCGGAATATCTGGCGATGGTGGAGCGGGAAATTATCCAGCGTGCGCTGGCGCAAACCCAATATAACCGCACCCAGGCCGCCAGCCTGCTGGGCATCAGTTTCCGCCAGTTGCGGTACCAGATGCAAAAACTGAATATCCAGGAACCGGATTCGTGAACCCTGCGACATACTTTATTAATGCAGACGGCTGGTGCGACGGCGCGTTCCGCTATGATTCGCCGCATTGCAACGCGCGCCCGGACAGCGCGTCCATCGAGTTACTGGTGGTGCACAACATCAGTTTGCCCGCCGGCCGGTTTGGCGGCCCCCACGTGTCGGACCTGTTTACCGGCCGGGTAGACTATAATGCTGACCCGTCGTTTGCGGACTTGCGCGGCGTGCAAGTGTCGGCACACTTTTTTGTACGGCGCGACGGACGCCTGGTGCAATATGTTTCTTGCAACGACAGGGCGTGGCATGCGGGCGTGTCGCAATTCCAGGGGCGGGCCAATTGCAATGATTTTTCCATCGGTGTCGAGATGGAGGGAACTGACAATGTTGCTTTTTCGTCAGAGCAATATGAAGTGCTGGCGCAACTGGCCCAGGCATTGCAGAATCGCTACCCGTTGCGCTGGATAATGGGCCATGAGCACGTGGCGCCGGGCCGCAAGACGGATCCGGGACCATGCTTCGACTGGACATTGCTGGAGCGCCTGCTGAAAGAACAGGCAGCCGGAAATGATGCGTTAGTGCTTGCTCACCGGGTAACGCCTGCTGTTTAGGGCATCGCCAAATGTCAATAAAAAAATGGCTATCCGGTAGAAATTTAGCGCTTGCCGGGTCCCGGCGCCGTCACTACAATTAGTGCCAACAGTTGTACGACGCACTAGATTTAGTGCAAACAGTTGTCTTAACTATTGTCGATTACTTAAAGCTGGCTTTAGGGCAACGACAGAGAAAATCCCACAAAATGATGCTTAGCCAGCTGAAGCTTTTCGTCTGGCCGCTTCATTTTGTCCGTTAGTAACACGCGATAAGCGGCCATGCAGTCTTAATCAGGAGCTTCAATGCAATCTATTCACTCTTCTGACGTTTCCGTTCAGCCGGCAGCGCCGGCAGGCGCCACCCTGGCGCCCGTCGCAGGCGCCCTGGGCGACTACCGTATCATCCGGCGCAATGGCGCCGTGGTGGCGTTCGAGCCCTCGAAAATTGCCGTTGCCATGACCAAGGCTTTCCTGGCAGTGCAGGGCGGCCAGAGCGCGGCGTCGGCCAGCGTCCGTGAAATCGTTGAAGAGTTGACCCGCAATGTGGTGGCCGCACTGGTGCGCCGCCAGCCATCGGGCGGCACCTTCCATATCGAAGACGTGCAAGACCAGGTGGAACTGGCGCTGATGCGCTCCGGCCAGCATGACGTGGCCCGCGCCTACGTGCTGTACCGCGCCAAGCATATGGAAGAACGCCGCCTGAAGAAAGAAGCGGCCGGCGCCACCGCCATCGACGAACCGCAACTGCACGTGACGGAAAACGGCGAACGCCGTCCGCTGGTGATGCAGGAAGTGCGCGACCTGATCAACGCCGCCTGCTCCGGCCTGGAAAAGCACGTCGATGCGGACGCCATCCTGGCGGAAACCGTGAAAAACCTGTACGACGGCGTACCGGTCGAAGAATTGCACAAGTCCGCCATCCTGGCTGCCCGTGCGCTGATGGAAAAAGATCCGGCCTACTCGCAAGTGACGGCCCGCATCCTGCTGCACACGATCCGCAAGGAAGTGTTCGGCAAGGAAGTGGCGCAAGCCAAGGCGGCCGCGGAATACATCGAGTACTTCCCGAAATACATCGCCAAAGGTATCGAAGCGGAATTGCTGGACGCCGAACTGGCCAAGTTCGACCTGGCCAAGCTGGCCAAGGCGCTGGTGGCGGACCGCGACCTGCAGTTCGGTTACATCGGCCTGCAAACCCTGTACGACCGCTACTTCCTGCACGTACGCGATATTCGTATCGAAATGCCGCAAGCGTTCTACATGCGTGTCGCGATGGGCCTGGCCCTGAATGAAAGCAACCGCGAAGCGCGCGCCATCGAGTTCTACAACCTGCTGTCGACCTTCGACTTCATGTCGTCGACGCCGACCCTGTTCAACTCGGGCACCCTGCGTTCGCAGTTGTCGTCGTGCTACCTGACCACCGTGTCGGACGACCTGGAAGGCATTTACGACGCGATCAAGGAAAACGCCCTGCTGGCCAAGTTCGCCGGCGGCCTGGGCAACGACTGGACCCCGGTGCGCGCGCTGGGCGCCCACATCAAGGGCACCAACGGCAAATCGCAGGGCGTCGTGCCCTTCCTGAAAGTCGTCAACGACACCGCGGTGGCGGTCAACCAGGGCGGCAAGCGCAAGGGCGCGGTCTGCGCCTACCTGGAAACCTGGCACCTGGATATCGAAGAATTCCTGGACCTGCGCAAGAACACCGGCGACGACCGCCGCCGTACCCACGACATGAACACGGCCAACTGGATTCCCGACCTGTTCATGAAGCGCGTGATGGAAAAAGGCGACTGGACGCTGTTCTCGCCGTCGGAAACGCCTGACCTGCACGACAAGGTTGGCAAGGCCTTTGAAGCCGCCTATGTCGGCTACGAAGCCAAGGCTGCCGCCGGCGAAATGCGCAACTTCAAGAAAATTGCGGCGCTGGACCTGTGGCGCAAGATGCTGTCGATGCTGTTTGAAACCGGCCACCCATGGATCACGTTCAAGGACCCATGCAACATCCGTTCGCCGCAGTCGCACGTGGGCGTGGTCCACAGCTCGAACCTGTGCACGGAAATCACGCTGAACACCGGCCCGGACGAAATCGCCGTCTGCAACCTGGGTTCCGTCAACCTGCCGGCCCACATGAAAGAGGGCAAGCTGGACCACGTGAAGCTGCAGAAAACCATCCGCACCGCGATGCGCATGCTGGATAACGTGATCGACATCAACTATTACGCTGTCGACAAGGCCCGCAACGCCAACATGCGCCACCGTCCGGTCGGCCTGGGCATCATGGGCTTCCAGGACTGCCTGCACGTGATGCGCGTGCCGTTCTCGTCCCAGGAATCGGTGCAGTTTGCCGATACGTCGATGGAAGCGGTGTGCTACTACGCTTACCTGGCGTCGACCGAGCTGGCCGAAGAGCGTGGCCAATACGCTTCGTACAAGGGTTCGCTGTGGGACCGCGGCATCCTGCCGCAGGATTCCATCAAGCTGCTGGCCGAAGAGCGCGGCGGCTACCTGGAGCAAGACCAGGCTGAATCGATGGACTGGTCCGTGGTGCGCAACCGCATCAAGCAGTTCGGCATGCGCAACTCGAACTGCGTGGCGATCGCCCCGACCGCGACGATTTCGAACATCATCGGCGTGTCCGCTTGCATCGAGCCGACGTTCCAGAACCTGTACGTGAAGTCGAACCTGTCCGGTGAATTTACCGAGATCAACTCCTACCTGGTACGCGACCTGAAGGCGCGCGACCTGTGGGATGAAGTGATGATCGCCGACCTGAAGTACTTCGACGGTTCGCTGACCAAGATCGACCGCGTGCCACAAGACTTGCGCGACCTGTACGCGACGGCCTTCGAAGTGGAGCCAAGCTGGCTGGTGGAAGCCGCTTCCCGCCGCCAGAAGTGGATCGACCAGGCGCAATCGCTGAACATTTACATGGCCGGCGCATCGGGCAAGAAACTGGATGAAACGTACAAGCTGGCGTGGCTGCGTGGCCTGAAAACCACCTACTACCTGCGTACCATCGCGGCGTCGCACATGGAAAAATCCACCTCCAAAACCGGCGCGTTGAACGCGGTGGCGGTGGGCGGCGATGCCGGCGCATCGGCCGCGCCAGCCGTACCGGCCGCGGCGCCAGCCGCCGAGGTACAGGACGGCGCAGCATGTTACCTGCGTCCGGGCGACGACGGTTTCGAGGAATGCGAAGCTTGCCAGTAATGAATTAAATTTGACCGCGCCCCGTGCGCGGTCTTCTGTCTATATAAGGAAAAGAAAATCATGTTGTCCTGGGATGATGAAGCCGCGTCCGCCGCGCCTGTCCAACCTCAAGCCGCTGCTACCGAAGCCAGCGCCGATCAGATCGCGATGCGCGTGAATGCCGACGACAAGCGCATCATTAACGGCAAAACCGACGTCAACCAGCTGGTGCCGTTCAAATACAAGTGGGCCTGGGATAAATACCTTGCCGGCTGCGCCAACCACTGGATGCCGCAGGAAGTGAACATGCAGCGCGACATCGAGCTGTGGAAGAATCCGAATGGCCTGTCGGAAGACGAGCGCCGCCTGGTGAAACGCAATCTGGGCTTCTTCGTGACGGCCGACTCGCTGGCCGCCAACAACATCGTGCTGGGCACCTACCGCCACATCACGGCGCCGGAATGCCGCCAGTACCTGCTGCGCCAGGCGTTCGAGGAAGCCATCCACACCCACGCGTACCAGTACATCGTTGAATCGCTGGGCCTGGACGAAAAGGAAATCTTCAACGCGTACCACGAAGTCAAATCGATCCGCGACAAGGATGAATTCCTGATCCCGTTCATCAACACGCTGACCGACCCGGCCTTCACCACCGGCACCGTGGAGCAGGACCAGAAGCTGCTGAAATCCCTGATCGTGTTCGCCTGCCTGATGGAAGGCCTGTTCTTCTACGTGGGCTTCACGCAGATCCTGGCGCTGGGCCGCCAGAACAAGATGACGGGCGCCGCCGAGCAGTACCAGTACATCCTGCGCGACGAATCCATGCACTGCAATTTCGGCATCGACCTGATCAACACGATCAAGATGGAAAACCCGCAGCTGTGGACCGCCGCCTTCAAGGAAGAAATCAAGGCGCTGTTCCTGGAAGCGGTGGAACTGGAATACCGCTACGCCGAAGACACCATGCCGCGCGGCGTGCTGGGCCTGAACGCCACCATGTTCAAAGGCTACCTGCGCTTCATCGCCAACCGCCGCGCCACGCAGATCGGCCTGGAGACGCTGTTCGACCAGCCGGAAAATCCATTCCCGTGGATGAGCGAGATGATCGACTTGAAGAAAGAGCGTAACTTCTTCGAGACCCGCGTGACCGAGTACCAGACCGGCGGCGCGCTGAACTGGGACTAATCATCCTGCGCAAACCGGCGCAAACCGGCATTGCCTGCAAGGCCCGACGAGTGATCGTCGGGCCTTTTTCTTTTGCGTGCATGCAGCACTTGCGCAACAGACGCCGCGCTTCTATCGATATGCGGCGGCGCTTTGCGCTACACATGTGAATGCGTGCCGGGTTTCATTTGCGCGGGACGCGCAATGCATTCCGCAGTTTTGAAGCGCGCCTTATTCCATAAGGCTTTCTCGTTACAGCCGGCGGTGCCGGCGATCTATTCGGCGCGGTGCGAGTATCTGCGGACAGTGGTTCAAGTGCGATGAGGCGCCACTTCTTTTTTCCAATTCAGATGCTGTTTTACCTTGCTATCGTGCGTTACAGCGCTTATACCTAAAAAAAGCATGCGAAATCGTATCGTGCAGGTTGCGCTTTAATAAGGTTTTCGTGTACTTTACGAACTTGAATTTGCGTGAATTATCACAGAAGGTTTTTTGAACCAGATGTACCCGCAAAACGATCAACAATATGGGATACAGAGCACGCACAAGTATGCACAAGACCACGACGTTTTTACCTGACCGCCTCGCCTGAATAGAATCAGGCCCGGGCGGTTTTTTCTTTGAAAAGTAAAACAGGGAAAACCGTGAAGTCGGATGAAGTGAAATTCAGGAGCTGAGCACACGCCCGCATTTCACGCAATCGAAGAACAAGATTTAGCAGGTCGCCGACAGCACATTGCGAACGGCGGCCTCGATGGCTGAAGCGCTGCAAACGTGAGGAGTTGCAGCAGTTCAGCTGATGCCGAATTCATTAGCGCAAACGCAGCGTTTGTGCCGATGAATAATTCGCCCGGCGTGTGTGCCGGACGGGTTTAAATCTTGTGCGTAATTCTCATCTCTAGATGAAGGAGAGACCAAAATGGCTACAGCAAAAGCAAAGAAACCAGCAGCAGACAAAGCTGCTCCAGCTGCCAAGAAAGCAGCAACCGCAACCAAACCAGTAGCAAAGAAAGCCGCCGCCGCTAAACCAGCTGCGAAACCGGCCGCCAAAGCCGCCGCGAAACCGGCAGCGAAACCTGCAGCGAAGAAAGCCGCTGCAGCAAAGCCAGCCGCCAAGCCGGCAGCGAAGAAAGCAGCAGCAAAACCAGCCGCCAAGCCAGCAGCGAAGAAAGCCGCCGCTAAGCCGGCAGCAAAACCAGCAGCGAAGAAAGCCGCTGCTAAACCGGCAGCAAAACCAGCAGCGAAGAAAGCCGCTGCTAAGCCGGCAGCGAAACCAGCTGCCAAGAAAGCCGCTGCTAAACCGGCAGCCAAACCAGCCGCCAAGAAAGCCGCCGCTAAACCGGCAGCCAAACCAGCTGCCAAGAAAGCCGCTGCTAAACCAGCCGCCAAACCGGCTGCCAAGAAAGCCGCTGCTAAGCCGGCCGCCAAACCAGCTGCTAAAAAAGCTGCCGCCAAACCAGCCGCTAAACCAGCTGCCAAGAAAGCTGCTGCTAAACCAGCCGCTAAACCGGCTGCAAAGAAAGCCGCTGCGAAACCAGCCGCCAAGCCTGCCGCTAAAAAAGCTGCCGCGAAACCGGCCGCTAAACCCGCCGCTGCCAAGCCAGCCGCCGCTGCTAAACCTGCCGCCAAGCCCGCTGCCAAGAAAGCAGTAGCGAAGCCAGCAGCAAAAAAAGCCGCGGCTAAACCGGCTGCAGCACCGGCCGCCGCACCAGCACCAGCCGCTGCCAAACCAGCCGCTAAAAAAGCTGCCCCTAAAAAAGCCGCCGCTCCGAAAGTTGAGGCGCCTAAAGTAGAAGCGAAACCAGCTGCTGTTGCTGCACCGGCTCCTGCCGCTAAAACCGTGCTGACGCCGGCCGCCGCCTGGCCGTTCCCGACCAGCACCCGCCCATCCTGATTTAATTAGGGGGACCCGATTCCCCTATGGGCAAAGGCCGCTGTGTGAGAGAATCGCACGGCGGCTTTTTTAATTATCGGAGGGACTTTGTGCTGAGTATCGTCATGCTGATTGTTAACACCATCGCCGGTTTATTGGGGGCGGTGCTGTTACTGCGTTTCTGGATGCAAGCCATTCGCGTCCGTCCGCCATCCTCCGTGGCGCAATTCACATTTCAATTATCGGATTGGCTGGTCCGGCCGCTGCGCCGGCTCGTTCCCGGCGTCGGCGGTTTTGACTGGGCCAGCCTGATTGGCGCGTTCCTGATCGTCTTTCTTGCCACGTCCGTCATGTTTATCGCCGGCGTGTCCTGGCAAGTGGTGTTGCTGATGGCGCTGCAGCGTTTCCTCGAATGGATTCTGTACGGCTTTATGGCGCTGCTGGTGATCGAAGCGATCTTCAGCTGGGTCAACCCGCACGCGCCGCTGGCGCCCTTCATCCGGGCGTTAAACGAGCCGCTGCTGCGCCCCATCCGCCGCGTGGTGCCGCTGGTGGGCAACCTGGACTTGTCGCTGCTGGTGGCGCTGATCCTGCTGCAGATTGCGCAGCAAGTGCTGGCCATCCTGTTCAGCCACTAAAAACACGGTACGGTAAAAAGAAAAGGGCAGCGAAAGCTGCCCTTGCCGTTTCAGCGCCGCCGCTTATTCGTATTTGAAGCCGAATGCCGCTTCAAAGCGCGCGCCGATCTGTTCCTTGGTCAGCACATGGTTCTGGCCGCCCTTGTGGGCGATCTTGATGGCGCCCAGCAGGCTGGCCAGGCGGCCGGTGGTTTCCCAGCCCAGGTCGTGCGTGATGCCGTACAGCAGGCCGGCGCGGTACGCGTCGCCGCAGCCGGTCGGATCCAGCACGGCTTCCGCTTCCACCGCCGGAATATCGATGCGCTTGCCGTCGGTATAGATTTCCGAACCCTTGTCGCCACGCGTGACGATCAGCGCTTCCAGGCGCGACGCGATTTCCGGCAGCGACAGGCCGGTCTTCGACATCAGCAATTCGATTTCATAATCGTTGCAGGTGACGTAGGTGGCTTTGTTGATAAAGTCGATCAACTGTTCGCCATTGAACATCGGCATTTGCTGGCCCGGATCGAACATGAACGGGATTTTCAGGTCAGCCAGGTCGGCCGCGTGTTTCAGCATGCCCAGGTGGCCGTCCGGCGAGATGATCGCGACTTTCGCCGGGCCCGCATTGGCGACCGGATTTTCATGGGCAAACGACATGGCGCCCGGGTGGAAGGCATTGATCTGGTTGTTTTCAATGTCGGCCGTGACGAAGCATTGCGCCGTGTACGCATCGCCCTTGATCAGGATATTGTGGGTCGAGATATCCAGCTTTTGCAGGCGCGCCAGGTAAGGGCCGCTGTCCTGGCCCATGACGCCGACGATGCGGCCTTCGCCGCCCAGCAATTTCAGGTTGTAGGCGATATTGCCGGCGCAGCCGCCGTATTCGGTACGCATGGTCGGCACCAGGAACGACACGTTCACCTTGTGCAGCTGGTCGGCCAGCAGGGTGTCGCCGAAGCGGCCTTCGTGCTGCATGATGTAGTCGATCGCGAGCGAGCCGCAGATGAGGGAAGTCTGGTTCATAGTGAGTTAGGGGTAAAAGACTGCGATGTGGTAGCCCGACGCTTTCACGCGGGACAGTTCGAAATACAGTTTGACCGGCTGCTCGGAGCGGGGCAGGAACCCGGATGCGGCATCGGCGCCAGGCGGCAAATAGTCGCGCGGCGCGAAGACGCGGCGCAGCACCGGCTTGTCGGCGCTGTCGTTGAGGATCAGCTCGATGTGCGGCCAGCTTTGCGCCGTGGCGGACTGGTTGCGCAGCGACGTCGCGAAGCTGAAGATATTGTCCGCCATGGTTTGCAACTCGCCCTGGTCGATCGACAGCGCATCGAGCTGCGAAGGCAGCTCCACTTTGCATCCGATCAGCGCGCAACCGGCGACCAGCGCAGGTTTCAGGGCCGGCACGGCAGCGGCCAGCGGATTGCGGAACGTGGCCACGGCCTGGTAGGCCAGGCCGGCCAGCAGCAATGGCAGCGCGCACGCCATGGCGATACGCGACGCCTTGCCCCACTGTTCCTTGCGGCGGGAGCGCTTGACGAATCCAGGCTCTTCCGGCTCGCGCGCCGAAACCGGCGTGGCGGGTGCGGCAGGCTCCGGCGCCAGCGTGGCGGCGGCCGCGGACGACAGCGTGACGATATCGTCGTCATCGCCGTCATCGCCGGCCAGGCTGTGCACCGGGTGGGCGTCCGGCGCGGCCGTTGCCGGCGGCTCGTCGCCCAGGTGGTGCGCGTCGTCCCGATTACGCCAGACGCCGCCATCGAGCGTGTGGCCACGCTCATCAGTGCTGTGCAGTTCGCCGTCGTGGGCATGCGGATACGCGTCCAGCTCGAAACTGTCGTGCAGGGCGACCGCGGCCAGGTGTTCGTCCGGAATCTCCAGCGTGGGTTCGAGGCGGCCGTCAAAACGGTGCTCGTCGAACGCCGGCTCAGCCAGCACGTCGGCCGATGCATCCGGCTGCGCCGGGACGTCATCGTCCACCGGGAGCGCCTCGTCGGGGGCGGGGTGGTCGACGTCGATATTGAAATCGAGGTCGAACGCGTCGTCGTGTTCTTTGCCGAGCGCGGGGAGGGTGGCGGTCGCTTCGGCAGTGTCGGCCGGGGCCGGTTCCGGCATCGGCGCCGCCGGTGCGGGCGTTTCGTCGCCATTCAAGTCCAGGTCGAAATCGGGTTCCTGGGCCAGTTCCGGCGCCGGTTCAGGTTCCGCATCCGGCGCAGGTTCTGGCAACAGCTCGTGCACCGGTTCCGGCGCAGCTTCGGCAATCGGCGCCGCTTCCGCCACGACTTCATCTTCGGCGTGCGGCAATGCATCGGCGGTACCGGTATCCGGCGCGGCGTCAGACGGTGCAGGCGCGGCGACGGCAGCGGGCGCCGTATCGTGAACCGGGTCGGGGAGATCGATGATGACGGGCGTGCGCGGCGCCGGATCGACCAGCGCGGCATTGCCGTCAAAGACTTCGTTACAGGCGCCGCAGCGGACTATGCCCCCGCGCAACTTCAACTGGTCGTGCGCGACCCTGAACGTCGTATTGCAATGGGGGCATTTGGTGGCGAGCGCCATCGGGGGTTAACGTGCGGGCGGTACGGTATCGCTGCCCAGCACGCCGTGCAGCGCAACCCAGCCATCATGCTCGGCCCATACGCCCAGCTTGATGAATGGTGCATAGGCGGCCGCCACTTCTTCCGCCTGGCGCGCCAGCACGCCGGACAGGATCAGTGCGCCGCCATCCGCCACGCGGCCCGACAGCATCGGCGCCATCAGTTTCAATGGGCTGGACAGGATGTTGGCCACCACGATATCGAAACGCGCGTTGGCGTGCGCCGACTGTGCGAAGGCATCCGGCAGGAAGTATTCGATGTCGGCAACCTGGTTGCGTTCCGCGTTGTCGCGCGCCGAATCAATCGCTTGCGGATCGATGTCGACGCCAGTGACCACGCCGGCGCCCAGCTTCTTCGCCACCATGGCCAGGATGCCGGAACCGCAACCGTAATCCAGCACGGCCTTGCCCGGTGCAGGGTGGGCTTCCAGCCATTCCATGCACAGGCGCGTGGTCGGATGGCTGCCGGTGCCAAACGCCAGGCCCGGATCCAGTTCCAGGATCAGTGCGTTTTGATCGGGGGCTTCGTGCCAGCTCGGCACCACCCAGATGTTCTTGCCGATGTGGATAGGGTCGAACTGCGATTGCGTCAGGCGCACCCAGTCCTGCTCCTCCACGCCGCGCAGCGTGTACTTCGGCACGTCGGCCAGGCCGATGCCTTCGGCGGCATCGGCAACGATGGCGGCCTGGTCGGCGTCTTCCGCCGTCAGCGCCACCACGCGCGAGTGATCCCACGCGGCTTCTTCCGGTTCCATGCCCGGTTCGCCGAACAGCGGCTTTTCGTCCGCCGTCCCTTCATCGGCATCTTCCACCGAGACGGACAGGGCGCCCGCTTCCATCAGCGCGTCGGACAGCGCCTCGGCGTGGTCGCGCGCGACCTCGATGACGATTTCCACGTAGTTCATTTAATTCCCAGCCTTCGGCATTGCTGCCAGTTTTTGTTCCAGATAGTGGATGTTGGTGCCGCCTTCGATGAAGCGCGCATCGACCATCAGTTCGCGGTGCAGCGGGATGTTGGTCTGGATACCTTCGACCACCATTTCCGACAGCGCGATCTGCATGCGGCGGATTGCCTGCTCGCGCGTGGCGCCATAGGCAATCACCTTGCCGATCATCGAATCGTAGTGCGGCGGTACATAGTAGCCCGCATACGAGTGCGAGTCCACACGGATGCCGGGGCCGCCCGGCGTATGCCAGCTGGTGATGCGGCCTGGCGACGGCGTGAACTTGAACGGGTCTTCCGCATTGATACGGCACTCGACGGCGTGGCCGGCCAGCATCACGTCGCGCTGGCGGAAACGCAGCTTCTCGCCGGCGGCGATGCGGATCTGTTCCTGCACGATATCGATGCCGGTGATCATTTCCGTGACCGGGTGTTCCACCTGCACGCGGGTATTCATTTCAATGAAATAGAACTCGCCGTTTTCGTACAGGAATTCAAACGTGCCCGCGCCACGGTAGCCGATCTTGCGGCAAGCTTCCGCGCAGCGGTCGCCGATTTTCTCGATCAGCTTGCGCGGGATGCCTGGCGCCGGCGCTTCTTCAATGACTTTCTGGTGGCGGCGCTGCATCGAGCAGTCGCGCTCGCCCAGCCATACGGCGTTTTTGTGCTCGTCGGCCAGGATCTGGATTTCGATGTGGCGCGGATTCTCCAGGTATTTCTCCATGTAGACTTCCGGGTTGCCAAACGCCGCGCCGGCTTCCGCCTTGGTCATCTGCACCGCGTTGATCAGCGCCGCTTCCGTGTGCACCACGCGCATGCCGCGGCCACCGCCGCCGCCAGCCGCCTTGATGATGACCGGATAGCCGATCTTGCGGGCAATTTGCACGATCGCTTTGGGATCTTCCGGCAACGCGCCTTCCGAACCGGGCACGCATGGGACGCCGGCCTTGATCATCGCTTGTTTGGCCGACACTTTGTCGCCCATGATGCGGATCGATTCGGCGCGGGGACCGATGAAGACGAAACCGGATTTTTCCACGCGTTCCGCGAAGTTCGCGTTTTCAGCCAGGAAGCCGTAGCCCGGGTGGATGGCTTCCGCGTCCGTCACTTCGGCCGCGCTGATGATGGCCGGCATATTCAGGTAGCTCTGCGGGGATGGCGCCGGGCCGATGCAGACCGATTCATCGGCCAGCTTCACGTATTTGGCGTCTTTGTCCGCTTCGGAGTGGACCACCACCGTCTTGATGCCCATTTCACGGCACGCGCGCTGAATACGGAGCGCGATTTCACCGCGATTGGCAATGAGGATTTTTTCAAACATGGCAGGTTCTGTGTTTGTGGGGAGCGGCAGCTCCAGATGTAGGGGACGTGCGCAACGGTCTGGACGGGCCGCGGCACAGGCAGGGCTGCGCGCGGCCGGTCCGGCCGTGTTAGCCGATCACAAACAGGGGTTGGCCGTATTCGACCGGCTGGCCGTTTTCAACCAGGATTTGCGTGATGGTGCCGGTCTTGTCGGCATCGATTTCATTGAGCAGCTTCATTGCTTCGATGATGCACAGGGTGTCGCCTTCCTTGACGGCCTGGCCCACTTCGACGAAGGCCGGCGCGCCTGGCGACGACGAACGGTAGAACGTGCCGACCATAGGCGATTTCACCACGTGGCCGGTAGGCTCGGCAGCGGCGGCGACAGCCGGTGCTGCCGCTGCCGTCGCGGCGGCTGGCGCCGCGGCCGGGGCAGCGAATTGTGGCGCCATGCCTTGCGACGGCATCATGACGACCTGGTTTTGCGGCATGGCGGAGGACTTGACGATGCGTACCTTGCTCTCGCCTTCGGTCACTTCGAGTTCTGCGATATCCGATTCAGCGACCAAGTCGATCAATGTCTTGAGCTTGCGTAGATCCATCTGAGACTCCCTGGAATGTTCTGATTTGATTATGGGGTGGGCAGCGCCGCCTTATGGGTGCACCGCGAATAAATTGCGAGCGGATCGCGTAGATTAGCGTAGGTTAACGTTTTTTAAGTGCAAAGTCGATGGCCAGACGATATCCGTCCACTCCTAGGCCGCAAATCGTTCCTTGCGCGATCGCACTGAGAAAAGAATGGTGGCGAAATTCTTCGCGCTGATAAATATTCGAGATGTGGATTTCAACAAATGGTATCGCCACGCCGGCCAGCGCATCGCGCAATGCCACGCTGGTATGGGTCAGGCCGCCCGGGTTGATGACGATCATATCCACGCCCTCCGTACGGGCAGCATGGATGCGGTCGATCAACGCACCTTCATGATTGCTTTGAAAGCAAGAAAGCTGGGCTCCCGCTGCTGCGGCTTGCGCCTGAGCGGCCTGTTCCACGTCCGCCAGGGTGCTTGCACCATACACGCCCGGTTCGCGCGTGCCCAGCAAATTCAGGTTGGGGCCATTCATCAGCAGGATGTTTTTTGCCATGCGCTTGAACACCGTTTTCCACAAAAGTTCCGCATTTTGCCGTCAACAGCGACCCTTGGCAAGTAAAAACATCTTGCCTAAGTTCTCACATCCTTGCAAGATCTGCACGCAACTCGCCGAACTTCAACCGGCCGAGGTAAGTCTTCACAACCTTGCCGTCGGCGCCCAGGAGTACCGTATAGGGCAGGCCACCCTGGGTATTGCCGAACTTGCGGGACAGTTCCGTACCGCTCAGTCCGGCAACGTAAACGGGGTAGTCGATCCTGGTTTTTTCCGCGAACGCGGCAATGTTGGACGGGCTGTCGATACCGATACCAATCACTTGCACGTTCTTGCTACGGATTTCGCCTTGCAACGCTGATAATTCAGGCATTTCCTCGACGCAGGGGCCACACCACGGGGCCCAGAAGTTCACGATCAGCGCCTTGCCTTTCCATTGCGCCAGCGCTTGCTGAACGCCTTGCGCATCTTTTAATTGTTGCTGGAACAATTCATCGACGGGCGTGCCCGCAGCAGTGTTATGGGCGGCGGCAGGCAGTGCTGGCGACGGGGATTTCTGGGCGCCAAACCACACGCCGGCGGCGGCAAAAGCGAGCGCTACCGCGCCGATCACTATTTGATTCTTTTTTAACATTATATGGTTGGATGAGTATTTGGTATTAATAAGGCGCGTACGCCGGCGATGTCGGTACGCATCAAACGGCCATCGCCACGGGTCCTGGCGGCGCCCCGCAAATCGTCGATTTCGTACAGTTCGGCGTGCACGCCTTCTTTATTCCACAAGAAACTGACCCGTTCGACGGTGCCGAAACGGGGTCCTTTGAAGTGGGGCGCTTCGGAAATATCGATGTTCAGGTTCCGGTTCAAGAGAAAAATTTCCACTTCCTTGGCGCTGTCGGCAAACAATTGCAAATGGATGTCGTCATGCGGCCCGGCGCTGCCGTTGAGCACGGAACCGCACAGGAAAGGGTTGAAACGCTCCAGCATTTCCATCACTTGCAGCGCCGCGCTGCGCAGGCGGAACAGTAGGGCGGCGTGGGTGTCGGCATTGAACAGCGCGTGGTACTGCCGCACTTCCTCTTTAATTTGTTGATTGTCTGGCAATACATCGGACGGGCCGTCGCTGTCGCCCAGCACCTGCCGTGCCGCCTTGCGCCGGGCCGTACCGTAGTCGGCGCCGTCCTGCGCCACCAGGCGGGCAGCCGTCACCGCGATTTCCGCGCGCAGCTGTTGGACTTCATCTAATGGAGTAGGCATCATGACCGTGATCATACTCTGAACCGATAGGACCCATGGGTCGGGTAAAATCGCATACTTGTTTTGCTTTTCGTTCTGCGCACCCTCAACATGCATATTCATATATTAGGTATTTGCGGCACCTTTATGGGCGGGCTGGCCGTGCTGGCCAAAGAAGCGGGCCACCGCGTCACGGGCTGCGATGCCAATGTCTATCCGCCGATGAGCACCCAGCTGGAAGCGCAGGGCATCGAGCTGATCCAGGGGTTCGGGCCGGAACAGGTGGCGTTGAATCCTGATTTGTATGTAATTGGCAACGTGGTATCGCGCGGCAATCCATTGATTGAAGAAATCATGAACCGCAGCTTGCCGTATGTGTCCGGCCCGCAATGGATGGGCGAGCACATCCTGCGCAACAAGTGGGTGCTGGCCGTGGCGGGCACGCACGGCAAGACCACCACGTCGGCCATGCTGGCGTGGATCCTGGACGATGCCGGCTATGCGCCGGGCTTCCTGATCGGCGGCGTGCCAATGAATTTCGGCATTTCCGCGCGCCTGACGGGCCAAGGCGCGGACTCGGAATTCTTCGTCATCGAAGCGGACGAATATGACACGGCGTTCTTCGACAAGCGCAGCAAGTTCGTGCACTACCACGCGAAAACCGCGATCCTGAATAACCTCGAATACGATCACGCCGATATCTTTCCCGACCTGGGCGCGATTGAAACGCAATTCCACCACCTGGTGCGCACCGTGCCAGGCATCGGCCGCGTGATCGTCAATGCCGACGAAGCGGCGCTGCAGCGAGTCATCCAGCGTGGCTGCTGGAGCGAGCGCGAAGCGTTTGGCGCGGCGGAGGGCGCCGACTGGGCGCTGACGGAATATGACGACGGCAGCTTCGATGTGCTGTTCAAGGGAGACAAGTGCGGCACGGTGCGCTGGGAACTGACCGGCAAGCACAACCGTTCAAACGCGCTGGCGGCCATCGCGGCCGCGCGCCACGTGGGCGTGCCGATCGCGCAGGCGGCGGAATCGCTGGGGCGTTTCGTCAGCGTCAAGCGGCGCATGGAAGTGCGCGGCGTGGTCAAGGGCGTGACAGTGTACGACGATTTTGCGCACCACCCGACGGCCATCGCGACCACCGTGGGTGGCTTGCGCCAGAAGTTGCGCGCCCAGGGCAAGGCCGAGCGCATCCTGGCCGTGCTGGAACCCCGGTCCAATACCATGAAGCTGGGCGCCATGAAGGATGCGTTGCCGGGCAGCCTGGCGGAGGCCGACCTCGTGTTCGGGTTCGGCAGTGAAAAAGCGCTGGGCTGGAGCCTGGGCCAGGCGCTGGCGACGATGGGCGATGTGGCCAGCGCCTATGAAGATCTCGATGCGATGGTCCAGGCCATCGTCAAGCAGGCGCGGCCTGGCGACCATATTGTCGTCATGAGCAATGGCGGCTTTGGCGGCGTGCACGGCAAGCTGCTGGAGGCGCTGGCGCAATGATCCTGTATTTGCATGGCTTCCGCTCGTCGCCGTCGTCGATGAAGGCGCGGCTGGTGGGGGAACGCATGGCAGCCCTCGGCCGCGCCGATGACTACCTGTGCCCGCAGTTGCCGGCATCGCCCGCGCTGGCGATGGAACTGGCGCTGTCGCTGATCGACGGCGTGCCCGCGGAGCAACTGGCGGTGATCGGTTCGTCGCTGGGCGGCTATTACGCGACGTGGCTGGCCGAGCGCCTGGGCTGCCGCGCCGTGCTGCTCAATCCCGCCATCGTGCCACGGCTGGACCTGGCGCCCTACGTGGGCGTGACCACGCAATATCACTCGGACGAACCGTTTGAATTCAAGCACGCTTATATAGAAGAGTTGCGTGCGCTGGAAGTGCCGCGCATTACGCGGCCGGAACGCTACTTCCTGGTGGCCGCCACCGGCGATGAAGTGCTGGATTACCGCGACATGGTGGCGCACTATGCGGGCGCGCGGCAGCACGTGATTGCCGGCAGCGACCATGCGATCAGTGAGTTTGCCGACTATGTGGACGACGTGCTGCGCTTTTGCCGCGTGGATGGTGCACAGTGAAGGGCCGCTCGTTGCGGATGGCGCACTGGCGCGCCCACGTCAATACCGTCAATGCGCCGGTGGCGCTGCGGCACTGGCTGACGGGCGGCGGTTCGCTGACCGCCAAGCTGAAAGCGCACAGCACGGCATTCCGCGTGCAAAAGCTGCATCAGGACCCGGCGTTGTGCCTGGCCGATGAAGCGCAGGCGATCGGCCTGCACCGTTCCAGCCGCGTGGTGGAAAGGGAAGTCTTGCTGCGCTGTGACGGTGTGCCCGTCGTATTTGGCCACACGGTGGTGCCCACCACGGCCACGGCCAGCGACTGGCCCGCGTTCAGCGCGCTGGGTGAAAAGTCCTTGGGCTCGACCTTGTTTGGCGACCCGCAAGTGCACCGGGGCGTACTGGAATTTGCGCGCTTGCGCGCCACGCATCCGCTGGCTATGCGGGCTTGCGCGGCTGCGGGCATCGTATTGGGCGAAGGCGAGATGCTGTATGCGCGCCGCTGTTTATACCGCCGCCACCATGGCGTGTTGCTGGTGACGGAAGTGTTTTTGCCGCAAGTGCTGGACCTGGTGCCGGGCGGCGTCAAAATCGAATTGAAGAAAGCTGCATAAAACATAATGAACGTATTTTTCGAAGAATCCGGCGACTTCAAAGTCGGCAATGTCCTGTCCCAGGCTGGTGAGGCATACCAGGTGGAGATGGCCAGCGGCAAGCGCACCAAGGTCAAGGCCAAGGACATCCTGCTGCAATATGAAAAGCCGGCTCCGGCCGAGTTGATGGAGCAGGCCAAAGCCACTGCGGCCGACGTCGACCTGGAATTCCTGTGGGAAGTGGCCGGCGAAGAGGAGTTCGGTTTTGTCGAGCTGGGCGCCGAATACTTCGGCCACGCGCCGTTGCCGGCCGAAGCGGCCGGACTGATCCTGGCGCTGCACAACGCGCCGATTTATTTCTACAAGAAGGGCCGTGGCCGCTACAAGAAAGCGCCGGAGCAATCGCTGCGCGCCGCACTGGCCGGCATCGAGAAAAAGAAACAGCAAGCCGTGATCCAGGCGCAGTACGTGGACGAGCTGAAGGCAGGCAAACTGCCGCCATCGATGCAAAACATCGTGCAGCAATTGCTGTACAAGCCGGACAAGAACACGATTGAATTCAAGGCGCTCGATGCGGCGTGCAGCGAACTGCACCAGAGTCCGCAGCGCTTGATGCTGGCGGTCGGCGGTGTGGCTTCGCCGAAAGACCTGCACATGAACAAGTTCCTGTTCGAGAATTTCCCGAAAGGCGCCGGCTTCCCTGACGTGGCGGTGCCGTCCGCGCCGGCCAATCTGCCGCTGGCGGACGTGCAGGCATTCTCGATCGACGACGTCACCACCACCGAGATCGACGATGCGTTTTCCGTCGTGCACCTGGACGTTGGCAAGGTGCGCGTAGGTATCCACATTGCCGCGCCGGGCCTGGGCATCCGCCCGGACGACGCGATCGACAAGATCGCGCGCGCCCGCATGTCGACCGTGTACATGCCGGGCGATAAGATCACGATGCTGCCGGATGCGGTGGTGGAAGCGTTCACTTTGGCGGAAGGCAAGACCTGCCCGGCGCTGTCGCTGTATGCCACGCTGGATCCGGCGGACTGGTCCGTGCTGTCGACGACAACCCGCGCCGAACTGGTGCCGATCGCGAACAACCTGCGCCATAACGACCTCGACGACCTGGTCAATGAAGAAACCCTGGCCAGCGGCGCTGGCGAATATCCGCGCAAGGCGGAACTGGGCTTGCTGTGGCAATGGGCGCTGAACCTGGAAGCGGGCCGCATGAAAAAGCGCGAAGCGTTCGGCCTGAAACCGGAACAGAACAACCGCGTGGACTTCAACTTCTACGTGGAAAACGACGTGGTGACGATTGCCCGCCGCAAGCGCGGCGCGCCGCTGGACAAGATCGTGGCCGAGCTGATGATCTTTGCCAACAGCACGTGGGGCAAGTACATGCACGACCATGGCGTGCCGGGCATTTACCGCAGCCAGGGCCAGGGCGTGGGCGGCTGGGCCGCCAAGATGCAGGTGCGCATGCTGACGCAGGCGGCGCCGCACCAGGGCCTGGGCGTGGATCAGTATGCCTGGAGCACGTCGCCGCTGCGCCGCTATACGGACCTGGTGAACCAGTGGCAAATCCTGGCCGTGGCGGAAAAAGGCGTGGCCGCGCCATTCGTGGCGCCGTTCAAGCACAAGGATGCCAACCTGTTCGCGATCGTGTCGGCGTTCGATGCGGCCTATTCCGCGTACAACGATTTCCAGAGCACGATGGAACGCTACTGGTGCCTGCGCTGGCTGGGCCAGGAAAACGCCAAGCAGGTGGAAGCCGTGGTGTTGAAGGATGAAGTGCTGCGGTTGACGGACATTCCACTGGTGATCCGCTTGCCGGGCATGCCGCAGGCGCCCCGTGGCGCGCATGCCAAGCTCGACGTGTTGCGCTGGGACGAAATCGACCTCGAACTGGAAGCCCGTTTGCTGGAAGTGGTGGCCGCGCCCGCTGCCGAAGGCGAACTGGAGTTCGAGGAAGAGGAAGAGGCCGCCGGCGACGATACGGTGGCCGTGGAACCTGCCGATCCTGCCGCGCCTGCCGCTGTGCAGGAAGAAGTGGCCGAGCAGGGCGAAACGCCGGCACAGTCCTGACGGCGCGGGCTTTATCGTAGAATCCACATTCTTTCAAGTCAGTTCGTGACGGTTCCCGCGTGATGTCTTTCCAACAAAACCGCTTGCTGTACCTGGCCACCGGCATTTCGCTGGTGGTGCACGGCTTGTTGCTGGCGGTGCATTTCGTGTCGCCGAAAAACTTCAAGGTGGAACCGGCCGATCCGGGACTGGAAGTCATCCTCGTCAACGCCAAGCATGCCAACGCGCCGCTGAAGGCCGATGCGCTGGCGCAGGCGAACCTGGAGGGCGGCGGCAATGCGGATGCGGGACGGTCCAAGTCGCCATTGCCGGACATGCGCAAGAACGAGATGGGCGACAGCGTGAAAGCCACGCGGCGCCGTATCGCGGAACTGGAAGAAGTGCAGAAAAACCTGCTGACGCAGGTACACAAGTCGCCGTTCACGGCCGCGCCCATCACGGAGCGGGACCGTCCCGATCCGCTGCCGGCGGGCGCCGACCTGCTCGACAGTAGCAAGGCCATTGCGCGGCGCGCGGCGGAAATCACGCAAGTCATCGAAGACCAGAACAAGCGTCCCAAGAAAACCTTCATCACGCCGTCCACGCGCGAAGTGGGCTATGCCAGCTATTACAAGACGATGCAAAAGCGCATCGAGGAAATGGGGACGCTGAATTTCCCATCCAAAAATGGCCGCAAGCTGTATGGCGAACTGGTGGTGTACATCCCCGTGTTCCAGGACGGCAGCATTTATGAAAAAGACGGCGGCGTCCGTATCGAAAAAAGTTCCGGCAACGATGCGCTCGATGCGGCGGCCATGGCCATCGTGCGCCGCGCGGCGCCGTTCGGCAAATTCCCGCCGAACATGCTGTCGAGCGAACGGGACGACCTGTGGGTGATCATCACCCGCTTCAAATTCACGAGGGATGACAAAATGGAAACAAACTTGAGTGGTGCGGCGCAGTGATGGACAAGTATTGTGTATTCGGGAATCCCATTGCCCACAGCAAGTCGCCGGAAATCCACGCCGCTTATGCCGCCCAGACCGGCCAGCAACTGACCTACGACAAGCGGTTGGCCCCGCTGGACGGGTTTGCCGATGCGGTACACGCGTTTATCGCGGAAGGCGGCAAGGGCGCCAATGTCACGGTGCCGTTCAAACTGGAAGCCCATAAACTGGCCGGTGCGCTGACCATGCGCGCGCAGGCGGCCGGCGCCGTCAATACCTTGCTGTTCACGGAACAGGGCATTGTCGGCGACAACACGGATGGCGCCGGCCTCGTCAACGACATCGTCGTCAATGCGGGCGTGCCGGTGACGGGCAAGCGCGTCCTGTTGCTGGGCGCCGGCGGCGCGGCGCGCGGCGTTGTGCTGCCGCTGCTGGAATACCATCCAGCGGCGCTGACGATCGCCAACCGCACGGTGGCCACGGCGCAGGCGCTGGTGGCGCAGTTTGCCGCGCTGTCCTCGGGCGCGGCATTGTCGGCCTGCGGTTTTGCGGAGGTTGAAGGTACGTACGACATCGTCATCAACGCCACGTCGGCCAGCCTGTCGTCGGACTTGCCGCCCGTGCCGGCCACCGTATTCGGTCCCGGGACGCTGGCGCTGGACATGATGTACGGTAAAGAGCCGACGGTATTCATGCAGTTCGCGCAACAACACGGCGCGATCGTGCGGGATGGCCTCGGCATGCTGGTGGAACAGGCGGCCGAGGCATTTGCCGCGTGGCGTGGCGTGCGTCCGCAGACGGCGGATGTGCTGGCTCAACTGCGGGCGAAGCTGTAACCATGGGCAAGGGCGGTAGCACGGCAAAGAATGGCTGGAAGCGCTGGCTGAAGTGGCTGTTCATCATCCCGACCCTGCTGTTCCTGGGTGTGCAACTGTATTTCCTGTTGCAGATCTGGTGGTGGGTGGACCACAACCCGACCATGACGTCGTTCATGCGCGAACAACAGGCGGCGCTGAAGGAAAAGAACCCGAACGCGAATATCCGCCAGCAATGGGTGCCGTATAACCGCATCTCCGGCAATTTGAAGCGGGCCATCATTGCGTCGGAAGATGCGAACTTTTCCGAACATGAAGGCGTGGACTGGGACGCGCTGCAAAAAGCCTACGAAAAGAACACGAAAAAGAAGAAAGTCGTGTCCGGCGGATCCACCATCACGCAACAGCTGGCAAAAAACCTGTTCCTGTCGGGATCGCGCAGCTATCTGCGCAAAGGCCAGGAATTGATCATCACGTACATGCTGGAAGCGCTGATGGACAAGGAGCGCATTTTCGAGATTTACTTGAACGTGGTCGAATTCGGCAAAGGTATCTTCGGCGCGGAAGCCGCCGCGCGACATTACTATGGCGTCAGCGCCGCCAACTTGGGCGCCGCGCAGGCAGCCAAGCTGGCCGTGATGCTGCCGAATCCACGCTATTACGACAGCCATCGGGACAGCAGTTATTTGGGGCGGCGAACGGCAACAATTCTGAAACGGATGGGGTCGGCTGAGTTACCATAAAGGAATCTCACCTTCGGGAGCCATCGTATGTTGAAACGCCAGCGTGGCATCAGCCTGGTTGCCGTGGCTTTGATCATGGCGGGCCTGACCGCCATCGTGATGGCGGCCTTGTTTTCGATGAAGAAGGAACGCAACCTGTTCGCGGAAGGCGCGGACAAATTGCTGAAGAAAACCGGGGCGGACGCCGTGGTGCAAAAGGGAACGCAAGCCGTGCAGCCGGCCGCGGCCGCACTGCGCCGTTGCGTCATCGACGGCAAAACCGTGTTTTCGGACACGGAATGCGCGGCCAGTAATCCCACCACGAAAAAGGTGGTGGTACAGGAAACCCGCGGCATCGAAGCCCCCAAGGCGCCGAAGCCGGATCCGGCGGCCTCCGGTCCGCAAGCCATGCGCGACAAGATGATCGAAAAAGCCACCCAATAGGCGTACAACGGCGGTTAAACCGTTAAAAATAAGCACACAAGGGTGGCCGGGAAAAGGGCTTTCCGAGTACACTTGCGCTGTTTTATTTTCCCCACCGCTGGCTGCTGAGAGTGCCTATGATCAATGTCTTCGTCTTACAAAATGGCCGTCTCAACCAGGTTCCCATCGAGACGCGCGAAGATCTGGAAAAAGTCGAGCCGGTATGGGTGGATCTGACCGATCCCAACGACGACGAGCGTAACTGGGTCAAGGCCATTTACGGCGTGATTTTGCCGGGCGAAGACGAAGTCAAGGACATTGAAGCATCGGCCCGCTATTACGAAGCGGAAAACGGCGATTTGCATTTGCGCACCGACTTCTTGCTGGAAGAAGACGATGGACCGTCGCGCGTGGTGACGGTGGCGTTCATCCTCGCCAAAAAGATGCTGTTCTCCGTTCATACCGACGATTTACCGGTGTTCCGCCTGGTGCGCATGCGCGCCCGTTCGCGTCCCGGTTCGATTGCCGACTACATGGACGTGCTGCTGGACCTGTACGCCACGGACGCGGAATACTCGGCCGATGCGCTGGAAGGCATCTACAAGAACCTGGAAGAAGTGTCGTTCCGCGTGCTGCAAAAGGAATTCACCGACAAGGACGCGGCCGACGCGCTGAGCGCGATCGCGCACGAAGAAGACTTGAACGGCCGTATTCGCCGCAACATGATGGATACCCGCCGCGCCGTCAGTTTCCTGATGCGGGGCCGCCTGCTCAATTCCGAGCAATTCGAGGAAGCGCGGCAGATTTTGCGCGACATTGAATCGCTGGACGGCCACACGTCGTTCCTGTTCGATAAGATCAACTTCCTGATGGACGCCACCGTCGGCTTCATCAACATTAACCAGAATAAGATCATCAAGATCTTCTCCGTGGCCAGTGTCGCCTTCCTGCCGCCAACGCTGATCGCCAGCGTCTACGGCATGAACTTCGACAATATCCCGGAATTGCACTGGGCTGCTGGTTATCCCTGGTCTCTGGGCCTGATGGTGACCAGCGCGATTGCACCATTCCTGTACTTCCGCCACCGGGGCTGGCTGAAATAAGTTTTCCGAGGGTTTCTGTATATGCGCCGAACATTTCAGGTGACGCTAGCGGTGTTGCTTTGCACGATCGCCTCAGCTACTACTGCGGCGACTGAGGTCGCTGCGGCCGAGGGCAGCTACTTTGATAATTTCATGGACTGGCAAGAACTGCCGGCCAAGATGGTTGCGCCGCCAGCGCAGTATCTCGTCACTCGCTTGACTGAAATTGAGGCGATCAAGAAAGGCGAGTTTGAAACGGTAGCGGAAAACATTGCTAAAAAGCAAGCTTTTCTGGACGGTACGCTGATAGCGCCATCCAAAGGGGCCATCGCTATCAGAATCAACTTCCAGTTCGCCAACGTGGAAGTCCTTTATAGCGCCGATGAGCAAAAATACACTGTGGTCCAAAAGCCTGGTCAACCATGGTGCCTGGAAAAGTACCGGGAACCTGTTTTTTGCAACTTTATCATTGCAGACTATCAATCGAAATATGTCAAAGATCCACTGGGGCGGCCGGGACTCTATGAGCGAGGCACTGCCTTTGGCATTACTACAGCGTTCGACTCTGCCTTTGCAAGACGATATGTTCGTTTTGATAGTGGTGTGATAGACGTGATTCCCTATCCTATTGAGCAGGCTCGCGAGGTCAGCACCAAGGATATCCGGATCATGCTGATCGGGCGCATCGCACATCCGACAGTGAACGATGCGGGGGCACGCATGCAGACCCCATCCTTGAAAACTGCCGATGATATTTATATCCCACGTAAAGGCATTCCCTTCAATGTCGAAGGCATCTTGTACTATGTTCTAGGCTCGCCGAAAATTATTGCAAAGCGGGATTTCAGGAAATAGTTAAGTACATGGAACCAAGGCTTATGCCAAGAACTCCGCCCGGGTCATCAAACTGGACGGGGATGGAAGTCCAGCGACAGCGACTTGTGGAACGGCGTTTCCTGCCACTGGCGGAACAGGGCCAGCGCCCGTTCGTACAGGCTGGTGCGCACATCGATGCCGGACAAGTCGTAGGCCGGTTTGCCACGCGCCGCACAGGCCGCCTCGGCGGCCGCCATGAACGTTTCATTGTCGAAGTCGCCCGCCCATAACTGGGTTTGCAAGCCTTCGACAATGGCTTCCACTTGCGCGGCTTCGATATCGACCGTGGCCTGGTCATAGCTGTGCACTTGCCGCACCACATATTCCGCATCGGCGCCCCGCGCCACCTGGCTTAAAAAGCCGTGGCGCAATGGCAGAGCGGATTCCACCACGAAATGAATTAAGTCATGCGGCAAGATACCCTGGCGCGGCATTTGCGCCGCGCTGGTGCTGCCGTTATTGCGGACGAAACGAAGAAAGTCGTATTTATCGCTGCTGGAGCGTTTTTCTGCAATTAATAACATACGCATAGTGTATCCCGTCCAATACTGTTGAATTCTATCCAACATTCACACTTGCCGCTTTAATAAAACCTTCCGCATCGTCCAGTCCCAGGCAGATTTGCCGTGTGTGTTGCATGCGGCCAATTAAATCAGGCAGCAGGACGCCGGGTTGCAAATGGATGGCGATATTCAACTCTCCCATCTGTTTGTAGCGGCGCACACCCGGTTGCCGCCGCACGGTTTTCCGGATGGCTTCGATTGATTGAATTTGATGCCACGGAATCATGGCATCCGCCGACAGCACACCGCAGCGTATATACAGGTTGTCGCAATCGATGGAAACCGGACGGGCCAATGTGGCGCGGTATTCCGCTACCAGGTATCCCATCGTCCACACCGATAAGACACTGGCAATCCATGCCGCTTTGGGTGACCACGTAAAATGCAACAGCATATGCGCCAATGGCATTTCAAACAGAATGGCAAAGATAAAGCCCAGCTGATTCGATGCGTTGCCATTGTTTTTTGCGTAAGTAAAATGCTGGTCTCCCGTATAGCGGGTATGCCGGGGTTTGAATAGGGCATACAGCCAGATACGCGCTTCCCATAACGCCAGCCTGGCGGAAACGGATTCTCCTAAACGTTTTTCCACTGCCGCTTGCAATGCGCGGTCAATATTGCCGTCAAGTCGCATTAATTTCCAGACCGCGTATGCAATCCCACCCATGACAGCCAGTTCGACAGGAATCAGGACTGCCATGGCAGCGCTTTTCAACATTTCCAGCCACGGCCAGATCTGGCGCGACGATTCTGGAATAATGACACTACCCAATAAAATTCCGAGTCCAGTTAGTTGCGCCCAACGGATCAGCCATTTTTTTAGCGCGGGACGGAATAGCAGGTAATGCAGCAACGGTAGTGAAATGGAAAAATCAATCAACAGCATCCAGTCCGGCAAGGCGATCCGGCGAAATGCCATGGCATAGATCGCCGCCATCAGCACTACGCTGCCAATAAATCCCGTCTCGCGATTCCAATACCGTTGCATTGTTACCTCCATCGTTGATTTCCAAAATCATAACATGGACGCTGGCCGCACGTAAAAATGCCGGTAATTGGCTTGATCGCGCCAATATCTGGCATAAAAAGGGTGAAAACTGCCGTTTTTGAGTAATTTTTTGCTGATGGGAATCGGGAGGGCCGGTGGGCAGCTAATAAAAAAGCCGGGCAAAAACCCGGCTTTTAAAACGACCTGAAATGAATCAGCCCAGCGTGGCGAATACTTTGCGGGCCGCCGCGATGGTTGCGTCGATGACGGCGTCATCATGCTGGATCGATACAAAGCCGGCTTCAAATGCCGCTGGTGCGAAATACACGCCTTCCTCCAGCATGGCGTGGAAGAAGGTATTGAATTTCGCGCGGTCGCCCGCCATCATTTCAGCATAATTATTCGGTGGCGTTTCGCTGAAATACAGGCCGAACATGCCGCCTTCGGAATCCGCGCAGAAAGTCACGCCAGCTTCTTTTGCTGCCGCCGTTAAACCGGTTGCCAAGCGTTTGGCGGATGCCGCCAGCTTGTCATAGAAATCAGGTTCCTGGATCAGTTTTAATGTCGTCATGCCGGCGGCAACCGCCACTGGATTACCAGACAAGGTGCCGGCCTGATAAACGGCGCCCAGCGGCGCCATTTTCGCCATTAAATCGGCGCGGCCGCCAAATGCCGCCACGGGCAAACCGCCGCCAATCACTTTGCCCAGCGCCGTCAAATCCGCCTGAATGCCATACAATTCCTGCGCGCCTTTCAGGCCGACACGGAAACCGCACATCACTTCATCGAAAATCAATACCGCACCATGTTCCGTGCACAAACGGCGCAGCGCTTGCAGGAATTCCGGCGTGGCTTTAATTAAATTCATATTGCCGGCAACAGGTTCCACGATCACGCAGGCAATTTCACTGCCCATATTCGCAAAGGCTTCCTCGATTTGCGCAATATTGTTGTAATCGAGAACCAGCGTATGTTTGACGAAATCTTCCGGAACCCCAGCCGATGTCGGATTTCCGAAAGTCAATAAACCGCTGCCTGCCTTCACCAATAAGGAATCAGCATGGCCGTGATAGCAGCCTTCGAATTTCACGATTTTATCGCGGCCCGTCGCGCCGCGCGCCAGGCGCAATGCGCTCATCGTGGCTTCGGTACCGGAAGAAACCAGGCGCACTTGTTCAATCGATGGCACCAGACGGCAGATTTCTTCCGCCATATCGATTTCCGCTTCCGTTGGCGCGCCAAACGATAATCCGCGCGTCGCGGCTTCCTGCACGGCTTTCACCACATCCGGATGGGCGTGGCCGACAATGGCCGGGCCCCACGAGCCAATATAATCAATATAGCGCTTGCCATCGGCATCCCAGAAATAAGGACCTTCGGCGCGCGTAATAAAGCGCGGCGTGCCGCCTACCGAACGGAAGGCGCGCACAGGTGAATTGACGCCGCCCGGCGTGGTTTTCTGTGCGCGGGCAAACAGCGTATCGTTCCTGGATTCAGTCATAGTATGTCTCGTGTAAAAAATTATATGGCTTGCATGCGGTAAGTACGGTTCGGCACCAGTTTGCCCATGCCATAGCGCTGCGCATGCGCCAGCGCGCCGTGGGTGTACTCTTGCGCCAGCCCCACTGCTTGCGGCGTGTCGGCGCCCTGGGCCAGGAAAGCGGCAATCGCCGCCGACAGTGTGCCGCCCGCGCCGATGAACGGCCCGGGCAAATGGCGCCAGCCATCGTGGCGTACTAAGCCTTCCGCACTATATAAAGTATTGGCGCGTCCGCCGTCGCCTTCGCCGATGGTGCCGGTCACCAGCACGAATTCGCAACCGAGGCGTATCAGGTGGCGGGCGCCCGCCGCCACCGGGTCGGCTTCTTCCGCTTCATCCGGCAGTTCGCAGCCGGGCGGCACCGGTATGCGGGCCACGGGGCGGGGAGGGGCCGCAGGGCGGCGCTTGTCTTCCACTTCGTCCGCCACCTCGTCGTCAGCCTCATCGTCCGCGTCGCCGGCGTCCTCCCCATCTTCATCGCTCTCCGCATTGTCGTCACCCTCGCTCCAGGTTTCCGCCAGGCGCGCCAGTTCATCGCGCGACAGCACCAGCACGGACGCTTGCGGCACCAGCAACTGGCGCACAATGGTCAGCATTTCATCCGCATCGTCGCCGATATCGGGCAGGCGTGAACCGAAAGGATCGAGCACCAGCGCCGCATCGGGATAGTCGGACACGATTTCCGCGATGGCCGACGCGTGTTCCAAGTCGTGCAGCGCGCCGATCTTGAAGGCCGCCACGGCGGCGTCTTCCAGCAGGACGCGGGCCTGGTCCGCCACCCAGTCCGGGTCGACTTCCTGCATGTCTTCCACACTGGCGCTGTCGCCGATCAGCAACGCGGTGGTCACTGCCAGGCCGTTGCAGCCCAGCGCGGAAAACACGGCCAGGTCGGCCGTTACGCCGGTGGCGCCAACCGGGTCGGAGGCGCCGAATGTCAGGATAAGGGGAGAAGTTTGGTTTTGCACGGCGGGTAGATTAAGATACCTGATTCGGCATTTTACTTGATAGAAGGTGGGGTAACGTGAGTAGCAATGAATCGACGCAGGCATTCCAAACCTGGATGTGCCTGATTTGCGGCTGGATCTACGATGAAGAAGCCGGTTTGCCGGAAGAAGGCATCGCACCGGGAACGCGCTGGGCCGATGTGCCGATCAACTGGAGTTGCCCGGAGTGCGGCGCCCGCAAGGACGACTTTGAAATGGTGGCGATCTGACGCCATCGCGCGGCAATTGCCTCCACAGCAACACGGTCGTGCCAAATCGTAGCGCCCTATGCTATCGTGTCGATACGTATACCGGTGAGCGAATATGACAATGACGCCGCAAGCGACAGGTTTGAAGATCATGGTGATCGACGACAGTAGCACCATACGTCGGTCGGCCGAGATATTCCTGGGCCAGGCCGGCTACCAGGTGGTGTTGGCGGAAGATGGCTTTGATGCGCTGGCCAAGATCAATGACCATCACCCGGACCTGATCTTTTGCGACATCCTGATGCCACGCCTGGACGGTTATCAGACTTGCGCGCTGATTAAAAAGAGCGCCAGATTCCACACCACCCCGGTGCTGATGCTGTCTTCCAAGGACGGCTTGTTTGACCGCGCGCGGGGCGCCATGGTCGGCTCGGCCGCCTACCTGACCAAACCATTTACCAAGGACAGCCTGCTGGCCGCCGTGCGTGAACATACCGCCGGCCCGGCGCAAGCGGCTGACTGAATACAGCGAGGGGAACATGGCCATACAACGCATCCTCATAGTTGACGACTCCCCGACCGAGCGTTACTACCTGACCGATATCCTGGTCAAAAACGGATTTACCGTCACCACCGCCGAAAACGGTGAACAGGCGCTCGAGCGCATCAAGGCTGAAAAGCCGGAACTGATCCTGATGGATGTCGTGATGCCCGGCGCGAACGGCTTCCAGGTCACCCGTTCCATCGCCCGCGATCCCGATCTGCAGGACGTGCCGGTGATTATCTGTTCCAGCAAGAACCAGGAAACCGACCGCATCTGGGGTATACGGCAGGGCGCCAAGGATTACCTGGTCAAGCCGGTCGATGCCGCCGAATTGCTGGCCAAGATAGCCGCGCTCGGCGGCTGACCGATGAGCAGCGCGCACGGCGATCACCACTCCGTAGCGGACAGCGAGATGGCTGCTGTCCCGTCCACCACCATGCCCGCCGCTCCCCAGGGCGCGGACCGACGCAGCCGGCTGCGCCGCTACCAGGCGCAATTGCTGGAACGTATGCATGCTGCCCAGAGCGGCACGGTGGCCGCCGGCCGCCAGTTGGGCGTGCAACTGGGCGACGTGCGCTGCCTGCTCGATTTGACGCAAGTGTCGGAAATCGTCCCGCTGCAAGCGCTGACGCCGGTGCCGCTGACGCACGACTGGTACCTGGGCCTGGCCAATATCCGCGGCAACCTGACGGGTGTGGTCGACCTGGCGCGCTATTGCGGTGAAGCGCCGGTGGCGCCGACCGGCGATTGCCGTATCGTTACCTTTGCGCCGGCCCTGGGTTTGCAAGGCGCGTTGCTGGCGTCGCGCGTGCTGGGCTTGCGCAACGTGGAAACCATGCGGACGGATGCGATCGATCCAGCCTTGTCGCCATGGTGCGCACAGCAATACACGGACCCGGACGGGCAGCGCTGGACCCGGCTGGACCTGGCGCTGCTGGTGCACGAAGAACGTTTCCTGCAGATTGGCCGCTAGCTTGGCCATCGCCGGTTTCGCCCACACGGACTAAACGAGGATTCACGAGGACATATGGGATTGCTCACCAAGCTGTTGTCGCGTTCGCAGCAGGCCGAAGCGCCGGCGCCATTGACGGCGCCGGATTCCGAGTTTGCCAGTTATGCCCCATCCGCCGCACCTGCCGCCGCGCCGGAAGAGGGGGCGGCTGCCGCGCCCCTGCGCCTGCGCGATGCCTTGCGCCGCCAGGGCGCACGTCCCGCCGCCGATGCCGGTCCGGGTATCCGCCTGCCGCTGATCGGCGATTTGCCGGCGCAGCGCCAGTTGAACATCCTGTCCACCGTGCTGGCGCTGTGCATATTGCTGAGCGTGGCGGCGGTGGGTTTCAACATTCGCAGCAACAGCATCCGTTCCGCGCAAACGCAGATCGCCAGCGATGCGCTGATGCATTCGCAGCGCATTGGCAAGGCCGCGCCCAACGCGGTGCAGGGGAATGAAGAAGCGTTCCGCCAGCTCGATGAAAGCCGCAAGGAATTGAACCGCGACTTCAGCCTGATGCTGGAGGGCGGCGTTTTCCAGGGCGCCAGCATTCCGCCGCCCCACGCGAGCCTGAGCAAGGCGGTGACGGCGGCACGCGGCAAGTGGAAGGCGTCGGACCAGGCGGCCGGCGCCATCCTCGCGCTGAGCGCCGAGTTGCGCGGCATGGATAAAACCCTGAAACAGCTGGACCGCCTGTCGCCGCAATTGTTGTCGATGGTGGAGGATTTGCAGGCGCAGCGCCTGCAACGGGGCGCCGGGACCCGCGAAGTGGCGGCGCTGGGCAAACTGGCCATGCTGACGCAGCGGATGAGCCGCAGCGCCAGCGAATACATTACGGCCGGCGGCATTTCATCGGAAACCGCGTTCCAGTTGGGCCGCGACACCACGGTGTTCCGCACCACGCTGGACGCTTTCCTGCGCGGCAGCGAGCAATTGCCGGCCATCCGCGAAGGAGAGTTGCGCGAACGGGTCACCACCCTGAAAGGACAGTTCGAGGAATACCAGAAGCTGGTGGCGTCCATCCTCGACCGGCTCGACAAGTTCAGCACCGCCAAGACCGCCGAGCGCACCATTTTTGCCGGCAACGAGGAATTGCGCGGCCTGCTGGGTGGCTTGCTGTCCCAATACCGCGCCGAGCAGGATGCCCTGAACATGTCGTTCTGGCTGATGGTGGCGGGCGGCATGCTGACCCTGATCACCGCCGCGGCGATCGGCCGCGTGCTGCTGCAGGATTCGCAAAACCGCACGCGCAGTGCGGAACGCCGCCGCCAGGAAGCGGAAGCCATGCGCGTCCAGGCGCAGCAGAAGGAAGAAGAAGCGAAAGCCATGAATGACCAGAACCAGGCCGCGATCTTGCGCCTGATGAATGAATTGCAGGAAGTGGCGGACGGCGACCTGACGGTGCAGGCGACCGTGTCGGAAGACATCACGGGCGCGATCGCCGACTCGGTCAACTATACGGTGGAAGAGTTGCGCGGCCTGGTGGGCCGCGTGACCACCACGGCGGAACAAGTGCGGCTGGCGTCGGCGCAGGCGCACGGTACGTCCAGCGACTTGCTGCTGGCGTCGCAGCAGCAGTCGCGCGAAATCCAGGATGCCAGCGCCACGGTCGTGAAAATGGCCAATGAAATTACCGACGTGTCGCGTTCCGCGGCGGAATCGGCGGACGTGGCGCGCCAGTCGGTGGCGGCGGCCGAGCAAGGCGCCACGGCGGTGGAAAACGCCATCAAGGGCATGCATGAAATCCGCGAACAAATCCAGGAAACGTCCAAGCGCATCAAGCGCCTGGGCGAATCGTCGCAGGAAATCGGCGAGATCACGGAACTGATTTCCGACATTACCGAACAGACCAACGTGCTGGCGCTCAACGCGGCGATCCAGGCTGCCGCGGCGGGCGAGGCGGGACGGGGCTTTTCCGTGGTGGCGGAAGAAGTGCAGCGGCTGGCGGAACGGTCTGCCGAAGCGGCCAAGCAGATCGGCGCGCTGGTGCGCACGATTCAGACCGATACGCACGATGCGGTGGCGGCCATGGAAAAATCCACGCAGGGCGTGGTCGAAGGGGCGCGCCTGTCCGACGCGGCCGGCGCCGCGCTGGCCGATATCTCGAACGTGTCGAACCGGCTGGCGGAACTGATCCAGGGCATTTCGTACGCCACCGGCACCCAGGCCACGTCCGCCACCGGCGTGGCGCAAAATATCCGGCACATCCTGGCTGTCACGCAGCAAACGCAAAACGGCACCCAGCAGACCGCGCAATCGATTCACAAGCTGTCGGTGCTGGCGCAGGAACTGAAAAACTCGGTGTCGCGCTTCCGCATCACGGCATCCTGAATACATGGAACAAGCAATGACGAACCTCGACTCTTCCAGCGCGGCGCAATTCGATACCGGCCCCCTGTCCTGGGTGATGGCGGAAGTGCGCGAAGCGCTGGGCCGCTCCCGTACCGCCTTGTTCGAAGCAGGCGGACGCGAACAGGATGACCAGGCCACCGCGCTGCAGCACGCGCGCTCGCACCTGCACCAGGCGCATGGCGCGCTGCAGATCGTCGACGTCGATGGCGTGACCTTGATGACGCAGGTGGCGGAAGAAGCGCTGGACCGCTTCAAGTCCGGCGCGCTCAAATGCAATGCGGACAATGCGCGTACCGTCGCCAACCTGTACCAGGCCGTCACGGAATTCCTCGAAGAGTTGCTGGCCGGGGCGCCATTCCAGCCGGTGCGGTTGTTCCCGTATTACCGCGCGGTGCAGGAAATGCTGGGCGCGGAACGCATCCATCCGGCCGACCTGTTCTTCCCCGACCTGTCCGCGCTGGCGCGCGTGCCGGCCGCCGCGCCAGCCACGGCGCCAGATTACCCGGCATACCGCCAGCGCTTCGAGCGCGCGTTGCTGCCCTATATGAAGGCCACGGAACGCGATGCGCAAACAGCGCAAGCGGGCGCGCTGCGCGACGCGGTGGCCCAAGTGGCCGAAGCGCAGGGGGAGCCGAAAGCGCGCACGTTCTGGCTGGCGATGCAAGCCTTTGCGGAACTGGCGGCGGCCGGGCAACTGGACCATGGCCGTTACGTCAAACAATTGTTTGGCCTGATTAACCTGCAAATGCGCCGCCTGGCGCAGGGTGATGCCTCGCTGCCGGACACCATGCTGCGCGAAGCGCTGTTCTTCATCGCGGGCGCCGATCACGACCAGGTGTCGCCGCTGGCGCACCATTTGTGCAGCGTATTCGGCGTGGAAGGCACGGTGCCGGCCGACGTGGAAGCCAGGCGCTATGGACGCATCGATGCCGAAGCGCTGGCGCGCGCGAAAGAAGCCATGGCGACCGCCAAGGCCACGTGGCAACGCTTGCTGGACACCGCCATCAACCCGCAGCTGGATGCGGAATTCGGCCAGGCGCTGGCGGTGGTGGCCGTGGCGTGCGACAAGCTGGGTGTCGCGGCGCTGGCTGCGCTGATGCGGCAACTGGCCCAGGTGGCCAATGCGGCGGTCGCCAAGGGGCGCAGCGAAGCGCTGTCGCTGGAAATGACGACGGCGCTGCTGTTCGCCGAACACGGACTGGAACATATCCGCCATCTGCCCGACACGTTCCCGGCCCATGCCGACACGATCGGTGCGCGTCTGCAGGCGCTGCTGGCAGGCGACAGCGATGGCGCGCCGCCGCCCGCCCAATGGCAGATCGGCCTGGCCCATCAATTGCAGCAGGATGACACGGTGGCCGCGCTGGCGTCGGAAATGAAGACCGGCCTGCGGCAGGTGGAAAAAGTGCTGGACGATTATTACGGCGACCCGTCACTGCGGCCTTCGCTGCGCAGCCTGGACCGCGTATTGCACCAGCTGCATGGCGCACTGGCGATCCTGGACCAGGAAGACGCCGTGTTCGCCACCGAGCACGTGCGCAAGGAAATCGCCAGACTGGCCGAGGGGCAGGGCGATCCGGCGCAAGAGCCGCGCCAGCTCGATGACATCGCGCAAAATGTCGGCGCGCTGGGCTTCTTTGTCGACATGCTGGCGCAAAACCCGTCCGGCGCCAAAGAGCGCTATGCGTTCGACGCTTCGCAGGGCGCATTCCGGGCGGTGCCGTTCAAGAAAATCGCGGCCAGTTCGCCGGTGCCGGTACTGGACCAGGAAGTCGAATCGCCCACGTCGCCGCCCACGCCCGCGCCGCAGGCGGCGGCCGAATTGCCCAGCGATGCCGCCATCGAAGAGGAATTGCTCGATATCTTCATCGCGGAAGCGCAGGAAGTGCTGGTGTTCGTCAACGCAACGCTGGCCAAACCCCGCGCCGAGGCGGGGAGCCTGGAACATTTGACCATGCTGCGCCGCTCGTTCCACACGCTCAAGGGCAGCGGCCGCATGGTGGGCCTGAACCAGTTTGCCGATGCGGCGGCGGCCATCGAACGCACGATGAATACGTGGCTGGCCGAGGAGCGCCCCGCCACGGAAGCGCTGTTCGGATTGCTGGAGCGCGCCGCGCATGATTTGACGGCATGGGTCGATGAACTGGTGGCCAATGGCGTCGCGCAGCGCAATGCCGATGCGCTGGCGGCCGCTGCCGCGCGCGTGCAGGAAGGCGGGCCGTTCGAGATGGCGGACGATGCAGTGCCGGCAGTGCTGGATGTGCCCGCTGCTCCGGACGAAGCGCCTGCAGGTGGCGGTGCGCAGATCGTCGATTTCACGCCCCCCGTATCGGAAGGACCGCAGCAGGCAAGCGAGGGTGGCGAGGAGCTGGGCCAGGTGATCGCCTTCCCGCTGGTCGCGCCGCCGGCGCCCAGCGCGGACGTGATTGAATTCCACCCGAATGTGGCGCCACTGTTGCCGCCGGAAGACGATGACGTCAAACACGTGGGCGCGCTGACGATCCCGCTGCCGCTGTATAACATTTACCTGGCCGAGACCGATGAGCTGGCGCGCGTGCTGGCGCGCGACTTTGGTGAGTGGCGCCATGAACCGCGCCGTCCGGCCAGCGCCGAAGCGTTGCAGGCGGCGCATACGCTGGCCGGGACGTCGGCCACGGTGGGCTTCACGGCGCTGCGCGACCTCGCGCACGCGCTGGAAACCACGCTGGAAGGCTTGCACGCGCCGGCGCCGCAACTGGATCCGACCCAGCACGATTTGCTCGACTTCACCGTGGAGCGCATCCACCAGATGCTGCTGGGTTTTGCGCAGGGCGACGTGGCGCCAGAGCAGCCGGAACTGATCGATGCCTTGCAGCGCATGCGTGACGAACTGGCGCGGCTGCAGGCGCCGGATGGCGCGTTCGATGCGCATATGGATGCGGTATTTGCCGATGCCGATGCGGAAACCGATGCGGTGACCGCTGACGAGGGTGACGGCGCCGTGGCGGCGGCCGATGCGGGCGATGCCGCGCTGGCGGCGCAACTGGACGCCCTGTTCGTGGCGGCCTATAACGATTTGTCCGGCAGCCCACCGCCCGAGTCGGACTTCATCCACCGCGAACCCGTGCTGACGCGGGCCCCTGAACCGAAGGCGGCGTCGCCCGTCAACGACGACATCGACGATTTGTTCGACTCCGCGTTTGACGACGCCTTTGCCGCGCCGCTGTCGCATATTGCCGCGCCGGAGGCGTCATCATCGCCGGTGCCGGCGCCTGACACACCTGAGCTGCAGGATGAGTGGCTGGCGCAACTGGAAGCCGAACCGGTGCCGGAACCGGCTGCGCCGCAGAGCGAAGCGCAGGCGCCGGAACCAGTCTTCGGCGCCGAGCCGGTTGGCGAAGCGCCACGGCCGGACACGCAGCAGGAACCTGAGCTGCAGCCCGAACCCGAAACACAACCGGCGCTGGATGAGCAATTGCTGGCGCTGACCGAGCTGGAACCGGACGTGCCGGAACTGGCGGTGCTGAGCGCCGAGCATGTTCCTGCGCCCGCACCGCAGCCGGAAATGCCGCCAGCGCTGACGCCTGCCGCCGCGCCTGACGTGCAGGTGCTGGAATTGCCTGACGCGCCGGCCGAACTGGCCGTGGCGCCGCCCGGCAGTTATACCGATGAAATCGACCCGGATTTGCTGCCCGTGTTCCTGGAAGAGGGCGCGGACCTGTTGCCGCAAGTGGGCCAGGCCCTGCGCGCATGGCAGCGCAATCCATCCGATTTCAGCCACGCGCACATGCTGCAGCGCGTGCTGCACACGGTCAAAGGCAGCGCACGCATGGCGGGCGCGATGCGCCTGGGCCAGCATGCGCATGAAATCGAAACCCATATTGAAAACATGGTGCACGCGAACAGCGCGACGCCCCATGCGTTCGAGGAATTGCTGACGCATTACGACCATGCGCTGGTCCTGTTCGAGCAACTGCAACATCCGCAGGCGGCGCCTGCCGCTGCGGTTGCACCGGCCGCCGGGCAGGCAGGCACGCCCGTCGCGGCGCCGGCCGCGTCACCGGCGGCCGGACAGGAAGACGACAGCGCATCGCGCACGCAACTGGTGCGGGTGCGCGCCGACATCCTGGACCGCCTGGTCAACCAGGCCGGCGAAGTATCGATCCTGCGCTCGCGGCTGGAAAATGAAGTGGGTGCGCTGCGCACGTCGCTGAACGACTTTTCCGACAACCTGGCGCGCCTGCGCCGCCAGTTGCGCGAAGTGGAAATGCAGGCGGAGTCGCAGATCGCGTCGCGCATGTCGATTTCCAGCGACCGCGAATTCGATCCGCTGGAATTCGACCGCTTCACGCGCTTGCAGGAATTGACGCGCATGATGGCGGAAAGCGTCAACGACGTGGCGTCGTTCCATGAAAGCTTGCTGCGCAGCGTCGATACCGCCAGCACCGACTTGACGCAGCAGGCGCGCATGACGCGTGAATTGCAGCGCGACCTGATGCGGGTGCGCATGGTGCCGTTCGCCAGCATTTCCGAGCGCCTGTTCCGTGTTGCGCGCCTGGCCGCCAAGGAAACGGACAAGCGCGTCAACCTCGATATCCGGGGCGGCGCCGTGGAAATCGACCGTGGCGTGCTGGAACGGATGGCGGCGCCGTTCGAGCACTTGCTGCGCAACGCCATCGTGCATGGCGTGGAAGCGCGCGCGGAGCGCCACGCGGCGGGCAAGGATGAAACGGGGGAATTGCTGATCCAGGTGAGCCAGCAGGGCAATGAAGTGGTGCTGGCGTTTTCCGACGACGGCGCCGGGCTGGACCTGGACCGCATCCGCGCCAAGGCGCGCAGTGTGGGCTTGCTGGACGACGGGGAAGACCTGACGGATAGTGAAGCCGCCAACCTGATCTTCGAGCCGGGTTTCTCCACGGCGGAAACCCTGACGGAACAGGCCGGGCGCGGCGTCGGCATGGACGTGGTGCGGTCGGAAGCGCAATTGCTGGGCGGCCGTGTCGATACCGCCACCGAGCGAGGCAAGGGCGCCTGCTTCACGATCCGCCTGCCGCTGACCCTGGCTGTGACGCAAGTGGTGCTGGTGCGCGCCGGCGGGCGGCCGTATGCGATGCCGTCGACCTTGGTCGAGCAAGTGCTGCAAATGAAGGAAAGCGCGCTGAACGATGCGCGCACCAAAGGCCACGTGGCGCTGCAGGATGTACAGGCCGCGCTGCATTACCTGCCGACCATGCTGGGCGATGCGCAGGCGCAGCCGGCAGTCCAGCGCTCGTCGCCGGTCTTGATGCTGAAGGCAGGCGATGAACGCCTGGCGCTGCACGTCGACGAGGTGCTGGGCAACCGCGAAGTGGTGATTAAAAATATCGGGCCGCAACTGGCGCGCATGGCCGGCATTGCCGGCGCGACGGTGCTGGGTTCGGGAGAAATCGTGTTGATCCTGAATCCGCTGGCGCTGGCGCGCCACCTGGCGGAACACCCGGAATTAAAGGTCGAGCCGGCGGCCGGCGGCGTGCAGCTCAAGCAGGCGGGCGGCCGCACCATCATGGTGGTGGACGATTCGCTGACCGTGCGCAAAGTCACGCAGCGCTTGCTGGAGCGCGAAGGCTACCAGGTGCTGCTGGCCAAGGATGGCGTCGATGCGCTGGAACAGATGCGCGACAGCTTGCCGGACATGATGCTGGTCGATATCGAGATGCCCCGCATGGATGGCTTCGACCTGACCCGCAATGTGCGTGGAGATGACCGCACGCGTGACATCCCCATCATCATGATCACATCGCGCAGCGCGGACAAGCACCGCAATTACGCGATGCAACTGGGCGTCAACGCGTATTTCGGCAAGCCGTTCCAGGAACCCGTGCTGCTGGGGGCGATCGAAAGTTTGCTGGCGCGGCAGGCCGCGTAGCTACGCTTTCTTGACCACGGCGTAGCGCTCGAGCGTCCGCTTGCGCGCTTCGTCGTGCATCACCAGCGGCTGTGGATAATTGTGGCCCAAGGTGACGCCTTTTTCTTCCAGCACCATGCGCGGCGTTTGCCACGGCGCGTGGATGTCGCGCGGGTCCAGGGCCGCCAGTTGCGGCAGGTAGCGCTTGATGAATTTCCCTTCCGGATCGAATTTTTCCGATTGCGTGACGGGGTTGAAGATGCGGAAATACGGTTGCGCATCGCAACCGGACGATGACGCCCACTGCCAGCCGCCGTTGTTGGCCGCCAGGTCGAAATCATTCAAGTGCTGCGCAAAATAGGCTTCGCCGCGCCGCCAGTCGATGCCCAGGTCCTTGATCAGGAAACACGCCGTCACCATGCGCAGGCGGTTGTGCATGTAGCCGGTGCGGTTCAACTGCGCCATGGCCGCATCGACCAGCGGGTAGCCGGTGCGGCCTTCGCACCAGGCGGCGAACAACGCATCCGCATCGGGACCGGTTTCCCAATGGATGGCGTCATACGCGGGCTTGAACGAGGCGTGCACCACGTGTGGATGGTGGTACAGGATCATCATGTAAAACTCGCGCCAGATCAGTTCCGACAGCCATACGGCGCCACCTTCGCCGGCCTGGCCGCGCGCCGACAGTTGCGCGACCGTGCGCACCAGGTGGCGGATCGACACGGTGCCGAAACGCAGGTGCAGCGACAGGTATGACGGGCCCTTGACGGCGGGGTAATCGCGCGCCACGCCATAGTCCGCGATGCGGCCAAGGAAATCGTCGAACAATTGCGTACCGCCGCGCATGCCGGTGGGGATCGCCAGCGCCGCCAGGTTGGTGGACTCAAAACCCAGTTGCTGCAGCGACGGTAGCGACGATGAAGAGGCCGGGCCCGCCGCCAGTTTGTGGGCGTAAGGATCGATGGGCCACGGCGCCGTGCTGTCCGGTTCCGCCTGCAAGCGTTTCAGCCAGGCGTTCTTGTACGGCGTGAACACGGAAAAGGACGTGCCCGATTGCGACAGCACGTCGTTTTTTTCAAAGATGACCTGGTCCTTGAACGTGAACAGGGGGCGGCCACCGGCTGCCAGCGCCCGGGCCACGGCATCGTCGCGGGCGATCGCCTGCGGTTCGTAATCGTGGTTGGCAAACACGGCGTCGGCGTTCAGTTCCGCGGCGAGACGGGGGATTTCATCGCGCGCCACGGCATGGCGCACGATCAGGTTGCCGCCCATCTGTTGTAATTCCGCCGCCAGTTCACCTATGCAAGCATGGATGAATTCCACGCGGCGATCGGCGCGCGGCAGGGTATCCAGAATTTCCTTGTCATAAATGAAAGCGCAAAACACGGTTTCGCTGCGCAGCAGCGCATGGTGTAACGCGGCATGGTCGAAGCTGCGCAAGTCGCGGCGGAACCAGACCAGCGCCGTGCGGAACGGGGGATTATCGGTGGGGATAGTGGTAGGCATTACGTGGCCATAGCGGCAATTCGGGCAATTCATAGTAAACTGTCGGCTATACACGCCGTAAGGCTGCACCGACAAGTCGTGCGAGTTTACTTCAAGATTTCAGTAAAGATTACAAATTCCCCCAGAACTGCAGAGAGAGCACGCGTATGAAGAAAACTAAAGCCGGCCAAACTCTGCCCACGCTTGGCTTATTGCAAGAGCCTGCCGACCCGCTGGCGCCTGCCGCCGCACCGGTTCCTGCGCTGAACCTGGCCAACCATTTCCTGATTGCCATGCCGTCGATGCAAGACCCGGTCTTCGGCGGTACGGTCGTCTATGTGTGCGAGCACAATGACAACGGCGTACTGGGCGTGGTCATCAACAAACCCACCGACATGACGATGGAAACCCTGTTCGAACGGGTCGACCTGGAGTTGTCGACGGACGTGCCGCGCAGCGTGGTCGACGAACCCATCATGTTTGGCGGCCCCGTGCAGGATGACCGTGGTTTTGTGCTGCACACGCCGGGCTCGCGCTATTCGTCGTCACTGACGGTGACGGAGGAAGTCGCCTTCACCACGTCGATCGACGTGCTGGAAGCCGTGGCGCGCGGCACGGGCCCGTCGCGCATGCTGGTGTCGATCGGTTACGCGGGCTGGAGTCCGGGCCAACTGGAAGATGAAATCAGCCGCAATGGCTGGCTGACCGTGGGCGCCGACACGCGCATCCTGTTCGACGTGCCGGTCGAAGAACGTTATATGGCCGCCATGAAACTGCTGGGTTTCGATCCGCTGATGCTGGCGTCCGAAGCAGGGCACGCGTGAGCATAGAAACCATCCTGGGCTTCGACTTCGGCATCAAGCGGATCGGCGTGGCCTTGGGCAATACGCTGGTCCGCCAGGCGGCGCCGCTGGCGGTCATTTCCGCCCAGGCCAACGACGTGCGGTTCGCGGAAATTGCCGCGCTGATTGAAAAATGGGGGCCGACCCGCTTCGTGGTGGGCTTGCCCAGCCATCCGGATGGCACGCCCCACGAGATGACGGCGCGCTGCCGCAAGTTCGCCAACCAGCTGCATGGCCGCTTCAACTTGCCGGTGGAACTGGTCGACGAGCGCTATTCGTCGGCCGTGATCCAGGCCAGGCGGGGCGAAATCATCGATGACCGGGCGGCCGCCATCATCCTGCAACAATATTTTGAAACTTCCTGAATTCACCGAGATTTGACCATGTCCAATCCAATGAAACCTTCCGGCCTGGATGCGGAGGCGCTGTATGCGCACCTGCTGCAACAGGTAAAAGCGGGCCTGACCGGTGCGCACGATCCCTGTATCGTCGGCATCCACTCCGGCGGCGCCTGGCTGGCCGAGCGCCTGGCGAAAGACCTCGGCATGACGGCGCGCTGCGGCGTGCTCGACGTGTCGTTCTACCGCGACGATTACGCGAAGAAGGGCTTGCCGGCCGAAGTCAAACCTACGCACATCACGTTCGACGTGGCCGGCGCCACCGTGCTGCTGGTCGACGACGTGCTGTACACGGGCCGCACCACGCGCGCGGCCATCAACGAGCTGTTTGATTACGGACGTCCGGCGCGCATCATGCTGGCCGCGCTGGTGGACCGCGGCGGCCGCCAATTGCCGGTCGCCGCCGACTTCGTGGCGGCCACGGTCACGGTGGACCAATGCGAAGCGTTGCGCCTGCAGCGCAACGACGCCGGACAATTCACGCTCACCATTGAAGAAAACCATGCTTAATCCGCAACTGACCAAGAACGGCGAACTGCAGCATTTGCTGTCCATCGAAGGGCTGCCCAAATCCATCGTCAACCATATCCTGGACACCGCGTCGTCGTTTGTCGGCGTATCGGACCGCGAAGTCAAAAAAGTGCCGCTGATGCGCGGCAAGAGCGTGTTCAACCTGTTCTTTGAAAACTCGACCCGCACCCGCACCACGTTCGAGATCGCGTCGAAGCGTTTGTCGGCCGACGTCATCAACCTGAACATGCAGGCATCGTCGACCAGCAAGGGCGAATCGCTGCTGGACACCATCGACAACCTGTCGGCCATGCACGCGGACATGTTCGTGGTGCGCCACGCGCAATCGGGCGCGCCATACATGATCGCCAAGCACTTGAACGATACGAAGCAAAACCACGTGCACGTGGTGAATGCGGGCGACGGCCGCCACGCGCACCCGACGCAGGGCTTGCTGGACATGTACACGATCCGCCACTACAAGAAGGATTTCACCAACCTGACGGTGGCCATCGTGGGCGACATCCTGCACAGCCGCGTGGCCCGTTCCGATATCCACGCGCTGACCACGCTGGGCGTGCCGGAAGTGCGCGCCATCGGCCCGCATACGCTGTTGCCGGGCGGCCTGGAACAGATGGGCGTGCGCACCTTCACCAACATGAATGAAGGCTTGAAGGGCGTGGACGTGATCATCATGCTGCGCCTGCAAAATGAACGAATGAATGGAGCGCTGCTGCCGTCGGTGCAGGAATACTTCAAGAGCTATGGCTTGACGCCGGAGCGCCTGGCGCTGGCCAAGCCGGATGCGATCGTCATGCACCCGGGACCGATGAACCGCGGCGTGGAAATCGATTCGGCGGTGGCCGACGGTCCGCAGGCGGTGATTTTGCCGCAGGTGACGTTTGGTATCGCGGTCCGCATGGCGGTCATGAGTATTCTGGCAGGGAATCAAGGATGAGCTTACACATTAAGAACGGCCGCGTGATCGACCCGGCCAACGGCGTCGACGCCGTACAGGACTTGTTTATCGTGGACGGCAAGGTTGCCGCCATGGGCGCCGCGCCGGCCGGTTTCACGGCGGCGCGCACCATCGATGCCGCCGGCCTGGTGGTGGCGCCCGGCCTGGTGGACTTGTCCGCCCGCCTGCGCGAACCGGGTTATGAATACAAGGCGACCCTGGATTCGGAAATGCAGGCGGCGATGCAGGGCGGCGTGACGTCGCTGGTGTGCCCGCCCGACACGGATCCCGTGCTGGATGAGCCGGGCCTGGTGGAAATGCTGAAGCACCGCGCCAAACGCCTGAACCAGGCGCACGTGCACCCGCTGGGCGCGCTGACCATGGGCCTGAAGGGCAAGGCGCTGACGGAAATGGCGGAACTCACCGAATCGGGTTGCGTGGGTTTTTCGCAGGCGGAAGAGCCGATCGAAGATACCAACGTGCTCTTGCGCGCGCTGCAATATGCGAAGACCTTTGGCTACACCGTATGGCTGCGTCCTCAGGATGCGCATATTGGCCGTGGCGGTGTCGCGCACAGCGGCCCGCTGGCATCGCGCCTGGGCTTGTCCGGCGTGCCGGTGATGGCGGAAACCATTGCGCTGCACACGATTTTTGAACTGATCCGCTCGACCGGCGCGCGCGTGCACCTGTGCCGCATTTCGTCGGCTGCCGCGCTGGACCTGATCCGCGCCGCCAAGGCGGAAGGCTTGCCGGTCACGTGCGATGTGGGTGTGCACCACGTGCACCTGACCGATGCCGATATCGGTTTCTTCGATCCGAATGCGCGCGTGACGCCGCCATTCCGCAGCCAGCGCGACCGCGACGCGATCCGCGCCGCCGTGCTGGACGGTACGGTCGACGCCGTATGTTCGGACCACACGCCGGTCGATGACGATGAAAAACTGCTGCCGTTCGCGGAAGCGTCGCCGGGCGCCACCGGCCTGGAATTGCTGCTGTCGCTGACCTTGAAGTGGGCCGACGATTACGCGGCGGGCCAGCCGGGCAAGGGCGATGCCTTGCCGCTGGCGCTGTCGCGCATCAGCCATGACGCTGCGCGCGTGGCGGGACTGGACGCGGGCCAGCTGGCGGTCGGTAGCACGGCCGACATCTGCATTTTCGATCCCAAGGCACGCTGGACCGTGGAAGGCGCGGCGCTGGCGTCGCAAGGCAAGCATACGCCATTCCTCGGCTATGAACTGGCCGGGCAGGTGCAGGCGACCATCGTGGCAGGCCACGTCGCCTATGAACGCAATGCAGGCAATTCAGGCGCCTCCCGCAACAACGTGAGTTAAGAGGTCCCATGCTGTATCTGCGTCTGGCGCGCCTGGTCGTGCACATGTTGTACGGCATGCTGGTGTGCGCCGTGATTTTCCCGTGGATCGGCACGGCGCGCCGTAACGGCCATATCCGGCGCTGGTCGCGCCAGTTGCTGAAGATGTGCAATGTGACGGTGGAAATGGCGCCCGGCAGCAGCGAGCCACTGGTGCACGCGATGATCGTCGCCAACCACGTGTCGTGGCTGGATATCTTTGTCATCGATGCGCTGTACCCGTGCCGCTTCGTGGCCAAGGCGGAAATCCGTTCATGGCCGCTGGCCGGCTGGCTGGTCGACAAAGCCGGCACCGTGTTCATCGCGCGCGGCAACCGCCGCGATTTGCGCCATATCTTCAAAGGCCTGGTGCACAGCTTGCAGGCGGGTGAACGGGTGGCGTTTTTCCCGGAAGGGACAACCGCCGCGCAGGGCACCTTGCTGCCGTTCCACGCCAACCTGTTTGAAGCGGCCATCGACGCGGAAGTCATGGTGCAGCCGTTCGCGCTCAGCTATGTGGACGATTCGGGCAAGCTGCATCCGTCGGTCGACTTCATTGGCGACATGACGTTTGCGCAAAGCGTGGTGGCCATCCTGGGCGGCAAGCCGGTGCGGGCGCGCCTGCATTGCCTGCCGGCGATGGCCGCGGCCGGTGCGCACCGCCGCGAACTGGCGCAAGCGGCGCATGATGCGGTGGCAGGCGCGCTGGGCGTGCACAACGCCGCCGCCGCGTAACGCTGCATGACGGCGTGATGGATTGCGCGTGACGCGCTAATCCATCACGTCGCCTTCTTGCCCGAATGCTCGCGGTATTCGGGACACTGCTGCTGGATCAGCGACCGGTCGTCGAGGCACACGGCGGACAAATAGCCGCCCCAGACGCAACCCGTATCGAGCGCGATCAGGTTCGGGCGCAGCAGCAATCCCAGCGCCGACCAGTGCCCAAACACCACCGTCACGTCTGCCGTTCCCCGTCCCGGCACGTCGAACCACGGCATCAGGCCGGAATCCGGATCGGCTTTGGCGCTTTCCTTCATCTTGAAATCCATGATGCCGTCCTGCGTGCAAAAGCGCAGGCGCGTCAGCGCATTGACCACGCAGCGCAAGCGCTCCATGCCTTCAAGGCCGGCATTCCAGCGGTTCGGCTGGTTGCCATACATTTGCGCCAGGAAGCCGACCCAGCCGGGGCCGCGCAGTACGGTTTCCACTTCGTCTGCCAGGGCCATCACTTGCTGCGCATCCCATTGCGGCAGGACGCCGCCATGCACCAGCAAGTGTCCGTTGCGCAGGATCGCCATCGGCCGCGCACGCAGCCAGTCCAGCAGCGTGGCGCCGTCCGGCGCTTCCAGGATATGGCTGAGCGTATCGGAAGGGTGGGCGGGGCGGATGCCGTTGGCCACGGCCAGCAAGTGCAGATCGTGGTTGCCCAGGACTGTGTCAATGCGGCCATCGCTGTTGCTGGCCAAGGCGTAAATGTAGCGCAAGGTGGCCAGCGAATCGGGGCCGCGGTTGATCAGGTCGCCGGTAAACAGGATGGCTGGCGGCGTCGATTCCTGCGCCAAAATGCGTTCGACCAGCGCGACAGTCTGGTCGTGGCACCCTTGCAGGTCGCCAATGACATACGTTTTTTGCGTCATGGTTGTTCAGTTGTTTGGCAAATATGCTATTTTCTCTCGCTATTTTCCCCGATTTACTGCAGCCATCACATAGAATAATAAGCATGACAACGTGCGATCCCGGGTGCTAAATGATTTTTGTGACTGGCGGGGCCGGCTTCATCGGCTCAAATTTCGTTCTCGACTGGCTGGCTCAATCGGACGAACCTGTTCTGAATTACGACAAGCTGACGTATGCAGGTAACCTGAACAACCTGAAATCGCTGCAAAACGATGTACGTCACGTGTTCGTACGCGGCGACATCTGCGACCAGGCTGGTGTGCTGGCGTTGCTGCAACAGCATAAACCGCGCGCCATTGTGCACTTCGCGGCGGAAAGCCACGTGGACCGCTCCATTCTTGGTCCCGGCGAATTCATCCAGACCAATATCAACGGCACGTTCAGCCTGCTGGAAGCGGCGCGCACCTACTGGGGCGCGTTGCCGGACGGGGAGAAGGCGGCATTCCGCTTCCTGCACGTGTCGACCGATGAAGTGTATGGCACGTTGAGCCCGGAAGACCCGCCGTTTTCCGAAACCACGCCATATGCGCCGAACAGCCCGTATTCCGCGTCGAAAGCCGCATCGGATCACCTGGTGCGTTCGTACCACCATACCTATGGTTTGCCGACACTGACGACGAATTGCTCGAATAATTACGGTCCGTACCACTTCCCGGAAAAGCTGATTCCGCTGGTGATTTCCAATGCACTGGGCGGCAAACCCTTGCCGATCTATGGCGATGGCCAGCAAGTGCGCGACTGGCTGTACGTGGGCGACCACTGCGCGGCGATCCGCCGCGTGCTGGCGCAGGGGCGGCTGGGTGAAACCTATAACGTGGGCGGCTGGAATGAAATGGCCAACCTCGACGTCGTGCATACGCTGTGCGACATGCTGGATACGTTGCGGCCCAAGGCCGCAGGCAGCTACCGCGACCAGATCACGTACGTGAAAGACCGTCCCGGTCACGACCGCCGCTATGCCATCGATGCGCGCAAGCTGGAGCGGGAGTTGGGCTGGAAACCGGCTGAAACTTTCCAGAGCGGTATCGCGAAAACCGTGCAATGGTATCTGGAGAACCAGGCCTGGGTGCTGGATGTACAGTCGGGCGCGTACAAGACGTGGCTCGAGACCAATTATCAGAACAGGGAGGCATGATGACTGTTCCTCGCCGCAAAGGCATTATCCTGGCCGGTGGTTCCGGGACTCGCCTGTACCCGATCACGATGAGTGTGTCCAAGCAATTGCTGCCGATTCACGACAAGCCGATGATTTACCATCCGCTGACCACGTTGATGCTGGCCGGCATGCGCCAAATTCTCGTCATTTCCACGCCGCAGGATACGCCCCGCTTCAGGGACTTGCTGGGCGACGGCAGCCAGTGGGGTTTGCAGCTCAGTTATGCGGTGCAGCCATCGCCGGATGGCTTGGCGCAAGCGTTCATCATTGGCCGCGAATTCGTTGGCAACGACCCCTCGGCATTGATTCTTGGCGATAATATTTATTACGGTAACGATCTGGATGCGCTGCTGCGGTCGGCGGCAGTGCGCGATGTTGGCGCGACTGTGTTCGCCTATCACGTGCAAGATCCGGAACGCTATGGCGTGGTGGAATTCGATGCGAACCGTAAAGCACTGACGATCGAAGAAAAGCCAAAGGCGCCGAAATCCAATTATGCGGTGACGGGGCTGTATTTCTACGATAACCAGGTATGCGATATTGCCGCCAGCATTAAACCATCGGCGCGGGGCGAGCTGGAGATCACCGACGTCAATAATGTCTACCTGCAGCAGGATCAGTTGAATGTCGAATTGATGGGGCGCGGCATGGCGTGGCTGGATACGGGAACGCATGAATCGCTGCTCGATGCGTCGCAATTCATTGCCACCATTGAAAAGCGCCAGGGTTTAAAAGTGGCCTGCCCGGAGGAAATAGCATTTCGCAAAGGCTATATCAATGCGGCACAATTGGCGAAACTCGCTGAGCCATTGAAGAAGAATAATTATGGCCAATATCTGTTGCAAATTTTGGAAGATAAGGTAATTCCACGATGAATGTGATCAAGACGCCACTGGAAGGATTACTGGTAATCGAGCCGACCGTGTATGGCGATCAGCGCGGTTTTTTCTATGAAAGTTTCAATGCACAGCGCTTTGCCGAGCAGACCGGCGTCAATGTGCAATTTGTGCAGGATAACCATTCGCGCTCGGCCAAAGGCGTGCTGCGCGGCTTGCATTACCAGATCCAGCAGGCCCAAGGCAAACTGGTGCGGGTCACCACTGGCTCGGTATTCGACGTGGCAGTGGATTTGCGCAAAAGCTCGCCCACGTTCGGCCAGTGGTACGGCCTGGAACTGTCGGCTGAAAATAGACTCCAGTCGTGGATACCCGCCGGTTTTGCCCATGGTTTTGTTGTCACCAGCGATGTGGCGGAATTCCTGTACAAGACCACGGATTACTATGCGCCGGCCTACGAACGCTCCGTGATCTGGAATGATCCGGCCATTGGTATCGACTGGCCGCTGGACGTCGAACCGCTGCTGTCGGCCAAGGACAAGGCCGGTGTGCCGCTGGCGCAGGCGGAGGTCTTCCCGTGAAGGTCCTGTTGACGGGCTGTTCCGGCCAGGTCGGCTACGAACTGGAACGCAGCCTGCAAGGCCTGGGTGACGTGGTGGCGGTGGACCGTGCGCGCATGGACCTGGCGAATCTGGACCAGGTGCGGGCCGTGATCCGCGAAGTCCAGCCGGGCCTGATTGTGAATCCTGCCGCGTACACGGCGGTCGACAAGGCGGAAAGCGAGCGGGAACTGGCGTACCGCATCAATGCGGAAGCGCCGGCCGTGATGGCGGAGGAAGCGAAGCGGCTGGGCGCGGCGCTGGTGCACTATTCGACTGATTATGTGTTCCCGGGCACGGACCCGGCGCCCCGCGTGGAAAATGATGCGACCGGTCCCGTCAACGTGTATGGCGCCAGCAAGCTGGCCGGCGAACAAGCCATTGCCGCATCCGGTGTGCGGCACTTGATTTTCCGCACCAGCTGGGTCTACGGCATGCGCGGCAAGAACTTCCTGCTGACGATGCTGAAACTGGCGCGTGAGCGCGATGAGTTGCGCATCGTGGCGGACCAGCACGGGGCGCCCACGTGGAGCCGTACCATTGCCGACAGCACGGCCACTGTGCTGGCCCAGGCGAAAGCGGGCGGGCCGGACTGGTGGGCGCAGCATGGCGGGATTTACCACTTGTCGAGCCAGGGGCAAACCACGTGGTTTGAATTTACGCAAGCCATCCTTGAAGAGGCGGGCATTGCCTGCAAGCTGACGCCGATCGCCACTGCGGAATATCCAACGCCGGCCGCCCGGCCAGCGTATTCCGTGATGTCGTCGCATAAGCTGGTACACACCCTGTGTGCGTTGCCGCATTGGCGCGAGGCGTTGCGCCTGTGCATGCGCTGAGCTGTTTCAAACGGTAAGTATGGCTGAGTGGGACGGCGGGATTTGCTAGAATTCTCGCCGCGCGTTGCGGGAGCGTATATCCCCGCTTGATTCTTGTCATATCAATACCGGGTTCCGGTACAATCGCCGGTTGGCATCAGCCACCGCAGGCCGCAGGGTCCGAACCTTGTACGCCGGACTTGTATTGATAATTAATAATGTTTTCATTCCTCATAAGCTTCGTAGCTTCCGCACTGCTGACTCTGCTGGTAATCAAGGAAGCGAAGCTGCATGGCCCCGCGCTCGATGCCGATTTCCTTGGCGTGCAAAAGAACCATACGCATGCGGTCGCCCGTATCGGCGGCCTGTCCATTTTCTTTGCCGTGGTGCTGGCTGCATGCATCTCGATCTGGCGCGTACCGGCCATGACCAGCTGGATGGTGTCGCTGCTGGCGTGCGCGATGATCGCGTTTGCCGGCGGCATCGTCGAAGATTACACCGGCAATGTCAGCGCTGCGCGCCGCCTTGTGCTCACGATTGCCGCCGGGTTGATGGCGTATTTCCTGCTCGACGCCCGCATTGACCGGCTTGATTTGCCTTTTTCAACGTGGGCGATCCCGTGGGTATGGCTGGCGCTGCCGGTCTCGGTCCTGGCGGTGGCTGGCATTGCCAACGCGGTCAACATCATCGATGGTTTCAATGGCCTGGCCAGTGTGGTCACCATTTGCATGTTGCTGTCGCTTGGCTATGTGGCGCTGCAAGTGAACGATATGTTTGTCCTGGTGGCGGCATTGATCGTGGCGGGCGCCACGGCGGGATTTTTGATCTGGAATTACCCGGTCGGCCTGATTTTCCTGGGCGACGGCGGTGCTTATTTCATTGGATTCATGCTGGGCGAACTGGCGTTGCTGCTGGTGATCCGTAATCCCCAGGTGTCGACCTGGTACGCGGCGCTGCTGTTAATCTACCCCGCTTTTGAAACACTGTTTTCCGCTTATCGCCGCATGTTTGTGCGAGGTAAGTCGCCTGCCATGCCGGACGGAATCCATTTGCATAGCCTGATATACCGCCGTATCGTCCAGTGGGCGATCGGACGCAAGGAAGGGCGCGCGCTACTGCGCCGCAATTCATTGACTTCCCCTTATCTGTGGGCATTCTCATTGATGGCAGTGATCCCCGCCACGATGTTCTGGAACAATACCACCTTATTGATGATATTTTGCCTGCTGTTCATGGTGACTTACTTGTGGTTATATGCGCGCATCGTCCGATTCAAGGCGCCGCGCTGGATGATTCAACACAAGAAACATTAATTCATTCCGATTTTCGTGTATATTTCGGGCAGAATCGTAACCTCACTTTTTTTAAGGGATATTTATGGATCTGTCGAATATGTCTGTTGCTCAATTGCGTGCATTGCAAGAGCAAGTAAAAAAGGAATTGGCGCAGCGTGAAACCCAGGAGCGTGCACAAGCCATTGAAAAAATCCTGGCGATTGCCAAAAGCGTTGGCGCTTCGGTGGAAGAATTGGTGGCCGGCGTTAAATTGAAGGCGCCCGGCGCGGAAGTGGCGCCGCGCTATCGCAATCCTGCCGATGCGGCCCAGCAATGGACCGGCCGCGGCCGTCAGCCGAAGTGGGTCAAGGATTGGGTTGAAGCCGGCAACGATATCGAAGGCTTGCGCATCGCCGCTTAAAAGTAGTAAAGGCAGGGCTTGCCTGCCACAGTTATCGCACTTACTATACCCGTAGTTTACGGCTGGGCCCTTCTGCCAGCCGCCATCCCACAGCCTACCTCCACGGCCTGGCGCTTCGGCGCCGGGCGCGGGCGCGTCCTACCAAGATTATGACTACACTCTCGAAATCGATTTTCAAAGCTTACGATATCCGCGGCATCGTGGGTAAAACGCTCGATGCCAATGTCGCGCGCCAGATCGGCCACGCATTCGGCCTGGCCGCGCTGGCCAAGGATCAGCGCAAGGTCGTGATTGGCCGCGACGGCCGCCTGTCCGGCCCGGAACTGGCTGCAGCGCTGGCGCAAGGCTTGCAATCGGCGGGCGTGGATGTGATCGACCTGGGCGTGGTGGCGACACCGATGGTGTATTTCGGCACCCAGGTGCTGGGCGCACCGTCGGGCATCATGGTCACCGGCAGCCATAATCCGCCCGATTACAACGGCTTCAAGATGGTGCTGGCCGGCGAAGCGATTTATGGCGACACCATTACCGGCCTGTATGACAGCATCCTGGCCAACGGCGGCAAACTGGCCGGCCAGCCCGGTTCGTACAGCACGCACGACATTAAGGCCGAATACCTGCAGCGCATCATCGGCGACGTGAAGATTTCCCGCCCGATCAAGATTGCCGTCGATTGCGGCAACGGCGTGGCGGGCGCGTTTGCGGGCGACCTGTACCGCGGCATGGGTTGCGACGTGATTGAACTGTTCTGCGACGTGGACGGCACGTTCCCCAACCACCACCCGGACCCGGCCCACCCGGAAAACCTGCAAGACCTGATCCGCTGCCTGCAACAGACGGACGCGGAACTTGGCCTGGCGTTCGACGGTGACGGCGACCGCCTCGGCATCGTCACCAAGGATGGCCAGATCATTTTCCCGGACCGCCAAATGATGCTGTTTGCGGAAGACGTGCTGACGCGCCATCCCGGCGAACAAATCCTGTACGACGTGAAGTGCACGCGCCACCTGGCGCCGTACATTGAAAAAAGCGGTGGCGTGCCGCTGATGTACAAGACCGGCCACTCGCTGGTGAAAGCCAAGCTGAAGGAAACCGGCGCGCCGCTGGGCGGCGAAATGAGCGGCCATATCTTCTTCAAGGACCGCTGGTACGGTTTCGACGACGGCCTGTATGCCGGCGCGCGCATGCTGGAAATCCTGACCCGGCACGCCGATCCGTCCGCGCTGCTGAACGCGTTGCCGCAATCGGATTCCACGCCGGAATTGCACCTGCACCTGCATGAAGGCGAGAATTTCTCGCTGATGGACAAGCTGCGCAGCGACGCGCGCTTCCCGGGCAACGAGCGCATCATCACCATCGACGGCCTGCGTGTCGAATATGCGGACGGCTTCGGCCTGGCGCGTTCGTCGAACACCACGCCGGTGATCGTGATGCGCTTCGAGGCGGAAACGCCGGAAGCGCTGGCACGCATCCAGGGCCAGTTCCGCGACGTGATCCTGGCTGCCAAGCCGGACGCCGAACTGCCATTCTGAGCCCATGAGCAGCCGGGGCAATTTGCATGGCATGCAGCCGTTGAACATCTTGCTGGTGCGCGTCTCCTCGCTGGGTGACGTGCTGCATAACATGCCGATCGTGGCGGACATTGCCCGCCACTACCCGAACGCGAATATCGACTGGGTGGTGGAAGAGGGTTATGTCAGCCTGGTGCGGATGAATGCGCGGGTGCGCACCATCATCCCGTTTGCGCTGCGGCGCTGGCGCAAGAGCCTGGGCAATCCTGCCACCCGTGCTGAAATCAAGGCGTTCTTCTCGACGCTGCGTGCGCAGCGTTACGACTATGTGTTCGACACCCAGGGTTTGCTAAAGACCGGCATCATCATGGGCGCCGCCAAGGGCCGCCACAAGGTGGGTCTTGGCAATGGCAGCGAAGGGTCGGGCTACGAAGGCATCTCCCGCCTCTTCCACACGCGCAGCGTCAAGCTGGATCCGCGCACGCATGCCGTGGCGCGGGGACGCCTGGTGGTCGGGGCGGCGCTCGGCTACGACGTGGATTATCCGGCGGACTTCGGCTTGCCGGAAGTATCGCCCGACGATCCGCGCCCGGACTGGATGCCGGCCGGACCGTATTGCGTCTTCTTCCACGGCACGGCGCGCGATGCGAAAAAGTGGGCACCGGCCAACTGGATCGAACTGGGCGCCGCACTGGCGCCGATGCCGGTCTTGCTGCCATGGGGTTCGACCAAGGAAAAGGCGGAGGCTGAAGCGCTGGCCGCGAGCCTGCCCAATGCCCGCGTATTGCCGCAACTGCCGATGGCCGACGCCGTGCTGCTGGCGCGCCACGCGGCGCTGGCGGTCGGCGTCGACACGGGGCTGACCCATATCGCCGCCGCCTTTGTCCGGCCCACCGTGGAAATCTATGCCGATTCGCCGCGCTGGAAAACCGAGGGTAACTGGTCGCCGAAAATCATTAACCTGGGCGACCGTGGCGCGCCGCCATCCGTGGCGGAAGTACTGGCGGCCGCGCGTACCCTGCTGGCCGCCGGCCGCAACTGAGGAGCCGCCATGGTCCGTCTGTATTCGCTGCTGTGGTGGCTGGCCTTGCCGCTGGCGCTGGGACGCCTGTGGCGGCGCGGTGCGCAGGAACCAGGCTACCGCCAGCACTGGAACGAGCGCCTGGCCCTGTACCGCGACCGCGCCGCCAACGACGAGCCGCACACGATCTGGGTGCACGCGGTCTCGGTGGGCGAAACGCGCGCCAGCGAACCGCTGGTGCAAGCGTTGCTGGATACCTATCCGCGCAGCCGCATCCTGCTGACGCACATGACGCCGACGGGGCGCGCCACGGGCAAGCAATTGTTCGGCAAGCATGGCGCCCGCGTGGTGCAATCGTACCTGCCGTATGACACCTTCAGCATGGTGCGCCGCTTCATCCGCCATTTCGAACCCCGTCTCTGCATCTTGATGGAAACCGAAGTGTGGCCATCGCTGATCGCCTGCTGCAACGAGGCGCGCGTGCCGGTGGTGCTGGCCAATGCGCGGCTGTCCGAACGTTCGCTGCGCAAGGCGCGGCGCCTGGGCGCGCTGATGCGGGGCGCCGCGCGCGGCATTTCGCTGGTGGCGGCGCAAACGGAAGCGGATGCCGACCGCGTACGCTCGCTGGGCGTGGCCCATGTCGACGTCACGGGCAGCATCAAGTTCGACGTGCAGGTGCCGCAGGCCGCGCTGGCGCTGGGCGCCCAGTGGCGCATGCAGGTTGGCGCGCGGCCCGTGCTGCTGTGCGCCAGCACGCGCGAAGGTGAAGAGGAACTGATCCTCGACGCTTTCCAGCGCGCCTTGCAGGCACGGACTTTGCCGGCCGATACGCTGCTGCTGCTGGTGCCGCGCCATCCGCAGCGTTTTGACGCGGTGGCGCACATGGCTTCCGAACGGGGCCTGGCCGTGCAGCGGCGCAGCGCGCTGGCGCAGCCGAGTATGTCCGTGGCGCCGGAAGTGCACGTGCTGCTGGGCGACTCGATGGGTGAGATGTTCGCCTATTACGCGCTGTGCGATGTCGCCTTCATTGGCGGCAGCCTGCTGCCGCTGGGCGGCCAGAACCTGATTGAAGCGGCCGCGCTGGGCAAGCCGGTACTGATCGGCGAGCACACCTTCAATTTCGCGCAAGTGACGGAAGATGCGCTGGCCGCCGGCGGCGCGGTACGCGTCGCCACGGCGGATGAACTGATGTCGCAGGCCGCGCAATTATTGCGCGATGATGCCGGCCGCCTCGCCATGGGCGGCCGCGCGCGCGATTTCGCGGGCCAGCATAAAGGCGCCACGCAGCGCACGCTGGCGCTGTTGCCGGCCTTGCTGCAGGCAGCGGCCTGACGCCTGATAGCAGATGACACAATGTGACATTTGTCATGAAAAAAATGTGTCATTTTGCTCTGGCAGCATGATATAAAAAAATCCATACTCTGTCTCACTCAACCCAAGGAGACAGACCATGGTTCACCGCCGTTTGCAATCCCTGCTGTTCGCCTGCGGCCTGGCCGCCGCCTCGGCCATCATTGGCACGCCTGCGCTGGCCGCCACGTGGCTGGTGCATGACGTGCGTGTATTCGATGGCGAGAAGATGCATGAGCATCGCTCGGTACTGGTCAACGGCGCGCGCATTGCCGACGACAATTTCCAGGGCAAGGCGCCGGCCGGCGCCACCGTGATCGACGGTAAAGGCCGCACCTTGTTGCCGGGCCTGATCGATTCCCACGTCCACGCCTACCGCTACTTTGATTTGCCGCTGTACTTTGGCGTGACCACGCAAATCGACATGTTCACCGGCGTCCAGGCCATGCAGGAAGTCACCGCGAGAATGGCGCGCGGCGACAACGCGGGCCAGGCCGACCTGTTCTCGGCGGGGACGCTGGCCACCGCGCCAGGCGGCCATGGCACGGAATACGGCATGCCGATTCCCACGTTGACCAAGCCGGAGGAAGCGCAGGCGTGGGTCGACGCGCGCGTGGCCGAAGGGTCGTATTTCATCAAGATCGTCATGGAACAAGGCCACCCCGGCCGCGCTTTTGCGTCACTCGATATCGCCACCGTGAAAGCGCTGATCGCGGCGGCGCACAAGCGGGGCAAGCTGGCAGTGGTGCACATCAGTAATCTGGCAGATGCGCGCGCCGCGCTGGAAGCCGGCGCGGATGGCCTGGTGCACCTGTTTGTCGGCAACCGCATCAGCCAGCAAGACCTGGACAGCTTTACCCAACTGGCGAAATCCAGGAAAGCCTTCGTAATCCCGACCTTCAGCGTGATGGAAAGCATTGCCGGCGTGCGCGCGACCGACATCATCGGCGACGCCGCGTTCAGCAGCTTGCTGGACAAGGCGCAAAAGCAGCAACTGGCCCATCCCTACAATCCCCAGGCCAAGCCGGAATTGCTGGCGGCGCCGCAAGCCGTGACGGCAGCGCTGTCGAAGGCCGGCGTGCCGGTACTGGCGGGCACGGACGCAGGCAACAACGGTACCCAGTATGGCGCCAGCCTGCACCATGAACTGCAATCGCTGACGCAGGCGGGCCTGACGCCGCTGCAGGCGCTGGCCTCGGCCACGTCGGTGCCAGCGCAGGCGTTCAAGCTGCCGCAGCGGGGCCGCATTGCGAAAGGCTACAAGGCCGATTTGCTGCTGGTAGATGGCGACCCCTCCGCCGATATCGCCACCACCCGCCGCATCGTCGATGTGTGGAAGGATGGCGTGTCGGTTGCGCCGCTGCGCAAGCAGCAACTGGCGCTGGTGGCGCAGGAAGCACTGCCGTCGTCCGGACTGGCGCTGCCGGCCGATGGCCGTATCAGCCTGTTCGGCAACGACAAGATGGGCAGCCCGTTCGGCGCCGGCTGGATGCCGTCGCATGACGCTTTCCTTGGCGGTAAATCGACGGTCGACATCAAGCTGGTCGGCGACGCGGTCCAGGTCAACGCCAACGTTGCGGCGGGCTTTGCCTACCCTTGGGCCGGGCTGGCATTCATGCCGGGCCGCCAGCCGATGCAGGCGGCGAACCTCAGTGCCGCCAAGGTGCTGAAGTTCCGCGTGCGCGGCGATGGCCAGCAATACAACGTGGCCGTGATGTCCGGCGGGAACAATATCCCGGCCAGCCTGCCGTTCCAGGCCGGCGGCGAATGGCGCGAAGTATCGATGGCGCTGGCCGATTTCAAGGGTACCGACGTCAGTGCGATTTCCATGATCGCGTTCAATGCGGGACCGAAGTCGGGCAGCTACCGCTTCGAGATTACCGACGTGCGGTTGCTGGCGCAGTGAGCATGGCGCCGCTACCGCCGCTACCGCCGCTACCGCCGCTGATGCCGTCGTTGATGCAGGCGCTGCGCGGCCCGTGGGTGCCGCCCCGGCTGGGGCGTGCACCGTACCTGTGGCTGGTGTCGCTGGCGTTCTTCGGCTGGAAGTATTTTTACGTGCGGCCGTCCGCGCTGGAACTGGCCGCGCTGGTGCTGACACTGGCCGTGTTCCTGCCTGTGTACTTCGCCAGCTTCTGGGTCTATAACCGGGCTGTGGTGCCATATATCTTGCTGACCTTTGCGCTGGGCGTGGCATGGGCGCCTTTCAATTTTGGCGCCTGCACCTTCTTCATCTTCGCCGGCGCCATGTGCTCGCACTTCGACCGGCAGGCTGTCGCCTACGCGTCGCTGGCGGGGATATTATTATCGGCCGCCGCCATCGCGCTGCTGGTGGACTTGCCGCTGAGCTTCCTGATGCCGACCCTGGCGGCCGGCACGCCGGTGGGCATCGCGACCATTATGGACGCGCGGGTGCAGCGTTCGCGCGAGCAATTGTTGAAGAAGCAGGAGGAAGTGGAGCACCTGGCGCGCATCGCGGAGCGTGAACGCATTTCACGCGACATGCACGACTTGCTGGGCCATACGCTGTCGCTGATTACGTTGAAGGCGGAACTGGCCGCGCGCTTGCTGGAGCGCGATCCCGCTGCCTGCCGCAATGAAATCCGCGATATCGAAACCAGCGCGCGCCAGGCGCTGGCCGAAGTACGCTCGGCCGTCAGCGGTTACCGGGAAACGGGACTGGCGCATGAACTGGCGCGCGCCAAAGCGGCGCTGTCGGCGGCAGGCGTTGCGCTCGACACGGACGTGGCATTGGCGGCCGGTGCTGCCATCCCCGCCGTGGCGGAAAACGTGCTGGCGCTGGCGTTGCGCGAAGCGGTCACCAATATCCTGCGCCATGCGGATGCGCAGGCCTGCGTGGTACGGCTGGCAATGGAAGACGGTATGCTGGTGCTGCGTATCCGCGACGATGGCAAGGCCGATGCCGTCATGCCGGGCAACGGACTGCGCGGCATGCGGGAGCGCGTCGAACATCTGGGTGGCTGGCTGTCGTTGTCGGCAACGCAGGGGATGGCATTGGAGCTACACCTGCCGATGAACAAGGAATGAGATGACGATCCGGATCGTGATCGCGGAAGACCAGGCGCTGTTGCTGGGCGCACTGGCCGCGTTGCTGAAACTCGAAGGTGACATCGACGTGGTGGGACAGGCGCGCAATGGCGAAGATGCGCTGGCGCTGTGCCGCGCACTGCAACCGCATATCGTGCTGACCGATATCGAGATGCCGCGCATGACGGGGCTGGAACTGGCGGCCGCGCTGCGCGATACCTGGCCCGCGGTCCGGGTGGCGATCGTCACCACGTTTGCCCGCGCCGGCTATTTGCGGCGCGCGATGGCGGCCGGTGTGCGGGGCTACCTGCTGAAGGATGCGCCGGCCGAAACCTTGGCGCAGGCGATCCGCACCGTGCATGCCGGCGGGCTGGCGATTGCGCCTGAACTGGCGCTGGAAAGCTGGGGCGGCGCGCAAGACCCGCTCAGCGAAAGGGAACGGCAGGTATTGCGGCTGGCGGGAGAAGGGCGCAGCGGCGCCGACATCGCAAGGCTGCTGTCGCTGTCGGAGGGCACGGTGCGCAACTACCTGTCGGAAGCCATCAGCAAGTGCGGCGCCGCCAACCGGGTGGAGGCGTACCGCATGGCGCGCGACGCCGGATGGCTGTAGGCGGCTCGCAATCCTGCCTGATTAATTGAACAACTGCGGCAACTCTTGCGCCCGTTTGCGCAGCAATTCGCGCGCTTCGTCATAGGCCGGGTAAATACGTCCGACCTCGGCCCAGAAGCGGGGGCTGTGGTTCATTTCCAGGATGTGCGCCAGTTCGTGCGCCACCACGTAATCGATCAGCGGCAGCGAGAAGTGGATCAGTTTCCAGTTCAGGCGGATCACGCGCTGCGCCGTGCACGAACCCCAGCGCGAACCGGCGGACGACAGCAGGAAGGAACTGTATTGCACGCCGAGTCGCGCCGCATAGATCGCCAGGCGCTGCTCGAACAGGACTTTCGCCTGCTGTTGCAGCCATGCTTTGACCCGTTCCTTCAACAATAATTCAGTGGCGCCCGGCACCAGTCCCATCTGCAATTCACGGGTGTCGGGGTTGTAGTCGGTGCGGTTGCGCGTGGCCGTGTACAGCCGCAACTTGATGGCGGCGCCCAGGTAGGGCACTTGCGCGCCGTCGACCCATTCCATCGGCGGCTTTTGCAGCCGCGCGGCGCGCCGTTCGCGGCGCTCTTCCAGTTTCGACAGGATCCAGTGCTGCTTGGCGCGGATCGCGTCGTCGATGTCGGACAGCGACACGCGGCGCGGCGCCGTCACGCGCAAGCCGTCGTCATCCACCATGAAACCGATCGAGCGGCGCGACGAGCGGCGCAGTGCATATTCCAGCACATAGCCGCCCACCAGCAACTGGCGGCGCGGCAGCGGATCGGCCGGCGGCGGAGCCACCGGCGTGGGCGCGCGCAACGGCACGGGCGGCGCCAGCATGGGACCGGATGGCGGCGCGGAATGGGCCGATGCTGCGGGAGGGGAGGCGAGAGGTGCTGCGGAATGTGGCGCTGCGGCCGGGTGGTCGGATGAAACGTGTGCTGTGGGGGCGGACGATGGCGGTGACGGGAACGTCGAGGCGGGCGGGCGGGGCGCCTGCCAGGTGGCGGGACCCGGCGGCGCGGGCCGCGATGGCGGGCGCGGCGCAAGTGCGCCTGCGCCGGATTGCGTGTCGCCTTCGCTCGAAGACTGCCGGGACGATGCCGAGAGGTCGTCTAGCCAGCGTTGTAAGCGTGGGGCGAAATGACGCGCATTTCTGATTCTATCCACTGTTCCACCTGCTCCATCAGACTGTCGGGCGTATGCCCTGCGGACGCAATCGGCTTGCCGACGGAAACCGTCACCTTGCCAGGCCGCTTGATAAACGAATTCTTGGGCCAGCATTCTCCCGAGTTCAGCGCGATCGGCACCACGCAGGCGCCGGTTTCCACCGCCAGCCGCGTGCCGCCGCTCTTGTACTTGCCGGTTTGGCCAACCGGGATCCGTGTCCCTTCGGGGAACATGATAATCCATTGGCCGTCTTTCAGGCGACGCTTTCCATGCGCGACCACCTGTTTGAATGCATGCTTGCCTTGCTTGCGGTCGATCGGGATCATGCGCAGCATGGCGATGCCCCAGCCGAAGAACGGGATGTACAGGATTTCCTTTTTGAACACGAACACCAGCGGGCGTGGCAGGTTCGCCAGCAGGAAGATGGTTTCCCATGCCGACTGGTGCTTCGACAGCACGATGGCCGGTTCGTCCGGGAAGTTTTCCGCGCCCTTGATTTCATACTTGATGCCGCAAATCGTCTTCGCGCACCAGATGATGAACACGTTCCAGCGCGACACCACCCAGTAGCGTTTGTTGTACGGCAGCGGCGCCACCAGCATGCAGACGGCGGACCAGATGATGGTGGCAACCGCCATGATGGTCATGAACAGCAGGGAGCGCAGGAATAAGGAAGCTTGGTGCAACGCGGTTCTCCGGTAAATCAATTCAGCCCTGGGAGGGGGCTTTCAGCAAATGGTCGACGGTGGCTGCCAGGTCGGGGAATACCATGGTGCCGGGCGGCAGGCCGCCCGTTTCATGGGTCTTGGCGCCTTTGCCCGTCAATACGAGGAACGGCACGCAGCCGCTGACAAAGCCGGCCTGCAAGTCGCGCAACGAATCGCCGACCGTCGGCACGCCTTTCAGGCTGACCTGGTAGCGCTTGGCGATTTCCGCGAACATGCCGGGCTTCGGCTTGCGGCAATCGCAATTGTCGGCTGCCGCGTGGGGGCAAAAGAAAATCGCCTCGATCTCGGCGCCGGCTTGTTGCGCCAGCGTGTGCAGCTTCTGGTGGATCGCGTTCAAGGTGCTCATGTCGAACAGTTCACGGGCAATGCCGGACTGGTTCGACGCGATCACCACGCGGTAGCCTGCCTGGTTCAGGCGCGCGATCGCTTCCAGCGATCCCGGGATCGGGATCCACTCGGCGGGCGACTTGATGAAGTCCGGGGAGTCATGGTTGATCACGCCATCCCGGTCCAGGATGATCAACTTCATCGCCACGCCCATGTTATGCCGCCAGCTTGGAAATGTCGGCCACGCGGTTCAGCATGCCGTGCAACATGGACAACAGCGCCAAGCGGTTGTTGCGCAGCGCAACGTCTTCCGCCATCACCATCACGTCGTTGAAGAAGGCATCGACGTCATCGCGCAGTTGCGCCAGCGTCTTCAACGTGCCGGCGAAATCGCCGCTGGCAAAGGCGGCGTCGACTTGCGGTTGCACGCGCGTGATCGCGGCAAACAGGTTTTTCTCGGCCGTATCCTGCAGCAATTCCGATTTCACGCCGCCCGCCACCTGGGCCAGCGCTTCCTCGTTTTTCTTGAGGATGTTGGTGATGCGCTTGTTGGCGCCGGCCAGCGAGACCGACTCCGGCAGCGCGGCAAACGCCTGCACGGCTTCCAGGCGCTGGACGATGTCGTCCAGGCGGTCCGGGTTTTGCGCCACCACGGCTTCGATTTCATTCGGCGTGAAGCCGCGCTCGCGCAGGATGCCGCGCAGGCGGTCCAGCATGAAGGCGGTGACTTCGCCGGTCGGATCCTTGAAGCCGGCCACCGCACCGAATTGCGCCACGGCGTCGGCCAGCAGGCCGGAAATGCTCAGCGGCAGGCGTTTTTCGATCAGCATGCGCAGCACGCCCAGCGCATGGCGGCGCAGGGCGAATGGATCCTTGTCGCCGGTCGGCTGCAGGCCGATGGCCCAGATGCCGACCAGGGTTTCCAGCTTGTCGGCCAGCGCCACGGCCAGGCCCGCGCTGCTCGATGGCAGTGCATCGCCGGCAAAGCGCGGCTGGTAGTGTTCGGACGCGGCCAGCGCGATTTCCTCGTGCTCGCCGTCATGGCGCGCGTAGTACGTACCCATGATGCCTTGCAGTTCCGGGAATTCGCCCACCATGTCGGTCAGCAGGTCGGCCTTCGACAGGCGCGCCGCGCGTTCCGCCAGTGCGACGTCGCTACCCAGTTTGCCGGCAATGGCGCCGGCAAGCGCGGTGACGCGGTCGCTGCGCTCGGCCTGCGTGCCCAGCTTGTTGTGGTACACCACGTTTTTCAGCAGCGGCAGGCGCGATTCCAGGGTTTTCTTCTTGTCTTGCTCGAAGAAGAATTTCGCGTCGGACAGGCGCGGGCGCACCACGCGCTCATTGCCGCCAATGATGGCGTCCGGCGTGGCCGTGGCGATGTTGGAGACGATCAGGAAGCGCGAGCGCAGCTTGCCCGCCTGGTCGGTCAGCGCGAAGTATTTCTGGTTGGTCTGCATGGTGAGGATCAGGCATTCCTGCGGCACGGCCAGGAATTCCTCCTCGAAGCGGCACTCGTACACCACCGGCCATTCGACCAGCGACGTGACTTCGTCCAGCAGCGCTTCCGGCATCAGCACCAGGTCGCCGGCGGCTTTTTCCAGCAGCGCGGCGCGGATCTGTTCCTTGCGGTCGTCGAAGCCGGCGATGACTTTGGCCTTGTCCAGCAGCGTGGCGGCGTAGGCGTCGGCGTGCGGCACTTCCACCAGGCGCTGGCCCGGTGCGCTCAGGAAGCGGTGGCCATCGGTGATTTTCGCGGCCGTCAGTCCCAGCACCGTCAGCGGCAGCACGGTTTCGCCATGCAGCGCGATCAGGCTGTGGGCCGGGCGCACGAATTGCACGGTGGCGCCGTCCGGGCGCTGGTAGCTCATGACTTTCGGGATCGGCAGCTTGGCCAGCGCTTCATCGAGCGCCGCTTGCGCGCCCGTTTCCAGCTTCGAGCCAGGCGCGGTGTAGGTGTAGAAGAAGCTTTCCGCCTTGCCGTCCTGCGCGCGCTCCAGGTCCGACACGTTCAGGTCGGGGAAGCCCAGCGCGGCCAGTTTCTTGGCCAGCGGCGCGGTCGGGTTGCCATCCTTGTCCAGCGCGACCGTCACCGGCAGCACTTTTTCACGGATGGATTTGTCGGGCGATACGGCGCGCACATCGGTGATGGACACGGCCAGGCGGCGCGGGGTGGCATAGGTGGTGGCCACGCTGCCGTCTTCCAGGAAGCCGCGCGCTTTCAGGCCGTTGACGATGACCGTGGAAAACGCGGCGCCCAGTTTGGACAGCGCCTTCGGCGGCAATTCTTCGGTCAGCAGTTCGATTAACAGGGTCTGGTTCATATTCTTACTCTTTCGGCAGCATCGGGAAGCCGAGGCGTTCGCGGGAATCGTAGTAGGCTTGCGCAACCATGCGCGACAGCGTGCGCACGCGGCCGATGTAGGCGGCGCGCTCGGTCACGGAAATGGCGCCGCGGGCGTCCAGCATGTTGAAGCTGTGCGACGCTTTCATGATCTGCTCGTAGGCAGGCAACGTCAGTTGCAGCTCGATCAGGCGCTTGGCTTCGGATTCGTGGTTGGCGAATTGCGCAAACAGCAGTTCCGTGTTGGCGTGCTCGAAGTTGTACGTGGACTGTTCCACTTCATTCTGGTGGAACACGTCGCCATAGGTCAGGCGCTTGGTCTCGCCGTTCTCTTCCCACTCGGTCCAGACCAGGTCGTAGACGTTTTCCACGCCTTGCAGGTACATGGCCAGGCGTTCGATGCCGTACGTGATTTCGCCCAGCACCGGCTTGCAATCGATGCCGCCCACTTGCTGGAAGTACGTGAATTGCGTGACTTCCATGCCGTTCAGCCAGACTTCCCAGCCCAGGCCCCAGGCGCCCAGGGTCGGGCTTTCCCAGTCGTCTTCCACGAAGCGCACGTCGTTTTGCTTCAGGTCCAGGCCCAGCGCGGCCAGCGAGCCGAGGTACAGGTCGAGGATATTTTCCGGCGCCGGCTTCAGCACCACCTGGTATTGGTAGTAGTGCTGCATGCGGTTCGGGTTTTCGCCATAGCGGCCGTCTTTCGGGCGGCGCGATGGCTGGACGTAGGCGGCGCGCCATGGCTCCGGGCCGATCGCGCGCAGGAAGGTGCCGGTGTGGAAGGTGCCGGCGCCCACTTCCATGTCATATGGCTGCAGCAGGGCGCAGCCCTGCTTGTCCCAGTAGGATTGCAGCGTCAGGATAATCTGTTGAAAGGTAAGCATCTTGTTTAATCTTTGCGCTGGACGGTTGCGAGCGTTGTTGAATCGCCAAAACGGCTAATTTTAGCGGGTTTTACGGGGTGCGGAAGGGCTCAGGCCCCCGTTTAGTGGTTTTTTGCGGCTTTCCGGGTCTCTTTGCGGCTCCACCAGAACGCGCCGCCCAGTGCCAGCATCGCCAGCAACAGGAACAGTTTGTTGGCCATGACGATGTACGGCGTGGTCCCTTCCATGCCTTGCACGGACGTTTTCAGCACGCCGGCCTGGTAATACGGCAGGGCGGACACGATCTTGCCATGGCTGTCGATCACCACCGTGGCGCCGCTGTTGGTGGCGGCCAGCATGGGGCGGCCCGTTTCCAGCGTGCGCAATTGCGAGATTTGCAAATGGTGGGGAATCGCGATGGATTCGCCATACCACGCCAGTTCCGACACGTTCAGCAGCAGGGTGGCCGGTTTCGGGTCGGCGGCCAACTGTTCGGCGATTTCTTCGCCAAACAGGTTTTCATAGCAGATGTTCGGCAGCACGCGCTGCGACTTGACCTGGAACGGCGGTTGCACCACCTTGCCGCGGGTCTGGTCGCCCAGCGGGATTTGCATCAGGTTGGTGAACCAGCGGAAGCCGGGCGGGATGAATTCGCCGAACGGCACCAGGTGGTGCTTGTCGTAGCGGTATGTCGGCAGGCCGGATTCCGGCGGGATGCCGATCACGCTGTTGGCATACTGGGTCGGGCTGTCCATCAACGGGATACCCACCACCAGGTGGCTGCCGGAGCGTTTCGCGAACTGGCCCAGGCCGGGCAGGTAATCCGGCGGCAACTGGTGCGGGAACAGCATGACGGCCGTTTCCGGCGTGGCGATCAAGTCCGCCGCTTCGGCCGTGATGGTGGCGTGGTAGCGGCGCAAGGTCGCCTCCGTGTGGGACGCGTCGAATTTTTGCAGCAGCGGCGTATTGCCCTGCACCAGCCGTACCGAGATCGGCTGGCCGGCAGCGTGCGTCCAGTCCACCGTGCGCAGCGCGCCACCGATGACGAGAATCGCCGCCGCCGTGCCCAGCGCGGCCCAGCGCACGCGGTGCATGCCCAGCAGCAGGGCGCCCGCGCACAGCGCGGCCAGCCAGGACACGCCGTATACGCCCAGCACGGGAGCATAGCCGCCCAGCGGCGACGCATTGTGCGCGTAACCGGCGGCGGCCCACGGGAAGCCCGTGAACAACCAGCCGCGCACCCATTCGAAGACCGCCCACAGCGCGGGCAGCACCAGCAGATTGGCGGCGGGCAGCGGCAGCGACCAGCGGCGGCGCAGCCACAGGCCGGCATACATGGCCAAACCCGCATAGATGCCCATGCCGGCGGCCAGCGCCACGATCGACGCGCCGGCCAGCGGCGCAGGCAAGCCGTTGAAACGGTTCAGCGCAATGTACAGCCAGTGGGTATTGGCCAGGCACCAGCCAAAGCCGAAAGCCCAGCCCACCAGTGCACCGGCTTTCAGGGTCTCGGCGCGCAGCGCCTGGTAAAACAGCAGCGCCAGGCAAACCAGTTGCAGCGGCCACCAGCCGAACGGTGCAAACGACAACACGCTGGCCGCGCCGGCGATGGCGGCGATGGCCATGCGGCTGCGGGTGGAGCGGGGGATGGAAATCTCGCCGGCAGCGGCGCGCCGGAAACGCATCAGTCCTGCTCGTCCACGGACGGCGGCAGTTTTTCGACCAGCAGCACGTGGATCTGGCGCGCGTCGGCGCGCAGCACTTCGAAGCGCAGGTTGTCGATGGCGAACTTGTCGCCCTTGTGGGGCATGCGCGCCAGGTGTTTGACGACGAAACCGCCAATGGTGTCGGCATCTTCATCGGACAGGCTGGTGTCCAGCTCGTCGTTGAACTGTTCGATTTCCGTCAGCGCCTTGACGCGCCAGCGCGGGCCCTGGCGGCCTTCCTTGATCGACAGGATATTGTCTTCTTCCTGGTCGAAGTCGTATTCGTCTTCGATGTCGCCGACGATCTGTTCCAGCACGTCTTCGATGGTGATCAGGCCGGCCACGCCCGAATATTCATCGACCACGATGGCCATGTGGTTGTGGTTGGCGCGGAAGTCGCGCAGCAACACGTTCAGGCGTTTCGATTCGGGGATGAACACGGCCGGGCGCAGCATGTCGCGCACGTCGAACGATTCTTCCGCGTAGTAGCGCAGCAAATCCTTGGCCAGCAGGATGCCGACCACCTTGTCGCGTTCGCCTTCGATGGCCGGGAATCGCGAGTGCGCCGTCTGCAGCACTTCCGGCATCCATTCTTCGATCGGCTTGGAGATGTCGATGACATCCATTTGCGAGCGGGGAATCATGATGTCGCGCGCCGACAAGTCGGAAACCTGGAACACGCCCTCGATCATCGACAGCGCATCGGCGTCGATCAGATTGCGTTCATGGGCATCGTGCAGGACTTCGAGCAGTTCCGCGCGGTTCTCGGGCTCGGGGGAGATCAGTGCTGTGAGTCGCTCAAACAGCGACCGGTGGGGTTTGGCGTCAGTCTTGACGCCACTAGAGTGCTCTTGCATGGCAGGCGGGTGCCGGTTGTTTCGAAGTGCTATAGCATACACCAAATGGCCCCGCCGGTCCGGAAATGGCATTTCCGCCAAGAATTACCCGGCCATTATTGTTCCGCGTACGGGTCCGCGTACCCCAGTCCTTGCAGGATTTCCGTCTCCAGCCCTTCCATTTCCTCCGCCTCTTCATCGTCGAGGTGGTCATAGCCCTGCGCATGCAGCACGCCGTGCACGATCAGGTGCGCCGTGTGTTCTTCGATGGTTTTCTTTTGTTCGTCCGCTTCCCGCTGCAGCACGTCCGTGCACAGGATGATGTCGGCGCGGGTTGGTTCGTCGTCCGCCACTTCCTCCCCTTCGTTGTAGGCGAACGTCAGCACATTGGTGGCGTAATCCTTGCCCCGGTACTCGCGGTTCAACTCCTGGCCTTCGGCTGCATCGACGAAGCGGATCGTCAGTTCGGCCGGGGCGAACAGCGTGGCCTTGATCCATTTGCGGATCAGCGGGCGGGTGATGGTCTCTTGCAGGCGGGTGTCGGCGTATTGCACCGACAGTGTTAATTTATTTTTTTCGGACATGTTTGACGGCGGCGGATTTAACAGGGTGCAGCAGGGGCGCGATTTCCGCGCTGGCATTGTGCGCGCTTTCATACGCGTCGACGATACGGGCCACCAGTGGATGGCGCACCACGTCGGCGCTGGTGAATTGCGTGAACGCGATGCCGCGCACGTCGCGCAGCACGTGGGTCGCGTCGACCAGGCCGCTCTTGGTGTGCTTGGGTAAGTCGATCTGCGTGGTGTCGCCCGTCACGACGGCCTTGCTGCCAAAGCCGATACGGGTCAGGAACATCTTCATTTGTTCGACCGTCGTGTTCTGCGCTTCGTCGAGGATGACGAACGCGTGGTTCAGCGTGCGGCCCCGCATGTAGGCCAGCGGCGCGATTTCAATCACGCCCTTTTCGAACATTTTCTGCGTGCGGTCGAAGCCCAGCAAATCGTACAGCGCGTCATACAGAGGGCGCAGGTACGGGTCGACTTTTTGCGCCAGGTCGCCCGGCAGGAAGCCCAGGCGCTCGCCCGCTTCCACGGCGGGACGCGTGAGGATGATGCGCTTGACGGCGTCGCGCTCGAGCGCATCGACGGCGCAGGCCACGGCCAGATACGTCTTGCCGGTGCCGGCAGGGCCGAGGCCGAACGAAATGTCGTGGTCGAGAATATTGCGCAGGTACTTGATCTGGTGCGGCGTGCGGCCGCGCAAATCGGTGCGGCGGGTTTTCAGCACGGGGCTGGTAATGTCCGGCTCGTTGAACGGCGGCTCTTCCTGGTCCGGTTCGATCGGCGGCGCCAGGCCGGCGCGCTGTTCCACCAGCGCCAGCTGCACTTCTTCCACCGGCACGACTTTCTGCGCCACGGCGTAAAACTGCGCGAGGATTTGCACCGCGCGTTCAGCGTTGGTGCCGCTGACGATGAACTTTTCGCCACGGCGGAAGATCGTCACATCGAGCGCTGCGGAAATCTGGCGCAGGTTTTCATCCAGCGGACCGCACAGGTGCGCCAGCCGCGAATTATCGAGCGGCTCGGGGATGAAGTAATGCGGCTGTACAGGAGTCTTGGTTTTCAAAGGAACAAATGGAGTGGGTTATACTGCAAAGCGTTAGTTTACCGTAACCGCGGGGCCTGAGCGCCCCGCAGGCATATTTTTCGGGTTATTGTTATTGTCGTAACCGCGTGGCCAGAGCGCCCCGCAGGCATATTTAAAAGGGCATTTTCCTGCCCTGTTAACGTTCTGGCATTGCCTTTCGCGCAAGATGCCCTAGAGTCGAAATATTAAGGAGAGCGCCATGGCCGTCGGATCCGTTTCAGGCGTGGGCAGCAGCCCCGCACAACTTACCAGCGTGGTCAACGACCAGCGCGCGGAACAGGCGCGCCAGGCCCGGCTGGAAGAGCAATCGCGTACCGAGCAATTGCAGGCCGACGCCGCCGCGCAAGCCCAGCAGGCAACCGACGCGCAGCGCGCCGAACAGGTGCGCCAGTCGCAGGAAACGGATAATTCCCGTCAGCAACAGCAAGAATCACTGCTGGCCAGCCAGACGCTCAGTCCGCTGGCTTCCCGTATCGGCCAGAACATCAATACCACCGCCTGACCTCCGCTTTCCCGGCGCCGCATCGCGTAATTCGGCGCCGTCATTCCCTTGTAATAATTTCCTGCTGTCCTTTCGTGCGCCACGGAATATCCCCGTATGTTGAAATGGCATTGTTGCTAAGAATTCTAGCGAATCGTTGATAACTCCCAACTTCCGCTAGTCGCGACTTGGCTGAAACGGGCTGGAGCAAGCATATTATTGGAATTGCAATACGCTCCAGAATCTCGACAACTCACTTAGACGAGGACTACCATGGGACACCACGCTTTAGCTTCCCAGGAAAGCTACAATCCGAATCACCTGCTGGACATGCTGCTGGGAAAAATGCAGCTGAAGAATGACGCTGCGCTGTCGCGCATGCTGGAAGTGGCGCCGCCTGTCATCAGTAAAATCCGCCACCACCGTTTGCCGGTGGGCGCATCGCTGCTGATCCGCATGCATGAAGTGACGGGCATGAGCATCCGCGATTTGCGTGACTTGATGGGCGACCGCCGCACCAAGTACCGCCTGTCCGATGCGCAAGGCCGTCCAAAACCAGAAGACCGTCCGCAACAGGGACAGCCTGAAATGGAAACGGCGGACAGTACGCAAGGTGGCAGCGGCCTGTCGCACTGACCGTAGCGCCATGATGCGCCAGGCTGCCACGGCCGGCCACAGGCCGGCCTGACGCAGGTTCGCATCCGGTGCGGTTCAGCTGAGCAGCACCAAAGCAATTTCTTCGTATTGCAATTCCGTTTCGCGGAACAGTTGTAAATACACTTCTTCATCGAGGCCCAGTGCAGTCCAGGCCACGGTCGACACCGGCGGCACCAGGCCGTCCGGCATTTGCGCCAGGTCCAGTGCATGGGCAATGGCGTCCGCCACATGAATGATGGCCGACAGGAAGCCCGCCCCTTGGGCTTCCGGCGTATGGTGGTGGGCAATGGCCAGTTTCATCGTATCGGAAAAATTCCAATGCGCGGCCAGCGCCATGCCCGCGTCCACGTGGTCGATGCCCAGCACGGCCCGTTCCGCTTCGATCATGTAGCAATCGTGTTCATCGCGGTAGGCGATGGCGCGCTCATAGTCTTTCGGGAAGCACGCCACCAGCACGAGGCGGCCGATATCGTGCAGCAAGCCTGCGGTGAACGCATAATCCTGGTTAAAGCGCATTTGCCGCGCCAGCACGCGGGCGCAGGCGGCGCTGGCGATCGAATGGCGCCAGAACGCCTTGTGGTCGAATCCCTGACAATGTTTTTCCGCGAAGCAGCCCGTCACGGCGGCTGCCGTGATCAGGTTGCGCGTGGTTTGAAAACCCAGGAACGTGATGGCTTGCTGGATCGTCGTGACTTTCACTTGCAAGCCATACAGCGAGGAATTGGCCAGCCGCAGTGTTTTCGCGGTCAGCGCCTGGTCGTGCGACACCTTCTTGGCCAGCACGGAAATATCCACATCTTCCTGGTCTATGCTGTTGAGCAATTCCATCACCACGGCGGGCAGCGATGGCAAATCTTCCAGGTTGTTAACAATATCGTCGTAAGTCAGCATAGGGTTCATTCTTCAGCAGCCAGTGCGCCGAGGCGGAAATCCGTGACAAAGCGGCGCAGCAGCGCGGTGGCCCAGTCCTGGTCGCTGTCCGGATCGTTTTTACGGAACAAATGGGCCAGCCGCGCCAGGTGCCGCTCCTGGATCGCCGCCAGTTCTTCCGGCGACGGAGCTTCCGGCACGGCAATGGGTAACATGGCAATACCGTGGCGCGGCATCAGGGCAATCATCGCCTGCGTCAGCACTGTACCCTGCGGCAATAATATATGGCCTTGCACGTCCAGCAATTCGTCGGACAACACCATACCCGGTTCCACCTGGGCCAGCGGCATGTGCTGGTAACTGGCTGTCATTGCGGTCTCCTCAGTCTTTGACCGATCTTACCATCGGGTTTTCTGTGTGTCTCGCTGTGTATCTGCAATGCAATGCGTGGCGTTGCACCGGACACGCACAGTGTTAAATCTTGCCAAGGAGCTAGGCTTGCAGGTACATTGGGACCTTGCCATCAAATAGGCTGGGGAGCGGTAATGTTTGGTATTCAGGGGAGGCTGACGTTTCTGTTCGTCGTTATCGTGACGCTGGTCCTGGCGATCTCGGGTACGTACGCACAGTACAGTCTGAGCCATGAACTGGAAACCAGCAACTTGCGCTTGCGCCAGGGTGTGCTGACCCGGCTGCAAACCAGCCTGCCATCGGCCCTGTGGGATCTCGACAAAGCCAAGGTCGACAACATCGTCGCGGCGGAAATGCTGCCGCCGGAACTGGTGGCGATCCGCGTCTATGACACGTCGGTCGGCCTGTTCTCCGGCAAGCTGCGCAAGGAAAACGGCAGCATCATCGCCATCGAACAAGACAGCCAGATCGCCGGCACGCCGGTGGTGGCGGACCTCGCTTACCGCGATGCGGGTGCGGCCGGCAATGCGCCGAAACCCGTGATCGTCGGCCGCGTCGTCGTCAATTTCAGCCGCGCGCAAATCGACGCCACGCTGGCAGCGGAAGTACGCCGCAAAGTCATTGAAGTCTTGCTGCTGGACTTGATCCTGGTGGCGGCGCTGGCGCTGAGCCTGCGCATCGTGTTCGATCCCCTCAAGCAATTGCGTGACGGTTTGCACGACCTGGCCACGCGCGGTTCCGACGAAGTGGGCGAATTGCCCGATAACCGGCGCGATGAACTAGGCGACGTGATCCGCGGCTTCAACGCCATCCAGCGCCGCGTGAAAGCCATTATTGCCCGCACCCGGGAAGCGGAAGACGAAGCGCGCCGCGCCGCGGTGACCACCGCCAAGGCATTGGCGGATTTGCAGCGCACGCAGGAATCGCTGTTGCAGGCGGAGCGTCTGGCGTCGCTGGGCAGCCTGGTGGCGGGCGTGGCCCATGAAATCAACACGCCGGTCGGGATTGCGCTGACGTCGGCGTCGATCCTGATGGAAGCGACGGAAAAAGTGCACAAGTCCGTGGCGGACGGCGCCATCAAGAAGTCCGAGATTTTGAAATACCTGGAAACCGCCGAGGAAAGCACGCGGCTGATCATGAACAATGCGTACCGCGCCGCGCACCTGATCCACAGCTTCAAGCAAATTGCCGTGGACCAGGTCAGCGAAGCGCGGCGCCGCTTCGAATTGCGTGAATATATCGGCGAAGTGGTGTCCAGCCTGCAACCGAAGCTGAAGAAGACCCACATCCAGGTCGACATCGATTGCCCGCCCGACATCGTGCTCGACAGTTACCCGGGCGCGCTGGCGCAAGTGATCACCAACCTGACCCTGAACTGCGTCGAACACGCGTTCGATGCCGACACTGAAGGTCATATCGGCATTAACGTGAAGGCCGATGGCGACTGGGTTGAAATGCAGGTGATCGACAATGGCAAAGGCATTCCGCCGGACATGCTGGACAAGGTGTTCGATCCCTTCGTCACCACGCGGCGCGGACAGGGTGGCACCGGCCTGGGCCTGAACATCGTCTTCAACCTGATCGCCAAGCAATTTGCCGGCACGATTTCCGTCACCAGCGTGCTGGGCGAGGGCGCCAGTTTCGTGCTGCGCATCCCCCGCGTCACCCCATCCGAAGGCGATGCGCAGGAACCGCATGCGGATGCCCGCCTGCATGCCTGAGTTGCATCTGCATTCAACCGGCGCGCCGCGTCCCTGCCATCTGCCCCATACTGGCGCCGTGCAACATCAGGAGAATGAAGTATGGGTACACGCAGGCAGATTGCATTGCTGCGGGGAATTAACGTGGGCCGCGCCAAGCGCGTGGCGATGGCTGACTTGCGGACCTTGCTGACCGGGCTGGGATTTACCGGGGTACGCACGCTGCTCAACAGCGGCAACGTGATTTATGACTGTCCCCAGGCGCGCACCGTCGACGCCGCCATGGAAATCGAAGAGGCGCTGGTGTTGAAGCTGGGTGTGGCGTCGCAAGTGACAGTGCTCGATGCCGAGCAACTGGCGCACGTGGTGCAAGACAATTGTCTCGACAGTGTGGCGGGCGATCCGTCCCGCCTGCTGGTGGCGGTCTTGCATAACCCGGCCGACCGCGAACTGCTGGTGCCGCTGGCGCGCCAGCACTGGGAACCTGAGGCGTTCGCGCTGGGCCGCTGGGCTGCCTACCTGTGGTGTGCGGACGGCATCCTGGCCAGCCGCGTGGCGGCCGCCATGGGCAAGCTGCTGGGCGATGGCGTGACGACGCGCAACTGGAGCACCATCAGCAAACTGCACGCGCTGGCGTGCGAACCAACTTGATTCTGACCCTGCTAGGAGCCAACTATGCCTGTCGTAACTGGAGAATTCGACGTCACGATGACGCCGGAACGGATGTCGGTCGGCGCGTCCGGCTTTGGCCTGGGCCGCATGGTGCTGGACAAGCGCTACCACGGCGCGCTGGCGGCCAGCGGCAATGGCGAAATGCTGAGCTTCATGGGATCGCGGCCGAACTCGGCCGGTTACGTCGCGATGGAGCGGGTCGAAGGCAACCTGGATGGTCTGAAGGGCGGGTTCACGCTGCAGCACAACGGCATCATGGACCGTGGCGAACCCAGCCTCAGCGTGCTGGTGGTGCCGGATTCCGGCAGCGGCGACTTGACGGGCCTCAGTGGTAAACTGGATATACGCATGGAAAACGGGAAACACTTTTACACGTTTGACTATGTGCTGGCGCCGATTGCCTAGCGTTGCAGGCACGCGCTACAATGGCGCATTAATTAATTGCCCTGCGGAAATATAACGCATGAATAACGATCTCTTCAAAGGCGTCCTGATCATGGTCGGGCTGTTCCTGGCCATTGTCGTCGGCGGTATTGCCCTGACGGACAATGGCTGGCAAAAAGCCGGTTGCGTCGGCCGGGCGCTCACCAGCGGGATTTCACTGAGCAGCGTATCGCGAGTGTGCGGGCTTTAAAACGCCGCCGCGAATGCGGCGCGCGCCGGGTGGTGCAGCACGTCGCTGCGCCACACCAGCATGGTTTGCACGCGGGCGATGTGGTCCGGCAACGGATGGATCGCCACCGTGCCCCGGTAATCCCGTAACTGCATGATTTCCTTCGGCATCACGGCCACGCCCATGCCGGCCGCCACGCAGCCGATGATGGCTTCGAAGGTACCGAATTCCGACACGCGCGCCAGCGGCACGCCGCTTTCCGCAAACCACGCTTCCAGCATTCTCCGGTAGACACACCCGGTACGGAACGCCAGCAACGCGCGGCGTCCCACATCGTGCGGCGACGCCACAGGCGGATGCCCATGCCCCGTTAACAACACCAGTTCTTCGTCAAACACGGCGTGTTGCACCAGTTCATGATGGTTGACCGGCGCGGCCACCAGCGCCACGTCGAGCTTGTGGTTCAGCACGCCTTGAATCAGTGGATCCGTCGGCGCGGTTTCCAGCTGCAAATCCACGTCGGGATAGGAGCGGTGAAAGGCGGCCAGCACGGCCGGCAAACGCGCGGCGGCCGTGGTTTCCATGGACCCGATGCGCAGCAAGCCGGCCGGCTCGCGCCCCCCGGCCACGGCCGCCTGCGCTTCTTCCGCCAGTTGCAGCAAGCGGTCGGCATACGAAAGTAAGCGCTCACCTTCGACAGTCATCAGCATGCGCCGCCCGGTGCGATGGAACAGCGCCACGCCCAAGCCTTCTTCCAGCTGGCCCAGCCGGGCCGAAACATTCGACTGCACGCGATGCAGCCGCGCGGCGGCCTGGGTCACGCTGCCTTCTTCCGCCACGGCCTTAAAGATGCGCAATGCCGACAAATCCATGATGTTCTCGCTTTGAGATGGTTTCATTCAGTATTATTCATTTTATCGGATGCGTAAAGGCGGCTACAGTGAATGCATGAAAACCGCACACACTCCCCCCTCCACTCCGGCGACATCGCCCCTGGTCTTGTTGGCATGCAGCTTTGCCTTCGTCATCGTCCAGCTCGACGTCACCATCGTCAATGTCGCGCTGCCGCGCATTGCCGTTGATCTCGATGCGCATGTGGCGCAACTGCAATGGGTCGTCGATGCCTATACGCTGGGCTTTGCCGTGTTCCTGCTGTCGGCCGGCGTGCTGGGCGACAAATCCGGTTCGCGCCGCGCTTTCCTGGCCGGCTTCGCGCTGTTCACGCTGGCGTCGCTGGCCTGTGCGCTGGCGCCCGGCGCCACCGCGCTGAACCTGGCCCGCGCCGCGCAGGGCGTAGGCGCCGCGCTGCTGGTGCCCAGTTCGCTGGCGATCCTGAATGCCGCCTACGGCCATGACAAGTCATTGCTGGCCAAGGCCGTGGGCTGGTGGACGGCGGCCGGCGGCGTCTCGATTGCCGCCGGCCCTGTGCTGGGCGCCGCGCTGCTGGAACTGGCGGGCTGGCGCAGTATTTTCTGGGTCAACGTGCCGCTGTGCGTGGCGGGCGCCTGGCTGACGTTGCGGTCGGTGCCGGCAGCGGCGGGACGCGACCCGCAGCGCGCGTTCGACTGGCCGGGGCAGCTCCTGGCCATCGTGGCGCTGACCACCTTTGTTGGCGCCGTGATCGAAGTGCATGTGCTGGGATGGACGCATCCGGTGGTCCTGGGGGCGCTGGTGCTGGCAGTGGCGACGGGCGTGCTGTTTGTTGTGGTGGAAACCGGCAGCGCGGCGCCCATGTTGCCGCTGTCGCTGTTTGCCAGCGGCGCCTTCCGCCGCGCCGTGCTGTTCGGCGTGCTGGTCAACTTTGCCTACTATGGCGTGGTGTTCGTGTTCAGCCTGTATCTGCAGCAATTGCGCGGCATGACCGCGATGCAGGCGGGCCTGGTGTTCCTGCCGCTGACGGGCACCTTCATTCTGTCGAACCTGGCCAGCGGCCGCGTGGTGGCGCGCTACGGCACCCGCGTGCCGATGATCGCCGGCGCGCTGATTGCCGCAGCCGGCTATGCGTTGCTGGCGCTGGCCGGCATCGGGGCCGATGCGGCGGTGGCGGCCATGGTGCCGGGGCTGATGCTGATCCCGGCCGGCATGGGACTGGCGGTGCCGCCCATGACGACGTCGATTCTGTCGGCCGTGGAGCCGCGCCTGGCGGGCACCGCGTCCGGTGTCCTGAACGCCGCGCGCCAGGTGGGCGGCGCGCTGGGCGTGGCCGTGTATGGCGCGCTGGCGGCGTCGCCGGTGGCGCTGGACGCCATCGCCGGCACGCGCCATGGCGTGCTGGTGTCGTGTGCGCTGCTGCTGGCCGCGGCCGCGCTGGCGGCCGGCCCGGCGGCGTTCACCGCAGCATTGCGCGCGTCACGTTCCCAATAAGTTCCCTGTCAATCCGCAATCTGCCAGCCATTCCGGGCCGGCGGCATACGTCAGTTGACGTATGTGCAGTGCAGCATACGGTGGTTAATCTCATGTCATCACATCACCACCACATGAGAGAGGCCCGGAATGAACGTCACACCGTTATCCCCAGCGTGCCTGATGCTGCTGGCGGCGCTGGCAGCATCGGCACCGTTGTCCGCACAGGCGGGCGCCACGATCCCGTTCGGCAATGGCCAGTCGGTCAGCGTCGGCTTCGGCATGCGCGCCAGCTATACCAGCATGGAAGACGCGGCGCCGAACGGCACGTCGCGCTCGAACGATTTCAACCTGGACAGCGCCCGCCTGTTCTTCGGCGCGTCGCTGAACAAGCAGATCGGCGGCATGCTCAATACCGAATGGGACGGCAACCAAGTGCGCGTGATGGATGCGGCCGGGCAGTTCGCCATTTCCCCGGAACTGAACATCTGGGCCGGCCGCCTGCTGTCGCCCAGCGACCGCGCCAACATGGCCGGTCCCTATTATTCGCTGGGCGGCGGTTACTGGGCAGGTGTGGCGTCGCGCTATGGCTATAACGGCGGCATCTTCCGTGGCCGCGACGATGGCGTGGTGGCGTGGGGTAACGCGGCCGACGGCAAGCTGGGATACTCGTTCGGCGCATTCGAAGGCCATACCTTCGGTATCGGTTCGCTGACGCAAAACCAGGCCAAGGCGGCCGGCGTCAAGGCCTCGGACAGCCTGATGTACGCGGGCCGCGTGCAATACGACTTCTGGGACGCGGAACCCGGCTATTACGGCACCGGCAATTATCTCGGTTCGAAAGACATCCTCGCGATCGGTTTTGCCGCGCGCCAGCAATCGAAAGGCGTGCTGACCACGGCCGGCGTCGGCGACTACACGTCGTGGAACGTCGACTTCCTGCTGGAAAAACGCGTGCCCGGCGGCGCGTTTTCCGTGGAAGCCGCGTACTACGACTATGACACGGATGGCGTCATCAAGTCCGAGCAGGGCAAGGCGTATTCGGCCGGCGCCGCTTACCTGTTCGCGGCCGGCGCCGGCAAGCTGCAACCGTTCGTGCGCTACCAGAAATTCTCGCCCGATACCAACCTCGATACCCGCCAGGCCGACGCCGGCCTGCATTACATCATCGATGGCTACAACGCCCAGCTGACCGCCCTGTACAGCCGCACCAAGACCACCAGCGCGCCGAGCCTGTCGAAATTCGCCGTTGCGCTGCAACTGCAGTACTGAACCCCCCACTACCGGATCAAGGAGAGACACCATGCAAGCACGCCGTAACTTCGTTACCCGCATTGCCGCCGCTGCCGCCCTGCTGGCCGCCGGCCTGCCGGCTTACGCCACCGACACCATCAAGGTCGGCATCCTGCATTCGCTGTCGGGCACGATGGCGATTTCCGAAACGTCGCTGAAAGACGTGGCGCTGATGACCATCGATGAAATCAATGCCAAGGGCGGCGTCCTGGGCAAGAAGCTGGAACCAGTGGTGGTCGACCCGGCGTCGAACTGGCCGCTGTTCGCGGAAAAAGCGCGCCAGCTGATCGCCAACGACAAGGTGGCGGCCGTGTTCGGCTGCTGGACGTCGGTGTCGCGCAAGTCCGTGCTGCCGGTGTTCAAGGAATTGAATGGCTTGCTGTTCTACCCGGTCCAGTATGAAGGCGAGGAACTGGAAAAGAACGTGTTTTACACGGGCGCCGCGCCCAACCAGCAAGCCATCCCGGCAGTCGAGTACCTGATGAGCAAGGAAGGCGGCGGCGCCAAGCGCTTCGTGCTGCTGGGCACCGATTACGTGTACCCGCGCACCACCAATAAAATCCTGCGCGCCTACCTGAAGAGCAAGGGCGTGAAAGACAGCGACATCGATGAAGCGTACACGCCGTTCGGCCATGCCGATTACCAGACCATCGTCGCCAACATCAAGAAGTTCGCGGCGGGCGGCAAGACGGCCGTGATTTCCACCATCAATGGCGACTCCAACGTGCCGTTCTACAAGGAGCTGGGCAACGCGGGCCTGAAAGCCACCGACGTGCCGGTGGTGGCGTTCTCGGTGGGCGAAGAGGAATTGCGCGGCGTCGACACCAAGCCACTGGTGGGCCACCTGGCCGCATGGAATTACTTCCAGTCCGTGAAGAACCCCGTCAACACGGAATTCATCAAGAAGTGGAAGGCGTACGCCACGGCGAAGAAATTGCCGAACGCGGGCGGCGCCGTCACCAACGACCCGATGGAAGCGACCTACGTCGGCATCCACATGTGGGCGCAAGCCGTGGAAAAAGCCAAGTCCACCGATACCGACAAGGTGATTGCCGCGATGGGCGGCCAGACCTTCCAGTCGCCGTCCGGCTTCACCCTGACCATGGACGCCACCAACCACCACTTGCACAAGCCGGTGATGATCGGCGAGATCAAGGGCGACGGCCAGTTCAGCGTGGTGTGGAAAACCAAGGCGCCGCTGCGCGCCCAGCCATGGAGCCCTTTCATCAAGGGTAACGAAGGCAAGCAAAGCATGTGATCCCGGGAGACCACTGATGAAAACCTGGCGCTACCTGCTGTGCAGTGCCGCGCTGGTCCTGCAAGGCAGCGTAGGGCTGGTGGCGCATGCCGCCGTCGCCCCCGCCGCCTTGCAGGCACTGGCGGGCGACGACCCCGATGCGCGCATGCAAGCCGTATCCGACATCGCGGCGCAAGCCGATGACGATGCGGCCCGCGTGCTGCATGCACTGAAAAACGAAACCCTGTACGCCACGCCGGACGGCAAGGTGTTCATCGTCGATGGCGGCAGCGCTGTCGACGCGGCCAGCGGCAAGGCCGTCACCGCGCCGGCGACGCTGGACGGCATCGTCGTCAACAACCGCTTGCGCGGCGCCGTCGACGCCGCGCTGTCCGGCCTGGCGCTGCTGTCGCCGCAGCGCGCGGAACGGCTGGCCGCGGCGCGTTCGTTGCAGGGCAGCGAACCGGATGCGGCGCAAACGGCGCTGCTGCGCAAGGCCGCCGCGGCGGAAACCGATGCGGAGATTGCCGCCCTGCTGCGCCAGTTGACGGCAACAGCGGACTTGCGCGCGGCCGATACCGCCACCCGCCGCGACGCCGCGCTGGCGCTGGCCGGCAGCACGGACCCCGCCGTGCGGCGCACGCTGCAGGCGATGCTGGCGCCGGCCGGTAGCGGGGGCGAACCCGATGCCGCGGTGCGCGCCGCCGCCAGGGCCGCGCTGGACGCCATCGACAGCCGCGCCGCGCGCACGGAATTCATCGGCAACCTGTTTTACGGCATTTCGCTGGGCAGCGTGCTGTTGCTGGCGGCGCTGGGCCTGGCCATCACGTTCGGCCTGATGGGCATCATCAACATGGCGCACGGCGAATTGCTGATGATTGGCGCCTACACCACGTATGGCTGCCAGGCGCTGTTCCGCCATTACTTGCCGGGCGCCGTGGACTGGTACCTGGCGGCCGCGCTGCCGGCATCGTTCATCGTGGCGGCGCTGGCCGGCATGGCGCTGGAGCGCACGGTGATCCGCTGGCTGTATGGCCGTCCGCTGGAAACGCTGCTGGCCACGTGGGGCATCAGCCTGATGCTGATGCAACTGGTGCGCACGCTGTTCGGCGCGCAAAACGTCGAAGTGGCCAATCCCGCGTGGATGTCGGGCGGCGTCACCGTGCTGGGCACCTTGGTGCTGCCGTATAACCGCATCGCCATCATCGCATTCGCCTTCCTGGTGGTGGGCGCAGTGTGGCTGGTGCTGACCCGTACCCGGCTCGGCCTGTTCGTGCGCGCCGTCATGCAAAACCGCCGCATGGCCGATTGCGTGGGCGTGCCCACCGGCCGCATCGACATGATGACGTTCGGCCTCGGTTCCGGCATTGCCGGGCTGGGCGGCGCCGCGCTGTCGCAGCTGGGCAACGTGGGGCCCGACCTGGGGCAGGCCTACATCATCGATTCCTTCATGGTGGTGGTGCTGGGTGGCGTCGGCCAGCTGGCCGGCACCGTGATTGCCGCGCTGGGGCTGGGCGAAGTCAACAAGCTGCTGGAACCGGTGGCCGGCGCCGTGCTGGCCAAGATCGCGATCCTGGTGTTCATCATCGTGTTTATCCAGCGCCGCCCGCAAGGCTTGTTTGCGCTGAAGGGAAGGAGTGTCGAATGAACGGCAACGTCATGTTTTCCCGGCCCGCGTGGATCGCGCTGGCAGTGGTGGCGGCAGCGGCGGCAGCGCTGCCGGTGCTGCACCTGGCGTTCCCGCCCGGGCACGCGCTGCACGTGTCGGCCTATGCGATGGGACTGTGCGGCAAATTCATGTGCTATGCGCTTGCCGCGCTGGCGCTGGACCTGGTGTGGGGCTATACCGGCATCCTGTCGCTCGGCCACGGCCTGTTCTTCGCGCTGGGCGCCTATGCGCACGGCATGTATCTGATGCGGGCGATCGGCCGCGATGGCGTCTACCAGAGCGACTTGCCGGACTTTATGGTGTTCCTCGACTGGAGCGCCTTCCCGTGGTACTGGGCCGGCACTGGCAGCTTCTGGTATTGCATGGCGCTGGCGATATTGGTGCCCGGCGTGCTCGCGTTCGTGTTCGGCTATTTCGCGTTCCGCTCGCGCATCAAGGGCGTGTATTTTTCCATCATCACGCAAGCGATGACGTATGCCTTCATGTTGCTGTTCTTCCGCAACGACACCGGCTTTGGCGGCAATAACGGCTTCACGGACTTCAAGCGCATCCTGGGCCACAGCGTGACGGCGCCGGAAACGCGCGCCGTGCTGTACCTGGCGACGCTGGCCTGCCTGGTGGGCGCGCTGCTGCTGTGCCGCTGGATCGCCGCCTCGAAGCTGGGCCGCGTGCTGCAGGCGGTGCGCGATGCGGAATCGCGGCTGATGTTCATCGGCTACGACCCGCTGCGTTTCAAATTGTTCGTGTGGACCTTGTCCGCCATGCTGTGCGGCGTGGCCGGCGCGCTGTACGTACCGCAGGTCGGCATCATCAATCCATCGGAAATGTCGCCGGCCAATTCGATTGAAATCGTGATCTGGGCCGCGGTGGGTGGACGCGGCACCCTGATCGGGCCGATCCTGGGCGCGTTCACCGTGAATGGCCTGAAAAGCTGGTTCACGGCGGCCTTCCCGGACCTGTGGCTGTTCGCCCTTGGCCTGCTGTTCATCCTGGTGACCCTGTTCATGCAAAAAGGAATACTGGGCCTGTGGAAGCGCAAGGAAAAAACCGCCGCTGCCGCCGTGCCGGCCGCGCCGGCGCCCACCACGGAAAAGGAGGCGGCATGAACAGCGTGGTCAAACGCGAGGGGCTCGATACCGCGCACGGCGTGATCCTGTACCTGGACGACGTCACCGTGTCGTTCGACGGGTTCCGCGCACTGAACAAGTTGAACCTGGAAATCGAAGTGGGCGAACTGCGCTGCATCATCGGCCCGAATGGCGCGGGCAAGACCACGATGATGGATGTCATCACGGGCAAGACGCGGCCCACGTCGGGCAGCGCGTATTTCGGCCAGACCATGGACCTGGCCCGCATGAGCGAGCACCAGATCGCCGGCGCCGGCATCGGCCGCAAGTTCCAGCGCCCCACGGTGTTCGAGCAGCACACCGTGTTTGAAAACCTGGAACTGGCGATCCGCATGGACAAGGGCGTGCGCCGCACCTTGTTTGCCCGCCTCGATTCCGCGCAGCGCGACCGCATGGCCGACGTGCTGCGCCTGGTGCGCCTGCACGGCCAGGAAAACCGCCCGGCCGGGCTGCTGTCGCACGGGCAAAAGCAATGGCTGGAAATCGGCATGCTGCTGATGCAGGAGCCGCAATTGCTGCTGCTGGACGAACCGGTGGCCGGCATGTCCGATGCGGAAACCGCGCGCACGGCGGAATTGCTCAATGAATTGCGCGGCCGGCACTCGATTGTCGTGGTCGAACACGACATGGGCTTTGTCGCGGAAATCGCGCAGCAGGGCAAAGTGACGGTATTGCACGAAGGGTCGGTGCTGGCACAGGGCCGCATGGACCAGGTGCAGGCCGACGACAAAGTGATCGAAGTGTACCTGGGGCGATAGGAGCTGCCGATGCTGCAAGTGGAACAAATCAACCAGTATTACGGCGCGGCGCACACGTTGCGCGGCGTGTCGCTGGCGGTGGAACAGGGTCAGTGCGTGGCGCTGCTGGGCCGCAATGGCGTGGGCAAGACCACGCTGCTGAAATGCCTGATGGGCGTGTTGCCGGTGGCGCGCGGCGCCGTGTCGTTCAATGGCCGCGACATCACGCACTGGCGGCCGCACCAGCGCGCCGCCGCCGGCATTGCCTACGTGCCGCAGGGGCGGGAAATCTTTGCGCGGCTGACGGTCGAGGAAAACCTGCTGATGGGGATGGCGGTGCTGCCGCGCCGTGAGGCTGCCGCGATCCGCGACGACGTGTTCGAACTGTTCCCTGTGCTGAAAGACATGCTGCAGCGGCGCGGCGGCGACTTGTCGGGCGGCCAGCAACAGCAGTTGGCGATTGCCCGCGCATTGCTGGCCAAACCGCGCCTGATCATTTTCGATGAACCGACCGAAGGCATCCAGCCGTCCATCATCAAGGACATCGGGCGCGTGATCCGCCTGCTGCGCGGGCACGGCGACATCGGCATCCTGCTGTGCGAGCAATACTTCGACTTTGCCCGCGAACTGGCGGACCGCTTTGTCGTGCTGTCGCGCGGCGAAGTGGTGGCGGCCGGCCCGCAATCCGAAATGGACGGCGAGCATGTGCGGCGGCACCTGGCGGTATAGCCGTCCGCGTTCTCACCAGGGCGGCGGCTCGGCCGCCATGCCGCTGCGCAGCCGCTGCATGGCCAGCGCTGCGGCCGCGGTGCGGGTTTCCACGCCGAGTTTCTCGAACACGTGTTCCAGGTGCTTGTTGACGGTGCGCGGGCTGGTGCCGAGGATATCGCCGATATCGCGGTTGGTCTTGCCCTTGGCCAGCCAGTGCAGCACTTCCGCTTCGCGCAGCGTCAACTTGAACAGCGCCACCAGGGCCTGCACCTGCGCCGCATCCGATTCTTCCCGCAGCACCACCATCCACTGTTCGCCATCGCTGCTTTCGGTGGCGGTCAGCACCAGCCGCGCCTGGCCGCGCTGCACGGTCAGCGGCGCATGGTCGCGTCCCGCGCGGCGCGCGTCGCCGGCGGCGCACAGCCATTGCGCCAGCAGCGGCGGGGTTTCCGGCACGCCAGGGCCGTCCAGGTCGAAATAGCGCTGCAGCCACTGGCGCGCCAGCGGCGTTTGCCAGACGATGCGGCCATCGGTCGGCGTGACGGCCAGCGCCGCATTGCCGAACGCGTCGAGCGCGCTGCGCGCCTGGCGCACCAGGGCGGACGTTTGCAGGTGCGCGGCGATGCGCGCCAGCACTTCGCTTTGCCGCACCGGTTTCGTGACGTAATCGGTGCCGCCCGCGGCAAATGCCGCCAGCACATGTTCGGTTTCCGTCAGGCCCGTCATGAACAGCACGGGGATATGGCGCGTGGCGATGCCCGCGCGCAGGCGGCGGCACACTTCGAAACCATCCATGCCGGGCATGACGGCGTCGAGGAGGATGATGTCCGGCGCCATGTCGTTGGCGCGCGTCACGGCGGCTGCGCCATGGTTGGCCACCAGCACCGTGTAGCCGGATTCGTCCAACGCGTCGTGCAGTACGGCCAGGTTTTCCGGCGCGTCGTCGACGATCAGCACGACGTGGCTTTGCTCGGTGTTCATGGCGGCGTTCATGGTGTGTCTCCTGTTTGCAGCAATTGCGCCATGGCGTCCAGCCTGAAGCCGGCGGCATGGCTGCGCATGGTGTCGATGAAGGGGGCGTATTCGGGACCCAGCGCGGCCAAGCTGTCGAGCTGGCGCTGGACGCCGCGCATGTAGCCGGCCGCCACTTGCTGGCGCAGCGCGTGCAGCGCTTCGGGCGGGGGCAAGGTTGGCGTGGCGGCGGGGTGGCAGGGTGCGGCTTCGGGCTGGGCGGCTGGCGGCGCATTGGCTTCCGTTGTCCACTGCAGTTGCAGCCGCCGCCCGATCCAGTCCAGCAATTCCGCCACGTTGACCGGCTTGACAAAGAAATCGTCGGCCGGGATGCCGGCCGGGTTGTCCAGGCCCTTGTCGTACGCGTTGGCCGAAACGATGGCGATGGACACGTGCGGGCCGTGCAGCGCGCGCAGCAGGCGGCTGGTTTCCCAGCCATCCATGCCCGGCATGGCCAGGTCCATCAAGACCAGGTCCGGTTGCGCTTCGCCGTAGCGCTGCAGGCAATCCGGCCCCGAGACCGCCTGCGCCACGGTAAATCCCAGCGGCGCCAGGATCTGCACCAGCAATTCGCGGTCGACCTGTTCATTGTCGACCACCAGCACCGTGCGGCGCGGCCCCGCATAGCCTGTGCGCACCGGGTCCGGCGGCGCGGCCTGCGCATCGGCGTCGGTATGAATGCGGGGCAGCATCAGCCGCACCTGGAACGTGGCGCCCGCGCCCGGCGTGCTGGCCAGCGTCAATTCGCCGCCCATCAGTTGCACCAGCATTTTGCTGATCGGCAGTCCCAGGCCGGTGCCGGAGGCGGCGCCGTTGTCGCTGGCGCTGCCCCGTGAAAACGGTTCAAAGATGCGCTCGGCCTCGTCGGGCAGGATGCCGGGACCGCTGTCTTCCACTTCGAACACGGCCAGGTCGCGCGCATAGCGCAGCCGGAACACGATGCCGCCGCGCTGCGTGAACTTGACGGCGTTGCCGAGGATATTGATGAGGATCTGGCTCAGCCGCTTGCGGTCGGCCCGCACCAGCGCCGGCATGTCGGCCGGCGCGTCGTAGTGGAACGTCAAGCCCTTGCCGGCCGCCTGCTGTTCGAACATGCGCACGATCTGGTGGATGAAGGCTGGGAACGGCAGCGGGCGGACGTCGAAACTCAGCTTGCCGCCTTCGATGCGGGCGATATCGAGCGTGCCTTCGATCAGCGACAGCAAGTGCTCGCCGCTGCCGCGGATCACGCGGATCGCCTGGCGCCGGTGCTCGGGGATGGCGGCGTCGCCATCGAGCAATTGCGCGTAGCCGAGGATGCTGTTCAGGGGCGTGCGGATTTCATGGCTGATGCCCGCGATGTAGCGGCTTTTCGCCTGGTTGGCTTGCTCGGCCTGTTTCTTTGCTTGCTGCAGTTGTGCATCGGTGCGGCTGTGCAGTTCGATTTCGCGCGTCAGCAAGCCGGTCTGGCGGTTCGATTCTTCCTGCGCCACGCGCCGGCTTTCGCTGGTCAGCACCAGCCACCATGCGACAATGCCGCTGACCAGCGCCAGCGCGCCGAACAGTTTGATGAACGCCAGCTGCAATTGCGGCAGCAGCGCTGGCGCGGACGCGCGCAGCACGGTTTCCTCATGCACGTACACCAATCCCAGCACGCCGGCCAGGAACAGCGCGGTGACGATCATCAGCAACAGGTAGTGTCCCAGCCCGCTGGTGATATAGCGCCAGGCGGAGCGCGGCAGCAGCGCTTTCATGGCGCCTTCCCACTGCGACGAAAAGCGCGCGTGCGGCTTGCAGACGTCGTTGCAGCGCGCATCGAGACAGCAGCACAGCGAACAGATCGGCCCCTGGTAGGCGGGGCAGTGCGCCATGTCTTCGCCTTCGTATTCCTTTTCGCAGATGCTGCACGTCTGCGCGCGGCGCGTGGTTTGCGCCGGGCGCGCCAGGTAATAGCGGCCGCCCGTGGCCCAGGCGATCAGCGGCGCGGTAATGAAGGCGGTGGCCAGCGCGATAAAGGCCGACAACGCTTGCGCCAGCGCGCCGAACACGCCGCTGTGCGCGGCCAGCGACAGGCAGGACGCCAGCGCCATCGCGCCGACGCCGACCGGGTTGATGTCGTACAGGTAGGCGCGGCGGAATTCAATGCCTTTCGGGCTCAGGCCCAGCGGCTTGTTGATGACCAGGTCCGCCACCACGGCCGCGATCCACGACAGCGCGACATTCGAATACAGGCCCAGCACCTGGTCGAGCGCCTGGAACACGTCCAGTTCCATCAGCAGCACGGCGATCAGCGCATTGAACACGGCCCACACCACGCGGCCCGGGTGGCTGTGCGTCAGGCGCGCAAAGAAGTTCGACCAGGCCAGCGAACCGGCATAGGCGTTGGTCATGTTGATCTTGATTTGCGAGACCACGACAAACACGGTGGTGGCCAGCACGGCCAGGCCGCCATGGCTGAACACCATGCCGAAGCCGGCCAGGTACATCTGGTTCGGGTTGGCCGCCTGCGCCAGCGCAACGCCGCTGTCGATGGCCAGCAGCGCCAGCAGCGCGCCGCCCAGCATCTTGGCGATGCCCAGCACGATCCAGCCGGGACCGGCCGCCAGCACGCCGGCATGCCATTGCCACCGGTTGCGCGCGGTCTGGCGCGGCATGAAGCGCAGGAAATCGACCTGCTCGCCGATTTGCGTGACCAGCGCCACGCCCACCGCGCTGGCCGCGCCGAACAGCAATACATCGAATTGGCCGTTGCCGGGCGACTGGCCGGCAAACGCCGCCAGTTGCGCGGGCAAGTCCGGCCGCTTGGCGAGAATGAAGATAAACGGCAGCACTTGCAGCACCAGCCACACCGGCTGCGTGATCATCTGGATGCGGCTGATCAGGGTGACGCCGTGCGTGACCAGCGGGATCACCACCAGCGCGCTGGCCAGGTAGCCCAGCCACAGCGGCACGCCGCCATACAGTTCCAGCGCGTAGGCCATGATGGCCGCTTCCAGCGCGAACAGGATGAAGGTGAACGACGCGTAGACGAACGATGAAATGGTCGAGCCGATGTAGCCGAAGCCGGCGCCGCGCGTCAGCAAGTCCATGTCGAGACCGTGGCGCGCCGCGTAATAACTGATCGGCAGCCCGGTCAGGAAAATAATCAGCCCGACCGCGAGGATGGCCCAGAACGCATTGACGAAGCCATAGTGGATGGCGATGGAGCCGCCGATGGCTTCCAGCACCAGGAACGAAATCGCGCCGAGCGCGGTGTTGGCCACACGGAACACGGGCCACTTGCGGAAGGCGCGCGGCGTATAGCGCAGCGCATAATCCTCCATGGTTTCGCTGGCCACCCACGTGTTGTAGTCGCGCCGGATTTTCACGATGCGCTGCGGCGGTTCGGCGGGCGGCGGGGGCGGCGCTGAGGCTGGCATAGGCTTGGAAGTCATGCCATTTTATAAGCAAAAAATATACCAAGTTCATGGCTGGTCATACCAAAAAATCATACCGTTATCGAAATTCGCCATAAGATTGATGGGTGCTGACCCTCGCGCCTATTCTGCTTCTCAGCAGCAAGCCGTAAAACAATACCAATGGGGGAGAGATGACAATGAACAGGAGATGGCTGCCGGCCGCGACCGCGCTGGCGCTGGTCAATGGCGCGCTGGCGCAGGAAGTGGCGCAGGAAGCGGTGCGAGGCGGGGAGGGCGCTGCGCAGCCGGAAGTGGTGCGGGTGACCGGCTCGCGCATCGTGCGGCGCGATGCCGACACGGCCGGGCCGATGCTGACGATGACGAAAGACGACATCAAGTTCGCCGCGCCGACGTCGGTCGGCGACATGCTGCAAGCGATGCCCAGCGTGGGCGTCAGCCTCAATTCCAACGGCACGCAAGGTACGGCGTTCGGCGTCAGTTCCGTCAACCTGCGCTACCTGGGCAGCGCGGAAGGCAGCGGCAACCGCACGCTGGTGCTGGTCGATGGCCACCGCTGGGTCAGCGCGGCGGGCGGCCGGGGCTTCCGCGATTTCGTCGACTTGAATTCCATCCCGCTGGGCATCATCGACCATATCGAAGTGCTGAAAGATGGCGCGTCCGCCATTTACGGCGCCGATGCGATTGCCGGCGTGGTCAATATCCATACGCGCCGCCGCCTGGACGGCGTGGAAGCGGACTTGCGCATCGGCGAAACGTCGCGCAGCGATAACCGCAATGTCAACGGTTACGTCAACTGGGGCAGGAAACTGGAACACGGTACGCTGTTCCTGTCGGCCAGCTACAACGACAGCAAACCGATCCTGGCGGCCGACCGCGACACCACGCGCACCGCGCTGGCGCCGCTGACGGCGCCGCCCACCAGCCCCCGTGGTCTGTTCGTGTTGCCCGGCCTGGCCAACAATAAATACTTCGGCACGCCGGCCGGCTTCGCGCAAAACGCGGCAGGGGCCATCACGCTCAACAGCGGCGCCACGGGCGCGGGCGCCGGCGCGCTGGCCGACGATGCGTTCCACGTGGCGCGCCTGCCGGACGATTACTACAACACGCAAACCCAGGGCATTTATTCCACCGGTCCCAGCCGCCGTGGCGGCTTGTTTGGCCGCGCCACCTGGGCGCTCAACGAAGACGTGACGGCCAAGGTGGAAGCCATGGCCAGCACGCGCACGTCGAGCCAGCTGTTTGCGCCATTCCCGCTCGGTATCCGTGGCGGCAATGGCTACAGCATCAGCGCCGACCAGGCCTATAACCCGTTCGGCACCGCCAACGGCGTGCCGCAGGCGAATGCGCTGGCGTTTTCCGGCGCCGCCTTCCGCATCCAGCGGGTACCGGTCGAAGTGGGCAACCGCGACAACCGCCAGGATGTCACGACGTCGCGCCTGCTGCTGGGATTGGAGGGGCGGAACTTGCTGGGCGAATGGAACTGGGACGCGACCTTGACGCATGGCCGCAGCCGCGCCACGTTCGATGCGCTCAACCAGCTCAACCTGGACAATGTCTACCGCGCGCTGGCGTCGCCCGCCGCCTGCGCGGCGGCGCCGGGCTGCGTGCCGTTGAATGTGTTCGGCACGATCACGCCGCAGATGGCCGACTATATCCGCTACGACGCGCACGACGCCAACGGTACGCGGCAAACGGATTTCAGTGTGAACGCCACGCGCACCTTGATGGATTTGCCCGGTGGCGAACTGGGACTGGCGGCCGGTTACGAATACCGCAAGGAATCGGCCTATGACCGGCCGGACGCCTTCGCCGCCAGCCTGTCCACGGTGTTACCGCTGGTGGGCGGCGCGCCGCAATCGCCGACCACCGCGCAAAGCCGCGACGTCACCACCGGCAGCTACAGCCTGCACGAAGCGTATGCGGAACTGAGCGCGCCGCTGCTGGCGGGCCTGCCCGGCATTTACCGGCTGGAGCTGGATGCGGCGCTGCGCTATTCGCGTTATTCGACGGTGGGCGGCAAGGCCACGTCCAAGCTGGGCGTGCTGTACAAGCCGGTGTCCACCGTGCTGTTGCGCAGCACGTATGCGCAGGGCTTCCGCGCGCCGTCGATCCTCGAGCTGTACCAGGGCCAGCGCCAGACCAACTTCCAGACCGTCGATCCATGCAACGGCGGCGGCGCCGGGTTGCCGGGTTGCGCGGGCATTCCCGCGTCGTACCAGCAAAGCCAGTACAACGGCGGCCTGACGCGCGGCGTCACGGCCGGCAACCTCGGCCTGCGTCCGGAAACCGCCACCACCGTCAGCTATGGCGTGGCATGGACGCCGGACGCGCTGAAGGGCTTCACCGCCACCGCCGACAAATTCGTCATCAAGGTCAGCGATGCGATCGCCGCGCAAACCGCCACGCAAATCCTGCAATCGTGCGCCAGGACCGGGGCGTTTTGCGACCTGGTGCTGCGCAATCCTTCCGGTGAAGTGCGGCAATTGACGCAAGCGGTGGTGAACCTGTCGCGCATCGAAGTGGCGGGCGTCGATGCCACGCTGCGCTATGTGTTCCCGTTCGGCGGCGGCAAGCTCGATAGTGCGCTCGACTTGTCGTACCTGGAAAAATACCGCAGCGCCGTGCCGCAGCCCGATGGTTCCGTGCTGATCGACGACCGCGCCGGCAAGGGCGACCAGCCCCGTTCCACGTTCCCGCGCCTGAAAGGGCAGGCGTCGCTGCGCTACCTGGCGCCTTCGTACACGGTGAGCTGGAAAGGCCGCTACACGGGCCACAGCAGCGATATCGCGGGCAATGCCGTCAATGGCGGCACCGTCTCATCGGTCCTGATCCATGACGTGCAACTGGGTTACACGCTGCCGGGCGGGAAGACCAGCGTGGCGTTCGGCATCGACAACCTGTTCGACAAGGCGCCGCCGCTGTCGGCCGCCAACAATCCGATCAACTTCGACATCTATACCTACGACGTGCGTGGACGCTATTTCTACGCCAAGGTATCGTCCCGGTTCTGAGGCGCGCATGAGTCATACTCCAACGGGCAAGCGCTGGGCGCTCGATCCCATCATGATGATGTTCGCGGCGCTGGCCGTGGCCATCGCGCTGACGTGGATCATTCCGTCCGGCGAATACCAGCGCCGGGGCGGCGCGGAAACCGCGCTGGTGGTGCCGGGCACCTACCAGGAATTGCACAAGGAAGTCAGCGTGGCGGCGCTGCTGCCGCCCGCGGCCCCGGTGCACGGCCGGGAAGGCGGCGACAAACCTGCCGCCAAGGCGGCTGTACCGCTGACCGCCGTGTCGCCCGCCGCGCTGGTGACGGCCATTCCGGCTGGCCTGGTGAAATCCGCCAACCTGATCTTCATGATCCTGCTGTTGGGCGGCATGTTCGGCGTGCTGCGCGCATCCGGCGCGCTGGACGCGGGCATCGAGCGCCTGCTGGCGCTGACGGGCGGGCGCATCGGCATCGTCACGCCGGTGGTGATGGTGGCGGTGTCCGCCGGCAGCACCTTCCTCGGCTTGATTTCCGAATACCTGCTGATTATCCCGATCGTGGTGGCGCTGGCCGAGCGCATGGGTTGCAGCCGTTTGTATGGCTTTGCCATGCTGACCTTGGCCGCGAAAGTCGGCTACCTGGCTTCCGTCACGAATCCTGTGGCGCTGCTGATCGCGCAACCGATCGTCGGCATGCCCGTGTTCAGCGGCGCCGCGCTGCGCCTGGGTATCTGGGTGCTGTTCCTGGCCATCGCCATTGTCGTCGTGCTGCGGCTGGGACGGGGCGGCGCGCACGCCACCGTGCCGTGCCACGATGCGCCGCTGGCCGGCCGCCACCTGGGCGTGCTGGCGGCCGTGGGCGCCACGGTGCTGCTGCTGATTGGCGGTTCGTCGCTGCTGGGCTGGCGCGATGCGCAATTCGCGTCGCTGTTCGTGGCGGCGGGCGCCATCATGGGCATTGCCGCCGGCATGACACCGCGCCAGGGCGCCCATGCGTTCGTCGACGGCATGAAATCCATGATGCTGGCCGCGCTGCTGATCGGCATGGCGCGCGGCGTGGAACTGGTGCTGCGCGACGGCCGCATCCTCGACACCATCATTGCGTGGGCCTCGCACCACGTGGACGGCATGCCGCCGGTGGTGGTGGCGCCGCTGGTGATGGTGTTTGAAATGTTCCTGACGCTGCTGATACCGTCGACGTCGGCCAAGGCCGCGCTCAGCATTCCCATCCTGGCGCCGATTGCGCAAACGGTCGGCGTCAGCGGGCAAACCACGGTGCTGGCGTTCCTGCTGGGAAATGGACTGGTCAACATGTTTGCGCCGACGTCCGGCATGCTGCTGGCGTACCTGGCCAGCGCGAACATTCCGTATGGCGCGTGGTTCCGCTTCGTCTTGCCCGTGTTCGTGTTGTTTACCGTGCTGTCGGCCGCCGCCACCGTGGTGGCCGTGCTGACCGGCTATTGAGATGGATGGTCCCATGACAGTGAAACACCATCTCGACGGCGCGCCGCTGGCGCAATACGACACCCTGATCACGATGCGCGACGGCGTGCGGCTGGCGGCCGATATTTATTTTCCGCCATCGATGGCGGAAGGCGCGCAGTATCCCGTGCTGCTGGAGCGCACGCCGTACGGCAAACAGGGTACCAATGCGGGCGACCGCAGCGTGGCTGATCCCGTGCCGCGCGCCAAGCCTGCCATCGCCGCCTGGTTCGCCGCGCGCGGCTTCGTCTACGTGATCCAGGATTGCCGGGGGCGCTACGCGTCCGAAGGGGGCTTTACCAAGTACGTCAATGAAAGCGCGGACGGCGTCGACACCATGGCGTGGATCATGCAGCAGCGCTGGTGCAATGGCCACATCGGTACGCTGGGGTTGTCGTATGGCGCCCACGTGCAGACCGCGCTGGCGCCTTTCTCGCCACCCGGCATGGGGGCGATGTTCATCGATTCCGGCGGCTTTTCCAGCGCCTTCCACAGCGGCATACGGCAGGGTGGGGCGTTTGAATTGAAGCAGCTGACGTGGGCCTACAAGCATGCGCTGCTGGCGCCGGCCACGCAGCGCGACCCGGCCCGCAAGGCGGCGTTGCAGGCGCACGATATCCGCGACTGGGTGGCGGTCAACCCGTGGCGGCCCGGCAGCTCGATCCTGGCGGCGGCGCCCGAGTACGAGCAATACATCGTCGAACAATGGCGCAGCGAATGCTTTACGGCGGACTGGCGCAGCCCGGCGCTGTATGCCCGTGGGCACCACGCGCAATTTGCCGACGTGCCGACGGCGTTGCTGTGCAGCTGGTTCGATCCGTATGCGCTGACGGCGGTGGAAAACTACACGGGCCTGTCGCGCATCAAGCAGGGGCCGGTGCGGCTGGTGCTGGGGCCGTGGACCCATGGCCAGCGCTCCGTGACGTACGCGGGCGGCGTGGATTTCGGTCCGGCCGCCACGCTCGATGGCAACCTCGCGCCGGATTACGACACGCTGCGCCACGCGTGGTTTGCCCGCCATTTGCAGGGCGATACGGCGGCGCCGGATTACCTGGACTGCCCCGTCAAACTGTTCGTCATGGGCGGCGGCAGCGGGCGGCGCACTGTGGACGGGCGCATCGACCACGGGGGACGCTGGCGCGACGAGGCGGACTGGCCGCCGCCCACGGCGCGCATGGCGCGCTGGTACCTGCATGCGGATGGTGCGTTGTCGGAAGCGGCGCCGCAGGCAGCGGAGGCCGCGCTGGCGTACGAGGCCGATCCCGCCCATCCGGTGCCGACACTGGGTGGCGCCATAGCCTCCGGGGCGCCGGTGATGGAGGCCGGCAGCTTCGACCAGCATCGGCTCGACGGACGCGACGACGTGCTGGTGTTCCAGTCGGCGCCGCTGGCGCAGGCGGTCGAGGTGACGGGGCAGGTGGAAGTGACGCTGTGGGTAGCGTCGTCGGCGCTGGACACGGATTTCACCGTCAAGCTGGTCGACGTCTACCCGCCCGGCGCGGATTACCCGCACGGTTGCGCGATAAATTTGGCGCATGGCATACTGCGCATGCGTTTCCGCGATTCGTGGGAACATCCCCGTCCGATGGAACCCGATGCCGTCTATCCGATCACGATCAAGGCTTACCCGACCAGCAACCTGTTCGCTGCCGGGCACCGGATCCGCATCGATATCGCCAGCAGCAACTTCCCGCATTTCGACGTCAATCCCAACACGGGGGCGCCGGCCGGCACGCCGTGCGACGCCGTGGTGGCGCGCAACCGCATTTACGTCGACCGTAGCCGGCCGTCGCACGTGCTGTTGCCCGTGGTTCCCCAGGACTGCCCACCCTGACGCGGGGGCCCGATGAGCGGCGGCGAGCGCGACGTGCGTGATGAAATCAGCTTCCGCGCATTGCGCGGTTTCCATGCGATCGTCGCCACCGGTTCCGTGACGGAAGCGGCGCGCCGCATGGGGCTGACGCAGCCGGCTGTCAGCCGCATGCTGGCGCAGCTGGAACAGCAGATCGGCTTTGACTTGTTTTACCGCGACCATGGCAAGCTGGTGCCGACGCAGGATGGTTTGCTGCTGTACGAGGAAGTGGACCTGTCGCTGGGCAGCGTGGAGCGCGTCTACAGCCTGGTGCGCGACATCGCCGATTACCGCGTGGGCCAGTTGCGGGTGGTGGCGCCGCCCAGTTTTTCCGAAGGCGTGCTGCCCGATATCGTGGCGGCGTTCATGCAACGTTTTCCCCGCGTGCGCATGTCGATCGATTCGCGCAGCATCGAGACAGCGAAAGCCATGATTGCCACGCGCGCCGCCGATTGCGGCTTCATCAAGCTGCCGCTGGACCGGCCGGATTTGCGCCATGAAAAAGTCGTCACCAGCGCCACTTGCTGCGTGCTGGCGGCGGACCATCCGCTGGCGGCGCATCCGGTGTTGACGCCGCGCCTGCTGCGTGGGCAACCGCTGATTCTGTTGGGGCTGGGGCGCCTGTCGCGGGTGCAGATCGAAGCGGCGTTTGCCGCCGAAGGCGTGCACCCGGACGTGCGGCTGGAAACCCATACGGTGGGATCGGCCTGCGCGCTGGCCGAGCGGGGGCTGGGGATCTCGCTGGTCAACGACATGCTGGCGCGCTTTTACCTGCGCCCCGGCGCCATTGTGCGCCCGTTCGAACCGCGGCTGGAGCATGAATACGCGTTCGTCACGTCGGCCTTGTCCACGCCCAGCAGGCTGGCCGGGGAATTCCTCGCGCAGACCCGTTTTTATTTCGATAAGGCATACTAATGCCGGGCCCGCAATTGGCGGGCAGACAGGATGCCCATGAATTCAATGAAATTGCTGCTGGCTGTATCGATGGCGCTGCTGGCCGGTTGTGCCGGCCAGCGCACCGCCCCGGAATCGTCCAACCCGCAAGTGCTGCTGCTGGGCGAAGTGCATGACAATGCCGACGGCCACAAGCTGCGCTATGAACAATTGCGCCAGCGGGTGGAAGCGGGCTGGCGCCCCGCCATCGCGATGGAACAGTTCGACCGCGAACACCAGGCGCTGCTGACCAAGGCGCAAAAGGATTGCCGCTATGCGCAGTGCGTGATCCTCGTGATGCAATCGCCGCGCTGGGACTGGCAGCAGTACAAGCCCATCATCGACCTGGCGCTGCATTACCAGTTGCCGCTGGTGGCCGCCAACCTGTCGCGCGCGGATGCATCGAAGGTGGTGCGCGACGGCGTGGCGTCGTCGTTCGATGCCGAGACCATTGCTGCCTATAAATTGAAGGATGCGCTGCCGGCCGATATTTTGCAGGGCCAGCGCAAGGAAATCGTGGCCGGCCATTGCGGCATGCTGCCCGATGAAATGGTACCCGGCATGGTGCATGCGCAGATCGCGCGCGATATCTGGATGGCCAAGCTGGTGCGGGCGCAGCAGCCGCGCGACGTGGTGCTGATCGCCGGCAACGGCCACGTGCGCAAGGACTTCGGCGTGCCGCGCTGGCTGGCCGCTGTCGAGCCGAAGCTCACGGTGCGCAGCATCGGCTACGTGGAACAGGCGCCGGCGCAGGGCGAATATGACAGCCACATCAAGATTGCCGGCAAGCAGCGCACCGATGCGTGCGCCGGCGTCAAGTCCAAATCGTAGATCATGGCCCTGAAGGGGGACAAATGATGGAAACCGTTTATAAGGAAGCGGCGCCCACGCGCGCCGACATCGATGCGCTGAGCGGGCCGGCGCTGCTGGAATTCGGCACCAACTGGTGCGGCTATTGCCGCGCCGCGCTGCCGCTGCTGGCGCAGGCCTACCAGGATTTCGGGCAGGTGCCGCACTTCAAGGTGGAAGACGGGCCGGGCCGCGTGCTGGGGCGCTCGTTCCGCGTGAAGTTGTGGCCGACGTTGATTTTCCTGCGCGACGGCAAGGAAGTCGCGCGCGTGGTGCGGCCGGAAGATGCCGGGGAAATCATCGAAGCCTTTGCGCAAATCACGTAGGGCGGATCGGGTTCATCGAGCCGCCGCGCGTGCGGCTCGTCAGCGCAAGAAGTATGTTGCCGCATGCATCACGGCACTCAGATCAGCGCTTCGGCCATCCCCGCCCGCAAGCGCTCCGTGGCCAGCGCGGCCGCCGCGCCCCGCGTATCGACGTGCAGCTTGTTGCAGATTTGCGCGACGTACGAGTCCACCATGTGCGTGGTGGCGCCCAGCAGTGAACCGATGTCTTCCGTCGTGCGCCCGCGCGACAGCCAGTGCAGCACTTCCGCTTCGCGCAAGGTCATGCGGAACAGCGCCATCAGCGCCTGCACTTGCGCGCATTCGGATTCTTCGCGCAACGCGATCATCCATTGCTCGTGATTGCTGAGGTCCGCCGCCGTGAATTCCAGCCGCGACACACCCCGCATCACGGACAGCGGCGGGTAATCGTGGCCCTTGCGGCGGGCTTGCGCGGTGGCGGCCAGCCAGGCGGCCAGCGCCAGCGGCATGGTGCGCAATTCGGAACCGCCGCCGGCGCCTTTCAGCGCAAAGTATTCCTGCATCCATTGGCGCGCCAGCGGCGTTTGCCAGACGATGCGGCCATTGTGCGGCGTCACGGCCAGCAGCGCATTGCCGAAGGCATCCATGGCGTTGCGCGCCTGGTTCATCTTGCGCGCGGCCGGCATGTGGGCGGCCACCCGTGCCAGCATGTCGTTTTGCCGGATCGGCTTGGTGATGTAATCGGTGCCGCCTGCATCGAAGGCGGCGGCGGTTTCGCCGCTTTCCACCGGCCCGGTCATGAAGATCACGGGGATGTTGCGGGTCGCTTGCAAGGTGCGCAGGCGGCGACAGGTTTCAAAGCCATCCATGCCGGGCATGGTGGCGTCGAGCAGGATCAGGTCGGGCAATTCGCGGCAAGCCTGGTCCAGTGCGGCAGGGCCGCTGGTGGCCGCCAGCACCGTGTAGCCGGATTCGTCCAGCGTATCGTGCAAAGCAGCAAGATTTTCAGGGGCGTCGTCAACGATCAGGACGACATGGCCGGGGCGGCGCGGGGTAGACATGGGGACTCCTTGGTTGATTCTGGTGCGGCCATGCGCTGGTTTGGTGCGCGCACGCCAACGGCGCCACTCGTGATGACGCACGAACCTGACTACTGCAAGAAGCGGGCCTGGCAAATCGGAGGGTGGAAAACCAAAAAGCCCTGGACCGTTGCCGGTACAGGGCTTGAATTCTGGTGGTGATAGCTGGACTTGAACCAGCGACCCTCGCATTATGAATGCGATGCTCTAACCAACTGAGCTATATCACCAGAGCCATGCATTATGACGCCTCTTGCGAAGCCTGTCAACAGCGGGGCTATGAGTTCGTTGGTGGTGATAGCTGGACTTGAACCAGCGACCCTCGCATTATGAATGCGATGCTCTAACCAACTGAGCTATATCACCAAGACGGCCAGCATTATCGCGGCTCATGCTGCGCACTGTCAAGGCAGTCCGCACTTTTTTATGGCTGCACGCTTTGGCCGGGTTTGCTATGCTGGCGCTCCTCGTGTCATTTACATAACAGGAGACTTACGCATGGCCACCAATATCTTCGTCAACCTGCCAGTCCGCGACTTGCAGCAATCCATCGCTTTTTTCACCAGGCTGGGTTACACGTTCAACCCGCAATTCACCGACGAGACTGCCACGTGCATGATCATCTCGGACACGATTTACGCGATGCTGCTGACGCACGACAAGTTCAAGAGTTTCATTCCCACCACGGAGATCGCCGATGCGAAGAAGCAGACGGAAGTGCTGATCTGCCTGTCGCAGGAAAGCCGTGACGCGGTCGATACGCTGGTCAACAAGGCGCTGGAAGCGGGCGGGACCGAGCCGCGCCCGGCGCAGGACTACGGTTTCATGTATGGCCGCGCCTACCAGGACCTCGACGGGCACATCTGGGAAATCATGTGGATGGATGCGGCCGGCTAGGTGCGGCCGCAGTCCAGCAGCAATAAGCGTTACGCGATCCGGCCGGTCCGGCGGATCGCTTCCAGCACGCGGTCCAGCGCATCGGGCCGCAGGCAATCGATGACTTGCCGTTCCGGCATCGACCGCAGCCACGTCAGTTGCCGCTTGCACAGCTGGCGCGTGGCGATGATGCCGGTCTCACGCATGGTGGCGTAATCGATCGTGCCATCCAGGTATTCCCACGCCTGGCGGTAGCCGACGCAGCGGATCGACGGCAAACCCAGGTGCAGGTCGCCCCGTTTGCGCAGCGATTCCACTTCCGTGATCAGGTTGCCGTCCGGGCTGTCGGCCAGCATCTTGTCGAAGCGCACCGCAATGCGCTCGTGCAGCACACTGCGGTCCGACGGTTCCAGCGCCAGCGGCAGCACGTCAAACGGCAGGGCGGTTTTTTCCTTTTGCGCCAGCAGCGCCGACATCGGCCGGCCGGACAGGGTGATGATTTCCAGCGCGCGCTGGATGCGCTGCGCATCGTTGGGTTTCAGGCGCGCCGCCGTGGGCGGGTCCAGCTGCGCCAGGCGCGCGTGCATGGCGGGCCAGCCGTCGCGCGCCGCTTCGTCGTCGAGCGCGGCGCGCACGGCGGGATCGGCGGCGGGCAAGTCATCCAGGCCATCGGCCAGGCCCTTGAAATACAGCATGGTGCCACCCACCAGCAGCGGCAGCTTGCCGCGCGCCACGATGTCGTCGACCAGGCGCAGCGTATCGGTGCGGAATTGCGCGACTGAATAGGCATCCAGCGGATCGAGGATATCGATCAGGTGGTGCGGCGCGGCGGCCAGTTCGTCGCGCGTGGGTTTCGCGGTGCCGATGTCCATGCCCCGGTAGACCAGCGCGGAATCCACGGAAATGATTTCAGACGGGATGCGCCGGGCGATGGCCAGCGCGGCGGCGGTCTTGCCGGACGCGGTCGGGCCCATGATGGACACGGCCAGGGGGCGTTGCTGTGATTCTGTCATATCAAATAATGCTTACCGGCGAAACTCACTGGCCGCGCAGGAACAATTTATCGAGGGCGCTGATTTCCACCTGCACCCAGGTCGGACGGCCATGGTTGCACTGGTCGGCCCGCTCGGTGCTTTCCATCTGGCGCAGCAGCGCATTCATTTCCTGCACGGACAGGATGCGGTTGGCGCGCACGGCCGTGTGGCAAGCCAGGGTGCCCAGTAATTCATTGCGGCGCTCGATCAGCACGCGCGAGCCGCCATATTCGCGCACGTCGCGCAGTATGTCGCGTGCCAAGGTTTGCACGTCGGCGTTTTTCAGCAGCGCCGGCACGGTGCGCACGGCCACGGTGGTGGGCGACAGCGCGGCGATATCGAAACCCAGCGCTTTCAAGGTGTCTTGCTGTTCGTGCACGGTGCCCACTTCCACGCCGTCGGCAAAGAAGGTCACGGGAATCAGCAATTGCTGCACTTGCATGTCCTGGCCATCGACGCGGGCATCGAGCGCGTTCTTCAACTGTTCATACAGGATGCGCTCGTGCGCCGCGTGCATGTCGACCAGCACCAGTCCCTTGCTGTTTTGCGCGAGGATATAAATACCGTGCAGTTGCGCCAGCGCGAAGCCGAGCGGGAATTCTTCCTGCGCCATGGCGGCGGACGATGCGATGAACGGCTTGGGTTCCGGGATCGCATATGACGCGCTGCGGCCGGCCTGGGCGGATGCGGCGAAGTTGCCTGGGGCATTGTCGCCAGCGGCGCCGCTGTTGCCGCCAGCGCCTTCCGCAGCGCCGTCATGGCGGAACAGCGCGCCGTAGCGCTCCATGTTTTGCGCCACGCCGGGCAGGTTGCCGTGGCGCCGCTCGTCCTGGCGCTGGCCGAACGGCGACGGTGAAAACGTCGCCGGGTGGTCCGGATTCAGGATGGCGCCAAACGATGCCTGCTGGTGCGGGCGCATGGCGGGCGCGGACGCTTCGATGGCGCCGGCCGCCGGCAGCGGCGACGGCGTATTGCCGTGCGACGTGGCCGACGTGGCGGCCAGCGCGCGCTGTACGGCGTGGAAGACGCACTGGTGCACGGCGCGGCTGTCGCGGAAGCGCACTTCGATTTTCGACGGGTGCACGTTGACGTCCACCAGCGCCGGGTCCATGTCGAGCGACAGCACGTACGACGGGAAGCGGTCGCCGTGCAGCACGTCTTCATAGGCGGCGCGCACGGCGTGCATCAGCACCTTGTCGCGCACGAAGCGGCCATTGACATAAAAGAACTGGCCGTCGGCGCGGGCTTTCGAGGCGGTGGGCAAGCCGACAAAGCCGCGGATGCGCAGCGGGCCGACGGTTTCATCAAGCGGCAGGCGCGCGCCGGCAAAGCCGTCGCCGAGGATCTGTGCGCTGCGGCGGGCAATTTCACTGACGTTCCAGTGTTCGACGGTGCGGCCATTGTGCGTGAGCGTGAAGGCGACATCCGGGCGGGCCAGCGCGATGCGGCGCACCACTTCGGCGCAATGGCCATATTCGGTTTGCTCGGACTTCAGGAACTTGCGGCGTGCGGGCGTGTTGTAATACAGGTCGCGTACGTCGATCGTGGTGCCGGTGGGGCCGGACGATGGCGTGACCGTGCCCAGGTGCGAGCCCACCAGTTCCCACGCGTGCGGCGCATCGGCGGTCCGCGTGGTCAGGGTCACGTAGGCAACGGAGGCGATGGAGGCCAGCGCTTCGCCCCGGAAGCCCAGCGTGCCGACGTGCTCCAGGTCGTCCAGCGACGCGATTTTCGACGTCGCATGGCGCGCCAGCGCCAGCGGCATCTGGTCGGGTGGAATGCCGCGGCCGTTATCCGTGATGGCGATGCGCTTGACGCCGCCTTCCTCCAGCCGCACGGTGATTTGCGTGGAACCGGCGTCCAGTGAATTTTCCAGCAATTCCTTGACGACGGCCGATGGCCGTTCGACCACTTCGCCGGCGGCGATCTGGGAAATCAGCTGGTCGGGCAGCGCCTGGATCGGGCGCGGGGTGGCGTGCTCAGGGATTGGGGAAGAGGCAGGGGCGTTCATTCTGCCATTATAAGCCAGCCACCCGGCTCCCAATCAGCCCACACTCAGCGCGCCTGTTCGCGCACCGGGATGGTCACATTGCACAGCTCGATATAGCCGGCCGGGACCTTGGTCCACGGACCGGGCCGGTTGCGCTGCGATTCCGCCACGGCCTTGAAGCTGGCCGAATCCGTGCGCATGACTTCCAGGTGTGAGCGTTCCGCTTCCGGCACGTCGGCCGCCAGGCGGATGGATTTGATTGGCACGTTTTGTTCCGGCTTTTCATAAAAGCCCAGCGGACCCGTGCCCCGTGGCAGGCTGGACAGCAGCGGCATGCCCGACACGACGCGGCCCACCACGGTGATGTTGCGGTCCAGGTGGCGCGGCGCGTGGCCGGTCACCGCATACAGCGACGTGCCGCTGCCGCTGTCGGCATCCATGTCGCGGCCCACGCCGACCATGCCATAGCAGTGCGTCAGCCACGTGGTTTTGGTTTTCGGGTCGCGGCCCACGGGGAAACCGTTGGAATGGCCCACTTGCGGCGCGTAGCCGTCGTGGTCCGGCAGGCGGACGAAGTGCTTGTCGTTGGCCATCGGCGCCGTGAATTCGGCCGCCAGTTTGGCCTGGGCGGAACCGAGCGGGCGGGGATTTTTCTCGTCCGCATCGCCCCATTGCGCCACATAGTTGTCATGCGAGCGCAGGACTACCAAGCCGTCAAAATAGTGTTCCTTTACCAGCGTGCGGATGTTGGCCGCATGCTTCGGTGCGAATTCCGGCGCCAGTTCGATGACCACGCGCCCGGCGGGCAAATCCATGTACAGTGTATTGCCGGGATCCAGCGGCCGCCACTCGGAAGGCTGCGATGCCTTGATGACATCGCTGGCGGACAGTTTATTGGTGGTGGCGGCTTGGGCGGCGGCGCTGGTCAGCGCGAGCGCGGCAAGCAAGGCGGGGGTGTACGCGTGCATGCAGGGGTCTCCGGGTTTTAATGTGTCTGGATTGTAAATCACGGCTCAGTGTGGTGTATGATTCCGGCGCTACCTTTCAGGAATTTTATGGATTTCGTGCAATTACTGGACATGCTCGTGCATGTCGACAAAACGCTGGACTTGTTGATCTCGCAATATGGCACGCTGATTTACCTGGTGCTGTTCTTCATTATCTTCGCGGAAACAGGCCTGGTTGTTCTGTTCTTCTTCCCTGGCGATACCCTGCTGTTCATTGCGGGTGCGCTGTGCGCCACGGGCCAGATGAATTTGCCGATCCTGATGGCGCTGCTGGTGACGGCGGCCGTGACCGGCAACACGACGAATTACTGGATAGGCGAAGCCATCGGGCAACGCGTGTTCACCCACAACTACCGCTGGATCGACAAGGATGCGCTGAACCGCACCCACATGTTCTTCGAGAAACACGGCGGCAAAACCATCATCCTGGCCCGTTTCATCCCCGTGGTGCGCACTTTCGCGCCGTTCGTGGCGGGGGTGTCGGACATGAGTTTCTCGCGTTTCCAGATGTTCAACATCACGGGCGCCGTGCTGTGGGTGATGTCGCTGACGGTGGCCGGCTACATGTTCGGCAATGTGCCGATCGTGCGCGACCACCTGACCACCATCGTCATGATCGGTGTCGCCGTGGCGCTGGGGCCGCTGGCGCTGGGCGCGCTGTGGAAGCTGGGCCGCCGCATGCTGAACCGCCGCGCGGCCGGCCGCTGAGCCGGACCACCGGGAGGGCGGCGCCCCGCCGCCTCCCGCGCTTCGCCGGCAGTATTTCGTCCTGCACATCTCAAGTTTTCCTTCTATGCAACCGTATACCGGGATAAGCATTTCATCTCCGGAATCCCATGCGTAACCTGATCGTCCTGATTGCCTGTTGGTGTACCGCGCACGTGCTGTCGGTGGCACACGCCGCCGATAGCGCGTATGCGTCGCCCAGCGTAAGCAGGTTCAAGTCCAATATTGAAAGTATCCGCCCGATGAGCCCGATGCAGGTCGGCGGCGGCGGCTCGTCCCGTTCCGGCAGCAAGGCGGAAGACAAAGCCGGCGACAAGAAGTCGGGCGGCAAGCCGCGCCCGTTGACGGAGCGGGAAAAGGAAGAGCAGGCCGAAGCCGAATTGCAGGCCCGTATCGCGGAAAAACTTGCTACCATGAAGGCGCAGCAGGCGGCCCGCGCCGCCGCGGCAGCCAAGGCCAGGAAGGAAGCCGATGCGCGCGCCAAAGCGCTGGCCCTGATGCCGCCGCCGCGCGCCAACGGCACGCACTGGGGCTATGAGGGCGAGATCGGGCCGGCCAACTGGCACAAGATCAATTCGGACTGGATCAAATGCAGCACCGGCAACCGCCAGTCACCGATCGATATCCGCGACGGCATGAAAGTCGAGCTGGAACAGATCGTGTTCGATTACCACCCTTCCGCGTTCAACGTGCAAGACAATGGCCACACGGTGCAAGTAACGATGGGGGGCGGCAATTTCATCACGGTGGGCAACCGCGCTTATGAACTGGTGCAATTCCACTTCCACCGGCCGTCGGAAGAGCGCATCAACGGCAAGGGCTATGAAATGGTGGTGCACCTGGTGCACAAGGATGGCGAGGGCCGCTATGCCGTGCTGGCGCTGCTACTGGAGCGGGGTAAGCCGCAGCCGGCCATCCAGACCGTGTGGAATAACCTGCCGCTGGAAAAAGGCGACGTGTCGGCTCCCGCGATCGTGCTGGACCCGAACGATTTATTGCCGCAACGGCGCGATTACTTTACCTACATGGGTTCCCTGACGACGCCGCCCTGCACGGAAAACGTGCTGTGGCTGGTGATGAAGGAACCAGTGCAGGCGTCGCCGGCGCAGATGGCGCTGTTCTCGCGCCTGTATCCCTTGAATTCGCGCCCGATCCAGCCCACGTCGGGCCGCATGATCAAAGAGTCGATGTAACGGCGTGGGCTGGACCGGGCTGCGTCCCGACATAGCCAATAAGCAGCCCACGTCGGGCCGCATGATCAAGGAGTCGATGTAACGGCGTGGGCCGGATCGGCCCACGCGATACTTATTCGGGCAATACCGTGACGCTGTGCGTCCCGCGCCACTCCGCACCGGCCGCCAGCGGCTGCTTGTCGACGCGGGCCGGTTCGATGCACAGGAAGGCGCTGTGTTCATGGTCCGCCAGATCGGCAATCGCCGCCGCGCCTTTCTCGCCCGGATTCCACACCACCCACTCCGTGAACCCCTGCTGTTCCAGGCGCAGACGGGCATTCGCCGTCTGCAGTTCCAGCGATGGCGTGGCGGGATGGATATCGTCCAGCGCGTCGGCAAAATGGATGGCGCCGGCCGCCAGGCCATGCAGCGTCGTCTTGCTGAATGCCCCGACCGCGTAATACGTGTGCAGTGCGCACGCGAAGTCCCAGCTGGTGTCGCTGGTGTTGTCGACGCGGAAGTCCATGCGCAAGGTATCGCCATCCAGCGTGAAGCGCAGGCTCAGCGCAAAGCGGTGCGGCCAGCCTTGCGCCAGCTTTGCGGGCACGTCATCCTGCGTCAGCAAAAACTCGGCCGACGCCTGGTTGCCTTCATCGCCCGTGCTGCCCAGCCGCCACGTGGACAGGCGCGCCACGCCGTGGCGCTGGCCGTCGCCGCGGGTGGAAAACTGCGGGAAGATCACGGGCACCCCGCCGCGGATGGCGGCGCTGCCGTCCAGCGGCGAGCGTTCCGACATGAACAGCCGCTCGCGGCCATCCGGGGTTTTCCACGACAGCAAATGCGCGCCATACAGCGCCACCAGGGCGGAAGCGCCGTCCGGCGCGGTAAGGCGGATGGCGGGCAGGCTGCCGGCGGTTTCCGTGCTGATCATTAGGTTCCTTAAGCAATGCGGCTCTTGGCGAGCGGCGGGTTTTTCGCGAAGTAGTGGCGGATGCCGGTCACCACGGCATCGGCCAGTTTGTCCTGGTAATCGAGGTCGCGCAGTTTGGCTTCTTCTTCCGGGTTGGAAATGAACGCGGTTTCAATCAGGATCGATGGAATGTCGGGCGCCTTCAGCACGGCAAAGCCGGCTTGTTCGACCGAGCCCTTGTGCAGGCGGTTGATACCGCCGATTTCCCCCAGCACGGCCTTGCCCAGCTTCAGGCTGTCCGTGATTTGCGCGGTGGTCGACAAGTCCAGCAGCACGCTGGCCACTTGCGGATCATGCCGCTGCACGTTGACGCCGCCAATGTTGTCCGCTTCGTTTTCCTTGTTGGCCAGCCAGCGCGCCGCGCTGGAACTGGCGCCTTTTTCCGACAGCACGAACACGGACGAGCCGCGCGCGGACGATTGCACGAATGCGTCCGCGTGGATCGAGACGAACAGGTCGGCCTGCACCTTGCGCGCTTTTTCCACGCGGGTGCCCAGCGGCACGAAGTAATCGCCGTCGCGCGTCAGCATCACGCGCATGTTCGGGTGCTGTTCGAGACGTGTTTTCAGGCGCTTGGCGATGGCCAGCACCACGTCCTTTTCCCGCAATCCGGTGGCGCCCAGCGCGCCCGGGTCTTCGCCGCCATGGCCCGGGTCCAGCGCCACGGTGATCATGCGCGTGACCTTCATCGGCTTGTCCTTCTCCCTGTCCGGAGTCGGCGCCGGGCGCTGCGCCAGCGCGTCGGGTTTGGCCGGGGTGTCCGCAGGCGCCGGCGTTTGTACCGGCGGCAGGCCGGGCGCCGGTTCCGGTTTCAGCAGCACCGGCGATTGCGCCGCCTGTGCCGCCTGGCCGGCCTGCACGGCGGTGCCGGGCGCCGCCACGGGCGCCGGCGGCTGCGATGGACGGACCGGCGTGCTGCCCGGCTGGTCGCTCCAGTCGCCTTTTTCTATCATGGCGGCAATCGGGTCCGCTTCCCGCACGGGATACAGGTCGAAGATCAGCCGGTGCTTGTACTGCCCGGCCGGCGCCAGCGTGAAGACTTGCGGTTTGACTTCCGCTTTCAGGTCGAACACCAGCCGCACCACGCTCGGCGTGAACTGGCCCACGCGCACCTGCCGGATATACGGGTCGTTCGACTGGATTTTCGCCACCAGGCTTTTCAGCGTCGGCGTCAGCTGCAAGCCTTCGATGTCCACCACCAGCCGGTCCGGATCCTTGATGATCAGGTGGGTGGCCTTCAAGTCGGAATCGTTTTCCAGCGTGACGCGGGTATAGTCTTCGGCCGGCCATACGCGCACGGCCAGGATTTGCGCGGCCAGCGCGGGCAACGGCGCAAACACGGACAACAGCAAGGTGCCGCCCGCTTTCAGCACGGTGCGGCGGCTTACTGGTCGGCGGCGGGGCGTTGCAGATTCCCCGGTCAGAGATTCGGGGCGAATTTGAGGCGTTCCAGGCATGACAAACCTAAGGCAGAGGACGCTTGCAATTCTACATCACGTCCATCCCCCGCCACAGCCAGGAATACACTGAGATCCGGTGGCGGCAGCACGGAACCCGCTTTTTCAGGCCATTCCACGATGCAAACATTGTCGCCGTTGAAATCTTCGCGGAAACCCGCATCGAGGAATTCTTCCGGGCTGCTCATCCGGTACAGGTCAAAATGAATGACATTGATGTCGCGCCCATCCATTTTCACGCTGTATGGCTCGGACAGCGTGTAGGTGGGACTTTTCACGTTGCCCGTGTGGCCCGCCGCGTGCAGCAGCGCGCGGGTGAGGGCGGTTTTGCCGGCGCCCAGGTCGCCGTGCAGGTAAATGGCCATGCCCGGCGTAATGGCGCGCGACAACGCGGCGCCCAGCGCGGCCGTGCCGGCTTCGTCATGGAGGTGGGATTTGAAGTGCTGCATTGGTTCAGTCTGTAAAATGGTGGTTGATAGCTCTCTATGCCGCAATTTTAAAACCAATGTCCGCTGCAATTTCCGATTCTTACAATTTAGACGAACTGGCAAGTTCCATCAAGGAATGGGGTATCGCGCTGGGGTTTGCCGAGTTGCGCATTGCCGACATCGATTTGTCGCATGCGGAAGCGGGATTGCAGGCGTGGCTGGACGCGGGCATGCATGGCGAAATGGATTACATGGCCAGCCATGGCATGAAACGGGCCCGTCCAGCCGAACTGGTGCCCGGCACGGTGCGCGTGATCACGGCGCGCATGGATTATTTACCGGCCACGCAGGATGACGACTGGCGTGCGCGGGAAATCGCCCGCACCCGCGATCCCCATGCCGCCGTGATTTCCGTTTATGCGCGGGGCCGCGATTACCACAAGGTATTGCGCGCGCGCCTGCAGCAACTGGCCGACCGCATCCAGCACGCCATCGGCCCGTTCGGTTTCCGCGTGTTCACCGATTCCGCGCCCGTGATGGAATTGCCGCTGGCGGAAAAGTCCGGCCTGGGCTGGCGCGGCAAGCACACGTTGCTGTTGAACCGCAGCGCCGGTTCCATGTTCTTCATGGGGGAAATCCTGGTCGATATTCCGCTGCCCGTCGATGCGCCGACCGATGCGCGCTGCGGCCAGTGCAGCGCGTGCATTCCCGCCTGCCCGACGCAGGCCATCCTGGGACCGGGCCGGCTCGATGCGCGCCGCTGCATCTCGTACCTGACCATCGAGCTGAAAAACGCGATTCCCGAAGACTTGCGGCCACTGATCGGCAACCGCGTCTACGGCTGCGACGATTGCCAGACCGCGTGCCCGTGGAACAAGTTCGCGCAGCGCGCCGTGCTGCCGGACTTCGATGAGCGGCACGGGCTGGGCAGCGCCGGCATGGTGGAGCTGTTTGCCTGGAGCGAAGCGGAATTCAACCAGCGCATGGAAGGCTCGCCGATCCGGCGCATCGGTCACGAACGGTGGCTGCGCAACCTGGCCGTGGGCCTCGGCAATGCGGCCGCGATGGGGGCGAAGGGCGATGCGGGGATCGTGGCGGCGTTGCAGGCGCGGATTGACCATCCATCCGCCATGGTGCGCGAGCACGTTGCATGGGCGCTTGGCCGGCACTGTTGAGTGCGTACGGCGGCTTTTACAAAGCCGCCGTTGAGCTGCCGGGACCTACGGAGTTGGCGCCCGTGTCATTGGTTCAGTAGTTGGCCCGTTACTTCAGCAGTCCCGCCAGCTCCACCGCGGTTTTCACCTGCATCTTGTCAAAGATGTGCGCCCGGTGCACCTCCACCGTGCGCATGGAAATGCCCAGCTCGTCGGCCACCACCTTGTTCATCTTGCCTGCCAGGATCAAGTCCAGCACTTCCCGTTCTCGCTGCGACAAGGTGGCGAGGCGGGCGTGGATGGCGGCTTTTTCGCTGGCCTGGCGGGCATTGGCCAGGCCTTCTTCCACGCGGTCCATTAACTGATTGTCGTTGAACGGCTTTTCAAAAAAATCAAACGCGCCGCGTTTCAGGGTATCGACCGCCATCGGGACGTCGCCGTGGCCCGTCAGGAAAATCACGGGCAGGCGCTGCGTCACGTTGCGCGCGGCCAGATGGTCGAAGACGGCGATGCCGTTCATTTCCGGCATGCGCACATCGAGCAGCAGGCAATCGCCCTGCGAGTCGAATTCGCCTTTTTCCACCCAGGCCAGGAATTCTGCAACGGTGCCGTAGGCTTTTGCGGGAATTGCGCGCGACGACGCCAGCCACGACAGCGAATCCCGCACGACGGCTTCATCATCGACGATGTGCAGCATGGTAAGTCCTTTCAGGTTGCCGCCGCGGCGGCAGTGGCGGCCGGCAGCGTAAAGGTAAAGATCGTGCCGCCGCCGGGATTGGCGCGGTGCGTCAGGGTACCGCCGTGGAATTCTATCGCGGTGCGGCAGACATTCAAGCCCATGCCCATGCCTTCGGCCTTGGTCGAGAAGAATGGCGAGAACAGGCGCTCGGCGACGTCGTCCGGAATGCCGTGGCCCTGGTCTTCCACCCGCACCGCCACCATGCCCGATTGCGCGTCGTGGCTGGCGGCGATCTGCAGCACGCGCCGTTCGGGCGGCACGTGCGCCATGGCTTCGATGGCGTTGCGGGTCAGGTTCAGCAACACTTGCTCGACCATCACGCGGTCCGCCAGCACCGGCGGCAAATCGTCCGGGATCAGCACGTGCAAGGTCACGTGCTTGTTGCGGGTTTGCAGTTCGATCAGCGCGCCGATGCTGTCCAGCAGTGATTGCACCCGCACTTCCTGGCGCTCCGGTTCGCGCTTCTTGACGAATTCGTGCACGCTGCGGATGATCTGGCCGGCCCGCTGCGCCTGCGCCCCCGCCTGTTCCAGCGCGGGTTTCAATACGTTGCAGTCGAGCGCTTCCCCCTTGCCGGCAGCGCGCGCCATCATGTTCAGCGCGCCCGTCGTATAGCTGGAAATCGCGGCCAGCGGCTGGTTCAGCTCATGCGCCAGCATCGACGCCAGTTCGCCCATGGTGGCAAGACGCGCGCTGGTTTGCAGCTTTTCCTCCTGCTGGCGGTTCAATTCTTCCACGCGCTTGCGGTCCGAGATATCGAGGATGGAGCCCATCCAGCCGGTCTGCTTGCCATCGCCATCGACCAGCGGCGATTCAAAGATCAGTACCGGCACGCGGGTGCCGTCCGGCCGCACGAACACGGTTTCCACCTGGGGTTCCACGTTGCCGGCCAGGATGCCGGCAAAGCGGTGCTGGTATTCGCCGATGGCTTCCGGCGCCCAGTACGGCATCGGCGGCTTGCGGCCCACCAGCTGGTCCGCCGGATAGCCGACGATCTGGCAAAACGCGGGATTGACATAGGTGACGCGGCCTTCCAGGTCGCGCGCGCGCAATCCCGTCAGCAGCGAATTTTCCATCGCGGTGCGGAACAGCATTTGCTGGCGCAGCGCCCCTTCCGCCTGCAACCGGCGCGAGATGTGGATCCACAGCGCCATCAGGCTCCACAGCAATCCCAGTGACAGCGCAATGACGGAACCCACCAGCAGATTCGGCAGCAGCTTGGGTTCGCTTTTCACGCTGTCCGTCATCAAGGTCACCACGGAGCCGGGCAAGTCCAGCGCGCGCTTGTGTGTATACACGCCGTGGCCGGGACCTGCCGCCGTGCGGCGCGCCAGGACCTTGTCGTCGCGGTCCAGCAGCGAAATCTGGTTATCCTGCGCAAACCACCACGGCACCATTTCATCGAGAATGGCAGCCGCGCTGAACGAGGCCACCACGGTGCCCAGGTGGCGCTCGCCATCAAAAATGGGATAGTGGTATTCCAGCACCGTGGCGCCGGCCGCATCGAGCAGCGGCTGGCTGTAGACGCCGCGGCGCGCGCGGCGCGCGTGATCCGCCACCAGCAGGCCGGCCGCATCGAGCGGGCCGGCTTGTCCATCGGTGCCGGCGACGACACGGCCGGTCGGATCGACCCAGCGCACGTTGCGCAATTCGCGGCCGGTTTGCAGCAGGCGGTTCATCCGTTCCGGCAATTGCGCGCGGGCGATGCTGCCGGAGGCAATGTCGGCGGCCAGCGCCTGCATGGCGTCTTCATGGCGGCCCAGTTGGAAGCGGATGGTTTGCTCGACCCACAGCGTATCGGCAATCAATTGCTCCTGCCGTTCGCTGCTTTCCATCTGGCGCGCCTGCCACGGAAGCCAGATCAGAATCGCCAGGAACAGCAGCACCAGCATGACAGGCAACAGCCAGCGCACCGGGCTGGTGGCAAGGGGGCGAAGTGCGGTGGCGGTCGCGGTTTTCATGAGCGCAGCGTAATGCCTCGGTATTAATCAGCCATTGTGGTTTTCCACAGTAGCGGCGGCTTGCACGCCGTGGTCAGAATGCGTAACGTAGCCATAATAATGTATCTTCCTTCCGGAGACGCCTGATGAAATTGAAATTCCTGGCCGCTGTGTTAGCCATTGGCGTCAGCGCCCAGGCCTCCGCCCAGTCGCCCATCGTCATCAAGTTCAGCCACGTGGTGGCGCCGGATACGCCGAAGGGCCAGGCGGCGGAACGTTTCAAGCAACTGGCGGAAAAGTTCACCAACGGCCGCGTCAAGGTCGAAGTCTATCCCAACAGCCTGCTATATAAAGACAACGATGAAATGGAAGCGTTGCTGCTGGGCGCCGTGCAAATGCTGGCGCCGTCGCTGGCGAAATTCGGCCGCCTCGGCGTGCGCGAATTCGAAGCGTTCGACTTGCCTTACATCTTCCCGTCCAAGACCGCGCTGTACAACGTGACGGAAGGGGACATCGGCAAGGGCTTGCTGAAGAAGCTGGAAAGCCGGGGCATCACGGGCCTGGCGTATTGGGACAATGGCTTCAAGATCATGTCCGCCAACAAGCCGATCCACCATCCCACCGATGTCAAAGGGCTCAAGATGCGGATCCAGCTGTCGAGCGTGCTGGAAGTGCAAATGCGCGCGCTGGGCGCCTACCCGCAAGTGCTGGCGTTTTCCGAGGTGACGCAGGCGCTGAAGACCGGCGTGGTCGATGGCACGGAAAATCCGCCGTCCAATATGTATACGCAAAAGATGCACGAGGTGCAAAAGCACGTGACGGTGACCAACCACGGTTACCTGGGTTACGCGGTGATCGTCCACAAGAAGTTCTGGGACGGGCTGCCGGCCGATATCCGCTCCGCGCTGGAAAAAGCCATGAAGGAAGCCACCACGTTTGAAAAAGCCATCGCGCAGCGCGACAACGACGCGGCGCTGGAAGCCATCAGGAAGTCCGGCAAAACAGAGGTCTACCTTCCCGGCGTGAAAGAACAGGCCGAATGGCGCCGCATGCTGATGCCGGTGCAAAAGGAGATGGAAGGGCGCATCGGGAAAGAACTGATTTCCGCCATCAACAAGGAAACGGCCAAATAAGACGCAAAACGCACTCCGATGGTGCGTTTACCATATTTTGGTGCGTTGTGCGCATGTTGTTTTAGCACTGAATTAAAAATTTTCTCGCTTCAAAAAAAACAGCAAAAATTTTGTCTCTTCAGTTATGATGGCGTCGCTCCGGCAGTGACGCATAACGATATGTGCCCCGGTAGCAAAGAACAAAGGTTTTAGTGGGGAGAGTACATAACAACGGTAGCCAATACCGCGGATATACTTGAGGAGACACACGGCATACAGTATGTCGTTGGAAGACCACCGGAGGCAGCCACAAGCTTGCTACGGAGGCGCCAAACGACCGGTGCTGTGACAAAGATTGAAAGCGCACCTTCACGGTGCGCTTTTTTTTTGTATGCTGTGATAAAACGCTACGATGGCCAAAAAAACCATGTGGCCTTAGTACAACAACTCTAAAAAATGTTGTGATGAAAATACAACAGAATACCGATATTTTTAGTGCCATTGTGCCAACACCGTTTGGCGCGATGGGAATCCGCACCGCCGGCGGACTGGTGACGCAGATGGCCTACCTGCCGCCGGACATGCCGGAAAAGGCGCCGCAGGACGCCGTGGCCGAGCTGGCCGCGCAACAAGTGCAGCAATATTGCGCCGACGCCGACTTTGCCTTCGCCTTGCCGCTGGCCGTGGTCGGCAGCCCGTTCCAGCGCCGCGTGTGGGAAGCGATCCGCAGCATTCCCCGCGGCCAGGTGCGCACTTATGGCGAACTGGCGAAATTCCTGGAATCGGCGCCGCGCGCCATCGGCCAGGCGTGCGGCGACAACTGGTTTCCGCTGGCCGTGCCGTGCCACCGCGTCACCAGCGCAAGCGGCTTGGGCGGCTTTTCCCACAGTGACGACGCCAATGGCTACCTGTTGAACGTCAAGCGCTGGCTGCTGGCCCACGAAGGCCACATGGAATACCAATGGCGGCAGACAACCTTGCTCTGATCGACGCCTTTTGCGACGCGCTGTGGCTGGAAGACGGGCTGGCGAAAAACTCGCTGGACGCGTACCGGCGCGACTTGCGCAAGTTCGCGCAATGGCTGGAAAACCAGCATCCCGGCGTGCCCGGCCTGCACGCGGTGGCGGGCCACCACGTCAGCGCTTACTTCAGCGCTCGCCACAAGGAAACCAAACCCAGTTCCGCCAACCGCCGTTTGTCGGTGCTGAAGCGCTTTTACCAGCATGCGCTGCGCCAGCGCCTGATCGCGGAAGACCCGTGCCTGAAAATTCCGGGCGCCAAGCAGGCCCTGCGGCTGGTGAAAACGCTCAGCGAAGCGCAGGTGGAAGCGTTGCTGGCGGCGCCCGATGTGCGCACGCCGCTGGGATTGCGCGACCGTACCATGCTGGAAATGATGTATGCCAGCGGATTGCGGGTGTCGGAACTGGTGGACTTGAAAACCGTGGAAGTGAGCCTGAACGATGGCGTGGTGCGCATCACGGGCAAGGGCGGCAAGACGCGCCTGGTGCCGTTCGGCGCCCAGGCGCGCCAGTGGCTGTCGCGCTATCTGGCCGAGGCGCGCGGCGCTATTTTGAATGGAAAGCAGGACGACGCGCTGTTCGTGACGGGCCGGGGCGGCGCCATGACGCGGCAAATGTTCTGGGTCGTCATCAAGAAGCAGGCGCTGCGCGCCGGCATCGACAACCCGCTGTCGCCGCACACGCTGCGCCACGCGTTCGCCACCCATTTGCTGAACCATGGCGCGGATTTGCGCGTAGTGCAACTGCTGCTGGGCCACGCCGATATCTCCACCACGCAAATCTATACGCATGTGGCGCGCGAACGCCTGAAACAATTGCACGCGGCGCACCATCCCCGCGGCTGAAAAACCGTGCCGGCTTGAAACAGGTTCATAATGGGGGCATTAACGTGCTCCCGGGGAGATGCGGTATGGCCAAGACCAATTTCCAGTACGAGAAGCGCCAGCGCGAGCTGGAGAAAAAGAAAAAAGCGGAAGAAAAGGCGCGCCGGAAGCAAGAGGCGAAAAGCCGCCCGGGCGGGGAGCAGGAATCGGACATGGCGGACGATGACACGCCGGAAGGGGAGGGGGCGGACCAGTCTGGCCCGCCCCCTTGATGCAGCCCTACGGATTTTAAGCCGTCTTCCTTTCCGTGAGCGCCGCTTGCTCGGCCTTGGCATGCTTGCCGCCAAACCACCGTGCGCAGCGCTTGCCCAGGCTGTCGAGGTACGTGTAGGCCACCGGCACCACCACCAGCGTCAGCAGGGTCGACGTGATCACGCCGCCAATCACGGCGCGGCCCATCGGCGCCTGGATTTCGCCGCCGTCGCCCATGCCGATCGCCATCGGCAGCATGCCGAAGATCATCGCCAGGGTCGTCATCAGGATCGGACGCAGGCGCACCTGGCCCGCTTCCAGGATCGCGGTGCGCTGGTCCAGCCCATGCTGCTGGCCGTGGTTGGTGAAGTCCACCAGCAAAATCGCGTTCTTGGTCACCAGGCCCATCAGCATGATGAAGCCGATCACGGAAAACACGTTCAACGTCGATCCCGTCACCAGCAGCGCGGCCAGCACGCCGATCAGCGACAGCGGCAGCGACATCATGATGGCGATCGGTTGCAGGAAGCTGCCGAACTGCGACGCCAGCACCAGGTAGATGAAGATCACCGCCACGCCCAGCGCCGTCATGGCGCCGCCCATGGTTTCTTCCATCTGCTGCGCATTGCCCGCCACGTCGAAACGCACGCCGGCCGGCAATTCAATCGAATCCATGGCTTTCTTGACATCCTTGTCGACGTCGCCGGCAGGGCGCCCTTCGACGCCGGCGTAGATCGCCACGCGGCGCTGCAAGGCCTGGCGTTTCAGCACTTGCGGGCTCGATGATGGAATGAATTCCACCACCTGGCGCAGCGGCACCATTTGCGGCCCGCCATCGGGCGCGACTTTCGACGACGCGATCGACAGGTCCGACAAGTCCGCCACGCGCTGGCGGCCCGACTTCGGCAACTGCACGTTGATGTCGTAGTTCTGGCCATCGGCCGCCAGCCAGTGGCTGACGGTTTCACCGGCCACGAACGGACGCAGTGCGGAACCGATTTGCTGCGTGGTCAGGCCCAGGTCGCTGGCCAGTTCATTGTTGATCTTGATGCGGGTCGACGGATTGGCGCCTTCCTGGCTGTATTCCAGGTCGGCCACGCCCTTGATGTTGCGCATCTTGTCCATCAGGCGGTGCGCCACGGCGTCCAGCTTTGCTTCATCGGTGCCCAGGATGGCGATGAAGATCGGCTTTTGGCCCACGGACAGCTGGATACCGGCAATCGGCGCCAGCCGTTCGCGGATGGCTTTTTCCATCTCCTTTTGCGAGCGGCGATGGGTCGTCTTCACGTCCGTCAGCTTGATGATCACGTCCGACGTGTTGCGGCCGTCGCGGGTGCCGATATTGGCCACGACGGTGTCGATTTCCTTGAACGGTTTCAGTGCCGCTTCCACCTGTTTGACCTTGCTGTCGGTGTATTCCAGGCTGGAACCGACCGGGGTCTTGAAGTGCATGAAGATTTTGCCATCGTCGGTTTCCGGGAACATTTCGCCGCCGATCATTGGCACCAGCATCAGGCTGCCCACGAAGATGGCGGCCGTCACTGCCAAGGTGGTCTTGCGCCAGTTCAGCGCCACTTCCAGGACCTTGCCGTACCACACGTGCACCCGGTCCACGCCGCGTTCGACGAAGTCCATGAAGCGGCCCAGCCACGGCAGGTACTTGAAGCGGTCGTGTTCCGGATCGGGCCAGACGGACGACAGCATCGGGTCGAGCGTGAACGACACGAACAGCGAAATCAGCACCGCCACCGTCACCGTGATGCCGAACTGCAGGAAGAAGCGGCCGATGATGCCATCCATGAAGGCCACCGGCACGAACACGGCGACAATCGCAAACGTGGTGGCCATCACCGCCAGGCCGATTTCATTGGTGCCGTCTTCGGCCGCCTGATGATGGTCCTTGCCCATGCCGAAATGGCGAACGATGTTTTCACGCACCACGATCGCATCGTCGATCAGCAGGCCGATGCACAGCGACAGCGCCATCAGGGTCAGGAAGTTCAGCGTGAAGCCGAATGCCTTCATGGCGATGAAGCTGGCCAGCACCGCGATCGGCAGGGTCAGGCCGGTGATGATGGTCGAGCGCCACGATTTCAGGAAGAAGAACACGATCACCATGGTCAGCACGGCGCCTTCGACGATGGTGTGCTTGACGTTGTCGAGCTGGCCCTGCACGCGCTCCGATTGCGAATCCATGATGCGCAGCTGGATGTCGGACGGCAGCGATTTTTTCAGTTCGTCGACGACGCTGGCGATGCCGGTGCCCACTTCCACCACGTTGGCGTCCTGCACCTTGGTGACTTCCAGCGTGACGCCCGGCTGGCCGTTGATGCGCGAATACGATTGCGCTTCTTCCTCGCCATCGATGACGCTGGCCACTTGGTCCAGGTAGACCGGGCCGGATGCGCGGCGCGCCACGATGATCTTGTTGAATTCGCGCGCTTCCTTGATCTTGCCTTCGACGCGGATCAATTGCTCGGTGACGCCCTGGCTGACGTTACCGGCCGGCAGGTTGGCATTGGTGTTCTGGATCGCGCGGATCACTTCATCGACGCCGACGGCTTGCGCACGCATGTCGCCCGGACGCAGGCTGATCCACACCTGGCGCTTGGTGGTGCCGGTCACGCGCACCTGGCCCACGCCCGGCACGCCCTGGAAGCGCTTGGAAATGATCTGGTCCGTCATGGTCGACAGTTCGCGCAAGCCGCGCTGCGACGAGGTCAGCGCCATCGTCACGATGGGCTGTTCATTGTCGCCTTCCGCGCGGATGATGAACGGGTCCTTGGCTTCTTTCGGGAAGCGGGGACGCACCTGCGCCACCTTGTCGCGCAATTCCTGCATCGCGCGGTCCATGTTGGTGGCCAGCTGGAATTCCAGGAAAAGCCCGGCCCGGCCTTCCCACGAGTTGGCGCGGATGGTTTTCACGCCGGATACGGTGTTGACGATGTCTTCCACCGGGCGGGTAATGTCGTTTTCCACCTGTTCCGGCGACGCGCCCGGATACTGGATTTCAATCACGGCAACCGGGATTTGCACGTTCGGCATGCTTTCCACGCCCAGCCGTTTGTACGAGGACAAGCCCAGCACCATCAGCGCCACCATCACCATGGTGGCAAACACCGGGTACCGGATACTGATTTTAGTGATCCACATGGCTTAACCCCGCTGCGCCAGGGCGGCGGTCTGTTGCGCTTCGGACGATGGCTGCGCCGGCGCGGGAGCGACGGCAGGGGCTTTCACCTTCACGCCCGGTTTCACGCCTTCCAGCTTGGCGACGATCACTTGCGCGCCGGGCGCCAGCCCTTCCGTGACTTCCGCATACCCCAGGTCTTCGTTGCGCAAGCCCAGTTTCACCGGTTGCGCCACCACGTTGCCCTGGTCGATCCGGTACACCACCTGCTTGCCCTGTTCGTCGCGCACGGCCGCCAGCGGCACCAGCGGCATCACTGGCGAACGGGCCGTGACGATGCCGCCCTTGGCAAACATGCCGCCCAGCAGCGCGCCATCGTGGTTCGCCACGGAGATATACACCAGCATGGCGCGCGAACCGGCTTCCGCGGCCGGGTTGATGCGGGCCACCTTGCCGCTGAATTCGCGCTGCTGGAAACCATCGACCTTGAACGCCACTTCCTGGCCCACTTTCACACGGGGAATGTCGGAAGCGGGCACCTGCGCTTCGAGCGTCAGTTCGGACAGGTTGACGATGGTGAAGACGGGCATGTCAGGCGCGACTTTTTCGCCCGCCTGCACATGACGTTTGGAGACAATGCCGCTGATCGGCGCGCGGATCACGCTGTCATTCAGCGCGATGCGGGCCAGGTCCAGCTGGGCTTGCGCCGCCTTGACGGAAGCGCGCGCCAGTTCCACCGCGTTGGCCGTGGTGTCGAACTGGGTTTGGGAAATGAAATTCTGTTTCAGCAAGGCCTGGCTGTTCGCATGGTTGCGGTTGGCCATGGCCAGGCGCGCCTGCGCTTCGTCCACGGCGGCCTGTTGCTGGCTGGCGCGGGCTTGCCAGTCGGCCTGGTCGAGGCGGGCAATGACTTGTCCTGCGGTAACGGTCATGCCTTCGCGTACCATGGTCTCACGCACTTCGCCCGACACCTTGGCTTTGATGGTGGCTTGGGCAATCGGCATCAGCGAGCCCGACAGCGGCAAGCTGACGGACAGCGCGCGCGCATCGATGGCGGCCACGTCGCTGGACGCCAGCTCGAACGTGTCCGGACCTTTTTTTTCCGCGCTTTTCGCCGCAGCCGGTGCCGTGGCCGGCGCTTTTTTCGACTGCATGACGGTCCAGCCGCCGCCGGCCAGGGCCAGCACGACCAGCGCTATGGCCGGCTTTTTCCAGCGCCGGCTGGCCGGGGTCGGGGATTTGGGGGACAAGGGCAGAGTTTCCAGTTTCATTATATGTTCTCGGTTGGGCACAACATGCCGGCGGAAGGGATGGTGACACTGTAGAAAATTCCAAGTCCCCGCACCACGGCAGTGCGATAAAGCGTGGGATCGGGCGGCTGGAATGCAGAAAAACGGGGATGGATTGCGCTGGATCAGTCAAGAAGTTGATTTTTTTTAAAGAGCGGTGGTCTTCGTGCGACACTGACAAGTATCAATAGCGGCACAGCCGTAGAGCGGGATCATGGAGCAAACCGCCACCACCAGCGAGGACGCCGTGGATCAAGAAGTGCACCCCCACCACCACCCGGCGCAAGACGCGCTGGACTTGATTTCCCACCTGATCGGCGCGATGGAATTGACGCCGCTGGTCGCCGTTCACTGCATGGACCACGCACGTAATGTGCAGTTCTGGAACGACAGTTGCCGCTTGCTGTATGGCATCGATGGCGATGGCGCGCTGGGCAAGCCATTAAATGGCTTGTATACCTTCGAAGACCAGGCCGCGCGCGATGCGATACTGGAGCAGGTGTGGCAAACCGGCCAGCCCAGCCCGGCCGCCGACTGGCGCGTACGCACCGCCGACGGGCGCGACCTGTGGGTCTATTCGATGCTGTTTCCCGTGGTGCGGGGGGGCGTCGTGCGGCAAGTGTTTTGCATGGACGTGGACGTCACGGCCCGCAAGCAACTGGAGCGGCAATTGAACCTGGCGGCACAGGTTTTTGAATACAGCCGCGACGCCATCGTGCTGATGGACCGGCAGCGCCGCATCATTGCCGCCAACCATGCTTATGCGCAGGTGACGGGCCGCACCGAGCAGCAGATGCTTGGCCATGACTTCATTAGCGTGCAGAGCGGTTTCGAGGACACTGAACTGTGCCACCGGATGTGGCGCGAAGTGGATGACGACGGCTACTGGCAGGGGGAAATCGCATCGCGCCGAGCGGGCGGCGATCCGTTTCCCGGCTGGCTGGCGCTGACCGCCATCCGCGATGCGCAGGGCAATATCACCAATTACATGGGGATCCTGTCCGATATTTCCGACCGCAAGAAGGCGGAAGAGCGCACGCGCCACCTGGCCGAACACGATTACCTGACGGATTTGCCGAACCGCGTGCTGCTGCAGGACCGGCTGTCGCAGGCGCTGGCGGCGGCGCGTCGCCACCAGGCCATGCTGGCCATCCTGTACATCGACCTGGACCACTTCAAGCAAGTCAACGATACGCTGGGCCACCCGGTGGGCGACGCGTTGCTGAAGGAAGTGGCGGCGCGCCTGGTGCGTTGCGTGCGGGGCGCCGATACGGTCAGCCGCTACGGCGGCGATGAATTCCTCGTGCTGCTGGCCGATATCGGCGGCAGCGGCCAGGCTGCGCACGTGGCGGGTTCCATCCTGCAGGCACTGGCGCAGCCATGCGTGGTGGAAGGACATACCTTGCCGCTGTCCGCGTCGATCGGGATCAGCATTTTTCCCGGCGATGGCGGCAGTATCGACGAATTGATTGCGCGCGCCGACGTGGCCATGTATCACGCCAAGCAAAACCGCCGCAACAGTTTTCAGTTTTTCAATCCGCACATGCATGCACAGGCCAGCGAGCGGGCAGGCCTCGAACAGCGCCTGCGCGCCGCGCTGGCGGCAGGCGAGTTCACGCTGCACTACCAGCCGGAAATCGACGTGCGCACGGGCCAGCCCGTGGCGATGGAAGCGCTGTTGCGCTGGTGCGATCCGCAGCGGGGCGTGCAGGCGCCGCAACATTTTCTCCCGGTGGCGGAAGCGGCCGGCCTGATGCCGGCCATCAGCCAGTGGGTGTTGCGGGAAGCCTGCGGCGCCGCGCAACGCTGGCGCGCGGCAGGCCAGGACCTGGTGGTGGCCGTCAACGTGTCACCCGCCCAATTTGCGCAATTGCCGCACGCGGTGGCAGAAGCGCTGGCCGCCACGGGACTGCCGCCGGACGGGCTGGAACTGGAGTTGACGGAAGACTTGCTGATGAAGTGCCATGATGCGCCGGCGCTGCTGCAAGCGCTGCATGCGCAGGGCGTGCGGCTGGCCATCGATGACTTCGGCACCGGCTATTCACAGCTGGGCCTGCTGAAAACCTACCCGGTCGGCAAACTGAAAATCGACCGCTCTTTCACGGGCGCGCACGATGGCGCCGCGATTGCCGCCACTGTTGCGATGGCGCGCAGCCTGCACATGCAAGTGACGGCCGAAGGGGTGGAGACGGCTGCGCAACTGGATTTGCTGCGCAGCCATGGATGCGATTATTACCAGGGCTTGCTGGCGGAGCGCCAGGTAGAAGGCGGCGAACTGGTGCAACTGTTACGTTGATAACGTTGAATGCGTAGGGCGGCTTGGTCTCATCAAGCCGCCGTGCGCGCGCAGTGGTGGCGCCGGCAGCAGTGGCTGCGCCGGCATGGCGGCAATCCTGCGGATTACCGCCCTACGGAATCCGGCATGTCGCGCAAGCGCAGGCGGACCCTGACCTGCCCGTGGTCGGACACTTCCGGCCGCATATCGGCCAGGTGGTCGTTGAGGTAGGCGACATCCAGCACATCGGCTATCGCCCGCGCCGATTGCTGGTGGAAATGTTCCGACACCAGGATATGGTCGATCGTGTTGTAGCGCCCTTCGTGCAAAGTGGTGAAGCCCACGTGCCGCAGCAAATCCTGGCGCATCTGGATTTGCGCGCAATCGAACATGCGGCCCCTGAATTCATCGCCCGGTTCGCACGCGGAGCCGGCGCCCATGACGATGGTGGTGGTGACCGCATCGGCCGTGTCGTTGAAGTCGCCCATGGCCACGCACGGCCGGTTGTTTTCACGCATCAGGTTCGACAGCAGCACGCGCAGCGCCACCGCTTCCGTGCCGCGCCAGACCAGCGAACGTAAATTGGCCAGCGCATATTGCAGCGGGTCGCCGTTGCCGTCGCCATTGCGGTAATCGGGCCGGCGCGACTTCAAATGCACCACGACGATATCGGCCACCACGCCATTGGGCAGCAGCACCGGGGCATGCAGCGGGGCGCGGGCAAAGCGGTCGGCATCGGGGTTGCCCGAGTCCGACGACACGCCTTGCGGGAAATCCGCATAGACCACCGGTTCCGCCGCCAGCGGCAGGCGCGACACCAGCGCCACATTGGGTGTCAGGCGCGTGGCATGGGGATCGGGATCGAAGCCGGCGTGCACCGCGTCGCGGTAGAGCCGCGTGCGGGACAGCACATCGCGCAGTGCCGCCTGGGAAAAGATTTCCTGGAACCCGATCACATCGGCATCGAGCAAGTCGATTTGCCGCGCGGTCCAGTTGGCCTTGGCTTCGTATTCATCGGCCGTCAGCGGGGCCAGGTTGTCATACAGCTGCGCGCCTGCTGGGGCCAGGTTGCAAACATTGAAAGTGGCAAAGCGGATTTCCTGCTGCGTCATCCAAGACTCCTCCTGTAGGCTTAGCGTATCACGGTGGCGGCAGCCGGGCTATAGCATGCAGTGCATCCGGGCGCGCCAGGACGATGGCCCGGTAGCGCGTTTCCACCATACCATCGGCGCGGAAGTGTTTCAGCGCCATGGCCACGGCCTCGCGCGTGACATTGAGGGCGCTGGCAATATCGCTCTGGCTGGCGTGCACCGTGGGTGGCCCGCCGGGTTCAGGGCTGCCGGCCTTGGCCAGCAGGTAGCGCGCCATGCGCTGCGGCAGGGCCAGCCGCTGGCTGTCGTCCAGCAAATCCAGCGCCTGCGCCAATGCGTCGGCCAGGTCCGCCAGCAGCGCCTCGCGCAAGTCAGGATGGCGCTGAAGCAAGCCGTTGAAGCTTTCCGGCGCAATATGCAGTACGCGCGCATCGCCCGCCGCCATGGCGTCATGGGTGCGCAGGCGGCCCGTCAGCAGGGGAATCTGGCCAAATATCCCGCCGGCGCCGACGGTGGCCATCGTCACTTGCCGTCCTTCCGCATCGAGACGGCTGAATGTCACGGCGCCCTCCAGGATCACTTGCAGCGCGCGATTGTTGTCGCCCTGCCGGTGGATGACCTGGCCGTCCCGGTAACGCCGCTCCGTGCCGGCCTGCAGCACAGCCTGGCGTGTGGCAGGGATCAGGTTGTCCAGCAAGGTGGCGTGGTGTCGGGGAAAGGGCATCGGCGGCAAGGGCACTGTGAAGTCCTTTACAGTATAGATATTGCTCCACTGATATAAAAGTTCCGTGTGTATTCATCATCGGACGGGAGTGATATGGATGGGACAGAAGGGACCGGCGGCGGCTGGCGCATGACGGTCAACGGGACGGCGGACTCGGCGCCGGTGGGGCGCGGCGAGTCGCTGGTGAAGGCGGGCTTGCGCGCCGGCTGGCGGATGCCGCATTTATGCCTGGCCGGCGAGTGCGGCTCATGCCGCTGCCGGCTGGTGACGGGCAGGGTGCGGCTCAGGCAGGATATTTCCCGCCACGTCGGCACGGCGGCGCTGCGCCAGGGCTACCTGCTGGCATGCCAGAGCGAAGCGCTGGGCGACGTGCAGCTGGACGTGCCGGGACTGACTCCGGGCGTGGGGGCGCAGGCCGTGCGCAGTGGCCGCATCGCGCAGATGCACGCATTCAGTCACGATATTGTGCAACTGGTCATCGAGCTCGATGACCCTATCGCCTATACGGCAGGACAGTATGCGCAACTGACCGTGCCGGGCCATGCGGCGCTGGCCGATGCGCCCCGCTGTTATTCATTCAGCGCCGCGCCGCAGGGTGGACCACAGTGCCGCGTGCCATTCCACGTGCGCCGTGTGGCGGGAGGGCTGTTCACGGAATGGCTGTTCGCGGCCGACCGCAGCGGCGAACGGATACAGCTGGCCGGCCCCTATGGCGATTTCGGTTTCCGCGATGATGGCCGGCCCATCGTGTGCGTGGCGGGCGGCACGGGACTGGCGCCCGTGCTGGCCATGCTGGAAGCGCTCGGCACGCGCCGCAGCGCGCCCGACGTGACGTTGTTTATTGCAGCCCGCAGCCAGCGTGACCTGTATTGCCAGGAACAACTGCAAGCCTTGCAACGTACCTGGCCGGGGACCATGGTGGTGGCGCCCGTGCTGTCGCAGGAACCGGCGGATTCGGGCTGGCGCGGCTTGACGGGCTATTGCGACAGACACCTCGGCAGCTTTTGCAGTGTGCCGGACAGCAGTGTTTACCTGTGCGGCCCGCCCGCCATGATCGACGCCACCGTCGCCGCCGTACGGCAGCTGGGCGGCGGCAGCCACCTGTATTACGACCGCTTTCTCGACCGCAGCCATTTGAACTTGCCATGAAAAACCACATTGCAACGATCGCTTTTCTCTCCTCGCTGGCGCAGCCCGCGTGCGCGCAAGAGCCAGTCCGGCTGGCCATCGGGGCAACCACCCGGCACATGACGGAAATCGCCGCCGGCCCCAATCGATCCCGTTTGCACCTCGTCATCGAAGGCGCGGGGCGCCTGACGCTGCAGGGAGCGACGGTGCGGTTCCACGCGCAGTGCGCCATCGCCGATACCGTGGTGGACAAGAAAATCGTCGAGGGTGTCGGCGATTGCGAGCTGAAGTCGACGGCCGGCGGCGCGGTCTCCGCGCATTTCCAGACCATCCCCGGCAGCGGCGAGCGGGGGCATTTGTCGTTCTCCGGCGGCAGCAAGGACTTCGCGCGCGTCGACGGCAAGGTGGCGGTGGACGTCACCGTCAATCCGGCCCGGGTCGGCAAGCCGGTGTTCTTCGTCGAAAGCCGTGACGGCGCGGGAGACTGATCATGGCCATTGGATTGACTGTTTTTGTCTTGTTGCTGCTGCTGGATGTGGTGGCGGGGGAATTCCGCAAGCCGCGCGCGCTCAGCATGAATGAACTGGGCGTCAATGTGCTCAGCATCGTCATCGCCTTCTCGATCCGTGGCGTGCCGCTGGCCGCGATCGGCATGCTGTTGCCGCTACTGTGGCCGCAGGGCCGCGGCATCCTGGCGCACGCGCCGGTGTGGCTGGTATTTATCGCCGTCCTGATCCTCGACGATTACGGCAATTACTGGCTGCACCGCATGGCGCACCAGAAGGCATGGCTGTGGCGGCTGCACAAGCCGCACCATATCCCGACGCGGATGAGCGTGCTGATGGGCGTACGGGAAAATACGTTGTATTACCTGCTGTTGCCGGTCAATATCATGGCCCCGCTGCTGGCCTATGTGGGCGCGGCGCCCGCAGGGGCCATCATGGTGGGCGCCAAGCTGGTGGTCGTCTATCTGCAGCATGTGTCGTTCCGCTGGGATTTGTGGCTGCGCCGGTTTGCCGTGGGGCGGCTGGTGTTGAATGGCGCCGAACGGTTCATCGCCTTGCAGGACTTTCACCATGCGCACCACGGCATCGGGCGCTATGGCAATGCCGCGTCCAATTACGGCAACGTGCTGAACTTGTGGGACCAGTTGCACGGCACCAGCAGCGGTCATCCACACCGCCCGCAGGACGCCTATGGTCTGCCGGCCGGCGTGGCCATCGAACCCTGGGCCGTGCAACTGTTCTGGCCGCTGGTGCGGGTGGCCGCCACGCCGCGCGCGCCGGAAGCGGCGCTGGCGCCCAGTTCCGAGCAGGAATTACGGGAGGCGCGCGCCGTCATCGTCACTGCCGACGGCACGGCCATTGCCGTACAATGAGCGCCCATCGTTCAACCCGCATCATGTGCCATGGCCAAGAAAGAACATATTTCCGAGACGCCGGCCACCCAGCTGCTTCGCAAGCACAAGGTGGCGTTTTCCGAACATCCGTATGACTATGAAGAGCATGGCGGCACGTCCGTGTCGTCGCGCGAACTCGGGGTCGACGAGCACCACGTGGTGAAAACCCTGGTGATGCAGGATGAAGCGGCCAAGCCGCTGATCGTCCTGATGCACGGCGATTGCAAGGTGTCGACCAAAAACCTGGCGCGCGGCATCGGCTGCAAGTCGGTGGAACCGTGCAAGCCGGACGTGGCGCAACGCCACTCCGGCTACCTGGTGGGCGGCACGTCCCCGTTCGGCACCAAGAAGGCCATGCCGGTCTACGTGGAGGAATCCATCCTCGCGCTGGAAACCATCTATATCAACGGCGGCCGGCGCGGCTACCTGGTCGGCATCGCCCCCGCCGTGCTGACGGACTTGCTGGGCGCAAAGCCGGTGCACTGCGCGCTGGCCGACTGAATCCGGACTGAATCGGCTTGAGTCCGGATTGAGTCCTCCAGGCTTGCTGGTGTATAGTCCTGCGGCCCGTCCTGCGGCGGGCATTCCCCCATAAGAAGGAAAATGATGAATTCTGTACTGATGACGGTCGTGCTGACCGTGGCTGCCTACCTGATCGGCTCAATCTCGTTTGCCGTCGTGTCGAGCAAGCTGTTCGGCCTGGCCGATCCGCGCACCTATGGTTCGAAAAACCCCGGCGCCACCAATGTGTTGCGAAGTGGCAACAAAAAAGCCGCGATTGTCACCTTGATCGGCGACGCCGCCAAAGGCTGGCTGCCCGTGTTCCTGGCCGTGTTGTTGCAAGATAAATACGGTCTCGGCGACCTGGATATCGCGCTGATCGCCATTGCTGTCTTCATCGGCCACCTGTGGCCCGTGTTCTTCAATTTCGTCGGGGGCAAAGGCGTGGCCACGGCGGCCGGCGTGCTGCTGGGTTTGAATGTGTGGCTGGGTGTGGCGACGCTGGTGACGTGGCTGGTGGTGGCGTATGCGTTCCGCTATTCGTCGCTGGCAGCGCTGGTGGCCGCGCTGTTTGCGCCGTTCTATTATGGTTTGCTGTTCGGTACCGACCCGCAACTGGGCGCGGTGATCCTGATGAGCATCTTGCTGGTGCTGCGCCATAGCCAGAACATCGCCAACCTGGTGGCGGGCAAGGAAAGCCGCATTGGCAGCAAGAGCAAAGGCGCGCAGAAAAAATAAGCATTTGCGCTATGGTGCTTGAAGCTGGTGCTGCAAGCCCCATCTGTCCGGGATACCAACCGAACAGGACCGCACCATGGCCACTCCCCTCAAGATTGATTTCGTTTCCGATGTGTCGTGCCCATGGTGCGCGATCGGCCTCAATGCGCTGGAACAGGCGCTGGCCCGGATCGGCGACGACGCAGCCCTCTCCCTGCAATTCCAGCCCTTCGAACTGAACCCGAACATGGGTCCGGAAGGGCAGGACATCACCGAACACTTGCAGCAAAAATACGGCGCCACCGCCGAGCAACAGGAACAGACGCGCGCCATGATCCGCCAGCGTGGCCAGGACGTGGGCTTTGATTTCGCCATGGGCAAGCGCAGCCGCATCTATAACACCTTCGATGCGCACCGCTTGCTGCACTGGGCGGGCGAGCAGGGCCGCCAGCGCGAATTGAAGCATGCGCTGTTCGAAGCGTATTTCACGCTGGGCGAAGATCCCAGCGCGCACGCGGTGCTGCAGGCGGCGGCCGTCAGGGCGGGACTGGAGGGCGAACAGGCGGCCCAGGTGCTGGCGTCGGACCGCTACGCGGACCTGGTGCGGCAAGATGAGGAACACTACCGCCGCCTCGGCATCAATTCCGTCCCGGCCGTCATCGTCAACGACCGCCATTTGATTTCCGGCGGCCAGCCGGCCGACGTGTTCGAGCGCGCGCTGCGGCAAATCATGGCCGAGGCATAGCCTTTGCTGGTTTCCTCTTTGCCGATCAGTGGCTTGCAAGATTGATTTTGCGCTAAACTTGCCGATGCAGCACCGCCAATCAACCGCCGCCGAAGGGAAGCCCCATGCTCGCCGCACAGAATATCCACCCGCTCACGCCCATCCAGCCAGCGGACGATGCGCGCCGGGCGGCGGCCTTGCTGCGCAGCGGGGCGCTGGACGTGGCCGATGGCGACCAGTTCCGCTTCCTGGCGGGGCTGGCTGCCCGCGTGTGCGGCTTGCCCTATGCGTGGATTGCGCTGGCGGGGGCCGACACCGTGCACCTGCATGCGGTCACGGGCCTGGAGCCCGGCGTGCTGCCGCCCGAACTGCCGCGTGAACACAGCTGCAGCGCGCTGGCGGTGCAGGTGGGCGCGTGGGAAATCGACGACTTGCGCGCAGACGGCCGCACGGCCTTCATGCCATATACATCCGGCGAACCGCGCTTGCGCATGGCCAGTTCCGCTCCGCTGGTCACCCAGGATGGCTGCACCATCGGCGCTTTGACGGTGGCCGACGGCAAACCGGGCCGCCTCGACAGTGAGCATCGCACCCTGCTGAAAGGCTTGGCGGAGCAAGTCATGGCGCTGATTAACGCCCATGGCCGCGAACGGGCGCTGGCCGCGGCCCGCGCCGAACTGGCCGACCTGACCACCACCGATGCACAAACGGGTTTGCATAACCGGCGTTCGCTGTTGTCGAAACTGCATTTTGAAGTGGCCCGCACGCGCCGTTTCCGCACGCCGCTGACGGCGCTGATGATCGGCATCGACCAGTTCCGCGACGTCAACCAGCGCCACGGCGAAGCCGCCGGCGACATGGTGCTGGCCAATATCGCGCGCGTGGTGAAGGACAGCGTGCGTGTGATCGACGTGGCGGGCCGCCATGGCGGCGACGAACTGTGCGTGTTGTTGCCCAGCACGCCGCACGAAGGCGCATTGAAGCTGGCGGAAAACCTGCGCGCGAAAATCGCCGGGCTGATCCACCGCGAAGCAGGGCGCCTGACGCCCGTCACGGTCAGCATCGGCGTGGGTGCGTTCAACCACATGGACGTCAGCGACGGCGACGCCATGCTGGAACAGGCGGCGCAGGCGCTGCGCCGGGCCAAGGCCAATGGCCGCAACCGCGTCGAAAGTTGATATTCATCGGATCGTAACGGAGTGCATCAGGAGGCGGTCATGCCGAAAGCAATCTGGAATGGTGAAGTCATTGCCGAGGCGGGCGATGATGAAGTGGAGATCGTGGAAAACAACGTGTATTTCCCGATCGATAAAGTGCACGAGGAATACCTGCAAGACAGTACGCACACGACGGTATGCCCGTGGAAGGGCACGGCCAGTTATTACCACCTGGTGGTGGATGGCAAAGTCAACGAAAATGCCGCGTGGTTTTACCGGCATCCGTCGGAAAAAGCAAAGCAGATCAAGGACCACGTGGCGTTCTGGCGCGGCGTCGACGTGCAACGTTAGTGCCTGAAACGTTTATAATCGGTAACTCTTCCTGGTTTACCGCGTTACCGATTCCCATGCAACTAACCCGCCTTCACGATGATATTGCCCGGACCCGGTTATTCACGGGGGTCAGTTTCGATGCCATCGAACGGTTGATGGAGCATTGCAGTGTGATCGAAGTGCCTGAAGGTGTGGTGCTGATCGAGCCGGGCAAATCCAACGATAACCTGTACGTGCTGCTGGAAGGCCAGGTCGACGTGCACCTGACGACGCCCGACCAGCCGTACAACCTGCGCCTGGGCCAGGGCGAGTGCGTGGGTGAAATGTCGCTGATCGAAGCGTGCGAACCGTCGGCCTATGTCATCGTCAGCGCCGCCAGCCGCATGCTGGTGTTGTCGCGCGATACCATGTGGTCGCTGATCAATGCCTCCCATGCGCTGGCGCGCAACATGCTCATCACGTTGTCCAGCCGCGTGCGCCAGGGCAATGACGCGGTGCGCTACAGCATCCACCGCCAGAGTGAATTTGAAAGCCTGGCCTTTGTCGATGGCTTGACGGGCTTGCACAACCGCCGCTGGCTGGACCAGGCCTTCCGCCGCCAGGTCGAGCGGGGCCAGCGCGACGGCAAGCCGCTGGCCGTCCTGATGGTCGACATCGACCACTTCAAGCGCTTCAACGATACCCATGGCCACCTGGCAGGCGACCGCGCGCTGCGCGCCGTGGCGATGACCTTGAACGACAATATCCGTCCCGGCGACTTGCTGGCCCGCTTTGGCGGCGAGGAATTCGCGGTGCTGTTGCCGGACACGGGCCAGGAGCCGGCGCTGGCCATCGCGGAACGGCTGCGCCGCGCCGTCTCGAACGCGGTGTCGCGCCACATGGCGGGCCTGCCCGCGATCTCGATTTCCATCGGCGAGAGCCAGTTGCGTGCCGACGATACGCTGGAATCGTTGCTGGACCGGGCCGACGATGCGCTGTATTCGGCCAAGACGGCGGGCCGCAACTGCGTGCGCTGGGCGTAGCCTGCCGCCCTACGAATTTGACGCCGCTGGGTTAGCATGCGTGCATGGATAACATTACCCACTCTGTCGTCGGCCTCGGTGTCGGCGAATTGGTGCAGCGCAGCCTGCCGCCGGAACCGGATGACGCCGGCCAGCGCACGCGCCACCGCCTGTTGCTGACCGCGTGCGCGCTGGCCAGCAACTTCCCCGACCTCGACCTGTTCCTGACCAACCTGCTGCCGGCGCCGCTGGGCTACCTGCTCAATCACCGGGGCCATACGCACACCTTGCTGTACGCCTTGCCGCAAGCGCTGCTGCTGGTGGCGCTGCTGTGGACAGGCTGGCCCAATGCCCGCGCGCTGCTCCGGCGCAGCGCCACGGCGCGGCGGGGCTTGCTGCTGGCCGTGGCGGCCGGTTTTGCGCTGCACCTGGGCATGGATTACCTCAATTCCTATGGCGTGCACCCGTTTTATCCGTTTGACGGCCGCTGGTTGTACGGCGACATGGTGTTCATTATCGAACCCGTGTTCTGGGTTGCGTTCGGCGTGCCGCTGATCATGGCGGTCCCGGGCAGGGCGCCGCGCTGGGTGCTGATGGCGGGGCTGGCGGCGGCCATGCTGTATTTCCTGCGCAAGGAGTACCTGGCGCCGCTGTCATTCGGGCTGCTGCTGGCGCTGGGCGTCGGGCTGGCGCTGCTGCGCAGTGCAAGGGCGCACAGCCGGTGGGCGATGGCGTTGGCGTTGCTCGCCAGCGTGGCGTTTGTCGGCGTGCAGGGCACCGCATCCGCCGTCGGCCGGGCGCAGGTGGCGGCCGCGCTGCGGACACAGGATGCGGCAACGCGCGTGCTGGATGTGGCGATGACGGCATTCCCCGCGCAGCCGCTATGCTGGATCTTCGTTTCCGTGGAAAGCAATGCGGCGCGGGGCAGCTACACGTTGCGGCGCGGACTGGTCAGCGTGCTGCCTTCGGTGCTGCCGGCGGCGTCGTGCCCGTCCGGCCTGGCCGATCCATCGCCATCGGCCGCGCTGACGGCCGCTGGCGACGTGCTGCAATACCGGCAAGTGCAAGGCAGCCTGGCCGCGCTGCGCCAGCTCCGGGAAAGCAATTGCTGGTTCGACGACTGGATGCGTTTTGCCCGCGCGCCGGTACTGGAACATGGCGCCGCCACGGACTTGCGCTTCGCCACCACGCCGCGGGGCAATTTCAGCACCATGCCGGTGGCGCAGGGGGGCGGCAAGGCGTGTCCCGGCGGTGTACCGAAGTGGGATTACCCGCGCCAGGATTTGCTGGGCGGCGCCTGACCGGCCGCTGGGGGCGGTACCGCCTCCAGCTTCGCGCCACGCTGGAACACAGCCGGGCTAAGATGGCGTAGTCCGCCGCATCCGGAGCATGCCATGGCCAAGCCGTCCCCGCCGTCAGCGCCGCATCGTGCACCGCCCAATGTGCCGGCGCCGCCGGCCGCCTCCAGCGATCCGCACCAGCATTTCGGCAAGCCGGAGGGCGGCTGGCGCGCGCGCCTGTATGCCGTGATTTTTGAATCCGATACGCGGGCCGGCCGGCTGTTCGACCTGGTGCTGATCGCCGTCATCGTGCTCAGCGTGGCGGCGGTCGTGCTGTCCAGCCTGGCCCCGGTCGCGCGCAAGCATGGACACCTGCTGCTGGCAGCCGAGTGGGTGTTCACTGTTGTATTTACCATCGAATATATCGGCCGCCTGCTGTGCGTGAAGCGGCCGGACCGCTACGCGCGCAGCTTCTTTGGCGTGATCGACCTGCTGGCCGTGCTGCCCAGCTATATATCGCTGTTCATTCCCCAGGCCCACGTGCTGCTCGACATCCGCATCCTGCGCCTGTTGCGCATGTTCCGGATATTCAAGCTGACGTTGTATATCGACGAGTACGGCATGCTGGGCCGCGCATTGCTGGCCAGCCGCCGCAAGATCCTGGTGTTCTTGTCGGTGGTGATGCTGATCGTGTTCGTGCTGGGGACCGTCATGTATGTGGTGGAAGGGCCGGAGCACGGCTATACCAGCATCCCCACCGCCGTGTACTGGGCCATCAGCACCGTCACCACAGTGGGTTTTGGCGACCTGGTGCCGAAAACCGACCTGGGGCGTACGGTGGCGTCGCTGATGATGTTGCTGGGCTGGGGCATCCTGGCGGTTCCCACGGGCATCATCAGCTCGGAAATGGCGTACCAGCGGGGCGGTGGCGACCGGCCGCGCCGCGCATGCCCGTCCTGTGGCAGCGGCGGGCATGAGGTCACGGCGCGGTATTGCAAGGATTGTGGCGCGGCGTTAACTGAACAAGCCTAGGGCTGCGCATGCATGGCGGCTTGATGAAACCAAGCCGCCCTTCTATGAAGTTTGTCCAGGTACGTCAGCAAATTCTTTCCAAACTGTGCTCCGCCTATTCGCCGACTGGCCCGGGGTCAAGGGTGTATCTTCCTTGACGCCGGGGCAGCCGGCATTAC
>NZ_WKJJ01000014.1 GCF_009674485.1 Pseudoduganella rivuli | reverse complement strand
GGCCGCGCCGCTGGGCGCCGGGCCGGGCGCGCTGTTCGCCGGCGAGCCGGGCGGCAGCATCGGCGGCCTGTGGTACAGCAGCGTGGCGCAGGCGCGCGATGCGTTGGCCTGGCGCCGGCTGCTGGGCGTGACCGCGCCGGTCCCGGTCCAGGGCAATCCGTTGACCTTGTGGAACGTCGACGAGCGCAGCGCCGCGGCGTGGCTGATGGCGGATTTCAAGGCCGACGGCTTGCCGCTGGACGGCAATGCGGGTGTGCGCGCCACGCGGGTGCGCGAAATGCTGGACGGCAGCCGCTCCGTGCCGGGCGCCGGCGTGGCGCCGCTGACGGCCTCCGACAGCGCGCTGGACTGGTTGCCCAGCGCCAGCCTGCGCTACCGTCCGTCGGCCGACGTGATATGGCGCGCCGCCGTGTCGAAAACCATGACGCGCCCCAATTTCGACCAGCTGTCGCCATCGCTGACCCTGGTGCCGAATTCCATCACGCCGACCGCCAACACGGGCAGCGCAGGCAACCCGGCGCTGCGCCCGGTGCGTTCGGATAACCTGGACCTGGCGGCCGAATGGTATGGCGCGGGCAACCGCATGGTGACGGTGACGGGGTTCGTCAAGCACGTGGACGGTTTTGTGACCAGCGTCAGTGCGCCGGAAACCTATGACGGCGTCACGTACCAGGTGACGCGGCCGCAAAACGGCAACCGGGCCCGCATCCGGGGACTGGAAGCGGGCTACCAGCAATTCTTCGACTTCCTGCCGGGCGCCTGGCGTGGACTGGGCGTGCAACTGAACGCCACGCTGGTCGGCAGCAGCACGGCCAGTCCCATCCTGGGGGCGCGCGTGCCGCTGCAAAACCTGTCGCGGCGCAGCGCCAACACGGTGCTGATGTATGAATCCGGCGACTGGTCGGCGCGGGCCGCGTATAACTGGCGCTCCACCTTCCTCAGCGGGGTATCGAATATCGTCGGGGTCGGCGCGCTGCCAGTCTATACAGAGGGATATGGCTGGCTGGATGCCGCGCTGACCTGGCGGGTCCGGCCGAGCCTGACCTTGACGCTGGAAGGCAACAACCTGACCAACACGGTGCGCCGCAATTATTATGGCGAGCCGCAGCGGCACCAGAGCAGTTTCATCAATGACCGCCAACTGGCCGTGAGCGCGGCATTCCGCTATTGACTTGCGTTTTTGGAAATCAGGATTTCCTTATAGGCAGCCTCAGGAAATTCTGTCATGCTGGTCCGGGCAGTTGAGAATATGGGGCAGGCATGAAGATCAACGTCAGTAGCCGGTGGATCCGTGCTGGCTTGCTGGTCCTGCTGAGTTGGCATGGCCAGTGCGTCGCCAGCGGCATGCCGCTGGGCTTGTGGCGCGCCGAGGCCGCCCGTATCCTGCTACTGGCCGACAATGACGTGGTGCACGCCGACGAACAGGCGCGCAAACTGGCGTCCGAGTTGCCATCCGGCGCCCCGGCAACCGACACGGTGCGCTTGCTGAACCTGCGCGCCCGCATCGCGCTGTACCGCGCCCGCACCGCGGAGGCCGCATCGCTTTCGGACCAGGCGTATGCGCTGGCGTTGCGCCACGGCGACCTCGCCGGGCAAGCCGAGGCCGACCTGGTGGCGGCGCTCAATACCGTCAACCAGGGCAATTTCGACCGTTTGATCACTGTGACGGCGCGGGCCGTCAAGGCGCTTGACGGCATCGACCGCCCCGAATTGCTGAGCGAAGCCATGCTGCGCATGGCCATGATGTATCACCGCTTCGGCAAGATCGATGAATCGGTCGATGCCTGCGTGCGCAACATGGACCTGGCCCGCCGCAGCCGGCAACCGCTGGCCATGGCTTACGCCCACCAGTGCATGGCGATCGCTTACAACCAGAGCGACAACAACAAGGAATCGCTGCAGCAATACCATGAGATGCAGGCCCAGGCCCAGGCGGCGGGCTCGCGCCTGCTGGAAGCGCTGGCGCTGGCCGGCCAGGGCGGGGTGGTGGCGGCACAGGGCGACGTGACGGCCGGCAACTTGCTGGTACGCCAGGCGACCGCCATCTACCGCGCCATCGGCCTGCCGTTTTACGTGACGGCCGGCCTGTTTGCCGAAGCCAGCCATGCGCGCATGCGGGGCGACCATGCGCGGGCGGTGGCGCTGCTCGATGAGGCGGTGGACACCTATGAGCGGTTGCCGAACAAGACGGGCCTGTGGTGGGCGCTGACGGCGCGCAGCACCAGCTACGTGGAGCTGAAGCGGCTGGCGGCGGCCGAAGCGGACTTGCAGCGTTCATTGCGCCTCGCGCGCGAACTGGGCCTGGCGCTGTACCTGAGCGAAAGCGAACAGCTGCTGGGGCGGCTCGATGCGCGGCGCGGCGAATACCGCCAGGCGTATGAGCATGCGCAGGCGGCGGCCGACATGACGGCCCAGGCCAACCGGAGAAAAATCAGTACGCGGGTGCTGGAACTCACCGAGCGCTACGAGCAGCAGGCGCGCCAGCGCGAAATTGCCGACTTGACGCGGCGTAATGAGCAACAGCAAGTGGAATTGCGCGAGCGCGAGCTGCAACAGCGCTGGATGTGGACCGTGCTGGGCGCCATTGCGCTGGTGCTGGCGGTGCTGGCGTTCTTCCTGGTGCGCCTGCGCCGTTCGCACCGGATGCTGGCCGCCGCCAACGACGGCTTGCGCCAGTCGCAGCAGGCGGTGCAGCGGCAGACCGACATCCTGCAATCGGTGCTGGACAGCCTGGGCGACGGTGTGGCGGTGGCCGATGCGCAGGGCCGGCTGGTACTGGTCAATCCGGCCGCCGAACGCATCGTCGGGCTGCGCCGCGAAGAACAGGGCGCGCGCTGGCCTGACGACGTGGTGTTTTACCATTCGGACCGCCGCACGCCATATCCGCGCGACCAGTTGCCGCTGGCGCGGGCGGTGCGCGGCAGCGATGCGGGCGAAGGCGAGGAAATTTACCTGGATGGCGCGGAACCGTCAAAGGGACGCTGGCTGCACATGACGGCGCGGCCGCTGGCGGGCGCGCAATGCGGCGCGGTGGCGGTGATTTCCGATATCACGGGACGCAAGCGCGCCGAGGCGGAAATTCTCGCGCTCAACAGCAGCCTGGAATTCAAGGTGCAGCAGCGCACCGGGCAGTTGCGCCAGCAAACCCGCTACCTGCGCGTGCTGATCGATACCATTCCCTGGCAAGTGTGGTTCAAGGATACCGACAGCCACTACCTGGCCGCCAACCTGGCCACGGCGCGCGAACTGGGCTGCGATGCCGACGATATGCCGGGCAAATCGGATTTCGACGTGTACCCGCCGGAGGTGGCACGCGCGGCGCGCGCCGACGACATGCTGGTGATGCATTCGCGCGTCCAGCAAACCGTGGAAGAAGTGCGCACCGGCCCGGGCGGCACGCGCTGGGTGGAAGTGTTCAAGGCGCCCGTGCTGGACGACGATGGCACGGTGCTGGGCACCGTCGGGCTGGCGCGCGACATCAGTGCGCGCAAGGAAGCCGAAGCGGCGCGCGACGCGGCGCTGCTGGAAGCGCAGCGGCTGGCGCGCCTGCGCAGCGACTTCGTGGCGCAGATGAGCCATGAATTGCGCACGCCGCTGAACGCGGTGCTGGGCTTTGCACAGTTGCTGTGGCGCGATGCGCGCCTCGACGCGGAACAGCGTTCCAGCGTGGAAGCCATCCGCAACAGCGGCGAGCATTTGCTGGGCCTGATCAACAATGTGCTGGACGCGGCCAAACTGGAAGCGGGCAAGGTGGAACTGTTTGCGGCGCCGTTCGATTTGCGCGCCGAGCTGCAATCCATTGCCGGCATGGTCGGCATCCGCACTGCGGAAAAGAACCTGGAATTCGTCTGCGACGTGGGCGCGGACGTGCCACCCATGCTGGTGGCGGACGGGCAGCGGCTGCGCCAGGTGTTGCTGAACCTGTTGTCGAACGCCGTGAAATTCACCGACCGCGGGCGGGTTGCGCTGCGCGTCATGCAAAGCGAACCGGGGCGGGTACGGTTCGAAGTGGGCGACAGCGGCATCGGCATCGGTCCGGGCCAGCTGGAAACCATCTTCCAGCCGTTCGAGCAAGTGGGCGAAGCCCAGCGCCGCCTGGGCGGCACCGGCCTGGGCCTGGCCATCAGCCGCCAGTTCGTCCGGATGATGGGCAGTGAAATCCAGGTCGAAAGCCGGCCCGGCCAGGGCAGCGTATTCTGGTTCGACTTGCCGGCGCCGATGATGTTGCCGCTGCACACGCCCGCGTCGGGGCAGGCGGAACCCGAGATACCGGCCCGGGACGGCGCCGACACACCGCCGCTGACCCCGCCGCCGGCCGAGGAAATGGCGGTATTGCAGCAACTGGCGCGGCTGGGCAACATGCGCGCGATCCAGGTCCGCGCCGAGCACCTGGAGCGGCTGGATCCACGCTACCAGCCATTTGCGGAACAATTGCGCACACTGGCGCGCGGTTACCAGTCGAAGGCGTTGCGCCAACTGGTCGACAGCTATGCGCAGGTGGCTGACGCGGAAGAATAACGAGGGACAATATGATCAAGGTATTAATCGCGGACGACCATGCCATTGTGCGGGAGGGCTTGCGCCAGCTGTTTGCGCTGTGCCCGGACCTGGGCGTGGCGGGAGAAGCCGTCAACGGCGGACAGGTCCTGTCGCACCTGCGTGGCGGCGAAGTGGATTTGCTGTTGCTGGACATGGCCATGTCAGGCATCAGCGGCGTGGATCTGATCAAGCGGGTGCGGCTGCACCACGGGGCCTTGCCGGTGCTGGTGCTGTCCATGCACAACGAGGTGCAGATTGCGCGCCGCGCACTGGCGGCCGGGGCGAACGGCTACCTGACCAAGGATTGCGGGGCCGAGACGCTGACCACGGCGATCCGCAAGGTGGCGTCGGGCGGGCGCTACATCGACCCGCGCATCGTCGAACGCATGGTATTCGAGGGCGACGACGAACAGGCGCCGCCGCACGAACAGCTGTCGTCGCGCGAACAGCGCATCCTCGGCTTGCTGGGGCAGGGCCGCACCGTCAATGAAATCGCCGCCGAGCTGTCCATCAGCAACAAGACAGTCAGCACGCACAAGGCGCGCCTGATGCAGAAAATGAGCTTTGCCAATAACGCGGAGCTGATGCGCTACGTCTTCACGCACGATGTCATGGGGTAGGGATTTCCCGACGCAGCCGTCGCGCCGCCCTACGCAGGAATCAGGCCGGGATGATACGTATTGCCTCCTGTTCTACCTATGCTGGAAGAACAGAAGTCTATCGTGATAACAGTGCGAGGAACGCAAAATGGCTGACGGAGGAAAACCCATCTCCCGCTCGGGGATGGCCTGGAACACCGCGCCGCCGGCTGCCGCGCCGGACCGGGTGCAATGGAAGCTGGAGCGCCTGTTGCAGTGGACGGACGTACTGGAGCAGCGTGTCGACGCCTGCGCGGATGACGCCGCGCAGATGCGCCGCGCGAAATCGCGGATGCTGGCCAAGCTCGATCATTACCGCCGCACCGTGTGCCGCCTGGCGTACTACGATTCATTGACCGGCCTGCCCAACCGCAGCCTGCTGTCGCTGTCACTGCAACAGGCGGCGCAGACCCCGCCGTTCGGCTTGATGATGCTCGACCTGGACCATTTCAAGGAAATCAACGATACGCTGGGCCATGCGGCCGGCGACCGGCTGCTGCGGGAGGTGGGACGCCGCTTGCAGGCATGCGCGCTGCCCGGCGACGTGGTGGCGCGTTTCGGCGGCGATGAGTTCGCCATGCTGGTGCAGGCGGAACGCGACGTCCTGGCGCAGCGCGCCGCGGCGTTCGTGGCCGCGCTGAACGAACCATTCTTCATCGACGGCCATGAACTGTTCGTGCCGGCCAGCATCGGCATTGCCGTGTACCCGGATGACGGCAAAGATACGGCGACCCTGTACCAGCATGCCGATACGGCCATGTATTACGCCAAGCGCCAGGGCCGCAACCATTATGAATTCTATATGCAGGAACTGACGCGCCAGGCCGCCGAGCGGCTGGAGGTGGAGGCGGCGCTGCGGCGGGCCTGCCGCAACGGCGAACTGGAATTGTATTTCCAGCCTCAGGTCGAACTGCGCAGCGGGCGCATGGTGGGCGCGGAAGCGCTGCTGCGCTGGCACCGGCCGGGGCACGGCATGGTGATGCCGCTGCAGTTCATCAGCATCGCCGAGGCGTCCGGCCTGATCGTGGAAATCGGCGACTGGGTGCTGGCCGACGCCTGTGCCGCCGTGGCGGAATGGAACCGCGGCGACGCGGCGCCGCTGCAACTGGCGGTCAACCTGTCGCCGCGCCAGTTTATCCGCCACGACCTGGCGGGCGCGGTGCGGCGCCACTTGCAGGAGAGCGGCTGCCATCCGTCCTGGCTGAAGCTGGAAATCACGGAGAGCCTGCTGCTCGACGGCGACCGCACGGTGGAAGACATGCTGGAAGCGCTGACGGGCATGGGCCTGGCCATTTCCATCGACGATTTCGGCACCGGCTATTCCGCCCTCAGCTACCTGCACCGCTTCCCCGTCAGCCAGCTGAAGATCGACCGCTCGTTTGTCGGCGACGTGCCGGGCGACCGCAGCAAGCGCGAACTGGTCAAGGCGATGCTGTCGATTGCCAGCGCGCTGCGGCTGGAAACCGTGGCCGAAGGCGTGGAATCGGAACAACAGGCCGAATACCTGGCGTCGCATGGTTGCCGCCTGGCGCAGGGCTACCTGTATGGGCGGCCGATGCCGCGCGCCGCGTTCGAAGCACTGTTGGCCACCAGCCGCGCGGCGTAACGGAGTATCATGACAGCTATCCTCTTAACTGAATCGCCAACACGGCAGGTGGCCATGCAAGCGAGCGAGATTTCCACCATTTTGATCGTTGACGACACACCTGCCAATGTGCGGGTGGTGGCCGAGTACCTGGGCAGCCACGGTTATACCGTCATGGTGGCGGAAGATGGAGAAGAGGGGCTGGAGCGGGCCCGATTCGGCCAGCCGGACCTGATTTTGCTGGACGTCATGATGCCGGGCTGGGATGGCTTTGAAACCTGCCGCCGCCTGCAGGCCGACCCGGTCACCAGCGGCATACCGGTGATCTTCATGACCGCGCTGTCCGACATCAATGACAAGATCCGCGCCTACGACGCGGGCGCCGTCGATTACGTCACCAAGCCGTTCCACGCGGAAGAAGTGCTGGCGCGCGTCAGCACCCACCTGAACCTGCGCGCCACGCAGCGGCAATTGCTGGCGCGTTCGCAGGAACTGGCGCGGTCCAATGCGGAACTGGAGCGCATGGCCTACGTCGCCTCGCATGACTTGCAGGAACCGCTGCGCATGGTGGCCAGTTATGTGCAGTTGCTGGAGCGGCGTTATCGTGGCCGGCTCGATGCGGAAGCGGATGAATTCATCACCTTCGCGATGGAAGGCGCCAAGCGCATGCAAACGCTGATCGAAGACCTGCTGACGATTTCCCGGGTCGATACCAAGGCGCGCCCGTTGCAGCGGGTCGATTGCAACGACGTGGCGGCGATGGCGCTGGCCGCGCTGCGCATCGCGATCAATGAAAGCGGGGCGCAGGTGCGCTGCGACGCCTTGCCCAGCGTGCTGGGCGACGCCGGGCAACTGGCGCAAGTGTTCCAGAACCTGATCGCCAACGCCATCAAATTCTGCCGCGATCGTCCGCCGCAGGTGGATATCGGCGCCGTGCGCGAGGGCCGTTACTGGCGCATCACCATACAGGACAACGGGATCGGCGTCGCGCCCGAAAACGGGCAGCGCATCTTTGACATGTTCCAGCGCCTGCATGCCGGCCACGAATATCCGGGCACCGGCATCGGCCTGGCGATCTGCAAGAAAATCATCGAGCGCCATGGCGGCGCGATCGGCGTGACGCCAGGCCCGGCGGGCGGTTCCGTGTTTTACTTCACGCTGATGGCGGACGAGCAGGAGGGGCTGTGATGGGGCATGCAAGCGCCCACGCCGGCACGCCGGCTCCCATCCGTATCCTGCTGATCGAGGACAACCGGGGCGACGCGCTGCTGTTCCGGCATATGCTGGCCGATGCGGGTGCGCTGGACTGGGAACTGGCCTGGGCGCGCAACCTGGAGGAGGGCATCGCGCACCTGCGGCAAGACCAGGTCGACCTGGTGCTGCTCGACCTGGGGCTGCCCGGTTCGACCGGCCTGGAAACCGTGCAGCGCTTGCAGTCATGCGGCGTGCGCGTGCCGGCACTGGTGGTGCTGAGCGGGCTGAATGACGAGGCGGTGGCGATGCGCGCGGTGCAGGCCGGCGCGCAGGATTACCTGGTCAAGGGACAGGTCGATACCGGCATGCTGGTGCGTTCGATCCGCTATGCGATCGAACGCAACCAGGCCGAGGCGGCGCTGCGGCAGGCGCACGACATGCTGGAAGTGCGCGTGGCGCAGCGTACCGCGGAACTGGCCAGCACCGTGGAAGCGCTCAATGCGCAAATCCGCGAACGGGAACAGGCGGAAACCCTGTTGCGCAGGCGGGAACAGGAATTCCGCACGTTGGCGGAAAATTCGCCTGACATGGTGATCCGCTACGACAGCGACTGCCGGCGCATCTATGTCAATCCCGCGTTCGAGCGGGAAACCGGCATCCCGATGGCCGAGGCGCTGATGCGCCAGCCGCAAAAGCTGGTGCGTACGCACGCCGATCTGGCGCCGGAGGATTACATCGCCGTGCTGCGCCGTGTGATGGAGACCGGCGCCGGGACCGAAGTCTTTGTCCGCCTGGCCGATCCGGGCGAGACGGCGCGCGACTATGCGTTTCATTTGGTGCCGGAACGTAATGCCGAGGGCCAGGTGGTGGGCGTGCTGGCGATCGGGCGCAATATCTCGGCGCTGAAGGAAACCGAGCGCCGTCTCAGCGAATCGCAGCAAATGCTGCGCCAGCTGGCATCGCGCAGCGACGCCGTGCGGGAAGAGGAGCGCAAGTACATCACCCGCGAAATCCACGATGAACTGGGGCAATACCTGTCGGCGCTGCGGCTCGGTGTGTCGGTGGTGGAAATGCAGTTTGGCGCGGACAATCCCGCGCTGGCCGAACGCACGCGGGCGTTGACCGGGCTGGTCGATTCGACCATCCAGGTGGTGCGCGACGTGGTGTCGTCATTGCGCCCCAGCGCGCTGAACATGGGGATCGTCTCGGCGCTGGAATGGCTGGGTGAACAGTTTTTCAGCCACACCGGCGTGCTGTGCCAGTTACACGTGGATGAGCGGCAAGTGACGCTGGACGAGGCGCGGGCCACGGAATTGTTCCGCATCGTGCAAGAATCGCTGACCAATATCCGGCGTCACGCGGGCGCCACCCGCGTCGACATCGCGCTGGTGCAGGACGATGAGCGCATCCAGCTGGAAGTGCGGGACAATGGCTGCGGCTTCGACCCGGCCAAGCGCAAGCGCCAATCCTTTGGCTTGCTGGGCATCCACGAGCGCGCGCTGAAACTGGGCGGCGCCGTCACCGTCGACAGCAAGCCGGGCCACGGCGCCCGCATCCGCGTGCAAATTCCTGCACAGGTATCGGAATTCCCCGACAAATAAGCTGCGCCGTCACTTTTCTTTCATGACGGCAAAGGGCTGGCCCTTTTGCATGTTGCGGTATTTTTCCCGTGCGGCTGCCTGCTTTTCCGCTTCCATCGCGACGTTCGACGCGTGGATGCGCTTCTTTTCTTCCTTGCTGCGGTGCTGGGCAATATCCTTGTTGCCGATACGCTTGGTCATGATGACTCCCCTGTCAATTGTCGATAGAACCTCTATGCTGCCCGCCGGGATGGGCGCGCTCCGTGCGCGCGCACACACTCACACCGGTCCGCCGCCTTTCGGGACATCGCGCCCGGGACGGTCGTCGGCGAGTTTTCCCGCGCCGCTTTCCACCGGCGTGCCGGAACCGCGTGTACCAGCCTCGTGGCCGTAACCCGTATTGCCGCTGACGGCTGGCGCCACATCGGCGCGCTGCATGGAGTCGCCGCCGCGCGTTCCAGCCGTATTGCCGTGCGGCGTAGCGGCGTTATTGGTGCTGGTGGTGCTGGTGGAGCTGATGACGCTGTTGGCTGGATGGCCGGTGGCGGCATTGCCGCTTTCATGCGCGGCCGGTTGTTCGCCGCGGCTGTGTTCTTTTCCTGTATGCATGTTGAACTCCTGTGGGACTGACTGTCAGGCTGCCACGGTTGCCGTCCCGCCGTATGTGCGGCCGCGCACGGTCAGGGCCGCATTGCCGCATTACAGTAGCGGCTGGCAAGTAGGCATGGAAGGAAACAGGTTTGAGCTACCAAAAATTCATCGCAACGTTCGATGGCATCGTGGACGGCATCGACTGGCAAAACTGGCTGCTCAGCATTGGCGTGGCGGTCGCCAGCTATCTGGCGATTCACGGCGCGGTGGCGCTGTGCCGCCGCCGGCTCGAGCAAGTGCAGGCGGACCGCCGCGCCAGCAAGCCAATGGCTGAGCTGCTGTGCGCGATGCTGAAAAAGACCAGCAACCTGGTGGTGGTGGTCACGGCGCTGCTGATCGGCCTGACGGTGCTGGACTTGCCGCAGCCGTGGGCGGACCGCGTGACGCACCTGTGGTTCGTGACGCTGGGCGTGCAAATCGGCCTGTATGTGAACCAGCTGGTCGATATCAGCGCGCGCCGCTATTTCGGTGGACGCTCGTCCGTGAGCATGCGCGATACCGGCGCCGCCAACCCGACCGTGGCCCGCACGCTGATGGTGTGGGCGTTGAAGACGGCGCTGTGGGTCGTGCTGTTCCTGGCCATCCTGTCCAACCTGGGCATCAATATTTCTGCCTTCGTCGCCAGCCTCGGGATCGGCGGCATCGCCGTGGCGCTGGCCGTGCAAAATATCCTGGGCGACTTGTTCGCCTCGCTGTCGATCGCCGTCGACAAGCCGTTTGAAGTGGGCGACGCCATCAGCGTCAACGGCTTTTCCGGCACGGTGGAGCACGTGGGGCTGAAAACCACGCGCATCCGCGCCGACAGCGGCGAACAGATCGTCATCGCCAATGCGGATTTGCTGAAAAATACCGTGCGCAACTTCAAGCGCATGCAAAACCGGCGCGTGCAGTTTTCGCTGAACCTGGCGCCGTCGACGCCGGTCGAGGTGGCCGAAAGGGTGCCGGAAGCGTTGCAGCACGTGGTGGAAGCGCAGCGCCAGGTGCGCTTCGACCGCGCGCATTTAAAGTCCGTCACGCAGGACGCGCTGGAATTCGAAGTCGTCTATTACGTGCTCGACCCGTCGTATGCCGCCTACATGGACGTGCAACAGCAAGTGCTGCTCGGTTCCATGCGGGTGCTGTCCGGCATCGGCGCGAGCACGGCCAAGGCCAGCCAGCGCGTGCTGGTCGACGGCCAGGGCCATCTGCGGCCCCCGACGCCGTTGCGTTCGATGCCCAAACCTTAGCGCACCCCACCGAATCCCCTGTCACGGTTGTGTCACAAAGCGCATATAAAGTGTGGCTTTTACGCAAAAATTGCATAACAAGTTTGTCAAATAGTTAAATTTGCCGATTTGTTATGTTACGCTGCGCGACTCGTTTTAAACGCGACCGTTCGTACTTTTTCGTACTTTTACACACACAGGGGAAACATGAAATTTGGAATGACTGCCATGGCGCTGGCCATGGCGGCGTGCACCGTTGCGCCTGCCCACGCCTGGCAACAGGAAACCCACCGCCGTATCGTGCTGGACGCGGTGACGTTCATGAAAAACAATCCGTCCACCACCAACTACACCAAGCTGGCGACGGGCATTGCGCGCGCCGGCTACACGGTCGACCAGTTCGCGCAGGCGCTGGGGCAGGGCGCCTATGACGTCGACGATTTCGCCGACACCTACCTGTGCGGCGCATCGACGGGCAGCTGCGTGCTGGCGCCGGTGTGGGGCGCGGGCGCGTCCATCGTCAAATACACGTCGTACTGGCACTTCCAGAACCACACCTCCGGCCCGGACGTGCACGGCAACCCGTTTGGCGGCTACAACTACGCCAAGCTGACGGTGAACGGCGACGTCGACAACATGGCGGCCGGCTGGCTGTATGGCGACTACCTGGACGACGGTCCCGGCGGCCTGAAAGGCTGGTTCGGCGACAGCAGCAAATACAACAGCTATGGCATCACGGAAGCGCACTACCGCCTGGGCGGCAGCTCGAACGTGAACCAGTACGCCGACTTTGAAACCATGCCGTTCCAGCCGATCGACAACCTGGGCCAGTACTGGTTCCAGCAATTCCTGGCGCAACCGACCGCGCAGACGCTGGGCTTCGTGCTGCACACCACGGACTTGCTGCAGCCGCACCACACGTGGACCACGTCCGCGCACGACCACGGCGGCTGGGAACAGTGGGTGCAGGATTACTACGACACGGAAAAACTCAACGATCCGGCGCTGGTGAAAGCCGCGCTGGCCGACTTCACGCCGGTGGCGCCGACCGGCGTCGACATCCGCCCGCTGCTGACGCAGGGCGGCACCTATTCGTACGCCAACGGCGGCATCGTGCTGTCGTCCAGCGACCACGGCGACCGCCGCCGCGTGGCGCAGCAAATGGTGCCGCATTCGATCGCCATGGTGGTGCATGTGCTGAACCGCGCAGCGGAACGGTTGGGTAACTGATGGGCGTGCGGGCAGTGTTGTACCAGCCCGCGCGGGCGATGCTGGCGGCGGTTGCGCTGGCCGGCATTGCGCTGCCGCCGGCAACGGCCGCCGTGCGCTATGGCCTCGACGATCCCGCGCTGGCGGCCCGCATCGATGCGGCGCCGCTGCATGCGTTCACGGTCGATACACTGTGGCGGCAGGCGCGCCTGGCCGATCCGCAAGCTGCCCGCGCGGCGACCCTGGAAGGGCTGGTGGCCGAACGGCTGCTGGCCGCCAGCGCCCGTGCGCAGTGGGGCGAAGCCGCATTGTTGACGGGGCAGGGCGTCGCGTATGCGCACGACGTGGCGCTGGACGACCAGCTGGCCGCGCTGCTGCGCAGTCTCTACAAAACAGAATTGGAACAGGCGCTGGCGCAACTGCCGGGCGGCAGCCTCGATGGGCTGGTGGTGGCGGAACCCGCCATCGATGGCGCCGCGATGGCGGCTACGTTCGATGCCGTGTTCGGCAAGCCGGGGGCGCTACGCCTCGATTATTCGCTGACGGCGGCGCAAGCGCAACACGCGAAAGCCATGCCGGTGCTGGCCTACCGCTTGCCGGGCGGCGGCGCCGGCACGCTGTCGCTGTACGACATATACCGCCGCCAGAACGTGCAGGGCCGCATTGCGCTGCATATGCGCCAGCCGGGGGCGTTGAAACAGCAGGCGCGCCAGGCGCTGGGCGTGCTGGCCGTGCTGGACTGGGCGGGATCCCGCTTCGGGGCGGCCGCGCTGGCGGACCTGCGCCGCGCCCTGTCCGACCAGGCGGTGACCCTGGCGGTGCAGCGGTTGCACGGCATCGGCGCCGATACCGACAGCGGCAGCCCGCTGTTGAACCAGCTGGCGGCGCAGGCGGACAGCGATGCCATCCGCGCGTATTACGACCAGCACCGCGATGAATTCCGCCGCATCGACAAGGTCAGGGCGCGCCATGTGCGCACCCATGATGAGGCGGCGGCGCAGGCAGCCTACGCCGCGCTGAAGGGCGGCGCGGACTTTGCCTCGGTGGCGCGCAAGTTTTCCATGGCTGCCGATGCGGCACAGGGCGGCGACCTGGGATGGATCGATGCCTCCGGCAAGACGTCGTGGTTGCAGCAACTGGCGTTTGCGCAGCCGCCAGGCACGGTATCGCGCCCCGTGCGTGCGCCGGTCGGACCGCAGGACAAGGCGTACTGGGAAATCGTATTGGTGGAACAGCGCGTCGATGGCGTGCAGCCGCCGGAAGCGGAAAGCGTCCGTTACGTGGCCAGCCGCGCCATTGCGCGCCGTAGCGCCATCGCGCAATTGGCCGCGCTGCGCGCCCGCGTGGTGCGGGAGGCCGACATTGAACTGAACCGCAGCCTGCTCGATGCGCCGCTGCGGGTGCTGGAGGCGCGGCCATGAAACGCATCACCGTGATTGCCGCGCTGGCGTTCATTGGCGCCGCCGCATGGTATTGGTGGCCCGCGCAGGGCGAGGCGGCGGGGCCGGGTGGTGGCGCGCCGGCCGCTCCGGCCCCGGCCCCTGCCGCGCAGGCCGCAACCCGTCCGCAATGGATGGATGCGCTGGCGGAGCAACCGCCGCCCGAGCCGGAGCGGGTGCCGCTGCCGCCCGTCGACAGCAGCGCCCCCGCATGGCTGTCGATGGCCGAAGCGCGCGAACACGGTGACCCGCGCACTCCGCCCGTGGTGCACGACGACCCCGCCACCCACGCGCAACCCACCGCCGGGCAACTGGCCGACCCGCAGGCATACCGCCGCTTCGAACAGGGCCAGCATGCGCGGCTGCTGGCGTCGTTCGCCGACGCCGCCCGGGATGAAGTGCCACGCCTGCGCGCCGATGTGGAGCGGGGCAGGGCGGCAGGGGTGGCTGAGGCGGAGCTGGCGAAGATGGAAGAAAAGATCCGGCGGATAGAAGCGTTGCGGGACGAGGTGGCGCGGGGGGCCACCCAATAGTTTCCATGGCCGCGCTTGCGGCAGGAAAAAGTGAAAATTTCCTTCTTAGTAATTTTCTCCCCGGGAAAAACCTGTCGCAGCAGGGCTCTCCGGCGGATGCTTTGACCAGTTGCAACGATTGGTCTACACAACTCCCAGCCGCACGATCGTGCCTTTCTTACCCCCATGCTGCGTCGCAAAACTTTCTAGTTGCCTGCTTTAACGATTTTGCACATAATGTAGTAAATTTACCTTATACCTGATGTACGCCACGGCTTATAGTTGAGCTATGTCGTATTTGGTGTAATTCTTATTCTAATCTGTAAAATTACTACATATCGGTGAAGGACGGCAACATGGATGGGTCGAAGGCGGTTGAGTTCAAGGATGAGTTGCTGGGACGGGATGTCCGGCAATTGGGGCGCATGCTGGGCGATACGATACGCGCGCAGCACGGTGAAGACGCGTTCAACCGCATTGAAAACATCCGTCAGCTGGCGATCCGCTTCCGCCGCGACCAGTGCGAGCAGGCCAAGGCGGAACTGGACCAGGCGCTGCACGCGCTGGGCCAGGAAGAAACCAGCCAGCTGATCCGCGCTTTCACGTATTTCTCGCTGCTGGCCAACATCGCGGAAGACCAGCACCACACGCGCCGCAGCCGCGCCCACCTGATCGCCGGTTCCGCGCCGCGCGTGGGCAGCATGGCCAAGGCCGTGCAGAATGTCGTCAACGCGGGCCGCGTCGATGCGCTGCCGGATTTCTTCGCCGACGCGCACATCAGCCCCGTGTTCACCGCGCACCCGACCGAAGTGCAGCGCAAGTCCACGCTGAATTGCCAGATGGCGATCGCCCGCATCCTCGATGAGCGCGACCGCGTGCAGATGACGCCGGAAGAACAGGAAAACAATGAAGCGGCGCTGGCGCGCGGTATCCACACGCTGTGGAATACCCGTCTGCTGCGCACGGCCAAGCTGTCGGTGCTCGATGAAGTGGAAAACGGCCTGTCGTTCTTCGACCGCACCATCCTGTCCGGCCTGCCGCAACTGTATTGCACCTTGCAGGACGCGTTGGCCAAGCTGGATCCGCACTGGATCGACGAGGAATTGCCGACCTTTATGAAGGTGGGCAGCTGGATCGGCGGCGACCGTGACGGCAACCCGTTCGTGACCGCGACCATCCTGAAAGCGACCCTGCAACGGCAGGCCGACGTGGCGCTGGAACACTACCTGGGCGAATTGCACAAGCTGGCGTCGCAATTGTCGCTGGCGCAAACCATGACCGGTTCGTCCGACGAGTTGCGCGCGCTGGCCGACGCATCTGCCGACCTGTCGCCGCACCGCATCGACGAGCCATACCGCCGCGCCATCTACGGCATCCACGCGCGCCTGTCGGCCAACCGCCTGCGCTTTGCCACCGGCGCCCAGGCCGATGCCAAGGTCCAGCCTTACGCCTCCGCGCAAGCGCTGCTGGCCGACCTGGATATCGTGCACCGTTCGCTGGTGGCCAACGGCTCGGCCGTGCTGGCCCGTGGCCGCCTGCGCCACCTGCGCCGCGCCGTCAAGGTGTTCGGCTTCTCGCTGGCGCCGATCGACCTGCGCCAGAACTCCGACGTGCACGAGCGCGTCGTGGCCGAACTGCTGGCGGCCGCGCGCCCGGGCGTGGATTACAAGTCGCTCGATGAAGATGCCCGCTGCAAGCTGCTGCTGGAAGAATTGCACACGCCGCGCCTGCTGATCTCCCCCTACCTGGAATACAGCGAAGACACGGCGGGCGAGCTGGCGATCTTCCGCGCGCTGAAAGAAGCGCATGCGGCCTACGGCCCGGAAAGCGTCACCAACTACATCATTTCGAAAGCCGACAGCGTGTCGGACTTGCTGGAAGTGGCGCTGCTGCTGAAAGAACACGGCTTGCTGCGCGCCGGCCGCGTCGATGCCGAGTCGCACATGGCGGTCAACATCATCCCGCTGTTTGAAACCATCGACGACTTGCGCGCCGGCCCCGCCATCATGACCAAGGCGTTCGGCATCCCGCTGTACATGGACTTGCTGCGCTCGCGCGGCAGCATGCACGAAGTCATGCTGGGCTATTCGGATTCCAACAAGGATGGCGGCTACTTCACGTCCGGCTGGGAACTGTACAAGGCCGAGATCGAGCTGGTCAAAGTGTTCGAGCGCTTCGGCATCAAGATGCGCCTGTTCCACGGCCGCGGCGGTTCCGTCGGCCGTGGCGGCGGTCCGTCGTACGAAGCGATCCTGGCGCAGCCGCAAGGCGCCGTGCAGGGCCGCATCCGTTTGACGGAGCAGGGCGAGGTCATCACCGCCAAGTATGCGAACCCGGAAGTGGGCCGCCGCAACCTGGAAGTGATGGTGGCCGCGACCATGGAAGCGACCTTGCTGGCGCAACCGGGCCGCACCGCATCCGCCGATGCGGAACCGGCGCAACTGGCGGCCATGCAGGCGCTGTCGGACGAGGCGCTGCGCACCTACCGTTCGCTGGTCTACGAGACCGAAGGCTTTGAACAGTATTTCTGGGAATCGACGGTGATTTCCGAGATCGCGGCGCTGAATATCGGTAGCCGCCCGGCGTCCCGCAAAAAGTCCACGTCGATCGAAGACTTGCGCGCGATTCCATGGGTGCTGAGCTGGGCGCAATGCCGCGTGATGCTGCCGGGCTGGTTCGGCTTCGGCTCCGCCGTGCAATCGTTCCTGGCCAACCAGCCGAACGGCCTGGCGCAGCTGCAGCAGATGTACCGCGACTGGCCGTTCTTCAACACGCTGTTGTCGAACATGGACATGGTGCTGGCCAAGAGCGATATCGCGATCGCCAGCCGCTATGCCACCTTGGTGCGCGACGAAGCGCTGCGCGACGCCATCTTTGGCCGCATCAAGGCCGAGCATGAACTCACGGTGGACGTCGTCAAGCAGATCACGGGCCAGGCGGAATTGCAGGACGCGAACCCGCTGCTGCAACGTTCGATCCGCAACCGCTTCCCGTACATCGACCCGCTGAACCACGTACAGGTCGAACTGCTGCGCCGCTTCCGCGACGGCGACACCGACGCCGCCACCCGCGAAGGCATCCACTTGTCCATCAACGGCGTGGCGGCGGGCCTGCGCAACAGCGGCTGACCAGCATTACCCCCAGACCGGCACACGCCGGTCTTTTCTTTGCGGAAAAAAAGTCCCTGGCACTTTTTTTCGCAGAATTAACTGATACATCCGAGAGGAAATACCGTGAGAGACACAGCGAAAGACAGCGTGAATGTGAATGCGCAGGTAACCATCAAGCAGCGCGCGACGAAAATCGTATCGACCATCGGCCCGGCGTCGAATGACATCGAGACGCTGGTCCGCATGTTCCGCGCCGGCACCAATGTCGTGCGCCTGAACTTCTCGCACGGTAAGGCACAGGACCACGTCGACCGCGCCCGCATGGTGCGCGAGGCGGCGGCCATCGTTGGCCGCGAAGTGGCCATCATGGCGGACTTGCAGGGCCCGAAAATCCGCATCGGCAAATTTGAAAACAGCAAGATCCAGCTGGAAAACGGCGACAAGTTCATCCTCGACGCCAAGTGGGGCGAAAACGGCGAGCTGGGCAACCAGGAACGCGTCGGCCTGGACTACAAGGACTTGCCGCGCGACCTGAAAGCAGGCGACATCCTGCTGCTGAACGACGGCCTGATCGTGCTGACCGTGGACCGCATCATCGGCAGCGAAATCCACACCACCACCAAGATCGGCGGCGAACTGTCGAACAACAAGGGCATCAACCGCCAGGGCGGCGGCCTGTCCGCGCCGGCGCTGACGGCGAAAGACATGGAAGACATCAAGACCGCGATGAGCTTCCAGGCCGATTACGTTGCCGTATCGTTCCCTAAAAACGCCACCGACATGGAAATGGCGCGCCAGCTGGCCAACATCGCGGGCGAGCCGTTTGGCCACAAGCCGTTCCTGATCGCGAAAATCGAACGCGCCGAAGCGATCCCCGCGCTGCAGGAAATCCTGGACGCGTCCGACGGCATCATGGTGGCGCGCGGCGACCTGGCCGTGGAAGTGGGCAACGCCGCCGTGCCGGCGCTGCAAAAGCGCATGATCAAGATGGCGCGCGCGTCCAACAAGCTGGCCATCACCGCGACGCAAATGATGGAATCGATGATCGTCAACGCCGTGCCGACCCGCGCCGAAGTCTCGGACGTGGCCAACGCCGTGCTGGACGGCACCGACGCCGTCATGACGTCGGCGGAAACCGCTTCCGGCAAATACCCGGTTGAAACCGTGGAAGCCATGGCCGCCATCTGCCTGGACGCTGAAAAATGGAACCCGTCGAACCCGGACGTGGACCTGATCAACACCACCTTCAGCCGCATCGACCAGTCGATCGCCTACGGCGCGCTGTTCACCGCGCACCACCTGCGCGTGAAAGCCATTGCCGCGCTGACGGAATCCGGCTCCACCTGCCTGTGGATGAGCCGTAACAGCATCGACGTGCCGATCATCGCGCTGACGCCGAGCGTGGCCACCCAGCGCAAGCTGGCGCTGTTCCGCAACGTGACGTCGCTGGAACTGAAACAGAACCGCGATCGCGAAACCGTGCTGCGCGCAGTGGAAGACTTGCTGATCGCGCGCGGCATCGTGCAGCGCGGCGATAACGTGGTGCTGACCTGGGGCGAGCCTATGGGCCTGGTGGGCGGCACCAATGCGCTGAAGATCATGAAGATCGGCGCGCCCGCTTAACGAGCCGGCAAACCAAATGAGATTGCCCTTCCGCACACGTGGAAGGGCCACGGGGCAAGGGCCCCAAACTTAACGGAGATAGGAAATGACTGCTATTGTCGACGTCATTGCACGCGAGATCATCGATTCGCGCGGCAATCCGACTGTGGAATGCGATGTGTTGCTGGAATCCGGCGTGACCGGCCGTGCTGCTGTACCTTCCGGCGCTTCGACCGGTTCGCGCGAAGCCATCGAACTGCGCGACGGCGACGCCAAGCGCTACTTCGGCAAGGGCGTGCTGAAAGCCGTTGAAAACATCAACACCGAAATCGCGGAAGCCATCATCGGCCTGGACGCTTCCGAGCAGGCGCTGATCGACCGCACGCTGATCGAACTCGATGGCACGGAAAACAAATCGCGCCTGGGCGCGAACGCCACGCTGGCCGTGTCGATGGCCGTGGCCAAAGCCGCCGCCGACGACGCCAAGCTGCCGCTGTACCGCTACTTCGGCGGTTCGGGCGGCATGCAGCTGCCGGTACCGATGATGAACGTGATCAATGGCGGCGCCCACGCCGACAACAACCTGGATATCCAGGAATTCATGATCATTCCGGTCGGCGCGCCATCGTTCAAGGAAGCCATCCGCTACGGCGCGGAAGTGTTCCACACGCTGAAGAAAATCCTGCACAAGAAGGGTTTGACCACGGCAGTGGGCGACGAAGGCGGTTTCGCCCCGTCGGTCGAGTCGCATGAAGACGCGATCAAGCTGATCATCCAGGCCATCGAAGAAGCGGGCTACCAGCCAGGCGCGCAAATCGCGCTGGGCCTCGATTGCGCCGCATCCGAGTTCTACAAGGATGGCAAATACCACCTGGAAGGCGAAGGCAAAGTGCTGACCGCCGCCGAATTCACGGCGCTGCTGGCGTCGTGGTGCGACAAGTACCCGATCGTGTCGATCGAGGACGCGATGCACGAGGGCGACTGGGAAGGCTGGGCGCACCTGACGTCCGTACTGGGCAAGAAAGTGCAACTGGTGGGCGACGACCTGTTCGTCACCAACACCAAGATCCTGAAAGAAGGCATCCAGAAAGGCATCGCCAACTCGATCCTGATCAAGATCAACCAGATCGGCACGCTGACCGAGACGTTCGCCGCCATTGAAATGGCCAAGCGCGCCGGCTACACCGCCGTGATTTCGCACCGCTCGGGCGAAACGGAAGATTCGACCATTGCCGATATCGCCGTGGGCACCAACGCGCTGCAGATCAAGACCGGTTCGATGTCCCGTTCGGACCGCATGGCCAAGTACAACCAGCTGCTGCGCATCGAGGAAGACCTGGGCGCAACCGCTTCGTACCCAGGCCGTGAAGCGTTTTATAACGTGAAGTAAAACCCGTAGGGCGGTTTCCGCGCAGCGGAAGCCGCCATGCATGCGCCGCGTTGACGCTGGCTTCGGCGTTACGCCAGCTGTGTCTCTACCGGCGCATCGCACATCGGCAGCCGTATCGTAAAGCAGCTGCCTTTGCCCGCGCCTTCGCTGCTGGCGGTCACCGTGCCGCCATGCAGTTCCACGATTTTCCTCACTAATGCCAGACCCAGTCCAAGCCCTCCGGCGGCGCGGTCGGGACGGCGCGCGCCCTGTGAAAACAGGTCGAAGATACGGGGCAGCAGATCCGGCTCGATGCCGGTGCCGTTGTCGGCCACCGACAGCACCAGCGTATCGCCATCGGCGCCGGCGCGCATGACGATACGGGTATCGGGCGGCGAATATTTGACGGCATTGACCAGCAGGTTCGTCAGCACCTGCACCAGCCGGATCGCATCGCCGCTGATCCATAGCGGCTGCTTGCCGGTTTCCACCACCAGTTCATGCCGGCCTGCTTCCACGATGGACGACGCCTGTTCAATGGCGCTGGCGATGATGGACTGGATGCGCAAGGGTTTGCGTTCCAGTGAAATCAAGCCCCGGGTGACGCGCGACACGTCCAGCAAATCGTTGACGAGTCGGTTCATGTGTTCAACCTGGCGGCCGATGACCTGGCCCGCGTGGCGCAGCTTGGCCGCGTCCAGGTTCGGCAGCGACAGCATGTGGGCGGCCATGCTGATGGGCGCCATCGGGTTGCGCAATTCATGGCCCAGCATGGCGAGGAATTCATCCTTGGCGCGGTTTTGCGCATCGGCCACTTCGCGCGCCTGCTGCGTTTGCACCAGCAAGCGTTCGCGCTCCAGCGCCGCTTCCGTCAGCAAGCGGTTGGCCTGGTAGACGCTTTCCTCCAGGTGATCCAGTTCATCGATGCCGCTGCGCTGCGGCGGACCACCCGCGCCGGCGCCCAGTGCGCGGGCTGCGGCGCTGGTTTGCGCGATGGCTTTGGCAATCCGGTCCGACAGCGCCCACGCGGTGGCAATGGCCAGCGCCAGGGCCAGCGCCAGGCCCAGGCCGGACAGTAGCACGGTGCGCTCGGTCGTGCCGTCGACTTTTTCCGTGGTCTCCGACATGGCAATCCACCAGCCGGTCAGCGCGGAGCGGGCCAGCACGGTATAGGTGCCGTCGCCGGTGCGAATCAGCCCGGCGTCGCCGGCCTGGATGGCGGCGGCAATCGGCGCCGGGGCCTGCGAACCGGCGCCTGTCGGCAGGCGGTTGCTCTGGATCAGGCGACCCTCGCGGTCATAAATGCGGAACACGGCCCGTCCCGGGGCCGGCGGCGGCAGCGCCTGGGCCAGCAGCGCCGCGTCGAAGCCGTAGCTCATCACATAGTTGCGGTTTTCCGGCAAGTGCACGGGGAATTCCAGCGCGACCACGTGGCGGCCGGCGCCGGGCGCGCGCAGCAGGTTGGAAATCACGGGTTTGTCGGCCGCCAGCACGGACGCGATGCGTGCGCCGGAAACCGCGCGCGTGTCGGGCAGTGCGGCGTCGGTGGACATCGAAGTATTGATGAGTTGCTGGCCTTCGTGGTCGAACAGTACCAGGTAAGACGAACGGCCTTGCACCAGCGAACGGGCTTTGCCGCCAAACGCCGCCATCTGGTTGCTTTCCAGCTTGCTGGAATTGCTGGTGGCGCGCACCAGGCCGATCACTTCATACCATTGCGCATCGACCGCCAGCGACGTGGCGCGCGCGGCTTCCTGCATGGTGCGGACACCCGCATCGCGTTCCGCTTCGACCAGCCGGCTCAGTGGCGCCGCAAAGAACACCACCACGGGCACCAGCGCGACGGTGATGGTCAGGGCAAGTAGCGAACGGACTTTCATGGCAGGTTGAGATTGACGACGCCATATTGTTGCATAGTTTGCATTTATTTGCACCTTGTGAAACGCTGCAATGCCGCAACGGCGGGTCATATCTAATTTGTGAATTTGTAACTTTGGAATGATTCGTGTGCGAATTTCCCCTGAGCCGGTAGTCTGACGCTACCAACAAAACAACGGCGCAACATCCGACGCTGCGCTGCACAAGGGGAACACTCGTGGATAAATTACTGACTTTTCCGGACACGTCCGGCATGGCGCTGTCGATACGCGCCAAAGCCCTGATGTTCCACGATCCGCGTTCCGCGGAATTGCTGGAGCAGGTCGAACGCATCGCGCCGACCGAGGCCACCACGTTGATCATCGGCGAAACCGGCACCGGTAAGGAGTTGATCGCGCGCCACATCCATAACGTCAGCGGCCGCCGTGGGCCGTTCGTGGCCGTCAACTGTGGCGCATTCAGCGAAACACTGATCGACGCCGAACTGTTCGGCCATGAAGCGGGTGCCTTTACCGGTGCGACGCACGCGCGCTCCGGCTGGTTCGAGGCGGCCAATGGCGGCACCTTGTTCCTCGACGAAATCGGCGACTTGTCGATGGCGCTGCAAGTCAAACTGCTGCGCGTGCTGCAGGAGCGGCAAGTGGTGCGCCTTGGCGCGCGCACGCCGATTCCGCTCAATGTGCGGCTGGTGGCGGCCACCAACGTCGACTTGCACAAGGCCGTGGCGGCGGACCGCTTCCGCTCCGACCTGTATTACCGCCTCAGCGTGGCCACCGTGCACCTGGCGCCGCTGTGCCAGCGTCCCGGCGACATCATTCCGCTGGCGCGCCATTTCATCGGCGTCTACAGCGAAAAAATGAAGGCGCCGGAAGCGTCGCTGTCGCCGGCCGCGCGCCTGGCGCTGCTGGAATACGATTGGCCCGGCAATATCCGCGAACTGGAAAACGTCATTCACTTTTCGCTGATCGTGTGCCGCGACGGCGTGATCCAGCCGGACGATTTGAAGCTGTCCGGCGTGTCGCGCCGCCGGCCACGGGAGGAGCCGGTCGCCGTTCCAGTACCCGTTGCCGGCGCCCGCGCGCAGGAAGGCGCCGCGCACGACGGATTCCGCCAGCGCCTGGCCGCGCTGGTCAACGGCATGATCGAAGCCGACCAGCCGGACTTGTTCGACACGGTGGAAGAGATCATCGTGCGCACCGCGTTCGAATCCTGCCACCGCAACCAGGTGCAGACGGCGCGCGTGCTGGGCATCAGCCGCAACATCCTGCGTACGCACTTGAAACGCTTTGGCCTGATCGGTTATGAGCCGGCGGGGCAGGGTTTGCCGGTGGAGGCTCAGGCGGCCGCGCGGGGCGCCGAGCTGCTGCAATGAAGCGCGCCGCTTTGCAGGCTTGCGCGCTGGCGTGCGAGCGGGGCGGGCGGCGGCTGTTCGAAGGCGTGGAATTCGCGTTGCATGACGGCGAGGCGCTGTGGCTGTCCGGCGGCAACGGCAGCGGCAAGACCAGCCTATTGCGCCTGCTGGCGGGCCTGGGCTTGCCGGCCGAGGGCGAAGTGCGCTGGCGCGGCAAGCCGGTGCGCGAATTGCGCGAAGACTATAACCGGCAATTGCTGTACTGCGGCCATGCGGCCGGTATCAAGGATGATTTGACCGCATGGGAAAACGTCGTGGCCGGCGCCGCACTGTCCGGCCGCCGCATCGGACGCGAACAGGCGGAAGCCGCGCTGGCGCTGGCGGGCCTCGATCACGTGGCGGTGTTGCCGGCGCACGCGTTGTCGCAGGGACAGCGGCGCAGGGTGGCGCTGGCGCGGCTGCACCTGGACCCGCTGCCGCCGCTGTTGCTGCTCGATGAACCGTTTACTGCGCTCGATGCGCGCGCCGTGCAGGCGCTGAGCGAACGCATTGCCGCGCACCTGGACGGCGGCGGCATGGCCGTTTATACGACGCACCAGGCGCACGGCCTGCACCCGGCGCGCCTGCAGCGGCTGGACCTCGACAGCCTGGCGGCCGGTGTGGCGCACGGCGCCGTGCCGGTGCTGGCGGCGGACCCGGTGCGGGACATGCCGCGATGGGGCCTCGCGGAGGCGCTGCCATGATGACCGCCCTCGGCTGGACCGTTAAACGCGATGTGCTGCTGGCCTGCCGCCGCCGCGCCGACGCGCTGGGATCGCTGGGCTTCTTTGTCATCGCGTGTTCGCTGTTCCCGCTGGGTGTGGGACCCGAACCGGCCGCGCTGCGGTCCATGGCGCCCGGCGTGCTGTGGGTGGCGGCGCTGCTGGCGGCGACGTTGTCGCTGCCGCGCCTGTTCAGCGCCGACCACGCGGACGGCGCGCTGGAACAGATGCTGCTGTCGCCGGAACCGCTGGTGGTGATCGTGGCGGGCAAGGCGCTTGCGCACTGGCTGGTGTCCGGCATGCCGCTGGTGCTGCTGTCGCCGCTGCTGGCGCTGCAATTCGGCCTCGATGCGCCGGCGCTGGCGGTGCTGATGGCCAGCCTGTTGCTGGGCACCCCCATCCTCAGCCTGGTGGGGGCGGTAGCGGCGGCATTGTCGCTGGGCGCGCGGGGCGGCGGCGTGCTGGTGGCGCTGCTGGCGCTGCCGCTGTACACGCCGGTGCTGGTATTCGGCGCCGGCGCCGTCGATGCGCTGGGCACGGCGGCGGGACCGGAAGCGCATTTGCTGTTGCTGGGCGCAGGGCTGGCGTTTGCGCTGGGACTGGCGCCGTGGGCGGCCACCGCCGCGCTGCGCATCGCGTTGGAATAAATGGATATCGTTGTATTGAAAGGAGTCACCATGTCGGCACACATCACTGGCGCCATTCCCGCAGGGCGGGGCAGGCGCTGGCTGCAATTCGCATCGCCCCAGGCATTTTTCGCGCCGGCCGGCGCCCTGGCGTCGCTGTTCCTGTCGGTATCGCTGCTGCTGGCCGCGGTCGGCCTGTATATCGGCTTTTTCGTCGCTCCCACCGATGCGCAGCAGGGCGACGCGTACCGCATCATCTTCGTGCACGTTCCCGCCGCCTGGCTGTCGATGGCGATCTACGTGGGCATGGCGTTCTGGTCGGCCGTCGGGCTGGTGGTCAACACGCGCCTGTCGGCGATGATGGCGAGCGCGCTGGCGCCGACCGGCGCGCTGTTCACCTTCCTCGCTTTGTGGACCGGCGCGCTGTGGGGCAAACCCACGTGGGGCGCGTGGTGGGTATGGGATGCGCGGCTGACGTCGGAATTGCTGCTGCTGTTCCTGTACCTGGGCTTTATCGCGCTGCAGGCGGCGATTGACGATCCACGGCGCGCCGACCGTGCCGGCGCGGTATTGGCGCTGGTGGGCGTGGTGAATGTCCCCATCATTTATTTTTCCGTGCAGTGGTGGAATACCCTGCACCAGGGCGCGTCGGTCTCCGTCGCCAGCGCGCCGACCATCGCCACGCCGATGCTGCTGGGGATGCTGGTGATGGCGCTGGCCATGTGGGCCTACGCGGCCGGCGCGGCACTGGTGCGGCTGCGCTGCATCATCCTCGAACGCGAAGGCAATACAGCCTGGGTGGCGCGGCTGGCTGGCGGAGGTGCGGCATGATCTGGGGCAGCTTCGCTGAATTCATCGCCATGGGCGGCTATGGCTTGTATGTCTGGGGTTCCGTGCTGGTCACGGGCGGGGGCCTGGCGCTGGAACTGGCGCTGCTGTCGCGCCGCAAGCGCGCCGCGCTGGGCGCGGCCGCGTTGTCGGCGCGGCTGGCATTGCGCGGGAGGCGGTCATGACGGGCCGGCGCAAACGCTTGCTGTTGCTGGCTGTCGCGCTGCTGGCGCTGGGGGGCGCGGCGGCGCTGGTGCTGTCCGCCTTCCAGAAAAATCTCGTGTTCTTTTACTCGCCGGCCCAGGTGGCGGCGGGTGGCGCGCCGGCAAACCGCAGCTTCCGTATCGGCGGCATGGTGGAGCAGGGCAGTGTGCGGCGCGACGCGGATGGCGTCTCCGTGCACTTTGCCGTCACCGATTATGCGCGCACGGTGCAGGTGCGCTACAAGGGCATCTTGCCGGACCTGTTCCGCGAAGGGAAAGGCGTGGTGGCGCAGGGGCGGCTGGATGGCGCATCGTTCGTGGCCGACGAAGTGCTGGCCAAGCACGATGAAAACTATATGCCGCCGGAAGCCGCGCGAGCGATGGCGGCGGCGAAACAGTCAGGGGTGCGGGACAAGTGGGCCGAACGCGCGCCCGGCGCCGCGCTGCCGGCGGGAGGTGTGCAATGACGGGCGAACTGGGTAATTTTGCACTGATGCTGGCGCTGGGCCTGGCACTGGTGCTGGGCGCCTTGCCGCTGGCGGGCGCCTGGCGCGGCAACGAGCGCTGGATCGCGCTGGCCCGGCCCAACGCCTATGCGCTGGCGCTGTTCGTCACGCTGGCCTTCGGCCTGCTGCTGGCGGGTTTCGCGCAAAACGACTTTTCCATCCGCTACGTGGCGGCCCATTCGAACAGCATGCTGCCGCTGTATTACCGCCTGGCCGGCGCGTGGGGCGGCCATGAAGGTTCGCTGCTGCTGTGGATACAGGTGCTGGTGCTGTGGCTGGCGGCGGTGGCGCGCGGCAGCCGCCGCCTGCCGGACGATGTCGCTGCCCGCGTGCTCGCGGTGATGGGCTTGATCGCCGTGGGCTTCCTGGCGTTCATCCTGCTGACGTCGAATCCGTTCGAACGCCTGCTGCCCGCTGCGCGCGATGGCCGCGACCTGAACCCGCTGTTGCAGGACATCGGCATGATCATCCACCCGCCACTGCTGTACATGGGCTACGTCGGTTTTTCCGTCGCATTTGCGTTTGCCGTGGCGGCCCTGCTGGGCGGGCGGCTCGATGCCGCGTGGGCGCGCTGGTCGCGCCCATGGACCCTGGCCGCATGGGCCTTCCTTACGCTGGGCATCTTCATGGGCAGTTTCTGGGCCTACTATGAGCTGGGCTGGGGCGGATGGTGGTTCTGGGACGCGGTGGAAAACGCGTCGTTCATGCCATGGCTGGTGGGCACCGCGCTGCTGCATTCGCTGGCCGTGACGGAAAAGCGGGGCGCGTTCCGGGGCTGGACCGTGCTGCTGGCCATCCTCGCGTTTTCGCTGTCGCTGCTGGGGACCTTCCTGGTGCGCTCGGGCGTGCTGTCGTCGGTGCATGCGTTTGCCAGCGATCCGCAGCGGGGCTTGTTCATCCTGGGCTTCCTGGCCGTCGTCATTGGCGGGGCACTGGGCTTGTACACGTGGCGGGCGCCGGTATTGGCGCAAGCCGTGAAGGGCGGGACCTTTGCGCCATGGTCGCGCGAAGCGCTGCTGCTGGTGAACAACGTGCTGCTGCTGTCCGCCACGGCGGCGGTGCTGCTGGGGACGCTGTACCCGTTGCTGCTCGACGCGCTGGGGCAGGGCAGGATTTCCGTCGGGCCGCCGTACTTTGACGCCGTGTTTGCGCCGCTGATGCTGCCGGTGCTGGCGTTGCTGGCAGTGGGCCCGTTCGTGGCGTGGAAGCGCGATACGTGGCAGGCATTGCCGGTGTCGCTGCGCTACGTCGCGCAGGCCGCCGCGCTGGCCGGGCTGGCGGCGGCGTTTGGCGCGGGCTTTGGCGTGCAGGCCGCGCTGGGCGTGGCGCTGGCGCTCTGGGTGGCGTTGGCCACGTCACTGCACCTGTGGCGGCGCCTGTCCGATGGTGACGGTTGGCGTGTACGCCTGCTGCGCCAGCCGGCCAGTTATTGGGGCATGCTGGCCGCGCATGGCGGGCTGGCCGTGTTCGTGGCGGGCGTGACACTGGTGAAGTCGGGTGAAAGCCATGTCGACGCCAGCGTGCGGGTCGGCGCCACCGTGCAGGCGGGTGAACTGGCCTACCGCTTCACCGCCATGGAACGCCATGACGGCGCCAATTATGTGGCGGCGCGGGCCACGTTCGAAGTGTGGCGCGGCGCCGAGCGCATCGCCGTGCTGCAACCGGAAAAGCGTTATTACCCGGTGCAGCAGGCGCCGATGACGGAAGCGGCGATCGACCGGGGCTGGACGCGCGACCTGTATGTGTCGCTGGGCGAGCCTGCGGCCGATGGCGGCTGGCAGGTGCGCATCCAGCACAAGCCGTTTGTCGGCTGGATCTGGGCCGGGGCGCTGGCCATCGCGCTGGGCGGTTTCCTGGCGGCCTTCGACCGGCGTTACCGCGCGCGCCGCGTTGCCGCTGAATCTTCTGTTCCAACCACACGGGCCGCATCGCTGGCCGACGGAGTCTCTGTATGAAGCGCTATGTTCCCGCGGCAATATTTGCCGCATTGCTGATCTTGCTGGGTGTGGGCTTGCGCCTGAAACCCGATGAAAAACCATCCGCGCTGGCCGGCAAGCCGAAGCCGGCGCCGGTCTTCACGTTGCAGCGCATCGGCGCGCCCGGTCCCGCGTTTGCATCGCAGCAAATGGCGGGCAAGGTGTGGCTGCTGAATGTGTGGGCGTCGTGGTGCGGGCCGTGCCGCGCCGAACACCCGGTGCTGGTGGAACTGGCGAAGCAGGGCGTGGCGCCCATCGTGGGCTTGAACTACACCGACAAGCTCGACGAGAGCAACCGTTGGCTGGCCGAGCATGGCAACCCCTATACCGCCGCCGTGTTTGACGGCGACGGCCGGGTGGGCATGGATTGGGGCGTGGTGGGCGTGCCGGAAACCTTTGTCATCGACAAGCAGGGGCACATCCGCTTGCGCCATGTGGGTCCGGTGACGGATGAGGTGGTGCGCGACAAGCTGCTGCCGCTGCTGAAGGAGCTGGAACGTGCGTAACGAATTTGACCGGGGGACGGCGCAGCGGCGTTACCTGCGTGCGGCGGGCTTGCGCAAGGGGATGGCCTTGCTGGGATTGACGGCGTTGCTGGCGCTGGCTTGTGCCGCGGTATCGGCCGCCCCGCCGGCCGGCGCCGAACTGGAGGCGCGCGTCGAGCGGCTGTCGACGGAATTGCGCTGCCTGGTGTGCGACAACCAGACCATCGCCGACTCGAACGCGCAACTGGCGCGCGATTTGAAGGGCGTGGTGCGGGAACAACTGGCGGCGGGACGCAGCGAAGACGATGTGATCGCGTTCCTGACGCAGCGTTATGGCGATTTTGTGCTGTACAAGCCGCCGTTGCGGGCCAGCACGTGGCCGCTGTGGTTCGGGCCATTCATCCTGCTGGGCGGTGGTTTATGGTGGCTGTGGCGCACGTTGCAGCGGCAACAGGGAGATAAGGCATGACGTGGTTTTTTGTGGCGGCCATTGCGATGGCCTTGCTGGCATTGATTACGGTGGCGGCGCCGCTGGCGCGCGCTTCCGGTACATCCGGTGTGTCGTCGCGCTGGGCGCGCTGGCGTTCCGCGCTGCCGGTGGCCGTGGTGCCGCCGCTGCTGGCGGTGGGGCTGTATGCGGCGCTGGGCAATCCGGCCGCGTTGCTGCCGGAGCAGCAGGCGGTGGAAGAGGCGGCGCCGCCGCAAGTCGAAGCCATGGTGGCGCGGCTGGCGGCCCGTTTGAAAGAGCAGCCACGCGATGCGGAAGGCTGGCGCATGCTGGCGCGTTCCTATGAAACGCTGCGCCGGTTTGACCAGGCTGCCGGCGCCTACCGGCAACTGGTGGCGCTGGAAGGCGACAACGCCGACCTGCTGGCCGATTACGCGGTGGTGCTGGGCATGGCCCAGGGCCAGCATTTATCGGGCGAGCCGGAAAAGCTGCTCGAACGGGCGCTGGCGCTCAATCCCCAGCATACGCAAGTGCTGGCGTTGCTGGGCAGTGCGGCGCTGGAGCGCAACGATTACGACGCTGCGCTGCGCGCCTGGAAGAAAATCCTGTCCCTCGCCCCGGCCGGCAGTCCCATGGCGCGCACCATCGAAGACAGCATCAAGCGCGTGGAAGCCCAGGCCGCGCAACGTTAAACCCCGTCGGGTCAGGCGTGCAATGGTGCACCGGGATGCGCCATATTTGCCCGTTTTGCACGTTTCGATGTCACTGTAATTTCTTACGACGCCAGGCACTGCCTGGCGTTCTTCATTCTACGCGGTGCGCAGTTACAATTGCACGCCTGACCCCACGCGCTTGAACCAAAAAAAAGCACGCGCCCTGGGGACGCGTGCCTGTCAAGCTGATACGCCGGTGATGCGCTTAGTTCGCGGCGAAGCAGTACAGCAAGCCTGCGCCGCCGGTGGACACGAGGTTTTGCTGGCCGCAGCCGCGGCTCGGGTGGGCCGAGTTCCACGACGTGTTGCCGCCGCCGGTGCGGTCGAAATGGCCCAACTGGGCGGAACCATCGGCGGCGCTGGTCGTGTAGTTCTTGCACGTGCGGTCCGCCGCGTCGGCGAACGCGCGTCCGTCCGGCGTGGAGCCGGTCAGGATATCGTGCTCGTTCGGCTTGTCGCCGGCGCCTTTGACGGGCTCGTTCTTTTCCGTCAGCACCGTGTTCTTGCTGAGGTTATTGCCCAGCTGCGCCGCTTCCACCGTATCGCCATGCAGGTGCGCCACGTCGCGGGCGATCTGCACGCCGCGCGTGTTGTACCACGGCCCCTTGCCGATGCGGTCGCGCGCATTGACTGCCGGCTGCCCGTCGGCGGCCTGCGTGCTCAGGTAAGCGCGCCACGTCTTGCCGCCCGCACCGACGCTGGCCGCCAGCTTCTGACAGTGCGCATCGGCGCCGGCGATGCCGCCCAGGTCCGCGCCCTTGCCGGTGCCTTCACTGGTGACGAAGAAGCTCAGCGGCTTGGTCGGATCGGTGGAGCGGGCAGTGGAAGGCGCGGCGGCCGCCGCCTGTCCCGCCGCCTGCGCCAGCACGTGGCCGCCCCACGCGGAAGCCACAACGGAAGCGCATACCAGCGCCGCGGTATGGAGTTTGATCTTCATGCTTCAGTATCCCTTATTCCTTGGCCTTGAAATCGTCATGGCAGCTCTTGCAAGTGCGCTGCAGCTTGCCGAATTGCGCCTTGATGGCGTTCACGTCGCCACCGGCGGAGACCGATGCCAGTTCATTGGCTTCCTTGCCGAAGCTGGCGCCCAGTTCGCCGAACTTCTTGGTGTCCTTGAACAGTTCCGGCTTCGAGCTGGTGTCGTGCCAGCCCTTGCCCTGTTCCGTACCAGGCGCAAACAGGGCGCCCAGGCCGCCGTTGGCGATGGCGGCGATGCTGTTGGCGGCGCGCTGCACTTCATCCTTGTTGTACGTGCCGTCCAGCGAGGCCTTGATGCGGCCCGTGTTCCAGGCCACGACCTGGAACGCCGACTGGCGCCACTTGATCAGGTTTTCCGGCTTCGGGCCCTGCTGGGCGATGGCGGGCGCCGTGGCGGCGAACGTGGCGACAGCGACTGCGGCGGCCGCGATGAGGGTTGCTGCTTTCTTCATATATGCTTCCTTAAAAGGTTGGGCGTGAATGGGGGACAGGCCGCGCAAAGGCGGCCTGGTAATGCAAACGTTATTTGGCGCGGCCGGTGAAGCCCTGCGTCAGCGTGGCGATCTTGTATGCGGCGCCACGGCCCACGGCGTACAGCGTCTTCTTGCCTGGTCCTGCGAACGCAATGTTTTGCGGCGCCTTCGGCAGCGCGATCACGCCCAGCGCTTCTCCCTTGTTGCTGAAGACCTGGATACCCACGGTGGTGGCGACATAGACGCGTCCATCGGCATCCACCGCCAGGCCGTCCGCGCCGCTGGTGCCGCCGGTCTCGGTTTTCTTGAAGCCTTCCAGCTTGGCGAAGTTGCGGCGCGGGCCCACTTTGCCGTCGCCAAGGATGTCGTAAGCGATCACGTATTCGCCAAACGTGTTGGCCACGTACAGGGTTTTTTCGTCGGGACTGAGCTGGATGCCGTTCGGGCGCTCGATGTCCGCGGCCAGCCGGGTCAGCGCCCCCTCGTTGGAAATGTGATAGACGGCCGGCTTGGCAGGCTTTTCAGCCGGCTGCGGCGCAGGCGCGGCGCCGGGGGCGGGCGGGTTCACGCCGGAGTCCGTGAAATACACGCCGCCTTTGCGGTCCAGCACGATGTCGTTCGGACGGCCGAACGGCGCGCCGTCATAGCGGGCCGCCAGCGTGCGGGCGCGCTGCGGCGGGTAGACGATGCCGACTTTCGGATCGGCCACCTGCACCGCGTAAATGTCGCCTTCCGCGTTGATGGCCAGGCCGTTGGAACCGTTGGAGTTTTCCAGCAGTGTGGAAATCGCGCCTTCCGGCGTGATGCGCGTGATGCGGTTGGCCGGCGTTTCCGTGAACGCGAAACTGCCGTCCGGCAGCGCGACCGGCCCTTCGGTGCCGTTGAAGCCCTCCTTGATCAGTTCAATCGGCGTGCCGGCCGCCACCACGCCGGCAATGGCAACGGTGGCCAGCTGGGCATGCGCGCTGGCGCCGTAGGCGCCCAGCAGCAGCGCGACAATCGGGGCCACGACGGGTGCAATAGTGAATCTCTTTTTCATGTTTTATCCCTTGTTTTTCTATCAGGTGCGCTTGCGCGCCAGTTGCTGCACGGTTTCCAGCGCCTTTTCCACATTGGCCGCTGGCGTCAGGCCACCCACGGCGGCGGCGATCTTGCCGTCCGGGGTGACGATGAAGGTGGTGCGCTCGGTGGTCGCGTGGTCGATGTCGACGCCACGCGTGTCTTTCTTGCCGGATGCCGCTTCGCGGATCGCCAGTTCATACGAGCGCGCAATGCGGCCGTCCGCATCCGCCGCGACAGGGAATTTGCCCGCGCAGTAATTCGGGTCGGCGGAAAAATCGTTCAGGCGCTGGATGCTGTCGAGCGACACGCCCACCACGGTGGCCCCGGCTGCCGCGAACTTGTCATGGTTGACGGCAAACGTGTGCGCCTGCACATTGCAGCCGCCCGTGTAGGCCGACGGGTAGAAATACACCACCACCGGCCCTTTCTTCAGCGCGTCCTTCAGCGAAAATTCAAACGCCTTGCCCGCCTGCGACGCCTGCGTGGTAAAGCCGGGAGCGGCGTCGCCCGCCTTCAATGCGGCGTGGGCGGGAAGGGCGCCCAAGGTTGCCGCGGCCGCGAAGGTTGCTGCTGCCAGCATCAGTTTTTTCATCATGGTTTTTCTCCTGTGGTGGTTTTACATTTCCGATACATACAGCGCGAGCGCTTCGATTTCCGAATCCGTCAAGCCGGCGGCGGCTTCGCGCATGCCCGGCCCCGGCGCATTGCTGCGCTCCCCGCTGCGCCAGTTGTGCAACTGCTGCGACAGGTAGCGCCGCCCCTGGCCGCCAATGACCGGCGCGACGCCCGCGATTCCCTCGCCGCCTGCGCCGTGGCAGGCGGCGCAGGCGGCGACCTTGCGCGCCGCATCGCCCTGCCGGAACAGCACCGCTGCAACGCCTGGCGTTGCGCCGCCTTTGCCGCCTTCTTTGGCAGCGGCCGGCATCGCCGGCTGCGCCGCAAAGTACGCGGCGATGTCGGCCACGTCTTCATCGCTGACGCTGTTGGCCATCATGGCCATGAAGTCGTTCTTGCGGCGGCCGGCGCGGAAGTCCTGCACCTGCTTGACGATGTACGCATGCTGCTGACCGCCAAGGCGGGCAAACTTGCCGTCCTCGCCCGCGCTGTGGCCCTGCGCGATACCCGGCTGCACGTGGCATTCCAGGCAGCGCTCCGCTTCGGCCTTGACCCGTCCAGCCTCCGCGTTGCCCGGCAAGACCACTGCCGGCCTGGCCGCGGCTTTAGGTGCCCCGGCCTGCGCGGCCGCCTGTGTGGCGGACAACACTGCCAGCAAGCCGGCAGCCAGCCACGCGCCCCTGCTGTGATTCGCAGCGATGGCTTACTCCTTCTTGTAGAACGTGTGGCAAGTGCGGCACGTGCGCGACAGCGTGGTGGCTTTGTCGGTGGCGGCATCGAATTTGCCGGTCGCGACCAGCTGGACGATGTCGGCCGACAGTTCGCGGCTCTGCCTGGCCAGGTCTACCGCGTTTTTCGCGTCGCCCTTGTGTTCAAAGAAGGTTTCCACTTCCTGGAACATGCGGGTCAGCTCTTGCGCATCGGCGCCGGCAGCCTGCTTGTTGGCCAGTGCGATATTGGAGGACAGGCTCTTGTTGGTATCCTCGATGTTTTGCATCAGGTCCATGCCCATTTCCGGTTCGGCGGACCCTGCGTTGAAGGCAATTGCGGCGGCGGCTAAGATCAAAAATTTCGGTACTTTTCGCATACGGTGTCATGTCAAGTCCGTGCCGGGGCAGGCAGCCCGCCCCGGCACGGTGGTACGGCTACGGCAGGTGCATCACGCGATCAATTCCTTGATCACCTTGCCGTACACCACGGTCGGACGCTCGGAGCGGCCGTTGTTCAGGAACGTCGTCTTCAAGTGATCGAGGCCCATCAGTTGCAGCACGGTGGCGTGCAAGTCATAGGTATCGACCGCCTGGTCCTTGTTCGCCACTTGCAGGCCGATTTCATCGGTCGCACCGTGCGTGTAGCCGGCCTTGACGCCGCCGCCCGCCATCCACTGGGTGTAGCCCCATGGATTGTGGTCGCGGCCATTGCCGCTCTGGCCATACGACGTGCGGCCGAACTCGGACGTCCACACCACCAGCGTGGTATCGAGCAAACCGCGCGATTGCAGGTCGGCCAGCAGGCCGGCGATCGGCTTGTCGATCATGCGGGCATTGACGCCGTGGTTCTTTTCCAGGTCGTTGTGCGCATCCCAGCTGGTGACTTCGGTCTGGCCATCCGGCGCGCCCGACACCACCTGGATGAAACGCACGCCGCGTTCCACCAGGCGGCGCGCACGCAGCAGCGTGGTGCCGTAGCTGGACGACGTTTCATCGTTCAAGCCGTACAGTTCCTTGGTGGCGTCGGATTCTTTCGACAAGTCCACCGCTTCCGGCGCGGAGACCTGCATGCGGTCGGCCAGGTCGTACGAGCGCAAGCGCGCCTTCAGTTCCGTGTCCGACGGGTAGCGGGCGGCGTTTTGCTGGTTCAGCTTGCGCAGCAAGTCCAGCGACGCGTGCTGCTGGCCATCGGTGCGCAGTTCCGGACGTTCGAGGTAGAAGATCGGCGACGGGCCCGGACGGAAGGCGGTACCCTGGTAGACGGCCGGCAGGAAGCCCGAGTTCCAGTTGACGGAACCGGCGCTCGGTTCGTTCTTGCCGTTGTACAGCACCACGTAAGGCGGCAAGTCCGGATTGGCCGAACCCAGCGCGTAGCTGATCCATGCACCCAGCGACGGACGGCCCGGGCTCAGGTCGCCGGTGTTCAGCTTCAGGATCGAAATGTCGTGGGTGGCGCCCACGGTCACGCTGGACTTCACGAAGGCGATCTTGTCGGACTGGGTGGCGATGTTCGGCACCAGGTCGGAGAACCAATGGCCGCTTTCGCCATGCTGTTTCCATTCACGCTTGGAGGCGAACAGCTTGCCCACGCCACCCTGGGTACTGGTCTTGATCCCTTTCAGGAACGACGCCGGCACGTCCTGGCCGGCCAGCTTGATCAGGTCGGGTTTGTAGTCGAACAGGTCCAGCGTGGATGGCGCGCCATTCATGTGCAGCCAGATCACGGATTTCACCTTGGCCGGGAAGTGCGGCGCTTTCGGCGCCAGCGGATCGATCAGGTCGGCCGCCATGGCGCCGGCTAACAGTCCGCCGCCGGGCAGGAAGCCGGTAACGGCAGCGGCGCCCAGGCCAAGGCCGGATTTCAGCAGGAAGTCGCGACGCGAAGATTGGCACATATTGAATTTCCTTTTTTGTGTAAGTTGTCGGTGGTTGGTTGTGTGAGGTCAGAAGCGGTAAGCGAAATCGTTCGAGTTGGCCACCGTGTGCACCAGGTCCACCAGCGCCGCGGCGCGGATCGGATTGACGGTCTGGTTGGCTTTCAGGCCGGTCGGCACCGCCACCTCGAACTTGCCGTCGTTCTTGCTGTCGGCCTTGTCGCCGGAGTTACGGGCCAGGATGATTTTTTCCTGGCGGTCCAGGAATTCCTTCAGCGTGGCGCGTTCCGCCTTGCTTGGCGTACGGGCAAACAGGATTTCGTACAAGCGGTTCAACTGCGCGGTTTCATCGGTGCCTGCCTCACGAATCACGCGTCCGGCCAGCGCCTGCGACCAGTTCAGCACCACGTCGCTGTTGAACAGGGCCAGCGCCTGCAGCGGCGTGGTGGTCACGTTGCGCTTGTGGTGCGCTTGCGATGGATCGGCCGGGTCGAAGTTCTGCGTCAGCGGATACGGCACGCTGCGGCGCACGAACGTGTAGATACTGCGGCGGTTCTGGTCATGCGGATCGTTGGACGCGGTCCACAGGTTGCCGGCGCTGAAGTTCGACGGCACTTTCGGGAACACGGCCGGGCCACCGAGCTTGTCTTCCAGGCGGCCGGACGCGGCCAGCAGCGAGTCGCGGATCTGTTCCGCTTCCAGGCGTTTGCGCGGATACACGGCCAGCAGCTTGTTGTCCGGATCGGCGGCGGCCACGTCGGCGCGTTCGGCGGACGACTGGCGGTACACCGACGACAGCAGGATCTGGCGGTGCAGCTGCTTGATGCTCCAGCCATTCTTCACAAAGTCGGCCGACAGGTAATCCAGCAATTCAGGGTGGGTTGGCTTCTGGCCGGCGCGGCCGAAGTCCGCCACCGTCGAGATGATGCCGTTGGCGAAATACTGGCTCCACACGCGGTTGACGAACACGCGCGCCGTCAGCGGATTGTTTTCGCTGGCCAGCCAGTTCGCCAGCGCCGTGCGGCGGCCGGACGACGTGGCGGTCGGCTTGATCTCGACTTTCGCGCCATTGGCCCACAGGGCAGGAATGCCTGGCTCCACCGGATCGAGCGGCGCTTCATGCACGCCGCCAAAGCGCACGTGGGTCGGCGGCGCGTCCGGGTGGCCCAGTTCCGTTGCCGCCGTGTAGAACAGCGAACCGCGTTCCGGACGCTGCTTGTCGAACTTGCGCAATTCCGCCGTCAGCTTCTGGTATTGCTTCCACTTTTCCACGTTTTCCGGGTTGTAGTCCGGGCTGTCCTTGTCTTCCGCAGTCAGGCGCAGGTATTGCACGACGTCGTTTTCCGTGCTGACGGATTTCAGGCGGAAGTTGACCCAGCGGTCCAGCGGCGTCCATTGCGCTTCCGGCTTGAAGATGGATTCGCGGCTGTCGGTCAGGTAGCGTTCCTTGTGGTACTTGACGCCCGCTTCGCGCACGGTGTCGAGGATGGCCTTCTGCTTGTCGCGGATGTCCTTGGTGGCGGCGCGGTACGCGGCTTGCTGCTTTTCATACGCCAGTTCCGCTTCGCCTTTCTGTGCCGGCACCTTCTCGTCGAAGCTGGTGTTGGCGAAGAACGCCTGCAGCTGGAAGTATTCCTTCTGGCTGACGCGGTCCGCCTTGTGGTTGTGGCAGCGCGCGCAACCGATGGTGGACGCGAGGAAGGTTTCGCCGACGGTGTCGGTCATGTCGGTGGCGATCTGGTATTTACGCTGCACCAGGTCGCGCGAGTTCGAGTTGTCCGGGTAGCCTGCCAGGAAGCCGGTGGCGATCTTCGCTTCCTGGCTGTCCGGGAACAGTTCGTCGCCCGCGATCTGTTCCTTGATGAAGCGGTCGAACGGCTTGTCGCTGTTGAACGCGTTGATCACGTAGTCGCGGTAGCGGTAATTGTTCGGGCGGGTGTTGTCGTTCTGGAAGCCTGCGCTGTCCGCATAGCGGGCCAGGTCCAGCCAGCGGCGCGCCTGGCGCTCGCCGAAGTGCGGCGACGACAACAGGCGGTCGGCCAGCTTTTCATAGGCGTTGGGCGACTTGTCGTTGACGAAGGCGTGGACTTCTTCCGGCGTCGGGATCACGCCCCAGGTATCGAGCGTGGCGCGGCGGATATAGGTGGCACGGTCCGCATCCTGCGAAGGCTTGAGGTTCTTCTGCTCCAGCTTGGCCAGCACGAACGCGTCGATCGGCGAGCGCACCCATGCCTTCTGTTTGACTGCCGGGATGTCCGGCCGCTGGACCGGGGTGTACTGCCAGGCTTTGTTGGCAGTGGCCGCAGTGTTGAGCGGGGTAACCTTGGTGTCCGCTGCGGCTTTCTCGTCCGCAGCGATGGTGACGGCAGTGGAGGTGGCTAACAGTATGGCAATGGTGATGGCTTTCAGTTTCATCGGCTGAGGCTCCTGTGGAATGGATTCGTAACTGAACCATTAAGAGCAACTGCCGTGCCAGCGTCTTGCAAACTGCTAACTAATTGAATTTAAAGATAATACATGTGCCGCCAAATGATCAGGGTGATGATCGGAATACACAATCGCAACAGCCCTGCTGCTGGATCAGCAGCAGGGCCGGCCTTCGGATCAGGGCTACTGTGCGCCAGCCAGCACGGCGATGTCCGCCGCGCTGGCGGCGCCCCGGTAAATCCGGAAGTCGTCGATCTTGCCGCTGAACGAAGGGTCCGACGAAAATTGCGAACGCCCCAGCCAGTTTTGCGTGGTGGTTCCCAGTTGCAGCGGCGGCAGATTGACGCCGCTGGCAGTCTTCACTGCCACGCCGTTGACGTAGATGGTGAAGTCCGCGCCGGCCAGCGTGACGGCCACGTGCACCCATTGCCCGCTCGGCAGCGGGGCGGGGGCGTCGACCCGGTACTCCGCCCTGCTGCCATTGGTGGTGATGGCAAATCCCAGCGTGCCCCGGCCGGTGCGCGGCGACAGGAACATGTAGCGCGTGGTATTGCTGCCGAAATCGAGGATCCGCGCCCAGGTCTGGTTGCCATTCCAGTACACCCATGCCGCCATGGTGAAGTCGGACAGGTTGTCGACCAGGCCGGCGGGCAGGCTCACATGGGCGCCGCCGCCAGGGAGCGACAGTGCCTTGGCGAGCGGCTGCCGGCCCGCCGTCCAGGCCGCAGTTCCCGCCAGGGTGGCGGTGTGGCCATTGCCGCTGGCGTCGGCGGCGGTGGCGCCGCCGCCTTCACCGAACGTCAGCCAGGTGTGCAGATTGCTGGTGGCGCCGCACAGCGCGGCAATGTCCGCCGCGCTGGCGGCGCCCTGGAGAATGCGGAAGTCGTCGATCATGCCGTTGAAGGTCGGGTCGCCCGAATATTGCGAGCGGCCCAGCCAGTTTTGCGTGGTGTGCCCGAGCTGGTACGGCGGGATGAAGACGCCGCTGGCGGTCTTCACCACCGTGCCGTTCACGTAGATGGCAAGGTCGGTACCGGACAGCGTCACCGCGACATGGGTCCACTGGCCGGCCGGCAGCGGGGCCGGGGCGTCGACGATGCATTCGCCGAAGCCGCCATTGAGCGTGACGGCGAAGCACATCGTGCCCCGGCTGGTGCGCGGCGACAGGAACATGTATTGCAGCGTATTGGTGCCGAAATCGAAAATCCGGGCCCAGGTCTGGCCGCCGTTCCAATACACCCAGGCGGCAATGGTGAAGTCGCCGACAGTGTCGAGCAGGTTGGCCGGCAGGCTGGCGTAGGCGCCGCCGCCGTTCAGCGCCAGGGCGCTGCCTTGCCCGCCCTTGCCGGGCGCCCATGCCGCACCGTTGACCAGCGCAGCGCCGTGGCCGTTGCCGCTGGTGTCGCCGGCGGCGGCGCCGGCGCCTTCGTCAAACGCCAGCAACGTGTGCAGCTTGCTGCCCGCCACGGCTTGCGCCTGGTTCGACGCCGCGGTTTCGCCGGACGGCGTGACGGCAGTCACCACATAGTAGTAGGTGCCGTTGGCCAGGCCCCGGTCGGTATAGGTCAGCAGGTCGGTAATGCCGGTGGCAATCACCGTGTACGGTCCGGCGGGGGCGGTGGCGCGCTTGACGTTGTAGCTGGTCGCGTTGGTGCTGCCCCACCACGACAGCACGACCTGGCCGGCGGTGGTGACGGCTGTCAGCCCGCTTGGCGGCGCGTCCGCCGGCAGCGGGTCGCGCGTAAACAGCAGCGTGCCGTAGCCCAGCTGGTCCCACGTGCCGCCCCCCTGCGGATAGCTGCCGCCGGTTTCCGGGGCTACCAGTTGCGAGAACTTTTTCGTATACGGGGCGGCCAGGCCCATGCGGTTGGCATAATGGTTGTAGATCAGCGCCCATGCCGGGCGCTGGATGCCCTGGCCGCCAGTGGCGAAGGTCGTGGTGGAAAATCCCTGTATCGCATAGGGCGCGAACGGCACCGTGTAATACGTCGAGCCGGACTGGATCAGGTTGCCCTTGGCCGTATATTCGCAGGCCGCCAGCACGCGGTTGTTATCGTAGCCATACAGGTCGACGCCCTGGTTCCACGCCATTTCGCAAATGACAGTGACCAGCGCGATGCTCAGCGTGTTGTGGCCCTGGTCGCGTCCGGATTCCTGCGTTTGTCCCAGGTAGCCGGGGTGGATGTAATACGTCATTTGCGCGATGGCGCCATTGGCCGTTCCATGCTGGAAGCGCCGCACCGCGTCGTCGAACCTGGCCTGGTCGTCGCACAGCACCGCGATCGCCACGGAGGCGGCAATCGCGCATAAATCCCAGCTGGAAAATATTTGCAGGTTATTGTTGCTGGCCCCCACCATCGGATAAAACACGTTCAGCATCATTTGCTGGAAGGTGGCGATATCGGCTGCGGCCCAGCCGGAATAGCCGCGCATGATTTCCGCCACGTTCGCGAACTGGTAGCCCTGCAGGCCGGCGGCCAGGAAGCCGTCGTAATGGCCATCCGTGGTATTGATGGCGGTCAGGGTCGAGCCCCACGCATTCAGGATGCGCACGGCGGTATCGGCGGCGGCTGTGTTACCCGTGATCTTCCACTGCAAGGCATTCAGGTAGGCCGCCATGACGTCCCACTGCAGCACTTGCACGTTATCCCCATGCACGCCATCGTTGCGGTACACGACCGGGCGCGCATCGGGATTCCATGTATTGCTGGCCAGGTTGTTTTGAAGCAGCAGAAGCCAGTCGCTGAACCACGGCGCAGCGCGGGCGGCGACTTTCTGGCTGATGCGGTCGAAATCGGCCTGCGTATGCAGCAGCCCGGGGTGGGTAAAGGCGCCGGGAGCTCCTTGCCGCTTCGGCGCGGCCTGGCCGGATACTTCGCCGGCGTCGGCGCCCGCGCCGCATCCGCTCAGGCCGAGCGCGCCCAGGGGACCGAGCGCCAGCAAGCCAAGCGTGTTGGCGCAAAAGGCCCTGCGGTTGGAGGAGAGAGTTTGTTTGGTCTTCGGCATAGTCTGCGAGTCAGTGTGGTGGAGGAATGCCGGAGCGGCGAAAAGCCGCCCGGCCTGCGCTTTGCTGCTGTCGCGTACCCCGATTGCCACCCTGGCTCGCAGCCAGGACGATGTGGGCCCGTAGCAAACGACGGGCCGATTATGTCAGTGAAAATTGCCTTGCAGCAACATCTCACTGGGTTGTGCGAAAAAACATAAATGCACTTGCACGAAATGATGACGTGCCGGCGGCGGCCCGGCTTACAGCTTGCCGCTCACCACCAGGCCGATCCAGCGCGGCACGGCAGGCGTGTAGCTGTTCCACGTCTTCGTCAGCGGCGCATCGTTCTGGAAGGCGTTCTTGACGATCACGCTGACGTCGAACGACCCGCTGCGCGTGCCCAGGCCCACGGACAGGTCCGTGATGGCCGAGCCGCCCACCCAGCCATAGCTGGACAGCGTGTTGTCCGCGTTGTAGCGCGAGTTGTATGCCGTGTTGAAGCTGGCGTGGAACGCCTTGTCCGTGAAGACCGGCTTTTGGTAGTCGACGCCCACGTTGAACGTGAACTTCGATGCGCCCGGCAGCGCCTGGCCCGTCACGTCGCGGTAAGGCGCGGCCCCGGCATAGCCGTTTTCCACCGGCTGCGCGGACTGCTTGAAGTCCTTGTAGCGCGCATCCGTGTAAGCGCCCGAGAAGCGCAGTGTGGTGTTGGCGATGCCGGAATAGGCGCCGTCGAATTCCAGGCCCTTGGCTTGCACCTTCGGCGCGTTGCCGGTGGCCGTGGTGTAGTACAGCTGGCCGTCGTTGTTCAGGTTCGTCGTGTAGACGTCCAGTACCCGCACCGCCTGCTGGTAATCCTTGATGTTCATCAGGAACAGGTTGGCGTTGATCAGCAGCTTGCGGTCCAGCAGCGCGGACTTGATGCCGGTTTCCAGCGCATTGGTTTTTTCCTTGCGCACCAGGTTCGACACGCCATTGGTCAGCTGTGAAATGCCGGCTTTTTCACCGTATTGCCACGACGCGTACGCGGTCAGGTCCTTGTTGAACTTGTACGAAGGGCTGATCACGAACGCCGGCAGCGTATCCTTGAACGGTTCCGCTTCGGTCGGCGCGAAGATCACGCCGATTTGCGAAGCACGGATGGCTTTCGCGTCGGCCACCTGCTGTTGCTGGGCCGCCGTCAGCGCGCTGTATTGCGCCACGCCGAAGTACTTGCTGGCCACGCTGTTGGCCAGCGCGATTTGCGCGGCGCTGTTGGATGCCAGCAGCGAGCCGTTGGCGGCGCTGGCGAAACCGCCGAAAGCCACGCCGTTGACGGCAACCGGGTTCAGTTCCGGCGCATTGCCATTATTGTTAACCAGGGTGCTGCCCTTGTTGCGGCGGTCTTCGCGGGTGAAGCGCAGGCCCGTGGTGACGGTCAGCGGATCGGACAAGTGCCAGTTGGCCTGGGCAAAGATGGCGGCGCTCTTGTTGCGGATATCCTGCGTGCCGGCCGGCGAGTTGAACGACATCTGCAAGCGGTCCAGCGAATTTTGCAGCAGGTAGCGGCCCGCCGCATTGGCGTCGAGGCGGTTGTATTGCGCCGCGTTGGCATACCAGGCGCCCGCGTCATTGCCCCATTCGCGGCGGTAGTCGGCCTGGTTATCGACCTTCATCAGGAAGACCCCGGCCTGGTAATCGACAAAGCCGCCCGGCTGTGACGAGATGCGCAATTCCTGCGTGGCCTGGCGGTAATCGTTCCAGAAACCGCCTGAATTGCGGTGCACGTCGAACGGCGTGCCTTCGTCATTGGTGGCGTTGAAGTGGTAATCCTTGTACGCGGTGATCGACGTGATGTTGAACTTGTCCAGGTACCAGTTCAGCTCCGCCGCCGCGCCATTGCTGCCGGTGACCAGCGGACGCTGGTTGTCGTTATTGACCTGGTGCGTTTTCTCGTTGAGGAAGTTGTCCTGGTACGTATAGCCCGTTTGCTGCGTGAACCAGCGGCGCGCAAGGCGCACCGCGGGATCGGTGGCCAGCGTGTTGACGGATCCATTCGCATAGACGGCCGGCGTTGGCGTGTTGATGGTGCGCGCGTTATAGGTTTCGCCGGCGCGCGGCTGCGCATCGAGCGCGACGCGGGCGCTGAACGACGAATCCGGCGTCAGCAGGAATTGCAGGCGGCCCGATACGCGGTCCTTGTTGGTGTACGTGATGTCCTTGTTGTACGCATTCTTGATGTCGCCTTCGCCCTTGCTGACGGACAGGTTGGCGCGGTAGGCCAGCAAACCGTCGACGATCGGTCCGCCGGCGGCGAAGCGGCCTTGCACCGTGTCCTGCTGGCCGATGGTCAGCGACCACGACGCGTCCGGTGTGAACGACGGGCGGCGCGTGGTGACGTTGACCACGCCCACGCTGGTGTTCTTGCCCAGCAGCGTGCCTTGCGGACCGCGTGTGACTTCGACCGCGTCGACGTCGGTGAAGTCGAAGCTGGACGACAGTGCGTTGTACGCGTAGTTGACGCCGTCGACGATCAGGCCGACGCTGGGATCCTGCGCCTCGGTCTGGCCCTGCTTGCCGACGCCCCGGATGGCCAGGCTGGCGGTACGCTGGTTACCCTGGTTCCACGACACGTTGGCGGCGCGTTGCGTCAGTGACTTGATATCGGTGGCCTGAAGGCGGTCCAGTTCCTTGCCGGTCACGACGGACACGGACAACGGCACGTCCTGCAAGCGCTCCAGGCGGTTGCGGCTGCGGACGGTGACTTCGCCCAGGGTTTCGGATTCTTCGGCGGCGGGTGCGGGCTGGGCGACGGCGGCAGGTGCGGGCGCAGCGACAGCCGCCGGCGCACCCTGTGCGGCCGAAGGATTCTGAGCTGCGATGACTTGCTTGAGTCGCGCAATTTCCGCCTGCAGTTCGGCCACGGTCGGTTCGGCAGCATAGAGCGGCGCCGATGCCAGCATGGCGGCGCCAGCCAATGTGGCCGCGACAGGGGACAAACGGAAGGGCAGGGCGGTACGGTATTGTGCTTGAGTCGTCATTGCGAGGCTTTCATTGAACAAGAGAACAGCCTTACCTCTGCAATTGGCGTGCCAAGCCGAAAACCCGCGCAAAACCAGCATATCCGTGGAAAATCACGGCGGTGCTGCTGCATCAGCAACAGCGCCGCCTTATTACTGTCTACTTCAGTGGTGCGATCCGTTCATGACGAAAACGATATATGCATATGGTCACGTGCCGGCGGCGCCTTACAGCTTGCCGCTGAACGTGATGCCATACCAGCGCGGATACGGGTTCGGCGAATAGCTGACCCAGGCCGGTTCGTGGTTGCGGTTGTCGAACGCATTCTTGACGGTCAGGCTGACGTCGAAGCCGCCCTTGAACGCCACGCCGAACGACAGGTCGGTAATGGCGCCGCCGCTGACCCAGCCATACGACGACAGCGTGTCGGTATTGTTATAGCGGCTGGTGAACGCGGTATTGAAGCTGGCGTGGTATTCGCGGCCGTTGTACGGCTTGCGGTACTCGGCGCCCAGGTTGCCCGTCCATTTGGCGGCGCCGGGCAAGGCCAGGCCGCTCTGGTCGACGTAGGCGCCGGGCAGGTAAGCCAGTTCGTCGGGCTTGGCGGCTTGCGGGAAGCTGACGTAGCGCGCATCGTTCCATGCGCCGGAGAAGCGGATCGACAGGTTCGGGATCGCCGTGTAGACACCGTCGATTTCAAAGCCCCTGGCGCGCGCCTTCGGCACATTGCCCTGCGCCGTCACATACGCGATCGGGTTGGCCTGGTTGTTGGCGATGTTGGTGGCGGTGGTGAATTCGTCGACCACGCGCACGGCGGACTGGTAGTCGCGGATGTTCATCAGGAACAAATCCGTGTTCAGCACCAGGCCATATTGCGGCAGGCTGGTTTTCAGGCCGATCTCGAACGCGTGGGTCTTTTCAGGCCGCACATTGGCATTGGCGCCATTGACGTTCAGCGCGGAACCGGACTTTTCGCCGTATTGCCACGACGTGTACGCCGTGTACTGGTCGCTGAAGCGGTATGACGGCGCCAGCGTGGCGGTATACAGCGTGTCGTCGTATTTGGCCTGGATGCCGGAAATCAGCTGGCCGATCTGCCCCGCGCGCAGCGCCTTGGCGGCTGCGACCTGCGCCTGCTGGGCCGCCGTCAGGCTGGCATAGGCCGCTCCCGGCACCGGCGTGATCGCGGCGCCGTAGTATTTGCTGGCGATGGCATCGGCCAGCGCCAGTTGTGCCGCGCTGTTGCCGGTGGCCAGCGCACCGCTGGCGGCGCTGTTGAAGCCGCCCAGCGCCACGCCCCGCACCGACACGGGATTCAATGCCGCGCCGGCGCCATTGGCGGACAGTACGCGGGTATCGGTGGTGGTGCGGTCTTCGCGCGTGACGCGCAGGCCGCCGGTCAAATTCAGCTTGTCCGACGCGTGCCAGGTCGCGTTGCCGAACAGCGCATTGCTCCTGGTGTGCACCACCGTATCGCCCTTGACGATCAAATCGTCCAGCGAATCTTTCAGCAGCGCCAGGCCCGCACCCCGATTGGCGCCAGCATTGCGCTCCAGCGTGTTGTACTGCGCCGTGGTGGCGAACCACGCGCCCGCGTCGGAACCCCAGCCGGATTTCGACGCGATGTCGTCGTCGGTGCGGATATGGAACAGGCCCGCCGTGTAATCGAGCACGCCGCCCGGCTTGGACTTCAGCTTGAATTCCTGCGTGAACTGGCGGTACGCGACGCCGCCGCCGCCATTGCGGCTGATATCGAACGGCGTGCCTTCGTCGTTGTGCGCATCGAACGAATAAATACGCACGGCAGACTGCGACGTGAACGTATGGCCCGGCAAATCCCACGTCAGCTCCGCGGAACCGCCCTTGTTATGCACGGTCTGGCCCTGGTTTTCGTTGAAGTTGATGTTGTCGTCGCCGATATAGTTGGCTTCATACGTGTAGGGCGCGCCATTGAACGAGCGGCCGTTGAACCATGCGCGCGGGCCGGTGAACGCGCCACTGGCATTGGTAAATCCCGTCAGCTTGGCGCGGGTGCTGGTGCCGCTGGGGTCGGTCAGGCTGCCGTCGGCGAACCGGTCCGGCTGGTTCTTGTAAAACGTCAGGCCGTTTTGCACTTGCGGCGCGCGCGGTTCCACGTCGAGGCTGATGCGCGCATTGAAGGTGCTGGTGGGCGTGAACAGGAACTGGGTGCGGGCGCTGACGCGGTTCTTGTTGTACAGGCTGTAGTTGTGGTCGAAATTGTTGTCGTAAAAGCCGCGCGCCCGGTGCACGATGAACGAACCGCGCCACGCCAGCAATTCATCGATGACGGGGCCGCCCAGGTTGGCTTTGCCGATCACGGTTTCATTCTGGCCGTACGTGATGGAATAGTCGGCGGTCGGGTAAAACGACGGCTTGCGGGTATTGATGCTGACGACACCGGAGCTGGCGCCCTTGCCGCCCAGCGTGCCTTGCGGGCCGCGCGTCACGTCGACGGATTCGACGTCATAAAAGTCGAAGTTGGCCAGTTGCGACAAGCCGTAGCTGACGCCGTCGACCACCACGCCCACGCTGGGATCCTGCGTTTCCGTGAACGAGCGCTTGCCCAGGCCGCGTACCGACAGCGATGCGCCGCGCGTGTTGTTCTGGTTGAACTGCACATTGGCGCCGCGTTTGGTGATGGCCGACAAATCCTGCGCCAGTTCACGGTCCAGTTCCTGGCCGCTGACCACGGAAATCGACAGCGGCACTTCCTTCAGGGTTTCGATCTTTTTGCGGCCCCGCACGGTGACGGCGCCCAGCGCCTGTGGTTCTTCTTCCGGCGTTGCCGCCGCTGTTGCGGGGGAAGCGGCTGGCGCGGTTGCCGGGGTGGCGGCATTGGCGCCTTGCGCGGCCAGCGCTTCCTTCAGGCGCGCGTTTTCAGCCTGGATGCGGGCAATCTCGGCGCGCAATTCGGCGACGCCGGCATCGGCTGCCTGGCCGGCGGCCTGCGCGCTGAAGCCGGCGCCGGCCAGCAGTGCGACGACCGGCAGCAAACGGAGGGTACGGGAAGCATGGTGACGGGGGATATGACGGAACTGAGCTTGCTTATGCATGGATGACGCTTTCGTTGTGATGAATGCCTGATGCGTCGCAAAGACCATGCCACTGGCGGAAAGCCCGCCGTTGCAGGCGAAACGCAAAACAGGCCCGGTACGCGCTGATGGCGGCGCAGCAGCGGGCCAGCGGCGTTGATGAAGATGCAACAAGCCGCAACGTCAGGTGGCGCCGCTGTTGCGCCCTGTTGAATTCTCAACAGGGCTGCCGGTGGGCATGGTGGGCTGGCACCAGAGACGATCCTGCCAATGTGGTGCTCGGGCGCCCAGTTGGAAATCGTGGAAAGCCAGTAACGGCGGGCGTTATGGGGCGAAGGTGCGTCCCGGTCAGGGCGTTTTCCAGCCACTGGCACGCTAGTTGCAATAGTCCCCTGCGACAGCGGTGCGAATCGCGCACTGCACAGCAACCACCAGGAAGGAAACACCATGAACGCTTTGAAAACCGCCATCACCCTGACTCTGGCCCTGTCGGCCGCATCCTCCCTGGCCCAGCAAGCCCCGCAGCCGTGGAAATACAAGACCAGGCAACTGGAACGGGCGGACGTCGACAAGTTGCTGGCCGCGCCGGAAAAACTGCTGGTGGTCGACGTGCGCCGTCCCGATGAGCTGACGGCCAAGGGCAGCTTCCCTGTCTACCTGAACGTGCAGGCCAAGGACGTGGAGCAGCATCTGTCGTATATCCCGAAAGACCGCGTGATCCTCACCGTGTCCAATCATGCGCACCGCGCGGGCGCCGTGGGCGACCTGCTGACCAGTAAAGGCTACAAGGTGGCCGGCGCCACCGGTTCGGAAGATTACGAGGCGCAGGGCGGCAAGATCACCCGCGTCGCCCCGCCGGCGCCACGCCAGACCGCGCAGGCTGCCCAGCCAGTGACGGCGCAGCAGTAAGGCGGATAGCGGTATGAGCAGCAAGTTCTTCGCCAGGGCCTATGCCGGTGACGGTGCGCAGCCTGCGCAGCCGGCACAGGAAGTACGTAAGAGCCTGCGCAGCGTGGCGAAAGCCAAACTGCGCGCCAGCAAGGCGGCATCGGCCGCTTACCTGGCCAGCGCCGGTGGCGCCGCCGCCCGCAGTGGCCAGCCGGGCGCGGTCCGCGTGCAGCCGGTGCACAGTGGCGCCGTGGTACGCGGCCTGCATGCGCGGGCGATTCCACCCGGCCACGCGGGAGACATTGCCCGGGCCGTGACGGATGGCGCCTGTGCCTGTGACGCCGTCGTTCAGCCGGCACGCATCCACGTATGGGACTTGCCCACGCGGCTGTTCCACTGGTCGCTGGTGCTGTCGGTGACGCTGGCGCTGGCCACGGGACTGGTGGGTGGCGACTGGATGCCGGTGCACGGCTATGCGGGTATTGCCATCGTGGGGCTGGTCGCGTTCCGGCTGGTGTGGGGTATCGCCGGTGCTGCCCATGCGCGCTTTGCGAATTTTGCACCGACGCCGGGCCGCCTGCGCGCCTACCTGGGCGGCAACTGGCGCGGACATGGCCACAACCCGCTGGGCGCCTTGTCGGTGTTCGCGCTGCTGGCGCTGCTGGCAGTGCAGGCGGGAACGGGGCTGGTCGGCACTGACGAGATTTCCTTCCAGGGCCCGCTGGCGCAACTGGTCGATGAAGCCCGCTCGCTGCAATTGACGGGATTGCACCAGCAACTGGCCTACGTTTTGATGGGGTTGATTGCCTTGCATGTGCTGGCCATTGCCGCTTATCTGCTGGTGCGCAAGACCAACCTGGTCAAACCCATGGTGACGGGCTGGAAGGAGCTGCCCGCAGCGGATGCGGCCAGCGAGGCCGATAGCGAGGTGCAGGGCGTGAATGCGTGGCGCTGGACCGCGCTGGCTTGCGCGCTCGGCGTGGCCGTGGTGGCGATGGCGTTTGCCAGCGGTGCGGGGCTGGCGCAGGACAGCGCGCCGGCCACCGCATCGACGGCATCGACGACAGCGCAGCCCCAGGGCGCCACCCCGGTTTCCGCACCTGTATCCAGCCCGGCGCCCGCGTGGTAACGGCGCCTTCACTTCCGGATTCAAGAAAGGTATCCCATGACGACACTGACATTCGACAGTTTTCATTCCGCCTCCCATGCGCCGCGCCGCGCCAAAGCGCGCCGTGCGACGCGCCCCGCGGTACAGCCGGCGCAGGCGTTGCCCACTGCGGCGGCAGTGCGCCCGGACTTGCTGAAACAGGGGCTGTACAACAAGACCGGCTTGACCATCCTGGCCGGCGCCGCGGTGCTGCTGCATGCCGCCATCATCGTCGGCGTGCACAACCTGCCGGCCGACGCGAAGCTGCCGCCACCCAAGGCGGAGCCGCTGGCGCTGGAATTCGCGCCGCCACCCCCGCCGCCGCCACCGCCCGAGCCGCCCAAGCCGCAGCCACAGCCGCAAGTGGTGAAGCAGGCGCCGGCGCCGCAACCGTTGCCGGTGGTACGCAACGTGGTCGATTCCGGCCCGCCGACGGCGGACACCGTGGCGGTGGCGACGACGCCGCAGCCACCCGCGCCGCCGGCGCCAGTGGCCGCGCCTCCCGCCCCGCCGCCACCGGAGCCGGTGACCGAGCCGCGCGGCTTTGCCGGCTACAAGAACAACCCGGCGCCGGAATATCCCGCGCTGGCGCAGGACCGGGGCTTGCAGGGGCAAGTCATTCTCAAGGTACAGGTGCTGGCCACCGGCAAACCTTCCACCATCAACATCGATAAATCCAGCGGCCACAAGATCCTGGATGACGCGGCAGTCAAGGCGGTGCAGGGCTGGGCGTTCGAGCCCGCACGGCGCGGCCAGACGCCGATCGACGGCTGGGTCAAGGTGCCGCTGAACTTCAAGCTGTCCTGACGCCATTTCGAATCAATCGCATTGAATTAATCGTATCAACTGAAAGGAATCATCCATGCAATCCCATTACCTCGAACTGATCGTGCAGGGTTCCCTGTACGCGCTGGTGGCGTTTTCCGTCGTGACCTGGGTGCTGATCGCCGCCAAGGGGATCCAGCACTACCGCCTGGGCAAGCGCGACAAGGCATTCGGCAAGGCCTTCTGGAGCGCCAGCTCGCTCGACGCCGCCGCGGCGCTGCCCAGCGGCGCCAGCCCGAAAGCGCGCCTGGCGGAAGTCGGCTTTGAAGCGCTGTACGTCAGCGATGCCGACGCCAGCGCCGACCTGGAACACAGCTGGGATCGCCGCGAGCTGCTGGAGCGCTACCTGCGCCAGCAAATCCAGAAGGAATACCAGTCGCTGGAAAGCGGCCTGGCGGTGCTGGCATCGATCGGCTCGACCGCGCCGTTTGTCGGCCTGTTCGGCACCGTGTTCGGCATTATCCATGCGCTGGGCGCCATCGGCGCCAGCGGTTCGGCCAGCATCGACGTGGTGGCCGGACCGATCGGCGAGGCGCTGATCGCGACCGGTGTCGGTATCGCCGTGGCGGTGCCTGCCGTGCTGGCGTTTAACTTCTACGTGCGCCGCCTGAAAGTCACGGCCGCGGAGCTGGACAACTACGCGACGGACTTCGTCAACCTGGCGCAGAAAAACAACTTCCGCGTTTCCACCGCTCCCGCAGGCAAGACGCCCGTGCGCGACACGGCGGCCCAGGGCGCGCTGGCAGCCGGCTTGCCGGCAGGAGTGTACGCATAATGGCTTTCACGACAGGCAGGGATAGCAGCGACGTGGTCAGCGAGATCAACATCACGCCGCTGGTGGATGTGATGCTGGTATTGCTGGTGGTGTTCATCCTCACGGCGCCGCTGCTCAATAACGCGGTGCGGATCAACCTCCCGAAAACCGCGGCCACCACGCCGGCGACGCCGAATAAAAGCGTGACGGTCAGCGTGGACGGCGAGAACCGTATCTTTATCGACAAGCGCGAAGTCACGCTCGATGCGCTGGAACCGGAATTGCGCACCCTGGTGGGCACGGATCCGGAGCTGGCGCTCAGCCTGCAGGCTGACCAGGCGGTGCCTTACCGCGCGGTGGCGCAGGTGATTGCCCATATCCAGCGCTCCGGTGTCAGCAAGCTGTCGGTGCTGACGGAGCCGGCAAGTTAGCCGGGACGGGAACAGCATGACAATCATCAGGGAACGCGCCCGTACCAAGGGTGGGCGCAAGGTGCTGGCGGTGGCGGCGGTGGCCGCCGCCGTCGGCGCGGCGGGATGGTACTGGGCCGGCGGCAGCCAGGCCCCGGGCCGGTTGAAGGACGCCACCGCGGCGGGCGCGCAGGATGGCGCCCGTGCCGGTGGCAAGGGGGAACCGCAGGGCGCCAGGGAAGGCGGCGGACGGCGCGGCGGTCCCGGCGCCGGTGGCCCGCCGCTGGTGCGGCTGGCGGCCGCGCAGCAGCAGGACGTGGCAGTGGAAATACAGGCCAACGGCACGGTGGTGCCGCTGTCCACGGTGGAAATCCGCCCGCAGGTCAGCAGGGTGGTGCGCCAGGTGCACGTGAAAGAAGGACAAAACGTGGCAGCTGGCGCATTGTTGTTTACGCTCGATAACCGCGCGGAGCAGGCGGCGCTGGACCAGGCGCAGGCGCGCCTGGTGCGCAGCGAAGCCACGCTGGCCGACACGGAGCGGCAGGCGGCCCGCTCGCGCGAACTGGCGGTGCAAAAATTCATTTCCGCCAGCGCGGCCGACAGCTTGCAGGCGCAGGCCGAAGCCGCCCGCGCGCAAGTGCAGGCCGACCGCGCGGCACTGCGGTCGGCGCAGGTGGATCTGGGCCACACGGTGCTGCGCGCGCCGTCGTCGGGCCGCATCGGCGTCATCAATGTTTATCCGGGCAGCATGGCGCAGGCCTCGGCGGCGCTGGTGACGGTGACGCAAATGCACCCGATCGCCGTCAGCTTCACCGTGCCGGAAAGCGGCCTGCCGGGCTTGCTGGACGGGCAAAAGGCGGGCGGCGCCAGGGTCAGCGCCACCGTGCCGTCCAGCGGACCGGGACAGGAGGCGCACAGCTATGCGGGGCGCCTGAGCTTTATCGACAGCGCGGTGGACGCCCAGGCGGGCACCATCCGCGTCAAGGCGCAATTCGCCAACAATGCGTCGCAATTGTGGCCGGGCCAGTTCGTGCAGGCGAAAGTCACGCTGGACAACTTGCGCGCGGCCGTGGTGGTGCCGCTGGCGGCCATCGTCACCAGCGGCAATGGCGCGCGGGTATTCACGGTGGACGGTGAACAGCAGGCGCAGTCCCGTCCCGTCAAGGTGTTGCACGCTTTCGGCGGCAAGGCCGCCGTGGCGGGCATCGAAGCCGGCGAGCAGGTGATCGTCGAAGGCAAGCAGAATTTGCGGCCCGGGGTCAAGGTCCGGATCGACAAGGGCGGCAATGACAGCCGCGCCACGCTGGCCGCACTGGGAGGCGCGGCATGAATTTGTCCGAACTGTGCATCCGGCGTCCTGCCATGGTGATCGTGCTGGCGCTGGCGCTGGCGGCGGCGGGCGTGCTGGCGGTGCTGAAATTGCCGGTGGCCGCGCTGCCCAGCTATAACACGCCCGTCATCAACGTCAACGCGGACTTGCCGGGCGCCAGCCCGGAAACCATGGCGTCGTCCGTGGCGCTGCCGCTGGAAAAGCAGTTTTCCACCATCGCGGGCCTGAACCTGATCACGTCGTCCAGCGGTTCCGGCGCCACGTCGCTGACGCTGGAATTCGATCCGTCCGTCGACATCAACGTGGCGGCACTGGACGTGCAGGCGGCGCTGCTGCGGGCGCAGCGCGCGTTGCCGCAGGAAGTCACGGAATTGCCGTCTTACCGCAAGAGCAATCCGGCGGACGGACCGACATTGTTCATCGTGCTCAATGCGCCGTCGCTCAGCCTCGCTGAACTCAACGATTATGCGGAAAACCTGATCGCGCCGTCGATCGCCACGCTGGAGGGCGTGGCGCAGGTGAACGTCAACGGGCAGAAGCGCTTTGCCGTGCGCGTCAAGGCGCAATTGGACAAGCTCACGGCGCGCAACATGACGCTCGATGAACTGGCGGCCGCGATCCGTGCCGCCAACGCGAATTCGCCGCTGGGCGTGATCGAAGGGCCGCAGCAATTACTGACCATCCAGGCCGACGGCAAGCTGATGAAGGCGGCGCAATTCGGCGAACTGATCGTCGCCACCCGCAACGGCTTGCCGGTGCGGCTGAAGGAAGTGGCGCAAGTGGAAGACAGTTACCTGTCGGTGCGCACCACGGCCAGCTACAACGGTGCGCAATCGGTGGTGCTGCAAGTGCAGCGGCAGCCGAACGCCAATACCGTGGCGGTGGTCGACGCGGTGCGCAAGCTGTTGCCGCGCCTGCAGGCGCAATTGCCGTCGTCGATTTCCGTGACCTTGTCGGGCGACAGTTCGCTGTCGATCCGCGAAGCGATCCACGACGTCAACGTCACCTTGGCGCTGACGGTGGCGCTGGTGGTGATGGTGATCTTCCTGTTCCTGCGCCGGCTGGCGGCCACGGTGATTCCCGCCGTGACCTTGCCGCTGTCGCTGCTGGGCGCGATGATCCTGTTCCAATGGTGCGGCTACAGCCTGAATAACGTGTCGCTGCTGGGCATTACGCTGGCCGTGGGGCTGGTGGTCGACGACGCCATCGTGGTGCTGGAAAACATCGTGCACCACACGGAAAAGGGGGAAACTCCGATGAAGGCGGCGCTGGTGGGCGCCCGGGAAATGGGCTTTACCATCGTGTCGATTTCCGTGTCGCTGGTGGCCGTGTTCATCCCGATCTTCTTCATGCCGGGCGTGATCGGTTTGCTGTTCAGGGAGTTTGCCGTGGTGGTGTCGCTGGCGGTGCTGGTGTCGGCCTTGGTGTCGCTGACGGTGGTGCCGATGCTGGCCAGCCGTTTATTGCCGAAAGATGCCGATGCGGGCGTGGTGTCCGGCGGCTGGCTGGGAAGGGCGTTCGAGGCCGGATTCGCGGCGCTGACGCATGCCTACCGCGTGTCGCTGGACTGGAGCCTGCGGCACCGGCTGGTGGTGCTGGGCGGTGCGCTGGCCAGCGTGGCGCTGACGGTGACGTTGTACCAGGACATGCCGAAGGGTTTCTTCCCCGAGGAAGACCTGGGCCGCATCCGCGTCACGACGGAAGCCGCGGAAGACGTGTCGCCCACGGCCTTGCTGGCATTGCAGTCGCAGGTGGCGGAGCGTTTCCGCAACCATCCCGCCATGCAGGGCGTGCTGTCGTTCACCGGGCCGGGCGGGCCGGGCGGCGGCAATACGGCATCGAGCGGGCGCATGATCCTGACATTGAAGCCGCGCGGCGAGCGGGCGCCGATGCAGGAAGTGCTGGCGGCGTTGCGCAAGGAAGCGCGCGCGGTGCCGGGCATTGCCGTCTACCTGAGCCCCATGCAGAACTTGCAGATCGGGGGGCGCAGCAGCAAGAGCCGCTACCAGTACACGCTGCAAAGCGTCAGCCCCGAGGGGCTGGAGGCCTGGGCTGAGAAAATCCAGCAGGGCATGCGTGGCGATCCGATGTTCCGCGACGTGACCAGCGACAGCCAGAGCCGGGGCTTGCAGGCCAGCCTGCGCATCGACCGCGACAAGGCGGAAGGGCTGGGCGTGCGCATGGCCGATGTGCGCAGCGCTCTGTACCTGGCGTTTGGCGAGCGGCAGGTATCGACCATTTATGCGCCCAGCGCCAGTTACGCGGTGCTGATGGAAGCGCTCGACAAGGAATACCAGGAAGCGCTGGGCAAGGTTTCCGTGCGCGCCGCCAACGGCACGCTGGTGCAGCTGTCGTCGATTGCCACGGTCGAGCGTACGGCCGGGCTGCTGGCGGTGAACCACCAGGGGCAATTGCAGGCCATCACACTGTCGTTCAACCTGGCGCCGGGCGTGGCGCTGGGCGAAGCGACGGCGAAGATCGCGGACATCGGACGCGAAGTGCAGTTGCCGCCATCCGTGATCACGCGCTATGGTGGCGAGGCGGCCACGTTCCAGGAAACGCAGGGCAGCCAGCTGGTGCTGGTGTTCGTGGCGCTGGCGGTGATTTATGTGCTGCTGGTGGTGCTGTATGAAAGCTGGATCCATCCGGTGACGATCCTGGCGGGTTTGCCGTCCGCCGTGGTGGGGGCGTTCCTGTCGCTGAAACTGTGCGGCATGGAGCTGACGTTGATCGCCACCATCGGCGTGCTGATGCTGATCGGTATCGTCAAGAAGAACGCCATCATGATGATCGACTTCGCCCTGCATGCGCAGCGTTCGCAGCGCGTGCCGCCGGACGAAGCGATCCGCCAGGCCTGCCTGCAGCGCTTCCGCCCCATCATCATGACGACCCTGGCGGCGCTGATGGGCGCCGTGCCGCTGGCGTTCGGGCTGGGCGCGGGAGCGGAACTGCGCCAGCCGCTGGGCGTGGCGGTGGTGGGGGGCTTGCTGTTCTCGCAAGTGGTGACCTTGTACATCACGCCCGTGATTTACCTGGCGCTGGACCGCTACAGCGGCACGGGTCCGCTGACGGACGCGGAACTGGCGGCGCAGACCGGCGCCGCGGTGCCGGTGACCGCGCAGCCCGTGCTGGTTCCCGAACGCGACGCCGCCTGACCCGGTTTTTACGGTTGCGGGTCCCAGCCAGCGTTGCTGTTGTAGGCGGAGAACACCAGTGCGCGGGTGGCGAAGCTGGCGGCGACGTCGGTGGCGTTCAACTGGTAGCCGCCGACGCGCGTGGCCAGGTTGACGGGGTTGCCCGCCAGGTCCGTCGTGCCATATTCACGCCAGCCGCTGGCGGCCGTCGCGGTGACCGGGTTTGGCGCCGGCTGTCCGTTGACACCCAGCCCGGCCCAGCCCACCGCCGCCACGTGGCTGTCCATGCGGCAGTTGATGAACGCGATGTTGTCCCACGTGCTGGTGCTGCCGGCGCTGCGCGCCAGGTAGGTGGCGCCGTTCGGGATGTCGCCGTGCAGCGGACCCGGGCCGGGGCCGTGCGTCAGCGTGCTGTTGAGGAAGACGTAACCCTTGTCCGCCGCATTGGCCACGCGCGCCTGCAGCACGTAGCCGCCGCTGGTGGTGCTGGTGGTGTCGCCCACGGAGCGGATTTCGCTTTCCTCGAACAGCGCGGCGCGGCTGGAACCCCAGATGAAGTCCACGTTGCCCGCCACCAGCGTGCGGTAGAACCACGACCAGCCCTTCAGGTTCAAGGTATCCTGCTCGCTGAAGAAATTCGCGTCCGTTGCGATCAGGCGGCCGCTGTCGTTGTTGAAGTACAGCGTCTCGGCCTGGGCGGAAATCGACGGCGAGCGCAAGGTCGTGTTGCGGATCGTCAGCGATTGCAGCCGCAGCATGTCCGACGCTTCCACCAGCAGCACGGCGCGGCCGCCGGCCGGCGTGGCGTTGGTGCCCGCCGCCTGGCTTGCGCCGCTGCCCGTGTTCAGCGTGTCATGGTTGGTGTAGCGGATTTCCACGCCATTGCGGCTCTCGCCGAGTATGGTCACGTTATCCTTGCCGCGCAGGTACAGCAATTCCTGGTATTGGCCGTTTTTCACGCGCACGGTGACCGGGGCCGCCTTGTCCATTTCCTTCATGATGAAGTTCAGGGCACCCTGCACGGTATCGAAGTCGCCGCTGCCGTCGGCCGCCACGGCGATGTCGCCGTCCGCCAAGGGTGGCGCTGCGCGCGTGGCAAAGGACCAGCCGCCCAGTTTTCCGATGCCGACAAACGGTACGCCGCCCAGTGTGGCGCCCGTGATGGCGCCATTCGATATCGCCACGTAGTATTCGACGCCGTAGGCCAGCTTGTTGGCGTGCGGACGGATCGTCAACGTATTGCCGTTGATGGACAGCGGGGTCGTGTTCACCTTGCGCACCAGCGCCTGGCCCGCATAGCCGATTTCCTCCGTCTCGCCGGCCAGCTTGATGGTGTCCACCAGCGCATCGTCCACTTTGCGGAAGATGCGGATGGTGCCCCCCGAGCCGAACGAGGGCGGGTTGTCGAAGGTCAGCTTCAGGCTGGCGTCGACATTGACATTGGCTTGCGCCACGGCAGGCGAAGCCCCCGTCAGCGTATAGGTCTGCGTCGGCTGCACGAATTGCGGGCTGATGGTGGCGGCGATGCTGCGTTTCAGGGTTGGATCGCCATCGCTGGTGACGACGATATTCGCCGTGCCTGCGCCCACCGGCGTCACCGTCAGTGTAGTGCCATTGATGCCCACGGCCGCCACGGCCGGGTTGCTGGAACTGGCCATGAAGGTGTCGGCCGAACCATCGGGCTTCACCGCCGTGACGGCGACCGGCAATGGCGCATCGCCGGCTTCGGCCGCATACGTGGTTATGGCGGGATTCAGTGCCAGTTGCGATGGTTTTAAACGGGGATCGCCGATCCGCACGTCGTCGATCTGGAACGATTTATTGGCGGTATATAGACCCACCAGCCCCCGTGCCGTGAACGACGTATCGGTGACGGAGCCCAGCGATTCACCATCGAGGTAGACGGTCAGCGTGCCGGCGATCATTTCAAAGCGCACCGTATAGAACTGCGCATCCATCTGGATCGGCTTTTTCACTTGCTTCGGGCGGCTCAGCGAACCCGCCGCCATCTTGGCGATTTCCACCTGGGTCGACGCCGTCGTGCTTTGCACGTTCAGGCCCGCCCCGTACCAGTTGCTGGCATTGCTGTAGCGCGCCACCAGGTACAGCTGCTTGTTGCCGGTGGTGCTGTTGGTCAGCGGCTTGATGCGCGCTTCCACATAATAGTCGGCGCCCGGGATCGCGGCCAGCGCCTCGGGTTTGAGCAACGCCAGCACGCCGCCCGTGGTGGCGGCCGTGTATTGCAGCACCTTGTTGGCGCCACCGATGGTTTCGGCCTTCACGCTGAACGTGCCGTTTGGTCCCGCCACCGGCAGCAAGTCCCAGTTGGCGCTGGAGCCGTTCTGGAAATCGTCGCAGAAATACAGGCCATTGCCCGTGGCAGGGCAAGTCTGCGTCAGCCCGGGATCCGTGCTGACGTCGCCCGTGCCGGTAATGGCGGTGGTGAGCTTGCCGCTACCGGCCTGCGCCAGCGCATTGGCTTTCACCAGCGCCACGGGCCGCGGCGAGAACGCATACGGCGGCGTCCACGTCACGGCACTGGACACCGTGCAGCCGGACAGCGCCGCGCCGTTCACCAGCGACCCCGTGTCCTTGAATGTACCGGTCGGTGTGCCGCCCGGGTTTTTCACCACGTGGTCGCACGTCGTCGCGCCCGCGATCTCGAACACGTTGCCGTGCGAGAGTACTTTCGCGTTGTAGCCGGGGCCGATGCTGTAATCGTGCGGATACACGGCGTGCGATTTGCTGCCGGTGAAGTAATTGTTCAGCATGTGCACCTGGCCGTAGCGCACGCGCGGCGCACGGTTGGTGACGTCGCGGAACACGTTATTGGCAAAGGTCACGCGCAGCTTGCCCTCGTCGGCGCTGGCGGAATCGCTGGAGCCGATCAGGTTGTTCTTGTGGTGCTGGCCGAAGACGTTGTACGACACGGTCACGTAATCCGACGCATTGGTGACATCCAGCGCGCCGTCATGGCATTGCCTGGTCTTGCCATTCTCAATGGGCAGCAAATCGTCCGTGTTCGGCGTATCGGTGAATGTATTGTGGTCGATCCACACATGGTCCGATTGCGAAACACCGATGCCGTCATAGGCCGAATTCCAGTTGCCCGTGGCGCCATCGGTCGGGTCCCAGACCGGTCCCACGTCGCACGCATTGACGATCTTCAGGTTGCGGATGATGACCTGGCTGACATTGCTGACGATAATATGGCCATTGACGATGCCGGCGCTGGCGCCGTCGCCGATCAAGGTGGTGTTGCTCTTCATGCGGATGGCGCCGCGGATGGCCTGGTCGCCCGTGTTCGCAAACGGCACGCCTTCGCTCATGTCGATGGCGCCCACCAGCTTGATGATTTTCGCGTTGCTGCCGCCATTGTTCAATGCGGCCAGCAATTGCGCGCGGTTGGTGACAGTATAGATAAAACCGGCGGCGGCATTGGCGCCGCCGGTGGTGCCGCCAGCCTGGCTTGCCCAGCCGTCGGCGGGGGCGGCCTGGCGTGCAGCGTCAGTCACGGCGGCTGTGGTGGATGGCACCACGGTGGTGCAAAGGCCGGCGGCCAGCATGGCGGGCAGGCAAAGCGCGGCCCTGAAACTCCAGTGTTTCATGTTCGACTCCTGTGGTCGGGTTCGCGGATTACAGCGTCTTGCGGCGGCGCGACAGCATCAGCATGCCCAGGCCGCCCAGCAGCAGGGCGGCCGTACGCGGTTCCGGCACGCCGGCGCCGGGGCTTGCGGCGTTGCCCGCATTGGCGGTGATGGTGCCGTAGCCGTCTTCCCAGCTCAACGCGCTGAGGTCCAGTCCCAGCGCACGGCCGCCATCGAGCAGCGACAGCAGCGGCATGCCCGCCACGCCGGTCATCTCGGCCAGCGTGAAGCTGGTCAGTGGCGCGGCCAGCGACGCGCCGAAATCGAAGCGGAAGCTGTAGCTGCCGGTGGGGACGGGGGCATTGTTGTAGATGGTCAGCGAACCGTCGTCGTTGAAGTCGAAGCCGAACAGGGCGTCGGCCGTGAAGAATTCCACGCCCGCGCCGCTGGGGTAAATGGCGGTGGTGTTGGACCCCGGCACGGCGGCAAAGCCCTGGTCCAGGCCCAGCATGGCGGCGCCGTCGCCGTTATAGGTGGCGGTAATGACGGCATTTTGCAGCGGCAGCGGCGTGGCTTGGGCCGGGGCGGCCATGGCGGCGAGGGCGCTGAAAATGGCCGTGCGTGCGATGGCCGTGCGGACGAGTGTCTCCCGTATTTTCATTGTTGCTCCTTGTAGGTCAGGAACTGCTTGTGAGGGATGGGTAACGCGGCCGTGTTGTCAGCCGGCCGCGGTCGGGCCACCTCGCGTGGCCCGTGCCTCATGAACGAGGGCGCATGAAGATGGCCGAGGTTCTGGAAGGGGAATGTGAAACGATTCTATATTGGCCTGACCAAAATTTCAACATGGTCAGGCCGGATTTGGCGAAAATTCAGTTTTTTACGCCGCGTTTGTGCAGGCTCTGGTATTTCTGGTAATACGCTTCCAGCTCGGTTTCAATCAGCGCCTGGCCGGAATTGACCATGAAATCGCGGAAGGCGGCGGCAATGCGGGGCAGCGGCTGGTCGGCCAGGTGCATCACGTGCCAGTCGCCTTCCAGCGGGCTTTCCTTCATCGGCAGGATGTCGATCAGCCCCGCCTTGAATTCCAGCGCGCACGCGTGCACGGACACGAAACCCACGCCCAGCCCCGCCGCCACCATGCTCTTGATGGCCTCGTTGCTCGACACTTCAGAACTGATGTGCAAGGTGTGGCCGTGTTCCTTGAACAGCCGCTCCACGGCCGTGCGCGTGCCCGATCCGCGCTCCCGCACCAGCAGGTTCGACTTCACGATATCGTCCAGTGTCACGCGCTTTTTTTTCATCAGCGGATGCTTCGGGCTGGAGACAAACGCCATCGGGTGGTGCGCGAAGCGGGCTGCATTGATGCGCAGTTCGCGCGGCGGCGTGCCCATGATGGCCAGGTCCACTTCCTTGCGTGACAGCAGGCCGATAATCTCGCTGCGGTTGCCCGCACGCAGGTTCATGCGGACGTTGGGACGCTCCAGCGTGAACTTCACCAGCATCGACGGCAGCAAGTGCTCCGCCGTGAACACGGCGCCGATGCGCAAGGTGCCGGAACTGACGCCCTGCAGCTCGCCCAGTTCGTCGCCGGCCTGGTCCCACAGTTGCAGGATGCGTTCGGCGAAATTGCGCATCACTTCGCCGGCGGCGGTCAGCTGGATGTTGCGCCCGACCTTGCGCGTCAAGGCGGTGCCGGCCAGTTCTTCCAGCGCGCGCAGCTGGGCGGAGATGGCCGGCTGCGTCACGTGCATTTCTTCGGCGGCGCGTGAAACGCTTTCATGCCGGGCCACGAGAACCAGCGCTTCGAGCTGGCGGAAGCTTGCGTGATACATAATCTAAACCTTATCAATCGCTGAAAATAAGTAATTTCTCTTTTCCTTTTGCGGCCACTATATTAGCACTCAGACGCAACGCGGAAGCGATGCGGAAGTAATACGCAGCAACCAAGACGGAGGAAACATCATGCAAACCATCGTAATCGTAGGCGGAGGCGCAGGCGGCCTCGAATTGGCAACCCGGTTAGGGGATACCATGGGCCGCAAGGGCCGCGCGAAGATCATCCTGGTCGATCGTTCCCCAACGCACTTCTGGAAACCGCTGCTGCATACCGTGGCCTCGGGCAAGCGCGACCCGCAAGTGTTCCAGATCGAATACTCGGCGCAGGCCGCCGAACACGGCTTCCAGTTCATCCACGCGGAAATGCGCTCGGTGGACCGCGCCGGCCGCATGCTGGAACTGGCGCCATGCATGCGTGACGACGGCATTGCGCCGCCGGCGCGCACGCTGGAATACACGACGCTGGTGCTGGCGCTGGGCGCCGTCACCAATTTCTACGGCGTGCCGGGCGCTGCCGACCATGTCTGCACGCTGGACCACGTGGGTGACGCAAAAGGCTTTTACCGCCGCTTCCTGGGCGCCTGCGTGCGGGCCAGCCAGGGCGACGGCGAACAGGTCAATGTGATGATCGTCGGCGGCGGCGCCACCGGCGTGGAACTGGCGGCGGAACTGGCGCACAGCGCCCGTGCGCTGGCCAAGTACAAGGTGCATACGCTGGATCCGGCGCGCGACGTGCGCATCAGCATCCTGGAGCGCGGCGACCGCATCCTGCCGCACCTGCCGCCTGACATGTCGGCGCGCGCCGTGAAGTACCTGCAATCGCGCGGCATCGATGTGTGCACGGGGGCGGCAGTCACCAGCGTCGAAGCGGACACCATCCACGTCGACGGCGTGCCCCGTCCCGCCACGCTGACCTTGTGGGCGGCGGGCGTCGAAGGTCCCGCCATCAGCAAGACGTTCGGCCTGTCGCTGGGCCGCATGCGCCAGATCATGGTGAATGCGTCGCTGCGCTCGGTGGACGACCCCAACGTGTTTGCGATCGGCGACTGCGCCAGTTTCGTCTGCCCTGTAAAAGGCGCCGCGCCGCCACGGGCGCAGGTGGCGCACCAGCAGGCGGTATTCCTGGCGGCTGCACTGGCGCGCAAGGAAGGCACGCCGCTGCCGGAATTCCGCTACCGCGATTACGGGTCGCTGGTGTCGCTTGGTCCCGTCGCCGCCGTGGGCGTGCTGCTGGGCGGTTCGGTCGGGCGCCAGATGCCGGTCAGCGGCGCCACCGCGAACCTGTTGTACGGCATGATGTACCAGAAACACCTGATGGCACTGCACGGCGTCGTCCGGGCCGCCGCGGTCATGCTGGTGGACTGGCTGCGCAAGCGCATTACGCCATCGGTCAAACTGCACTGATAGAGCCGTCCCAAAAAAGCTTGCCTGGGCAAGCTTTTTTCAAAGTTGGCATTCAAACCGGTTTTAATTGCGGATGAATAGCGCTATCATTGCGCTATGGCATCCATTTCCGCAATTTCCTCCCGTCCCCACGTTTTCACCCTGGCCTGGCCGCTGCTGATCGAATTGTCGCTGGCGGTCGCCATCGGCGTGGCCGGCACGGCGATGGCGGCCCGGGTTTCCGATACCGCCGGCGCCGCCTTTGCCGTCACGATCCAGATTTCGCAGACGTTGTTCCTGCTGTTCCGCATTATCGGGTCGGGCATCGGCGTGGTCATCACGCAAAACCTGGGCGGCGGGCGGCGCGACGTGGCGGACCGCGTGGCGCTGGCCATGGTGGGCGCCAGCACCTGGCTGGGCGCGGCGGCGGCCGGATTGGCCTTTGCCGGGGCGGCAGCGCTGTTGCGCGCGCTGCATGCGCCGGACGCGGTGCTGCCGCTGGCCGTGCCGATGCTGCAAGTGCTGGCGCCCGCGTTGCTGTTCGATGCATGGAACGCGTCGATGGCGGGCGTGATGCGGGCCCACCTGCGCATGCGCGATTCGCTGCTGGTGCTGGCCGCCATGCACGCCACCCACCTGCTGCTGGCGTTTCCGCTGATGTATGGCTGGGGGCCGCTGCCGGCGCTCGGATTGCCGGGCTATGCGCTGGCGCTGTTGCTGAGCCGTGCGCTGGGCTTGTCGCTGCACTTGATGTTCTGGCGGCGCGGCCTGGGTATCCGGCCCCGCTGGGGCGACTGGTGGCGGCTACGGCGCGGGCCGCTGGCCGACGTGCTGCATATCGGCATCCCGGCGGCGGCTGAGATGATCGCGTGGCGGCTGTCGTTCATGGCCAGCATGGCGGTGGCTGGCAGCATGGGGGAACGGGCGCTGGCCACGATGGCGTACGTGCAGCAGATCGGCGGCGTCGTCATCATGTGCAGCATGGCAGTGGCGCTGGCGGTGGAAATCCTGGTCGGCCACCTGATCGGCGCGGGCCAGTTGCGCGATGCGCACGGCCTGGTGCGGGCGTCGCTGGCGCGGGGGCTGGCCATCAGCGGCGTCATTTCCGCCTGCCTGGCGCTGGCCGGCCCGTGGCTGCTGGGCTGGTTTACGAAAGATCCGGACATCGTGCGGGAAGGGGCGGTCTTGCTGTGGCTGATGGTGGCGCTGGAAGTGGGGCGCACGTTCAACCTGGTGGTCATTAATGCGCTGCGCGCGGCGGGCGACGTGCGCTATCCCGTCGTCGCCGGCGCCGCATCGATGGCGGCCGTGCTGGCGGGCGGCAGCTGGCTGCTGGGCGTGCATTTCGGTCTGGGCTTGATGGGGCTGTGGATCGCCTATGCGGCCGACGAATGGATCCGGGGATTGCTGATGTGGCGGCGCTGGGCAGTCCAGGCATGGGTGCCGCACGCACGGGCCGCGCGCAGACGTTTGCGGCTGCAATGAGGCATGAAATACCGGTGAAGACACTTTGATGACAACTTCGTGATTTTCCGTGACATTCTCTTGCGGAAAACAAGGCACAATAGAGGTTTTGCCCCGCAGGGCATAACAGGGTGGCAAAGGGAGCGGTAATGGCACGGAAATGGATGAGCTGGACGGGAAAGGGCGGCGCGCTGGTGGCGGCGCTGGCACTGGCCGCCGCAGGCGCGTCGCTGTCCGGCTGCTCGCGTTCGGAGCGCTGGCAGGAACAGGTGCGGCTGCAATCGGGCGACGTCATCGTGGTCGACCGCCGCAGCACGGACGAAGGTACGGCGATCCGTTTCAGCCTGCCGTCGCAGCCCGGCAAGTCCTACTACTGGCGCGCCGCGCATGACGGCGGCCAGGGCCAGCATGAGAACCCGCTGGTGCTGGACGTGGAAAACGGCGTGCCGGTCATCTACACGGTGGTGTCCACGTCGCCCGGCTGCCGCCTGTTCACCCGCTACGCCTACCGCGACGGCGACTGGTGGGAGCAAGTGTTGCCGGACAAGTTCCAGGGCAGGGAAATGAACCTGTTCGTCCTGAGCGGGCTCGATATCGGCGACATGGTGACCCTGGAGCAAAAGCGCCGTGAGAGCGCCGCCGTGTCGTATTCGCGCGCGCTGCGCTTCCTGGGGCCGGGCGACAAAACGTGCGGCCTGTGACGGTACACCAGCCTGACTATACAAATTCACCGCGCCATCGGGCATAATCGCTCCAGGCAGTCCTTACCCGGAGAGCGCGCGTGGCCAGACACCCATCCCTTGCAAGAACCTCAATCCGGCCAACGGCGGCTGCCGCGGCGCTGGCCATCCTGCTGACCGGCTGCGGCGGGGGCGGCGGCGGGGCGGGCAACAGCGGGACCACCACCACGCCGCCCGTGGTCACGCCGCCGATCAGCGGCGACAGTGCACTGGCCGATCCCGTGGTCTATTCCGGCAATCCCACCGCCTCGCTGGCCAGCGCCACCGAGAGCGCCGCCATCGTCAAAAGCACGCTGGTGCTGAACGGGCAATCGATCGCCTACACCGCCACCACTGGCCACCTGACGGGCACGGACACGCGCACGGGCAGGGCGGCGTCGTTCTTTTACGTGGCCTATACGGCCGACGGCAAGGATCCGGGCACGCGCCCCGTCACATTCTTCTACAACGGCGGCCCCGGTTCGGCATCGATGTGGCTGCACCTGGGATCGTTCGGGCCCAAGCGCATCCAGACGCAAATCCCGTCCAATGCGATTCTCGGCGCCGCCACCCCGGCCGACAATGCGGAAAGCCTGCTCGACGTGTCGGACCTGGTGTTTGTCGACGCGGTGGGCACCGGTTATTCGGAAGCCATCTCGCCGGCGCGCAACCGCGACTTCTGGGGCGTCGATGCCGATGCGGCGGCCTTCCGCGATTTCGTGCAGCGCTATGTGACTGCCAACAACCGCCTGCAATCGCCGAAAGTGCTGTTCGGCGAATCGTATGGCGCGCCGCGCACCGGCGTCATGGCCAGCCTGCTGGAAACCGCGGGCACCCGTGTCAGCGGAGTGGTGCTGCATTCGGCCATCATGGACTACAACAGCAATTGCAGCGTGCTCAATAACCGCAGCTGCGAAGGCTACATCCCCACCTATGCGGCCACCGGCAATTACTACAAGCTGGCCAATCCCGCGCCGTCCGACGTTACCAGCTTCCTGCAGGAAGTGCGTAGCTACAGCGCCACCACCTACCGCGACGCGGCGGGACGCTGGCTGTCGGCCAACACGCTGCCGCAACCCACCGTGGCCCAGCAATTGTTCAAGTACACGGGTATCCCGGCCGCGAGCTGGCAAACCAACCTGAATTACGGGCCGGATGCGTTTGCACGGGAATTGTTGCCGGGCCAGTTGCTGGGCCGTTACGATGCGCGCGTGTCGGGCGCGGTGGGGTCGGCGCTGACGGCCGATGGCGACCCGTCGCTGACGGTGGTGAACAACGCGTTCACCAATGCGATCCGCAGCTACATCGGCACCACGCTGAAATACACCACGGCCAGCACCTACCTCACGTTCAACGACATCATCGGCACGTGGACGTTCGCGCATGACGGAAAGCCGGTGCCGGACACGATCCCGGACCTGGCCGCCGCCATCAGCCTGAATCCGGCCATGAAAGTGCTGGCGCAAAGCGGCTACCATGACCTGGCGACGCCGTTCTACCAGACCGAACTGGATTTGCAGCGGCTGGGCGCCAACGCGAATATCACGGTCCGCAATTACGCCAGCGGCCACATGATTTACCTGGACGACACCGCGCGCCGCGCGCAAAAGGCGGACCTGGTGCAGTTCTACAGCAGCCTGGGGAAATGATGAACAAACTGATTTTGATGGCGATATGGGCTTACGCCGCCGCTGCCCCGGTAGTTCATGCGGCGGGCGGCGGCCAGGACCCGGCGGTCAAATGCGCCGATCCCTGCGTGCCGCAACACTTGCGCAATGCGCCCGCCACGGCGCCGGCTTCCGGCGAAGCGTTGCAGCGGCAGGCGTTGGCCAAGCTGCGGCAGCGCTTCAATGAAGCGGACCTCGACGCCAATGGCGCATTGACGGAAGAAGAGGCGCGCAAGGCGGGCCTGGGCTACGTGGCGAACCATTTCGCCGACATCGATACCGCCCGCAGCGGCAAGGTCACGTTCGACGATCTGCGCAACTACATGAGCAAAAGGCGCAAACAGGCGCTGGGACCGGGCGGACAATAGGGGCATTGCTGCATCGCAGCGGCATCCCCGCTACAATGAAACCGGCATTGTTGCCGATCGTTCGTAGAGGAGAGCACCGTGCATACCCGTCCGTTCATCGCCCCCCGGCATTTCGATGACCCCGCCGCCGCGCTGGCCCATGTCCAGCATTTGTACGACGATTCCATCGGGTACCTGCGCACCTCGTTGCAGAGTTTTGTCGCCGGAGAAAACCCGCCGGAACATATCCGCGCCTGTTATCCGTATGTGCGCATCAATACCGAGACCGTCGCGCGCGCACCGTCCCGGCTGTCGTTCGGCTTCGTGGCCGGCGCCGGCGCGTTTGAAACCACGCTGACGCGCCCCGACCTGTTTTCGCGCTATTACCACGAGCAATTCCGCCTGCTGCTGAAAAACCATGGGCAGCAACTGGAAGTGGGCATGAGTTCGCAGCCGATCCCGATCCACTTTTCGTTCGCGGAGCACGACCATATCGAAGGCAGCATGGGACCGGAGCGGCGCCTGCTGATGCGCGACGTGTTCGACTTGCCGAACCTGGCGGCCATGGATGACGGTATCGCCAACGGCACGCACGAAGCACCGTTCGGCGAAGCGCAGCCGCTGTCGCTGTTCACGGCGCCCCGCGTCGATTATTCGCTGCAGCGCTTGCGCCATTACACCGGCACGTCGCCCGCGCATTTCCAGAAGTTCGTGCTGTTCACCAATTACCAGTTCTACGTCGATGAATTCATTCGCCTGGGGCACGCGCTGATGCAGGCGCCGGCGGCCGGCGACGACGATTACATTGCGTTCGTCGAGCCGGGCAATATCGTCACGCGCCGCGTGGGGACCGCCGCGCATCCGGACGATGCGCTCGGCGTGGCGCCGCCACGGCTGCCGCAAATGCCGGGCTACCACCTGGTGCGCGGCGACGGCACCGGCATCACGATGGTCAATATCGGCGTCGGTCCCGCCAACGCGAAAACCATCACCGACCATATCGCCGTGCTGCGTCCCCATGCGTGGCTGATGCTGGGCCACTGCGCGGGTTTGCGCAATTCGCAGCAATTGGGCGACTACGTGCTGGCGCACGGCTATGTGCGGGAAGATCACGTGCTCGACGAAGACTTGCCGTTATGGGTACCGATCCCGCCGCTGGCCGAAGTGCAGGTGGCGATTGAAAAAGCCGTGGCCGATGTGACCCAGTTGTCGGGCCTGGAACTGAAGCGCGTGATGCGCACGGGGACCGTGGCCAGCACGGATAACCGCAACTGGGAATTGCTGCCGCAACGTACGCCAGAGCGCCGCTTCAGCCAGAGCCGCGCCGTGGCGCTGGATATGGAAAGCGCCACCATCGCCGCCAACGGCTTCCGTTTCCGCGTGCCGTACGGGACCTTGCTGTGCGTCAGCGACAAGCCGATGCACGGCGAACTGAAATTGCCGGGCATGGCCAACCAGTTTTACCGCGAGCGGGTCGACCAGCATTTGCAGATCGGGATCCGGACGGTGGAGCTGCTGAGGGGCCTCGGTGTGGACCGATTACATAGCCGCAAGCTGCGCAGCTTTGCCGAAGTGGCGTTTCAATAACCGGAGGCCGGTGACCTCAACTCCGTAGGGCGGTTTCCGCCGGGCGGAAGCCGCCATGCATGCGCAGCCAATACAGCATGCGTGAGTGGTGGCGCCGGCATGGCGCAACCGACAGGACGAACGTTATCGCCCGGGATACAGCGCGAGTCAATGTGCTTTGGGCGGGAACCACGCATCCCACGTTTCCCGCATGGTCGCCTTGATGACGCCTACGGATTCCGCATCGCCCTTGAACAGCGCGGAGAAAAACGCGCCCGCCTGTTTCAGGGACACGCCCGGCGGCAACGGCGGCACGTTCGGGTCCGTCACCATCTCCAGCAAACACGGCTTGTCGCACGCCAGCGCCACGCTCCACGCGGGACCCACGTCGTCCGGTTGCGTCACCTTGATGCCTTTCAATCCCAGCATTTCCGCATACGCCGCGTAGGGGAAATCCGGCAAGCCCTGCGACGGCGCATAGCGGGGATCGCCCGCCGTGGCCCGCTGTTCCCATGTGACGAGGTTCAAGTCGTTATTGTTGAGCACCATGACGACCAGGCGCGGGTCTTGCCACTGGCGCCACAGGCGTGCCACGGTGATCAAGCCATTGATGCCATTCATTTGCATGGCGCCGTCGCCCGCCAGCGCAATCACCGGGCGGCCGGGAAACGCGAACTTGGCCGCCACCGCGTACGGCACGGCCGGCCCCATGGTGGCCAGGCCGCCCGACAGGCTGGCCATCATGCCGCGCCGCAATTTCACGTCGCGCGCATACCAGTTGGCCGATGAGCCGGAATCGACCGTGACGATCGCATCGTCCGGCAGGCGCGACGACAGTTCCCAGAACACGCGCTGCGGGTTGACGGGATCCGCCGCATTCATCGCGCGCGCTTCCAGCACTTGCCACCAGCGCGCCACGTTGCGCTCGATCTGCTCGCGCCAGCCACGGTCTTGCTGGCGCTTCAGCAGCGGGATCAAGGCCCGCAGCGTGGCTTGTGCATCGCCGATGAGGTTGTATTCCATCGGATAACGCAGGCTGGTGCGGCTGGCGTCGATTTCGATTTGCACGCCCCGCGCATGGCCTTCCTTCGGCAGGTATTCGGCGTAGGGGAAGGACGAGCCCACCATCAGCAGCGTGTCGCATTCCGCCATCATGTCATGGCTGGGCTTGGTGCCCAGCAAGCCAATGGCGCCCGTCACATAGGGCAAATCGTCCGGCACCGCGGCCTTGCCCAGCAACGCTTTCGCGATGCCCGCCCCGAGGATGTCCGCCACTTCGATCAGCTCATCGGTGGCGTGCAGCGCGCCGGCGCCGGCCAGGATCGCCACCTTTCTGCCGCTGTTGAGGATATCGGCGGCCGCCTGCAACGCTTCGGCGGGCGGTTGCAGGCTGCGCCGCAGGGCGCCGATGCCGGTGTGCACGCTGCCGTGTTCGCGGGGTGGCTTCGCCACGGCGGGCAATTCCTGCACGTCGTTGGGAAAGATGATGCACGTGACGGTGCGCTGTTCCTGCGCGATGCGCATGGCGCGGTCGACCAGGTGGCGTACCTGGGCCGAATCGGTGGCCATCTGCACGTAGGCGCCCGCGACGTCCTTGAACAGCGTCAGCAAATCCACTTCCTGCTGGTAGTCGCCGCCCAGCGCCATGCGCTGCTGCTGGCCGACGATGGCCACCACCGGCTGGTGATCCATTTTCGCGTCATACAGGCCGTTCAGCAGGTGGATCGCGCCGGGGCCGGACGTGGCCAGGCAGACACCGGTTTCGCCCGTGAATTTCGCGTGGGCGGTGGCCATGAAGGCAGCCATTTCCTCGTGGCGCGGCTGGACGAATTCGATCGTCTCCTGCCGCCCGAATGCGCCGACGATGCCGTTGATGCCATCGCCCGGATAACCGTAGACGCGCCGCACGCCCCACTGTGCCAGCCGCTGCAACAGGAAATCTCCCACCGTACTGCCCATGATGCGCTCCCGAGATATTTGTTGCGGCCATGGTAGGAGGGGCAATCGTGCGGTGGCGCACGGAACGGCGGCAGGGCCGCGACCGTCAAAAACTTAAGAAGATCTTCATGCACCACACGTTATATTTTGGCAACTGAAGATTCTGGAGAATTCCCATGCGCAAGACCTCATTGGTCGCCACCCTGGCCGCCATCCTGCTGACGCTCCCGCTATCCGCGTCCGCCGCCACCGGCCGTCCCGGCTTTGGCGAATTGCCGGGCGAAAGCAGCCAGGCCTACGACGCCAACCGCGCCGGCCAGGTGGTCGGCATGATCGAGGGCGAGGATGGCAGGCGCCGTGCCGTGCTGTACGAATACGGCAAGGTGACGGAACTGGGCACCTTGGGTGGCTCGGACAGCGAGGCGCGCGCCATCAATGCGTCCGGCATGATCACGGGCGCCGCGCAAAACAAGGAAGGGCGCTGGCGGGCGTTCATTTATGAAGTCAGGAAAGGCATGACGGATTTGGGTTCGCTGGGTGGCGGCGGGTCGTCGGCCGTGGCGATCAATGCGTCGGGCCAGGTGGTGGGGCACTCCGATTTGCCCAATGGCGACTTCCACGCGTTCGTGACGGAAGACGGCGTCATGAAAGACCTGGGCACATTGGGCGGCAAGACCAGCTATGCGTCCGCCGTCAACACGGCCGGCATGGTGGTGGGCACGGCGCAAAACCCCGACGGTTTCCGCCGCGCATTCCTGTCCGTTCCCGGCCAGCCGATGCGCGAAGTGCCGGGACTGGGCGGGCGCATCAGCATGGCCAGCGCCATCAATGACGCGGGTCTGGTGGCGGGCGCGGCGGAAACGCCGGAGCGGCGCTGGCACGCGTTCACCTGGGACGGCAAGCGCCTCGTCGACATCGGCGCGCTGCTGCCGAAAGGTGTCAACAGTTTCGCCACCGGCATCAATGCCGCGGGCCACGTGGCGGGCACGGTGACGGCCGAAGGGTATCAGCCGCTGACCTTTGTCTACAAGGATGGCAAGGTGTCGGTGCACCCGCGCGAAGCGGGGCTGTACTTGACCAGCAAGATCAGCGACAGCGGGCTGGTGGTCGGATCGAAGTTCACGGGCCAGCGGCTGGCCGCTTACGCCGTCGATGAAACCGCGCCGGTACAGAAAACCAGCCTGCTGGACTGGGCCATCCGCCTCGGCATCGCAGCCGGCGTGGCCCTGACGGCGTGGCGCGTGCGGCGCCGCACCGAGGGGCCGATGTTCCCCTCGTCGCAGGTGAAGATCATCGCCAACCGATTCACAAGGTAGCCGGGACGCTCAGAAGCGGTAGCGCGCCGTCAACTGCACGGCGCGCGGCGCGCCCGGCAGCATCAGGTGCTTGCTGCTGCCGTGGCCCGAGCTGATGTACGCGCGGTCGAACAGGTTCGTCACGTTCAGTTGCAGCTCCAGCGCCCGGGCGCGGTAGTATGCCATCGCATCGGCCGTCGTATAGCCGGGCAAGGTCACCGTGTTGCCCGGGTTGGCAAAGCGGTCGCCCACGTAATTGACACCGCCGCCCACACCCCAGTTGGCGGCCAGCGCCTTCGTCAGCCACAGGTTGGCGCTGTGTTCCGGCGTCAGCGTGGGACGCTTGCCCTGCACCAGTTGGCCATCGTCTTTGGCGATGGATTTGACCATGCGGCCATCGAGCCACGCATAGCCGGACCAGATTTGCCAGCCGTCGCCGAGGTCTCCGCTGAGCGTAAGTTCCAGTCCGTCGGTGCGCTGCGTGCCCATGGAAATCACGCGGCTGGTGGCGGGATCAGTGGATTTCATGTTGGTGCGTTCGAGGCGGAACAGCGAGGCGCCTGCCGTGGCGCGGCCGCCGAACAAGTCGATTTTCGCGCCCACTTCATGGTTGGTGGTGCGTTCCGGCGCCAGGTCGGCATTGCTGGCGGCCAGCGCGAAGTTTTCGCCGGACGGCTGGAACGATTTACTGAACGACGCGTAATACGACTGCTCCTGTGACGGCTGGTACACCAGGCCGGCGCGCGGGCTCCACGCGCGGTCGGTGCGCGCCAGGTCGGGCTGGCCGGCGCGGCGGTCGTGGGTTTCCTGTTTGAAGCGGTCGTAGCGCACGCCGGCCAGCACTTTCCAGTGGTCGGCAATGGCAGCCAGGTCTTGCACATAGACGCTGCCGGTGCCGAACTCGGACAGGCTGTTGGCGGTCGGGGCGCCGCCCGCCGTGAACGGCACCGTGGCGGGCTGCGGGTTGAACAGCGAGACCGTGGCCGCGTTGGCTTGCGAGCGCACCAGCTGGTCCTTGTCCTGGCGGCCGAATTCCACGCCATACAGCACCTGGTGCGCGATGCCGGCGAACTGTACGCGCTGTGTCAGTTCGGTCTGGTTGAACCAGCCATCCTCATCGCGCAGCACGTTGCCGCGGGTGAGCGACACGGTTTTTACAGTCTCATTGACGGAACCGATCAGCGTATTGTTGCGGTCCAGCTTGTAGTTGAAGGCGCGGAATGCGTTGCGCAGCGACAGCGTATCGCTGAAGCGGTGGTCCAGCGTGAAGCCCAGCGCATGCACGCGCGCTTCGCTGTAGTCGAATTTGTCGGCCTGTGCGGAGCCGTAATACGTGTTGGCCGGCACGTCCACGGGGCGGCCCTGGTACGACGGAATGCCGAAGTCGGTCAGGCGCTTGTCGTGCAGGTATTCGCCCTGCACCAGCAGGGCCGTGGCCTGGCCCAGGCGCAATTGCACCGATGGCGACAGCGCTTCCCGTTCAAGGAATTGCTGGTCGCGGTAACTGTCGGCGCGCTCGATGGCGCCCGTGACGCGGAATGCCGCGCCGGGGCTGTCGAGCCGGCGGCCCAGGTCGACTTCGGCGCGGCGGCCGTGGTGGCTGCCGACGCGCAAGGTGGCTTCGCTGACGTCGGCGCCGGGTTTCTTGCTGATGCGGTTGATCATGCCGCCGGACGACCCGCGGCCATACAGCACCGACGCGGGGCCCTTCAGCACTTCCACCTGTTCGATATTGGACAAGTCGCGGAAATACAGCGCGTCGTCGCGCAGCCCGTCAATGAACTGGTCTGATATCGCGGAAAAACCCCGGATGGTGACCTGGTCGCGCTGGCCGTCGCCGGTCGACAAGCCGACGCCGGGCACGGATTTCAACACGTCCTGCAGCGATGCCGCGCCCTGGTCGCGCAGCAACGCTTGCGGCACCACGTTGACGGTCTGTGGAATGTCGCGCAGCGGCGCGTCCAGCTTGGCGGCGCTGGTGGAGGACGGGTTGTACGCGGTGTCGGCAGTGGCCGTTACGGTGACGGCAGGCAGCGTGGTGTCGGCGGCGAAGGCGGGGGGGCTGGCGGCCAGCAGCAGCGCCAGGGGGATTTTTTTGAGTCGCATGGCAAGTTCCGAGTGGTGGAAGCTGGCTGGCGGCGATGCTGGCTTGCTGAATGAGAATTATTAGCATTATGCGCAACATCGAACATTTTCACAAGTTGCCATTGCAATTGAGACTCATTCGCATTAATATGGCTGCATCGTTGCCATTCAAGCCATAGTGCTTGTTTGGTAACGCCTTTCTTCAGCCAGCTATTTCCCTATGGGACAGCCAGTCGACCATGCAGCACGGTGGCGACGCCGGCCGTGCCTACTCTCAGGGAAAAACATGCAAGAACTGATCATCCTGGCCCATGTGCCAACCGACTCCGTCAACCTCGGCTTCCTGCCGGCCGCCCGCGCGCTGGGCTTGTCCGTGGTGCTGGTGACCGACCATGCCGATGCCCACCGCGCGCATTTCAGCCGTCCGGATTTGCCGGCCTATCCCGACGACATCGTCGCCTGCGACGTATTCAATCCGCTGGCGGTGATCGGCATGCTGACTTGCCGCGACCAGGCGCCGGCCGCCGTGTTTTCCAACAGCGACCACCTGCAGGCGGGCACCGCGCTGGTGGCGGATTACTTCGGCCTGCCGCACAAGGACTGGCACGTCGCGTACCGCGCCAAGAACAAGGCGGAAATGCGCAGCCGGCTGCGCGGGCAGGGGCTGGACCCGCTGTGGTACGGGCTGGCTTGCCATGCCGCCGACGTACGGCGCCTCGCTGCGGAAGCGCCATTCCCGTGCATCGTCAAGCCGCGCGAAGGCGTGGCGAGCCAGCTGGTCAGCCTGGCCGGCACGGCGGCGGAACTGGAAGCGCAGTGCGCGGCCATCTGGACCACGCAGCCCGGCTTGCCGCTGCTGCTGGAGGAGTACATCGCGGGTCCGCTGTATACGCTGGAAACCCTGGGCGATGGCCATGATATGTGCGTGCTGGGCGGCTTCGAAGTGACGCTGTCGCCGCCGCCGCATTTCGTGGAACTGGAAGCGCGCTGGGGCACCGGCCTGCCGCCGGAAGCACAAGCGCGCGTGCTGGACATGGTGCGCGCCTTCGGCGTCGGCTTCGGCGCCTGCCATACGGAATTCGTCATGAGTCCCACGGGACCGCGCCTGATTGAAATCAATTACCGCAACATTGGCGATTACCGCGAATTCCTGTTGCAGGAAACGCTGGGCATCCCGTTGTTTGAAACCGTGTTGCGGCTGTACCTGGGTCAGCCGCTGCCAGCGCTGCAGCGGGCATCCAACGCCGCGCATATCCGCTATTTCACGGCGCTCTCCGAAGGTACTGTACAGGCGTGCCCGGAAGCGTATGAACACCGAAGTGATGGTGTGCGCCTGCAATACCAGCCGCTGCGCGCGGTCGGCGACGTGATCGCGCTCAGCCACTCCAACAAGGATTACGTCGGCGTGTTGCGCGGCGTCGGCGGCAATGCGGCCGAACTGGCCCGTGCGATGGACTCCGCCGGCCAGGCCCTGCGCTGGGAGATCGCGGCATGAGGGACGTGACCGATCACCGCACCGTGGCGCAAGATACGATCGCCGCCAGGGTGCTCGATGCGCTGCTGCGTGAAGATGTCCGTGGCTGCGTCAGCCAGGCGGCGTTGCACGACGATGGTCCGGCGTCGGCATCCGGGCATGCCGGTCCCTGGCTGGCAGTCTCGCACCTGGGCGATGGCGTGCTGTGGATGCCGGTGCAGGCCGCGTCGTTCATGCAGGACTGGCGCAGCGCCGGCTGGCCGATCCTGCATGGCGCCGATGGCGCGTGGCGTGCGCTGGATGCGATAGAGGGTGTGCTGGCCGTGTTCGCGTCCGGCGTGGCCGGTGACGGCGCCGCGCTGTTTGGCGCCTTTGCCGATGAGTGCAGGCTGGCGGCGGAACACCGCGTACTGGCCGATGCGGAGCGCGGCCGCTGGTTTGCGCAGCCGCCCGAGCAGCCGGACGATTGGGCCGCGTCGCTGCTGCATTACGACCGCCTTGCTTCATTCCACGACCACCCGCTGTATCCGACCGCGCGCGCCAAGCTGGGTTTCGACGCGGATAACCTGGCCGCCTATGGCCCGGAACACCAGCGCCCATTTGCGCTGCGCTGGCTGGCGCTGCCCCGCGCGCTGGTGCACGGCAGCGGCCATCCGCCGCCCGCCGCACCGTGGCCGGCGTTTGCCGACGTCGGCCTGGACCCGTCGCTGGCCGCCAGCCACGCGCTGATGCCGGTGCACCCGTTCGTGTGGGATGGCGAATTGCAGGCCATGCTGGACGGCGCCGGGCTGGCGCACAGCGCCATACGTGCGCCGCGCGCGTTCCTGACAGTCTTGCCGACACTGTCCGTGCGCACTGTCGTGCTGTGCGACGCGCCGCAGTGGCACGTGAAAGTGCCGCTGACGATACGCACGCTGGGGGCGAAGAATATCCGCACCATCAAGCCTTCGACGATCGCCGACGGCCACAGCGTGCAAACCTTGCTGGGCACGATTGTGGCGGACGAGCCCGCGCTGGCGGGCCGCGTGCTGTTGACGGACGAGCGCCACGGCGTCCATGCGGACGGCCGCAATTTCCTCGGCTATATCCTGCGCCGCTATCCGTCCGAAGCGCTGCACGGCGCCGACGTGGTCCCGGTTGCCGCGCTGGCGGCCCCGGCGCCGGAAGGTGGCCTGGTGGCGCAACAACTGGCGCGGCGCTGGTTCGGCGGCGACCTGTCCGCGCTGTTCGGCGCTTACCTGGACTTGACGCTGGAACTGCACCTGACGTTGTGGCTGCGCTATGGCGTGGCGCTGGAATCGAACCAGCAGAATTCCGTGCTGGTGTTCGACCGCGCGCAGGGCAGGCCGCGCCTGCGGCTGCTGCTCAAGGATAACGACGCGGCGCGCATCCACGTGGCCTGGCTGGCGGGGCGCCGGCCGGACCTGGCGCGGCACGTGGCATCGCTGCACGACGCGCGCATTGCCGTGGACGACGAGCTGCCGCTGGCGCAAATGTTCACCACGATTACCTTGCAGCTCAACATCGCGGCGCCGGTGGAAAGCCTGGCGCCCGCGCTGGAGTTGCCGCCCGCCGCGCTGTACCGCCAGGTGCGCGACCGCGTGGAGGCGCACCTGGCGCGGCTGGCCGCCGATGGTGAAGACACGGCGCTGGCGCGCCGCGTGCTGCTGGACGACGAGCGCCTGTACCTGAAGCGCCTGCTGGTGGCCGCCACGCTGGCGGGAAAAAGCGAGACGGGGGCGGCCGACGTCAACAAGTTCTACGGCCACAGCGCGCCCAACTTCCTGAGGCAGCCATGATGGCGCCGGCCGCCGTGCGGCCCGGGCAGGCCCGGGTCGTCGGCGCGGTGATGGCGTGCCATTTCGTCGCCGCGTTCGCCGCGCTGGGCATGCCGCCATTCTTCTCGCTGATCCTCAGCCGCTCGCTGCACAGCGACGCGGCATGGCTGGCGGGCTGGCTGTACATCGTGCCGACGTTCTTCACGGCCTTGAGCAGCCCGTGGTGGGGCCGGCTGGCGGACCGTTATGGCAAGAAGCGTTTGCTGCTGCGCGCGCAGTTCGGCCTGGCCGCGAGCTTCGCGCTGGCCGGCGTGGCGCAGGATACGGCCACCTTTGCCCTGGCGCTGGTGCTGCAAGGCTTGCTGGGTGGGACCTTTTCCGCTTCCAACGCGTACCTGGCCACCGTGGTCCAGGGCCCGGCGCTGATGCGCAGCCTGACGTGGATGCAGTGGTCGGCGCGCGCCGCGCTGTTCGCCGCGCCGGCGGCGCTGGGCGTGGCGCTGCCGCTGGTGGCAGCGCCGCTGGCGCTGTACCGCTGGCTGGCGTTGCTGCCGCTGGCGGCCGCGCTGTGCATCTGGTGGATGCCGGAGTTCGGCAATCCGCAGGCGGGCGCACGCGCGGCGGGTGCGGTGGCGGCGCAGGCCGCGCCATCCGCCCCTGCCGCCAGCGCACGCCAGCTGTACGCGTTGCAATGGCTGTTCGTGTTCGCCACTGTGCTGACCTTCCCGTACTGCGTGCCCTGGCTGCATGAAGCGGCAGGGGCCAGCGTGGCGCAAGCCAGCCTGCTGTTTGGCCTGCCGCACCTGGTGTACCTGGCGTGCGCGATCCCGCTGACGCGCTGGCTGGGACGCGCGCGCCTGTTGGCGACGCTGGGTGCAGCCTTCGCCTTGCTGGCCGTGGCGCTGCCGGCGCAGGCGTGGTCCGCCGCGCATGGCTGGCCCGCGCTGGCGGCTTGGCGCGTAGCCATGGGGTTGGGCATGACGGCTGCCTACCTGGCGCTGCATGGCCTGATCGCCGCCATGGTCAACGGCGGCAACGCCGGCCGCACGTTCGGCTGGTTCGAAAGCAGTTCCAAATGGGGCGCCGTGGCGGCAGGACTGGGCGCCGGCGTGCTGGTGCAGGCGGCCGGCATGCGCGCCCCTTTCATTGCAGGCGGAGTGGCCATGCTGGCCGCAGCCTGCTTCACCGCGTGGATAGCCTCCAGCCAGTTCCACATGAATAACCGGAGTCGACATGCAAACGATTAAACAAACTGCAGCCGCGCAGCGCGCTGCACACCTGGCCGGGCGGCGCGCACTGGAAGTGCTGCTCAATTGCTATTGCCGCGAAGTGGCGCAGCCCCGTGGCGAACTGACTGTGGGGCCGCTGTTCGGGCAAAACGATTGGCCGCAATCGGTGCGGCTGGCGCTGCATGGGGGCGGCGCCGCGCAGCGCGCCATGCACATCGTCCTGCCGCGATCGCAGGCGCGCCTGCTGGTGGTGGTGGCGCGGCCTTCGGCGACCGGCAATTACCGCTACCGCTCGCCGCTGTATTGCAAGGCCGAAGCGCAGCCGTGGGTGCTGCTGGACTGGCGCGCGCTGGCGGGCGCGCTGTTGCGGGAACTGGCGCTGCAAACAGGCACGCCGTACAACGATGAATTGATGCGGCAGATTGCCGACAGCGTCGGCGTCACCACGGCGCTGGCGGAATATGGCCGGGCGGCGCCGTTCTCCGCGCGCCCGGAACAGGCGTTCATCGAATCCGAGCAATCGCTGTTGTATGGCCATCCGTTCCACCCCGCGCCGAAGAGCCGGCAGGGCGTGGACGCCGCCGACATGCTGCGCCATGCGCCGGAAACCGGGGCGCGCTTCCCGCTGCATTATTTTGCCGTGCGGCGCGATTGCGTGCGCCAGCAGTCGCTGCTCGATATGCCTTGCGATGCCCTGGTGGCGGCGCAGGCGCCGTCCGCGCTGGCGGCCGACGATGGTTATGCGCTGATCCCCGTGCATCCGTGGCAAGCCGGTTACCTGCTGGCGCTGCCGGCCGTGCAGGCGGCGCTGGACGACGGCCGATTGCGCGACCTGGGCGCGCAGGGCGGCGACTATTTCCCGACGTCGTCGATCCGCACGCTGTATGCGCCGGAGAACCCGTATTTCTACAAGTGTTCGCTGAATATCCGCATCACCAATTGCGTGCGCAAGAATGCCCATTACGAGCTGGAAGGGGCGCTCGAAGTGACCCGCGTCATGCGCGCGCTGATGCCGTCGCTGCGCAGCCGCTTCCCCGGCCTGGGCGTGCTGGAAGAACCGGCGTACATGACGGTGGACCTGCAAATGGCGGACGAAGGGGCGGGGCGCGAAGTCAGCGAAGGTTTCGGCATGATCCTGCGCCGCAATTGGTCCGGCAGCGTACGGCCGGGCGTGGCGCCGCTGCTGGCGGGCGCCCTGTTCGGCAACCATGATGATGGCGCGCAGCGGCTGCGCGAAGCCGTGGCGCAGGCGGAGGCGGTGGAACAGTGGTTCTCACGCTACGTGGAATTGCTGATGTATCCGGTGCTGTATTGCTACTTCGAGCATGGCGTGATCTTCGAGCCACATTTGCAGAACGTGCTGGTGGGGCTCGACGCGACGGGGCCCGCCCAGGTATGGCTGCGCGACTTCGAAGGCGTCAAGCTGGCGCGCGAACACTACAGCGCCCAGCAACTCGATGGTGTCAGCGAAGCGGCGCGCAATGCGCTGTGGTACAGCCTGGAACTGGGCTGGCAACGCATCGCCTACTGCCTCTTCGTCAATAACTTCTGCGAAGCGGTCATGCACCTGGCCGGCGACGATGGGGCCATGGAAGCGCGCCTGTGGGGCACCGTGCGGGGCCACGTGCAGCGTTACCAGCGCCTGCATGGCAGTACGGCGTCGGTGCAACGCCTGGACGCCTTGCTGGATGGCGAACCGCTGCCGGGCAAGACCAATTTGCTGAACCGCTTCTTCAAACGGGCCGACCGCGCCACCACCTATGTCCCGGTGGCCAACCCGATGGCGGGAAAGGAGGAGCCATGGTATTGAACCGGCATCCGGATCCCGCGCGGGCCGCGGCCCATGTGCGTGCGGCGCTGGCGCGGCAGACGGAAGAAGGCGGCGGCGATCCGCTGTGCGCCTACCTGTACGACTTGCCCGCGCTGCGGGAACACGCGGCCGGCGTCGCCGCCGCGCTGCCCCCTGGCTGCGAATTGTTTTATGCCGTCAAAGCCAATGCGGAATTACCCATCCTGCATACGTTGGCGCCGCTGGTGGCGGGATTCGAAGTGTCGTCGGGCGGCGAACTGGCGTGGGTGCGGCAGCATTTCCCGGAGCGCCCCGTGATCTTCAGCGGCCCGGGCAAGCTGGACAGCGAGCTGGGGGCGGCGCTGGCGCAGCAGGTCGAGTGCGTGCACGTGGAAAGCCTGCACGAGATCGACCGGCTGGCCGCGCTGGCGGCGCGGCGCGGTGTCACGCAGGACGTGCTATTGCGCGTCAACCTGGCGCTGGATGCGCTGGCGCCGACGCGGCTGATGATGGGCGGGCGGCCCACGCCGTTCGGTGTGCCGTCCGCCGCGCTGCCGGCCGGCCTGGCGCGCCTGCGCGACTATCCGCAACTGCGGCTGCGCGGTTTCCACTTCCACTTGCTGTCGCACCAGCTCGACGCGCAGGCGCACCTGGCGATGATCGCGGCCTGCCTGCGCCAGGTGCGCGCATGGTGCGAGGCGTACCGGCTCGACGTCGGCCAGGTCAACGTGGGCGGCGGCATCGGCGTCAATTACACCGACCCGGCCGCGCAATTCGACTGGAACGGCTTTTGCGCCGGGCTGTCCGGCGTGCTGCAATCCGACGGCATGCCGGGCGTGACGCTGCGCTTTGAAATGGGCCGCTTCATTTCAGCGTGGTGCGGCTGGTATGCGGCGCAAGTCATCGACGTCAAGGACAGCTATGGCAAGACGTTTGTTGTCGTGCGCGGCGGCACCCACCACTTCCGCACGCCGCAGGCGCAGGGACTCAGCCACCCGTTCCACGTGCTGCCGGTGGACGCCTGGCCCTATGCGTGGCCGCGTCCGCAAGCGGGTGATGGTCCCGTCACCGTGGTGGGGCAACTGTGCACGCCGAAAGATGTGCTGGCCTTCGATGCGCCGGTCGCGCGCGTGCGGTGCGGCGACGTGTTGCTGTTCCCGCTGGCCGGCGCCTATGCGTGGCACATTTCGCACCACGATTTCCTGCGTCACCCGCATCCTCAACAATGGTACCTGCCGCTGGAGGACGACCATGCTGCGGGCTAACCCCCTGTTGCAGGCGTTAGCGGATGGGCGTGCGATTCACGGTGTGCTCAATGCGATGCCGTCCGCGCTGATGGTGGAAATGGCGGGCTATGCCGGCTACGACTTCGTCATCCTCGACATGGAGCATGTGTGCGTCAATCCGGAAACGCTGGAACACATGGTGCGCGCGGCCGAATGCGCGGGCATCACGCCGCTGGTGCGGGTGCCGGGGCCGGACGAGGGCGCGATCCTGCGCGCGCTCGATTGCGGCGCCATGGGCATCGTGGTGCCGCGCGTGCGGGGCCGCGCCGATGCGGAACTGGCGGTGGCGGCCAGCCGCTATTGCCCGCTGGGACGGCGCGGCGTCAGCGGCGGCCGCACCACGGGGTTCGGACGGTTGCCGCTGGCGCAATACATGGAGCAGGCCAACCGCAACGTCCTGGTGGTGGCGATGATCGAAGACCGGGACGGAGCGGATGCCATTGACGACATCCTGGCCGTGCCGGGTATCGGCATGGTGCTGGAGGGGGCGATGGACTTGTCGCAGTCGCTGGGTGTACCCGGCCAGGCGCAGCATCCGGCCGTGCAGGAAGCCATCGCGGCGGTGGCGCGGGCGTGCCGGGCGCGGGGTGTGCCGTATTGCGCCATGCCGCGCGTGGCGGGCCAATACGCCATGTGGCGCGAGCGGGGCGTCCACGCGTTCCTGCTGGGCGATGACCGCGGCATCGCCTTCCGCGCGCTGAAAGCCCACCGGGACAACGCGCCCGGCAACTGAAAGGCCTGTTACCGCGCGCAGGCGGGGACCACGATATCCGTCTTGTGCGCCATCGCTTGCCAGTCCGGGTTGCAGGGCAGGGTGGCCAGCGCTTCGTTGATGGCGGCCATCAATTCCGGCCGGTCGCGCGCCACGAACACGTGGCGCGCGAAGCTGTTCGGGCCCGGCGTGCGCACGTAGGACAGCTTGCCGGCAAACTCCGCTTCCGAGGCGACGTTGCGGTACATGAAACGGTTCATTTGCGTGAAGTCGATCCGGCCCGCCAGCAGCTTGCGCAGGTTCGAATGTTCATCGTTGGTCAGGTCGAGCTGGATCACGCCGTCCGCGATCATGGTTTCCAGTCCCATGTAGCGGTAGCCGCGTATGGTGCCATAGCGTTTGCCCTTCAGGTCGGACAGCAGGCGCACCGGCGGTGGCGTGGCGCCGGCAAATACCAGCACGTTGTAATCCTCGAAGATGGGCGTGCTCCACAGGTAGCGCGAGCGGCCGTCGTCATCGATGAAATTCGGCGCCAGCATCAGGCCCACCGCGTCGAAATGCAGCGGCGCATCCAGGTGCGCACGCAGCAGCCGCATGCGGGGCAAGTGCTGCAATTCGAATTTATAGCGGCCTTTCAATTGCTGGTTCAGGTGCCGCACCAGGATGTCGCACAGGCCGCTGCCATCCGGATAGAGGAACGGCGGGTAGCGGTACGTGTTAATCGCGGTCAGCGCGATTTCCCCGGCGACCGCGCAACTGCCCGCCAGCAGCAGGAAGCAAGCGGTGCACAGGGCGGCAAGCAGGCGTGTCGGTCGCGATGTCATGGGCGGGCTTGATCGGGTTGGGCACAGAACAGTATAGGACAGGAAACAACGGGAAACATCGGGAACATTGTCAGTGGCGTATCGCCAGCAGATAGCAAGCCAGCGACGCCAGCGCGGCCACCAGCAACACCAGCAGCAACACGGCGGGCGAGCCGGCTTGCACCAGCGCCGCCACGGCCAGCGGTCCCGCCGCGCGCGACAGCAGCGACGGTCCGGCCAGCGCGCCGGAAATCGCGCCGTAATGGCGCCGCCCGAACAGCATTTGCGGGATCGTGCCCCGCACGATGGTGAGGATGCCGTTGCTCATCCCGTACAGCACGCAAAACGCGGCGGCAGCCCAGCCGTGGCGGCCGAACAGCAACAGAGCCAGCAGCGCAGCCGGCAGGGCGCCAAAGGTGATCTTGCCGATGGTTTGCGGCAGCGCGCGGCGGCCCACGGTCATTTCGCCAATACGTCCCGCCACCTGCATCGGCCCCACCAGCGCGGCCAGCGCCACGGCCACGCCGGCCGCGTGGCCATATTGTTGCAGCAGCGGGATCAGGTGCACGGACAGCGCGGCAAAAATAAAGCTGTTGGCTGAAAACGCGAAGCCCAGTTTCCAGAACGCGGGGTGGCGCACGGCTTCGGCCAGCGTGTGGTCGCGCGGGGCGGTATCCGGCGTGGCGGCTGTTGTCGCTGTGGCAGCGGCGGAAGTAGCGGAAGCCGTGCCGGGATTGGCGACCGGCGGCAGGCGCTCCCCCGGTTGCAGCAGCAAATGCAGCGGCATGCATACCAGCCAGTGCGCCACGCCATAGCACAGCCATGTCTCGCGCCAGCCGAGCGAACCCAGCAAATGTTGTGTCAGCGGCCAGGACACGGTGCTGGCGAAGCCGCCGAACAAGGTCAGCGTGGAAATCGCTTGCCGGCTTTGCATGCCGAATTCGCGGTTAATGGTGGCGAACGCGGCTTCGTACATGGTCATCGCCATGGCCACGCCCAGCACCGTCCAGGCTGCGTAATACGCCGCCACCGTGTGCACATTGCTGAGCGCCGCGAAACCCGCACCGCACAGCAGGGAACCCGCGCCCATCACCCAGCGTCCTCCGTGGCGGTCGATCAGCATGCCGACCGGTGTGGCCGCGGCGCCCGACACCAGCAAGCTCCATGAAAACGCGCCGATCACGGTTTCGCTGCGCCAACCCAGGTCGTTGGCCATGGCGGGCGCCAGGATGGCGATCGCGTAATACAGCGCGCCCCACGACATGATTTGCGTACAAGCCAGGATTGCGAGATTGATGCGGCGGAAAGGCATGAGCAATAAACAAATGACAAAGGGCAAGTGTATCTTGTTATCGTTTTCGCGATTCCAACAAATTTATTAAATTGCAGCATCGTCGCAATTGGCATAGCATGAAACCGGATTGGTTTCCGTATGGAATGAGGGACAGTATGCTGAAGAAGATTTCCGTACATCAATTGAAGCTCGGTATGTATATCGAGAAAATAGTCGGTTCCTGGATTGCCTCGCCGTTCTGGCAAAAGCATATATTGCTGGAACGGCTCGAGGATTTACAGCGCATACAGGCCAGCACCATCAAGGAAGTGTGGGTCGATTTCAGCAAGTCGCGCCCGTCGGCGCCAACGCCGCAAGGAAGCGATGCCGGCCACGGTGACGCCGATGCGCCGGACGAAGACGGTGACGTCGAAGCGGAAGGCGATGCGCCTGAGACCGTCGTATCTGCCGCAACGCCTGCCCCTGCACCGGCGCCACGTCCCGCGCGTGCCCCGCTGCGCTCGATCGCGCCCGTCAGCATGGCCAGTGAACTCAAGCACGCGTCGGCATTGATCAAGAAATCGCGCGAAGCCGTGCACTCGATGTTTACCGAAGCCCGCATGGGCAAAGCCGTGACCGTCGACGCGGCGTTGCCGCTGGTGGAGGAAATTTCCGAATCCGTGATGCGCAACGCGGGCGCGGTAATCGGCCTGGCGCGCCTGAAGACGGCGGACGATTACACGTACATGCATTCGGTGGCCGTGTGCGCGCTGATGATTGCGCTGGGCAAGCAACTGGAACTCGATGACGAACAAATCCGGCAGGCCGGCCTGGCCGGATTGTTGCACGATATCGGCAAGATGGCGGTGCCGGCGCCGATCCTGAACAAACCCGGCAAGTTGACGGACGAAGAGTTTAATGCCGTTAAGCAACATCCCGTCAAGGGCCACCAAATGCTGCTGGAAACGCCCGGCATGCTGGAGGCGGCGCTCGACGTCTGCCTGCACCACCATGAAAAAATCGATGGCAGCGGCTATCCGGAAGGGCTGAAGGGCGACCAGATCAGCCTGTTTGCACGCATGGGCGCCATTTGCGACGTGTATGACGCCATCACGTCGAACCGTCCGTATAAACAGGGCTGGTGTCCGGCCGAGTCGCTGCGCCGCATGGCGGAGTGGAGCAAAGGCCATTTCGATGAGCACATGTTTGCCGCCTTTATTAAATGTATCGGTATTTACCCGGTCGGCACCCTGGTGCGGCTGAAGTCTGAACGGTTGGGCGTGGTCGTGGAATTGCCGGTCGGCCAGTCGCTGATCAAGCCCAAGGTGCGGATTTTTTATTCGGCCAAGGCGCGCGGCTACGTACGCCCGGAATTGATCGACCTGGCGTCGCCTGCCGTGACCGACAGCATCGTGGCACGCGAAGATGCGTCCGCGTGGGGGTTGCAAGACATCGACCGCTATTGGTCAGGCGCCATCGAGTTTGCATAAATCGTAGCATTTGTTGCGCTTCAGACACAGTCAGATTTTCCGGCGGGTCGTCCGCCCGCCGGTTCCTCCCCCCTCTGTTTTCCCTTGCGGCGCCTATATCCATCCTGTAAGGTTGGCGGTTGTCGTACAACCTTTGGCCGTGATGAATATGTTATGCGATATCGAAAACGATATCAAAAAGCGCAAAAATTTGATTGGATTGAATTCAGTCCCGACAATTAATATGGTTTCCAGGCAGACGGGTTTGGCAAGGGCCCGGAATCGATAACTAAAATGGTATTGGAGACCAAATGGAACGGACACAAGGCCCAGTTGCGGCCGCACGCAATCCTTTCATGTTAAAAGTAACTGTGGCATCGCTGATGGCAGCCGGCCTGCTCAGCAGCGCTTCGGTGTGGGCCCAAGCGGCCGCCGAAAAGACGGAGCCGACTGACGCCACGACCGTGGTCGTCACGGGCGTCAAGGCATCGATGATCAAGAGCTTGGCCAACAAGCGCACCAACGACCAGGTCGTGGAATCGGTTGTTGCCGAAGACATCGGCAAGCTGCCTGATAGTAATGTCGTCGAGGCGCTGCAGCGTGTGACGGGGATCCAGGTCACCAACCGCGCCGGCGGCGAAGTTGGCACCCTGTCCATCCGTGGCCTGCCCGACGCCCAGACAACCTGGAACGGCCGCAATATTTTTACCGCGTCCGGCACGCAGGTCGCGCTTCAGGACATTCCCTCGACCCTGGTTCGCCAGATTGACGTCTACAAAACGCGCGACGCCAGCCAGTTGGAAACCGGTATTGCAGGCCAAGTTGACGTGAAATCGCTGCGGCCGTTCGATTTCAAGGGGCCGAAAGTTTCGCTTTCTGCGCGTGAAACCTATCTCGATCCCGCGAAAAAGGCGAACCCGCAGCTCAGCGCCATGTTAAGCAACCGCTGGGAAACCGGCATCGGCGAAGTCGGCGCCCTGGTCAATCTGTCGGCCAGCCAGACGAAATACCGCAATGAAAGTGTGACGCCGGGTGCCATGGTGCCATTTGTCAGCCCGAATGCCGCCGAAGATCCTGCAGGCTATACGCCCTTGCAGCGCATCTTCGACAACAATATCTGGACGCCTGGTACCCATACCGGCTTGCCGATGGCGGCGGGTTCAACGCTGAATTTCAACGGCAAAGCTTATCCATATTACCTGGCGCGTGACGCCGTTTTCCAGAGCGATGTCGAGGGCGAACGCAAGCGTCCTGCCGCCAATATCGCCTTGCAGTGGAAACCAAACGGGGATTCGGTCTACACCTTCGAATCGATGTACAACGGCTATCGTGACAAGTCCTTCAACCGGTTGCTGTTCAGCTTTGTTGACTGGTGGGGTGATCTCGGCAGCAACCCTGCGGGGTCGATCACGACGTTCCCGGGAACGAACGTTATCAAGAGCCGTTCAGTCAATAACGTCTATGGCTTCAACAGCGGCGACTACACCACGTCGGCGACCGATTCCCGCATTTATGCCCTGAATGGCAAGTGGGACCTCGGCGACCGCCTGAAGCTGGAAGGTGATCTGTCGTACCAAAGCAGCAGCTATCACTCGGAATTCACTGCCACCCGGATTGATCGCGTTGCGCCGTCTATCAACGTCGACTTCAATGCCGGCGGCAACAACACGGCGTTCCATTTCAATAATGACGCCGACCTGGCCAACCCGGCCAAGTGGAATGTCGCGCAGTTCTACGATAACGCCAACCGCAATAAGGGCAGCGCCGCGACGGCCAGCCTGTCGGGCGTCTACGATGCCGACTGGGGGGCGTTGCAGACGATCCAGTTCGGCGTGCGCTTCGACGACCGCAAAGCGTCGGAGGCTAACCGGACGCAATCGGGCACCCTGAACCGCAACCTCGCCTCGCTGGGCCCGGAGTATTCGTCCACCAACTCGAATTTCGGCACGGGCATCTCGGACGTCCCGCGCTCTTGGGTGGAGCCCAATGCCTACTACATCCGCGACCATATCGACGACTGGCGTAAGCTGTATAACTCGGTCGATCGGAACTTCCTGACAACGGACAAACTGAGCCTGCAGAAGACGTTCGAGGTCGATGAAAAGACGAACAACCTCTTCCTGATGGGGAATACCCAAAACGAACTGTTCGGCCATCGCCTGCGCGGCAATTTCGGCGTGCGCTACGTCAAGGTCGATACCGACATGACCTTCTACAAGGTTGATGCCACCACCAAGGCGGTCACGTCGTCCAGTGCCAGCAAGTCGACCAGCAAGGTCCTGCCGAGCATGACCCTGATTTACGACCCGGCCAAGGACGTGGTGATGCGCTTCAACTACGGCGAAACGCTGCGCCGCCCGAACTTCGGTGATCTGAATCCTGTCTTGCAACTCGGTGACGACGTTTCGAAGGTGGGTTATGGCTCGGGCAGCGGCGGCAATCCGGACCTGAAACCGACGCGCTCCAAGAACTTCGATTTGACGGGTGAGTGGTATTTCCAGAAGGACAGCGCAGTCTACGGCACTTTGTTCAATCGCAAGATCGACGGCCTGGTCGTGAACTTGCGTCACAAGGTTCACGTCGATCCGGCGAACGACCCGTTCCGCAACTCGACCTCGGGCGGCAACCATACGAACGGCTATGACTACGTCATCAACTCGCCGGTCAATGCCTCCAACGGCACGATCAAGGGCGCCGAGCTCGGTTTGATCTACTTCCCGAAAGGGCTGCCGAGCCTGCTGGACGGTATGGGCATCCAGGGCAGCTATACGCGCCTCACCTCGTCGCAGAACGTGCCCGACGCCAATGACGCCGGCGTTATCGTCGCCCAGCTCGAGACACCGTTCTTCGGCGTGTCGAAGAGCTCGTACAACGCCACCCTGGCTTATGAAAAGGGTCCGATCAGCGCGCGCTTGTCCTATGTCTGGCGCTCCGGCTTCCTGGCCAGCAACGAAGCCGCCCTGTTTGCAAATCCGATTGGTATCTGGCGTCATCCGGAAAAGAGTGTGGACATGCAAATCTCCTACAAAATCAATGACAACATGTCGTTCGATATCAGTGGTGTCAACTTGACCAACGAAATGCAGCAGCAGTACTACCACTTCGGCAATGCGGGTAACGCTCAGGTGACCAATTTCGGTACGGTCCAGATCGGACGTTCGGTCTCGGCTGCCTTGCGCTGGAGGATGTAAAGGGAGTTGTATGAACGGCTGTGCCGCCGAGGTCAGAGGCGGTGGCATGGCCGGTCCGGCGCTGCAATCGGGGCAGCGCCAGCCGCAAACCCGCATGGCGGGTTTGCAAGATCCGCCCTACGGACTCAAACTCCGTAGGGCGGTTTGCTTGCAAGCCGCCATGCCGGCCGACGGCGTCAAACAAGGTAACTGGAGCATCAGATGCACACGCAAAAATTAACCACGCTGGAAAAGGTCGGCTTCGGCGCGGGCGACATGGCGCTGAACGTGGTGATCTCGTCGATGATGTTGATCATCACCTTTTATTACACCGATATTTTCGGCCTGAAGCCGCTGGACATGGCCACGCTGTTCCTCGTGGTGAAGTTCATCGGTGCGCTGGCCGACCTGGTGATGGGCCAGATCACTGACCGCGTCACCACGCGCTGGGGACGCTACCGCCCGTATTTCCTGCTGCTGGCCGTGCCATACGGTATCAGCGTGTTTTTCGTTTTCACCACGCCGTCGTGGGGCTATGACGCCAAGCTGCTGTGGGCGTATTCGACGTACATCCTGATGACCGTGATGACGGCCGGTGTCGGGATTCCGTATATTTCACTGCCCAGCAGCCTGACGTCCGACCCGCAGGAACGCCTGTCGGCCAACGGCTACCGGCTGTTCTTCGCCAAGATCGCCGGTTTCCTGGTCACCATCGTGGTGCCGATGCTGGCCAGCCGCTGGGGCGGCGAAGACAAGGCGGCCGGCTACCAGCTGGCGATGGCGGTGATGGCGGTGATCGGCGTCGGCCTGTTCCTGTTCTGCTTTGCCACCACCACCGAGCGCGTGCCGCACGTGGTGCAAAAGCAGTCGCTGTGGGCGCAGCTGCAAGTGCTGCTGCGCAATGACCAGTGGCTGATCCTGTGCGGCGTCTGCGTGACGGGCACGATCGGCTACGTGCTGCGCGGCTCCGTGGCGATGTATTACGCCAAGTATTACCTGGGCGGCGACACCGCCGCTGTCTCGGCCTTCATGTCGCTGGGCGTGGCGGCCGCCATCCTGTCGATGATCGCATCGACGTGGATCACCAAGTTTTATTGCAAGGTCAAACTGTTCCGCTACTCGCAAATCCTGGTGGCGCTGCTGTCGGTGGCGATCTATGTATTCGTCAAGCCGGGCGACATGGTGCTGGCATCGGTGCTGTACTTCATGCTGTCGTTCGTGGTGGATTTGCATGCGCCCGTGTTCTGGTCCGCCATTGCCGAGACCATCGACTATGGCCAGCTGAAAACCGGCCAGCGCGTGTCCGGCTTTGCCTTCGGCGGCATTTCCGTGTGCCAGAAGGCGGGCATGGGGATCGCGGGCTGGCTGGTGGGCGTGCTGTTTGCGTACTTCGATTACCAGCCGAACCAGGAGCAGACGGCGGTTGCGCTGAACGGCATCGCGCTGATGCTGTCCGTGCTGCCCGGCTTCTTCCACTTCCTGATGGGCGCCCTGATGTTCAAGTACCGCATCAGCGACGACTACTACACGGAAGTCAAGGCTGAGATGATGCGCCAGGCGTAATGACCAAGCATGTGGCAAATTGAATTTCTGGAAATGGAGAACCCTGTGGCTGAAATCCTGAAGCCCCTGATCGAGCAACGCGCCGATCCTTACATCATCAAGCATACGGACGGCTATTACTACTTCACGGCATCCGTGCCACAATACGACCGCATTGAATTGCGCCGCTCGAAAACCATCGCGGGACTGGCGGATGCGGACAAGGTCGACGTGTGGCACAAGCCGAACGTGGGCCCGTACAGTGAACTGGTGTGGGCGCCGGAACTGCATTACAACCAGGGCGCGTGGTACGTGTACTTCGCGGCCGCCCCCAGCCGGGAAATCAAGGACAAGCTGTTCCAGCACCGCATGTATGCGATCCGCAATGCGAATCCCAATCCACTGGAAGGCGAATGGGAATTCATGGGCCAGATCGATTCGGGCATCGACACGTTCTGCCTGGACGCGACCACTTTTACGCATAATGGCCAGCTGTATTACCTGTGGGCGCAAAAAGATACCGCTATCGAAGGTAATTCGAACCTGTATATCGCGCCCATGAAAACGCCGTGGGAAATCGAAGGCAAGCCGGTGATGCTGACCAAGCCGGAATTTGACTGGGAAATCCGCGGCTTCTGGGTCAACGAAGGCCCGTCGGTATTGAAACGCAACGGCAAGATCTTCATCAGCTATTCGGCCAGCGCGACGGATGAAAATTATGCGATGGGCTTGCTGTGGGCCGATGAAAACGCCGACTTGCTGGACCCCGCGTCGTGGACCAAGTCGGCCACGCCGGTGCTGCAAACGTGCTTCGAACACGGCGTCTATGGCCCGGGCCATAACAGTTTTACCGTGGGTGACGATGGCGAGGTGCTGCTGGTGTACCACGCCCGCACGTACACGGAAATCGTCGGCGATCCGCTGTGGAATCCGGACCGCCACACCTATGTCAAGCCATTGCGCTGGGATGACCAGGGCATGCCGGTGTTTGGCCGGCCATCGGTGGCGTAAGGACTTCCCATGATGAAAACGCTGCACATTTCCGAAGCGCCGTTCGGCGCCACGCAAGCCGGCGTGCCGGTCAAGCTGTTCACGATGGAGAACGGCAATGGCATGAAGGTGAAGGTCACCAACTATGGCGGCATCATCACCGAATTGCATGTGCCGGACCGGGACGGCAAGCTGGCCGACGTCACGCACGGTTTCGACAGCGTGACGCCCTACGAGGGTGACGTGCCGTATTTCGGCGCGCTGATCGGCCGCTATGGCAACCGTATCGCCAACGGCAGGTTCTCGATCGACGGCAAGGAGTACCAGCTGGACGTCAACAATGGCGCCAACCATTTGCATGGCGGCGCCCAGGGCTTCCACAAGCAGGTGTGGAAAGCCAAGGCCTTCACGCGCGCCGATGAAGTGGGCGTGGCGTTGCAATACACCAGCGCCGACGGCGAAATGGGCTATCCGGGCAAGCTGCAGGTGGAAGTCGAATACCAGCTGAACAACGCCAACGAACTGAAGGTGGTGTACCGCGCGACGACCGACAAGGCCACGCTGGTGAACCTGACGCAGCACGCGTATTTCAATTTGTCCGGCGTCGCGGAAAAGGACAGCATCCTGGGACACCAGCTGCAGATTTGCGCGGACCGCTACACGCCGGTCGATGCCGGTTTGATTCCGGTGGGCGGCCCCGTGGCCGTGGCGGGCACCCCGTTTGACTTCCGCAAGTCGCAAGCCATCGGTTCGCGCATCGGTGTGGACGACGAACAGTTGCGCCGTGGCCTGGGCTACGACCATAACTGGGTCTTGAACAAACCGGTGCCGGGCTTGCTGGCGCTGGCCGCCACGCTGCGCGACCCGGCATCGGGCCGCGTGCTGGAACTGTACACGCGCGAACCGGGCTTGCAGTTCTACAGCGGCAATTTCCTGGACGGGACCCTGAAGGGCAAGGGCCGCACCTATGCCTACCGCAGCGGCATCTGCCTGGAGCCGCAGCACTTCCCGGATTCGCCGAACCGGGCCGATTTCCCCCCGACCGTCCTGCGGCCGGGGGAAACATACGCGACGGAGTCACTCTACCGGTTCTCGGCAGCGTGATGATGGTTGTGTAGGGTGCGCCTGCCGGCGCCGTGAACAGCACCGGCAGGCGCGCCGTTGTAGTAGTTGTACTTTCTTCTGTGTGATGTCTTTGGGGCCGGGAAGGGTGACTTTTCCGGCCGTTTTTTTGCCGGTGTCAGCGCGGATTCATGAACACCATTTCATAGGCATCCTCAGTTTCGTCCGTGACCGTAAAACCCAGCCGCGTATATAACCGCAGCGCCGGATTGACCTTGAAGACGCTGAGTTTGACCGATACATCGGATGCCATGGCCTGCGCGATCAGCCCGCGCAGCAAGCGCTCGCCCAAGCCTTTCCCCTGCGCGGACGGCGCCACCTGGATCTGGACCAGGTCCCACACTGGCGCGTCGCGCACCACCTTCAGCAAGCCTACAGGCTGGTCCGCCAGCAGCACGATGTGGGCGGATTCGAACGCATACAGCACGCGCTGCATATGGGCTTCGTCGGATGGCGTCTTGCCGGCCGCGATCATGGTCGCGTCCATGGTTTGATGGCGCAAGTCCAGCAAGAATGGAATGTCGGCCTCGGTTGCGGGCCGCAGGACTGGCTTGCTCGAGGGATCGTGGAAGCTGAAGCTTTCGTCCGGAAAGCCCGCGCGCACAGCCTGGTAAATGATCCTGCCGACAGATTCATATCCCGCACCTTCGTCCGTGATGAAGTTCAGCAGCGGCGGCGGGGTGCGCTGTGCCGCTTGTTCCAGGATCGGATAAGCATCCAGCGGCGCCAGCGTGACGCCGGCGATGGTCACGGTCTGGTTGGCGTGGAACTGCACGTCGATGGTATCGCGGGTCGGCATGGCGCGGCTTTCACATGTAAAGAGCGCAATTTTACGATGTTATCGTTCTTGCATCAAAGGCGGGACCTAAATAAAAAAAACAGGCCGGAGAGTTTCCTCGTCCGGCCCCAAAGACATCACACAGAGATACAACAACTACCGACTACAAAAACACTGTCACTTCGCTTGCAGGCTGACCCGCACCGGGCTGTTCAACCGCGCCGCCGCCTGCGCCACGTACGTTTGCCATTGCTCGCGCGTGGTGATCTCGCCGGCCCGGCTCCACGCCGCGCCCACCAGGTAGCGCAGCGGTTTGCCGGATTCCACCGGTGCCACGATCAGCTGGTTCAGTGCATCTTCCGCGTAACCGGTCGACGCGGGCAGCACGATGGCGACGCCGAAGGCGCCGTTGGACGCCTGTTCGACCCATTGCAGCAGCGCGTGCGACTTCGTGTCGCGCTCGACGCCGACCACGGGATTCTGACCCTTGTCGGTGGGCGTCTTGTTCAGGCCCGCCGCCACGTCGAGTTTGGCCGGGCCGCTGAACGTGAACGTGCTGTCGATGGTGTCGAACTGGTGGCCAGCGTCCACCGTGAAGCGCTTGGTTTCCGACACTTGGGTACCGGCCGCATCCCAGCCGTTGTAGCGCAGTTCGAAGATGGCCCGCACCGGGCCGTTGGCCAGCACTTTCCATTCGGCGTAATTGGTGCTGTTGTACAGCGTCTTCCCATCCCACACGCCAACGCCGCCGGCGCCGCGCGAGCGGCCCACGTTGTACATGTCCATGCCTTCGCCTTCGTCATGGTGGTAGTGGTCGTGGCCCTTGTTGTACCAGCGGTCGACGATCGGGTAGCTGACGCGCTTGAACCAGATATCGAGGCCGCTGGTGACCAGCACTTCCTTGCCGCTGCCGGCAGGGGCGGGCGCCGCCAGCGCGGGACCATAGGTGCGGTGCGCGATCTTGTCGTTTTCCCAAGCGAAGTCGTCCAGCCGTTCCTGCACGTAGCGGGCCGAAACCTTGGTTGGGAACACGGGCGCCAGCGTGTCGGTCTTTTCCACCGTGAAGGTGGCGCTCTTTTCGCCAGGGGCGAAGCTGTGCTGGAAAATCAGTTCGCCGTAGGCGATACCGACGTTGTTCGGGTCTTTCGCCTGCGGCGCCACGTTCGTGACCTGGTGCGGCAGCACGCGGCCCTGCGCATCCTTGACGGCGATGCGCTGGATCAGCGCGTTCGGCAACGCCTTGTTGACGTCCGCCCAGGGAATCGTGATGGTTTCCGACGGGCGCGCGATGTCGAGGTCATGGCTGACCGTGACGGACAACGTTGCCGCCCACGCGGGCGCCGCAAACAGAAGTGCGACCGCGGCGGTGGTGACTGGGGTAATGCGCATCATGGCCGCTCCGTATCAGTGGTGTTCGCGGTAATCGGTGGCGCCATTGCCTTTCGGCTGGTAGTGGTAGGTGCGCACCTTGTACTCGATGTTGACGTTCGGGCTTTTCAGCATTTTGAGGATTTCCGCGCCCGCCATCAGCGTCGGGCCATAGCCGTGCAGCGCGTGCACGCTGGTGGGGCGGTTGTAGTAATACGTCTGGTCGCCCGCCAGCGTGGTGCCGACGCAGATGCCTTCGATCTCGCCCTTGGCCGTGATCTTCGCCGACAGCGCCTGCCAGCCGGTCTGCGCGATGGAGCCATACGTGGTGGGGCTGATCCAACCCTGGTTGATCGCGTGCGCGATGGTGTACACGAACATGGCGCTGGCCGACGTCTCCAGGTAGGAGTCGTTACGGTCGATCATCTGGTGCCACAGGCCCGCGCCCGACTGGCGTTCCGCGATGCCTTTCAGGCTGGCGCGCAACTGGTTCAGCACCGGTTCATAGCCCGGGTGGTCCTTGGGCAGCACGTCCAGCAAGTCCGACATGGCCAGTACGGCCCAGCCGTTGGCGCGCGACCAGTAGAAACGGGGCGAATCCGGCGCATTCTGGTGCCAGCCGTGCGTATAAATGCCCAGTTGCGGGTTGAACAGGTAGCGCGACATGTTCAGCACATTGTTGACGGCGTCGTCGAAGTATTTGCGCTCGCCCGTCATGCGGCCCAGTTCCGCCAGCGCGGGGATGCCCATGTACATGTCGTCGCCCCACAGCGACACCGCTTGCGGGCGCTTGCGCGCCAGCGTGCCGTCAGTCAGGCGGAATTGTTTATTGGCGACCCAGTCGCTGCAGGAAGCGATCATGGCGGACAAGTCCGGGCCGACTTTCGCATGGCGCACGCGCATCAGCGCCGCGCAGAAGGAGCCGGCATCGTCCAGCGAACGGGGATCGAGGAAGCGCGCGAAACTGTTGGCGCGTTCCAGCTTGAACTGTTTTTCCTGGGCCGCGAAGTAGGGCAGCTTGTCCTTGAAGAAGGCGAAGTGGCGCTCTGTCATGGCCAGGTAGCGCTTGTCCCCCGTGGCTTCCGCTGCCTTCAGCAGGCCGGAATGGAACAGGCCCATTTCATAGACGAGGATGCCGTAATCCCCCTTGGCTGGTTCGATGATGGCGTCGGCCACCGGCTTGCTGAAATCCGTGATTTCCGCGCCGGTTTTCTTGTTGATGACGCGGGTCGGCGTGGTCGATTCCATGTAACCGCGGATGCGGTCCAGCGCACCGGTGATCTCGGCGGCCACGGGCATCTTGTACGGAATCGGATAGGTGCCCTCGGAGACATCGTCGAGGTTCTTGTTGTCCGTATTGCGGTAAGGGCCGGCGGCGTGCACGGAACCCAGCAGGAAGATGGCGGCGGCCACGCCGGTCAGCAGGTGCGGTAACTTTTTCATGGCGTCTCTTTGTAATTGGTCAGGCCATTCTAATGTGGTCCGGCCAAATTCGCAATCTGGACTAGCCAAAATTTTTTGGGACGGACGTGCGCATGCCGCTGTGGCGCCATGCCGCACCGGCAAACATTTCAACGAAATGGAAAGAGCGCCCCGGATGCACGCGCAGCGCATCGCAGGGCATGGCAGGAGCTCAGCCCCGCGAGAAGGTGCGCGTGACGCGCTCCAGGTGGGCGCGCATCGCCGAGCGGGCGGCGGGGCCATTGCGTTCGGCGATCGCGGAGAGGATGGCGCGGTGGTCGCTCAGCGTATCCTTGCGCAAATCCTCGGTGCGGTAATGTTCCTTGAGCCGGTGCCACAGGCTGCCGCGCTGGTCCCACAGGTATTCCACCACGCCGACGAACGCGGTGTTGCCGGTGGCGCGTGCGATCGCCACGTGGAAATTGCGGTCGGCAAGTTCATTGCTGGAGCGGTCGTCGTGGCTGCGCTCCATTTCCTCGACAGCCTTGAGGATCGCGTCGACAGCGGAATCGGTGGCGTTCTTGGCCGCGATGGCGGCGATTTCGCATTCGATCAGGCGGCGCGCGGACAGCACTTCAAACGGACCCGGGCCGACTTCGGGCACGGCGGCCGGCAAGGCCGCCTGTTCGCTGACATAGACGCCGGAACCGCCGCGCACTTCGACCACGCCGCCCAGTTCCAGTGCGATCAGCGCTTCCCGCAGCGACGCGCGGCTGACATTGAGTTTGGCGGACAGTTCCCGTTCGGCCGGCAGGCGCGAACCGGGGGCGATATTGTCGTCCTTGATCAATTGCTGGATGCGTTCCGCGACGACGCGGTACAGCCGTTGTTCGGGAGCGGGCGTGGCGTCCTGCGGTTCCTGGGGCTTCTTCATTGTTTTATCGGGTAATGGCTGCGTGTGACCGGCTGATTGTAGTGGCGTGTGATGCTTCTTGCAATGAAAGGCTTGCCGGCCCATGCCATATAATCGCGTCCATGCTGATTGATCACATTTTCATCGCCGTGCAGCCCGGCGCGCCGCAAGCCGCCGTGCTGGCGGACTTCGGGCTGGCAGAAGGCAGCGGCAACCGCCATCCGGGGCAGGGGACCGCCAACCGGCGCTTTTTCTTCGATAACGCGTTCATTGAACTGCTGTGGCTGGAAAATGCCGCGGAAGCGCAGAATGATGCGACCCGGCCCACCATGCTGTTCGAGCGGCTGACGGGCGGCGGTTCGCCATTTGGCATCTGTTTCCGGCCGTCGCCAGGCGATGACAGCCCGTTGCCGTTTGCCGCCTGGCGCTACCAGCCCGCCTACTTCCCGCCTGGCGTCGCATGCGATATCGCGCTGGCCCCCTTGTCGGAACCCATGTTGTTTCATATTGCGCCAGGCGGCAGGCCGGACGCCTTGCCGCCCGAACGCGCGCAGCCGCTGGCGCACCGTGCGCCGCTGCGTGAAATCACGGGTGTCACCGTGGTGCAGCCGCGCTGCCTGCCGCCGGTGGCGGTGCCGGTGGTCTTTGCCGCGGGCGATGCGCACCTGCTGGAAATTGAATTCGACGGCGGCGTAAGAGGCCGGTCGCACGACTTCCGTCCCGCCTTGCCCCTGATTTTTAAATATTGACGCCCATGATGAAAAACCGTTCCCAGGGAGGCCTGGTCTATTCCACCGAAACAGGCCGCATGTGCCCCGAATGTGGCAAGCCGGTCGCTGACTGCGTTTGTAAATCCAATGCGAAAGCCGCGCCGCGTGGCGACGGCAATGTGCGGGTATCGCTGCAAACCAAGGGCCGGGGCGGCAAGGCCGTCACGCTGGTCAAGGGTGTGGCGCTGGACGACGTGGCGCTGGCGGTGCTGGGCAAGCAGTTGCGCTCCGCCTGCGGCGCGGGCGGCACCGTCAAGGATGGCGTCATCGAAGTGCAGGGCGATCACCGCGAATTGCTGATCGCGGCGCTGGTGAAACTGGGGCATAAGGCAAAAGCAGGATAATCCGGGGCGCGGCGTGCCAGATACTGGCGCGGTGTGTTGCAATTGCGACAGTTGGTATTTGTCGTGCGCGCCAATGCATGGGAGGATATGCAAGTCAGTCCTAAACCGGAGACGCCATGAAACGCCATCCAGCTGTCGCTGCACTGCTTGCCGGCGCCTTGCTGTGCCTCCCGGCCCTCGCCGCCGTCAGCACCCTGAAATTCAGGATCGCGGTGGAGCCGGACGAAATGGCCAGCATCACCTGCATGGAAGCCACCGGCGGCGCCTGCACGCTCGCCACCGGTGCGCAGCAAGACCTTCACCCCGCCATGCACCGTATCGCCACCGGCGGCACCATCGAATTGAAAAATCCGGGCGGCCGGCTGCACTATTGCGTCACCGTCAAGGACCAGGTCGAGTGGCCATCGTGCCTGAGCGGTTCCGATACCGGCCTGCTGAATGCCACACGCACCGTCAATAAAGTCCTGTGGGATTGAGCCGGATGCGGCGCCGAGCTATGCCATTTTTGATATTGCTTTAGTCAAAAAATTGATTAGTACCTGAGCGGTTGGCGGACAACAATGGGAGGACAAGCCCGAAAAGGGTACAACCTCATAAGAAGGAGACACCGTGATCCGCAATCCTGCCGCCGCCGCGCTGCTCGCCGGCGCATTGTTGTGTACCCCGGCCACGGCCGCCATCAGTACCCTGAAATTCAAGGTTGCCGCCGACGACATTGAAACCTCCAGCATCACATGCGTGGAATCGACCAGCGGCGGCTGCACCGTCATGACGGGCATCCAGGGTGACACCAGCCCGGTGACGCACCGGATTGCCAGCGGCGGCACCATCGAGCTGAAAAATCCCGGTGGCCGCCTGCATTACTGCGTGGCGCTGAAGGACCGGATCGAGTGGCCGTCGTGCCTGGATGGCACCAACGCCGGCCTGCTGGGCGCCTCGCGCACCGTCAATAAACTGTTGTGGGACTAAGCCGGCAGCTGGTTCGGCCTTGCAATCCATGGCGCCTTGATGGCGCCATGTGCTTTTCTTGTGTTGATACCATTTTTAATATCGATTTTGATTTTTAATTCATTGGAAACATATCGATAGCAGCTTTAGTATTCCTACATCGCAACCCGCGCCGTGCGCCTCTAGCGGCCAGAGCGGGACAACTACAGGAGAAATTTGCATGTCGGAGACTAAGAAGAAAGTAGCCCTGCGCTCTGCCGAGTGGTTCGGTACGCAGGACAAAAACGGTTTCATGTATCGCAGCTGGATGAAAAACCAGGGCATTCCCGACCATGAATTTCAGGGCAAACCCATCATCGGCATTTGCAATACGTGGTCCGAACTGACTCCGTGCAATGCGCATTTCCGCAAGCTGGCCGAGCACGTCAAGCGGGGCATCCTGGAGGCGGGCGGCTTCCCGGTGGAATTCCCCGTGTTTTCCAGTGGCGAATCGAACCTGCGCCCGACGGCTATGCTGACCCGTAACCTGGCGGCCATGGACGTGGAAGAGTCGATCCGCGGCAATCCGATGGATGCGGTAGTGCTGCTGGTCGGCTGCGACAAGACCACACCGGCCCTGCTGATGGGCGCCGCCAGCTGCGATATTCCCGCGATCGTCGTGTCGGGCGGCCCGATGCTGAACGGCAAGCTGAACGGCAAGAGCATCGGTTCCGGCACCGCCGTCTGGCAGTTGCACGAACAAGTCAAAGGCGGCGAAATCTCGATGCACGATTTCCTCGCGGCCGAAGCGGGCCACTCGCGCTCCGCCGGCACCTGCAACACGATGGGTACCGCGTCCACCATGGCCTGCATGGCCGAAGCGCTGGGCACGACCTTGCCGCACAATGCCGCGATTCCCGCCGTCGATGCGCGCCGCTATGTGCTGGCCCACATGTCCGGCATGCGTATCGTGGACATGGTGTGGGAAGACCTGCGCCTGTCGAAGATCCTGACCAAGGAAGCGTTTGAGAACGCGATCCGCGTGAACGCCGCCATCGGCGGTTCCACCAACGCCGTGATCCACCTGAAAGCCATCGCGGGCCGCATCGGCGTGCCGCTGGAGCTGGAAGACTGGACCCGCGTCGGCAAAGGCACGCCAACCGTGGTCGACCTGCTGCCGTCGGGCCGCTTCCTGATGGAAGAGTTTTACTATGCGGGCGGCCTGCCGGGCGTGATCCGCCGCCTGGGCGAGTCGGACCTGGTGATGCACAAAAATGCGCTGACCGTGAACGGCAAATCGCTGTGGGACAACTGCAAGGATGCGCCGATCTACGACGACGAAGTGATCCGTCCGCTGACGAAGCCGCTGCTGGACGATGGCGGCATCTGCATCCTGCGCGGCAACCTGGCGCCGCGCGGCGCCGTGCTGAAGCCATCGGCCGCGACGCCGGAACTGATGCAGCACCGCGGCAAGGCCGTCGTGTTTGAAAACTTCGAACACTACAAGGAACGCATCATGGATCCGGACCTGGATGTGGACAAGGATTCCGTGCTGGTCATGAAAAATTGCGGCCCGAAAGGTTATCCGGGCATGGCGGAAGTGGGCAACATGGGCCTGCCACCGAAACTGCTGGCGCAAGGCGTCAAGGACATGGTCCGCATCTCCGACGCGCGCATGAGCGGCACCGCTTATGGCACCGTGGTCTTGCACGTGGCGCCGGAAGCCATGGCGGGCGGTCCGTTGGGCATTGTCCGGGATGGCGACTACGTGGAACTCGATTGCGCCAACGGCAAGCTGAACCTCGATATCTCCGACGCGGAGATGGCGCAGCGCTTGGCGGCCCGCGCTGAAGAGCACGTCGAAGGCGCCAAGTCCGGTTACCAGCAGCTGTACATCAACCACGTGCTGCAAGCGGATGAAGGCTGCGACTTCGACTTCCTGGTCGGCATGCGCGGCTCCAAGGTTCCCAAGCACTCGCACTAATTCAAGGAAAAACGTTATGTTGCTCGTACAGTTCAAGAAAGAAAACGGAGAACGCCGCGTCGGCCTGCTGGAGCAGGACACGATCCGCGAACTCGAAGGCGTGGCCACCACCTATGCACTGGCGCAGGAAGCCATCCGCAGCAAAACCAGCCTGGCGCAACTGGCGCAATCCAAAGCCGGCGCGCAAACCCACGCTTATGCGGACGTATTGGCAGGCGGCCGTTTGCTGACGCCGCTGGATCACGAAGATAGCGCTCACACCTACGTTTGCGGCACCGGCCTGACCCACCTGGGCAGCGCCGATACCCGCGACGCCATGCACAAGAAAATCGGCGGCGACGTGGAAACGCTGAGCGATTCGATGAAAATGTTCCGCATGGGCGTCGAAGGCGGCAAGCCCGCATCGGGCACCCCTGGCGTGCAGCCGGAATGGTTTTACAAGGGCGACGGTTCCATCGTGGCGGCCAACGGCGAAGCTTTGAAGATGCCGGACTTCGCGCTGGACGGCGGTGAAGAGCCGGAAATCGCCGGCCTGTACGTGATTGGCGACGATGGCCAGCCATACCGTGTGGGCTTTGCGATCGGCAATGAATTCTCCGACCACGTGACGGAGCGCCAGAATTACCTGTACCTGGCCCACTCGAAACTGCGCGTGTGCGGCCTCGGCCCGGCGCTGCTGGTGGGTGAGTTGCCGCAGCATGTCTCCGGCGTGTCCCGCATCCTCGACAAGGAAGGCAAAGTGCGCTGGGAAAAAGCGTTTGTCAGCGGCGAACAAAACATGTCGCACACCATTGAAAACCTGGAATACCACCACTTCAAGTATGGTTTGTTCAACCGTCCGGGCGACGTGCACATCCATTTCTTCGGCACGGCGACCCTGAGCGTGGCCGACAACATCAGCGTGCAGGCCGGCGAGACCTTTGAAATCGAGTCCCCGGCATTCGGCCCGGCGCTGCGCAACAAGCTGGAAGTTATTGAAACCAAGTATGCAAAGGTAAACGCACTGTGAGCACGACTGTAACCGGACAAGCATTCATCAACGGCCAGGCCGTGCAAGGCAACGGCGGTTCGTTCCAGGCCTTCGATCCATCGCAGCGCAAGCACCTGGAACCGTCGTTCCACATGGTCGACGTGGAACAGATCAACGAAGCGTGCGCGCTGGCCGGCGCCGCCTTCGATACGTTCCGCGCCGTGCCGGATGCGAAGCGCGCCGACTTCCTGGAAACCATCGCCGCGGAAATCATGGCGCTGGGCGATACGCTGATCGAACGCGCAATGGCGGAATCGGGCTTGCCCCGCGTGCGCCTGGAAGGTGAGCGTGGCCGCACCTGCAACCAGTTGAAACTGTTCGCCGACCTGCTGCGCGAAGGTTCGTGGCGCGACGCCCGCATCGATACCGCGCTGCCGCAGCGCACGCCGCCGCGCCCGGACTTGCGCATGCGCATGATCCCGGTCGGCCCGGTGGCTGTTTTCGCGGCAAGTAATTTCCCGCTGGCGTTTTCCGTGGCGGGCGGCGATACCGCGTCCGCACTGGCGGCCGGTTGCCCCGTGGTGCTGAAGGCCCACTCGGCGCACCCCGGCACGTCGGAACTGGTGGCGCGCGCCATCGTCAAGGCCGTGGAACTGTGCGGCTTGCCGGCCGGCGTGTTCGCGCTGTTGACGGGCACCGGCAACGGCATCGGCCAGGCGCTGGTGGCGCATCCCGCCATCCAGGCGGTCGGCTTCACGGGTTCCCGCTCCGGCGGCACCGCGCTGATGGCCGTGGCGGCCGCGCGTCCGCAACCGATTCCCGTCTACGCTGAAATGAGCAGCATCAATCCAGTCTACCTGTTGCCGGAAGCGCTGGCGGCCCGTGGCGACGAGATTGCCAAAGGCTTTGCCGGTTCGCTGACCATGGGTGTCGGCCAGTTCTGCACCAATCCCGGCCTGGTGCTGGGCCTGGCCGGTGCGGCGTTCGACCGCTTTGCCGCCGTTGCCGCCGAAGCGCTGGGCGACGTGCAGGGCGCCACCATGCTGACGCCCGGCATCGCCGGATCGTTCCAGCGCGGCGTGGCTTCGCTGGCCGGCCAGTCGTGCGTGACGACGCTCATCAACAGCAACGACAGCACGGTGCAGGAAAGCGGCAAGGGCGCGCCCGCGCTGTTCCAGACCAAGGCGGCGGACTTCCTCGCCACCCATGCGCTGCATGAAGAAGTGTTCGGTCCGTCGTCGATGCTGATCGCGTGCGCGGACGTGGCGGAAATGGTGGCGGTCACGGAACGCCTGGAAGGCCAGTTGACGGCAACCCTGCAGCTGGATGAAGGCGACTTCGCCGCTGCCGAACAATTGCTGCCGGTGCTGGAACGCAAAGTCGGCCGTATCCTGGCCAATGGTTTCCCGACCGGTGTCGAAGTGTCGACCGCGATGGTGCACGGCGGCCCGTTCCCGGCCACGGCCGATGGCCGCAGCACGTCGGTGGGTACCGGCGCCATCAACCGCTTCCTGCGTCCGGTCTGCTACCAGAACCTGGCGCAGGCGCTGTTGCCTGAGTCGTTGCGCGATGGTAATCCGTCCGGTATCTGGCGCCGGGTTGATGGCGCGCTGGGCAAGGCGTAACAGTAGAGGTAAGCACGCATGGCGGCTTAAGCGTTCCGCTTAAACCGCCCAACGGAGTTGGCGGCGCGTCACAGGCCGCATTGGTCGCCATGCCGCCGGCGGCGAACCCGTAGGGCGGTTTCCGCAACGCGGAAGCCGCCAGCATCACGCAGAGTTACAATAAGATTCAGGAGACAACATGACAAATCTGGCCAAATTCGGCAGCTTGCAAGGCAAGCGCGTATTCATCACGGGCGGCGGCACCGGCATCGGCGAATCGCTGGTGGAAGCGTTTGCCGCGCAGGGCGCATCCGTCGCCTTCGTCGACATCGCCAGGGACGCCAGCCTGGCCCTGGTCGAGCGCCTGCGCGCCGCCGGCTACCAGACGCCGCAATTCCGCTATTGCGACATCACGAATATTCCCGCGCTGCAAGCGGCCATGGCCGAATGCGCGGAAGAGCTGGGCGACTTCGACGTGCTGGTCAACAATGCCGCCAACGACCAGCGCCACAATATCGAAGACGTCACGCTCGAATACTGGAACGAACGCATCGCCATCAATCAGCGCCCGATGTTCTTCACCTGTCAGGCCGTGTTGCCGGGCATGAAGAAAAAAGGCGGCGGTTCCATCATCAATATCAGTTCGATTTCGTGGAAAGCCAAGGGCGCCGGCTATCCCGTCTACGCCACCACCAAGTCGGCCGTCATCGGCCTGACGCGCAACCTCGCGCGCGACCTGGGCCCGCACAATATCCGCGTCAATACCGTGACGCCGGGATGGGTCATGACCCAGCGCCAGATCGACCTGTGGGTCGACGAGGCGGCCGAAGAGGAAATCAAGCGCATGCAATGCCTGCCGGGCAAGCTGAAGCCTGAACACATTTCCTCGATGGTGCTGTTCCTGGCGGCGGACGACAGCGCCATGTGCACCGCGCAGGAATTCATCGTCGACGCGGGCTGGGTGTAATCCCCGTGGCAGGCTGACGGCCTGCCCGCCCGCGTTATCAGCAGAAGTAGCAGCGTACGCACCGCCGAATCGTCGCCGGTGCGGCGTCCGTTCACATGCCAACCTTCGATGACGAACATGATCCACCACCACATTGCACGTCCCGCATTGCCGCTGTCCGTCCTGGCCATGGCTGCATTGGTTGCCTCCCATGCCTGCGCCGCGCCGCTGGCCAGTCCCGATGGCCACCTCGCCGTCGACGTCAAGGTCGGCCCGGGCGGCATGCCCACCTATACCGTCGCGCGCGACGGCAAGCCGGTCATCCTGCCGTCCGCGCTGGGCCTGCGCCTGCAAGGCGCGGATTTTTCGCGCGGGCTGAAACTTGCGGCAACGTCGGACGCGGTCCGCGTCGCCGACAGTTATGACATGGCGGTCGGCAAGCGCCGCCACATCCAATACACGGCCAGCGAACAGACGTATACGCTGGAAAACGCCCGCAAGCAGCGCATCGCCGTAACGTTCCGCGTGTCGGACGGCGGCGTGGCGTTCCGCTACACGGTGGCGGAGCCGTCGCTGCCGAACAAGAAATTCATCGACGAAGCCACCAGCTTCGCCTTCGCCAAATCCGCGCAAGGCTGGCTGCAACCGATGTCCGTGGCGCAAACCGGATGGGCCAACACCAATCCGTCCTACGAAGAGCTGTACAAGATGGGCGTTCCCGTCGGCACGCCTTCGCCGCTGGCCGGATGGGCATTCCCGGCCCTGTTCAAGACGGGAGACACGTGGGTGGCGCTGACGGAAGCCGGCATGGACGGCACCTTCCACGCGTCGCGCCTGCAGGCGCAATCGCCGAACGGCGTATACCGCATCGGCGGCCCGGCCAAGCCGGAAGTGTTTACCGATGGCGCGCTGCTGGCGCAAACCACGGGCACGCTGACGTCGCCATGGCGCGTGATGGCGATCGGTTCGCTGGCGCAGGTGGCCGATTCCACCCTGGGCACGGACCTGGCCGCGCCTGCCGTTGGCGCGCCGATGGGGCAGCCGGGCCACGCTTCGTGGAGCTGGGCGATCCTCAAGGATGACGCCACGGTCTACGACGTGCAAAAGAAATTCATCGATTACGCGGCCGACATGCGTTGGGATTACACGCTGATCGATGCCGACTGGGACCGCAAGATCGGCTACGACAAGGTGCGGGAACTGGCGCAGTACGGCGCATCGAAAAAGGTCGGCGTGCTGGTCTGGTACAACTCGTCCGGCCCGTGGAACAAGACGGAATACTCGCCGAAAGGCAAGCTGCTGGAGCGCGATGCGCGCCGCGCGGAATTCGCTAAGTTGCGCGACATGGGCGTCAAGGGCGTGAAGGTCGACTTCTTCGCCGGCGACGGCAAGTCGATGATCGCGTACTACATCGACATCCTCAAGGATGCGGCGGAGTACGGCTTGCTGGTGAATTTCCATGGCGCGACCCTGCCGCGCGGCTGGGCGCGCACGTATCCGAACCTGATGACGATGGAATCCATCCGGGGCTTCGAGTTCGCCACGTTCGAGCAAGCCAACCAGGACGCGGTGGTGAAGCACGCGGCCATGCTGCCATTTGCCCGCAACCTGTTCGACCCGATGGACTTCACGCCCGTGGTCTTCGGCGACATCCCGAACATCAAGCGCGCCACGCGCAACGGCTTTGAACTGGCGGAGTCCGTGCTGTTCCTGTCCGGCATCCAGCATTTCGCGGAAATCCCGGAAGGCATGGCCACCGTGCCGCCTTACGTGAAAGCGTTCATGCAGGAGTTGCCGCGCAGCTGGGATGACAGCAAGTTTATCGATGGTTTCCCCGGCCAGTATGCCGTGATCGCCCGCAAGGCGGGCGACAGCTGGTACGTGGCGGGCATCAACGCGGAAGACGGCGCGAAAACCGTCACGCTGGATCTGTCGTTCATCGGCGCCCGCGAAGGTTCGCTGATGACCGATGGCGACGGTCCGCGCAGCTTTACGCAGCAAGCCATCCAGGCGGGCAAACCGATTCAAGTCACGCTGCAACCCCACGGCGGTTTCGTCGCGGTATTCAAATAATTAGATTTAACTGGGAGATCGACATGCATTTCATGAACAAAACCATTTTCGCCGTGGCGGCAAGCCTGCTGGCCTGCGCCGCCTGGGCTGAAACCGTCGTCACCATCGACGCCGCCAAGCCGGGCGCCGTCATCAACAAGAACGTTTATGGCCAGTTCGCCGAACACCTGGGCACGGGCATCTACGAAGGCATGTGGGTGGGGCCGGATTCGCCGATCCCGAACACCAAGGGCTGGCGTAACGACGTGGTGGACGCACTGAAGGAATTGCACGTGCCGCTGGTACGCTGGCCGGGCGGCTGCTTTGCCGACGAATACCACTGGCGCGAAGGCATCGGCCCGCGCAAGGACCGTCCGGTGAAGGTCAACACCATGTGGGGCGGCGTGGAGGAACCGAACTCGGTCGGCACCCATGAATTCTTCGACCTGGTCGAATTGCTGGGCGCGGACGCATACGTCAACGGCAACCTGGGCACCGGCTCCAACCAGGAAATGGCGGAATGGCTGGAATACATGACGTCCAACACGAAGTCCGGCCTGGCCGAACTGCGCCGCAAGAATGGCCGCGACAAGCCGTTCAAGGTCGCGTATTTCGCGGTCGGCAACGAAGCCTGGGGCTGTGGCGGCAACATGACGCCGGCGCATTACACCAACCTGTACAAGACCGCCACCACGTTCCTGAAAGCGCCGCATGACAACCGCCCGAAATTCATCGCCAGCGGCGGCAACGACCACGACCTGACGTGGACGTCGACCTTGTCCAAGGAAGTGAAGGGCAATATCGACGGCATCAGCTTCCACTACTACACGATCCCGACCGGCAAGTGGGAAGTGAAGGGCGCCGCCACCGGCTTTGGCGAAGGCGAGTGGATCTCCACCGTGAAGAACACGCTGGCCATCGACAAGATGATCGCCAATAACGTCAAGGTGCTGGACCAGAACGATCCGCAGAAGAAGATCGGTTTCATGGTCGATGAATGGGGCACCTGGTATGACGTGGAAAAAGGCACCAATTCAGGCTTCCTGTACCAGCAAAACAGCTTGCGCGATGCGGTGGTCGCGGCGCTGAACTTCAACATCTTCCACAACTATGCGGAACGCGTGCGCATGACCAACATCGCGCAAATGGTCAACGTGCTGCAGGCGATGATCCTGACCGACAAGGACAAGATGCTGAAGACGCCGACTTACCACGCCTACCACATGTACGTGCCGTTCCAGGACGCGACGACGCTGCCGGTGGCCATCAAGGATAACGCCAGCTACAAGCTGGGCAATACCGCCGTGCCGCAAGTGAGCGCGTCGGCCGCCCGTGGCAAGGATGGCAAGGTCTATCTGGCGCTGGTGAACACCAATCCGAACAAGGAAACGGAAGTCACGGTCAACGTCGCCGGCGGCAAGGCCGGCGCCGTGCAGGGCAGCGTGCTGACCGCTGACGCGATGGATGCGCACAATACCTTTGCCCAGCCGGAAGCGGTGAAGCCTGTGCCGTTCACGGCGCAAGCCAAGGGTGGCAAGCTGTCCGTGAAATTGCCGGCCAAGTCGGTTGTCGTGGTGAACGTGGAGTAAGTCGTGAAGAAGACTGCATTATTCGAGGCGCTGGCGCTGGCCGGTGTCCTGACGCTGGTTGGGTGTGGCGGCGGTGGGGGCGGCGCTTCGGCGCCGGTCGTATCGGCGCCGGTTGTTCCGACCACGCCGACGACACCTACCACACCAACGACGCCGACCGATCCGGTGACGCCGGCCACGCCTTCGCAGGCGGCGCTGACGTTTGCGAACGTGTCCGTGCACGACCCGTCCGTCATCAATGCGAATGGCACGTTCTACGTGTTCGGCTCGCACCTGGCGGCGGCGAAAACCACGGACTGGATGAACTGGACCAGGATCGCCGACGGCGCCACGGCCGCCAATCCGCTGTTCAACGACGTGACGAAAGAGCTGGCGGAAACCTTCGCGTGGGCGCAGACCACGACCCTGTGGGCGCCCGACGTGGTGCAACTGGCCGACGGCAAGTTCTACATGTACTACAACGCCTGCAAGGGCGATTCGCCCCGCTCCGCGCTGGGCGTGGCGGTGGCCGACAAGATCGAAGGCCCGTACGTCAACAAGGGCATCTTGCTGAAGTCCGGCATGTGGGGTGAAATCAGCGAAGACGGCAAGACCGTCTACGATGCGACCAAGCAACCGAACGTGGTGGACCCGCAAGTGTTCAAGGACAAGGCGGGCAAGCTGTGGATGATCTACGGTTCGTATTCGGGCGGCATCTTCATCCTGGAAATGGATGAAGCCACCGGCAAGCAAAAGCCGGGGCAGGGCTACGGCAAGCACCTGTTGGGCGGCAACCATGCGCGCATCGAAGGCGCCTACGTGCTGTACCACCCGCAGACGGACTACTACTACATGTTCACGTCGTGGGGCGGGCTCGATGCCAACGGCGCCTACAACATCCGCGTATCCCGTTCGCGCAGTGCGGACGGCCCCTACGTGGATGCCAAGGGCGTCGACATGGACACGGTGAAGGCCAATCCGGCCTTGCCGCTGTTCGACGACGCATCGATTGCGCCATATGGCCAGAAGCTGATGGGCAACCACCGCTTCGAACTGGCCGCGGGCGAGACGGGGACGCCGCTGGGTTACGTGTCGCCGGGCCATAATTCGGCCTATTACGACAAGAACACGAAGCAGACGTTCCTGGTGTTCCATACCCGCTTCCCGGGCCTGGGTGAAGCCCACGAAGTGCGCGTGCACGAGCTGTTCATCAATGAAGACGGCTGGCCGGTGGCGTCGCCATTCCGCTACGCGCCGCTGTCGAAGTCGCTGCCGCTGCAAGCGGCAACAGTGACGGCCAGCGATGCGGCAGGCAGCTACAAAATCATCAACCACGGCAAGGATATTTCCGCGGCCATCAAAACGTCGCAAAATATCAAGCTCAATGCCGATGGCACGGTAACGGGCGCGGTGACCGGCAAGTGGTCCCACAAAGGCAACAATAACGTTACCATCACGCTGGATACGGGCGGCGCGTTCAGCGGCGTATTGTCGAGGCAGTGGAATACCAATGCCAGCGCCTTTGTCGTGACGTTCACGGCGCAGTCGGCCGACGGCGTGTCGCTGTGGGGCGCCCGCACCGGGAACTGATGCAACGTGCCTGGGCACGAGGCCTCAAGCTCGTAGGGCGGTTTCCGCAAAGCGGAAGCCGCCGCCCCGGCCATCGGCATCACCGAAGAACCAAGGACCCACGATGAAGCACTTCACATTACTGGCAACCGCCCTGGCCCTCAGCGCCACCGCCCACGCCACCCAGGTCGACGTCCACGACCCCGTCATGGCCAAGGAAGGCAACAAGTACTACGTCTTCAGCACCGGCCCCGGCATCACGTTCTACAGCTCCACCAACATGGTCGACTGGACCCCGGCCGGCCGCGTCTTCGAGGGCCAGCCCAAGTGGGCCAAGTCGGTGGCGCCATCGTTCGACGGCCATATCTGGGCGCCCGACATCCATCACTACAACGGCAAATACTACCTGTATTACTCCGTGTCCGGCTTTGGCAAGCTGACGTCCGGCATCGGCGTGACGGTCAATAAGACGCTGGACCCGAAATCGCGCGACTACAAATGGGAAGACCAGGGGATGATGCTGCAATCGATCCCGGGCCGCGACCTGTGGAATGCCATCGACCCGAACATCGTCATGGACGACAAGGGCACGGCATGGATGAGTTTTGGTTCGTTCTGGACGGGGCTGAAACTGGTCAAGCTGGACGCCAGCCACACGAAGCTGGCGGAACCGCAGGTATGGAAGACCATCGCGGCGCGCGCCCGTCCCGCCTTCACTGCCGACGATTCCGGCGGCCCGGCGGAAATCGAAGCGCCATTCATCTTCAGGAAGAACGGGTATTACTACCTGTTCGCGTCGTGGGGCCTGTGCTGCCAGAAGGAGAAAAGCACGTACCACGTGGTGGTGGGCCGTTCGCGCGACGTGACGGGGCCTTATGTCGACAAGGATGGCAAGGACATGGCGCAGGGCGGCGGCTCGCTGGTCATTGGCGGCGACAAGGACTGGAAGGGCGTCGGCCACAACAGCGCCTATACGTTCGACGGCAAGGATTACATGGTGCTGCACGCGTATGAAACCGCCGACCGTTACCTGCAAAAACTCAAAGTGCTGGAAATGAAGTGGGACAAGGAGGGCTGGCCGGTGGTGGAACAGTCGGAATTGAACCGTTACAGAAGCAACCTGGTACGTTGACCATCATGAAATTAAAAAACCTGGCCATCGCGCTCGCGCTGTCGGCAATGTCCGCGCAAGCCGCTTCCCTGTTCCCGCTGAGCGACGTCCGCCTGCTGCCCGGCCCCTTCCTGGAAGCCCAGCAAACCGACTTGCAATACCTGCTGGCGATGGACGCCGACAGGCTGCTGGCGCCATACCTGCGCGAAGCGGGTGTCACGCCGGTCAAGGACAGTTACGGCAACTGGGAATCTTCCGGCCTCGATGGCCACGTGGGCGGCCATTACCTGTCCGCGCTGGCGCTGATGTACGCCTCCACGGGCGATGCGGAAGTGTTGCGCCGGCTGAATTACTTTGTGGCGCAACTGAAGGTGGCGCAGGACCGGCAGCACGACGGCTACCTGGGCGGCATCCCCGGTGGCAAGGCGGCGCTGGAACAGATCGCGCAGGGCAAGCTGCAAGCCGATAATTTCTCTGTCAATGGCAAATGGGTGCCGTGGTACAACCTGCATAAAACCTATGCGGGCCTGTATGACGCGTGGCGCCTGGCCGACAATGCCGATGCGCGCGCCATGCTCGTCAAGATGGCGGATTGGGCGCTGGCGCTGGCGCAGCATTTGTCGCCGCAACAGATGGAAGCCATGCTGCGCAGCGAACATGGCGGCATGAATGAAGTGCTGGCGCAAGTGTCGCAAATGACGGGCGACCCGAAATACCTGGACCTGGCCAAGCGCTTTTCGCACCAGGCGATCTTGCTGCCGCTGGAACAGAAGCGCGACGCGCTGACGGGCTTGCACGCGAATACGCAAATTCCGAAAGTCATCGGTTTCCACCGCATCGGCACCCTGGCGGGCGACGCGCAGTACAAGGAAGCGGCGAAATTCTTTTGGCAAACCGTGGTGGACCACCGCACGGTGGCCATCGGCGGCAACAGCGTCAAGGAACACTTCCACGACGACAAGGATTTCAAGCCGATGGTCGACGAAGTGGAAGGCCCGGAAACCTGCAACACGTACAACATGCTGAAGTTGACGGAGTTGCTGTACGAAGACGACCTGCAGGGTACTCAGCAGGGTAAATATGCGGATTATTACGAGCGCGCTTTGTACAACCACATCCTGTCGTCGCAGCGTCCCGGCACGGGCGGCTTCGTGTACTTCACGCCGATGCGGCCCAACCATTACCGCGTGTATTCGCAAGTCGACAAGGGCATGTGGTGCTGCGTGGGTTCCGGCATCGAGAGCCACGCCAAGTATGGCGAATTCATTTATGCGCACGACGATGACCAGGGCGATGCGGCGCTGCTGGTCAACCTGTACATTCCATCGACGCTGGAGTGGAAGGAAAAGGGCGTGCGCCTGCGCCAGGAAACCCGTTTCCCGGATGAAGACCGTTCCACCATCACGGTGGAGCGGGGCGGCGCGTTCACGCTGAAATTGCGTTATCCGGGCTGGGTGGCGAAGGGCGCGCTGGCGGTGCGCGTGAACGGCAAACCCGTCAAGGTGACGGCGCAGCCGGGCGGCCAGGTGGCGCTGAAGCGCAACTGGGTGGCCGGCGACAAGGTGCAGATCCACATGCCGATGACGACGCGCCTGGAACAAATGCCGGACCGCTCGAATTACTACGCGGTGCTGCACGGCCCCATCGTGCTGGCCGCGAAAACGCAGCCGTTCGCCAATGAAAAGCTCAATTTCCTGGCCGATGACAGCCGCATGGGGCATATCGCGCAGGGGCAAGTCTGCCCGCAGGAAGCGTCGCCGCTGTTCGTCAGCGACAGCAAAGCATTCATGAGCAAATTCAAGCCGGTGAAAGGCGAGCCGCTGACCTTCACGGCGCCGGGCCTGGTGCAGGGCAAGGATGCAGCGTCGATGCGCTTCATCCCGTTCTTCCGCCTGCACGATTCGCGCTACATGCTGTACTGGCAGCACACGACGCCCGCCAACCTGGCCTTGATGCGGGAAGCGACAGCCAAAGCGGAAGCGGAGCGCCTGGCGCTGGACGCCCGCACCATCGACCAGGTGGCGCCGGGCGAACAGCAGCCGGAATCGGACCACTTCTTCAAGGGAGAGGGCGCGGACGCCGGTGTCAACAAGGGTCGCCACTGGCGCCATGCGACGGGCTGGTTCAGCTATGAATTGAATGACCGTGAACAGCGGGCCCGGGTATTGCGGCTGGCATTCTCACCGGGCGACGCGGGGCGCAAGTTCGACATTGTCGTCAATGGCCAACTGCTGCAAACCGTGGAGCTGGCGGGCGGGCAGGGCGATGCGGTTTATACCCGCGACTTTACCTTGCCGGTCGGCCTGGGGACTAACATCAGCGTGAAGTTCGTGGCGCAGCCGGGGTCGATTGCAGGCGGATTGTATGGGTTGCGGTTGCTGAAGGATTGACTCCGCTGGCGGCGGACAGGCCGCTCTGCATTGCAACCGTCGCCGCAGGTCTAGCGGCGCGCCTTTTTCAATAGGCGATTGACGCGCGTCTCAACCGCGTCCTGCACTTCACCGAGCGGCCTGCCGGACACCAGCAAATTACCCACGCCCGCCCCGATTTCGAATTCGACGAGGCGTTGCGTGGGAACATTGCTGGGAATGGCGATGCCGGTGTGAGTGATCTCGGCCAAGCTATCGCGAAACGGCAACTTGCGGAAGTTCTCGCTGGTGACCACCGACTGACGTGCCGGCAGATTGCCGGACCGCGCCCATTGACTGCTGTGATCCCAGATGAACTTGAGTAATTTCACGCCAGCTTGATGTGTTTTTTCATCGGGCGAACCGGCCTTGAGCATCACCCAGGAATGTCCATCGGCGAATACGGCCTTGCGCTGGTAAAGCTGGGGGAATGGAAAAATGGTATAGCTGCCGTACAAAGGCGAACTGGCCAGGCCCGATTCGTTCAGGAACTGGTCGATCGCCCAGGTCCCCACCACAATGACACCTGCGTCCCCCCGCAAAAATGCCTGGTTGGCGCCAGCGTAATTCAGGTTCGGTTTGACATGTCCCTCGGCATACAACTGCTGCATCAGAGTCAACGCATTGTCGACGGCTGGCTGGTGCATATTGATCGACTTTCCGTTCTCTCCAAACACGAGGGCGTTCTGCTGGGCCACCAGGGTGAGAAAAGTCCGGGTATTTGAGGCAGGCTCATTCGCAGTTGCCCATGCAAAATATGGCTTACCTGTGGCACGGCGGAATTGCCGCGCATGAGCCAGGAGTTCCTGTGGCGAACCCGGCACAAGTGGGCGCCCCGCCGGATCCAGCAGACCGGCTTGCTTCATCAGGGAAGTATTGACGTGCCATAGCCATGACCAGGAATCAAAGGGCAGTGCATAGGTGCCCCCGGCAATCGTCACGCCACGGCGCGCATGCGCCGTGAAATCACTGGTAGCGATGCCGGCGGCCGCGAAGTCTTTGTCCAATGGCAGCACGAGATTGCGGCGTACATAATCGCCAAGTGCGGACTCATGCATCACTGCCACAGTTGGAACATCTTTTGCCACGATGCGCGCGATTAGTTGATCGTAGTATGGCCCCCACTCGACTACTTCGGTCCGCACTACAATGCCATCGCTGTTGGTGGCGTTGAATTCGTTGACCAGGGTTGTGATGATGCCGCACTCGCCCTGGCCTTTGGCAACTTCGTTTACATGGGCATACTGGCCATCGCAACTGCCAAAAAAACGCATCAGCGTAATTTCGGTTTTGGCCGGGCCGACGTTATTGCGCGCCTCGCAGCCCGACAGCAATACCAGGAGACCCAGCGCCATCAGACGGGCGGAATTCACCTGGAAGGCTGCCGCAGCCGGCCAATTCATCCGTCGCATCATTAACGCCCCTTCCCGACCGCCACGGCGACCAGATACTTTTGAAAAAATACGTAGATCGTCAGCGCCGGCAGCGCAGCGAACATCGCCTGCGCCATCAGGAACCCCAGTCCTTCGGACTGGGCAAAGTTTGTCTGCGTACTCGCTAGTCCACGGGTGAGCGTGTACATTTCCGGTTTGGTGCCGATCACGAGCGGCCATAGATAGTCATTCCAGCAACTCAGGAAGGTAAATATACCGAGTGTTGCCTGGGCAGGCAGGGTCTGCGGCAAGATCACCAACAGGAATGTTTTGAGACGCGAGGCGTTGTCCAGCATAGCCGCTTCTTCCAGCTCAACCGGGATAGCCCTGAAATACCGGGCCATAAGGTACACGCCGAACGGTGCAGCGACGCCCGGTAACACCAGACCGGCGTATGTATTTTGCAGGTTCCAGTCGGCGAACAGGCGGTGCAGGGGAATAAATGTCAACTGGCCCGGCACAGCCAGGCCGAACATCACGATGACGAACAGTATCTTTCGTCCAGGAAATGCCGTGCGCGCGAAACCGTACCCCGCCAGCGATGACAGGACCAGCACGCCAAGCGTTTGGCACAGCGCGACGATTGCGCTGTTGGCCAGCCAGCGGAACACGTGCGACACGCGGGCGATATCGAAATAATTTGCGATGGTAAATGGCGGAGAGAAAATCAAATCGGTGCGGGTTTGCAGGAACATGTTGGGCTTGAACGACAAGCCGAGTACCCATAGCAAGGGCGACATCCACGCCAGAGCGACCAGGGTCAACGCCGCCATCAAGATGCGGTCGCGCCAGCCACCGCGCACAATTGCGTTCATTGCGGCGCCTTCCGTTCACGTTCCAGCCATAACTGCAGCGACACCCCAAGCAGCATCGCTGCAAACAGCACATGGGACGCGGCCGATGCATAACCCAGCGACAGATCCATGTAGGCTTGCTCATAAACGAATTGGACGATGGAGCGGGTTGAGTTGTTTGGCCCGCCGCCGGTCATCAGCCACATTTGCGGAAACACCTGGGCTTGCCGGATGATTTCAATGACCGCCACAAGCGCAATCGTACGACTCATCATGGGCAAGGTGATCCGCGTCAGCGTGCGCCAGCGGCTTGTATTGTCCAGCGCGGCCGCTTCGTAGATATCGGCCGGGATTTGCTGCAGCGCGGCCAGGAATACGATCATCGGCAGACCTATGATCCACCATACCGTCACCACGGCGAGCATTGGCAGCGCCAGCCAGTCGCTGGCGAGCGGCGTTACCTCGGGCAGGCCGAGAAAAGCCAGTAATTGCGCGATCAGACCCCGTTCGGGCATCAGCGCCAGGTTCCACACGAGCGTCACGATCGTCACCGAGAACACCGACGCGGAAAAAAAGGTGCCCCGCAATATGGCGCAAAGCTTCCCGGGCCGATTGAGCGCCAGCGCCAGCGCCAGCGACACCACGACAAAGACCGGTGTACTGATGGCCACAAACGTCAGCGTATTCCAGACAACCCGCCGGAATCCGTCGTCGCTGCCGAGCTCCACGAAGTTTTGCATGCCGACATAGAAACTGTCATTCGACAGCAAGTCGTAGTCCTGCAGGCTGATCGCCACTCCTTTCAACAGGGGCCACAGTACCAGCACAGCGTAAGTCACCACGAACGGCAGAACAAACAAGCCATTCGCGGGATGCGAACGGTGTAACGCGAATCCGCTCATTGTATTTCAACCCGGGCATGGTGGGCACGGCCGCCGGCATCGAACAAGTGCGCTTCACGTAAGTCGATCGCAACCGTGATTGTCTCGCCGGGCGCTGGCCGGGTGCCGTTCAGCGTGACCGTGACAGTGCTGCCATCGGCAAGCGTCAGGACCGCGAGCGAGCGTTCGCCCAGGAATTCCACGGCCTCGACCTGGCCGCTTAGGGGACCGGAGGCTGCCGGGTACAAATTTTCTGGCCGGATCCCCAAGCTCAGTTCACCATCGCCCCCTGCATGTGCGGACAGGCCCTGATCGGGCACGCAAGTCGTGAGGAGGCTGCCATCCGGCAAGCGAACCACTGTAAAACCTGCCGCTACGCCACAGCGTGCTACAGGAATGAAATTCATTGCCGGGGTGCCGATAAAGCCCGCAACGAAGCGGGTCGCCGGCCGACGATACACCTCGACCGGCGTTGCGACCTGCTCGATGGAACCGCCATTCATGACGACAATCCGGGTCGCCAGCGTCATTGCATCAAGCTGGTCGTGGGTAACGAACAGCATTGTCGCGCCAAGCCGCCGATGCAACCGGGCCAGCTCGACCCTGGTCCGGCTGCGCAGTGCCGCATCGAGGTTGGACAGCGGCTCGTCGAACAAAAAAATGGCTGGCGCCTTGACCGCCGCGCGCGCGATTGCGACCCGCTGGCGCTGCCCGCCGGATAGCTGACCGGGCTTGCGGTTCAGCAGCTCAGTCAGTTCCAGCATGCGGGCCGATTCCGCGATGCGCCGGTCGATCTCGTCCCCCTTCAAGCGTACGTTACGCAAGCCGAACGCCAGGTTGTCGCGTACAGTCATATGCGGATACAGCGCGTAATGCTGGAAGACCATGGCCACGTTGCGCTGGCCGGGATGGGTCAATGTGACATCTTTCCCGTCAATGAACACCCGCCCCCCGGAAACTTCCTCCAGCCCGGCCACCATGCGAAGCAGACTGGTCTTGCCGCAACCGGACGCGCCCAGGAGCACAATGAATTCCCCGCGGTGAATTTCGAGCGAAAGCTCGTCGATGACTTGTGTGGCGCCGTAGCGCTTGCTCACCTGTTCCAGTTTTAATGCAGACATCATAGTTCCGGTCATCAGGTGCTCAGTTTGGGCCAGGCTCCGCTGGCGCGGCGGCATCGAACCGCCGCCGCGCCACCAAACGCATGCGTCCTTGGCTGCGTGCATATATGTGTACGCAACCGCGGCGCAGGAAAACGACGGCCCTGCGCGTCGCAAACAACCGCTCGAGGCTGGTCCGCAACGCGTGCCGCTGTGCCCGTGCCAGCGCAATGTCCAACAGCAACAGCAGGCGGCCTTCGTTCCATTCGAACGCATAGCTGGGCAGCCGTCCACGTTCGCACAGCGCCCGCCAGCTCTCCTTGTTAATGTCAGCCCAGGCCACGTAACCATTGGCCCTTCCCAGCTCGTTATGCAGCACATCGAAAGTGCCGGACTGCGCGCAATTGCGCAGCGCCTGCAAGGTGGCATGTGGGGTATCGAGTTGCAGTTCGCAGCGTACTGCCAGGATTGCGTGCAGGTTGTCGTTTGCCTGGCTCATTCCAGATCTCCATTGATTTGTTCGATGGCCACTGCCGTGCGCAACATGCGTTGCAAGTACACGGTGAAGTCGAATTCATGCTGCACAAAGACGCTGCGTTGGCTGTCCTGCACGAAGCACAGCAATTCGCGGGCGCTGGCAAAGCGGCGGCTGCCGCCCTGGACCAAGCTGTGGTGGATAAAGTATCCGCTGGCGCGCTCGAATGCCAGGGTGCTTTGAGGCGAACGGTACAGCGTAACGACCGTATCAGCCGCTTCAAAGGCCCAGTCGCCGATGGCGATCGAGTCGCTGATCACAGCCGCCATGTGGGCCGGATCGCCGCTGGCGATGGCTGGCCTGATTGTGTGGTATTCCAGCCGGCCGTGGTAGAAATACTCCGGCAGCGCCGCGCGCTTGAACGCGGTCAGGAAGGCTGCCAGCACAAAGCTTCGCCGGCTGCCGCCACTGGTGTCGGCCGCGTACGCGGCATCGAACAGCGTCGCCAGCGCAGTGCCGAAGGCGGCGCCGTCGCGCACACGGGCTGCGCCTTCGTGCGCCATGTGGGCGCCGGCCGCAGCGGGTTCGGCCACAGCCATGAAGCTGCGTTCGATGAAACCGAGCACCGGATCGTCCATATCGAGCACGAGCGGCCATGCGTTACGTACGGTCTTGCCTGTCGACAGGATCGCCGACACATCGTCCTTGACGTATTCCAGCTGGTTTTCCTGCAGATCCGGCGCCAGTTGAGACACCGGCAGGGCGAACAGATAACCCATGTGGAACCGGAAGCAGGCGTTCAACTGCTTGAAGTAATAATTTGCTAGCGCCGCGAACTGCAGGTTGGTGCCGTTGTACTTGTTGAAGGTGTCAATGTTTTCGCGCAGGAAGAGCAGGGGAGCGGTATTCTCCTCAAAAAACGAAGGGATATTCGGGAAGAAACCGGCGGTGTTCTGGTCTGATGGCAGGAACTGGGTCAGCGTCAGGTCGACCCAGCGTCCGTCGAAGCACATATTGGACGGGCTGATAGAGGCATGCATGATGCGCGCCACGCGGGCAAAGGCGAGCTGGTTGGCGCAGCGCATCATGAAGTTGCCCAGGAACTGGATCACGGCGTTGACGCTGCCACATGTCTGCAGCAGGCCGCGGTTGACCATCCGCACCCGGCCGACATCCGAATACATCGTGCGGGCCATGGCGCCGGGCGGGGCGTAGGTGCTGGCGCGCAGAAAGTGGGCCGGACGCAGGACGGTGTCGCGCACCATCAGTGCGCCCCAGCTGCGTTCTTCGGCGCGGCCGATATTGAAGGCCGCACGTGGGCCAGTCAGGATCACGCCGTGGACGCGCGCTACGCCGACCGGCAGGATCTTTTGCAGGACATTCGCGTAGATGGTTTCGAAGAGCGCGTCGACGGCGGACAGCCCACCATAGCTATGCGCCAGGTTGCCGGTGTCACCGACCAGCGGGTTTTGGCCGATGCCCTTGATCTGGTATTTGCCTACGTTACCGCAGCGTACGCCCCCACCGTTGTAGCCGATGCCGACGCCGCCATAGCGTTCAGCCTGCATTGTAACGGTGTCACTGCTGTCGAACTGCAGTTCGTCGAAGCACATGCCGCCTGGAATCATGTAAGAAAACATGTTGCCGAATAGCGCGTGGCGACCGGCCTCGTCCATGCCGGCGCCGCTGCCTTCGCTTTCGAAGTCGGGCGCCACCCACAGCGTCTTGCCGCTGGCCAGTCGGCTGGCGGAAAAAGGGTGGAACAGGCTGGTCAGGCGCGCATTATTTGTATAGTCCATAGGTGTCACGGGTGAAGTTGAATGAGGCGAGGGGCTAGGCGGCCTTGTCGACTTGCACAGATCCTGGCGCAGCCGGGGGCGGGAGCGCCGAGTCCTGGACGATCTTGCCGCCGTACAGGACGATTACCCGCTGTGCGCTGGCTATCGTTTCCGGACGATGGGCAATGATCACACGGGTCATGTTGAGCGCGCTGACCGCCTGGTTGACCTCGTGTTCCTTGGCCATGTCCAGATGACTGGTGGCTTCGTCAAGGATCAGTATCCTGGGGCGCTTGTAGAGTGCGCGTGCCAGCAGCACACGCTGCTTCTGCCCTCCGGAAAGCACCGTGCCCATATCGCCCACCAAAGTGTTATAGGCCATCGGCATGGCCCCGATTTCGGCATCAATGGCTGCCATGCGGGCGCACTCGGCCACCCAGGCAGGGTCGGCATCGGGGTCAAAAAAACTGATGTTGTCGCTGATCGAACCGGCAAACAGCACATCGTCCTGCAACACCGTGCCGATCAACTGGCGGGTACGCTCGAGGCCCGCCTGGCGTGCGCTCACCCCGCCAATCAGCACTTCGCCTGCGGTGGGCGGCAAAATGCCGAGCAGTACATTCATCAGGGTCGACTTGCCGCAGCCTGATGGCCCCACGATCGCGACCGACTCGCCGGGCCCGATGGTAAAGCTGAGGTCGTTGAGTACCAACGGCTCGTGTTCGCTGTAGCGGTATTGCAGGCCGCTGACCTGCAGCGCCATGGCGGGCTGGCCATCGTCAGGCAGCGCCAGGCCGCCGTGCAACCGCTCTGGTTCAGCCAGCACGATATCGGCCAGGCGCTCCCCCTGTAACTGCAACATCTTGATTTCGAAAAATTTGTCGATCAGTGAGCCGACCCGCATATCAAACTGTTGCTTGTATGCCATAAATGCCATCAATACGCCCACGCTGAAATTGCCGTCGAGGACAAGGCTGGTGCCGAGCCAGATGATCAGGATATTTTGCCCGCCGAACAGCAGGCCGTTGATGGTTTTTGCCAGCAGCATCAAGCGCTGCGTGCGTAATTCGGCATTGACCTGGTCCACTACCAATGTCAGCCAGGAAGCACGGCGTTCGTTTTCGCGCAGGAACAGCTTGATCGGCTTGATTCCCCGCACCGTTTCCAGGAAGTGCGACTGCTGCTTGGCCGCATGCACGATCTGCCCTTCAGTGGCGCTGCGCAGCGGCGTGTACCAGACCCAGCGCGTCAAGGCGTATAGGGCCATCGTGATGACCGCGATCCAGCCCAGGGCGGGACTGTAAATAAACATCATGGTTAACGTGACCGCGGTCATAAGGCCGTCGAGCAGCGCCTCCAAAAACGAAGTGGTGAGGGTGTGCTGGATCTGGTCTATGGAGCCAAAACGCGACACCACGTCGCCCAGATGGCGCTTGGCAAAGTAGTTGACCGGCAAGCGAACCAGATGGGAAAACACATTGGCGCGCCACTGGATGTTGAGGGTGGTGCCCAAATAAATAATGACCCAGGAGCGAATTGCTGCGGCCGCCTGTTGCAGCAGCATCAGCAGGCCGAAACCGATCGCGAGCGTACTGAGCAGGTCGCGGTCGGCCGCCACGATAACGTTGTCGATCACCCACTGCATGAAGAAAGGACTGACCAGGGAAAACACCTCCAGCGCCAGCGCCAGCAGCAGGATCTGGGTGAGCGAGCGGCCCAGGCCGGTAATGCGGCCCATCAGGCTGCGCAGCTTGATGTCCTGTTTGTGCACCTGGGGCTGGAAGGCAGGATTGGGCCACAGCTCCAGGGCAATACCCGTGAAGCCCTTGGAGAGTTCAGCCATGCTCAGCCTGCGTACGCCGAAGGCCGGGTCGTGCACTATGGCGCCAGTGGGGCTGGTCTCGTGCAGCACGACAAAATGGTTGAAATTCCAGTGCAGGATACATGGCAGTTTCAACTCAGCCAAGTGTTCCAGTTCGACCTTGAGCGGGCGCGTGGCCAGGTCCATCTGGCCGGCGATGCGCATCAGGTCGGCCAAAGTGGCGCCCTTGAGCGAGACGGAAAAACGCTGGCGCAGGCTGGCCAGGTTGGCGTGGTGGCCGTGGAAGCCGGCTACCATGCCCAGGCAGGCGAGGCCGCATTCGGTGGCTTCGGTTTGCAGGATGAGCGGCAACTTGCGGCCGAGGCCGAAGGCCAGTTTGTCGAGAAAAACCATGGGGAATAGGATCAATGCTGGATCAGAGCTTGCCGGTGAGGCTATACAGGGGTTCGAGCACCCATTCGTACAGGTTGCGTGTCTCTTGCAGGATATCTGCTTGCAGGCGCATGCCTGGCTGCAGCGGTTGTTCGCGGCCATAGGCCCTGACGCTCTGGGAAGCGAGCGCCACGGTAATGCGGTACATCGCTTCGCCGCCGGCCTCGCCCAACAGCTCTGAGCTCGACAGGGCGGCTTTCGATACCGACAGGACCTTTCCGCGGGCATGGCCGAATTTCTGGTACGGGAAGGCTTGATATCGCAGCATCACCTGCTGGCCAGGATGGATGAAGCCAATTGCACTGCTTGGCGCATACAGGTGGGCCTGCAGGGTGGCTCCAGCGGGTACGATGTTGGCCAGTACCTTGCTGGGGTCGACCGTTTGCCCTGGTTCGGCGACCAGTGCGGTGGCGGCGCCTGCCTGGGGGGCAGTGATCACCAGCCGCCGCTTCGCCTCGCTTTCGGTGAATTCCTGATCGACGCCTGCCAGGGCACGCGCCAGCTGGGCCAGTTGATTCTGCTGGCGCAGGGCCAGGCTGCTCGCCTCGGCGCGCTGGGATTTCAGTTCGCGCGCCAGCGCCAACTGGTCGCGCTCGAGGACCTGCAAGCGGGCCCGCTGGTCGAGCAGGTCTTCATTACGTTGCTGCAGCTGTTCGCTTGAGATGAATCCCTGCTGCGACAGGCTCTGGTAGCGGGTATAGTTTGCCTCGGACAGCTTGACGCGGCTCTTCTGGCCATCGATTTGGGTACGTACCTTGTCGGCTTCCCACTCCAGGCCTTCGATGCGCGCATTGAGCGCTGCGCGCTCTTCGCCGTGCAGGGTACGGGTCTTGGCCTCCTCGGCTTGGAGCGACTCAAGCCTTGCGTGCACCTGGGCACTGACGCTGGCCTGAACATCGCTGCCGCCGCTGCCGTAGCGCTCGCTGGAAATTACATACAGCACATCTCCCTGGCGTATCTGCTGGCCTTCTTCGACCGCCTTGCGCTCGATGATGCCGGGTTGGGCCGCGTATACCTTGATCAGCCCATTATCGGGCACAAGCTGACCGATAACTGTGCTGCGCTTGGTATAGGTACCGAAGCACAGGAACAGGACCAATGCGACGGCCGCGCCCACGGCCATGGCGGTCAGCGTGCTGAAAGAGACCGGGCGCGCCAGTACGATGTCGCCGATCCAGCTGATTTGGCGGGCATCCAATGCATCCTGACGGTAAAGTTGTTTACGGCTCATGGATAAAGCAATCGCGAAAGAAGTAATGCCGCAAGGCCAAAACATAATATGGAAAAGGCTTGGGCAACAACGATAGGCCCTGGCTGCGCCGTACCTGTAGCTATTCGAAGAGACTTCTTTCGAAACGCCATAACGGTATTCAACGCAACGGTGGTGGAAACTGCTGGAACCCCGACCACGCAAGAGACGAGGGACAGCTTGAGATTGTTGAGGCCATAACCCAAGCAAATCGTCAATAGCGCCGCCACAGGTAATATGCCTGCAGCAATGACTTTTGCCCGCAAGACTTCCGAAAACGATCGTGGTGACGATGCAATCAATTCGGACGCCTTTTCTGTCGCAACCATTAACCAGCTAATGTCATTCGCCATGATGCAGCAGGCAACGACGATCGCAGCCGCAACGACGGGCATACCATATCCGGTTTTATACAGGAACCCGGCCGCGATTAGAATAACGAAAGTAATTCGGACGAAATGCAACCAGAAATCGGAGTCGCGTAGCACCAGCCGCCACTCTTTTTTAAGAATCGCCCAGAGGAAGCTGGAGGAAAACCGGGAATCGACAACGGACGATTTTTTCGTTAACTCCTGGCTAAATACGACGTGTAACAACATCTTGTGCTGAGTAACTGAAATTGTGGCAAGCGCAATACATGCGGCCAAGACCAAGACCAAAAGGGGCAGCGGGTTTCCCATTATGGAGCTTGATAGCCAAACGATTCCGGAGGGCAAAGCGCTACTGCTGATGGCTGGTATCCCGATGTGTAGGGTGTGACGGGTCGCGGTAACCATTCCAAAGGCGAGGGCGGCAAACAAGCCGGCGAAACTGGCTACTATTTTGCTGCTGTTCACTCCGATTGTCCGCACACTGAGAGAAAAAACTGCGGTCCACATGCACGACACCAGGATCGAAAGCGCAACTGTGGCTGGAATGAAACCCCATAATTCGTACTGCCCCCGGAAAATGAATTGATTCAGGATCGGCGTAATAATAAATAAAGGGAGCAATGCGGTTTTGCATGCTGCAGTCAATATTCTCGCGAAGAGCACGACGCTGGCGGGAAACGGGGAAAGAAAGATCAGCAACGTGTCGCGCCGCATCGCCACTAATTGAAAAATCTGGTTGGCAGACAGTACGGAAAACATAACAGCTAGCAGTACCGCCGAGATCACGAGGATGTCGGGATTCGCGGCCAGGCGCAACGCCTCGGGCGGGAGAAGCAGGGAAAAAAGACCATTCAAGACCAAGTAGAGAAGTCCGGCACCTGCCGCCATCAACTTCAACCCCGTGTCGCCCGCGTATTGAGCGGCGCTGCGGATCGCCAAACGCATTTCAAGGCGTAACAGCCAAGCTACTTTCCTAAGATTGCGCATGATCTATGCGCCTACGACGCGAATGAACAGGTTTTCAAGATTATCGAAATTTCCCAATTTCTGCTTAAGCTCCGCGAATGAGCCTTCTTCAACCAGTTTGCCACGGCTAATGATGCCAATTCGATCTGCTATTCGTTCGGCAACGTCGAGAATATGGGTTGTCAATATAATTGTGATGCCTTGCTTTACCAGATCCTGGAGGATATCTTTCATTTGCTTTGCAGCAATTGCATCCAGTCCAGTCAGCGGCTCATCCAGAATCAGAATTTTCGGATCATGCAGCATGGCGCCTGCGAACGAGAGCTTTTGTCGCATCCCACGTGAGAACGACTTGACCAATTTACCCCGATGCTCCCACAAGTTAAATTGTTGCAATAGTTCTTCAGACCGTCTTTTTGCCACCGTGGGCTCGATAGACCAGAGGCCAGCAACGAAGTCCATATATTCCACCGGCTTTAAAAGATCGTAGAGCAATGGTTCGTCGGGTAAATAAGCAATATGGGCATTCGTGCGCGCGTAGCCATCGGCAACATCCTGGCCGAGAATATTGATTGTTCCAGTATCGGGGTGCGTTAATCCGACCAGCATGCGTAACGTGGTGGTTTTCCCGGCACCATTCGGGCCGAGTAGAACGTAAAGACAGCCTTGTGGAATATCCAGTGAAAGATCTTCAACGACCGGGATTCCGGCGAAGATCTTCGTCACATTTCTAATCCTGACGGCATCAGTTGAGGGATCGATCAATGTTGACAAGTGAATTCGTTTCGAACGGTTAACAATGCCCCTCGCTTGTTTGGAGCGAGGGGAAAGCGCTAAAGCGCGGTCAAATCTATTACTGGTAGTAGCCAACCACCAGCATTGCGCCACCTACGAGCAGGCCGAAGGCCGCAGTTGCAGGACCGCCAGCAAAGCCGATGCTGATAACAGCGATACCACCGGTCGTAAAGTCACTCATGGCACCACTTACCTGTTCAACTTCGGATGGGCTCAACACTTCCATATGTTTCCTCTTGTTTAAGTTATGGATTTTATTGGCGGAAAATCCGTTCCGCATCTGTCAACTCCGGCGCAAAGCGTGCCGGGTTTCCGGATTCAGTTCAGCCAAATTGCGCGTAAATGGCTTCGCATCTCTCAAGGCTCGTGGACAGCGCTTAAAGGAGCCTCTTTAGCCCAATTAACAGTAACTGTCGACTTCAGTAAAAGCACGCCACCAAGTATTGCCTAATTTAATAGTTGTAGCGAGCAGCCGGAACAAAAAATATTTATTAAGTGATATTGAATATGTTGCCAAATTTTAATCGGATTTTCTGCACGGTTATACTTTTTATTGATGAATTTTTTTTCATATTTGATATCGTTTTGGTTATCGCAAAGCTCAAACATAAATAAGTCGTCGCAGGAACCGGTCGAGGAGTGCAAACCACATCTGGCGCCCGTTCTTACAGTGGGTGATCGCCGGCACAAGGTCCGTCCTGCAATGGACGCCTTGCTCGCCGCCTTTTTCCTGGCGGGCGTGGGTATTGGGGGGAGGGCAGCAGGCATGGTGGCTGACGCCGTTTGCTGCCGGGGGGAGCGAGGATGTGGTTTTCTATGGCACGGCGACCATGGTGGCCGGCGCGGTCACGGGGGCGGGTTGACTGTCATCGCCAATGTGCCCAACCCGGCGGGCAGGCCGGGTATCAAGGCAGCGTAATGGTCAGCGTTGCCGTGCGCGGCGCCATCTTGACCACGTCGTGGTACGCCTGCAATCGCTGTTCCGTATGGCGTCCCAGCGACGTGCGCAGGCCGATGTAACCCAGCACGCATACCAGCGCAAACACGGACGCCAGCACCCACGGCGGCAAGTCGCTGCGCAGCTTGTGCGCGATCTGGTCGGGCCGTTCCGCGTGCGGCGCAAAGCCGCCGCGGCGGCCCTTCATGTGGGCGATGTCTTCGCCCAGGCGGCCCGTCAGGTACGCCAGTTTTTCCGATCCCTCCAGCAGGTAGCGGCCCTGGAATCCCAGCAGCAGGCACATATGGAACACTTCCAGCGCCTGCAGGTGCGCAGCGCCCCGCGTGCGCAGCGCTTCCAGCCGCACGAAGAAGTTTTCGCCGGCCAGCTGGTCGCCGAACAGTTGCAGCTGTAGCGGCCGCACTTCCCACGCTTCGCGGATGGCGAATGGCGAACGCAGGATGATTTCATCGACGGTGGCGCAAAACGCATATTTCGCCGCGTCGATGTCGTCGCTGGACGCGCCCTGTTTGCGGGCGTTGCGGCCGAATTCATCGAGGAATTGCGTCATGCGGGCGGCAAAGGCCGCGTCATCCTGCGGACTGCTGCCGTTTTTCAGCATGAACAGCGCATAAAAGCCGTCATACATCAAATCCTGCAGCGATTGCGGGCGGTTCGCACCGGGCGCCGGCGCCGGGCCGGCCATCAGCGACGGGGCGGGTGCGGGCGCCAGCGATGGCGCCAGGGCGGGAGTAGCCATGTCATTCATTGGTCAGTCTCAGTCTAAGGTGGATGGTCAGGCCGCAATGGCCAGCAATTCCAGCTTCAGGCCGCGCAGGCCGGACGGCGCGTAAATACACGCCGATTGCGCCTGCAGCATGCGTTCATACATTTGCCCCTTGCCGTCGACCAGGAAATAGCTGGCGTCCGGCCGCACGGGGATGGCCGCCGGCACTTGCGGCGCATGCTGCAGCCGCACGCCCGGCATGGCCGACAACACGAATTTCTCCACGTCGTCCGGCGCCCCGACCTTCAACCGCAGCGGCACCACGTCCACCAGTTCCACGGCCGGCATGTCGGCGGAAACGGCCAGGTAAAACACGGTCTTGTCGTCGATTTTTCCCGAGTCGAGCATGCCGTGGTGGTACGACGGCTTCACTTCGCGCAGCGCGATGGCGAAATATTTCGACGAAATCACGGTGTCCAGCAATTCGCGGATGATCTGGTGCAGCTTCGCAAACGCGGGGCCGGGGTCGTTGTGCTGGTAAGGCGGCAAATCCGCCAGCGTCCAGCTGGTGGAAAACGTCATCAGGCCGCCGGCCAGCGACAGCAATTGTTCATACAGCCGTTCCGGGTGCAGCGCCGGGTGGTGGAAGTAATGCGTCAGGGCGGCCAGCGCGGTATTGGCCGTGTGCAGCAGCCAGAACGACGACATGTCGCCGGAACGGAATTCAATCACGTGGCGGCTCGGTTCGCGGTGGTGCCCTTGCAGCGCGGCGGCCTTGGCTTGCAGCGCATCGACCAGGCGGCGCAATTGCAGGAACAGTTGCGGCGCGCTGCGCACCGTCAGGCTGGGCGCCATGAACGCGGGATCCATTTCGAAGCCGCCGCCGGCCGCGCGGCGCAGCCGCAGCAACGGGAAGTGCGTGGTCGAATCGCGCGGTTCGTGTTCGGCCACCAGCCGCACGGTTTTTTTCAGGTAGCTGAGGCGGGCCGGCGCCGCCTGCGTGTACAGGTCGGGCGTATCGTCGTCGGCTTGCGTATAGCGCACGCCGTTGCCCGGCTGGCCCGGCATCGCGAAATTCGCGCCAAACGGCTTGAGCGCGGGCAGGGCGGCGTAATACGTGACGGTTTGCTGGCCCTGCGGCAGCTGGCTCAAGTCCACCGCGTCCGGCAGCGCATCCTGGCCGGGCGCGTCCAGCAATTCGCCGTCGGGGAAGCGCAGCGACAGGTCCAGCACGCGCAGCGCATGGTTGGCCAGGGCTTCCTGGTCGATGTCGAGGCGGACCACGCCCCACGCATACGGGTGCAGCGCTTTCACGCTCTCGTGCAGGCGGTGCTCGTGGTACCGGTCTTGCTGCTGGAAGTGCTGGGGACGGAGGAACAAGCCCTCTCCCCACAGGATTTTGCTGGCCATCTTATCAAAATAGAAATTTTCGAACGGGCGAACACTAACATTTCCCCGGGAAATTTGTCGCAGCCATGGATGCCTATCGTGCGCTATGCGTTGCATCAAGAAAGTTGCCTGACGGATTTCAATTGAACGCAGTAAAAAATAAATTTCTGATAACGTTGCGTTCCGTTGAAAGTTATCAATAAATTATTATCAAATGAGCATTGCCGAGGGTTCCATGAAATCAATTCAGCATATTGGCCGCCTGGTTGCCGCCGCTTCTGTCACCGCCATCCTGAGTGCGTGCAGTACGCCGCCGAAGATTGCCGACATCCCCAAACCATCGATGAGCGACTTGATGGCGCAAGCCACGTCGGCCGCATCGTCCGGCCAGAAAGAGCAGGCCGTCACCTTGTGGAAACAGACGGCCGCCGCGTTCCCCGCTGAAAAAACACCGTGGGTCAGCATTGCCCAGGCCCGCTATGACGCGGGCCAGTATGGCGAAGCCATCGTCAGCGCCCAGGAAGCGCTGGTGCGCGACCCGAACGACCAGGTGGCCAACAGCATCATCGCGGTGGCGGGCCTGCGCCTGTCGACCCGCGCGCTGTCGGACCTGAGCCGCCAGAACAATCTGACCGGCCCGCTGCGCACCGAGTCGCAAGACCTGGCCAAGCTGCTGCGTGAAAGCCTGGGCGAAACGGTCCTGGTGCCGCCACCGGCCCAGCCGGCCGCCGCGCCGCAGCGCGCGCCCGCGCGCACGGCAAAAAAAGCGCCCGCCAAGCGGGAAACGTCCAGCGCCGATCCATTCAGCGCCCTGAAGTAACCCAACCAGCAGAGGAATGCCATGTCCAGGAATGAAAGTGTCCAGAAACGCCTGCAAAAAGTGCGCGCGCCGCGCGTGCAGATGAGCTATGACGTCGAGATCGGCGATGCCGTCGAAAGCAAGGAATTGCCGTTCGTGATGGGCGTGGTCGGCGACTTCGCCGGCGCATCGCAGGTCGAACAAAAGAAACTCAAGGAACGCAAATTCGTCGGCGTCGACCGCGACAGCTTCGACGACGTCATGCAGGCGATGGCGCCGCGCGCGGCCTTCCGCGTGGCCAACGAACTGACGCCGGAAGGCGGCGAATTCGCCGTCGACCTGACGTTCCAGGCGATGGACGACTTCCGCCCGGAATCCGTGGTGGAACAGGTGGAGCCGCTGCGCAAGCTGCTGGAAGCGCGCACCCGCCTGGCCGACTTGCGCAACAAGCTGGCCGGCAACGACAAGCTGGAAGACATCCTCAGCGATGTGCTGACCAACACTGAAAAGCTGGCGGAGCTGAGCCGCGCCAGCCAGCCTTTATCCGACAAGGAGTAACCATGTCCGCCGTACTGACCCCGGAAGCCCAAGCCACCCCGCTGCAAGCGGACCACCAGCCGGCGTTGCTGGACCAGATCGTCGAGGAAAGCCGCGTCGCGCGTTCCAGCACGGAACACGCCCGCGCCAAGGATTTGATTTCCGAACTGGTGCGCGAAGTCATGGAAGGCACCGTTGTCGTCTCCGACAACCTGGGCGCCACCATCGATGCCCGCGTGGCGGAACTGGACCGCCTGATTTCCAGCCAGTTGTCGGCCATCATGCATGCGCCGGAATTCCAGAAGTTAGAGAGCAGCTGGACCGGCTTGCATTACCTGGTGAAGAACAGCGCCACCGGCCAGCACCTGAAAATCAAGATGCTGAACGCCACCAAGCGCGAACTGGTCAAGGATTTCCAGGGTGCGCTGGAATTCGACCAGAGCACCATGTTCCGCAAGGTGTACGAAGAGGAATTCGGCACCTTTGGCGGCGCGCCGTTCGGTGCGCTCTTGGGCGACTTCGATATCACGCGCCAGCCGGAAGACATGTACTTCATCGAGCAGATGTCGCACGTGGCCGCCGCCGCCCACGCGCCGTTCATCAGCGCCGCGTCGCCTGAACTGTTTGGGCTGGAATGCTACGGCGACCTGGGCAAACCGCGCGACCTGGCCAAGGTGTTCGACACGGTGGAATACGCGAAGTGGAAGTCGTTCCGCGAATCGGAAGATGCGCGCTACGTGGGCCTGACCCTGCCGCGTTTCCTGGGCCGTCTGCCATACAACCCGGCCGACGGCGCCACCACGGAAACCTTCAACTTCGTGGAAGACGTGGACGGTACCGACCACCACAAATACCTGTGGTGCAACGCGGCCTATGCGTTCGGCGCCAAGCTGACGTCGGCCTTCGACGACTTCGGCTGGTGCGCCGCGATCCGCGGTGTGGAAGGCGGCGGCCTGGTGGAAAACCTGCCGACCCACACGTTCAAGACGGATGAGGGCGAAGTGGCGCTGAAGTGCCCGACCGAGATCGCCATCACGGACCGCCGTGAAAAGGAATTGAGCGACCTCGGATTCATCTCGCTGGTGCACTGCAAGAACACGGATTACGCGGCGTTCTTTGGCGCGCAATCCGTGCAAAAGGCGAAGAAATACAACAGCGAGGCGGCCAACGCCAACGCGGTGCTGTCGTCGCAGCTGCAATACATCTTTGCCGTGTCCCGTATCGCGCATTACATGAAAGCCATGATGCGCGACAAGATCGGCAGCTTTGCCGCCGCCTCCGGCGTCGAAGATTACCTGAACCGCTGGCTGACCCAGTACGTGCTGCTGGACGATAACGCCAGCCAGGAACAGAAAGCGCAATTCCCGTTGCGCGAAGCTTCGGTGCAAGTAGCCGAAGTGCCAGGGCGTCCCGGCGTCTATCGCGCCGTGTCGTTCCTGCGCCCGCATTTCCAGCTCGATGAGCTGTCCGTATCGCTCCGATTGGTCGCGGAGCTTCCTGCATCGACCAAGAACTAACTTCAAAGTCCATAACCCACTGAAAGGAATCACATGGCAATCGACGTATATCTGCAAATCGACGGTATCAAAGGCGAGTCCACCGACACCACCCACAAAGACTGGATCGAAGTGAAATCGGTCGACTTCGGCGTCTTGCAGCCGAAATCGGCGACCGCTTCCACCGGCGGCGGCCACACGGCGGAACGCACGGAACACAAGGACGTGCTGATTTCCAAACTGGCCGACCTGTCGACGCCGATCCTGCTGCAAACCTGCTCGCAAGGCAAAACCATCCCGAAGGCCAAGCTGGAATTCCTGCGCGCTGACGGCCAGGGCGAGCGCGTCAAGTACTTCGAGATCGAACTGGAAAACGTGCTGATCTCCAGCGTGGCGCCATCCGTGCGTCCGGGCGACATCCTGTCGGAAGACGTGTCGCTGAAATATTCGCGCGTGAAGTGGAAGTACACGCAGCAGAAAGTCACCGGCGGCACCGGCGGTAACACGTCCGGCGGCTGGGACCTGTCGTCGAACCGTATCGTGTAATTGACGTTGGGCGGGTTCGCTTGCGCGAATCCGCCCTACAGGTTTTACGTCCATGGAGACATCATGCCGATCAAAGGCTATACCCCGGGTCTGTTCGACCGCCTGTTGTTTGAACAGGGTAATGACACCGGCGCCATCACGCGCCTGTCCGTGGAAGAAATGAAAGACGCCGTCGCCCGTGACCTGGAAGCGCTGCTCAATACGCGCACGGTGGTGCGCGAAGACTTGCTCAAGCGGTTTCCCGAATGCGGCCGTTCGATCGCCAGTTATGGCCTGGCCGACTTTGCCGGCCTGTCGCTGTCCAGCACCGACGACCGCACCGCGATCTGCCGCGCGCTGGAGCGCGCCATCGTGCGCCATGAGCCGCGCCTGCGCAACGTGCAGGCCTCGCTGGAAGTGCGCGAAGGGGCGATCAACCGCCTCGGCTTCAATATCTCCGCATTGCTGGTCGCCAGCGCCACGCAGGAACCCGTGAATTTCGACGCCGTGCTGCAGCCGTCGAGCCAGCATTACACCATCAGCAAGGGCCGCCGCCAGGCGCTTGCGGGAGCCTGAACTTGGAACAGCTGTTACCGTATTACGAAAGGGAGCTCGGCTTCCTGCGCCGCTATTCGCGCGAATTCGCCGAGCGCTACCCGAAAATCGCCGGCCGCCTGCAAGTGGGCGGCGAAGTGTGCGAAGACCCGCACATCGAACGCATGATCGAATCGTTCGCGCTGATGAATTCCCGCATCGCCAAGCGCCTCGACGACGATTACCCCGAATTCACCGAAGCCATGTTCGAGGCGATGTACCCGCATTACCTGCGGCCATTCCCGTCATGCTCGATTGCCCGCATGGATACCGGCGCCGCCGCCGCGCAACTGTCCGGTGCATCGCAGATTCCCCGCGGCACGCAGCTGACTTCGCGGCCCGTGCGGGGCGCCACGTGCACGTTCCGCACCGCGTATGCCGTTACTGTGGCGCCGGTGGCGGTCACGCAAGCCCGGTTTTCCCCCGTGTTGACGATGCCCGAAGCGCTGCGCGCGCCGGCCGGCGCCACGTCCGCCGTCAGCATCACGCTGTCCGCCACCGCCGCGCAGGCGGGGCCGCTGCAACTGGGGCTGAATAAACTGCGCCTGTTCATCGATGGCGAACCGTCGTTCTGCGCGGCGCTGCGCGACGCGCTGTTCATGCGCACAGTGGCGGCGTATGCGGAAAGCGATGGCGATGGCCGCTGGCGCGCGCTGCCGGTCTCGCCGCTGGCGCAAGCCGGGTTCGACGAAGACGATGCGCTGATCGACTTTTCCGCCCGCTCCCACGCAGCCTACCGGCTGCTGACGGAATACTTCTGTTTCCCCGAGAAGTTCAATTTCTTCGACATCGACGTGGCAGCGCTGGCCGCCGTGCTGCCCGCCGGCGGCCGCCACGTGACGATCCACCTGGCCTTGTCCGGCCTGCGCACGGATTCCAACGTGGCGCGCATCCTGGCGCCGCTGTCGGTCAACCACGTGCTGACCGGATGCACGCCCGTGGTCAACCTGTTCCGCCAGCGGGGAGAGCCGATCCGCATGACGCACCAGACGGCCAGCTACCCGGTGCTGGCCGATGCGCGCCGCGCCTTCGCTTATGAAGTGCAGGCGATCGAATCGGTCAAGCTGGTGCGGCAAACGCCGCAAGGCGAATCCGTCACGGCATTCCGCCCGTTTTATTCGCTGCGGCACGGCCAGGCGCCGGAAAAGCATGGCCACTACTGGGTGGCGCGCCGCAATGAGTCGGTGGCGGAAAGCAGCCCTGGCTATGAAACGGAAATTTCCATCGTCGACATCGATTTCGACCCGGCCGAAGTGGAAACCGACACACTGAGCCTGGAGCTGAGCTGCACCAACCGCGACTTGCCGCTGCTGCTGTCGTACGGCGCGCACGGGGGCGACCTGTTCATGGAAGGTGGTTCGGCCGTGCGCGCCATCAGCCTGCTGCGCAAGCCCACGCCGTCCTACCGTTTCGAGCGGGGCGGCGGCGCGCAGTGGCGCCTGATTTCGCACCTGTCGCTGAATCACCTGTCACTGGACGAAGACGGCCTCGATGCGTTCCGCGAAATGCTGGCGCTGTATGACCTGCCCCGTTCGCCTTCCACGCAGCGCCTGATCGGCGGGGTGCGCGGCATAGCGCACAAAGCCGCCAACGCGTGGCTGCCGGGTAACCCGTTCGCGTGCCTGGTGCGCGGTGTCGAAGTGCGGCTGGCCATCGACGAGGAAGCGTTTGTCGGCAGCGGCATCCACGCGTTCGCCCACCTGGTCGAGCGCTTCCTGGGCCTGTACGTCCACGCCAACAGCTTCGCGCAGCTGGTCGTGGTATCCCATCAAACCGGAGAGGAATTGCTGCGATGCCAGCCCCGAAGCGGCGATTTGAGCCTGCTGTAATCGAGCGCCTGTTCGCCGAACCGTACCGCTTCGAGTACTTCCAGGCGATGCGCATGCTGGAATTGTGGCTGCGCCGCCATGGCAGTGCCGGGGACGACGTGCTGGCGAACTATGTGCGCTTTCACAATTCCACGTCGCTGTCGTTCCCCGCCAGTGAAATCGAAGCGTTGCAGCCGGAACCCGCCGCGACGCCGCGCGATGCGCGCGGCCTGGGCGCGGCGCTCCAAGGCGCGCAACTGAAATATGTGCGCGTCACGCCCACGTTCATGGGATTGCTCGGCGCGAACGGCGCCTTGCCCGCCCATTACACGGAGCGTGTCGCGTCGCATGCGCTGTACCAGCGCGACGATGGTCCCCGCGCGTTTCTCGACGCTTTTTCCGGCCGCTCGCTGGCGCTGTTTTATGAAGCGTGGCGCAAGTACCGGCTGGAGCTGAAATACCGGGGCGGCGGCAAGGACGCGAAGGATGGGTTCATGCCGCTGCTGCTGTCGCTGGGCGGCCTGGGGCAGGGCGCGTTGCGGCGTCGCCTGGGCGGCGACGGCCATGGCGTGCGCGACGAATCGCTGGCGTATTTCGCCGCCATGGTGCGCCAGAAGCCCGCGTCCGCGACGCAGGTCGCGCGCGTGCTGTCCGAATACTTTGGCCAGCCGGTGGCGATCGAACAATTCATCGGCTGCTGGTACGACGTGCCGGCAGCGCAGCAGACCGCGCTGGGCGGCGCCAACGCCGTGCTGGGCGCCAGCGCGCTGGCCGGCGCCCGCGTCTGGCAGCGCGACTTGCGCCTGCGCCTCGTGATCGGCCCGCTGGACCATGCCAGCTACGTGTCGTTCCTGCCCGGCGGCGCCGCGGCCGGCGCGCTGCGGCAATTGCTGGCCATGTTTACCGGCGTGACCCTGGAATACGAAGTGCAGCTGGTGCTGCGCCGAGACGACGTGCGTGGCGCATGCCTGGACGGCGGCGGCGCGCGCCTGGGCTGGGACAGCTTTTTGCCGCACGCCGGCGCGCCGCGCGACCGCGCCGACGTGCGCTATGAACTCCACACCATTTAAGGAACCAACGCATCATGAGCATCAACCTGAAAACGCTGATCGGCAAACTGAACGCCACGTGCCGCGATGCCGCCACCCGCGCTGCCGGCATCTGTGTGTCACTGGGCCAGTACCAGGTCGACATCGAACACCTGTTGCTGGCGCTGCTGGAACAGCCGGCCAGCGACGTCTCCGCGATTGCGCGCCGCTGCGGCATCGCGGCCGGGGCGCTGGAAGCGGACTTGCAGGCGGAAATCGATGGTTTCAAGGCCGGCAATACCCGCACGCCCGTGTTTTCGGAGCGGTTGCCGAAATTGCTGGAACATGCGTGGCTGATCGCCTCGCTGGACATCACGCCGGAACATACGGCATCCATCCGCAGCGCACACATCCTTCAGGCGCTGCTGACGGATGCGGAACTGTCGCAACTGGCGCAGCGCACGTCGAAACAGTTTGCCCGCTTCGACGTGGAACAGATCCGCCACAAGCTGGACGCGATTGCGGCCGGTTCGCAGGAAGCCGTGGCGCCGGTGCAAGCGGTTGGCGGTACGCCGCCAGCGGAAGGCGATACCGTGGCGCCGCCGCAGAAAACGCCGGCGCTGGACCAGTACACCAGCAACCTGACGCAGCGCGCGCTGGACGGCAAGCTCGATCCCGTCATCGGCCGCGACGATGAAATCCGCCAGGCTATCGATATCCTGATGCGCCGCCGCCAGAACAATCCCATCCTGACGGGCGAAGCCGGGGTCGGCAAGACCGCCGTGGTGGAAGGGCTGGCGCTGCGCATCGCACAAGGCGACGTGCCGGACGTGCTGCAAGGCGTGCAATTGCACGTGCTGGACATGGGCTTGCTGCAGGCGGGCGCCAGCGTGAAAGGCGAATTTGAAAACCGCCTGAAAAACGTCATCGATGAAGTGCGCAAGAGCCCAAGGCCGATCGTGCTGTTCATCGACGAAGCCCACACGATGATCGGCGCGGGCGGCCAGGCGGGCCAGAATGACGCGGCCAATCTGCTGAAGCCCGCGCTGGCCCGGGGCGAGTTGCGCACGATCGCCGCGACCACGTGGGCCGAATATAAAAAGTATTTTGAAAAGGATGCTGCGCTGGCGCGTCGCTTCCAGGTGGTCAAGGTGGAAGAGCCCAGCGAAGAACTCGCGTGCGCGATGTTGCGCGGCATGGCGCCGCTGATGGAAAAGCATTTCAACGTGCGCATCGCCGACGAAGCCATCACCGAGGCGGTACGGCTGTCGCACCGCTACATCACGGGTCGGCAATTGCCGGACAAGGCCATCGGCGTGCTCGATACGGCATGCGCCCGCGTGGCGCTGGGGCAGAACGCGACGCCGGCGCAACTGGAACGGCTGGCGCGCAAGATCGAGCGCAATGGCGTGGAAGCGGCCGCGCTGGAGCGCGAAGTGCAGTCGGGCGGGGCCGACCATGGCGCGCGGCTGGCGCAACTGAAGGCGGAACGCGAAGCGGCCGCCAACGAGCACGAAGCGCTGGCGGCGCGGTGGGAACAGGAAAAGCAGCTGGCCACGCAAATCACGGCGGCGCGCGTGGTGCTGGAAGCGGGCGGGCCGGCGGACGCCAGCCAGGGCAGGGACGTGAAGGCGCTGCAAGACCAGTTGCACGCATTGCAGGGCGAAGCGCCGCTGGTGCCGGTGCAGGTCGATGGCGCGGTGGTGGCGGGCATCGTGTCCGGCTGGACCGGTATCCCGCTGGGCAAGATGGTCAAGGATGAAATCAAGACCGTGTTGAACCTGCACGGCTTGCTGGGTGAACGCGTGCTGGGCCAGCCGCACGCGCTGGCCGCCATTGCACAGCGGGTGCGCACGGCGCGCGCGGCGCTGGACGATCCGAACAAGCCGAAGGGCGTGTTCCTGTTCGTCGGTCCATCCGGCGTGGGCAAGACGGAAACCGCGCTGGCGCTGGCCGACGTTCTGTATGGCGGTGAACGCAAGCTCATTACAATCAACATGAGCGAGTACCAGGAAGCGCACAGCGTGTCCGGCCTGAAAGGCTCGCCGCCCGGTTACGTGGGCTATGGCGAAGGCGGCGTGCTGACGGAAGCCGTGCGGCGCAACCCGTACAGCGTGGTGCTGCTCGATGAAGTGGAAAAAGCCCATCCGGACGTGCTGGAAATGTTTTACCAGGTGTTCGACAAGGGCGTCATGGACGATGCGGAAGGGCGGGAAATCGACTTCCGCAACACCATCATCATCCTGACGTCGAACGTGGCGTCCGCCACCGTGATGCAGGCTTGCCTGAACAAGGGCGCGGACGAATTGCCGACGGTGGACGAACTGGAAGCGCTGCTGCGCCCGCACCTGATGAAGCAATTCAAGCCGGCCTTCCTGGGCCGCCTGAAAACCGTGCCGTTCTATCCGATCCCGGACGACGTGCTGGCCGAGATCATTGCGTTGAAACTGGGCCGCATCGGCCGCCGCATCGCGGCCAACCACCAGGCGGAATTCAGCTGGGACAAGGCGCTGGTGGAGGCGGTGCTGGCGCGCTGCACGGAAATCGATTCGGGGGCGCGCAATGTCGACCATATCCTCAATGGCACGTTGTTGCCGGAGATCGGCGAGGCGGTGCTGGCGCGGATGGCGGAAGGGGCGGCGATTGCCAGGGTCAAGGTGGGGGCGGACCGGCAGGGGCGGTTCAAGTACACGATCCGGTGATTCCGTTATTTTGTTCTGGCGCGGCCTGCACGCATCAGCTCTATGTAGCGCCGCGCGCCCAAGCCCAGCGGGCGCTCGCGCGACCACACCACGTCGACCCACAGCCGCAATTTGTTGCTGATATTGTCGAAATCGATTTCCACCAGGGTGCCCGCCGCCGTCAGCGGCTGCACCAGCGCGCGGGGCAGGTAAGCCCAGCCCAGGCCCGCCTGCACCATGCTGAGGGTGGCGTGCTGGCTGTCGGTGCGCCAGACCTGGCGTGAAATCACGTAGCGGGGATCGCGGCTGCCGTCGCGGCTGGCCACGACGATTTGCCGCATGTCGAGCAAATCCTCCAGCCGCAAACGGCGCGCGCCATCAGCGGCCAGTGGATGGTGCGCGGCCAGCGCCGCCACCAGCAATTCGCTGTCGACTTCCTCGAATGCTTCGCGCTCGTCGACCCGTTCCCGCTCGTAGACCAGCGCCAGGTGCACGTCGCCTTCATGCAGCATGCGCAGCGCGTCGGCTTGTGGCGCGGACAGCACGTCCACTTCCAGCGCCGGGTATTCCGCCGCCAGCACCGCCAGCGGCGCGCTCCATGGCGCCGCCATCAAGTCCGGTGCGATGGCGATGGTCAGCCGCCGTTCCAGCCCCGCGTGCAAGGCCAGCGCATGCGCATCCAGTTGCCGCAACTGGTTGGCCAGCTGGCGTGCGCGCGGCTCCAGTGCGCGCGCCGCATCCGTGGGGCGGGGTTCGCGGCCGACGCGGTCGAACAACGGTAAATCCAGTTCCGCTTCCAGCTGGGCGATGGCCATGCTGACGGCGGACGGCACCTTGCCCAGTGCGCGCGCGGCGGCTGAAAACGAACCGTGATCGAGCACGGCGAGGAAGATTCGAACGGTATCGCTGGTGAATGCCATGGTCTATCAAATATTTTGAAAGAATCTGACTTTTTATATCAGGAATTCACACATATAGTCCAGTCATTCCATTCGCTCCAGGAGGTTGGCCATGCAAGGACCACTGCGTAAAGTCGTCTACGTCACGTTTTTTGAATTGATCGCCATCGGCTGCACGACGGCCGGCCTGACCATGTTTTCCAATCACGACGCGGGCCATGCCGGCGTGGCGGCCGTGGCGTCGTCGACGATTGCCGTGCTGTGGAACCTGGCGTACAACTCGCTGTTCGAAGCGTGGGAAGCGCGCCAGGCGAAGCGGGGCCGCAGCGTGGCGCGGCGGGTGGCGCATGCGGTGGGGTTCGAAACGGGGATGCTGGCCATGCTGGTGCCGCTGTTCGCGTGGTGGCTGGACATCTCGCTGTGGCACGCCTTCCTGCTGGATTTCGGGCTGGTGCTGTTCTTCCTCGCCTATACATTCCTGTTCAGCTGGGCGTTTGATGCGGTGTTTGGCTTGCCGGCGTCGGCACAGGCATGAACAATCGATGCCCAATGTGCTGGGCAATTCGTCGTGGGGAAACCGAAGTAAGCGTTAATCGCCGGGGGAACTCCGCACCCCCAGCAATTCTTCAATATGCGCCATCGAAGCGGGATCCTTGATCACGGAGCGCAGCCACGTGTGCAGGTCCTGCTCGGCGGCATCGGCGGCCTTGTCCGCGAAATACGACACGGGGCTGTGCGGTTCCGTCTTGCGGAAAAATTGCGCGACGGAGCGCAGCAGCGCCACGGCTTGCGTGCGGTTGGCGATGCCGCCGGGCTGCACGGCGGCGGCAGGCTGGTCCCAGCCGCCGACTGCCCCCACGGCCAGCGCGCCGGCGCCGGCGAACCCCGCCAGGCCTGCAAAGCCCGGCATGCCGTGCCCTTCCTGCTGGCCAGGCAGGACGGCGATACCGTTGCCGGCGGCTTCCGCAGTGGCAGTGGAAGACGCGGAGCACGGCGGCAGCGCACGGATCAGCGCCTGCAGCGCTTCGCGGGCCGGCGTAAAACTCGGGCTGTCCGCCCCCAGCCGCGCATCGGCCGCCTGCTCAAAGGCCCGCAGCGCGTCCATGCACGCGGCGGCATCGGCCGCCAGCGCTTCCCGGAACGGCTGCGAACTGTTGCGCTTTGCCGTTTCCATGTCGGCCAGCTTCGGGCCGTCCACGTGGGCCGGATCGCCGGCGGCCTTGCGGGCCGCGTCGAAATCGGCCATCGAATACGCGCTGCCCCGGCCTTCGGTCAGCGGGATGACGCGCAGCAGGGCGGGCGTGCGGCCCAGTATCCACGCCAGGTTGCCGATGCGCTGCTCGTGGTCGCCATCGGCTTCGGGGAACAGGCCGTTATCCCAATAGCGTTCGCACAGGCCCGCCAGCACCTGCCAGCTTTCGGCCAGCCCGCGCAACCCGTGCCGGTACGACGCCGCCTCGGCCAGCCACACCGCCAGCCGCAAATCCTTGCTGCGCGTGGCCAGCAGCGCGGCGCTGCGCTCCACCACGAAACCCCAGTCGGCTTCCTTCAAATCCGTGACCCATTCGCCCTGGTCCAGCGACGGATCATCGAATTTGCGGGCGTGGGCAATGGCGTCCAGTTCCGGCGAAAACGCCAGGTCGCTGCCGCCGGGGAGGGCGTCGCTGATCGGTTCAAGCAGCTGTTGTGCGGAAAACATGGGGCTCCTTATTGGTTCAGGCGGAATTCAATGCGGCGGTTGCGCGCACGGCCTTCCGGGGTATCGTTGCCGGCCACGGGACGGTCGGGTCCCTGGCCGCTGGCGGCCAGCAGGTTGCCGTCGATGCCGTGGCTGGCCAGGTAGGTTTTCACGGCGTCGGCGCGGGCCTGGCTCAGGCCCAGGTTCGTTGCGCGCAAGCCCAGGCTGTCCGTATGGCCGATGATGTCGACCTTGCGGCCCTTGAGCTTTTGCAGCGCCTGCACCATTTCATCGAGGATGGCGCGGCCGGCCGGCGTCAGCGTGGCCTGGCCGCTCTCGAATTCAACGATGCGGTTGGCCAGCGCATTGTCGAGGATGCGCTGTTCGCCGGCCGGCACGCGCAGCGCATTGTTGACGGTGTACGTGGGATTGAGGCTGGTGGCCACGGTGCTGGCCATTTTCTGGCGCAGCGCTTCGTTGGCCACTTCGCCCCGCAACGTGACGGTGCTGCCGTCGATTTTCAGCTGGCCGCGGCTGATCTGCTTGAGTTCCGGCGTGATCAGCTTTTGCACGTAGGCGTTCCAGTTGGCGGGTGTCACCACCTGGTCGACGTTGATCTGGTCGACCACTTTATCTGCGCCATAGACGTCGCGCAATTTCGCCAGCACGGCGGCCTTGCTGGCTTCATCCGGCAAAGTGCCGCTGGCCAGTACCTGGCCCGGTTGCGGCGCCGCCGGCGCCGGCGCCTGCGCATGGGCCGCCTGCGCCAGCAGCGCGGACATCAACAATGGGAGGAAAACACGCATGGTTCAAGTTCCTATGTACGCCGCGTGCAGCATGGCGAGCGCGGACTTGAGGGATAAATTCGGTTGCGACAGGTATGCGGACGTCTTCTTGCCCGCGTAATCGGCATTGGCCTGGTCTTCCACCCAGTCGAGCTGGTCGAACGTGATGTGGTGTTCCTGGCCCACCTGCGGGTCCATGATGGCTTGCAGCGTGTGGGCGGATGCGCCGGAAAAGCCCAGCACCAGCACCGGCTGGCGCGCCATGTGCGTGACGAACAGCGCCAGTTCGAAGTCGGCCCGCGCCAGGAACGGTGTGATCACGTGCATCCAGTACGCCGCCACCAGGCTGCGGTACAGCGGATCGTGCGGCAATGGCAGCAGCAGACTTTTATCGAGGCGGCTGGAACTGCTGGCCAGCACGGGTTGCAGCAGCATGCCCAGCGCCAGCAGTAACTGGCGCACGGTGCCGTTGAATCCCGCGTGCGCCAGCATGGCTTGCAGCGAACCAATGGTCTGCATGTCCATGAAGTCGCTGAACGCGGCGTCGTAAGCCGACGGGCGCAAGTCCAGTTCCACCATTTGCGCGGTGGCCGCTTGCAGCGCGCTGGTAGCTTCGTTGGCGCTGACCACGCCGTCGGCCAGCAATTCCAGCCGCATCCACAGGCGGTTCAGCACCAGCGGCGCATTGGGCACGAAGCCGCCCGGTTCCGGCGCTTCCATGCTGCTGGCCATCAGGAACGGATAGCGGCGGCTGGACTGGTCGCTGCTGGCCACGATATGGCCGCCGATCGCATGGCGGCGGCGCGGACCGACAAAGGCGAAGTGTAATGGCGCCAGCGCATCGTAGGTCAGCTTCCAGCGCGCGTCCGTGCTGAGCAAATCCATTGCGCGCGCCAGCCAGTCGTCCAGCACTTTCAGCAGCGCGGGATTGTCGCTGGCCTTGACGAAGTCGCCCCGGCTGGGGATTTTGCCAAAGTAGCCAATGCTGGCGGGAGTCATGCCGCGGCTCATGGCTGCACCTCCGCGGCCGCCACCGTGTTGGTTGGCGCGGCAGGCGCCACGATGCTGTCCGGCAGGCGCAGGCGCTTGAAGCCGGACGCCTGTTGCGGCACGGGGGCGGGCGGCGGCGCTGGCGGCGCCTCCACTTTCAGGTTGGCGGTCACGGATACGCCGCCGTTATTCCACGTCAGTTCAAACATGCCATCCTTGCGTTTGCGCGTCGATGCATCGACCATTTGTTTCAGGCCGAAGTGGCCCTGTTCGTTCAGCACCACGACGGAGCGGCCTTCCGGCGTGATGGCCGTGATGCGCGCGCCCGGCACGCCTTGCGGGTTCGGCCACACCATGCGCACCCACGGCTGCGGCTGGCCGCGCCAGCGCAGCGCCTGGCCATCGATTTCAATCGTGAATTCCGTGGCGCCGGTGGCGCCCAGCGCCTGCAATTCAAAGCGGGTTTGCGCTTCGCCGGCGGTGGAGGCGGCCGCGTTGGCGACGCCGCCGGCAGTCAGTGGCGCCACCCACGCGGGGAAGCTGGTGGCGACGGCGGGCACCAGGTTGATACCCATGTTGGCCCACGTGCGGCTGCTCAGCGTGTCGCCACGGCGCACCACCAGCGGGCCGACGGTGGCGTCGAAGAATTTCGCGATGGCGCCGGACGGGCCGAAGATTTCGCCGATTTCCGCATTGCTGGCTTCCAGCTTCGATTCCGTGGCAAACGGGTATTTCAGCGCCAGGCTGCGGCGGAACGGCGTCAGCACCTGCGCGCTCCACACCTTGTTGATCTCCTCCTCGGTGGGACGCACGATCACGGCGAAGGTTTGCATCAACGGCCGCACCAGCAGCGGACGCAGTGCCTGCTTTTGCGCGTCGCTCATCCCGACCAGCATTTGTTCATCGACGTAGCGCAGCGCTTCCGCCAGTTCCGAACCGTTGCCGTCCAGGGTTTGCTGCATCAATTGCTTGGCGCCTGGACCGGCGTCGCCCTGGTTGTGGATCTGGTTGATGCGGCCGCGCAGTTTCGACAACAAGTCCATGTAGCCGCGCATCAGCGACGCATCCTTGTCCTTCGGCGCCACCAGGCGCGCCACGCCGGCAAATTCGCGGCCCACGGGGCCCAGCGGCAATGCCTGAATCTGCGCCTGATTCTGCGCCGCATTCTGGCCCTGCGCGGCGGGCAGGGCGGCCTGCACCGATGACGGCGTCTGGCGCAGGATGGTTTCGCGGAACCACGCGGCCACACCGCGCTGCGCCTGCTGGATACCGCTGTCGACCAGGGTCGGGTTGTCCCACGACGTCTGTTGGTACACGGCCGCCACGACCTTGTTCAGCGGCGAAATCTGCGGATCGCCCAGGCGGTTCATGGCGGCCGCCGCCTGCTGGAAGCCGTCGAGGTCGCGGATCGTCACGCCCTGCATGAATTTCTGCCACTCCTTCGCATAATCGGTCTTGTACAGTTCCACCAGCGATTTCTGGATTTGTTCCGGGCTGCCTTCCAGGGTCAAATCATCCTTCGACGACGATTTCAGCACCCAGTCCGCGCTCTGCATGGCGCCATTGGCCGCTTCGCGGAAGGCATCCTTGACATAGCCTTCCCACGCCTCGCGGGTAAAGCTGCCGGGCACCGCGTGGCTGCCCAGCAGCAGGTCCTTGTCCTGGTCGCCGACGATGCGGGCCACCGTCATCGACGGGAAGCGGGTGGCGGCGCGGGCCTTGACGTCCGCGTACACGCGTTCGCGGGCTGGCAAGCCGCGCACCACGCGGCGCAGCTTGTCGCGGCTCTGGTCGACCAGCGCCAGCTTGTTGTCGATGGTGGGCCACGACGTGTCGTTCACCTGTGCCAGGTAAAACGAAATCATGCGCTCGGCGCTGCGGATCAACTGTTCGCGCGGCATGGCGCCACGGTTGGCGTCCAGCCATGCGCGCCAGTAGCGGGTCAGCTGGTCGTTCAAATGGCCCGCCTCGGCGCGGGTGCGGTCGCCCAGCATCAGGTAGGTTTTCAGCGCGTTGTACGCGTCTTCCGCGTTGCCGGGGACCGCATCCTTGAATAGCTGCGCGGCGGCCGGGGGGCTTTGAGGCTGCATGTCCGCGTTGTTGGCTTCGGCCAGGAATGTTTCCAGCGCCTGCGCCACGGGGGCCAGCATCACGGCGCGCACGCCATTGAAATATTCTTCGCGCAGCTTGCGGTCCAGCGTCTGCCCCTGGTACAAGCCCAGGCTCAGCGCCAGCGGACGGTCTTTCTTGTATTGTTCGAGCTGCTCGATGCGGTCTTGCAGCACCTCCAGCGCCTGCAGGCGCGATTGCAGGTCGATGCGCTTGTCCTGCAGGCGCGCGGCCTGCTGCAAATCCGCTTCGACATTGGCCACCAGCTGGCGGTTGTTCATGTACGACCAGCTCCAGCCGCCCAGCGCCAGGCCCGCCACCGCCATCGCGGCAATGAAGGCCGCATAGCGCATGCGGGTGCGGGCGGGACTGGCGTATTGCGCCACCAGTTGCTTGTCGGCGAAGATCACATGGCGGAACAGGTTGAGCAGGAAGTAGCCTTGCTGCTGGTGCGCGGCGCCATGGTCCGGCGCTTTCAGTTGCAGGTCGAAGCGCTGCGCCACGCGCTGCGACGAGGCCGACACGGTCTCTCCCTCCTGCAGCGCGCTGGTGAAATAGAAGCCCCGGAACACGGGCTTGAACTGGAACGGGTTTTCCTCGAACAGCGTGGCGACGAAGGTGCGCAGCGGGCCCTTGATGGACGCGAATTCCAGCGGGAACGTGAACACGCCGGCCGGCATGCGTTCGCGCCATTGCAGCGCCATGCTGGCGCGGCTCATGTCCTTCAAGCCTTCGTGCAATTCATCGAAGCGGGCGTCGAACAAGTCCAGCAACTGCGCGCTGGTGGCTTGGTGGTGCACCGGCGTGTAGGGCAGGGTGGCGCCCCACACGCGGTCGCGTTCACCGAGTTCGCAATCCTGGAAAAATTCATTGAAGCCGTTGATCAGGTCGGCTTTGGTGAACACGATGTACACGGGCGCATGCACGGCCAGGCGTTCCGTGACTTCCTGCACGCGCTGGCGCAGGTTCTTGGCCAGGTTGATGGCGAAATCGGGGCGGCTGTTCGCCAGTTCGGCCACGCTGACGGCGATGATGACGCCATTGATGGGGGCCTTGCTGCGGTGTTTTTTCAGCAGGTCGAGGAAGCCGAACCATTCCGCGCGGTCTTCGTCGGCCACCGCGTAGCGGCCCGCCGTGTCGAGCAGGATGCCGTCCGTGGTGAAGAACCAGTCGCAATTGCGGGTGCCGCCCACGCCTTGCACCACCTTGCTGTCGGCCAGCGGGAATTGCAGGCCGGAGCTGGCAATCGCCGTGCTTTTGCCGGCGGCCGGATTGCCGATCACCATATACCACGGCAATTCGTACAGCGCGTCGTTGCCGGAGTACTGGCCCAGCTTGGACTGGCGGATGGTGGTGATGGCGGCCAGCATGCGCTGGCGCAGCGCGTCGGTTTCCTGGCGTTGCAGCGCATCGGCGCGGGGAGCGGCCTGCTTTTCCAGCATGTCGCCCAGGCTGCGCGATGCGCGGCGGCGGCGCATGCGCCGGCCCAGCCAGAATGCCGCCGCGATGGCGAACAGCGCGCCGAAGATGGCCCACGGCAGCCATGCCGGCAAGTGCAGCAGGGACGCGCCCACCAGCAGGACGGCGGCCAGCGCGAGCCAGCCGGCCAGCAGCAGGCCGTTGCGCAAGGTGAGGTGGGACCGCAGAGAGTCGATAGTCATAATTCAGTTCCTGGTGTTGCGGGGGTGTTGATGTGTTTAATTGCGTTTAATTCCGTTTGACACACGCCATTCCGCATGGCCGAAGTCGCGCATCTTCCAGCGGCCGCCCCACGTGAGGCCGAGCGATTCCGCCACCTCGCCATACAGCTGGTAGCCGCGCATGGCCCACGGGTCCTGTTCGCTGATCACCAGCTTGCCGTCGCGGATGAAGGCGCTGTCGGCCGCCAGTCCGTATTGGTGCCAGCTCTGGAAAGCCGCCGCGCCGGTGACGCCCGCGCCCAGCGCGGCCAGCGCATCCTGCCGCTGCGGGCTGCGGTAGCCTTCCAGCAGCGCCATGTCGTAGCCATGCTTTTCCTTCATGATGCGGAACGCCAGCAACAGGCGCTGCGCAAATTCCTTGTCCAGCAAGGCCCAGTCGCGGCTGGCGCTGGCCGTCATCGGGCGTAACTGCTCCACTTCGGCGCTGGTAAACACCAGCGGCGGCAGCGGGGGCGGCGGCGCCAGTTGTTCGCCTTCCAGCAATGCGGCCACTTGCGGGTTGATTTCCCGTACTGGCGTCTCATAGGCGCTCAGCAAGGGGCGGCTGCCCGCCAGCAGCGCCACCAGCAGCGGGATGCACAGCAAGGCGACGCCGGCGGCGCACAGCAGCGCGTGGTGGCGGACCGTATCCACGGCCGCGCGCCAATGCGACTGGCAGGTGTGGCGGCCTTGCGACGCGGCGCGCCGCAGGAAGCTCGCGGCGCCGGACCACAGGCCGCGCCAGCGCATGCCGGTGCGGTGCAGCGCGCCGGCCACCACGGCCCGCCCGGCCGGGAACAGCGCCAGCCACGTGGCCACGCAGGCGAGCAGGAAGTACATTGCGACCACCAGCAAAACCAATCCGCCCTCCGCGTGCCGTTAAAAGTTATTCAAAAAACATTGCTTGGAGTATATATTGCCGTCCTGATAATGCTGCGCACGATTGAACGCGGGCATCGCCATTGATCCGTTTCAGGTAAAGTCGCGAAAATTATCAAGGAGTTAATCTTGCAAAACAAAGAACCGCAGCGGCCTGCGACAGCGCGGCCCAGCCTGTTGTCTGCCGGGTCAGGCGCGGGCGAGACACCCAGTATCCTCAGCGAACTCGATGGCGTTTCCGGCAAGGGGGCGCCGCCTGGGCCTGCCCCCCGTGGACGCAAGGGCGTGGTGGTGGCGACCGTGCTGGCGCTGGCGGCGCTGGGCAGTACGGCGGCGCTGGTGATGCGCGATGTGAACAGCGTTGCACAGGTAGCGATGGCAACGCAGGGGGAAGCCATGCCGGAGGCTGCCGCGCTGGCGGCGCCTTCGCCGGATAAGACGCCTGCGGCCGCGACCATCGTCGATACGGCCCCCGCGCATGCCGAACCTGCGGTGGTCCGGCAAGCCGTGGTGAAAGAACGCAAGGCGGCGCCAGCCAAGGAGCGCCATGCCCGTGCCGCCAAGGCCAAGGGCAGGGCGGCGGCAGACAAGGGCGGCAAAACCCTGAAGGCGCAGAAGGCGCAGAAGAAACCCGTGCAGACCCGGCAGGTTCAGCAGGCGAAGCCGCCGCGGCAGCCCGGCCATGCCAAGCCGGACAATGACGTGGAATTGCTGGCGGCGCTGGTGGCCCATACGCGGCCCCGGCAGGGGAGCAGCGCCGCGCCGTGCCAGCCGGCTGATGACAAGTCATCCGCCACGGCGTGCGGCGCGGGGCAGAAACGCTAGGCCCCCCAGGCGCCGATGGCGCGCGCCACCTCCGGGCTGGCGCTCAGCACCAGTTGCCGGCATGGCGCGTTGCCTTCCAGCGTCACCATATATATGGGATGCGCCGACACCGCGCAAAATGTCAGGCCCCCCCGCGTGTCCCAGAACCAGCCGGAATAGTAGCCAAACAGCGCCGTGCCATTTTTCCGTGTCGACAGGCGGGCATCGGCTATCGCCGGGATTTCCTGCACGGTGACCGACGTGACGTCGGCGCGGTTGACCGTCAATGTATACATACTGTGTTTGACCACCAGCGCACCGGGCGTGATGTCGATGGCATGGCGCATGGCGGAAACCGCCAGAATGGCGGCAAACAACAACACCACGCCCGCCACGACGCCGGCGGCGACCAGCGTGTCGGCCTGCGTCTGGCCCGGCTTGGCCGGCGCCCAACAAATCAGCGCCACCGTCAGCAACAATGGTGCAAACAAGGTCAGCGCCATATACACTAGCTGGCGGGGCGACGTCGGGATGTTTTTCAAGGCAGCCTCCGATTTGTTGGTAATACGTCATCATACCGTTTTCGATATCGTTAGTGCGAAAAATTGAATTGGATTGATATTTAGCTTTCTCCTACCATAGCCAAAGCACCAAGATCAACTATGGAGACAAGCATGCATCCAACCCGCAGGACTATCCTGGCTGGCGCCGCCCTGGCACTCGCTTCCGCCGTTATCCCTCAAGCCATGGCTGCCAAGCCGCTGGTGATTGGTTTCTCGCAGGTCGGCGCCGAAAGCGAATGGCGCACCGCGAACACTGCCTCCATCAAGGATTCAGCCAAGAAGGAAGGCGTCACCCTGAAATTCGCCGACGCCCAGCAGCGCCAGGAAAACCAGGTCAAGGCGATCCGTTCGTTCATCGCCCAGCGCGTCGACCTGATCGCATTCTCGCCCGTGGTGGAATCGGGCTGGGATACCGTGCTGCGCGAAGCGAAAGCCGCGAAAATTCCCGTGATCCTGACCGACCGTTCCGTCAACGTCAGCGATCCATCGCTGTACGCCACCCTGATCGGTTCCGACTTCGTGGAAGAGGGCCGCAAGGCCGGCCGCTGGCTGCTGGACTATGCGAAGAAAAACGGCGACAAGCCGCTCAACATCGTGGAGCTGCAAGGCACCGTGGGCTCCGCGCCCGCCATCGACCGCAAGGCCGGCTTCGAGGAAATCATCAAGGCCAATCCCAAGCTGAAAGTGGTGCGCACGCAGACCGGCGATTTCACGCGCACCAAGGGCAAGGAAGTCATGGAAGCGTTCCTGAAGTCGATGGGCAAGTCCATCAACGTGCTGTACGCGCACAACGACGACATGGCCATCGGCGCGATCCAGGCCATCGAGGAAGCGGGCCTGAAACCGGGCAAGGACATCATCATCGTGTCGATCGACGGCGTGAAGGGCGCGTTCCAGGCCATGATTGCCGGCAAGCTGAACGTGACGGTGGAATGCAGCCCGCTGCTGGGACCGCAGTTGATGGAAGCGGCGCGCAAAGTGGTGGAAGGCAAACCGGTTGACAAGCGCATCGTCGTCAACGAAAGCGTCTTCCCCGCCGACGTGGCGGCCAAAGAACTGCCGAACCGTAAATACTAAGGCGAAGGCTTTCACGTGGCGGACAACAAGCAGCCGGTCCTGGAACTGACCGGCATACATAAAGAGTTCCCGGGCGTGAAAGCGCTCACCGATGCCGGCCTGCGCCTGTTTCCGGGTGAAGTGCACACGCTGATGGGGCAGAACGGCGCCGGTAAATCCACGCTGATCAAGGTGCTGACCGGCGTGTACACGCCGGAGCAGGGCCGCATCCTGCTGGACGGCCAGCCGATCGCCCCGCGCTCCACGTTGGAAGCGCAGGATCTGGGCATCAGCACCGTGTACCAGGAAGTCAACCTGTGCCCGAATCTGTCGGTGGCGGAAAACATTTTCATTGGCCGCTATCCGCGCCGCTTCGGCGCCATCCAGTGGAAGAAGATGCGCGACGATGCCGCGCGCATGCTCAAGCAGCTGCAAGTCGATATCGACGTGTCGCAGCCGCTGTCGCACTATCCGCTGGCGATCCAGCAAATGGTGGCGATTTCCCGTGCGCTGAACGTGCAGGCGAAAGTGCTGATCCTGGACGAACCCACGTCGAGCCTCGATGAAGCCGAAGTGCAGCTGCTGTTCTCCGTGCTGCGCTCGCTGCGCGCGCAGGGCATGGCGATCCTCTTCGTCACGCACTTCCTGGACCAGACTTACGCGATTTCCGACCGCATCACCGTGATGCGCAACGGCCAGCTGGAAGGGGAATACCTGTGCAGCGAATTGTCGCGCCTTGCGCTGGTCAACAAGATGATTGGCGCGGCGGACAACGCGGCGCCGCTGCGTGACGAAAACGCCGCCGCCGTGGCGGCGCCTGAGGTGGCGCAGGCGGGCGAACCGTTGCTGGAGATCCGCGACCTGGGCCGCCGTGGCGCGTTGTCCGCCACCAGCCTGGCGATCCGCAAGGGCGAAGTGCTCGGCTTGTGCGGTTTGCTGGGTTCCGGCCGCACGGAGCTGGCGCGCCTGCTGTTTGGCGCCGACAAGGCCGACAGCGGCTCCATCACCATCAGCGGCCGCGACTCGGCCGCTGTCTTCGCGAATCCGCGCGAAGCGATCCAGGCCGGCATCGGCTTCTGTTCGGAAGACCGCAAGCTGGAAGGCGCGATCCTGTCGCTGTCGGTGCGGGAAAACCTGATCCTGGCGATGCAGGCGCGGGCCGGCATGTGGCGCGCGATTCCCATGAAACGCCAGCAGGAGCTGGCCAGCGACTACGTGCGCTGGCTGGGCATCAAGACCGCCAGCATCGAGACGCCGATCGGGACACTGTCCGGCGGCAACCAGCAGAAAGTCTTGCTGGCGCGCTGGCTGGCCACGCAGCCGAAACTGATGATCCTCGACGAACCGACGCGCGGCATCGATATCCGCGCCAAGGAGGAAATCATGGATTACGTGACGTCGCTGTGCAAGGATGGCATGTCGGTGCTGTTCATTTCGTCGGAATTGCCGGAAGTGGTGCGCACCAGCGACCGCATGGTCGTCATGCGCGACCGCAAGGCGTGCGGCGAATACCTGCGCGGCGAACTCGATGACAGCACGGTGCTGCAAGCCATCGCGGGAGAGACCGTATGAGCGTTCCTATTACTGCGGCGCCACCGGCGCCGGCCCTGAACATGCAACAGCTACTGAAACATCCTCTGGTAAAACCTGCCGCCGCGCTGCTGGCGCTGCTGCTGATCGACCTGATTTTCATCCCCGGCTTTTTCCGCCTGGAGTGGAAGGAAGGACACTTGTACGGTTCCGTGATCGACATCGTCAACCGCGCGGCGCCGCTGATGCTGGCGGCGCTGGGCATGACGCTGGTGATCGCCACGCGCGGCATCGATATTTCCGTCGGCGCCGTGGTGGCGTTGTCCGGCACGGTCGCGGCCATGCTGGTGGGCGGCGACATGGTGCCGTCCAATACGCTGATGTATGCGCTGGGCGCCGCCATGGGCGCCGCGCTGCTGTGCGGCCTGTGGAACGGCATCCTGGTGTCGGCGTTGGGCTTGCAGCCGATCGTCGCCACCCTGATCCTGATGGTGGCGGGGCGCGGCCTGGCGCAGTTGCTGACGGACGGCCAGATCGTCACCGTGTATTACCAGCCGTACTTCTTCCTGGGCGGCGGCTACCTGGCCGGCTTGCCGTTCTCGGTCTTCGTGGTGGCGGCCGTGCTGGGCGTGCTGGCCTTCCTGATGCGCAAAACCGCGCTGGGCCTGTTCATCCAGTCGGTCGGCATCAATCCCGTGGCGGCGCGCCTGGCGGGCGTGCGGACCGCGACATTGATCCTGTTCGTCTACGTCTTCTGCGCCGCCTGCGCGGGGCTGGCCGGCCTGATGATCAGTTCCAACATCAAGAGCGCCGACGCCAACAACGCGGGCCTGCTGCTGGAACTGGACGCGATCCTCGCCGTCACGCTGGGCGGCACGTCGCTGGCCGGCGGCAAATTCAGCCTGGCGGGCAGTATTCTCGGGGCGCTGATCATCCAGACGCTGACCTATACCATTTATTCGCTGGGCGTTCCGCCTGAAGTCAACATGGTCGTGAAATCCATCGTGGTATTCCTGGTGTGCCTGTCGCAGTCCGCCGAATTCAAACAACTGATCACGCGGAGGGGCGTATGAACGCGGCGAAAATCATGGCGGCGCCATCGTTCACGCCGCTGGTCACCGTGGTGTTGCTGGTCGTGCTGTTCGGCGCCGGCGCGGCGGCCTACCCGGGCTTCCTGTCGCTGCAGGTGGTGCTGAACCTGTTGATCGACAATGCCTTCCTGCTGGTGCTGGCCATCGGCATGAGTTTTGTGATCCTGTCCGGCGGCATCGACCTGTCGGTCGGCTCCGTGCTGGCGCTGACGACGATGATCAGCGCGGCGCTGCTGCGCGCCGGCTATGCGCCGGTGGTGGTGATCGTTGCCGTGCTGGCGCTGGGCGCGCTGTTCGGCGCGGCGCAGGGTGCGCTGATCCATTACTTCAAGCTGCAGGCGTTCATCGTCACGCTGGCCGGCATGTTCCTGGCGCGCGGGCTGTGCTACCTGATCAGCATTGAATCGATCACCATCGACAACCCGCTGTTCGTCGCCATGTCGCAGACGCAGTTGCCGTTCTTTGGCGGCTTCCTGTCGCCGGGCGCCATGATCGCGCTGGTGCTGCTGGCGATTGCCATCTATGTATGCCACTGCACGCCGTTTGGCCGCGCCGTGTATGCGATTGGCGGCAATGAACAGTCGGCCCACATGATGGGGCTGGCCGTGGGCCGCACCCGCGTGGCGATCTATGCGCTGTCCGGCTTTTGCGCGGCGCTGGGCGGCGTGCTGTTTGCCTTCTACATGTTGTCCGGCTACGGCTTGCATGCGCAGGGCACGGAACTGGACGCCATTGCGGCGGTGGTCATTGGCGGCACCTTGCTGGCCGGCGGTTATGGCTATGTGGCGGGCGCGCTGTCCGGTGTGCTGATCCTCGGCGTGATCCAGACGCTGATCGCGTTCGACGGCACGCTCAGCTCGTGGTGGACCAAGATCGTCATCGGCGGCCTGCTGTTCGTCTTCTGCGTGGTGCAACGCCTGCTGTCCTTCAGCGCAAAAAAATAATTTAGGAGACTCCATGTTAAAAAAATCCGTGCTGGCTACTGCTGTAGCCGGCCTGGCGCTGTGCGCCCCTGCAATGGCGGGCAACCCGCTGTTTTCCGATATCTTCACGGCGGATCCGGCAGCCCTGGTCGACAACAACCGCGTCTACCTGTACGTCGGCCGCGACGAGGCGAAAGCTGAAGACAAGGATTACCTGATGAAGGAGTGGCGCGTCTATTCGTCGTGCGACATGAAGAACTGGAAGGCGCACGGCGTGCCGCTGAACGTGCAGACGTTCGCCTGGGCCAAGGCCGATGCATGGGCGGCCGACATCGCTAAACGCAACGGCAAGTATTACTTCTACGCGACGGTGGAGCACAAGGACAAGCCGGGCAAGGCGATCGGCGTGGCGGTCTCGGACAGCCCGACCGGCCCGTTCAAGGATGCGCGCGGCTCGGCCATCATCACCAACGACATGACCAAGCAAACGGACATTTCGTGGGATGACATCGACCCGGCCGTGTTCATCGACAAGAATGGCCAGGCGTACCTGTACTGGGGCAACCAGGTCATGAAATACGTGAAGCTGAAACCGAACATGATCGACGTCGACGGGCCGATCCACACGGTGGCGGTACCGCACTTCACGGAAGCGACGTACCTGCACCGCCACGGGAACACATATTATTTATCGTGGTCGCGGGAATTTCCGGAGCTCACAGCCTATTCGACGGGTCCTAGTGCAACAGGTCCGTGGACCTATCGTGGCGTGATCATGGAAAAGAATGAAAAGGTGAAAACCATTCACCATGCGATCGTGGACTTCAACGGCAAGTCGTACATCTTCTACCATAACGACAAACTGCCCGGCGGCGGCGAATTCCGGCGCTCTGTCGCGGCCGAGGAACTGCATTACAATCCCGACGGCACGATCCGCTTTATCCCGCAAACCGCGGAAGGACCCGCCGCAAATCCCGCGCCTGGCTGTCAAGGGTGATATCAACATTGCCGATATTGTGCAGGATTGATATCGGCAATGATATTATGTCCTAATGGATACCCTGAACCCGAACTGGTTCCTGCGCGCCAGGCTCAAGACCCGCCAGCTGCTGCTGTTGATCGCGCTGGACGAACACCGCAATATCCACCGTGCCGCGGAAGCGCTGCACATGACGCAGCCCGCGGCCTCCAAGCAAATCAAGGACCTCGAGGAAATGCTGGATGTGCGGCTGTTCGACCGGCTGCCGCGCGGCATGGAACCGACCATTTACGGCGAGACGATGATCCGCCATGCGCGCATGGCGCTGACCAGCCTGTCGCTGGCGCACGACGACGTGCTGGCGCTGAAGGCCGGCTTGGTCGGCCAGGTGGAAGTGGGGGTCATCATGACGCCGGCCATGGCCTTGCTGCCGCAAGCGATCGCCAAGGTCAAGCAGCAGGCGCCGCTGTTGCGCATCGGCGTGCACGTGCAGCCGTCGAACGTGCTGATGGGGATGCTGCAGCACGGCAACCTGGATTTCATGATCGGCCGCATTCTTGAAAAAGAAGGCTCGGAAGGGCTGATCTACGAGGAATTGACGGAAGAACCGGCCTGCGCCGTGGCCCGTCCCGCCCATCCGCTGCAAGAGCGCAGCGATTTGACGCTGTCCGATGTTGCCAGCCAGCCGTGGATCCTGCCGCCGCCCGGTTCCATCATGCGCCACCGTTTCGACATGATGTTCCGCCGCGCCAGCCTGGAACCGCCCAGCAACGTGGTCGACACCACGGACATGCTGATCGTGACCCCGCTGCTGCACCAGACCGATTCGCTGCACGTGATGCCGCTGGAAGTGGCGCGTTACTATGAATCGCTGAATATATTGCGTATCCTGCCGCTCGAACTGCCATTTAAAATGGATGCGTTCGGCCTGATCCGCCAGCAAGAACATTTATTGTCGCCCGGCGCCGACCTGCTTTTGCGCGCCGTCCGCAACGCCGCCAAGGATATCTACTAGTCCCCGCCGTCCCATGACCATTGTTTATTCCAGCCTGAACCACGCGATGCGCGTGCCGCTTGCCGCGGAAATCCACTCGCGTCCCTTCATGAAGCTCGAAGCGCCGGAGCTGATTTCCCATTTCGCCATCTACCGCAACCCGGACCTGGGCGCCGGAGCGCCCACGGGCCACAGCCACCACAGGACACTGAATGCGCTGTGCAAGCATTTCGGCGTGTCCGCGCCGGCCGACGAAGCCAAGTATTTTTATCACGACTTTGGCCGCTTCCGCCTGAAGTGGGAGTGCCACACGGAGTTTTCCACGTACACGTTCGCGCTGCGGCCGGACCAGGAATACACGATGGAAGAGGCGTTCGACCACATGCCGGTCACGCACTTGCCGCAGGAGTGGCTGCTGACGCTGAAAGGCCGCCTGATGGTGGCGGCGCACGTGGCGCTGGCGCACGGCAGCGCCGACGTGGAATCGGTGCAGCGTATCTTTGAAGGCAATACCGTGGCGGGCAGCCAGGTCATGCAAGGCGGCGAAGTGTACAGCGACTTCGCGATCCAGTCGGACGGCTTTTCGCGCTTCGTGATCCGCGACGTCGGCATGCGCGCGCAGCAGGCGGGCCGCCTGGTGCAGCGCGTGCTGGAAATCGAAACCTACCGCATGTTTGCGTTACTGGGCTTGCCGCAGGCGCAGCAGGCCGCGCCGGTGCTGAACGCGATCGAAGGTGAACTGGTGACCCTGGCGGCCGACATGGTGCAAACCGATGCCGCCCAGACGGAAGACGGCATGGGCGACGGCGTGGTCGAACAAAAGCTGCTGGGGGAAATCACCCGGCTGGCGGCCCGCATCGAAAAGCTGTCACTGGAGACCAGCTACCGCTTCTCGGCATCGAAGGCGTATTTCCGCCTGGTGCACGCGCGCATCGACGAATTGCGCGAAATCCGTATCGAAGGCATCCCGAACGTGGCGGAATTCATGGACCGCCGCCTGACGCCGGCCATGAATACCTGCGAAGCGGTGTCGGCGCGGCAGGAAGCGCTGGCGCGCCGGGTGGCCAACACCAACGACTTGCTGCGCACCCGCGTGGGCATCATCCAGGAACAGCAAAACCGCAAGATCCTGCAATCGATGAACCGCCGCGCGGCCCAGCAGCTGCGGCTGCAACAGGCGGTGGAAGGCTTGTCGGTGGCGGCGATTTCGTATTACGTGGTGGGGCTGATCGGCTATTCGACCAAGGCCGTCAAGGCGACGGGCTTTATCGCCAATCCGGATGTGGTGATCGGGCTGGCGGTGCCGCTGGTGCTGGCGGGTGTGTGGATGTCGCTGCGGAATATGCATAAGCGGTTGCATACGGCATAGCGCTTGTCGGCGTATCGCCGACTTGTGATGGGCACCGGGCGGGCATCTCATCGGGATGCCCGTTTTACCCTTGCTGACGAACCTGCCGCCTGCTACGTGGCCAAGGATCCGTCCGGAGAGTTCACTCCGGGAAAAGTGAAGTCGTTCGACGACTATCCCGATATCAGTCCGCAAATCAGGCATTTATTAAACCAAACCAATCGCGCAAAAGCCAAATGCTACCAGCGTCATGTGGAGCGGGAAGGCTGGCCGGGCGATGGCGCCGCCCTGACGTATGGTTTGCGGATTGGCGCCAATGGAAAAGTGACCCAGGTGTCCGTGCTGTCGGCCAGCGGCATCAATGACGCGATGCTGATGGCCTGCGTGGGCCGCATGTATTGTTCGTGGGAGTTGACTGCTGATGCCGGAGGGGGAGAACGGTTGGTATGGCTGCGGGAATATATGTCCAAGGTAGTTGATATGCCGAGAAATCCGACTAGGAACTGAGCAGGAGCGGGCCTTCGCAAGTTTGTTCGTCCCTGCTGCACTCGTGTACTCGAATATCGGGCAAAGCATCACTGAACTAGCTTGACGGCTGAGGCTGCTTACGGCCAGCAGCGTACATTGAACATTCTCTTCGAGGTGCCATGAATTCTAAGCAGGGCGAAGTCGAAGCCTACGCAAAAACTAGCGACACGGACCCTGTGATTTCGCTCTTATCGAGCACTATCGGAACGCTGACTACGGATTGCCCTTCAGGCGAACATCCTAGGATGTACGCATTTGAGGGTACCACGGTGGTATTGGGAGCCAGTGAAGATGGCTTCCTTAGTGTTTGGATTCGCGGAGCAACTATGTGGCCAACATCTTCGGCGTTTGGCAGATATCTTGCTGCGGAACTGGACTGCGTCGTTAGGTGTGATCCGGGTCGCGAATTCCCAGCGGTCAGCCCATATTCAAATGTCTTCCTTCAAATCGAACGTGGTGCAGAGAGTTTTGTTGCCTGGGGATGAGCTCATTCTCGCGGCTTATGTCCGCCTCAGGGCGGCACCGTTACACTGTCGAGGTACAATCGACAGCGACCGGCCAACAACAGACATTTCCCTGCTGCATGCGGCTCTGCCATGATGAAGATTTCTCCAATCCATATCCATGAAAACTATTTCCTACACACTCCTACTTTCCATCTCTTTGGCGAGCAACATTGCTCACGCGGGACATAAAGAAGACTGTGACCGGCCAGAATACGCACAGCAGTACGCTACGGGCTTTAATGGCGAATTAAATGGCGCACTTGACAAATTCAAAGATCAGGATAAGCGTTATCGCACCAAACTGGATGGAATAAAAGCTGCGCTGATTAAGGCGGGTGCTTGGACAGATGCTGAGGCTTCAGTCTTTATGGTTAAAGCAAGCATGACTGACGACGATGCCAAAGCGCTGGAGGCCGAACGCAAGAAAGCTGCCAGTGAATTCAAGGTACAACTGTTATCGCTGGATGGTATTCCCATGATCGCCGGAGGCAATAAGGCTGCAGAATTGCGTGCCACTTGTTTGCTTGGGCCATCGGCCATCAGCAAAGCAGATGTTTTATATGTTGCTGCGGAGCGAGCATGGAGGCTGCTTGAGTCCAAGGTCGCAGCGGAGGCGCAAGTGAAGAATGTCAGCTTGCCATAGGCTTTATTAAGTGAGACGTGGTTAGGCCGCCTACGGCCAGAAACGGCCGTTCGCCAGCCAAGGTCGATTAACTAAGAATAGGGCTTTTCATGACCGGTGACGTCGTTTGTACTAACGGCACATTCAAGCTTGTGATTGACTTCCTTCGCTTTAGTCAGGGGCTGGAGGGATTTGCCGACGAGCGTGGGTAAGCATGGTTCGACAGCATTCAGCCAGGAGTCAATCTTCAGAATTACCTGGAATCAGGACACTATGCGGAAAACAATTCTCTGTCTCAGCCTTGCAGGCACGCTGTTGTTCGGTACCGCGTTTATCCTGTCCTGGCTCAATCCCATCTGGATCGAGCGCATGGCAAGCACAGCTGTACGCGTCGAGGTTGAGCGCGCAGCGGGAGAACGTGTCGATGCATTGTCCGGAGCACCCATCGTCGGACTCGCACAGCGGGCGTTAGGGCGCACAGATGCCGAAATTGAACGCACGCGCGAAGCGATGCGCAGCGAGATACCCGCAAATGTGGCGCGTGTGGCAACGGCCATGCTTGATCCCGACTGCGCATGCCGCGCTCGGCTGAAATCTGCCGCTGATGCCAGCCGGCGGCAACACCTGCATTCGCTGTCGCAACTGCGTGTTCGGCTAACGTCGCTGATCGAGTCCGCCTATGCGGACGTCAGGGCGAAGCTGCTGCGCGAATTCCGCATCTTTACGGCGTCGAATGCTGCCGCGTTAGCGATGCTCGGCGCCGTTACGCTGGTTCGACCCAAGGCGCGGCTACAGTTGATGCTCCCGGCAGCCGCACTTGCTGGGGGAGTTGTGGTAACGACAGGTCTTTACCTGTTCGCACAAGACTGGCTGCACACTATCCTCTTTAACGACTATGTGGGACTCGGCTATGTCATCTGGCTCAGCGTCGTAATACTGCTGCTAACGGATATCTTAGGCAACCGGGCACGGGTTTCCACCCGCATGGCCAATGGTGTTTTGCAGATAGTAGGGGCTGCAGTAGTAGCGGTGCCATGCTAGTGGGGGCAAATCGACATCGCCTGATCGTTCGCTCCGGGGCGTTTCCTGCCTGCGTGACAGTCTGCGATTCTTTGGCCCTGGCGACCTGCTATGCTGAGCTGAACGGCCAGTTTCGGCCAAAACCGGACGTTGATATAAGTCTCACACTCCAAGAACGTAGTGCATCAAGCGGGCTTGGCGTTGAGCCTGCGGCCAGCTTCAAGACATGCGTATAGATCATGGTGGTGCTGACATCACTATGGCCGAGTAGTTCCTGAATTTTCTCGACTGACATATTTTGAGTGTCAATTCATGTGATTGCCGTTTTTTGACCAAGTCCGTCGAGTACGTCCCGCAGAAGCGTCTCGTTGCGAACATGCGTATTTCACCGCAACTGGACGGACTGTTCGGCGACGTGGACACCTTGTGTTCGGCAACGTGAGCACTCGTTCACACATTAGAGGCTAGGCCGGCTGCTGACGCCCCGAAGCGGGCAGTGACAGCGCCAAAGAAAACGCCGTCACGAGGACGGCGTTTGGTGAGGTTTAGTGGAGGCGGCGGGAGCCTCTGTCATTTCTCATCTGCTCTAGCCGGATGTCAGTTACAAGGTGACAACGGCACACCCTGGCTGTATTCTAGACGACGCAATACTGCTTGCAAATATTTCGTTTAAGAATTGAATGATCGGAACTCATGGATTACGAACGAGCTTTAATTTCGGCGGCGGATGGGAACGCCTTACTGTTTACCGGAGCAGGCTTCTCATTGGGGGCTACCTCTCTGAACGGCAACAAATTCCCAATGGGGAAGGACCTGGCTCGTGAGCTCTGTGGAAGAGCAGGCCTTCCCTTAACCGACGACCTTAAAACGGCTTCGAATCACTACCTAAAAGTCAGGGAGCCTGACGAATTAATCGAATTCCTTAAGAGCACTTTCACCGTGAGGAAATGCTCGGACGCTCATCGACTCGTGGCTCAGGTTCCGTGGAAAGCTGTCTACACTACCAATTACGACGATGTGATGGAAATTGCTGGTCGAGATAGCGGGCGAAAATACACTCCCATCACATTGGGTGACGAGCCTCGCTTGCATCGCGATTCTACAGCCAGCGTGGTGCATATAAATGGGTTCATCGACCGGTTAACACGAGTGACGTTGCTTACGGAATTTAAGCTTACCAACGTCAGCTATCTGACAGAACAGTTTCGTAAATCGGAGTGGTGCGACCTGTTTCTTCATCAGCTAAGGTCTGCGCAAGCAATATTTTTCGCAGGCTACTCACTTTACGACCTCGACATTCAGGAAATCCTGTTTGCGGACAGGTCGCTTCGCGAAAAGACTTTCTTTATTCAAAAAGAAGGAATGACCGAGCAGGAGCTTTTCTTCTCCGATCTGCGTGATTTTGGAACCATTCTCCCCATTGGGATCGAAAAGTTTGGTGCAGATCTGAACGGCGTCGATCCTGCTGCCATAAATTCCGATAAGTCGCTCGTCCTCGTCGGACTGGACGAAGTAAAATTGCCCGCCAGCCCAGAAGCCGCCACGGCAGAAGATGTCTACTCTTTACTTTTGCGTGGGGAGTCGAACCTTGATCTACTGTTTGCGCAGCAGGTCTCAGGAAAACACAATGCTTACCTTTTTGAGAGAGATGGTCAGGCTCGTTACGTAGCTAATGCCCGTAACTATATGGTCGTGGGGGATCTTGGAAACGGCAAAACGACACTTCTTCGTGCGCTCAGCGCAGCATTTTTGAAGGATGGTCGACGATGCTTTTGGGTTAAGGATGAAACCTACGACTGCCATAATGAAATCGATGCTGTCCTGAAGTTGCCAGAGCCGGTCGTAATCGTGTTCGACAACTACACACGTAAGCTTCCACTGATTGAGTATGTCAATTTCAAGCGGCGTGAAGATACGACTCTAGTATTTGCCGCTCGCACGCTACTACACAAGAATTTTCAGGAAGACCTCTACTACAAGAAGATCAGGATAGACGTTAGCCGCACAGTCGAGATTGATTGCAATAAGCTATCCAAAGCTGAACTCGATAATCTGAGTATCTACTTCTCAACATTTGGGTTGTGGGGGACCCGCGCAGCTGAGCCTCTCCGATCTAAACTTAACTACTTGCGTGGCCGGTGCAATTCAGAACTTCATGCAATTCTGCTCGACTTGCTGGCGTCGCCGGACATTCGAGCAAGATTCAGTAGTCTCTTCGGGGAATTTGACGGGTCCCGAGAGGTCTCAAAGACTCTAATCGCGACCTTTTGTTTAAACCTGCTTAACATAACTCAACCGTCCGCTCACACCATCGCCGCCATTACCGGCGACGGCACTGTATTTTCCCCAGCATTCAAGTTAAATAGTGTTCTAAAACAATTCTTTAACAGCGACCGCGACGTTATAACCCCGAAGTCGCCTGCGCTTGCGGAGTTCTGTCTAAAGAACTTTCCAAAGCCTTTGATCCTAGTGGACTGCCTGATAGAAATTTGCACAGCCACCCGGAAGAAGGCAGATACCGAACGAAGGTTTGAGATTTCCAAATATTATTGGGACATATATAGGGATATGGCGAGTTTTTCTACCGTCCGAAGGATGCTGCCAGACGACGGGAAACGTGAGCTTCTTATACGCTTCTACGAGGGGCTTAGGCCAATTGCTTTGGAGCGGGAGAATCCGCTATTTTGGTTGCAGTATGCGATGGCTCGAATGGACCAGCCGCAACAAGGGGATCTGGAGCAGGCCGCTAAGTATCTCGACACAGCGTTCGCGCTCGCAAAGGCGAAGAAGAACTTCACGACTGTGGATATCGAAACACAACAAGCGAGGCTATTCTTGGAGCATGCCCTACACACAGCGAACAGTGCCACAGAGGCATACGCTTATTTCATGCAGGCCAACGCCCGACTCGCAAAGATTACAAAAGAGGAGATATATAAATCGGAACCTTATCGACCCATGCACAACTTCGAACAGTTCTACGCCAAGTTCGGAGCTCATTTTGATGATACTCAGTGCAAAGGTCTTTATGACGCGTTTGATTACATAATGCAAAACATCAAGAAGCTCCCGCAGCGTGTCGCTGATGAACCGGTGATAATTACGGCCAGGCGGATTATCAGAGAAGTTCTTGCCAAGCTAGACATGCGATTGAGAAGAACGGTGTGACTAGCTTCATTGCGTGACCTCTTCGACGAAGGCTACTGCTCAGGCGGGAGGTTGCAAGTAAGCGCTTCTAGACTGCAATCGGTATGCGCGACTGGCAGCAAAGGGGCGTTTCCTGCCTGCAGACAGTCCGCGATTCTTCGTCCCTGGCGAGCTGCTATGCTGAGCTGCACGGCGAATTTCAGCCACTAGCGGAGACACGCATCCGCGCCCTTGATCTGAGGCGGATGCTAATTTTCGAGCTGGATTTCTCCGTCTAACTGGTCAGTAGAGATTTACAAAGCCGCTTCCAACTCGGCGAGCTTTTTCTCAAGCATTGGCCGCTCCATCGGGTTGCTGAGTTTTGGCAGCACCTGGCGCAAGGCCAATGCATTGGCTTTGGTCATTGCCTTATCCGAGGCGACGGCAACATCGGGTTTGACGCCGGTTCCTTCCCAATTGCCTTTTGTGATCAGGTTGATCGAGCGTCCCACCGGTATCACGGCAACCAGATTCGGGGCGATACGGAACGGCTGGACCGGATGCGCACCGCCTCCGGTTGTTTCACCAACGACCGTGATGCGCTTGATAGCCTGGAGGTTGTACGTAAAATCTTCGGCCGCGGAAAAAGTTTTGCCGCTGGTTAGCACATAGACGGGCTTGTCGGCGCCGAAGCGCACTCCTGGAACGGCGGGATCACTCCAGAACGAATTGGTTTCATTATCAGCGCGGAAGTAGATGTCCGACAGGTGAATCTTCTTATCGCCAAGCAAGTAACTTGCCACATGTGCGACCATTCGCGGGTCGCCGCCACCGTTTTCGCGCAGGTCTATGATCATCGCGTTGCCATTGGCTGCGAGATTCATTGCGGCTGTAGCGGCTGCCTTGCCGGTCTCCGCTTCAAAGAACCCGTTGAGCTTGAGGTACATGATATTGCCGGGTAGGCGCTCTACCTTTTCAATGGCGAAATTCAAGTATTGCCCCACTTCGGTCATACGCTGTCGCATCTCGGCAGGCACGCCTTGGTTGAGCGAGGGACGAGGCCGATCAGGTGGCGCGTTCAAGGCGTAGCGGATGCTCAAGTGTTTGTCCGGGTGGGCAGCTTGGAGATGGGTCGTCAGCAAATCCGCGAATTGAGCATCGGCCGCAACCTTCTCGTAGTCGCCCTTGAGCAAATGATCGCGGATGGCGGCGGCCATCTTCTTGCCTTCGTCAGCGAAAACATATTTGCTGGACAGGCGCTGGGCTAACACGTCGACGGCAGCGGCCTTGTCTGCCGCGCTCAACGACCGCGACTGTTGCGCGGTTGTTGCAGGCCCCCGTTCTTGTGCGCCGGCGGTGGGGAGGGCGATGATGCTGAGAACCATGGCTGCTGCGGGAAGGAGGTGTCGCATAAGAGGATTGAGTTCCATAAGAGAGAGAAAATCATCAGGCGCAAACGCGGTGCTGCTCTTGCGTGACCTGATGACGTCGGGGGTGATAAAGGTGCCATGCCGGCAGTAAAGCTCGGCTACATCTGGCGGAACTGCCTCGTAAACGCTTCGCTAATGGCCAGGCGCTCGGCCCGGTCTTTCAGGATCACCTCCAGGCCGACGCCGCCACGTCCTCCAGGTTCACTGCGTTCGATCCGGTCGACGGCCTGGAGGTTCACGATGGTGCTGCGGTGAATTTGCGCGAACAGCTGCGGGTCCAGTTGCTCGTGCAGGGACTTGAGGGGCAGCCGGATCAGCGCATCGCCTTTCTCCGTCACCACCCGCGTGTACTTTTCGTCCGACTGGAAGTACAGCACTTCGCTCACCATCACCAGCCGCACCGAATTGCCGCTCGACGCCTTGATCCATTTGAGGTACACCGGCGCGCTTTCCTGCTCGAACAGCTTTTCCCATACGGGCGGCGGCGGGCTTGCGGCCGCGCGCGACTTCAGGCGGCGGATCGTCTGCAGCAGGCGCGCGGTCGTCAAAGGCTTGACCAGGTAGTCGGACGCACCCGCATCGAAAGCGGCCAGGGCATAGTCCGCGTAAGCCGTCACGAACACCACCTGGCAGGACTCGGGAATATGGCGTGCCACCTCCATGCCGTTCAGGCCGGGCATCTGGATATCCAGGAACACGATGTCCGGTTTCAGTGCATCGATGGCCGCCACCGCGTCGATGCCGTTTTCGACCTGGCCGGCGATCCGCAGCTCGGGCCACAGGATGCGCAACTGGTCCGTCAGTTCTGCCCGCAGCAGAGGCTCGTCTTCAACGATCAGGGCGCTCGGCATCAGGCTTGGCCTCCTGCCACAGGCACCGTCAACACGGCGCGCACGCCTTGTCCGTCGCCGGGCTCTACGAAAAGGCTGGCCTCGCGTCCGTACAGCAGCTGCAGGCGTTCTGCGATATTCGCCAGCCCCGTGCCTTGCCCGGCCTGTTCGGTCAAGCCAACGCCGTCGTCGACCACGGACACGCTCAGCAGCTCGCGCTCTCCCTTGCGCTCACACGTCGCGCTGACGGTGATCAGGCCCGGTCGGCTGGCCCGCTCCAACCCGTGTTTGACGGCGTTTTCGACCAGCGAGATCAGCATCGCCGGCGGGAACGGCAGGCTGCGCATTGCCTCGTCCACGTCGACCGCGAAGCGCAGGCGCGCGCCCATGCGGATGCGCATCACCGCCAGGTAGTCGCTGACAAGGTCCATTTCCCGTCCCAGGGTCGAGGACACCGAGCGCATATCCGGCAGCGCGTTCTGCAGGTAGCCGACCAGGTGGTCGAGCATGTCCTGCGCGGCGTGCTGGTCGGTGCGGATCAGGTACTTCAGGTTGGCCAGGGTATTGAACAGGAAGTGCGGCTCGACCTGGGCCTGCAAGGCCGAGAGGCGCGCCTGCAGCGAGGTGCGTTCGAGCTCGCGTTCACGCCGAGCCGCATCCAGTGCGTTGGCATGGCGCGTGAGGTGCTGGCGCAGCTGGGTGCACACCATCTCGGCGGCCTTCAGCGACTCGCCCTGCTGGATCGCGAACCAGGCCAGGCCTGGGCGGCTGCGCAGCTCGATGTGGCAGCTGGGACCCAAATCGGACGATACCCTCAGCTCGACATGGCGCCCCAGCGCCAGCGGACGCCAGCGGCCCAGTACGATGCGGCCCTTGAAAGGGTCGTGGAAGAATGCCGGCGGGCCGGAGTAGCCGAGCGCCGTGCCGAGCGCCAATCCTGACAAGGACTCGGTGCACAGGTCAAAGGTGGTATAGGGATTGAATGGCGCATCGATGCGGCGCGTCACCGAGGAGGCAATCCCCTCGGCGCACAGCGCCTTGCCTTCCTCGCCCAGCCGGGCAAGAACGCTGCGGGCGATTCCGCTCGAGATCAGCGCGGACCAGACCATCACTGCCAGCACGATGCCGCCGACCAGGTACGGATTGAGTTTGCGGGCCTCGAATTCGCCCGGCGCAGCCGTGCCAAAGTTCAGCCAAAGCGGCAGCAGCGCGATCGCCAGCGACAGGAACAGCAGCGAACCGGCGTTGAAGCGCAGTGCCGATTGCAGCAGGTAGCGGCGCACCAGGCTGCGGTCGTGCTCGACTTCCAGTACGGGAGGAGCGTTGAATGGCTGAAATGCGGGAGAACTCATCAAATTCCTCGTGTTGAACTTGCCACGCCATTCTAGCGGCTCGGGGGCGCAGGTTTTTGCCCATGCGACGAATGGCTGCAAATCGGGGAGGAAACCGGCGTCGGTGGGATGAATGCCGCGGACCGCATTGCTGGCTGAGCCTGGCGGGGTAGATATAAGCGTGTGCCTCGGTTCGGCAGGGGGGGGCGCCACCGGCGCGCGCATGGGGTAACAGCACTAAGTGCAGGTGGTTCGTCTCGATGGCGCCGCTAACTAGGTTACGCTGGCTCGCAATGGAAGTCGCGTTTGCCTGCCGCTGGGCTTGCGCTATGCCCGTTCTTGCGTGACAGTCTGTGACTTTTTCGGTTTGGCAACATGCTATCCTTTGCTTAAGGGCCGGGTTCGGCCAACAGCAGACCTTCATTTTTCGTGGAAGAAGTAAATCGAACCTTTATTGGGCTATAAAGTAGAAACGACATGACTCAAGCACTGCACTACCCGACCATTGAATTCAATGATCTAGATGCCGTTAAACGCGCGCTGCTGGTATGGGATCGAATTCATCGAATCGTTCCCGCAGGCTATCAACCGAATGATCAACCGGAAATTCTGACTGCTATTCAATCCGGGGCAATTATGAATCTTTCTGTGGATGCGCATGAGAAATCTGCAGCTGCACAACGGTTCTTGGATTTTCACTACTTTAGAAATAGCGCAAAGACACTCCTCACTTGGCCGGCGGGATTCTCCACCGAGACATTTACTCGAATTAACCCCGAAAAAATTGATGCAAAACTCCTGCCTCTTTTTGAGCAATTGGCAAGACGTCTCACCGCTGATGGCTTTCTTGAGGTGCCGCATGAACTCGCCGGCGGTTATATGTTTTATCTGGCAACTTCTGTGGCTGAACGGCGCGCACTTAGTTTGACAACAGACTCCTCTGACTATTGGGCTGTTGGAACGTACTTTGCCAACGACGGATGTTTTACGGAGCAAGTTTATGATGAACACGCAAACACCTACCTCGCAAATTTAGCAATTGATGACCTATTGCCAAATGATCTTGCGTCAATCGACTTAGACCAACTGCTGCGCTTTAGGGAGGAAACAGCAGAACTTCGAAATGTTTTTCAGCATGAACTGGAATTATTGCGCGACGAAATATCCAGATGCAACAATAAGGAACATGCACATTACATTGTTCAGGACTTTGTCAAGCGCTTTGAAAAAGCCAAGGAAGAATACCGCAAGACAATGAGTTTTTTCAGGAAGACCGACGTTTGCAGTCTTTTTTCCGTAGGTTTGCCAGTATCAGCAACAATAGTTGCACTACCTACCATAGGTGGCGGCGACCCGTATGACCCGGTACGCATAGGTATTGGGCTGCTACTTGGGGCAGTTTCAGCACTTGCAACCCGCGAGATGAGTCACAAACCCAAATCAATTGCCTCCTATTTAGTGGATGCAGAGCGGCTAACAAAAACGCCAAGTTTTCTACTTCATCGGAAATTCGAAGAATTCATTAATGATTGAGAACGTTTTCTCGTGGCGTTGAGGACGGGCGTTACTCAAAGGTTCGTAGGGCAAGATAACCCTTGACGGCGATGGTCGGCAAAGGGACAAGAGGCACCGTTGGCCGCCGTTCCTCGACCGTCCGCTCCGACAACGTGGCGTTCATTCAAATTTTCGCATGATTGTCTTGGTCCGGGCGACAGGAGCTGATGGCGGCATAGCCGTGACCGCGTGCAATTGGCCAATAGCGGACGAAGACGTTTTACGATAGATTTTTATGCGGCGAGAAATTAGAAGACTAGTTGAGTTAGGTCGGCTTCCAAGCGAGGAAGATGCCGACATCGAAACGCTTCGTAAGTACGAAGTTGAGTATCGTGGAATTGCGCGCCCAATCTCTGACGAAGAGGCGATAGTGCTTATCGGGTTGTTTGGCGACGACGGCTGTTTTGGGCTCGCCTCATCATTGATGCACCTGATAGAAACAGCTCCGGGTTGGCCGATAAAGAGCTGCCTTACCCATACTGACAACCCATGGGTTCTCGAACTTAAGAATCGTGCCATCCGAGGTGGCGTTTTGTCAGATTAAGCATGAACTGCACACGGCCATGAACGGCCTATCGCATATTTGGAGCAAGAGAGATTGAAAGATTGAAGATGCTTGAAATGAACGAAGAAGAACAATATCTCGCTGATCAGATTAACACATGGGTTTGGTCTGGATTCTATGATCGCAAGGAGGTTAACGCATCTCTCGATGACGTGTTAGAAGGCGATGTCGACGAGTCGACGCTTCGAGCGCTCATCGAAGAAGAGTTCCAGCGAAAGGCCGTGGAAGAAAAAAGCTGGCCTCAATTTACCGACTGTAACCGGCTGGATGACGTATTTGGCGATTTGAACCGAGCCATGATCATCGCGTTGCAAAACGCTGGGTATACAACTTCAGACGGCCATGATGACGTGAGCGAGATACACGCGAAGCAACCACATGGTACCTACAAAGGATATTGCTTCTATCACGGGCAGGACCTTGAGCGAGCGGTAGCTGGTGAAGGACTGTGGCTCGCATTTGGCGATATGAAAGATACCGAAGCAGGAAAGACAGCAATCGCCGCCGCGATTATCGAAGCTCTGGAGCGTCATGGTTTTGCCGTCGAATGGAACGGCAATGTTCAGACAAGGATAAGGGTGCCGAAAATCCATTGGCAGAGAAGAGTTGATCGTTAACGGCCAAGAGCGGACAATTTGGTCTAAAACAGCCAGTGAACTGCCATTTATTGAGAAAATGCTTAAGGACAAATCGCCCCGTAGAGTTGTCGTGCATAAGACCAGATTGCACGATAGCAATGCATTTCGGATGCGAGCGTCGGCTACTTTTCACTAGCACGATCGACCATTTCAGGTCACGGGGCCAATGTTTTGAAAAATTTTAAGATGGCAATTCATATGTCTATAGTGATATTTCCTTATCTTGTAAATAGAGAGAGCAAGCTGGAATTCGTGACCGAGGAAGAATTTCAGGCTATCGATAATTTCAAGAGGCGTGTCGAGCAGCTTCATTCCACGAAATCGAAGGATAAAAACTTTCCATTATCTTATACGGCTTATGGTGAGGATGGGCAGGTTATATTGAGAATAGAAAAATGATTTCTCTGTGGTTTAATTCGGATTTTTTTCACTCTGATCCAGAGAAAAGGAAGGTTTTGAATGGTGTAAATGAGCATATCGGCGAAGCAGGCTCGCTTTTTCACTTATATGTGGCAATACGGCGGTGCCTTGTTGATGTTGATCGTCTTTATACCGTTCTTCATAAATTTTGCCGTGAGCACTCCTACATATATACGCCGAATCACCATTTTTACAGAAATTCCGCATAGTATATAACTTGCATCCTTAAGTCCAGAGGCGTCAACGGGGCAACCGGCCGCTTCGGAGCGTATTGCCAAGATGCCTCGTCGCCCGGTTTCGATCGCTTCTAGAATGAAATTGTAGCCTCGATATTTCTTGCACGTTCGAATGAATTTTTTCCTATTTTAATGATTTTTCCATGAGTGCGGCTATGAATCTTTGGGTAGTAATGATTTTACTAATCGCCATCTTGGTAGTTTCATGGGTAAATAAATCACATTTGAATATGGGTGAAATAGATAAGTACAATACTGATCAATTCGTCAAGCTTTCTACACAATTGACTTTCCGTCTTTCTATCAGCTTTTTCTTGATGCTAAGCATTGGGTTGTCACCGTTTTTTGCATACCATTACCCCCTAATTGTCTCGGTCGCACCGACATTTCCTTTTGGGGAGGTTTATGCAATAGCTGCTGTACTTGTCGCCACTATCGCGGCGTTCAACCTCATAATTTTCGAGGATGAGGCTGCGCATGGCAAATTTCGGAAATTTGGTTCGTTTCTAGAAAAATGTTTGATTGCGGGATTAAGTAGTCATAATCGAAGAATTTACGAATGCCACGGCCATTGGAGGTGGATAGTTCTAGAATTGCGTATCTCAAGGTGGTGCCAGCGTAAGGGTTCAATCTCAATCCACAATAGAAGAATCACATTGCTTCTAATTGCGGCATCGATTTCCATGGCTTTGTGCATTTGGCTATTCGGTGGATTAGCAACCCTGATTGATCGATCCTCCGGCTCTGTATTAGAGAGGTTGATTGCACAGCCCTCAGCATGGAATCCACTGCTAATAATTTTAGGGATGCCTATTGCATTCATGGTTTGGCTTTTCCGTGATCAGAACAATCGTGAACAAATAGAAAACCAACGAAAGGACATCAACCTTAAGGATTTCCAAAAAAATGCAGAGTGGGCCGCTGGAACACATTTCGTCGAAGATAAAATTGTCGAGACAAAAAAGGCTGTCAAGAGCATGAACTCGGACGCCTCGGTTAGCAGCACAGATGAAAGCGTTACTAGTAAAGAAAGCTACGGACTGCCTGAGGACGCGGTACTGCCCGCACCAGGACGAAGAGATGCAGCGGCTGCTTTACAGATTGCAGCAGTACATCAATTGGCGGCATTCCTTCGAGGAGATTTTGGAGTTCATTTTCAGAGGCCCGCATTTCAGCTTTTTAGGTCTATTTGGCTTGTACTGATGCAAGTGCATGTAAATAGATTTCCGAGATTTCCTTATCGTGATCAGGCAGACTTGCTTGCGCAACAGAAAGATTGGCTTGACGGAGCCCAACTGTCTATTGGCCGTGGCCTTGGCGAGGCGCTTACTTTGGTACTTGGTTCAGATCGGGGGCAAGTTCTACGAAATCATTCACACGACCTTTCAAATATTGTTCTAGCTGGGTTCGACACCCAATTGCCAGCGCTAGAAAATCAAAAAATCCGTCAAGGAATTGATCTAGAAGGATTACGTCTCCGCGGCGCACAGTTGCATGGATCCAATTTCTATCTCGCTAATTTACAACGAGTGGATTTCTTTCAAGCCCAACTTCAGGGAACGAATTTGCAAATGTCTAGTTTACAAGAGGCCGAGCTAGCACTTGCGCAGTTAGACGGTGCGGATATTTCTGGTGCAAGAATGCAAGGCGCCAAACTTGGTTCAGCTTCCTTATTTGGTACAAAAGCATTCGTGACCGATCTCCGACATGCGATCTTGCACGGCACTGATTTACGCTGCGCTCAACTAAACGGGGCAAAACTCGAAGGGGCATTACTTGTAAATATTCACATTAATGAGGCAACGTCATTTGCAGGAGCTACAATTGACGAAAATACGCAAATATGTGTAGCAACGCAAAAGTCTGGAACCTATGGATTGGACATTTCCACATTCCCGAAAAACTGCGTAATTGATGAGGTGGCGAGCAGAGATCTTAGGGATTCCCTTGCGTCTCGTGGCTTAGACATGACTTTATATCGTGGGGTTGTAAAATAGTAAAGAGCAAATACGGTCCGGCAGATGCATTAACGGTTGTAGACGTGGCTGGATATCCGAACGTCCGCTTTGGGGTGAAATCAGCCATTCAACGTACGTTCAGCAATAGGATGATATAGCGGAAAGCCAGCTTAGTAATACAGCAGGGCTGCCCCTTTTTCCCCCGCCAGTCTAATTTACCCGAAACGGTGCGAGTGCAGTCTAAAGGCATCCAGAATAGCCGAGGTGCCGGATTTCTTAGACCGAACTCGCCTCCGCCGGGAAACCCGTAGACCGGATTAGCCTATTGGCCACGGCCGGTTAGACCACCTTGGACATTTCAGCATCGTTATTAGACCGCTGTAGCTGCAAATTCTCAAAGCGCGCCCTGCAATCGGCGGCACGCATCCTGTAATCATCGCCAGGAAAGCGCAGCCATACAAAACGCCATTCGTTGCGGCCCTTGGCGTAGCGATTGGCAAACAGCGACGGCGTCAACGACGTACCGTCGTCGGAAACGATACGGTCACCCACCACCTTGGCGAATTCAACGTTGCCGCAGTGGCTGGTTCGCAGGCTGGTTCCGTCTGGCAGGAAAATATTCTTCCATTGAAAGCTGCGCATTGCCCGGCCGCTTCGGTTCGTATGTCATGAGCCGGTCCTTTCGAGAAGTGTCTAAAAGTTGAACCGGTGAAACGAAACAGCGTTCGCTTTAGACTTTCGCCCCCGTAGAACTGGATCAAATTAGACTTTCGCCCTGAATTCTTAGCCGGTTTTCGACAGTCGCCCATGGGTTTTAGCCCGGTCTGGACGCAGGTGGCCCAAAATATACCGTGTTAGACCATGGGTTGATTTGGCAGGTACCCCAGGAGACGCCGCAGGCACTTGCGAACCGCCGCCATGAAACGAAATTGGCCGCCCGACGCCTGGCGTCAGGACAACGCCAAAGCCGCGCAAGGGATTTTATATTGCATAATGCCGGCGTTGCGAATTCCGTCGCCATTCCCAGATTTCCCAAAATGACAATAACACCTGAAGCCTTTTCCGACGTCGAGCGCCACGGCCTGTACCGCGCCATCCGCGAACGCCGCGACGTCCGTTCGCAATTCCTGCCTGACCCGGTGCCGCCCGATGTGCTGGCGCGGCTGCTGCAGGCGGCGCACCATGCGCCGTCGGTCGGCTTCATGCAGCCGTGGGATTTTATCGTCATCGACAGCGTGGACGTGCGGCGCCAGGTGCATGCGATTTTTGAGCGGGAAAACGCGAAGGCGCTGGAAAACTATGCGGGCGACCAGGCCTCGCTATATAAACGCCTGAAACTGGAAGGCATCTTGGAAAGCCCGTTGAACCTGTGTATCACGTGCGACCGCAGCCGTGGCGGTCCGCACGTGCTGGGACGTAACTCCATCATGGAAATGGATATGTTCAGCGTGTGCCTGGCGGTGCAAAACCTGTGGTTGGCGGCGCGGGCCGAAGGCATCGGCGTGGGCTGGGTCAGCATTCTCGACCAGCAGGAACTGGCCGCCACGTTGAAACTGCCCGACAACGTCTATCCGGTGGCGTACCTGTGCATCGGCTACGTCAGCGAATTCCTGGCGCAGCCCGAGTTGCAGGCCAAGGGCTGGCGCTCGCGCTTGCCGTTGGAAGAACTGGTGCACGGCAACGGCTGGGGACAGCCGCTGGAAAACGATCCGCTGCAGGAAGCGCTGCGTAACTTGGCCGCAGCGGCCTAGTTTTATTCCAGTAGGCGGAATAGTGAATTGCCGCTGGCGGATATTCTCGGGCGAGGTGGAATAATTCACACTAGGGTCATTGTCCAACCACCAAGGAGTGCCCCATGAAACTGTACTACCACCCCCTGTCCGGCCACGTGCACCGCGCCCGCCTGTTCCTGTCGCTGCTGGGTTTGCAGCATGAACTGGTATCGGTGGATTTGCTCAAGGGCGAGCATAAGACCCCGGAATTCCTGCGTTTGAACTCTTTCGGCCAGTTGCCGGTGCTCGATGACGACGGCGTGATCGTGCCGGATTCGAACGCCATCCTCGTCTACCTGGCGCGCCGCGAAGGGCGCACGGACTGGCTGCCGCAGGGCGCGGTGGCCGAAGCCCGCGTGCAGCGCTGGCTGTCCGTGGCGGCAGGGGAAATCGCGTTTGGCCCGGCAGCGGCCCGCGTGGTGCAACTGTTCGGCCGCGATGTCGATCCCACCGACATGATCGCCCGCGCGCACCGCATCCTGGCGCTGATCGACGCGGAACTGGAAGGGCGAGACTGGGTGGCCGATGTGGGCGCGAGCACGCCGACCATTGCCGACGTGGCGCTGTACAGCTACATCGCCCGCGCGCCGGAAGGCAATGTGGATTTGTCCGCCTACACCAATGTGCTGGCGTGGCTGGCGCGGGTCGAAGCGCTGCCGGGCTTCGTGCCGATGGCGGTGTCGCCGGTCGGCCTGGCCGCGTAAGGAGACTGCCATGGACAGGACAGTCAGCAGCACCGTGCCGGCCGCCGTGGCTGTCCCGCCGGCAGTCCACGAGGAACCGCCTTCGCCGTGGCATGCGGGCGAAGTGGCGATGCAGCGCCTGGAAGGCGTGGCGGAGCGGATGGACAGCATCGGCCGCAAGGTCGTGCGGCCATACATGCCGGACCAGCACCGTGAATTCTTTGCCCAGTTGCCGTTTGCCGTGCTGGGCGCCGTCGATGGCAATGGCGACGTGTGGGCGACCTTGCGCAGCGGGGCGCCGGGATTCATGCAGTCGCCCGATCCCCGTGCGCTGGACGTGCGCTTGCCGCGCATACCGGACGATCCGGCCGACGCGGGCATGAACGATGGCGACAGCATCGCGCTGCTGGGTATCGAACTGCACACGCGCCGGCGCAACCGCATGAATGGCGTGGTGCGGCGCGGGCAGCATGAACACGCCCGCATCGACGTGCTGCAATCGTTCGGCAACTGCCCGCAATATATCCAGTTGCGCGATTTTCAATTAACGAACACGCCTCCCGATGCGCCGCAATGGCAGCCAGCGCTGGACGACGCCGCCAGGCGGTTGATCGCGCGGGCCGATTCGTTTTATGTGGCGTCGTACGCGGATGTGCCGGACGGCCCCCGGCAAGTGGACGTGTCGCACCGGGGCGGGCGGCCCGGGTTCGTGCGTGTCGATGACGATGGTGCGTTGACCGTGCCGGACTTTGCGGGCAACCTGTTTTTCAACACGCTTGGCAACTTCACGGTCAATCCCCGCGCGGGGCTGGTATTCGTGGATTTCGATGGCGGGCACCTGTTGCAGATGACGGGCGACGTGCAGATCCTGGCCCATGTACCGGACGGCGCGGTGGATGGGGCACAGCGTTACTGGCGCTTTATGCCGCGCCGCGTCGTGTGGCGGCGCCACGCGCTGGGCATCCGCTGGAATGCGCAGCAAGGAGGGATGTCGCCGGCATCCGCGCGGACCGGGACCTGGTGATCAGCCGGGCTTATGCTGCGCCAGCGACGCCAGCGCTTCCAATAAAATCCTGGCCCGGAACGGCTTGACGATGACGCGCGCCACTTGCCGTTCCTTCAGTTCGGCCAGCTGGTCGCCCGTGCAATTGTCCGCCATCACGGCAATCGGCATCCGTGGTGACGATGCCGTGTCGCCGCTCCGCACCTGGTCCAGCAGCGCCAGGTCATGCACGGCCCCGCCATCGTCGATGGCGATGATGGCGCCGTCGAATGGCCGCTGGCGCAGGATTTGCCGGGCCAGCGTCATGCTGGCCGCTTCATGGATTTGCGCCATGCCCAGCGAGCGTGCCGTCAGCGCCACGGTCCGGCGCAGCATGGCTTGCGGTTCGACCAGCAATACGTGGCTATCCTGCGGCTTGTGCCCGGACATCGGCGTCTCCTTTCGGTGACTGCAATTCCTGCATGACCAGGCCGCGCAAGGTCGACAGGATCGCCATTTCGATATCGTCCAGCTGGCGCGGCTTCGTGTCGATGATGCACAGCGTGCCCAGCGCATAGCCTTGTGGCGTGATCAGCGGGGCGCCCGCGTAAAAGCGGATGTGGGGACTACCCGTTACGAGCGGATTATCGGCGAAGCGCACGTCGGCCGCCGCGTCGGGCACTTCCATGATGTCGCCGCGCATGATGGCGTGGCCGCAGAACGACACGTCGCGGCCGGTTTCGCACGCGGTCAGGCCGACATTGGATTTGAACCACTGGCGTTCGCTGTCCAGCAGCGAAATCAGCGCGATCGGCACATCGAATTCCGCCGCCGCGAATTCAACGATACGGTCGAAGCGCTCTTCGCGCGGCGTATCGAGGATCAGCAGCGCATACAGGGCCGCGAGGCGTTCGGCTTCATTGTCCGGAGTAGGGGCAGCGATCATGGCGGGACTCACCAATGGCGATGTGGCCACTGTAGCAGGAAAGCGCCGCCAATTGAAACCCGTACCGCTGTCGCCTGTGGGGTGCTGGTTACAAATTTCCGGCCCCACTGGCGTTGGACTTCTGGCAATATTCCCGCTGTCATAACAATAATGAGGGACGGTATGCGCAAGGCGGGACTGGGAACGTGGATGAAACGCGTCGTCGTGGGATTGGCAGTGCTGGTGGCGCTCGTGGCGCTGGCAGTCTGGTTCTTCCTGCGCGGCAGCCTGGCGCAGCTGGACGGGCGCCGCACCGTGCCGGGCTTGTCGGCCGACGTGACGATCGCGCGCGACGGCCAGGGCGTGCCCACCATCACGGGCGCCAGCCGCCTCGATGTCGCTTACGCCACGGGTTTCGTCCATGCGCAGGACCGCTATTTCCAGATGGATTTGCTGCGCCGTTCCGCGGCCGGCGAATTGTCCGAATTGTTTGGTCCCAAAGCGCTGCCGCTGGACAAGGAGCATCGCTTGCACCGCTTCCGCGCCCGCGCCCAGCGCATGGTCGACACCATGCCGGCCGCCGAACGCGCGCTGCTGGACCGCTACGTGGCCGGCGTCAATGACGGCTTGAACAACCTGGGCGCCCGTCCCTTCGAATACGGCCTCGTCGGCATGTCACCCCGCCCGTGGAGCGCCGCCGATTCACTGCTGGTGGGCTGGGCCATGTTCTTCGACTTGCAGGGTGCGCAGGAAGCACGCGAACTGGCGCGCGGCTGGGTCAAGGACAACACGACGCCGGAACAACTGGCCGTGCTGTTGCCGGAAGCGACCAAATGGGATGCGCCGCTCGATGCGGCCGATATCCCGGCCGCGAACGCGCCATTCCCCGCCCAGGCGCCGGCCTGGTGGGGCAAGGCCGGTGCGGTGGAATCGAAACGGCTGGGACTGAACCGACCTGCCGCCAGCCTGGCGCAGGCGGGGACAGGAGAACTGTATGGCATGGCCCAGGCCGGTGGCGCCGACGTTACCGGCATGGTCGGCAGCAATAACTGGGCCGTGGCGGGCAGCCGCAGCAACGATGGCGGCGCCATCGTGTCCGACGACATGCACCTGGGATTCCAGTTGCCGCACATCTGGTACCGCGCGGTGCTGATGGTGCCGCACCAGGGCGAGTCGCGCCGCATCGTCGGCGTCACGTTGCCGGGCACGCCGATGGTCATCGTGGGCAGCAATGGCCACGTGGCATGGGGCTTTACCAACAGCTACGGCGACTACCTCGACCTGGTGGCTTTGGCAACCGATGCGTCCCGCCCGGGGCAAGTGAGGACGCCGGCCGGCTGGGAAAAACCGGTGGTCTACGATGAACCCATTCTCGTCAAGGGTGCGGCGGCCGAACCGTTCAAGGTCACAGAAACGTCGCTGGGCCCGGTGCGCGACATCGGCGCCGGCGACAACCAGCGCCGCTACGCGCTGCACTGGGTGGCGCACGTGCCGGGCGCCGTGAATTTCAACGGCATGCGGCTGGAAAGCGCCAATACGCTGGACGAGGCGCTGGCCATCGCCACCAGCATGGGGATTCCCGCGCAAAACTTCGTGGCCGGCGACAGCAAGGGCAACATCGGCTGGACCATTGCCGGCGCGCTGCCGAAACGCGCGCAGCCCGGCATTGCCGCCACCTTCCCGTTGACGGCGGACAGCGCGGCATCCGGCTGGAACGGCTTGCTGGCGCCTGGGGCCTATCCGCAGGTGCGCAACCCGGCCGGCGGCCAGCTCAGTACCGCCAACAGCCGCCAGCTGCTGGGTGCGGGCGCCGACCTGATTGGCGACGGCGGCTTCGACCTGGGCGCCCGTACGCGCCACGTGCGCGACAGTGTGGCGGCGCTGGGAGCGAAGACGGACGAGAAGGGTGTCTACAGCGTGGCGCTGGACGACCGCGCGATTTTCATGGGCACGTGGCGCGAGCGCGCGCTGGCGCTGCTCGACGAGCAAGCCATTGCCGGCAACCCGAAACGCCAGGAAGCCCGCGCGCTGCTGGAAAAAAGCTGGTCCGGACGGGCCAGCGTGGATTCGGTCGGCTACCGCATTGCCCGCACGTATATGTGGTCGCTGTACGAAACCCTGTATGGCGGTGCGAATACGGAACTGGCCAGGCTGAACGAAAAATCCGACATGATGGCGGCGTCGACCCGCTGGCCTGCCGTCATCGCGCGCGTGCTCGATGAACAGCCGGCCGGCTGGCTGCCGGCGCAATACGCCAGCTGGAAAGAGTTGCAGCTGGCCGCATTGGACCGTGCCGTGGCGGAGTTGACGAAAGACGGCAAAAAGCTGGCCGATGCCACGTGGGGCGCGCGCAACCGCCAAATCATCATGCATCCGATTGCCAATGCCGTGCCCGCGCTGCGCGGTTGGCTGTCGGCGCCGGCCGACCCGATGCCCGGCGATTCCAACATGCCGCGCGTCGCCGGGCCGAAATTCGGCCAGTCCGAGCGCATGGTGGTGAGCCCGGGCCATGAAGAGCGGGGCATCTTCAATATGCCGGGCGGGCAGAGCGGCCATCCGCTGTCGCCTTACTTCCTGGCCGGCCACGGCGACTGGGTCAGCGGCAAGGCCACGCCATTGTTGCCGGGTGACACCAAACATATGCTCACATTTGTGAAATAGCGGTGCATAATGACGAAATCATAAGATTGCCGGAGGAGGGACCGTCATGATTAATGATTTCGCCAGCGCGTCGAAAGCCTGCATGGAATTCCTGCACGCGCGCCTTGGATTCCAGCTGTGGATGGTGACGCGGACCGAAGGGGACGACTGGATCGTCCTGTCGGCCGATGACCATGGCTACGGCGTCAAGCCGGGCCAGGTGTTCCGCTGGAGCGATTCGTTCTGTTCGCGCATGGTGAAGGGAGAGGGGCCGAACCTGGCGCCGGATAGCCGCCTGGTGGAAGCCTACGCCGCGGCGCCCATCGGGCAGCAGGTCGAGATCGGCGCTTACGTCGGCTTGCCGCTGCTGCGCGCCGACGGTTCGCTGTTCGGCACCCTGTGCGCCCTCGATCCCCGCCCGCAACCTGCCGATATCGTCAATGAACAGCCGATGCTGGAATTGATGGTGGAACTGCTGGGCAGCCTGCTGAATGCCGAACTGGCCGCAGCCGATGCGCGCCGCCGCGCGGAACGCGCCGAACTGGAAGCCACCCGCGACGAGTTGACGGGCCTGTACAACCGGCGCGGCTGGAGCATGCTGCTGTCGCGCGAAGAGGAGCGCTGTGCACGCTACGGCCATCCGGCCTGCGTGGTGTCGATCGACCTCGATGAACTGAAACTCACCAACGATACGCAGGGTCATGGCGCGGGCGACGCGCTGCTGGTGCGCGCCGCGCAGGTACTGACGTCGGTGACGCGCGGCTCGGACGTGATCGCGCGGCTGGGCGGCGACGAATTCGCCATGCTGCTGGTGGAGTGCGATTACTACGATGCGCAAGTGCTGTTGCAGCGCCTGCAGGCCAAGTTTGCCCTGCACGACGTGAAGGCGTCGACCGGGATGGCGATGCGCAAGCCCGGCTACGATTTGCATGAAGCGTTCGCGCTGGCCGATGCGGAAATGTACCGGTCCAAGCGCTCGCGAAAATTGTTGAATTGATCCGTAGGGCGGCTTTTACAAAGCCGCCATGCCGGCAGAACCCCAGCCTTCAAAAGCGTCACGCGGCGGCGGCGGAGACGGGTGTGGCACGTAATCGCTTGGCATATTCCAAGCCAAACAACGGCCGTAACACCCCCACGCGCCGCACCACTTCAAAGATCCCGAAGCTGGCCGACAGCGTCAGCACCACCAGCATGAATCCTTCCAGCGCCGGCGCATGGTTGGCCGGTTTCAGCATCTGCGAAAACACCACAATCAAGGTCTGGTGCAGGATATACACGGGGAACACGGCTTGCGTCAGGTAGCGCCGCTTGGCGCTGTCGAATTGCAGGTGGCGGTGGCCGAAACCGCACACGGCCAGGATCGCGCTCCACTGCACCAGTGCATACAGCACGCGCTGCGCATCGCGCCACAGGCCAATCTGCTCCGGCTGCATGTGGTCGGTGATGGCGTAATACGACACCAGGATCGCCCAGCCGGCCAGCGCGGTGCCCAGCGCGGCAAAGCGGATGTCGTCCACCCGCTGCCAGAAGGCCGCATTGAAGGCCACCAGGGCGCCCAGCAGGAAGATGGGAACGTAAGTTGCATGGTTATGCCAGTCCACCACCAGGTTATGCGTATGCGGGTAGCGGGTCAGCAGCGCCAGGCGGCCGATGGCCAGCACGGCGACCGGCAACAGCACCAGTTTCCAGCCCGACAGCGCATTGGCTACCACCGTGCCCAGTTGTTGCCAGCGCGCGCGGCCCAGCACCGCCACCAGCGCGGCCAGCAGCAGGCAATACACCCACAGGTAGGGCAGGAACCACAGGTGGTTCCAGGTCGGCAGATCCAGGCAATCCGTGCCCCTGCAAAAACCGTGGTAAGCCTGCACGTACAGTTTCATGAAGTCCAGGTAGCTGCCCTGATAGGCGACTTTTTCCACCACTTCGAAATACGGCTGCGGCGGCACGATGACGAACATGCCGAACAGCAGCGGCACCAGCAGGCGGAAGCTGCGCTGGCGTACGAACGCGCCGGCGCCGGCCTTGTTGAGCAGGAAGGCGGCCGCCACGCCGGAAACCAGGAACAGCAAACTCATACGCCAGGGCGACGACAGCATCATCAGCGCTTCGATGGTATCGCTGGCATGGGGACTTTTCACGTGCCAGTCCCACGTCACGTAATACATGCCGGTGTGGTACAGCACCAGCAGGAAAAAGGCGGCGATGCGTATCCAGTCGAGGAAATACAGGCGTTGCTGCGATGGGTTCATGGCGGGTTCCGGTCGGGTTGCAATAAAACCAGCATACCGGGCCGGGGAAGCCATCGCGAGGCAAATGGGGCGAAGCGGGGGCGCGGCGGGGCGAACCGGAACGCAGGGCGATGCGATCAGGCCCTCGCGGCCAGCGCCGCCATGACGGCAGTACGGTGCTGCCGGCTCAACGGCGCCTTGCCACCGCTTGCCAGCAGCAATTCCCCATCCCCCTTGTCGTCGACGGCTACCTTGACTACCGCCGCCACGCGCACGGCGGCGCGGCGGTGGCAGCGGATAAAAGCGGGGCCCAGGCTGTCCAGCAATGCGGACAGGGTTTGCCGCAGCAACGGGCTGCCGGCGGAGGTATGCAGCGCCACGTAGTTGTCGGCGGTCTCCAGCCAGTCGATGTCGTCGGCCTTGACGATGCGCGTGACGCCCCGTTCCGTCACCAGCAATTGCCGTACCGGCTGGCCCGCCAGTGGCGGTGCGGCCGCATCGCTGGCGCGGCGCGCGGCCAGCCGTTCGCGCACACGCTGCACGGCGCGCTGCAAGCGTTCGGTATCGTAGGGTTTCAACAGGTAATCGACGGCGCAGGCGTCAAAGGCGCGCACCGCGTATTCGTCATACGCGGTGACAAACACCACCAGCGGCGCGGGGGCGGGCAGTGACGCCGCCACGTCGAACCCGTTCACTTCCGGCATCTGGATATCGAGGAACAGCACGTCGGGCGCGAAGGTGGCCGCCAGTTGCAGCGCTTCCACGCCGTCGCGCGCTTCGTCGATGGCGGCGATGTCCGCTTCGCGCGCCAGCAGGCGGCGCAGCTTGTCCCGGGCCGGGCGTTCGTCGTCGACGATCAGCACGCGCATGGCAGCCGCATTTCCGCCCGCACACCGGCAGGCTCCAGTTGCAGCAACTTCAGGCTGGCCGCCTCGCCGTGCAGGGCCGCCAGCCGCGCACGCAGGTTGCGCAGTCCGACGCCGCTGCAGGATGCCGTCGTATCAGCCAGCCGCCCGCAATCGTCTTCAATGCGCAGCACGAGTTCATTGCCGTCGCGCAGCGCCGCGACCGTGATGCGCACCGGCTGGCGGCGGCGCTCCACCGTGTGCTTGAAGACGTTTTCCAGCAACGGCTGCATGCTCATCGGCGGCACCAGGCACGCCAGCACGGCGTCATCGATGTGCCACGCCACTTGCACGCGGTCGGCAAAGCGCTCGCTCATCAGTTGCTCGTAGCCCCGTAACAGCTTCAATTCTTCCGCCAGCGGCGCCTGCTGGCGGTCGCCGTGGTCGAGCGAGGCGCGCAGCATGTCGGACAGCCGGACCAGCAGGGTGTCGGCGCGGTCGGCATCCGTATGGATCAGCGACGAAATCGTGTTGAGGGCGTTGAACAGGAAATGCGGCTGCATTTGCTGCGTCAGTTGCTGCAATTGCGCCTGGCGCAGCAAGGTGGCGGCCTGTTCGGCGCGCACTTTTTCTTCCATCAGCGCGCGGTACGACAGCAAGCCGAACTGGATGACGACAAAGATGCCGAAGAACACGCTGATCTTGATGTCTTCGTACAGGAAGGTTTCCGGCCAGCCGCTGTGCGTGTACGTGTCGCCCATCAGCGCATAGACGCCGTGGCGGATGGAAAACGCCATCGGCACGAAGGCCGCCCAGTACACGGGTGCCCACAGCAACTGGCGGCCGAACCAGCGCAGCGGCTGGCCCAATAAGTGGTCGTAGCGGCGGGTGGCGCGGCGCTGTAACAACAGCAAGGTGGTGGCCGTGATGGCCGACGAACCTTCCCACAGCACGGGTTTCCACAAGCCGGACTCGCCGTCGCGCAGCATGTCGAACACCGCCGTGACGATCATCAGCGCCCAGAACAGCAGCCAGGCGGCGATCACGGCAAGGAACGCGCGGCGGCTGGTCATGGCGTCAGCGGAAGCGGGCTTCGGACAGATCGACTTCGCGCACCAGCTTGCGGGAAATCTCGTCCGAGATGTGGCCGTGGCGGGCCAGGTTGTAGATGGCCTTGCGCTCGGCCGCCAGCGCCGCCATGCGCAAATCCTTTTCCGCGTTGTCCATCTTGCGGAAGCGGCGACCCTCGTCGTGTTCCGCGTGCTCGACCAGCCGGTGCCTGTACAGCGCAATCACGCGGCCGGCCGCCTGCGGATACAGGTCGGGTTCGGTGCTGGTGGACATCAGGTCGATCTGCGCCCGCTCGATGGCGGCAATGGCGGCATTGGCCGCCACTTCGCGGGCCCGGTCTTCTTCCTGCTGTTCGTGCGGCTCGTCCGGAAATTCCATGCCGTGCAGCAGGCGGGGCAGGCCGATGCTGGCGGCCACCAATGAAATCAAAATCACGGCGCTGGCCAGGAAAATGGTCAAGTCGCGGGCGGGAAATTCCCGGCCGTCAGGCAGCAACAATGGCAAGGTCATGACGCCGGCCAGCGTGATGGCGCCGCGCACGCCGGCCAGCGACATCGCCAGCAGCAAACGCCAGTGGGGCCGCTCCATTTCCTCGCCCATGCGGCTTTTCTTGTACAGGGTCAGGCGCAGGGTCGCCCACACCCAGATGAAGCGCAGCGCCATCAGGCCGAAACTGATGGCGAACGCATACAGCACCAGCCACCACGAATTCACGTGTCCCACGTCTTCCAGCGACGCGCGCGCGCCTTTCAGGATATGGGGCAGTTGCTCGCCCAGCAGCACGAACATCACGCCGTTCAGCGAAAATTGCACGGTATCCCAGACGGCGGAGCGCTGGATGCGGGTGGCCGCGTGGGCATGGCCGCTCAGTTCAACGTAGCTCATGGCGATGCCGGCCGCCACGGCGGCCAGGATGCCCGACGCGTGCACGTGTTCGGCCGCCAGGTACGCGCCGAACGGCATCAGCAGGTTGACGAGGATGGGCGAGCCGGGCGGTTCGCCGAAATGGCTGGTCAGCCAGCGCTGTATCCACGTGATGCCGGCCGTGACGGTCACGCCCATGGAAATCCCGCCCACCACCAGCCACACGAAGCTCAAGGTCGCGGAGGCCAGCGAAAATGCGCCCGTGGTGGCGGCCAGCACGGCAAAGCGGAAGCACACCAGGCCGCTGGCGTCGTTCAGCAGCGATTCGCCTTCGAGGATGTGCATCAGCCGCTTGGGGATGGGCGTGCGCGCGGCAATGGCGGACACGGCGATCGGGTCGGTGGGCGACACGATGGCGGCCAGCGCAAACGCGACCGGCATCGGCATGGCGGGGATCAAGAGGTGGATCAGCAGGCCGGCGCCAATGACAGTGAAGATGACCAGGCCCAGCGCCAGCTCCAGGATCACGGTCTTGTCGCGCAACAGGCCGGTCTTGGGGATGCGCCAGCCATCGAGGAACAGCAGGGGCGGCAAGAACAGCAGGAAAAAGAATTCCGGATCGAGCGCGATACCGTGGGTGGAAAAGGCGGCAATCCAAAAACCCAGGCCGATCTGCACCAGCGGCAGCGGGACGCCCACCGGCAGCAGCCGCACCAGGTACGCGCTGGCGACCACGGCCAGCAACATGGCCAGGACTGTTTCTATTGCATCCATTCTGTGTCGTGCTGGAAAAAGAAGCTTGCATTATAAAGGCAGCAAGCTTGCCTCGCCGCCAAACCCCAGCGGGGATATGCCGCACTGACTTTCATTTTGCTCTGGTAATTTTTTTCCGGCGCTGGCATAATGCGGCCTCCCAAGCGGGAGTAGCTCAGTTGGTAGAGCGCAACCTTGCCAAGGTTGAGGTCGAGAGTTCGAGACTCTTCTCCCGCTCCAGAATTTCATAAAAGGCAGCCTTCGTGGCTGCCTTTTTGCTTTTCCGTCACGCCGGTGTTGTGCGCGCGCTTCTCATCCATGGTGCAAAGGGGGGAAATGTTCCGTTACACAAGGCAATCTCGTTATACTGGAGCCCTGCCGCTATCAGTACTTGAGAGCCCCGACGGAGAAATCACACATGAATTCAGTTCAACAAGAAATTGACGAACGCAGTAACTTAACCAATTCCAACAAGTTTGAACTGCTGCTGTTTCGCCTGGGCTGCGACGCCAATGGCGATCATTCGGAGCTGTATGGCATCAACGTCTTCAAGATCCGCGAAATCGTCGCCATGCCGGAAGTGACGGCGGTGGCGGGTTCGTCGCCCCACATGCTGGGCGTCGTCAACCTGCGCGGCCAGATTATCTCCGTGATGGACTTGCCGGCGATTGTCGGCGTGAAGCCGAAGACGGGCCTGAACATCATGCTGGTGACGGAATTTGCCCGCACCACGCAAGCGTTTGCCGTGGAATCCGTCGATGAAATCGTGCGCCTCGACTGGGGCCAGGTGCTGTCCGCCGAAGGCAGCACGGCCGGCGGCATGGTAACGTCGATTGCCCGCCTCGATGGCGATGTCAACAACACCCGCCTGGCGCAGGTGCTGGACGTGGAAACCATCTTGCGCAAGATGATCCCGACCGAAGGCAAGGACGTCGATCCGGACACCATCGGTCCGAAACTGTTGCTGAAGCCGGGCACCATCATCCTGGCCGCCGACGATTCCGTGGTGGCGCGCAGCCTGATCGAACAGGGCTTGAACGCGATGGGCGCGCCATATGCGATGACCAAGTCCGGCAAGGAAGCGTGGGACAAGCTCAATCACATTGCCGATGGCTGCAAGGCCGAGGGCATCGGCATCGACGAGCGCGTCGCGCTGATCCTGACCGACCTGGAAATGCCGGAAATGGATGGCTTCACGCTGACCCGCCTGGTCAAGCAGGATGCGCGGTTCTCCAAGATTCCCGTGGTGATCCACTCGTCGCTGTCCGGCAAGACCAACGAAGACCACGTGCGCGGCGTGGGCGCGGACGCGTATGTCGCGAAATTCGTGGCGGAAGACCTGGCGGAAACCATCCGCAAAGTGCTGAACAAATAAAGAGCTTTCTTCTGCGATGAAAGGCGGTCAGGCGCGAGCCTGCCGCCTTTTTGCTTTTTATGCATGATTTTTCGCGCCGGGCTATCATGGTCCCGCTTGTCCAACCCTGATACCACCCTGATAGGAGATGACGATGGCTGCGAAAAAAATCCTGCTGCTGACCGGCGACTTTGCCGAGGATTACGAGACGATGGTGCCGTTCCAGGCGCTGCTGATGGTGGGCCATACCGTACACGCCGTGTGCCCGGGCAAGAAGAGCGGCGACAAGGTCAAGACCGCGATCCACGATTTCGAAGGCGACCAGACCTATACGGAAAAGCCGGGCCACCAGTTCGCGCTGAACGCGGATTTCGACCAGGTGGCTGTCACCGCCTATGACGCGCTGGTGGTGGCGGGCGGCCGCGCACCGGAATACCTGCGCCTGAACGAGAAAGTCATCGCCCTGGTGCGTGGCTTTGCGCAGGCGGGCAAACCGATCGCCGCCATTTGCCACGGCGCGCAATTGCTGGCGGCGGCCGATGTCATCCGTGGCAAGAAAATTTCCGCCTATCCCGCCTGCGCGCCGGAAGTCAAAATGGCCGGCGCGGAATATGCGGATATCCCCATCGACGGCGCCGTCACGGACGGCCAGTTCGTCACGGCGCCCGCATGGCCCGCGCACCCGCAATGGCTGGCCCAGCTGCTGCAAAAGCTGGGCACGGAAATCAAGCTGTAATTACGTTTCGAACGCGAGGTTTTGCGCGTGAAAACGTAAATGGTCTTCCATGTAAGTTGAAATGAAATAGTAGCCGTGGTCATAGCCCGCATGCCGCCGCAATTGCAGCGGCTGCGCGGCCGTGCGGCACGCTTCCTCGAACGCTTCCGGGTGCAATTGTTCGGCAAGGAATTTGTCGCCCAATCCCTGGTCGATCAGGATCCCGTGCGGGAACGGCGTCTGCCGCGACGCCATCAGCGCGCTGGCGTCATGCTGCAGCCATGCGCTTTCGTCGGTGCCCAGGTAACCCGTGAACGCCTTGCGCCCCCATGGGCAGCGCGCGGGCGCGGCAATCGGCGCGAAGGCGGAGACGGAACGGAACAAGTCCGGCCGCTTCAGCGCGATGGTCAGCGCGCCGTGGCCCCCCATCGAGTGGCCGAAGATGCCGACGCGCGCATCGTCGACCGGCAGTTCGCGCGCCACCAGTTCGCGCAATTCCAGGATATGGCTGTACATGCGGTAGTGCGTGCTCCACGGCGCCTGCACCGCATCGACATAAAAGCCCGCGCCCACGCCGAAGTCCCACGCATCGGCTTCGCCCGGCACGCCCGCGCCACGGGGGCTGGTATCGGGCGCCACCAGGATCACGCCCAGTTCCGCCGCGATGCGCTGCGCGCCCGCCTTGATGGCGAAGGTCTCTTCCGTGCACGTGAGGCCGGCCAGGTAAAACAGCGCCGGCAGGCGCGCGCCGTCCGCGTGCGGCGGGATGTACGCGGCAAAGCGCATGGGCAGGCCGATGGCCGTGCTGGCGGTCTGGTAAAAGCGCTGGACACCGCCAAAACACGCGTGTTCGCTGAGCAGCTGAAGCATGGGATTCCCTTTACGTTGAATGCAGGTTGGGATGGAATTCGCAGCGATTGTACAAGCGAAGCGGACCGGATGGCATGCCAACGGTGCGACACGATTGCCTTCGATCACCTACAGTTCAGTCAGATTTTTTTGCAAGGAGGGAACATGCCAGATATCCTGGTCTTGTCCGCCGAGCTTGCATGGCCGTTTGCAATTGCGCTGGCCTGGCTGGCTGGCGAAATCATTCACCGCTGGATCAATGTGCCCCGCATCAGTGTCTACGGCCTGGTCGGTTTCGCGGCCGCACAAGCTTTCCCGGACCTGTACGTCAGCGACAGTTCCAGCCCCGTCACATTGCTGGCCAATGTGGCGTTCGGCTTGATCCTGTTCGAGTTCGGCTACCGCATCAACCTGCACTGGCTGCGCATCAATCCGTGGATCACCTTGACCGCCGTGGCGGAATCGGCCGCCACGTTTGCCGTGGTCTATGCCTTCAGCCACGCGGCAGGCATGCCGCCGCTGACCTGTGCACTGCTGGCGTCGCTGGCCATGTCGACGTCGCCGGCCGGCGTGCTGCGCGTGATTAACGAACAAAACAGTTCGGGCCAGGTCACGGAGCGGGTGCTGCACATGGTCGCCATCAATTGCGTGCTGGCCGTGTTCGTGTTCAAGGTGGTGGTGGGCGTCTGGGTGTTCCGCACGTCGGGCAGCCTGGCGCAAGCCATTTCGCACAGCGCGATCGAATTGCTGGCGTCGGCCGTGATGGGCGCCGTGTTCGGCGTGATGGTGCCGGCCGTGCTGCGCCAGCTGGGGCAGGTGGGCCGCGAAGGGTCGGTGGCGTTCGCGCTGGCCGTGGTATCGCTGGTGGCGATTGCCCATGCGGCGAATCTGTCGCCGGTACTGGGCACGTTGACGTTCGGCCTGATGGCGCGCCACCGCCGCGTGGTGATTACCCGCACCGAGCGCAACTTCGGCGCCATCGGCGAATTGCTTGCCGTGCTGCTGTTCGTGTTCGCCGTCACGACCCTGGACTGGGACCGCGTGGTATCGGGCGCCGCGCTGGCCGCCGTGCTGGTGCTGGCCCGCTTCATCGTCAAGATCGGCGCCGTGGCGGTGTTCTCGCACCCGGGCGGCGTCTCGTGGCGCAAGGGGGCTTTGACCGGCGTGGCGATGGCGCCGATGTCCGTGTTCGTGATCCTGCTGCTGGAGCAGACCAAGTACATGGGCATCGTGCTGGTCGACGAGCTGGCGGCGCTGGCCGCGATGACACTGTTCATGGAAGTGCTGGGTCCGGTCATCACGCAATACGCGCTGGTGTGGGCGAAAGAAGCGTCCAGCAAGGACCATTGAGAAGGAGGGCACCATGCCATTGGAACCATTCAGTCTGTCCAATCCGCTGACCATGGGCGTCGAGCTGGAGTTGCAATTGATCAGTAATTCGGACTTCGACTTGTCGGCGTCCAGCCCGGACTTGCTGCACCTGCTGGCGCGCAAGCCATTCCCCGGCAACGTGACGCCGGAAATCACGGAAAGCATGATTGAAATTAACACCGACGTGCACACGAATTTCACGGAACTGGTGGCGCAACTGCGCCTGATCCGCGATACGCTGGTGCAGGCCTGTGAACACTTGAATATCGGCATTTGCGGCGGCGGCACGCACCCGTTCCAGCGCTGGTCGGAGCGGCGGATTTTCAGTAAGCCGCGATTCCGCGAAGTATCCGAACTGTATGGCTACCTGGCCAAGCAATTCACGATTTTCGGCCAGCACGTGCACATCGGTTGCGGCAATGGCGACGATGCGTTGTTCCTGCTGCATTCGCTGTCGCGCTACGTGCCGCATTTCATCGCGCTGTCGGCGTCGTCGCCGTTCGTGCAGGGCAATGACACGCTGTTCAATTCGGCCCGCCTGAATTCCGTGTTCGCGTTTCCGATGAGCGGTCGGGCGCCGTTCCTGCTGTCATGGGAAGAATTCGAACACAGTTATTTTTCCAAGATGGAGCACACGGGCGTCATCAAGAGCATGAAGGATTTTTACTGGGACATCCGGCCCAAGCCCGAATACGGCACCATTGAATTGCGCGTGTGCGATACACCGCTGACGGTCGAGCGCGCCGCCGCGCTGGCGTGCTACCTGCAGGCGCTGTGCCGCTACCTGCTGGAGCGCCATGAACCGATGCCGGCCGAAGACGATTACCTGGTCTATAACTACAACCGCTTCCAGGCTTGCCGCTTCGGCCTCGATGGCGCCATCGTGCATCCGAAGACGTATGAAAACCTGTCGCTGCGGGAGGATATCCTGACCACCTTGCGCAAGATGGCGCCCCATGCGGAAGCGCTGGGCGGCATGGCGGGGCTGGACCATCTGACGGCCGTCACGCACATGGGCAGCGATGCGCACTACCTGCGTGACCAGTACACCGCCAGCGGCAGCGTGGAAGGCGTGGTCGACGCGGCGATCCGGCGCTTCAAGGACTAGAACCGGCGGTCAGAACCGTGTTTCGCGGGCGACCCGCAGGAAATTGTCGAGGATCGCCGTGCAATCGAGCAGTTCCACGCCGCCCGCGCGGTGAAATTCCGGATGCCATTGCAAGCCCATGACAAACGGCGCCTTGGTATAGCGGATCGCTTCCACCATGTTGTCCGGCGAGGAGCGCGCTTCCACCACCATGTCGCGCCCCAGGTCCTTGACGGCCTGGTGGTGGATGGAATTGACCAGCGCCTGGCTGCCCTGGCTTTTCAGCATGCGCGCCAGCGACGACCCCTCGGGAAAGTGGATGACGTGGCGGTGGCGGTCGTAATCGTCGTGCACGTGCGCCATCGCGTCCGGCACGTCGGTGGCGATGTCCTGGTACAAGGTGCCGCCAAAGGCCACGTTGAGCAACTGGCATCCACGGCAAATGCCCAGCACCGGTTTGCCCGCCTGGATGAATTCGCGCAGCAATTCCAGTTCATAGCGGTCGCGCGCCGGATCGCCGCTCCATTCGGGACGGGTCGGCGTTTCCGCATAGCTTTGCGGCGACACATCCGCGCCCCCTTGCAGCACCAGCCCGTCCAGGTGTTCCGCATAATGGCTGAGGCGGATGTTCGACGGGTGGATCAAGCCTTCCGTGTTGACGGTGGGGATCATGAACACCAGCACGTCGCGCGTCATGACCCAGTGTGCGATGGATTCTTCCAGGTATTGCAAATTCTTGCTGCGCAGTCCCGTGGCGCCGGCTTCCGGGTGGAAAATACGGGCCGAAATACCGATGTGCAGCGGCCGTTGCATGACACGGCTGGCCAGCGACGCGGCAACGCGGCGGTAGCGCGCGGCGAGCACGCGGCCCCACAGGCTGAAGATGGTTTCACCGGGATCGAGATAACGGGGATTGCCGTGACGGTCGCGCTGGCGCCGGTCGGTGCGGCGTTTCTCTTCGTCGGTCATGCGTACTCCTGCAATGCTGCTGTGGCGATACCGAGCGTTTTAGCACAGCGGGCGCAATCCGGTCGCCCGCGTGACGGCGGGAAATTCAGGCCAGCCCGAAATATTGTTCGTGCAATTGCGCCAGGCACACGTCCGCCGCCCGCTGCGACAGCACGACTTTCCCGCTCTGCATCAGGTGCACGTGATCGGCGATGGCCACCGCCCGTTCCGTGTGCTGTTCCACCAGCACGATGGTCAAGCCTTCCTGCCGCAAATGCGCGAGGATGCCGAACAATTCGTCGACCACCACCGGCGCCAGCCCCAGCGACGGTTCGTCGACCAGCAGCACCTTCGGGTCGGCCATCAGCCCCCGCGCCAACACCAGCATTTGCGCTTCGCCGCCGGACAGCGAGCCGGCCAGCTGCCTGCGCCGCTCGCGCAATTTCGGGAACATCGCGTACGCCGCGTCCAGCCGGCGCAGCGCGTGGCGGCGCTGGTCCCGGGGAAACGCGCCGATCAGCAGGTTTTCTTCCACGCTCATCGCGTCGAACAGCATGCGGCCTTCGGGAATCAGCGCGATGCCCCGTTGCGCCAGCCGCCAGGTCGGCATGTGATCGAGCCGCTGCGCACCCAGCGCCACCGTGCCGGCGGTCAGCGGCAGCAAGCCCATGATGGCGCGCAGCAGCGTGGTTTTACCGGCGCCATTGGGGCCGATGATGGCGGTCAGTTCGCCCGGATTTGCCGTCAGCGACACGTCCCACAGCACATTGATGGCGCCATAGCCGGCGCGCACCTGGTTCACCTGCAGCGCGTCAGCCATGGGCTGCGCTCCCGTTTTCCGCCGTCCCGGTATAGCAGGCAATCACGGCGGGTTCGCGCAGCACCAGGTCCGGCGGGCCCTGTGCGATCAGCCGGCCGGAATCGAGCACGGCGATGCGGGGGCACAGGGTGCGGATCGCGGCGATATCGTGTTCGATGACGATGATGGCCACGCGGAAGTGCTGGTGCAAGCCTTGCAGCATCGTGATGAAGCGCAGCCGGCCCGCTGTTTCCAGCCCGGCCAGCACTTCATCGAGCAACAGCAGGCGGGGATGGGTGGCCAGCGCCTTGGCCACTTCCAGCGCTTTCAATTCGGCCAGCGCCAGGCTGGACGCCGCATCGGCGTCCGCCTTGTCCGCCAGTCCCGTCATGCGCAGGATCGCATCGAGGCGCGCCGCATCGGGTTCGCCGGCGCCATAGCGCTGCGCCACCACCAGGTTTTCCCGCACGCTCAAGCCGTGCAATGGTTGCGGCGCCTGGAACGTGCGGCCGATGCCGATGCGCGCGCGGCGGTGCATCGGCATGCGCGTGATGTCCTGTCCGTGCAGGCGCACCTTGCCGTCGGTCGCGCGCACCAGTCCGGAAATCGCGTTGAACAGCGTGGTCTTGCCGGCGCCGTTCGGCCCGATCAATCCCAGCACTTCGCCTTCGTGCACGGTCAGGGTCACGCCTTCGAGCGCGGCCAGGCCGCCGAAACACACGCGCAGGCGGTCCAGTTCAAGCATGGCCACCGCCTTTGCCCGCCGTACGCAATCGATGCAGCGCCGATACCGCCAGCGGCAGCATGCCGCCCGGGCTGGCCATGATCATCGCCACCAGCAGCACGCCCAGCAGGAACTGGTGGCCGACCGGCAGCCATTCCTTGAACAGCAACTGGTCCGCCAGCGACACCACCAGCGCGCCCGCCACCGGGCCGGCCAGGGTGCGGTAGCCGCCGAAGATGGCCGCCACGATCGGCAAGGTCACCCACATGGCGCCGAACGCGTAATCCGGTTCCAGAAAGCCGATGTAATGCACATTGAATGCGCCGACGGCGCCCGCCATGGCGGCGGACACCAGCAGCATCATGCCCTTCAGCAGCGTGCTGTTGACACCCAGTACGCGGGTGGCGTCTTCGCTGTGGTGCATGGCGCGCAGCGCCAGGCCCGCGTGGCTGGCGCGGATGGAACGGTAGGCCAGCGCAAAGGCCAGTACCAGCAGCGCCGCCAGCAGGCAGGCCGACGCTTTCGGTTGCAGTCCCGGGATCACGGGCAGCGGGGGAATGCCGGACAGGCCGGCGGCGCCGCGCGTGACGGACGTCCACTCGGTGGCGACGATGCGGAAGATATGCGCGTAGGCCAGAATGGCCAGCGCAAAGTACGGGCCGCGCAGCCGCAATGCCGGCAGCATGACCAGCGCGCTGGCTGCCGCGCCCAGCGCGCCCAGCACGATGCCCAGCGCCACCGGCACGCCCAGCTGCAACGTGCAAAGCGCCGACACATAGGCGCCCGCGCCGACAAAGGCGGCGTGGCCGAAGCTGACCATGCCGCCCAGGTTGCCCAGCAGCGCCCACGCCAGCGCCACGCCGCCCGTCATCAGCGCGGCAATGGTGATGCTCATGACATAGGGATTGCCGCCCCATGCCAGCAGCACAACCGCCAATGCGGCGAGGGTGGCCAGTACGCCGGCGCGGTTGCGCAGCCTCGTCATCCGCGCCTCAGCTTTGCGCCGAACAAGCCGTTCGGCATCACGAACAGCACCAGCAGGAACAAGACCATGCCGGTCAGTTCCTGCAACGCGGAACTGGCCAGGGTGACGGTCAGCGCTTCGCAGATGCCCAGCAGGACGGCCGCCGCCAGCACGCCGGGGATGGAACCCAGTCCCGCCAGCACGGTGATGATGAAAGCCTTGACGGTCAGCGCGCTGCCATACGCGGGCTGGATCACGCCGTAGCAATACAGCGCCACGCCGGCAAAGGCGGCCAGCGCGCCGGACAGCAAGAACGACAACAGTTCGGTGCGGCCCGGTGCGATCCCCATCAGCATGGCGGCGTCGCGGTTGGCCGCCACCGCGCGCAGCGCGCGGCCCTGCCAGCTGCGCGCCAGCCACCACCACAGGAGCGCCAGCAACACGACGCTGACGGCAAACGACAGCGCTTCGCTGTGCATGCTGTACAGCGGACCGAGCACCAGCGCATCCTGCAGCCACGGCGACGCCGCGCTGTGCACGTCCGCGCGCCACAGCAGCAGGAAGCCGTTGGCCAGCACCACGGCGAAGCCGAACGTCAACAGCAGCGAATTGATTTCACGGTCGGTGCGGATGCGCGACACGGTCCAGTGCATGCCCGCCGCCGCCACGCAGGTGGCGGGCAAGGCCAGCACGATCGCGGCCAGCGGATGCCAGCCCAGCGCGGATTCGGCCGTATAGGCCAGGTATGCCGCCATCAGCACCAGGTCGCCGTGCGCCAGGTTGATGACTTTCATGGCGCCGAACACCAGCGCCAGTCCCAGCGCGATCAGCGCATACGAGCCGCCTTGCAGCAAGCCGGAATACAGGGCCTGGAGCAGCAGTTCAATCATGGGTGCGCGGCCAGGCGTCCGTCACCATGGCACGCCGGGATAGACCTTGGTCCCGGTGGCGTACTGCTTCGGCCACACGATCACGACCTTCTTGTCCTGGTGCTGGCCCATGCGGTGCACGAAATGCGGGTTATCGCCGTTGGCGGCAAATTGCACGCGGCCGATCAGCGTGTCGCGGTCGGTCTTGCGCAATTCGTCGGCAATGCCGCCCTTGGCCAGGGTGCCCTTGTCGGCCGCGCGGGCAATGGCTTCGAACAGCAGCATGCCCTGCACATAGCCGAACTGGCCCAGGTAATCGGGTTCCTTGTGGTACAGGTGGCGATACGCTTCCGCAAACGCCTTGCCGTCGGCCGTGTCGAACGTGGCGGGGAAGGGCAGCAGCGCGGTGCCGTAGACGTGCGGCATCAGGTCGGGAAATTCCGCCGCCATTTTCGGCGTGGCCAGCGACCACACGCCCACCATGGCCTTGACCGGCGGCTTCAGCACGCGGGCGGCGCGCAGGATGCCGACGTAATCGTTTTCATAGCCGGCCATCAGGATCACGTCCGGCCTGTCCTGCAGGCGGATCTTGTTGATGATGGGCTTGAAATCCGTGATGGCGGGGTCGAACGAATGCAGGTCGGCGCGCACGCCGGACGCCGCCAGCGCTTTTTGCACGGACAAGGCGAGATCGGTGGTCGCATCCTTGGTCGAGTAAATGATGGAGACGGATTTTGCACCCATGTCGCCGATCAGGCCCAGCACGGCCCGTTCATACCCGGCCGTATTGTTGATGCGGAAAAAATTCTTGCGGCCGGCCGATACCAGGCTGTCGTCCACGCCGCCGGACGTCATGTACACCAGGTTCAGGCGGTTGGCCGCTTCCGCCGCCGGCGCGATATTGTTGGACCCGTAGCCGCCGGTGATGGCCACCACGCCCTGGCTGGCCAGTTTTTCCACCGCCGCGATGGCCTTGGCGGGCGTCGATTCGTCGTCCATGCTGACCAGGCGGATCTTGTGCTTGCTGTTGCTCTTGTTGAACACTTCCGCCGCCACATTGACGCCTTCGTGCATGCCGTTGCCGACGCGCGCCAGCGCCCCTGTCAGCGGCAATTCCGCGCCGACGAGGAATTCAGCGGCAAAGGCGGGGGAGGAGGCGAAGCTGCCGGCAGCCAGCAGCGCAGGGAGCAGGGTACGGCGCAGGGTACGGCGCAAGGTGCGGCGATTCGTCATGAGTTCCTTTTCTTAATTTTCCCGGCCCAGGTTGCAATTGATTTGGCGCACCAGCCGCACCAGCCGGGGGCCCAGGTCTTCTTCCAGGCGTTCGCGCGGCAGCAGGTAGGACGGGCCGCCGCAATTGAACGACATCGGCTGTTCGCCGCCGATGCCGGCCACCGGCACGCCGACCGCGTGCACGTCGCCCTGCCATTCGCCGGCCGACATGCAAAAGCCCCGCTCCTGGTAATCGCGCTGGGCCTGTTCGAAACCGGCCCGCACCAGCGGCCAGTTGTTGGGGTCGCGCTGGCGCACGTGGTCCATGATCTGGTCGCGTTCCGCCTCGGGCAACACGCACAGCAGCGCCTTGCCCATGGCCGTGGTGGCCAGCGGGATGCGGGCGCCCACGTCGAGGCGCAGGGTGATGTGCGAGCTGCTGCGGCAGGTTTCCACGTAGACCATGCTGAGGCGGTCGCGCGTGCCCAGCGACACGGTGGCCTGCGCATGTTCCGCCAGCTCCTGCATCAGGGGCCGGGCCATGGTGCGCATGTCCAGCGACGACAGCATGCGGTAACCCAGCGCCAGCACGCCGGCGCCCAGCTGGTATTTGCCGGTCGATTCGGAATAATGCAGGTAGCCGAGGCGGGTCAGCGTATAGGTGAGGCGGGAAATGGTGGGTTTGGGCATGCCGGTGCGGCGCGCCAGGTCGGCATTGCTGAGGGAAATGTCGGCCGGGCCGAAACAGCGCAACAATTCCAGCCCGCGCGCCAGCGCATTGACAAACTGGCGGTCCTTGCTGTCGTCTTCGTTTACGTGGACATCGTCCTGCATGGCGCGCCTCCCCGGAGTCGTCAAAAGCAAGTTTGACGATTTGCTTACTTTCTGTCAATGATCGGATGGGCCGTGTGTCGGCCCCGCACCATGCGGATGGCGTCGTCCTCGTCCACCTGGGGGAAGTCGCGGTAAAACTGCCCCACGGCATGAAAATCGGCCGGCGCATGCAGGCAGACCACGCGGTCGGCCAGTGGCGTAATCAAGTCCAGCGCTTCCTGCGATGCGACCGGGGCGGCGGCAATCAGCGCCAATGGCAGCGCCTTGCGCGTGGCGCGCAGCGCGGCGGCCATAGTGGCGCCCGTCGCCAGGCCATCGTCGACAATGATGACGGTGCGCCCCCGTGGATCGGGCAGCGGACGGCCCGCGCCAAAGATGTCGCGCCGCCCCCGCAACACCGCCAGCTGGCGCGCGCTTTCTTCGCGCACCCACGCGGAGTCCGGGTCGGTTCCCGCCGCCAGTTCCACGTGGCCTTGTTCATCGATGGCGCCGATCGCAAATTCGCCGTTGAAGGCGGCGCCCAGCTTGTGCACCAGCACCACGTCCAGGTCGCCTTGGAGCGCATCGGCAATCACAGCGCCGATCGGCACGGCGCCACGGGGAATGGCCAGCACCAGCGGATTGTGCAGGCGTAATGGCAACAGTTGTTCCGCCAATTGTCGAGCGGCATCGAGCCTGTCGTCAAAGAAAATGGGAGAAGAAAAATACATGGTGGCCTCCATGTGAGGACCGATGCCACCAGCATAGCGCAGCGGGTACCGTGCGTCAGGCTTTTATGTCGATCAGTGTGCCGACCCGTTCATTTTCGAACTGGATGACTTTGGCGTTCAGCGCGAAGCTTTGCTTGTAGACCAGCGAATTGGTGAGGTCGGTGGCCAGGTCTTCGCTGTTCAAGCCTTCGGGCCGGGCCAGGCCGCGGCCTTCGACCGACAGCGTGACGCCGCTGCCGGCCGGCTGCGCTTCGTGGAAGCTGGCTTGCTGCGGCTGGAAATTTTGCGTGCTGGTGTTGGCGATGTTGTGCGCCGACACGCCCAGCGCTTGCTGGTTCGCGTACAGGCCGGACAATCCCGCGGTCGTGCTCATGCTATTTCCTTGTGGTAATGCCCGCAGTTTACTATGGAATAGCGCCGTGTGAGCGTTATTGCCGCCATGGCTGTTGTATCTGGCGCTGTTGTCCTTGCTTCAACATTAATCGCTGCGCTACCCTTGATGGTCACAAAAGGAGGGGCAATGCCCGATGACTTGCACACCGATCCGTCGAAGCTGGGCGCGCTGCTGATGGCGACAGCGGGGCGTGACGCGCATGCGTTCCGTGCGCTGTATGACGCCACGTCGGCGAAACTGTTTGGCTATGCGCTGCGTATATTACGTAAGCGGGAGCTGGCGGAAGAAGCGTTGCAGGAAGGATTCGTGTCGATCTGGCACGGCGCCGCCGGCTATCACGGCCACCTGGCCGCCCCGATGACGTGGATGACGACCGTGGTGCGCAACAAGGCGCTCGATATCCTGCGCCGCAGCGTGGCGGCCGCCGATGGCGATGCCGTGCCTTTTGATGGCGATATCATGGATGCAATGCAGGATTCAACCTCCGGGCCGGACGGCCAGTTGCAACTGAGCAGCGATGCACAGGCGCTGGCGCGCTGCATGGCGCGGCTGGAAGGCTTGCACCGGCAAGCAGTGGGGCTGGCGTTCTTCCATGACCTGTCGCACGGCGAAGTGGCAAAACAGCTGGCGCTGCCGGTCGGCACCGTGAAAACGTGGATACGGCGCAGCCTGGAAAAACTCAAGGCTTGCCTGGCGCACGGAGGGTTGCGTTGAATATCCGGGACAATGCGCCGTTGCGCGACCGGCTGGCCGCCGAATATGTGCTGGGCACGCTGAAGGGCGGCGCGCGCCGCCGCTTCGAAGGGTGGCTGCGGCGCGACGCGGCGCTGCGCCGGATCGTGGATGAATGGCAGGGCCGCCTGGTGCCGATGGCGGAATTCGCCACGCCGGCCACGCCGCCGCCAGCCGTGTGGGCGGGCATCGAGCAACGCCTGCGGCTGGCGCCCGCGCCGGACGCGGACAACACGCTCTTGCCGGACTGGCTGGCCCGCATGGTCGATTCGCTGGCGTTCTGGCGCGGCCTGAGCCTGGCTTCCGGCGCGGTGGCGGCGATCCTGGCCGTCACGGTGGCGCTGCGCTCGCCGGTCGCTCCGGTCACCATGGTCGACCAGGTGGCCACGCTGTTGGACGACAAGGCGCAGGCGGCGCTGGTGGTGACGGCCGATACCGCGAAACGCACGATGGCGGTGCGGCTGCTGGCCGGTGCGCCCGTGGCGGACGACAAGACCTTGCAATTGTGGGCCATCACGAAGGCCGGCAAGCCCCGTTCGCTGGGCATCTTGCCGGACAACCGCAGCGCCGCGCTGGCGCTGACGGCCGCCGCCATCGGCGACGACGTCGCGCTGCTGGCTGTCAGCCTGGAACCAAAGGGCGGATCGCCGGACCCGAACGGCCCGACCGGGCCGGTGCTGTACAAGGGGACGTGGGTTAAAGTAATGTGACCGGCAGCCGGATATCGAAGGCGCGCTCGGTCAGCCACACGGCGGCCAGCAGCGCGATCGCCACCGACCCGCCATGCAGCGCGAGCCTGGTGTACCAGGGGCGGGTGCGCCAATACCAGGCAAGCGGCACGAACAGCGCAACGATGGCCAGCTGGCCCAGTTCCACGCCGAGGTTGAATCCGGCCAGCGCCAGTGCCCGTGCGCCGGGCGGCAAGCCCAGGTCCGCCAGCACGCCGGCAAAACCGAAGCCGTGCAACAGGCCGAACCCGCATGCCAGCGCCCAGCGCCGTCCGTGCACGATGGCGAATACGTTGTTGAGCGCGGCGGCGATGACGGACGCGGCGATGGCTGATTCCACCCAGCGCGACGGCGGCGACACGAAGCCCAGCGCGGCGGCGCTCAGGGTGACGGAGTGCGCGGCGGTAAACGCCGTGACGGTTTTCATCACGTCGGCCAGCGCGGGGCGCAGGCCCGGTATCGCTTGCCATCCGCGCGGGCCGCGCGCCAGCACGGCGGGCAACAGCAGCGACAGTAAAAATAAAATGTGATCGTAGCCGATCCAGATGTGCCAGGCGCCGTGCGCCACATAGGCGCCGAACTCGCGCCAGGGCGCCGGTGTGGCGAGTGCGATCGCCTGTTCCGGCTGGTCGGCGCCAAACAGGGCGGTGCGCACCGTGCCGCCATGTTCGAGGCGCAGCAAGCCTTTGTGCTGCGGGTCGATATCGGCGAAAGCACCATAGCGGATGTGCAGCGTGTGCAGCGGCGCCGTGCAGGCGGCGGTCAAGCGCAGCACCGTGTAGGCGCCGTCCGTGTGGTGGTCGATTTGCTGTTCATGCGTACTGGCGGTGATGGGGCAGGGCGCGCCGCTGCCGTCGGCCAGTCGCAGGCGCGCCAGCGCATAGGCCGCAATCGCGCCGTGGCGGGCGCGCAATTCCTCCCAGGTCAGCTGGCCGTCGCCATCGCCATCGAGGCCGATGGCATCGTCCAGGTCGCGCAGCGCGAGGTCCCACTGGCCGTCGATGCGGTTACCGTCCACGCGCAGCGCCAGGTAACTGTCGCTGGGTTTGTGGGCGGACGCGGGCAGGCTGGCGCAGCCCAGCACCAGCAGCACGGCCAGCATCAGCCGGCGCAGCCATGCGTGTGGGGTGCTCATGCCGGCCTCTTGAACTGATTGGATAATGCACGCAGCCGCTGGTCTTCCAGCCCGGTGCGCATTAACCATTGCTGCACCGTATCGGCGGCGCCGGCGTCGCGCGTGGCCAGCGCCGCTTCCAGCAGGATGCGCGTATCGGCCGCTTCCTTTTGTACCGCCCAGTTTTCCCGCGCCAGCGCCAGCGCGGTGGGTGCATCGCCCAGCAAGTGCAGCGTGTACATGGCTTGCTCGCGCTGGTGCACGCGGTCGCCCCGGCGCTGCGCCGCGTCGAAGCGGGCCGCCAGTTCCGCGATGTCGGCGCGCAGCCGCGGGTGGAGGGAGGGGCCAAGCTGTTGCAGCGCCAGCGCGCGCCGCAACAGCAGCGCGTCGGTGCGCGCGTGGGCGTCGACCAGCGCCAGCGCTTCGGCGGGGCGGCCGCGGGACAGCAGGAAATCGGCGCAGGCCGCCAGCAGGTAGGTGTCGGCGGGCGCGGTGGCCAGCGCGGCGCGGTAGCGTGCATCGGCCGCGTTGGCATCGCCGCGCCGCTCCGCCAGTTCCGCCCACGCCGTTTGCGCCCATGCCAGTTCGTCTGCTGTCACATCGCCGGCGCGCGCCAATGCCGTCCCCAGCAAGCGCTCGCTGGCGGCCACCTGTCCCGCCGGCCCGGCGCTGCCGGCCAGGCAAGCGGCCGTCGCCAGTTCGCCGGCCATCGTGGCCAGGTGGGCGCAACTGGCCGTGGCGGCGGCATGGCTGCCCGTGACGGCCAACACCGTGGCGCGCGTCAGCCACGCCTGGACATTGCCGGGATCGGCGCGCGTGATGGCGTCGAGGTCGGCCAGCGCTCCGCCGTAGCGGTGCGCGGTTTGCAGCAAGGTGGCGCGCAGCAGGCGGATCGCGGCCGGCGGCGCGGGTTCGTTCCACCACGGCGCCAGCGCCGCCTGCGCCTGGCCAAAGTGGCGGGGATCGGCCTGCGCGCGGCCCAGCACGATGTGCTGTTGCGCCAGTTGAGCCGCCAGCGCCGCGTTGCGCGGGTTGGCGGCCAGTTGCGCGCGCAGCGCCTGCAACGCCTGCCGCTGCGGGTCGGCGCGGCGCGGCAGTGTCGTGATGATGTCGCCGCCGTTGGCGGGTGTATAGGGCGCCGCGCCGGCGGGCAAGGCCGCACAGAGCAGCAGCAAACTCAGCAGCAATGTGATGGGCTTCATGATGGGCTTCCAGGCAAGGCGCGCGGCAATAGCGCCGCGCGCCGGTTCGGTTACTCGACTTTTTCCGGCTCCGTGTTGTCCGGCCCGGTGACGGCGACAGCGGCGATGTCGGCCGGTTCCTGGTCCTCGGACGCCATGCCGATGGCGCCTTGCACCGCCTTGAAGAAGGCGTCCAGGGTCACGATGGGCGGTGTCACCACGGGCGGCGTGGTGCTCATGTCCTTGCCGGAACCGCCGCCTCCGCAGGCGGCCAAGGCCAGCAGGGCGCCGGCGGCAATCAAGTGTTGGATTTTCATGGCGGCCTCCGTTATTGCTGCGGCGAACCGGGCAGCGGGGTTTTCAGGTAGGGGAAGGCGGCCGTGAACGCGCTGTCATCGAGGTAAGCGCCATCCGTGAAGCGGATCGCGCCGGCCGGCGCATCGGCCGGCGCGCAACCCAGGTTCAGCGTGCACAGCTTGCCCATCACCACGCGCAGCGCGATGTCGACCACGTCGTCGCCGGGGCGGCGGCCGTTGGGGAAGCCGGCATTGTCGCCATCGATGACGCCCAGCCGTTTTTGCGCGCCCATCGCCACCGGGGCGATCGATGTATTGAGGCGCAGCATTTCCGACGGTGTGACGGCGGCCGGCTGGTTCAAGCCCTTGACGCCTGTGAGGAACGCCGCCACCAGGTCGTTGCGGGGGAAGTTGGTCGGCGCTTTCGCCCCGGCCGAACCGTACAGCACCTCGACCAGCGCCGGCAACGTCGGGTTGGTCACGTAGTCGGCAAATTGCGCGTCGCCGGATGGCTTGCTGTGGTTGAAGCGGTCCTTGTCTTTCAGGCCGATCACCACTTCATTGACCAGCGGCATGCCCAGCCGCGACACTTGCGTCCACGCGCCACCTTCCTTCGACGCGCCCGCCGTGGCCGACGGTGTCGGGTTCAGCAGCCGCCCCTGGCGCAGGCTGGCCGTGGTCCAGCCGCCGATCACGGGGTCGTTGCCGCCGGACGCGGTCAGGCAGCTGGCCGCCACTTCCAGCGCAATGGTGGTGACGTTCTTGTCGGCGAGGTCGTCGCGCGCGGCGCGCTCGGCGTTGGCGGCAAATTCCACGGCGGGCGCCTTGATGTTAATCAGGTCGAACGTTTCGCCCAGGTTGACGGCGAACGGATCCTTGCGCTGGCCGACAAACATGCGGGCCGGCTTGGCGCAGCCGGGAATGTTGACGTCATATACGTGCTTGTTGGCATAGGCGGCGTAGTTGGGGATGGCCTTGTTGCCGATATTGTCGAGCGGCTTGTCGAACGTGGTGGCGCCGCCGCTGGCGTTGGTGACGGCGCCGCGCGTGCCGCCGCGGCGGTCGCCCCGCACCGCGGTGACGCTGTAGGTTTCCCGCACGTTGGCGCCGGCGGCGTTGACGTCGGCCACGGCGCCGCCATTGATCACCAGCGGGATCGACACTTTCTTGCCGCCCACGGTGAGTTGCGCATCCTTGTTGGCATTATTGAAGCGGAACTGGAAGGTCAGGTCTTCCTTCGCGTCGCCATTGTTGTCGATGTGGATTTCATACAGGGCGTCCGGGTCCAGTTGAAAGTAATTCGGTCCGCCATATGCATCCTGCAGCGGTGCGTAGTTGGCGATCAGGGTCACGTAATCGGCGCGGCCTGGCTCGTAGCTGCGGAACATGTAAAAGTCGGTGGCGTCGGTTTTCGGGTGCTTCGTGATGAATGGCGCTTCGCGGTGGCTGGAAGCGATGGCTGCCGGCGCGCAGACGGCGGCCAGCAATGGGGCGAGCAGCAGGGCCCGCGCGGTATGACTGGTCATTTCTACCCCCATGTCGGTGTGTGGTTGCAAAGGACTGCACCTGCTTAGACGCGGCATGGGCGGCAGTGGATTCAAAAAACGCAAAATTATTTTTCAGGCATGCGGCATGTGCGTTGCGGAAAAAATTTTGCGGAAATTTCCCTTCTGGTATTGCCTTGAAAAAAGGCAGACGGCATCATCGGGATTCTCTGCCTCAATCAATTTCCGGAGCGAATCACCGACATGTTTGCCGCCATCCGACGCTTAGCCGCCGCCCTGGCCACGTTGTCCGCTGTCCCTGCGATTGCAGCATTGCCGCTGACGTTGCCTGTGACGCATTTGAACGAGGAAGTGATCCGCGTACCGGCCGGACCGACCCTGGCGGTGTCGCTGGAAACCACGGTGTATAAACCGGATGGTCCCGGTCCGTTTCCCTTATTGGTGATTAACCACGGCAAGGCGCCGGGTGATCCGAAATTGCAGTCGCGCGACCGCTTCGTCTATATGGCGAGCGCCTTCGTGCGGCGCGGCTATGCCGTCATGGTGCCGATGCGCACGGGTTTTTCGAATTCCACCGGTAAATATGTCGAACATGGCTGCAACATGACGGCCAATGGTTATACGCAAGCCAACGACGTGCGCGACGTGATCCGCTACGCCAGCCGACAGGACTGGGTCGATGCGCAACACATCGTGGTGGCGGGCCAATCGTATGGCGGCCTGGCCACGATGGCATTGGCCACGCAACCGGTGGCCGGCGTGCGCGGCGTGATGAATTTCGCCGGTGGCCTGAAAATGGTCGGCGGCAATTGCGACTGGCAGGAAGCGCTGGTGCGCGCGTTTGGCGAATATGGCCGCCGCGGCAAGGTGGCCAGCCTGTGGATGTATGGCGCCAATGACCAGTATTTCCCGCCCGCATTGGCGGGCCGCCTGCACCAGGCGTATACGGGCGCGGGCGGCCGCGCCGAGCTGGTCGCGTTCGGCCCATTCAAGCGCGACGCGCACACCATGCTGGCCAGCCGCGATGGCGAAGCCGTGTGGCTGCCACAGGCGGCCCGTTTCCTGGAAAGCATCGGCATGCCATTCCAGGAACGCTACGCGCTGGCCGATCCGGGCGTGCAGGCGCCCAGCCAGTACGCCGCGCTGGAAGACGTGTCCGCCTTGCCTTACCTGCAGGCCAATGGCCGTGCCGCTTATAAAGACTTCCTGAACCGGCAAATGCCGCGCGCCTTTGCCGTGTCGGCCAGCGGCGCCTGGGGCTGGGCGGAAGAGGGCGAAGACCCGCGCCACAATGCGCTGGCCGCGTGCCAGTCCAAGAGCGCGCAGCCATGCCAGCTGTACACGGTCGATGACGCCGTGGTGTGGCAGGGCGCCGGCCGCACCGATTGAATCTCCGTGTCCGTGGCATGCTGCTATGATGGCAACATGTGCGGACGCTTCGATCAAAACGATATCGCGCGGCGCTTTGTCGCCGCGTTCGGCTGGGCCGATGCGGCGATCCGCAGCGACGCCGCGCCGACCGTCAATGCCGCGCCCGGCACATACCGCCCCATCATGCACATGGAAGACGGGCAATTGGTGGTGGACGATTTGTACTGGGGCTACCGGGCCCGCTGGGCCGCCGAGAAATTGCCGGTCGCTTACAACGCGCGGCTGGAAAAAATCACGAACAATTACTGGGGCCGCCTGCTGAAGACGGGACGGGCGCTGGTGCCCGCCTACGGCTGGTATGAATGGACCGGCGAAAAGGGCCACCGCCAGCCGTGGCATATCCACCGCAAGGACCGCGAACCCATCTTCATGCTGGCGCTGGCCAACTTCGGGCCGTTCAAGGAACACAAGGCGGAATCAGGCTTCGTACTGGTCACGGCGGACGCTTCCGGCGGCATGGTCGATATCCACGACCGCCGCCCCGTGTGCCTGAATGCGGCCGATGCGGCTGTATGGCTGGACCCGGCGCTGTCCACCGAACAGGCGGAAATGCTGGCCCGTTCGATGGCGCTGGGGCCGGAAGCGTTCGAGTGGTTCAAGGTCAGCCCGGAATTGAACCGGGCGGGGAATGAAGGCGAGTACCTGATTGTGCCGCTGGCGGAGTGATACCTCTGCCAGCGGCAGTACGTCACGCTTTTCCCATGTTTTGCGTGATGGTCGATTCCAGGTCCTTCATGCTCCCTTGTAGTAATTGCAACGTGTTGCACAGGTCGGCGTAGAACTGAAAAATTTCCCGAGTTGTTTTCGTGCCCTTCACGGACATTTGTGTCATGGTACCCAGGACCGCGGGACCGCTGAGCGTGGTAATGGTTGAATTAAGGAAGGGCGTCATGTCGCGTTGGGTGGCATAGACGCTGGAATAGCGTTGCAGTGCGGCGGTATCGATCCAGCTGGCGGCCTGGCTTGCCACGGCAACTTCCCACGCCTCGCGCCGCAGGACGGGGGTGCCGACTTTCAGATCGAAGTGGCCCCGCGTTTTTTCCTTGTGTCGGCGGTTCAGTTCTGCGGTAAATGCCGCTTTGTCCTGTCCGGTTTTATCGTCGCCCTGTTCGATGGCGTCGCGCATCAATTCGCGGAGTTCGCTGAATTTTTTAATTTCAAGCTCGTTCCTTGCGATGTTCTTACGTAACTCCGCGAGGTTATAGGCTATTTCCGCCTTGATGCGGTCTTCCGCCTCGTGCGCCTGGTGCTTGCGGTGCCAGCTGGTCGCCGCGTGTTCCAGCGCCAGCGCCGTCAGGATACTGACGACAATCATCGCGTACTCGGCAGCAAACGTTTTCAACGACGCCAGCGCGCCTTTTTTCGGTACTTCTACATGCATCTTCCGACCCTGATTGTTTCTGCTCGACAATGAGCGGAAACAATCTTACACGAAAAGCATGCAAATTAAGTAACCTTGTATCGAAATAACAGGCCGCCGTTGCGGCGGCCCCACGGGTGTCAGTATTTGGCCGGCTGATTGGCGGCCGGCAAGGTCGAGCGGATAAAGTCGCGCAAGTCGTCGGTGGATTTGGCCAGGTCTTCCGATCGCAAATACATCATGTGGCCGCTGCGGTAACCCTCGAAGCGCAGGCGGTCGCGCATCTTGCCGCTGGGGTCCAGTTGCCACATCGTGTATTTCGCATCGAAGTATGTGGTGGCGCCATCGTAATAGCCGGATTGCACCATGACTTTCATGAACGGGTTCATGGCCATGGCCTTGCGCAGGTTTTCCCCGGTGGTGTCGTTCTTGTTGTCCCACGGGTGCACGGAGCCGAACACGTTGTACTTGATGTCGGTCTTGTATTGCAGCACATCGCGCAGGTAGTGGTTGATCGCCGGCGTGAACGAATGCAGCCATGACGTGAGTTCCGCGTTGTAATCGACCTTGTCGCCGGCGTCGGTCCGGTCGATACCCTTGTAGCGGGAATCGAGGCGGCCCACCGTGTAACCCTGGTCGCGCAGCAATTCCTTCCAGAAGAATTCGGTGGGGACCACGAGGTTGTGCTGCAATACGGCTTTTTCACTGATGCCGGCATAGCGCGCGACCTTGGCGGCCATCAGCGCTTTCTTTTGCGGATCGAGGAAGCCGCCCTTGGCCAGCGCGGGGATCAGTTCATCCACCGTGAACGCTTCCGCTTCGGGCAACACGTCCTTCAAGTCCCTGGCCTGCAAGTCGGCCGGCAGCTTTTTCTGGTACCACGCGGTGGCCGTGAAATACGGCAGGTTCAGCGCATCGCCGACAATGCCGTCGCGTTTCAAACCCAGCTCGGTGGGCGAGACCAGGATCACACCGTTCAGATACATCCAGTGCGCATTCTGCAATTCCAGCGCCAGGCCCGCCACGCGCGTGGTGCCATAGCTTTCGCCGATCAGGTATTTGGGCGACGTCCAGCGGCCTTCGCGCGAGACAAAGGTATTGAGCCACTCGGCCAGGTAGGCCACGTCGGCATTCACGCCAAAGAAGGTGGCGCGGTCGGCCTTGGCGTCGAGGATGCGGGAAAAGCCCGTGTTGACGGGGTCGATGAAGATGATATCGGCCACGTCCAGGATCGAATGAGGATTGTCGCGCACACCGTACGGTTGCAGCGGGTAGCCTTCGTCATCGATGTTCAGCATTTTCGGGCCCGTGTAGGCGACGTGCATCCACACCGAGGCGGAACCGGGACCGCCGTTGAACGACAGCACCAGCGGCCGTTTCGCCTTGTCCGCCACGTCGCTGCGCTGGTAATACGTGTAGAACAGCGAGGCGATGACTTTGCCATCCTTGTCCCACACCGGCTGCGTGCCGGCCGTGACTTTATACGGCACCACCTTGCCCTTGATGGTCACCTGGCCCGTTTTCGTCACCGCCGATTCCGCTTTCAGCGCCCGCTCGAACTGGGCCGGCGCCGCGGGTTTGGCTTCCGCTTTGACATCGGCCTTGGCTTCGGCTTTGGCGTCGGGACCCTGCTGCGCATACGCGGTGGACAGGGCCAGCATCAACATGGGGGCGAGGCGGGTAAGCGGTTTCATCGGTGAGAAACTCCTGATTGTGAAGCCGCATAGTTTTCCACAAAAGCAACTGTAAAAGTTGCCGGGTTACAAACCCGATACATTTCCGTAGTATCGCCATCCATCGCTGTTTCGCTCCCCGATTTCCCGCTTTCGTCGCACGCGGGTGGCCGGCGCGGGGCGCCGCAGGCACAGTACGTCCATCGCAACCCACTACACGGAGATCACCATGCTGCAGCAAATCGTCAGCCACACCCCGGTTTATGTCTGGGCCATCCTCGCCTTCCTCATCGTGCGTGGCGTTGCATCGAGCCGCGACCGCGTGGTGTCGTACCGCAGCCTGTACATCATGCCGGCCGTGATGCTGGTGCTGGGCCTGACCAGCATCGCGGGCCGCTTCGATGGCGGCGCCACGGTGCTGGCCGCGTGGCTGGCCGCCATGGCGGCAGGCACGGCGCTGGCGTGGCGTCTGTCGGACGGCCAAATGGCCGGCGTCGACCGCGCGGCCCGCACCGTGCAATTGCGCGGCAGCTGGACACCGCTGGCGCTGATGATGGCGGTGTTCCTGGGTAAATACGTGGTGGCCGCCGCGATGGGCATGCAGCCGGCGCTGGCCCATAACACGGATTTCGCGATGGCGGCGTGCGCGCTGTTCGGGCTGTGCAACGGCGTATTCAATGGCCGCCTGCTGCGCTGCATCACCACTTACCACGGCGCCGGCGTGGCGGCAGTGCCCGCCGTGTAAGACGGCGACACGCAGGCCCGCGCTGCCGGGCCCGCATTTCTGTTACATTGGCGGCATTTTGTAACAGGAAGATGATTGGCCATGGAATCACAAGTCCCCGACAACCTGCACATCGTTTGCCCCCATTGCGACGCCGTCAACCGGGTGCCCGCAGTCAAGCTGTCCCATACCCCCGCGTGCGGCGCGTGCCATCGCGAACTGTTTGCCGGCAAGCCGGTGGACTTGACCAGCGCGCGGTTCGACAAGCACATCAGCCGCAGCGATTTGCCCGTGCTGGTGGACTTCTGGGCGCCGTGGTGCGGCCCGTGCCGGCAGATGGCGCCATTCTTCGAGCAGGCGGCCATGGGGCTGGAACCCATGTACCGTGTCGTCAAGGTCAACACGGAAGAAGCGCAAGACCTGGCGGCCCGCTACGCGATCCGCAGTATTCCCACGCTGGCGCTGTTCAAAGGGGGACGCGAAGTGGCGCGCCAGCCGGGCGCGATGGATGCGCGCAATATCATGACGTGGGCGCAGCAAGCGAACGGCCAGCACTGAAGCCAACCTTGAAGCGCCCTAACATATCTTCATCAAAAATGCATCTTTGCAACATCCATGACCACAAATGGATGCTTGTAAGCAACAGTTGACACCCATTTCACGCATTACCGTGTAACATGCATTCGCTTGCGGCGGTCCGGCCTGCAGCCCGGCCGCCGATGTGACACTGCATCGTGTGCATCGATGCGGGCAGATCACAGGGCCGCCAGCTTTCCGCAAACCCTGAAAGAATGGTTATGGTCACGAGGTTGCACCCTTTGCGAGCCGCCCGACTGGCGCTCGCTGTCGCCGCCGGCGCGGTTACCACATGCGCTGCTGCTGTTCCCATTCCCCCGCAGAAAATCAATCCCGACAGCGGTAGCGATGAACTGGCCGTGCTGCCGCTGGAGCAATTACTGGAATTGCAGGTCGTCACGTCCCCGTCGCGCTTTGCGCAGGCGATCGCCGATGCGCCGTCCGCCGTCGTGGTGCTGACGGCGCAGGATATCCGCGACCATGGCTGGCGCACACTGGGCGATGCGCTGGCGTCGCTGCCGGGCCTGTACGTCACCAACGACCGTAACTACAGTTACCTGGGCGCGCGCGGCTTCCTGCGTCCCGGCGATTACGACAGCCGCTTCCTGTTGCTGATCGATGGCATGCGCACCAACGATGCCGTGTATGACCAGGCGATGGTCGGCACCGATGGCTTGCTCGACATGGACCTGGTGCAGCGCATCGAATATGTGCCGGGACCCGGCTCGGCCGTGTATGGCGCCAATGCGCTGTTTGGCGTGATTAACGTCATCACGCGCACGGGCAGCAGCAAGACCGGCACGCAGGTGGCGGTGGCGGGGGCCGGCTTTGGCGAAAAGCGGGTGCGCGTGACGCATGGCTGGCACGGGCAGAATGGCGCCGACGCGGTGCTGTCGGCCAGCGCATATACGCGGCGCGGCCAGGACTTGTATTTCCCCGAATACGATACACCGGATCAAAACCATGGCGTGGCGCGCGGCCTCGATTACGACCGCAGCCACAGCCTGTACGCCAAGGGAACATATGGCGGATGGACGGTGTCGGCGGCCTATGTGGCGCGCACCAAGGGGATACCGACCGGTTCGTTCGGCGCCGTGTTCGACACCCCCAATTACACGCGCGATACGCAAAGCTTCGTGCGCGCCGGCTATGCGGGCGAACTGGCGCCGGACCTCGGCGCCATGGTGCACGCCTTTTGGGGCCGGGCCGATTATTTCGGTATCGGCAGTTATCCGGATGATGCCGGCTTGCCCCGGGCCAGCGGCGACGGCGACCATGCGGCGTGGTATGGCGCCGGCGCGCAGCTGACGTGGAGCGGGCTGCCGTCGCAAAAGATCGTGGCGGGCCTGGACGTGCAGCGCAACCGGCGGCGCGACCAGTTCAATTACGATTTCCCTTACAGCGTGCAACTGGACGACCACCGCGCCGATGCCCGCGCGGGCCTGTTCATCGAAGACGAAGTGCAATTGGCGCCGGGCTGGATCCTGAACGCGGGCCTGCGCTACGACTGGGACGATACCACCGGCGCCAACACCAACCCGCGCGTGGCGCTGATCTGGCACGCCAATGCCAGCGACACGGCCAAGCTGATTTATGGCACCGCCTATCGGGCCCCCAACGCGTACGAGCTGTATTACGCGTTTCCCGGCGAAGGGGGGCAACTGGCCAATCCCGCCCTGCACGCCGAGCACATCTCCACGCGGGAATTGATCCTGGAACACCGCTATGGCGACCCCGGCTTTGCCCGGCTGGCGCTGTTCCGCTACAGCACGCGCGACTTGATCGCCCAGCAAACGCTGGACGACGGCATGCTGCAATTCCTCAATACGGACCACGCCACGGCCAATGGCGCGGAATTGTCGATCGAACGGCAGGTGGGCAACGGCTTGCGCCTGCGCGCCAGCCATTCGTGGCAGCGGGTGCGCGACAGCGGGGGCGCGGCGCTGGTCAATTCGCCGCAGCGGCTGTTCAAGCTGAATGCCGCGATGCCGCTGCTGGGCTACCGTGCGCGCCTGGCGGGTGAAATCCAGTGCATGTCGGCGCGCCGCACCGAGAACGCCATGACGGGAGGGTATTGCGTCACCAACGCCACCCTGGGCTCGATCCGGCTGGCGCAGCACACGGACCTGTCGTTCAGCGTCTACAACCTGTTCGACGCGCGCTATGCCGACCCGGCCGGTCCCGCGTTCCGCCAGGAAGCATTGATGCGCCAGAGCCGCACGCTGGCGCTGAAACTGGTGGGAGGCTTTTGATGGTCACGGCCACCCGGCACACCGCTCGCCTGGCGCGCCCGCGCGCGCCGGGAGCGTGGTGGCATAACGGGTGGAATGCGGGGTGGCTGGCCCTGGCTTGTATATTGTCGCCTGCAAGCCACGCCCAGGCGCCGGTACAGGGCGGGGCGCTGAAGGCAGCGTATATTTACAATATCGCGCTGTTTACCACGTGGCCCGGAAGCGCCGCGCCGGACCGGCCCTTCGCGGTCTGCGCCCGTCCGGCCCACGCCTTGTGGGACAGCTTGCGCAAGCTGGAGGGCAAGCCGGTCAACGGACGGCCGTGGACACTGTATGACGCGGCAAGTGCACCAAAAGTGTGCGACATCACGGTGCTGGCGGTGGAGGTGGCGCCCAGCCGCGCGCCGGAACCCGTCGCCACGCTGTACGTGGTGGACGGCAATGCGGCTGGCAAGTATGCGGGCGCGGTGACCTTGGTGGACGAGGAGGAACATGTACGATTCGATATCGACACGCGGGAGGCGGCGCGCATGGGATTGAAGTTCAGTTCGCGCTTGCTGCGGCTGGCGAGGAATGTGCTGTGAAACATAAAGAAAAAGAATCGCTGCAACTGACGTCGATATTGGGCGCCGGCCAGATGCTGGCCGCTTCCACCGCCGTGGTGGTGGCATGCTGCATCTTGCTGGTTTATCAATTGCTGTCGCAGCGCCAGGCGCTGGTGACGGAAAGCCACGTGCAGGCCGCCATCGTGGCCGATAATATTTCCGCCTCGCTGATGTTCCGCGACCGCGACGCGGCCGCCGACATGCTGCGCGCATTCCGTTCCGCCCCCAACCTGTTGCAGGTGGCCGTCTACGACGCCGGCGGCGACCTGTTTTCCGAATACAGCGTGGAAGGCCATGAAGCGCCGCCGAAACTGGCGCCGCAGGGCGAACCCACTTATGGCGAAGTGCGGGTGACGTCCGACATCGGTTACAAGGCCACGCGGCTGGGCAAGGTGGTGCTGGTCAACAGCACGCAAGGTATCCGCGACACGATGGTGCGCTATATCGGCCTGATGCTGGCCGCATCGGTCGGCGCGCTGTTCGTGGCGCAGCAATTGATCCGCAAGACGCGGGCCCGGGTGGCGCAGGCGGAACGGGCGCTGGACAACCTGGCGCACACGGATTCCGTCACGGACTTGCCGAACCGGCGCGCCAATTACCGCATCCTGGAACAGCGGCTGGCGCAGCAGCCCACGTCAGGCGGCAGTGTGGCGCTGCTGCTGATCGACCTGGATAATTTCAAGGTGGTCAACGATACGGCCGGCCATCACGCGGGCGATGAATTGCTGCGCAAGGTGGCGGCCGAACTGACATCGCTGGTGCGCGACAGCGACGTGGTGGCGCGCATCGGCGGCGACGAATTCGCCATCGTGCTGTCGCCGGTGCCGCAGCGCGAGGTGGCGCGCCAGCTGGCCGGGCGCGTGACGGAAGCGCTGCGCAAGCCGTTCCATATCGAAGGCAGCGATATCTTCGCCACCGCCAGCGTCGGCATGTGCCTGTATCCGGACGATGCGGCCACGCGCGAAGAATTGGTGACGGGCGCCGACACGGCCCTGTATCACGCCAAGAAAACCGGCCGCAACCGGCTGGCCGAGTACGTGCCGGAAATGACGCTGCGCACGCAGCGCCGCATCCGCCTCGAGCGCGAATTGCGCCGCGCGCTGGAAAGCGGCGGCCTGGAAGTGCATTACCAGCCGCAGTTCGACTGCGGCACGGAACAACTGGTGGGGGCGGAAGCGCTGATGCGCTGGCGCCACCCGGAACAGGGTTTTATCTCGCCCGCGGAATTCATCCCGGTGGCGGAAGACAGTGGCCTGATCGTCGCGCTGGGCGAATGGGTGCTGCTGCAGGCGTGCACCGAGGCTGCGCGCTGGATGCGCATGGCGGAAGAAGCGGGCATCCCCCCGCCCAGCATCGCCGTCAACGTGTCGGCGCGGCAGTTGCGCGAAAAGGGTTTCCTCGACGTGGTGCTGCGCACCCTGGCCGCGACCGGCTTGCCGGCCATGCAGCTGGAACTGGAACTGACGGAAAGCATGCTGATGGAAGACGTGGAATCGGCCGTGCAATTCATGCGCGAAGCGCGCGGCAAGGGTGTGCGCCTGTCGATCGACGACTTCGGCACCGGGTATTCGTCGCTGGCCTACCTGCAGCGTTTCCCGATCAACCAGTTGAAGATCGACCGCAGCTTCACGTGTTCGCTGCCGGACGACGGCACCACCATCGTCAGCGCCGTGATTTCACTGGCGCGCGACTTCCAGCTGGCCGTGGTGGCCGAAGGCGTGGAAAGCCGCGAACAGCTGGAGTGGCTGCGCCGGGCCGGCTGCACCTATGCGCAGGGCTACTTGCTGGGCAAGCCCATGCCGCCGGAAGCGCTGCGCCAGCTGATCGAAGCGCAGCGACAGCCCGTGCATTGAAGCGCCGGACGCGTCGTCAGCGTTTCAGGGTGGCCAGCAAGTCGGCCGGATCAGCCATGCGGACTTGCGTCAGGGTTTTCACCAGCACGAGCTCCCGGGTGGTGTCGGCGCCCGGCCATGCCTTCCACGCGACGGCGTCGCCATTGGGGAACATGATTTCGCCGTCCAGCGGCAAGCCGTGTTCCGGGCCGGACAGCAGCGCCAGCCCGGCCTGGAGCTGGTGGCGGCTGACGGGGCGCAGCAGGATGTCGATGGTCGATGCCGGCGTGATGATAGGCAGCGACGTCAGCGCCTGCCACGCCAGCGCGCCATAGACGCGCAGATCCAGCCCCACCGCCAGTTCCTGCAGGCGCGTATAGCCGGGCCGCCAATCGGCGGGCAGGGCGGGGCGCGCCGCCTTCAGTGTCAGCGGCGGGCCGCTGCGCTCCACGCACGAAGTTGGAACGCGCCAGCCGATCCGTTGTTGGCGTCCTTGCGCATCGGGCGGCAGCGACAGGCCCACGCAGACTTCCTGCCCGGGATTGATGCCGGCATCATGGCGGCGCACCGCCACCGGCCATTCCTCGTCGCGCCAGTAGGAGAAAACAGCCAGGTGTTCGGGATGGCCGTCGAGCGCGGCTTGCCAGCCGGCCCGGGTCAGCCACAGCAAATCATGGCGCTTGTACATGGCGGCCCTCCACGATGGCGTCGATGATGGCGGCGGCCAGTTTGCGCCCGCCGCGCTGCGCGCCCTGTGCGGCGCGGAAATCCAGCCGGGGGCAATCGTGCAGCGCCATCGTCAGTGCGATGTGCATGGCCGACCCTTCCCAGATCGCCGCCAGGCCGCCCATGCGCAGGTAATTTTCCGGGCCCGGGGCAAACACCGGGTGGCCGGTTGCCAGCTGTTGCAGGCGCTCCAGCGGCACCCTGGTGATGCGCGACATGGCGGGCAACGCCATCACGCGGATGGCCGCGTCCGGCAATGCATAACAGGCATTGGCCATCAGGCCGCTGGTGACAAAACCGCCCGACAGCGCCTGGCCGTAGACCAGCGCCACCACCTTGTGGCCACGGCGGCGCGCCAGGTCGATGCATTTGCCGAGGTGCGCCATGTAGCGGTTAATTCCCAGCATTTCATCGCGCCGGCGCAGGCGCTGGCCCTGCGTATCGACTAGCAGGATGATGGGGCGGCCCGGATGGTCGCGCATCGCATCGAGCACGGCGCGGGCTTGCGCCAGCGCGACTTCAACGCCGATGGCCGCGTGGCCGCAGGTGCCGACGACGGCCACCGGCTGGCCGTTCAAACGGGCGCTGCCGCTGAGCACCGCGCCTTGCCGCACGATGCCGTGTCCTTGCGGGAACAGTTGGCCGGCCACGGCTTGCCAGTTGTCGCCGCCATCTTCCCGGGACTGCATACCGTCCTGCAGCGCACCTTCAGGCAGCGGGGGCAGCGCGGCGGCCATCGCGTTGAAGGGCGCCGTCTCCAGCGCCGGCACGGCGGCCGGATCGGGGACGCCCCGCGCAGCCCAGATGTCGATCGGGTCGGACAGGGCGCCGAAGCGCGCGATGCGGCCTGCCAGCAGCGCCTGTTCGTATTCCAGCGCGGCCGCCGACAGCGCCGCGCCGCCCGCCGTGGCGATAGCGGCAACCGCGTCCATGGCGGCCGCGCGGAACGCCGCCACGTCGTCGTCGACCAGCGCCTGGCAATCGCCCAGCAGGCGGCGGTGCTTGCCGCCCGTGACGCGCCATACGAGCGCGCGGTCGCCCGCATCGAATTCCTCCTCGCCGTGCGCGGTGGCAATGACGTCCGGACCCGACATGGCCAGGCGCGCCGGTTCCGACATGATGACGGCGTTGGCGCAGCAGGCCGCGATACCCATGCCGCCAAACGCGCCGCAGGCGCCGCCCACCAGCGCCATCACGGGGATGCCGGCCGCGCGCACGTCGAGCATGGCGCGCAGCACTTCGGCCACGCCGATCAGGCCCGCGTTGGCTTCATGCAGGCGCACGCCGCCGGAATCGATCAGCAGCAGCACCGCTTGCGGACGTTCCGCCACGGCGCGGCGCAGCATGCCCGTCAGCTTGGCGCCATGCACTTCGCCCACCGTGCCGCCCATGAAGGCGCCATCCTGGGCGGCCACGAACACGGGCATGCCGCCGATGCGGGCCCGGCCCACGGCGATGCCGTCGTCCGGCGACGTGGGCGCATCCAGCAGCGCCAGGTGCGGACTGGCGGGATGGTGGCCGGGACCGGCAAATTCGTCGAAGGTGTCCGCATCGCACAGCTGGCGCAGCCGTTCGCGCGCGGAGGCTTCCAGGTAACTGCTCATTCGGACTCCGGGATAGGAACTGCCAACAGGTTAGCACGGCTGGCCGCCCGCCAGCATGGCCCCGCTACCGTGCGGGCGGGCGTGGTTTAGTCCGATTGCTCGAGGATATCGCGCACGCGCTGCAATGCCGTGCCGATATCGAGCGTGTCGATCGCGCCGTAGCCCAGCATCAAGCCTTCGCGCGGCGGCTGGCTGCAATAGAATTTGCCCAGCGTGTACAGGCCGACGTCGGCGCGCCGCGCCAGGCGCAGCAACTGGTCCATGTCCACGTCGCGGCGGCAGTGCGCCGCCATGTGGAAACCCGCCGTGGCGGGCAGCAGGTCGAACCAGGGCGCCAGCCATTGCGCGAAACCGGCGCGCAGGTGCTCGCGCCGCTGCGCATAGACGGCGTGGCAGCGGCGGATGTGCCTGAGCAGCGCGCCTTCGCTGATAAAGCGCGCCAGCGCATGCTGCGGCAGGGCGGCGGTATGCCAGTCGCTGTAATGCTTGGCATTCTGCACTGCATTGAGCAGCGCATCGGGCGCCACCATGAAGCCGATGCGCAATTCCGGCGTCAGCACTTTGGAAAACGTGCCGACGTAGGCGACGATGCCGTGCTTGTCCATGCCGGCTAATGAATCGGTGGGGCGGCCCTCGTAACGGAACGCGCTGTCGTAATCGTCTTCGATGACGATGGCGCCGATGGCCCTGGCCCGGGCCAGCAAGGCGCGCTTGCGCGCCACGCTCATCGGCATCCCCAGGGGAAACTGGTGCGCCGGCGTGACGTAGACCAGGCGCGCGTTGGCGGGAATCAGGTCGGGGAGGATGCCGTCGTGGTCGACCGGCACGCCCACCACCTGCGCGCCCTGGCCGGCAAACAACATGCGCGCGGCCGGGTAGCCGGGATCTTCCACCGCTGCCACGCAGCCGGGCTCGAGCAGCACGCGGCCCAGCAAATCCAGCGCCTGTTGTGCGCCATTGGTCACCACCACCTGGGCCGCCGTGCACACCACGCCGCGGGTAAACGCCACGTGGCGGGCAATCGCGTCGCGCAGCGCGGGTACGCCTTCGGTTTCAACATAGCGGCCGCGCGCGTTCGCTTCATCGCGCATGCCATGCAGCACGCAGCGCCGCCAGTCTTGCTGGGGAAACAGGCTGGCGGCCGGGCGGCCTCCGACAAATTCATAGCGCGCGCGGCCTTCCGGCGCGGGATGGCGCAGCGGCGCGGGCAGGGCGTCCCAGCGCGCCACGGTGCTGGCCGCCGCCAGCGGCGCGGCTTGCGCGCGGGGCGCGCCGCGCCTGGGCGGCGCCTGCACGAAGCTGCCGGCGCCGACTTTGCCCACCACCAGCTTGTCCAGTGTCAGGCGGCTGTACGCTTGTGCCACGGTCTTGCGGGACACGCCCAGCTGTTCGGCCAGCAGCCGCGATGGCGGCAATTGCTGGCCGTGGGCGAGGCGGCCGCTGCGGATGGCGTCGCCGAGCTGGCGGTACAGCTGGCCGGCCAGGTCTTTACGGCCTTCGATGACGATATGCAATTCCATGGACCGCTAGGCTGCCCGTTTTCGCTCAGGTTGGCAACCTTGGCCCCGGCGTTTTTGCGGGAATTGGCATCCTCGGGCGGTGGTGGCGCTTCCTACAATGGCGCCATCCACCAACCCGACAAGGAGCGACACCATGCAAGCCCATACCCCCCGCATCGATTTCTACGCGGCCGCGCCGGATGCCATGAAAGCCATGATGGCCATGGAAGTGGCGGTCGGCAAACTGGGACTGGAACCGGCGTTGATCGAACTGATCAAATTGCGCGCCTCGCAAATCAACGGCTGCGCCTATTGCGTCGACCTGCATGCCGGCGACATGCGTAAGCAGGGCGAAAGCGAGCGCCGCATCACCGGCGTGTCCGTCTGGCGCGAAACACCATTCTTCACGCCCCGCGAGCGGGCCGCGCTGGCGTGGACCGAAGCGCTGACCCTGCTGGCGCAAAGCCACGCGCCGGATACTGATTACGCTGCGCTGGCGGAACAGTTCACGCCGGCGGAAATGGTGGCGGTGACCATGGCCGTCAACGCCATCAACAGCTGGAACCGCTTCGGCGTCGGGTTCCGCAAGTTGCCAACCCTGTAACGGGAGCCGGCCACAGGGAAAATAAGTAAACAAAAGTATTTACATATTGATGGGTGGCGCGTATATTTCAACGATCTTGTTGAAAATATACGCCTATGAAACATGCCCTGCTGATTGCCGCCGCCTGCCTGCTGGCCCTGCTGTCCACCATCGGGGCGTCGCTGTCGTACCCGATCCTGCCGCCGCTGTTCGCCGCCGGCGCGGAAAACGGCTTGAATCAATTCCTGGGGTTGCCGCCCAAGCTGCTGTTTGGCGTGGCGCTGATGGTCAATCCGCTGGGCCTGCTGATCGGTTCCGCCGTGCTGGGTTCGATGTCGGACCGTTACGGCCGCCGTCCCGTGCTGCTGGCGACGGGCCTGGGCGCCGCGCTGGGCCACGCCGCGACGGCGCTGGCGATGCTGGCCGAATCGTATCCGCTGTTTATCGTGGCCCGCTTTGCCACCGGCCTGTTGGAGGGTAACGGGGCGGTGGCGCGCGCCATGCTGGCCGAGCGGCTCGACGGGCCGTTGCGCCTGCGTGCCCTCGGGTGGCTGAACGGGGCGTTCCACCTGGGCTGGCTGGCGGGGCCGCTGCTGGGCGGCGTGACCGTCGGGTTCGGCGTGACGGTGCCGTTCTGGATCGCCGCCGTGGCCATGCTGTGCGTGGCGCTGCTGGTGGCCTGCGTGTTGCCGCGCGACGCGGGCCAGCCTGGCGCGGACTCGTGGTGGCAGGTGGCGCGCGAGCGCCATGCGCTGAACCTGGTCCGGCACCCGGAATTGCGCAAGTTGTTCGTGCTGCACCTGGCCATGATGTGCGGCGTCACGGCGTTCTACGAATTTTATCCGCTGTGGCTGGTGGAAATTGCCCATTACGATGCGCAAAGCATTGCCGCCGCCAATGTGGGCCTGTGCGGTGTGATGACGGTGGCGGCCGTGATGGCGGGCCGCAGCGCCGAGACGGCGCCGATGCGGCGCGCCGGCTGCCATGCGCTGGCGCTGGCGTGCGCCGTGGGCTTGCTGGGTGTCGGCCAGCTGTGGATCGGCCTGGCGGGTATCGTGCTGTTCGGCATTCCCAACGCGTTTTACAGCGCCACCGTGCAGCACTGGGCGGCGGGGCGCTTCGGTGCGCACGGCCAGGGCGCCGTCATGGGCTTGCTGTCGACGACGTTCTGCGTGGCGAATATACTGATGGCGCTGGCCGGCTCCGTGCTGACCCTGGCCGATACGCGGCTGATCCTGGTGCTGGGCGCCGCATTGGCGGCCTGGTCCGGATGGAACTGGCTGGCGTGGGGAAAGCAGGCGCTGCCACCCACGTCCGGCATGGCGCCCGCGCCGACTGAATGATTGCACCATGAACACCTTTGACCACGTCCTGTATTTACTGAAAACACGCGGGCCGCAAAGCGCGCAAACGCTGGCGGACTTGCTGGGCCTGACGTCGATGGGCGCGCGGCGCCAGCTGGAAGCGGCGCAGGAAAAGGGCCTGGCGGCCTTCGATGACGTGGCCGACAAGGTGGGGCGCCCGTCGCGCCGCTGGCATTTGACAGCGGCCGGCCATGCCCGCTTCCCCGACCGCCACGCGGATTTGACTTTGCAAATGATTACGCAGGTGCGCGCCTTGTTCGGCGAGGCGGGGCTCGACAAGCTGATCGCGGCGCGGGAACAGGACAGCGAAGCGCTGTACCGCGCCGCGCTGGCAAAGGCGCCGCCGGCGCTGGAAAGCCAGGCGGCGGCCCTGGCGGCCGTGCGGGAAACGGAAGGCTACATGGCCGAAGTGGCGGTGCAGGACGATGGCAGCCTGCTGCTGATGGAAAATCACTGCCCGATCTGCGCGGCGGCCACCGCCTGCCAGGGTTTTTGCCGCTCCGAACTGCAAGTATTCCAGCGCGTGCTGGGCGATAACTGCACAGTGGAACGGGCTGAACACTTGCTGTCCGGGGCGCGCCGCTGCGTCTACCGGATCCGTCCGGTGCGCTGAGCTTTCAGGGGCCGTCGTACACTGCGGCTGAACCCTTACGCAGGAGGCCAGCATGCTGGAAGAACAGATACGCCGTCAATTCATCGGCGAAGTGTGGCGCCGCTACGAAGAATTGCAAAACTGGGCCATTGCCAACTGGCCGGACCAGGAAAACCCCCTCAGCACGTCTGATTTCGTCGAAGGCCGCAAGGAAATCCTTGCGCTGGGCCAGGGCCGTGCGCGCTGGCGCCAGGCTACGCAAGAGGGCGACGCGCCGGAGCATGGCGGCAAGCAATACGAGCAAGTGACGCCGATGCCGTGGCCGTGACCGGGCGCCCCGTTAGACCGCGCGCAGGATGGCGTGAAACGGCGCCAGATAGTCGGCAGGAATCCTGACCTGGCTGGCCGCCATGGCGGCCACGATGGCCACGCCCGCCGCCGTGCCCGCAGCGCATGCCATGCGCATGGCGGCTGTGCGCGCCGCCGGCGCGCGGATGCCCAGCCGGGGCGCCAGTGCGCTGCCCAGGTGCACAAAGACCGCCACCACGGCCAGCAGGTAGTGCAGCACAAAGTACGGCGCGAAGGGCCACACGTGCAAGCCGGCGGCGGCGAAATACAGGTTGGTGTCGAGATTGAGCAGGCTGCGCGCGCTCAGCACCGCCAGCGTATGGACCGCAAGAAAATACAGCAAATACAGGCCGGCGATGCGGGCCGGCGTCCAGCCGCCTGCCGCCGCGTTCCGCCGCAGACGCGCCACGCCGGTCACCACCTGCACCACGACACACGCCAGCAGCAGCGCTTCGACGGGCGGCCAGCGGTAGGCCAGCCGCAGCGCGTCCATGGCTTGCCGGTGCAGGGCCTGGCTATATAACAGCAGCAGGTGGTTGACGAGGTGGATTGCTATGAACGAGCCCAGCAGGGCGCCGGAACAACGGTGCAGGCGGGCGATGGCGGCAGGCGGCAAAACAGGCATGATGGGTCCTCGATGGCGGTTAATCTGTTAATCTTCAGGCAAGCATAAATCGCCCGCTGATGGCCGTCTTGAACAATTCCGACATTGCCCATGCCCGAAACCCACGTGATTCTGCCACCCGCCGCCTTGCATGGCTGCGTGCGCGCCTTCATTGCGCGTGATACGACGCAGGGCGGCGCGCCGTCCACGCCCGCGCTGAACCATTTCCCCGCTGCGCCGTTTTGCGCCGTCACGTGGTTTATCGACGGCCGGGCGCACGACGGGGATTCCGACGCCGCGCCGCCCATGGACCGGGTGGTCGTCAGCGGGCCGCTGAGCCGCCCGCGGGTGACGTGGAATCCCGGACCGGTCCACGCGTTCATGGTGATTTTCTATCCGGACGCCTTTCACGCGATGACGGGCGCAGCGCTGCCGGCCATGGCGGACCGGTTAGTGCCGTTGCACGCGGTGCTGGGCAGCCCGTGGCAGGCATTTGCCGACGCCATGCTGGCCGCCGGCGGCGATGGCGAACGGTTGCGGATGGCCGATGCGTTCTTGCGGACACAATGGCAACCGGCGCACCATGCGGAGCCGCATGGCGCATCGTGGCTGCGTACGCTGCGGCAGCGGCTGGCCGGCGTACAGCGCGCCATCGGCGAACGGCAGTTCGAACGCAAGGTCAAACAACTGACGGGGCAATCGATGCGGGCCTTGCGCGGCACCGACAGGCTGGAAGCGGCGCTGCTGCAGGCGCGCGCGCTGGCGGGTGACGGCGCGCTGGACTGGTCGCGCGTGGCCGGCGACGCGGGCTATGCGGACCAGCCGCATCTATGCCGGGAAGTACGCCGGCTGGCGGGTGTGGCGCCAGGCGAACTGCTGCGGCGCAGCAGCGAGGATGACGACTACTGGCTGTACCGCTGCTGGCGGTAGTGGGTCAGTTGGCAACTGCCCCACCAGCTCACGTCATGTGGATCACGGCGCCCAGCTTGTGGCGCGCGGCAAAGGCGGCGAAGGCCTGGAATTCCGTGTAGCACTCTTTGAGGCAGGTTGCCACTTCGTTGCTGCCCGATTCCCACACGTCGCCCAGGTAGACCCCCTCGAAATTCGCTGTCTTCAGCGCCGCCACCACCTGCGATTCGTCGATGCCGGCGCAGGCTTCGGCAATGCGCGCCATGGCGGACGCGCGGTGAAACAGGGCGGGGCCGTAACCGACGTCGATGTGGCCCAGCGGCTGCGCATCGTCGAAGAAGCAGGGCATGCGCGGTGCGCACGTCCTCAGGCAGGCGCCCAGGCCGTCCCACAGGCGGTCCAGGTCCAGCAGATAGCGCTCGTGGCCGGTGTAAACCAGGGTCGGCACTTCCGGCGCCAGCGGACTGTTTTCGTAGCCGATTTCAGCGAGGTACAGCCCCGCATCTTCCGGCTCGACCAGGCGCCACACGAGGGGCGGGTCGGCCAGCACCCGGCGGATATTGCCATCGCTGACGGCATAAGCGACACAAGAGATTCCCATACAGAAATCGTAGCACGGCCTTTATGTTCCTGTGGAAATCTCTTCGCCGTGTTGCGCAATTCCCCACGCTATCAGGCTGATAGCCAGGCAGGCCAGCACGCCGCAGGCCAGCTTGAATGCGCTGTCGAACAGCAGCGGCGCCAGCAGGCCGGACACCAGCGCAAACAGGATCATCTGGATAAACGATTGCATCGATGACGCCAGGCCGCTGTTATTCGGGAAATGGTTCAGCGCAATCAGGGTCATGGGCGGCATGGAAATCGCCAGCGCAAACGAATACAGGAACAGCGGCAGCACGGCCCACGGCACTTCCGCCGCGAACATGTAGTTATAGGCCACGTTGGCAATGGCGGCCACGGCCATCAAGCCATAGCTGATCCAGATTTGCGTGCTTTGCGCGTAGCGGTGGGCGAATTTCGACGCCAGCGCGGAACCGATCACCATGCCGCTGATCAGCGGGATGAACAGCCACGCGAACGCGGTTTCCGGCAAGTGCAGGATATTCATGATGAAGTACGCGGCCGAACCGATGTACAGCGCGAAGCCGCCGAAGGCCATGCCGACCGCCACCGACAGCAGCAGGAACTGGCGGTGGCACACGACTTTCCAGTAATTGCGGGCGATGGCGCCGAAGTGGAACGGATGGCGCTGCTGCACCGGCAAGCTTTCCGGCAAGCCCCGGTGCACGGCGGCGATCATCAGCACGCCAAAGCCGGTCAGGAACCAGAAGATCGAGCGCCAGCCGAACGATACCTGCAGCCAGCCGCCCAGGATGGGGGCGATGGCGGGCGCCAGGCCGAACACCATCATCACGTTGGCCAGGATTTTTTGCGCGTCCGCGCCGCTGAACCGGTCTTGCACGATGGCGCGGCCCACCACGGAACCGGCGCCGGACGACAGGCCCTGCACGATGCGGCACGCCAGCAGCACGCCGAACGTGGGCGCCAGCGCCGCACCCACGGAGGCGATCACGTACAGCACCAGCGACCACAGGATCACGGGCCGGCGTCCGAACGAATCGGACAGGGTGCCGTAAAACAGCATCATGAAGGCAAAGCAGAACAGGAACAGCGACAGCGTTTGCTGGATCGCCATCGGGCTGGCGCCAAAGGTTTGCGCAATGGCGGGGAACGAGGGCAGGTAAGTGTCGATGGCCAGCGGACCCACCATGGTCAGCCCGGCCAGCAGCACGGTCAGCAGAATATTCATCGGGAGTGTATCGTTGTCGGACCGGTATTTTACGTCAGCAGCCCGTTATGCGCTTTTCGCATATGAAAGAATGAAATTATTCTTTCGCGTGGCCCCACCGGCTAATTAAGCTGATCAATTGTCTGTTTTTACTTGTTTTCATATTTGCCATGACCATCGACACCTTTGACGGCACCGGCGTGCGCGCATCGCACTGGAACCTGGGCCCTGTGATTGAACAGCTGCGCATCTCGCGTGAAGCGACCCACAATATCCGTCACCAGGGCAAGGTGCGCGAATTGCCTTCGCGCGAAGCGCTGGTGGCGATCGTCGACGGCATTTCCGCCGTGCTGTTTCCCACCCATTACGGCCGCCCGAACCTGACTGATGAAAGCATCGATTACTTTGTCGGCGACACCCTCAACACCACGCTGAACCGCATGACGGAACAGGTGCGGCGCGGCTTGCAGTTCGCATCGGAATTCGACGGGTTCGATGAGGAAGCGCTGACGCAGAAAGCGTATGCCATCACGCGCGAATTTGCCGCCGGCTTGCCGCAAGTGCGGGCGCTGCTGGTGTCCGACGTGCATGCGGCCTTCGCGGGCGACCCGGCCGCCACGTCGATCGCGGAAATCATGCTGTGCTATCCGGGCACCATCGCGATCCTGCATTACCGCATTGCGCACTTGCTGCACAAGCTGGGCTCGCCGTTCATCGCGCGCCTGATTGCCGACATCGCCCACACCAAGACCGGTGTCGATATCCACCCGGCCGCCACCATCGGCGCCAGCTTCTTCATCGACCACGGCACCGGCGTGGTCGTCGGCGAGACGGCGATCCTGGGGCAGGGCGTGCGCCTGTACCAGCACGTGACCCTGGGCGCGAAACGCTTCCCGGCGGATGCCAGCGGCGCGCTGATCAAGGGGACGCCGCGCCATCCGATAGTCGAGGATGATGTGGTGATTTACGCGGGAGCGACGGTCCTGGGGCGCATCACGATCGGCGCCGGTTCCACCATCGGCGGCAACGTGTGGCTGACGCAGAGCGTGCCGCCTGGTAGTAATGTGTCGCAGGCACAGATGCGCAACGACTGCAAGTAAGTATCGATTTTTTCGATTGTAATGCGGGAAATTTTCCGTTTTACAATCGAATTTTCGATGGTCATAATCACTCCCACGTAAATCGTTCCCAATTTCTTAACTGGAGTGAATATGAAGAAAATCGTTGCCCTGCTGATCGCCGCCGGTATCTCGATGGCGGCCACCGCCGCGCCGGAAACCTATGTGATTGACGGCACCCACACTTTCCCGCGCTTCGAATACAGCCACTTCGGCTATTCGAACCAGGTCAGCCGCTTTGACACCACCACCGGCAAGATCACCATCGACAAGGCCGCCAAGACCGGTTCGGTGGACGTGACCATCGACGCCAAGTCCGTCAACACGGGCTACGCCACGTTCAACAACCACATCCAGGGTGAAGATTTCCTCAACACGGCCAAGTTCCCGACCATCACCTACAAATCCACCAAGGTGAATTTCAATGGCGACAAAGTCGCGTCCGTGGATGGCAACCTGACCATCAAGGGCGTGACCAAGCCGGTGACCCTGACGGTCACGTCGTTCCAGTGCATGCCGCACCCGATGCTGAAGAAAGATGCGTGCGGCGCCAACGCCGTGGCGAAAATCCTGCGTTCGGACTTCGGCGCCGGCAAATACGCGCCCCACGTCAGCGATGAAGTGACCTTGTCGTTCGCAATCGAATCCGTCAAGGAATAAGGCGTACAGCCACCCTCAGACCAGCTGGAACCATCCCAGCACGGCGCCGGCGCCCAGCAGCCACAACAAGTGGAGGTTGGTGCGCCAGATCACCACGCCGGCGGCAAAGGACAGCGCCCACAGCGGCCAGTGCTGCACGGTTTGGGCGCTGGCCGTGGCCAGGATGATGCCGGTCGAGACCAGCATGCCCACCACCACGGGCGACATGCCCTGCTTGAAGGCGCGCACGCCGCGCTTTTCGCGGTTGCGGTGCAGCCATTGCGACGCCATGTAGGTCAGCGTGGTGCTGGGCAGCATGATGCCCGTCATCGTCACTGTCACGCCCAGCACGGCCGCCGGATAGCTGCCGGCGTTCATGCCCACTTTCCATCCCATCAGCGCGACGAACAAGACGTTCGGTCCCGGCGCGGCCTGTGCCAGCGCAATGGCGTCGTTGAATTGCTGCGGCGTCAGCCAGTGGTGCTGTTCCACCAGGAAGCGGTGCATTTCCGCCGTGGTGGAAATCGCGCCGCCCACCGACATCAGCGACAGCAGCAAATAATGGGCGAACAGGTTGAACCAGTCGGCCCACGTCAGGACGATGGTGGCGGTCAACGGTTGAGCCTCCGGTAAGTCAGCAGGCAGCACAGGCCGCCGAGGCCGCCCAGCACGTACAGCAGCGGCAGCCGCAGCCACACCAGCAGCACCACGGCCAGCACGCTGATGCCCAGGCCGAACGCCAGCGGCAGCGGATGGCGCTTCAGCGACGCCGCCAGTTTCACGCCGGTGGCGGCAATCATGCCGGCCGAGACGGCCGCCATGCCGCGCAAGGCGCCCGCCACGCCGGGATGGTCGGCAAATTGCGAATGCACCAGCGCCAGCGCAATGATCAGCAGCAGGGGGATGGCCAGCATGCCGGCCAGCGCGGCAGCCGCGCCCGGCATGCCGAAATAGCGGGCGCCGATCACCAGCGACAGGTTGACGACATTGGGGCCGGGCATTACTTGTGCCACGGCAAGTTCTTCCGTGAATTCCTCCTGTGTCAGCCACCGCTTGCGCTCGACCAGTTCGCGCTGCACGACGGCCAGGACACCACCGAAACCCTGCAACGCCAGGATGGTGAAGGAAAAAAACAGGTCAGCCAGCGATTGCGGCCGCCGACGGATATCGGCAGGATTGTCTTCAGGAATCATCCCGCTATTATCCTTGACTTCGCGATTTATTGTTCGATACTCCCTTCACGGCCGTCAGGGGCCAATCACAGTGAAGGAAAAGCAATGGAAGCACACACCGTTATCGACCGGCCCGTGTCGGCCATGCAGCAATCCGGGCAGCAGCGCACCGATGCGCGTTGCAGTGAAATCGTCAATAAAGGGATCGCCGTGCAGGATTGTTTCTCGACGCTGTGCGCCATCGAGTATTTAAAGTCGAATAACGTGCACCCGGATGTGATTGAAAGGGTGCTGTTGCACCCGGATTTGCGGCGCCGCATTTCCCACTGACCGGGACGCCAGGTCAGCCGTACTTATGCACATTTCGCGTGGAGCCTGCAAAAAATTTTCGCGATGATTTCAGTGCTGTTGTAAGTGCTTGATTTTAAAGGCGGGGTTTTCTGCCATTTGAACGGGCAGTTTATTGAAACCCGCATGGTTGCAGGCCGTGCGGGCTGTCAAGAGGGGCTTTTCCACAAAGATATCCACACTGTTTGTGGATATCATAAAAAGCGCTTATCAATCCGCCACTTAGCGTGTCCGGCAAAGCGGATGACGGCACGATGCCGTAAAAATCGCGGCAAAATCGCCGCAGATAACTACTGTATGCGTATCCAGTGTTTTGCCGGCGCGGCATTGGCGGCGCTGTCGACATCATTTGGCGCCACCGCGCTTACCTGTCCACCAACGAGCTCTTCGCGCGCCACGCCCAGCAGCGCGGCGGCCCGGGCATTGGCGTCAACGATGCGGTTCTCGCCATCGAGCGTGAAGCCGACCTGGCGCGCCAGTTGCGTCTGCAGCGCCACAATGCGCTGTTCCGCATCCATCAACCCCGCATAACTGCGCAGCGATGAAATCACCGTGGTGAACAGCTTGCGCGTCGTCAGGTCGCTCTTGCACCAGAAATCGTTGATGTCGTAATCAAGGATGATGCTGTGTTCCAGCGCCTGGCCCGGCTGCCCCGTGCGCAGGACAATGCGCACCAGCTTGTTATGCAAGTCATCACGGATCTGGCGCGCCACCTTCAATCCCGCTTCGCTGGTTTCCATGATCACATCCAGCAACACGAGCGCCACGTCGGGGTTATTTCGCAACACCGTCAGCGCTTCATCGCCGCTATAGGCGTGCAAAAAGCTGAGCCGGCGGCCCTGGAAGCAGGCATTGCTGAGGGAAAACTTCGTCACCACATGGACGTCGACATCGTCATCGACAATCAGCACCCGCCACGGGGCGGGGACGGCAGCGCCATTCGGGTCCGCGCCGGCGGGCGCATCCTCTTCAATCATCCAGTCGGGGCTGCTATCTTCTTTCACGTTCATGCACATTCCTGTGGCTAATCTGTCGTCGGCGTGCACTGTATCAAGACACGGGCCGCCCATTCGTGCATCCGCTTCAGCAACACTATTCCTCGGCCGAATATTTGTCAAAGGGTTCCGGCGGCGCTTCGGCTCCGGCATGCCCGTTCTGCAAGCAAACGCCGAATATTTTTTTCAATCGGCAAAAAATAATTTTTGGTGCTGCATCAAGCGATTTGCAAGTAATTGATTTTCTTGATGAAAATTTTTGCCTGCGAAATCAGCAAAGTGTTGAAACCCGCTTAAATACTGCGTTCCCGGCCTGTCAAGAGGGTCTTTTCCACATGCTTATCCACAGACGATGTGGATAAGGCTGAAAAGCGCTTTAAATCCACCCTATTAGAACACGTTGATCAAGTTGGTTCTGCAGACTGGCTTTATAGCAGTTGTTTCAGTTTATATAACATTTCCAGAAAGCGCTCGCATGCCAGCGCCGGTGGCCACGGTTCCCATGGCCGGCCGCCATAGACTGCTTGCAAGGGATCGGTTTCCAGCGGCTGCGTCCGGATTTTCAGCGTTTGCCGCACTTCCTGGGGCGACCAGCCCACCACGTGCACTGCTTCGCTGGCGGCGGCAAGGCGGTCGGCCCGCTTGTGGATACGGTGGCCGTCGCGGGTCCAGCGCGGCAAGCCATAACGCAGGAACACCGCTTGCTCCAGTCGCCGGCTCAATTCCCTGAATTGCTCGCCCAGGAAGGGTTTTAAGACGGAAATACAGTCGAAGCCCAACAAGCCTTCTTCCGCATCGTGCAGTAATTCGCGTAATTCCAGTTCCACCGGTAACGTGGCGCCCGCCTGCGCGGCCCAGTCGCGGCGCAGCTGCATCACCGTCAGCGAATGTTGGGCCACGGACAACGGCAGCGGCCACGCCGAATGGCCGCCCCAGCGGTAGGTGCGCGCCAGGCCCAGCGCCAGATCGGCATCGTCCCAGTCGAACGGAGTCGGGTCCAGCAAATCCAGCCGCTTTCCCGAAGGCATGCGGACCCAGGCCCGCGTTTCGCCGCGCATTCACTTCCTCTTCATCACGCAATTCATACATTTGGTCGGCATTGTATTACAAGCATGATAGCCACTCCAAACTGGTGGAAAATTCTATTCTTATGAGCAACATTATCGAAATTTGAAATACACTAGCCGGACGCATTCTTATCTTACGGAGACTCCATGGCGACACGTCCTTCCTACCTGTACCCCGGTGGTTCAGTGATGATGCATTCACCGCTGCAATTGAAGAATTCCGAAATGTACGGCTACTTCGTCAAGGGCGATGTGGCCAAACTGCAGCATACCCTCGATACCAGCCTGAATGCCGTGGCGGGGCAGCGCATGCGCTTCAAGGCGCTGTCGCCGTACGTGATGATCACGTTTACCCGTGTCAACCACGCGGACTCCGCGGCGCCGGTGGACCATGCGAAGGGCTGGATCACGGAAATCGACATCGTCACGTGGGTCATGACGGGCGCCATGGACGCCGACGGCAAGCTGGAGCATATCTATTGGTATCCATGCCATATCTTTGTCGACGATGCGATGGCGCTGATTAATGGCCGCGAATTGTTCGGCTATCCGAAGTACCTGTGCGAATACGAAATTCCCCATGAAGGGCAGCCGCCGCTGCGCTGTTCCGTGTCCGCCAAGGGCTTTAAACAGTTTTCGCCGGAAACCCGGATCGCGCTCAATCCGCTGCTGGAAGTCAACGCGGTCAATCCCAACCAGCAGGAAAAAGTGCTGGACGATATCGGCGACCTGATCGAGGAAGCCATCCAGCTGTTCCTGTCGGTGCCGGACTTCTTCAACATGGACAAGGAAGGCTGGGAAGATATCGTGTCGCTGCTGCGCAACCCGCGCATCGACCAGATCTTCCTCAAGCAATTCCCGGACAGCGCCGGCATCAAGGCCGTGTACCAGGCCATCGTCGCGGCCCCGGCCACCATCGACAAGCTGCACAGCGTGAAATTGCTGGGCTACGACTACGAAGCCACGCTGCACGCGTTCGACAGCTTCCCGCTGAACGAGACGCTGGGCTTGCAGCTGGGGACGCAGCAGGCGATCCTGCCATTCCACGTGAATTTCGATTTCACGGCGCAACCGGGCGAAGAGCTGGTCGACAACTCGCAGGTGAACCCGGAAAAAATCGCCATCCTCGGCGGCGGCGTCGGCTCGATGACGACCGCGTATTACCTGACCAGCCAGCCGGGCTGGCAAAACAATTACGAGATCACGGTCTACCAGCAGGGCTGGCGGCTGGGCGGCAAGGGCGCCAGCGGGCGCAATGCGGAACTGGGCCAGCGCATCGAAGAACACGGCTTGCACATCTGGTTCGGCTTTTATGCCAACGCGTTCAAGATGATCAAGGAAGCCTATGCGGCCCTGGGACGTCCGCCGGGTTCGCCGTTGGCCACGTGGGAAGACGCGTTCAAGCAGCAGGATTACGTGGCGCTGTCGGAAGACGTCAATGGCGAATGGCGCAACTGGTCAATCGTGTTCCCGACGTTGCCGGGCGAGCCGGGCACGGGCACGGAACAGATCACGCTATGGCAAATGGCGGTGGCCATGATCGCGTGGATCGAGCAATGGCTGAAAAAACTGCACGAAATCGCGGACGACCTGGAGGAAAAGAAGGCGCCTGAACATGCGAGCGGCCCGGGCGGCTGGCTGCGCCACCTGGCCCATGAAGTGCGCGAAGATATCGCGGACCTGGCCGAAGACGTCGTGGTGTCGGCCGGCGCGCTGGCCGCGCTGGTGGCCAACCTGGCGCCGGATTCGTCCACGCACCAGGCTTCGGAACACGAGATGCTGGCCGGCACCCTGGGCGGCATCCGCCAGTGGCTGCATGCGCGCTACCGCGACCGGATCATCGGCAACGATGACTTGCGCCACATGTTCATTTGCCTGGACCTGGGCATCACCGTCATGAAAGGCATGTTCGAAGACGGCGTGTTCCGCCACGGTTTCGACGTCATCAACGATATCGATTTCCGCGACTGGCTGCGCAAACATGGCGGCGATGAAGAGTATTGCGTGAATTCGGCGCCGGTGCGGGGCTTCTATGACCTGGTGTTCGCCTATGAAAACGGCGAGTACGACAAGCCGAACGTGGAAGCGGGCACGATCCTGCGCTCGATGATGCGCATCGGCCTGGCTTACAAGGGCGGCATCATGTTCAAGATGCAGGCCGGCATGGGCGATACCATTTTCACGCCGATGTATGAGGTACTGAAAGCGCGCGGCGTGCAATTCAAATACTTCCACAAGGTCGATGAACTGGTGCCGGACGGCGACACCATCGGCAGTATCCGCATGACGCAACAGGTGGCGCTGGCCGGCGCGGATTATCAGCCGCTGGTCGACGTCAAGGGCCTGGCATGCTGGCCGTCCGCGCCGTTGTACGACCAGATCGACCCGGCCCAGGCCGCGCTGCTGCAACGGGAAAACGTCAACTTGGAATCGTTCTGGACCAACTGGCCGGAACTCTACCGCGAAGCGTTCGGTAAACCGCTGCCAAGCGTCACCCTGAAAAAAGGCGTGGACTTCGACAGGGTGGTGTTCGGGATTTCCATCGGTTCGCTGCCCGCGCTGTGCCCGCAATTGCTGGCGAAAAGCGACAAGCTGCGCACGGCGTCGGAAAAGGTGCAGACCGTCGCCACCCAGGCGTACCAGGTATGGCTGAACAAGGACCTGGCGCAAATGGGCTGGACGTACCAGCCGGAAGGCCAGCAGCCGGTGCTGTCGGGCTTTACGGAACCGTACGACACGTGGGCGCCGATGGACCAGTTGCTGTGCCGCGAAGACTGGCCGCCCGCCATCGATCCGAAAAACGTGTCGTACTTCTGCAGCGCCTTGCCGGTGGCCGCCTATCCGCCGCCATCGGACCACGCTTTCCCGGACCAGATGAAAGCCGTGGCGAAAGAGGGCGCCGTCAACCAGTTGCGCAATCAAATCGCCTACCTGTGGCCCGCCGCCGGCCCGGCCGGCGCGTTCCCGTGGAACTGGCTGGTCGATCCGGCCGAAGGCACCGGCGAAGCGCGCTTCGATGCGCAATACTGGCGCGCCAACGTGGATCCGTCCGAGCGCTACGTGATGTCGGTGGTCAACTCCACGAAATACCGGCTGGCGACCGACGAATCGGGCTTCGACAACCTGTTCCTCACGGGCGACTGGATCAAGACCGGCCTCAATGCCGGCTGCGTGGAAGCGGCCGTGATGGCGGGCATGCAGACGTCGCGCGCCATGACGGGGTATCCGCAAGTGATCCAGGGCGAGAAGGACTTTTAAAGGTTCAACCAGGGGCGCGCATCAGCTCCCCCGCAATTGCCGGGCTTCGTATGCCACGAAGTCCGGCCGCCGCCGCGTCAGCGGCGCGGCATCAGCCGCCGCAGTGACAGGATGGCGGCGCCACCGGCGCTGACGGCCAGCGTGACGGCGCCGATCACCGTGCCCAGGTCCCAGCGGTCGGTGAAATCGGCCGCCACCGTCAGCACGATGGCCGCCACCAGTTGTCCGGGCAGCAGCTTGCGCAGCAAGCCATACTGGCCGTACACGCCTTGCGCGAGGTAGCGGTTGGCCAGCCAGATCACGGGTCCCCACAGCACGGCCAGGAACGCCAGCACGGCCAGTGCCAGGATCACGATCCTCATGCCGGGTCCTTTGGTTCGCGCGGCGTGGTGGGCAGGCGCAGCAGGTAGACGGTGACGGCGCAGGCGATCGCGGCCAGCACGAATTTCACGGCCAGCGTGACTTTCCAGATCGAATACAGCATCGACGTCCACATCATGACCAGCGCCAGGATCTTGCCGCGCAGGGGAATGCCGCGCCCATCCTCGAAATCGCGCAGGTATTTGCCGAACACCGGGTGGTTGCGCAGCCACAGGTGCAGGCGCGGCGAACCGCGCGCATAGCAGGCCGAGGCCAGCAGCAGGAATGGCGTGGTGGGCAGGAGCGGCAGGAAGACGCCCAGGACCGCGAGGACCAGGGCGAAGCTGCCGAGGATGTTGGCGGCGATTCTCATGGGACTATCATACCCTGCATTGCGTGTTCGATTGCAACAGTCTGGCAGGCGGTCTATGCTGGCCGGATCGGAATACCCTCGGAGGTGATGCATGCGGATCGTCCTGATAGGCGGGACCGGCCATATCGGCAGCTACCTGGCGCCCCTGCTGGTGCAGGCCGGCCATGACGTGGTGGTGGTGACGCGCGGCCACAGCGCGCCGTATTATGCCGATCCCGCCTGGGACAAGGTGGCGTGGCGCCACGCCGACCGCGATGCGCTGGACCAGGCCGGCGCGTTTGGCGCGCTGGTGGCGGGGTTGCGGCCGGACGCCGTGATCGACCTGGTGTGCTTCATGCCGGACAGCGCCCGCCAGATGCTGGCCGCGCTGCACGGCAGTGGCGCGCATTTGCTGCATTGCGGCTCGGTCTGGGCCTACGGTCCGCGCGGCGGCGCGCCGCACGATGAAACCGCGCCGCGCCGGCCTTATGGCGTGTACGCGGAGTGGAAGGCGCAAATCGAAGCGCTGTTGCTGGAACAGGACGCGGTGGACGCCACCGTGATCCACCCCGGGCAGATCGCGGGACGCTGGTGGTGGCCCGTCAACCCGGCGGCCAACCTGCATGCGGGGGTGTTTGCGCAACTGGCGCGGGGCGAGCCGCTGGCCTTGCCCGAGGGCGGCAAGGCCACCTTGCACTTTGCCCACGCCAGCGATATCGCCGAGGCGTTCGTGCGCGCGGTCGAGGCGCGCGGCATCGCGGCGGGACAGGCGTTCAACGTGGCGTCGCCGCAGCCGGTGTCGCTGCGCGATTATGCGCAGGAAGTGGCGACATGGCATGGCACGCACTGGCAAAGCGCGCCGGGCGACTGGCGGCAGTATTACAGCCCGCAGGACGTGCAGTTCGCCGAGTATTTTGTCAAGTACAACACGGCGTGCGATTGCGGCAAGGCGCAGCGGCTGCTGGGCTGGCGCGCCGCCTATGACGGGCTGGAAGCGGCAGGCGAGGGCATATTGCACTTGCTGGCGCCGCGCGCCTGAAGCCCTATCGGGTTTGCAGCAATGCCAGCAGCGCCTGTTCTTCCGGCGCCAGCGCGTACGGCCCGGCCGTGGCCGACGGCGGGGAGGGCGGGGAAGCGGCCGCGCCGCCCAGGTAAGCGTCGATGACGGCCGGATGCACATAGCACTTGCGGCACACGGCGGGCGTATTGCCCAATCGCCGCGCCACGGTTTCGATGGCGCGCACGACATTTTTCTTCGCTTCGGCCACGCTGGCGGCCGGCCCGCAGGCCAGCAGCGCCTGCGCCGCCAGCACGCTGCCATGCCAGGTGCGGAAATCCTTGGCCGTGTAATCGTCGCCGCTAATGCCGCGCAGGTAAGCGTTGACATCGCCCGAGCCGATGCTGCGCAGGTTGCCGTCGTCATCGATGTACTGGAACAAGTCCTGGCCAGGCAGATCGCGCGTGCGGCGGATGATGCGCGCCAGGCGGCGGTCGCTGACGGCGACATCATGTTGCACGCCGCTTTTGCCACGGAAGCGGAAACGGACCTTGCTGCCATCGATGTGCACGTGGCGGTTGCGCAGCGTGGTCAAGCCATATGAGCGGTTGTCGCGCGCATATTCTTCATTCCCGATCCGCATCATGGTCGATTGCAGCAGGTACACCACGGTCGCCAGCACCTTGTCGCGGGGCAGGCCGGGCAGCGCCAGCGCCGCGTCGACCTGGGCGCGGATGGCCGGCAACGCCTGGCCGAACGCCAGCATGCGTTCGTATTTGACGTCATCGCGCACGGTGCGCCAGCGCGGATGGTAGCGGTATTGCTTGCGGCCCCGCGCGTCGCGGCCCGTGGCTTGCAAGTGGCCGTTGGCGGTCGGGCAAATCCACACGTCGCGCCACGCGGGCGGGATGGCCAGCGAACGGATGCGATCCAGCGTGGCTTTGTCGCGCACGGGTTTGCCGTCGGCGTCCGTATAGCGGAACCCGGATTTGGTGGCGATGCGGCGCAGGCCGGGGCGGTCGTCGTGCACGTGGCGCAAGCCGGCCGCGCTGGCGTCGGCACGGGCATCGCGGGCATCGTGGCTGTTGGCGCCTTCAACGATACGGGGCAGGTCGCGTTTCATGCGCCAAGCTTACGGGCGCATGGCGGCGCGCTCCGTTGCCTGCCGCACCGAGCGCGTCAGTTCGCCGCCAGGCTTGCTTCCGCCGGCTGGGGAAGGCCGCGCAAGTCGTTGCACGCCTGCGCCAGCGCTTCCTGCAATTCCGGCAGGCCGGCCGTGACGTCGTCCAGTTGTCCGGCCGCCGCCAGCTTTTCCATCCGGTGGCACAAGGTGTGCAGGTGCGTCGAGCTGAGGTAGCCGGCGCTGCCTTTCAGCGCGTGGAAAGCGGCGGACGCCGTGCTGGCTTTGCCGGCCGCCACGGCGGTACGCGCCAGTTCCAGCCGGCGCGGCGCCTCATCCAGGAATGCTTGCGTGATGCGCTGCATGTGCTTTTGTGACAAGCCGGCCAGCGGCAGGATATGGATTTTGCCATCGTTGTTGACGGGCGGTGCGGCCGCATCCAGCGGGGCGACGCCGAACTGGGCCGCCAGGTCCGCATCCGTTGGCGTGGCCGGCGGCGTCCCGGCGGGCAGGGCGGCGCTGTCATTGGCGGCGAAGCCGGACGCTTCCGCGCCCGCCTGTTCCGCGTCGCCGGGCTCGACAAATTGCAGCGTGCGGCCACGCGATAGCAACTGGGCAATGGTTTTTTCGATCTGGTCGTACAGCAAGCGTTCGTCGACCGGCTTGCTGAGGAAGCCATCCATGCCGACCGCCAGGTAGCGCGCGCGGTCGTGGTCGCTGGCATTGGCCGTCAGGGCAATGATGGGCACGCTGGTATCCTTGACGCGGTAATCTTCGCTGCCGCCACGGCGGATCAGGCGCGCGGCCTGTTCGCCATCCATGGTCGGCATGCGGCCATCCATCAGCACCAGGTCGAATTCCTCGTGCGACAGCGCGGCCAGCGCATCGACGCCGTTTTCCACCAGCACCACCTGGTGTCCCATGCTTTCCAGCAAGGTGCTGATGATGATCTGGTTGGTGCGCACGTCTTCCGCGCACAGGATGTTCAGGCGGTACGCGTGACGGGCTTCGCGCGGCAAGGTCATCAAATCGTTTTCCGGCGGCATGCCCAACGCCAGCGGTAGCGTAAAGTGGAAGTTCGACCCCACGCCCGGCGTACTGTCGACGCCAATCACGCCACCCATCAATTCCACCAGTTCCTTGCAGATCGCCAGGCCCAGGCCGGTGCCGCCGAAGCGGCGGGTGGTGGAAATATCGGCTTGCTCGAACTTCTGGAACAGGCGCGCCAGGGTCGACGCCGGGATGCCGGGTCCCGTGTCGCGGATATTGAATTGCACGTGCGTCAGGCCGTTGCGGCCCGGCTTGGCGGATGCTTCCAGCCGCACTTCGCCCCGGTCCGTGAACTTGATGGCGTTGCCGAGCAGGTTCAGCAGGATTTGCCGGATGCGGGTCGGGTCGCCCTGCACATAGCGGGGCAAATCCAGCGCCAGGTCGACTTTCAGCAATAAACTCTTGGCGTCGGCCTGCGCCTGCAGGATGCCGACCGCTTCATCGATCAGCGTGCGCAAGTCCACGTCCACGGTTTCAATCGACAGCTTGCCCGCGTCGATCTTGGAAAAGTCCAGGATATCGTTGAGGATGGCCAGCAGCGCTTCGCTGTTTTGCAAGCCGATGCGCAGGTATTCTTCCGTGCGGCCACGGACCGTCTGGTCGCGCAGCGCGAATTTCAGCATGCCGATCACACCCGCCAGCGGCGTGCGGATGTCGTGGCTCATGGCCGACAGGAAATCGATGCGGTGGCGGCTGACGATTTCCGCGTGTTCCTTTGCTTCCGTCAGCTCGGCCGTGCGCTCCTGCACCCGCTGTTCCAGGTGGTTGCGCAGCAGGCGGATCTGGTCGGCCAGTGCGAACGCCAGTAGCACGCCGTCCACGGTGCCGCCCAACAAGGTGAACAATTGTGCGTTCTCCACGGCGGCCGGGATCAGGCCCACATTGGCCGGCAGGATCAGCACGCCCGGCAGCATCAGCGCGATAAAGCCCAGGATAAAGAAGCGGGCCGGCTGGTAACCGTTGCGCCAGACCACGATGCCGCTGACCAGCGCCAGGGTCATCCAGACGGAAATAACGATGGTGGCCAGCGTGTGCGCATACGGCAGCGCGACGAAGCAGCTGGGCAGCAGCAACAGCGGCAAAATAAAGTTGATGTTGCTGGCCTTGTGCAGCCGTGGCGCGTTGTCTTCCAGGCGCAGGAAGGAGCGGTAAAACAGCGTACTCAAGACCGGCAGCAGGAAAAACGGCACGTAATGGAAGCGCAGGTCGTGCCAGTCGAACAGGTCGGCGGGCAGGTGGAACGTCAGGCCCCAGCCGGTCGCGTAGCACAGCACGTACAGCGAGTAATACAGTGGCGAGCGGTCGCGCGTGTACGTGTAAATGAAGAAATTGAAGATGGCCAGCGCCACCAGCGCGCCGATGGAGCCGATGATGATGAAATTTTCGCGGGCCACCAGCGTGCGGTAGGCGTCTTGCGGTGTCACGGCAAACACGGGCGTGCGCGCGTAATACGGGCTGGAGAAGCGGATCAGCACGTCGTAGCTTTCACCCGGTTGCAGCGCCACGTCCTTGCCGTAATGCAGCAGGTATTCATGCGGCGCGCGGTAGCCGGTGGACAGGTGCTGCAGCGCCGTGTCCGGCCCGTACAGCCGGGCCTCGACGCGGTCGATCAGCGTATCGTTGGGATCGATGACCCAGCCCGACTGGCGCGTATCGTTGCGCAGGCGTGCATGCAGCCAGTAGCCGCCACCCAGCAAATCCACCTTGCCCGCGGTTTTCAGCGACGCCAGGAAGGCGGGCAGGTCGGCCGGGTCGGAAGGGAAGGCCTGGCCGTCGTCCCGGTACAGCGCACCGTGTTTCAGCAAATCCAGCGTGGCAGCCCTGGTCAGGACGGCCTGGCCCGCGCGCGTGTCCGCTTCCGGCGCCGCGTGCGCCGGCGCGCCGGCCAGCACCAGCGGCAGCAGCATCAGCAGGTGAGCAAGCACACGGCGGGGCACGCTGGCGAACAGGGCGATGAATGGTAGGAACATCGTGTGTACCGGACTTGTTTGCCGTTGTACGGCAGCGTAGTGATAGTAAAATGTGGGGCTTGCCATATTCTAATCGACTCCTGACGGAATCCCTACCTTGCTGATCTCACCTGAACAATTCTTTGGATTTCTCGCGGCCGCCGTTCTGATCACGGCATCGCCGGGGCCGGACAACCTGATGGTGCTGGGCGTGGGCATGTCGCGCGGCCGTGCACGGGGCATCGCCTTCGGCCTGGGCTGCGCGCTGGGCTGCCTGACGCACACGGTGCTGGCCACGCTGGGCGTGAGTGCACTGATCGCCGCGTCGCCGGCCGCATTCACGGCGCTCAAGGTGTTTGGCGGCCTGTACCTGATCTGGCTTGGATGGGGGGCGCTGCGCAGCAAGGGCGGCGCGCACGTGGCCGCCGATGGCATGCCGGACGAATCGCTGGCGAAATTGTTCGGCAAGGGCTTGTTCGCCAACAGCATCAATCCCAAGGTGGTGCTGTTCTTCCTGTCGTTCCTGCCCCAGTTCGTGGTGGCGGAACGGGGCGGCGTCAGTTGGCAGACCGCGCAACTGGGCCTGATTTTCACGTTGCAGGCGTGCGTGCTGTTTGGCTTGCTGGGTTATTTTTCCGGCGCCATCGGCAAATGGATCAACCGCAGCCCCCGCGCAGGTTTGTGGCTGGACCGGATCGCCGGCACGATCTTCGTCGGTCTGGGCGTGCGCCTGATCGTGGCCCGCTAGGGCCGCGCGGGTTGTGCGGCAGCGGGGGCGGCGCGGATCGCAAAGCGCAGTTCCAGCGTATCCTGCACGGCCAGCGCGCCGCCCAGCACGGCAAATGGCGTGATACCGAAATCGCTTTGTTTTAACGTGAACTGGCCGCTGGCGGCGATGCCGCCGGCGTCCTGCCCGATGCGGGCCGGGATCGTATAGCGGCGCGTGACGCCGTGCAGCGTGATGTCGGCATTGAGCGCGCCGGCGCTGCTTTGTTCGGCCTGTACCAGCACTTCCGGATAGCGTTCCGCTTCCAGCACTTTGACCAGCATATTGTGGCGCGTGCCGGCGATCGCGTCGGCCGGCGGCGTATTGGTCAGTCCCGCCTGCGTGCGCAACGCGTCGTCGTCCACCACCATCGCATCGAGCCGGAAGCTGAAGACGGCCCGCGCCGGTTCCGGCCCTTTGCCGGGATAGGCCCAGCCGTTCAGCACGCGTGCGGCCACCACGTGGTCGTGGCCGAGGCGGGCGAGGGCGCCGCCGCGCCGCACGGTCACCGCGATCAGTGAATCCCCGGTAATTTTCCATTTATCCGCCATCCGGGCCGGATCCGGCCAATTGCTGCGTACGGCCGCCACAGGCGCCGGCATAGGTGTTGCATTTTCTGCCATGGGTGTTGGTAATCGTACACACGCACTGAGCAGCAACAGCGTGGAAATACCGGTTAGTCGCGAAAATTTACACATTGTGATTATTGGTGAGAATTGGGTGTATTTCTTTGTACTAATCTAGGTCCTGACAGCAAGGATTTCGGAGCACCACCAAAGCAGCATGGGACTGTCATCAGGCAGTCATCAAGCAGTGCGATGATGATACCGCTCTTTCAAATCTCTCCCGATTTGAATCCCTTCGCCCGCGAGCTATCGCGGGTTTTTTTTTGGTTCTTCACGGATTGCCGGGATGAGCATGCCGTAAACGCAAGAGAGCAGTAAGGAAGAGTTATTGTGTTTGTGCGACCAAACCCAAAAACTAATCCACTGCTCTCATGGCAAATCATAGTCTCA